>NZ_JBITLY010000005.1:238777-530363 GCF_044465725.1 Streptomyces sp. NPDC049541 | reverse complement strand
GGGTCGACACCGCCGAGGGCACCACCGAGTCGGCCCCGGAACCGACGGAGACCGCCCCGCGCCGCCGTACCCGCAAGACGACGGCTGCCGCCGCGGTGGACACGGCCGAGGCCACCGAGGCCAAGCCCCGCACCCGGACCCGCAAGGCCGCAGCTGCCGCGGAGACCGCGGTCGACACCGCCGAGGGCACCACCGAGTCGGCCCCGGAACCGACGGAGACCGCCCCGCGCCGCCGTACCCGCAAGACGACGGCTGCCGCCGCGGCGACCGCGGTCGACACCGCCGAGGCCACCGAGGCCACCGAGGCCAAGCCCCGCACCCGGACCCGCAAGGCAACGGCTGCTGCGGAGACCGCGGTCGACACCGCCGAGGTCACCGAGGCCAAGCCGCGGACCCGGACCCGCAAGGCCACGGCCACCGCGGAGCCCACCACCGAGGCCAAGCCGCGCACCCGGACCCGCAAGGCAACGGCTGCTGCGGAGGCCGCGGTCGACACCGCCGAGGCGAAGCCCCGGCGCACCCGTAAGACGGCCGCTGCCGTGGCGGAGATCCCGGCGCAGGCCGCTGAGGAGCCCGCGGCCAAGCCGCGGACGCGGAAGGCGGCGGAGGCCGTGGTCGACACCGTCGAGGGCACGGACGCCAAGCCGCGCACCCGCGCCCGCAAGACGGCCGCCGCCGTGGAGACCGCCGAGGCCGCGCCCCGTCGCCGTACCCGCAAGGTCGCCGAGTCCGCCGACGCCACCCCGGCGGCGGAGGTGGCGAACCCGCGTCGTACGCGCAAGGCGGCCGCGGTCGACACGGCCGAGGGCACGGAGGCCAAGCCGCGCCGCACCCGCAAGACGGCCGCCGCCGCGGAGACCACGGAGGAGGCGAAGCCCCGCCGTACCCGCAAGGCCGCCGCCGTGGCCGAGATCCCGGCGCAGGCCGCCGAGGCCGCTCCCGAGGCGAAGCCCAGGGTGCGTCGCACGCGGAAGGCCACGGCCGCCGCGGAGCCCGCGGAGGGCTGATGCACTCACTGGCCGACGGCCCGGCCCCCTTCGCGGGGGGTCGGGCCGTCGGCCTGTGTGCCTACGGCTGGATGCCGCAGCCCGCCCCCCTCCCCGACACCCGAGGCGGATAACCTCACCCCATGAGCAGGCCCCCGACCTTCACCCCGCCCCCCGGCGCCCGCGCGTACTCGCTGCGCACCGCCCGCGGGGAGTTCGCCGTCGTCGACGCGCCCGTGGCGGACGGCGTCGCCGCCAAGGGAACCGCGCTGCTGCTGCCCGGGTTCACCGGCAGCAAGGAGGACTACAACCCGCTGCACGAGCCGCTCGCGGCCCGCGGCTACCGGACCGTCGCGGTGGACGGACGGGGGCAGTACGAGTCCGACGGTCCCGAGTCCGACGAATCGGCCTACGCCCAGGGCGAGTTGGCGCGGGACGTGCTCGCCCAGGCCGCCACCCTCGGCACCCCCGTGCACCTGGTCGGCCACTCCCTCGGCGGGCAGATCGCACGGGCGGCGGTCCTGCTGGACCACACCCCGTTCCTGTCGCTCACCCTCATGGCCTCCGGCCCCGCCCAGATCTCCGGCTCCCAGCAGCAGCGCGTCAAGCTGCTCCGTGACGCTCTCGCCGTGATGAACATGGCCGAGGTGTGGGAGGCGATGCAGGCCATGGAGCCGCCGGAGGAGACAGAGACCGGCGCGCCCGGGCAGCTCGACGGCGGCCTGGACGACCAGGACGATCTGCGCCGCCGCTGGCTCGGCAACAAGCCGGCCCAGCTCATCGCGACGGGCCGCCAGTTGTGCGTCGAACCGGACCGCGTGGCCGAGCTGGCCGCCGTACCGCTGCCGTTCCACGTCCTGTCGGGTTCCAGCGACGACACCTGGCCGGTGCCCCTGCTCGACGACATGGCGCTGCGCCTGAACGCGCACCGCACCGTCGTCGAGGGCGCCGAACACTCCCCCAACACCGACCGGCCCCTGGACACGGCCCGCGCCTTCGCGGACTTCTGGGACCGCACACAGGCCCGCCCGTAGGCGCTACGCCTAGTACTGCCCCTGCAGGTGCTCCCAGAACCCGTCCCGCAGGGCGCGGCGCAGGTCCGCCTGACCGCGCAGGGAGTACTGCAGCAGTCCCTCCGCCTCCACCAGCAGGTCCTGGTCGACCGAGCCCGGCAGATAGGGGTGGCCGGGCAGCAGTTCCGCCAGGGAGTCGCGGCCCCGCCCGGCCAGCCACTTCGCCGCGATCTGCGCGCCGACGAAGCGGACGTCCTCACGGCCGGGCCTGGCGGCGGTGGCCTCGTAGGCGGCCGCGGTGCGCCGGGAGACGTACGGCTTGAAGAAGTCGAGGTCCAGGGTGCGCTGGCTGTCGACCTCCCAGAGCAGGGGCTCCGCCTGGTTGCGTCCCTCGGGCGCCTCGATGCCCCACAGGTGGACGCGCGCCCCGTATCCCTGCGCCGCCTCGACCGCCGACACCAGGTCCTCGTCGCCGCCCAGCAGCGCCGCGTCGCTGATCGCCCGGTGTCTGGCGAGTGACTCCAGGTCCGTCCTGATCAGCGAGTCGACGCCCTTCTGCTGGTTGTTGGCGTTCAGGTTGCCCAGCCGGACCTTCACATCGGGGAGTTCGGCGATCGACTGCTGCTCGGCGGTGTGGATGCGGCGCCGCGCACCGTCGTACCAGTAGACGCGGAGCAGCCGACTGTCCGCGAAGATCGTGCGGGCCCGGTCGATGAGCGCCTCGATCAGACCCTCCGCGTCCAGGTCGAAGGCGCGACGGTCCTCCGTCCCCGCCACCAGCCGGCCCGCGGCCGCATACAGGTACCCCGCGTCGACGAAGATCGCATGGGTCGAGGGCGTCTTCGCCACCTCGGCGAGCATGCGCTGCAGCAGCTCGTTCGTGCGGTCGATGCGGGCGCTGAGGGCCGCGAGGTCGTCGTTCATCGCCTTCATTGTCCTGGCGGTGACGCTGCGAACACAACTGGTCCCGGTCGGTCCTTACCGGTGAGTAGTTAGACGTTCGAAAAATTTCTTTAGCGTAGGGAATGTTTGTAACACACAGCCCGTTGACTGCTATGGAACACAGCGAGACGAAGGGAGAGGCCATGCGCTTCGAAATCATGCGACTCGACGAGGTCGACGGCACGACCGTGGACAGCACCGTCGTGGACGCCGCCTCCGTCAACCGGATCGTTCAGCAGGCCGCGGCCGTCGGGCAGCGCCTCTGGATCCGTCCGGCCGAGGACTCGGCCGCGTAACACCGACGCGAAGACGCACCGACCGAAGACGGAACGACCGAAGACGGAACGACGAAGACGCGGATCACCGCAGCAGCTTCAGAGCCCCCGTACGGCATCGACGCCGTACGGGGGCTCTGCGCATGCGCCCGGGACTCCGAGGGCTCAGCCGCCCTTGATCACTTGCGTGATGCCGTTGATGATCTGCTGCACGGCGATCGCGGAGAGCATCATGCCCGCGAGCCGGGTCACCAGGACGACGCCACCGTCCTTGATGACCCGGATGATCAGCAGCGAATACCGCATCACCAGCCACAGCACGACATGGATGGCGAGGATCGC
The DNA here is from genome assembly GCF_044465725.1 of Streptomyces sp. NPDC049541. NCBI lineage: Bacteria > Bacillati > Actinomycetota > Actinomycetes > Kitasatosporales > Streptomycetaceae > Streptomyces > Streptomyces sp. NPDC049541. Next base: position 526,805 of record NZ_JBITLY010000005.1, on the reverse strand, counting down.
CGTCCACACCGACGTCTGCATGGCGACGCTGTCGGCCTTCTGCACGGCGAGGATGACGGACACGATGGCGCCGGGGCCGGCCAGCAGTGGCATGCCCAGCGGCACGAGCGCCACATTGACGTCCTTGGTCTGCTTCGGCTCGTCGTTCTTGCCGGTCAGCAGGTCGAGGGCGATGAGCAGAAGCAGCAGCCCGCCCGCGATCATCAGCGCGGGCACGGAGACATGCAGATAGTTGAGGATCTGGTGCCCCAGCAGCCCGAAGACGGTGATCACACCGCCGGCCACGCACACGGCCTGGAAGGCCATCCGCTTCTGCACCTTGCCGGGGCGCCCGGCGGTCAGCGCGAGGAAGATCGGGGTGATCCCGGGGGGATCCATGATGACAAAAAGGGTCAGGAACAGGGAGCCGAAGACGGCGACGTCGAACATGGGTGAGCTACACGCCTTGCAGGAAATGAGCGGGAAAAGGAGATGGACGGGAACGGGGGTGCGGAGGGGCTCCTCAAGCTCCGCCGGTCCCCGGCACCGGGAACGCCCCGGTCGCCCGTCGCGTGATCTCCCCGTAGACCTCGGGATCCGTGACGTACTCGCCGAGCACGCAGGTCTTGCGGCTGCCGTGGTAGTCGCTGGACCCGGTGGTCAGCAACCCCAGTTCCTTGGCCAGCCCGCGCAGCCGCGCCCGGGTCTCCTCGTCGTGGTCCATGTGGTCGACCTCGATGCCGTCGAGCCCGGCGGCGGCCATCTCGGCGATCGCGGACTCCGGCACCGTGCGGCCGCGCTTGCCGGCGGCCGGGTGCGCGAAGACGGTGACCCCGCCCGCGGCCTTCACCAGCCGGATCGCCTCGAAGGGATCCGTCTCGTGCTTCTCGACGAAGACCCGCCCGCCGTCGGCCAGCCAGTCCTCGGTGAACGCGTCGCTGACGGTCGGTACGACGCCCAGCTCCACGAGCGCGGTCGCGACATGCGGCCGCCCGACGGAACCGCCCCCGGCGATCCGCTCGACCTGCTCCCAGGTGACCGGCACGCCCAGCTCGTTCAGCCTGGCGACCATGCCCTTGGCCCGCGGCACGCGGTCGTCCCGCACCAGCTCGCGCTCGGCGAGCAGCGCCGGCTCCTCGGGATCGAAGAGGTAGGCGAGCATGTGCATGGGGACACCGTCGACACGACAGGACAACTCGGCACCGGTGACCAGCGTGAGCCCCGCCGGCAGCGCGGCGATCGCCTCGGCATACCCGCGAGTGGTGTCGTGATCGGTGAGCGCCACCACGTCCAGCCCGGCCGCGGCAGCATTCCGCACCAGCTCAGCCGGGGTGTCCGTACCGTCGGAAGCAGTGGAGTGGGCGTGCAGATCGATACGCACTACGCAGACTCCAAGCGGTGACGGCACGAAAGGGGACGCTCAAGGATAACCGGCTTTTCAACGTCCCCTGTCACACCCGCACAGCCAGAGCACCCCCTACCGACACCCCCATCAGGGGCGCGGGGCTGTATCGACATGCGGCTCCGCCGCGTGGGCGCGAGCGGCCACCCACGCCCCGCAGACGCCGGACAACCTTGCTCCCCGCCCCGGTGGGCGTCACGGCTCAAGCAAGCGCGGCGACAGCGCCCCGCAGGGCACCAGCTCGACCTCCGCCCCCGCATCCCGCAGATCCGTCAGCACCAGCTCGTCGTACATCAGCAACCCCGACTGCTCGGGCCACACCACCGCCCACAGCCACAGCCCCCGCGCCTCGCCCGCGAACACCGCCCGGTCGGCGGGGCTGCCGGCGACATGCCACAGCGGGGTGGGCCGCCCGCCGGCCAGCACCTTCACCTGCGGGGGCTTCTCCACGTTCATGTACGGCCCCGGGTCCGGACCGTCGATCCCCGCGTAGCGCGCACCGAGTCCGACCCCGAGTTCCTCGGCGACCAGGATCAGCTCCCCTATGCCACCGAGCGGTCCCGGGCCCGAGCAGGCCACGGCGGTGGCGCGGCCGCCATGGCGGTCGTCACCCGCGCAGGCCACGCCCGTGAACAGCCAGCCGATCGGCAGCGGCCACGGCATCCACACCGGCACCTGCGTGCGATGCACCACGACACTGAGGGCCTCGACGCTGGGCGGGATCACGGGCTGCAGCGGATGCACGGTGCCGTGCACATCGCACTGCCAGGTGTCGGAGAAGAGTCCGGGAGCCCTGACCCGGCCACCACACTTCGGGCAACTGGGTTCGCCCCTCATAGGGCCCCACGGTCCTACCCCCGCTCCGCCACGTCAAGGACGATCACCCGTCCGGACGGAACCCTTCACCGGAACCCTCACCACCGGTTCGGGATGTGCGCACTCGCGGCCTTTGCCAACTGACCGATTCCGGCCGCATGTTGGTGAGCTTGCTCACTCGGCGTTCAGTCCAGTGGGACGGACCTGCGGGACGGATCCCTCAGGTCCGTGCCGTGCGTCAGCCACCGCTCCTGGAGGGCCTGGGCGCCGTGCACGCGCTTCCAGGCGGCCTCGTTCGGCGTCATGGGCAGCAGGGGCAGGAAGCGCACCGGGTCAAGAGGCTCGTCGAGATCGAGGTCCTCGACCAGGCCGCCCGGCTCAGCGACCAGGACGGAGCTGAACGGGGCGCCTGGCCACAGGGGTTCGCCGAGGTCGAGCGAGGCACCCGGGGCCACGATCACGCCCTCGACCTGCGGGGACGCGGCGAGTACGGCGAGCGGGCGCAGCGCCTTGTCGGTGTCGGCGAGGCCGCCGCGCACCGAGAGGATCAGCTCCGCGCGCGGGCCCTTGACCGGGTCGGCGAGCACCGCCGTGGGGTCGCTCATCGGCTGTGCGGACATGCCGAGGGTGGCGTAGCGGACGATGCCCCCGGCCCCGGAGTCGTCCCGGAAGCGCAGTACCTCGATGGGGTCCGTGCCCAGGAACGTGACCGCCGCGCGTGCGTCCGGCTCGCCCAGCGCGCTGCGCAACCGGGCCTCGACCAGAGGGAGAACATCAACCATGCGGCGAGCATAGAACTCGTCAGCACCGGGCAAAGCGGCGCCTTGACAGTTTGGGCGACTGATACTCTGGCCCGGTCGTTCGGGCAGCACGCTGTGGCGTCGCGATCGAGTCCCGACGCCGATTGAGACTCCCTTACGAGGGACCGGCCGGAGGAGGTGGGGCTGTCATGGATCGAAGTCACCCGTGCAGTACCACTCGCTCTTCCCGCCGCTGATACAGCTGATCCGGCTCCGGCTGACCGCCGCCTTTCACGCTCACGTCTTCCTGCGGAAGAGCACTTCGTTTTGCCTGATCTGTCTGATCTGAATCAGTAACGAAGCTCGCCACCGCGATGGTGCGGTGCTCCCCGCTTTGTGGACGTGCCAAACACACGAAGTCAGGACGTCCCCATTCCGGGCAGTTCCACCCGTCGTCGGCGCCTTGCGTTGCCTGTCACGAAGGAGCCAGCCATGTCGATGATCCGTGACCTCCGCGCCGCGGTCCGGCCGTCCCGCATCTCCCTGCGCAAGGACACCGGGGTGTACGACACGACGCGCGACCCCTCGACGCCGTCCGCGGTCGTCGACTGCGCCGTCTACCGCGACGGGGCCCGCATCGACACCGGCAACCCGATGACCCCGCACGAGGCGATGCGCCTGGTGCGCCGCGACGGGGGCTTCGTGTGGATCGGGATGCACGAGCCGACCGAGGCCGAATTCGCCGGTATCGCCCGCGAGTTCGGGCTGCACCCGCTGGCCGTGGAGGACGCCGTCCAGGCCCACCAGCGGCCCAAGCTGGAGCGGTACGACGACTCCCTGTTCACGGTCTTCAAGACCATCCACTACGTCGAGCACGACCAGCTGACCGCCAACAGCGAGGTCGTGGAGACCGGCGAGGTCATGTGCTTCACCGGGCGGGACTTCTTCATCACCGTCCGGCACGGCGGCCAGGGCTCGCTGCGGGCGCTGCGGCACCGGCTGCAGGACGACCACGAGCTGCTCGCCAAGGGCCCCTCTGCGGTGCTGCACGCGATCGCCGACCATGTCGTCGACGGCTATGTCGCGGTCGCGGACGCCGTCCAGGACGACATCGACGAGGTGGAGACCGAGGTGTTCTCGCCGGGGCGCCGAGGCGGTGTCTCGCGCGGTGTGGACTCGGCGCGGATCTACCAGCTCAAGCGTGAGGTGCTGGAGTTCAAGCGGGCGGTGGCGCCGCTGCTGCGGCCCATGCAGCTGCTCAGCGAGCGGCCGATGCGGCTGATCGACCCCGACATCCAGAAGTACTTCCGGGACGTCGCCGACCACCTCGCCCGCGTCCAGGAGCAGGTCATCGGCTTCGACGAGCTGCTCAACTCGATCCTCCAGGCCAACCTCGCGCAGGCGTCCGTCGCGCAGAACGAGGACATGCGGAAGATCACCGCCTGGGCCGCGATCATCGCCGTACCGACGATGGTGACCGGTGTGTACGGCATGAACTTCGACTACATGCCGGAGCTGCACTGGAAGTACGGCTACCCCCTGGTGCTGAGCGTCACGGTCGCCATGTGTGTGGGCATCCACCGGGTGCTCAAGCGCAACGGCTGGCTGTGAGCGCGCCTCGATAGGCTGGGCCCATGACAAGCGAGCTGCTCGGCCAGGCCCTCGTCGAGGAGGCCACCAAGAAGTCCGGCCTCATCTGGGTGAAGGGTGCCGGTACGGCGGCCCGTGCGCTGTGGCATGTGTGGCACGAGGGTGCGGTGTGCCTGGTCGGCGACGGGCCCGGGGAGCAGCCGCTGCCGGGGCTGGCCGACGGCGGTTCCGCCGAGGTGACCGTGCGCAGCAAGGACAAGGGCGGTCGGCTGGTGACGTTCACCGCGACCGTGTCCGAACTGCCGTCCGGCTCCGCGGAATGGGAGGCGGCCGTCGCCGAGCTGAAGGGCAAGCGTCTGAACGCCCCCGACGGCGAGGCGATGACGGGCCGTTGGGCCCGTGAGTGCCGTGTGCTGCGCCTGGTGCCTGCAGGGGTGTCGGGGCCGCTGCCCGACGGCAGCCTGGCGGAGGCGCCGCTGCCGTCGCCTGCCACGACCCGTCAGCCGATCCCCGCGGGGTTGCCGCGGCTGCTCTTCCGGAAGCGGCGGCGCGGGTGAGCTGCCGCTCGTAGCCGCGATGGGCCGTCTGTCACCTGCGGGCGCGTCGTGACTGGTCGCGCAGTTCCCCGCGCCCCTACAGGGCGCTGGTCACGACGTCGGGAGTTTCTTCCCGTAGTCGACCGTCTCGTCCTTCTTCGGCTGGGTCAGGGGGAAGTCCTTGCCCCAGGAGGAGAAGGTGAGGGTGCCGGCGCCGCCTGCGCGTTGCAGGCGGAGGGGGTACGGGGTGCCCTCCAGGGAGACGTCCAGGGTGCCGCCGGAGCCCTGGTCGCCGGTGATGCGGATGGTGCGGGTGCCCGCCTGCTCATGGTGGCCGTCCGTGGCGAGCGCGCCGTGCAGGGTCAGCAGACCGTCGAGCAGGACGTCCTTGTCCGTGAACCCGCTGAACTTCTTGTACGAGGGGTCGCCCTGCGGCACCTTCACATACTTGCCGTCGAGTGTGCCCCCGGCCGACGTGTTGCCGTCCGCGTGGTTCCAGAACTCCGCGCCGGCCTTCAGATACAGCTGCTCGCCGATCCGCAGCAGCCCGAAGGCCACCCCCTTGGAGGTGACCGTGCCGCTGCCGCCGCCGGACTTCAGGCGCATGTCGAGGGTGTACGTCCGCCCGTTGGTGACGACGGTTCCGGCGAGCCGTACCGCTTCGGCGGATTCGGCGGCCGCCCTGGTCTTCGACTGGATCTTGTCGGCCGGCAGCTTGCCGACCCCGTTGGTGCCCCCGTCGGGGTCCTCGCTGCATCCCGCGAGCAGTCCCGTCCCCGTCACGACCAGTGCGCACACCGCGCTCACCAGCGAGGTCCGACGGGTTCGGCCGAGGGCGATCGCAGTCACAGGTGGGGCTGCCTTTCAGTCGAGGGACGCGAGCAGCGTACGGCAGAGTAACGGGTGCCGTTCCGGCCTGGCGGAGCCGGTTCGTCCGGACCTCCCATCAGGGCGGATCCGATGGGTACGGGCTAGCCTGAAGCCCATCCGAGCGGGCAATTCGGAAAAGATGCACAGCAGCGACACGCAGCACTGGACACCCGTACGCAAAGGAGCCGCAGCCATGGCAGCGGGCGCGCCCCGGATCTTCGTCTCGCACCTCGCCGGCGTCGCCGCCTTCGATCCCAACGGCGACCAGGTGGGCCGGGTGCGCGATCTGGTCGTCATGCTGCGCGTCGGACGGCGGCCCCCACGCGTGCTCGGGCTGGTCGTCGAACTGCCCAGCCGACGCCGCATCTTCCTGCCCATGACCCGGATCACCAGCATCGAGTCCGGCCAGGTCATCACCACCGGCGTGCTCAACGTCCGCCGCTTCGAGCAGCGCCCCACCGAGCGCCTCGTCTTCGGTGAGCTCCTCGACCGGCGCGTCACGCTCGCGGAGAGCGGCGAGGAGGTCACCGTCCTCGACGTGTCGGTGCAGCAGCTGCCGGCCCGCCGGGACTGGGAGGTCGACCGGGTCTTCGTCCGCAAGGGCAGGAAGGGCGGCGCCTTCCGGCGGGCCAAGGGCGAGACGCTGACCGTGGAGTGGTCGGCCGTCACCGGCTTCTCGCTCGAGGAGCACGGGCAGGGCGCCGAGAGCCTGCTGGCCACCTTCGAGCAGCTGCGCCCCGCCGACCTGGCGAACGTCCTGCACCACCTCTCCGCCAAGCGCCGCGCCGAGGTGGCCGCCGCCCTCGACGACGACCGCCTCGCCGACGTGCTCGAAGAGCTCCCCGAGGACGACCAGATCGAGATCCTCGGCAAGCTGAAGGAGGAGCGCGCCGCCGACGTCCTGGAGGCCATGGACCCGGACGACGCCGCCGACCTGCTGGCCGAGCTGCCGGAGGAGGACAAGGAGCGGCTGCTGACGCTGATGCAGCCCGCCGAGGCGGCGGACGTGCGCCGGCTCATGGCATACGAGGAGAAGACGGCCGGCGGGCTCATGACCACCGAGCCGATCGTGCTGCGGCCCGACGCCACCGTCGCCGACGCCCTCGCGCGCGTACGCAACCGCGACCTGTCGCCCGCCCTCGCCGCGCAGGTCTACGTCTGCCGCCCGCCCGACGAGACGCCGACCGGCAAGTACCTCGGCACGGTCCACTTCCAGCGGCTGCTGCGCGACCCGCCGTACACGCTGGTCAGCTCGATCATCGACGACGATCTGCAGCCCCTGGACCCGGACGCCGCGCTGCCCCTGGTGGCCGGGTTCTTCGCGGCGTACGACATGGTCGCGGCGCCCGTCGTCGACGAGGCCGGGTCGCTGCTCGGCGCGGTGACCGTGGACGATGTACTGGACCACATGCTGCCCGAGGACTGGCGGGAGACCGAGTTCCACCTCGAGGACGACGAGGGGGCGGCCCCCCATGCCTCCTGAGCGCGAGATGGGCCGCGAGCGCACCCCGGCGGGTGCGACGGCGACCACGCGTACCCGTCCCCGCCTCGACCAGCCGCGGCCGCCGCGCCGCCGGATCCTGCCCGAGTGGGACCCGGAGGCCTTCGGACGGCTCTCGGAGCGCATCGCGCGCTTCCTGGGCACCGGGCGGTTCATCGTCTGGATGACGGTCGTCATCATCGCGTGGGTGCTGTGGAACGTCTTCGCACCGCACGACCTGCGCTTCGACAACTACCCGTTCATCTTCCTGACCCTGATGCTGTCGCTGCAGGCCTCGTATGCGGCCCCCCTGATCCTGCTCGCGCAGAACCGGCAGGACGACCGGGACCGGGTCAACCTCGAACAGGACCGCAAGCAGAACGAGCGCTCCATCGCCGACACCGAGTATCTGACCCGCGAGATCGCCGCCCTGCGCATCGGCCTCGGCGAGGTGGCGACCCGCGACTGGATCCGCTCCGAGCTGCAGGACCTGGTCAAGGAGCTGGAGGGACGGCAGGACGGCCACCACGAACATGCCGTATTCCCGGCAGAACGGTCGCGCGGACGTGACGTAGACGACCGCTGACGGGCTTTCCGGGCCCAGGCTACCGAGCCGTACCATCGTTCCTATGGCTAGCGAAGACGCGGTGCGCGAGGCACTGGCGACGGTGAACGACCCCGAGATCAACCGGCCCATCACCGAACTCGGGATGGTGAAGTCGGTGGAGATCGGCGCGGACGGAGCGGTCGCGGTCACCGTGTACCTGACGGTCTCCGGCTGCCCGATGCGCGAGACGATCACGCAGCGCGTGACCGAGGCGGTCTCCCGGGTCGACGGCGTCACCCGCGTCGACGTCACCCTCGACGTCATGAGCGACGAGCAGCGCAAGGAGCTGGCGGCCGCGCTGCGCGGCGGCACGGCCGAGCGCGAGGTGCCCTTCGCCAAGCCGGGCTCGCTGACCCGTGTGTACGCGGTCGCGTCCGGCAAGGGCGGCGTCGGCAAGTCCTCGGTGACGGTGAACCTGGCGGCGGCGATGGCCGCCGACGGCCTCAAGGTGGGCGTCGTCGACGCCGACATCTACGGCCACTCGGTGCCGCGCATGCTGGGTGCGGACGGGCGTCCCACCCAGGTCGAGAACATGATCATGCCGCCTTCGGCCAACGGCGTGAAGGTCATCTCCATCGGCATGTTCACGCCGGGCAACGCCCCGGTGGTGTGGCGCGGCCCGATGCTCCACCGCGCGCTGCAGCAGTTCCTGGCGGACGTGTACTGGGGCGACCTGGACGTCCTGCTCCTCGACCTCCCGCCGGGCACGGGCGACATCGCCATCTCGGTCGCCCAGCTGGTCCCGAACGCCGAGATCCTGGTCGTGACGACCCCGCAGCAGGCGGCCGCCGAGGTCGCCGAGCGAGCCGGCTCCATCGCCGTGCAGACCCACCAGAAGATCGTCGGCGTGGTCGAGAACATGTCGGGCCTGCCCTGCCCGCACTGCGGCGAGATGGTCGACGTCTTCGGCACGGGCGGCGGCCAGACGGTCGCCGACGGCCTCACCCGCACGACCGGCGCCACGGTCCCGGTCCTGGGTGCCATCCCGATCGACGTCCGCCTCCGCGAGGGCGGCGACGAGGGCAAGCCGGTGGTCCTGACCGACCCCGACTCCCCCGCGGGCGCGGCCCTGCGCGGCATCGCGGGCAAGCTGGGCGGCCGCCAGCGGGGCCTTTCGGGACTGTCGCTGGGGATCACCCCGAAGAACAAGTTCTAGGCCCCGCACGACCGGCTCGTACGGCGGAGGGGGCGCTGTCCCGCTGGACAGCGCCCCCTCCGCCGTAATCCCCGACTAGGCGTACGTACTGATGTCCTTGATCATGGCGAAGCCCAGCCCGTATGCGCTCATGCCTCTCCCGTACGCCCCCACGTGCACCCCCTGCTGCGTGGAACCCGCGAGGACCCAGCCGAACTCGGACTCGCGGTAGTGGAACGGCGTCGGGACGCCGTCCACCGGCAGCGACAGCGTCGACCAGTCAGGACCGGCCAGGTCGTCCGCGAGGGCCCAGGCCGTCTCGGTCTGCTGCTCCAGCCAGTCGTCGCGCAGCGAGTGGTCCATCTGCCCCGGCCAGGTGAAGGACAGCAGCCCCACCCCCGCGAGCCAGGCCGCCGAGGACACCGAGGTGGCCTCCAGGAGCCCCGTGCCGTCCGCGCTGCGCCGCACCGGGTTGGCCGCGACCGTGACCACGACCGCGAACTTCTCCTTGGGCTCTCCGGCCGTCCCGACCGCGTACTCGTTCTTCACGGAGGGTTCGTCGCCGTGTCCGACCGAACCGTGCTCGACGGCGCCGTCGGCCGCCGTCCCGACCTGCATCAGCCAGCGCGGACCCGTGAAGGCCTCGTCGAGGCCGTACCACGGGAAGGGCGCCAGCAGGTAGCCGTCGACCGTACGCCGGGCGGAGGACAGCTGTTCCTGTCCCTCCGCAGCCGGCGCCTGCGCGACCGCCTGACTCGTCGTCTCCATGTGCCCGGACGCCTCCTCGCTCTCGTCGGACCGGAGCGGCCCGCCCCCCTTCGGGCGGCGTTACTCCTCGAAGTACGGTCCGCACAACAACTCGGCAGCATAGCCACCCCGCTCGGGACAGCACGGAAACCGCCGGGCGCGTGGGTCGCGCGGAGGGCGGGTTTCAGGCCGTGCAGGGGCGCCGTGGACTATGAAACGCGTCACGTGGGGCGCGGGGCGGCGCAGGGGATCAGCCGGGGCGTACGGCTTCGGAGCCTGTGTCAGGCTCTCAGGTGGCGTCCGCGTCGAACGGCGGGCGGTCGTCTTCCTCGGGCTTCTTCGTCATGTCGACGCGGCCGCCGGTGGAACCGGAGGACGAGGAGGAAGAGGGGGACGAGGAGGATGGCGCTTCGGTGCCGTGGACGGCGTCCGTGACCTCGGCCATCTCCTTCTTCAGGTCGAAGCCGTTGCGGATCTCCTTGAGCCCCAGTTCGTCGTTGTCCAGCTGCTTGCGGATGAACGTCTTGGGGTTGAGGTCCTCGAACTCGAAGTCCTTGAACTCCGGGCCCAGTTCGCTGCGGATGTCCTGCTTCGCGCTCTCCGAGAACTCACGGATCTTGCGGATCGTCCGTGTGACGTCCTGGATGAACTTCGGGAGCTTGTCCGGACCGAAGACGAGCACGGCAAGGACAACGAGCGTCACCAGCTCGAGCGGTCCTATGTCATTGAACACCTGAAGCTCCTTGCGATGTCCTCGGTCCTCGGCCCTCGGTGGTCTGTGCGGGTCTTCCGTGGTCCGGGCCGGCTCCACGGTACCCGGCGATCCCGTACGACCGGTACTGTCCGGGGTCCCCGAGTGCGTCTTCCTGCGCGGTTTTGGGGGTTGTTTGCCTTGTCGGGCGGTGGTTGCGGGCCGTACCTGTGAGGTTCGTGTCCATCAGTCGCCGTCGGCGGAACCGAGCACCAGCGAGATCTTCTTGTCCTCGCCGTCGCGCCGCACGGTCAGCTCCAGGAGGTCGCCGGGGCGGTGGGCGCGGATCTTGACGATCAGCTCCTCGCCGGAGTGCACGCGCTCACCGTCCACCCCGGTGATGAGGTCGCCCGCCCTGATGCCGGCCTTGTCGCCCGGGCCGCCCTTGCTGACGGCGGGGCCGCCACCGGAGGCCTTGGTGCCGACGCGGGCGCCGTCGCCGGAGTAGTCCATGTCGAGGGTGACGCCGATGACGGGATGGGTGGCCCTGCCGGTGTTGATGAGTTCCTCGGCGACCCGCTTGGCCTGGTTGACGGGGATGGCGAAGCCGAGCCCGATGGAACCGGACTGACCGCTGTCGTCGGTGCTGCTGTCGGCGGAACGGATGGCGGAGTTGATGCCGATGACACGGGCCTTCGAGTCGAGGAGGGGCCCGCCGGAGTTGCCGGGGTTGATCGGCGCATCGGTCTGCAGCGCGTCCACGTACGACACATCGCTGCCGTCGGAGCTGTCGCCGCCGGCGGTGATGGGGCGTTCCTTGGCGCTGATGATGCCCGCGGTGACGGTGCCCTCCAGGTCGAAGGGGGCGCCGATGGCGACAACGGGGTCGCCGACCTGGACGTTGTCGGAATTGCCGAGGGCCAAGGGCTTCAGGCCGTGCACATTGCTGACCTTGACGACGGCGAGATCGTAGCCGCTGTCCCGGCCCACGACGGTGGCCTTGGCGGTGTCCCCGCTGTTGAAGGTCACGGATATCTCGCCGGTGCCGCCCGACCCGGCGGCCGGTTCGACGACGTGGTTGTTGGTGAGGATGTGCCCCTGGTCGTCGAGCACGAAGCCGGTGCCCGTACCGGACTCGTCGGCGCCGGTCACATGCAGGGTCACCACGCTGGGCAGGGCCCGGGCGGCGATCCCGGCCACACTGTCCGGAGCCCGCCCGGCAGGCTCCTTCCCGGCCTGCGGCAGCTCGACGCCCCCCACGCCCCCGTTGCGTTCGAGGTACGCGCCCATCACCCCACCGACCCCACCGGACACCAGCGCCAGCACCACGGCACCCGCCACCAGCCCCCTGCGAACCCGCCGGCGCCGCTTGCCCTCCGCCTCGACAGCGGCCCCGGTCTGCTGGAGGGGGGCGGGAGCCCAGGGGTCGTAGTTCTGCCAGGGGGTGAAAAGGAGTGCCGGGGCAGTGTGGGGCGTCGTAGCGGCAGGGGACGGCGGCTGAGGGGACACGTCGGGCAAGCCCTGGGGCTCGGGGGCTGCCAGGCGGGAGGGGACGCCGGCGACGGGTGTGGTGGGCGCCGACGGCGGTGCGGCGTGGGGCGGTGTCGGCGTCGGCGTGCCCTGCGCGGCTCTGGCCGCCGGGTGCTGTACCGGCGGCGCGGGGGCCCAGGGGCCGGGCTCGCCGTAGGGCGGGGTGCTGTAGGGATCAGGGTCGTGCAGCGGTCGGGGACGCTCGGCGGCAGGCGGGGCGGAGGCTGTCACCGCAGCCGAGGCCTCGTCCGTGAAGGGAACCGCCTCGGCGGGCGGGTCCAGCTCGAAGTCGCCTCCGGTGCGGGGCTCCGCCGACCCCGGTTCCTCGGTGGTGAGGCCGCCCTCGGCCCCGGTCCCGGTCGAGTCCTGCGGAGCCCTCAACTCGAAGTCGCCGTCGGGGAGAGCACCTCCGCCGCCGACCGCAGCGGGACGCCCCGGCTCGACCTTTCCGTCCGCGGCAACTGCGCCCTCGCCCTCGGCGACGACCGCGTGCTTGGTGGAAGACGCTTCCGGCCGGCCCAGCTCGAAGTCGTCGTCGGAGACGAGCGCACGGTCGCCGGCGCCCTCCGGCCGGCCCGGCTCCTCGGCAGCCTCGGAGGCATCTGTCCCGCTGCGCCCCGCGGCTGGCGGCTTCAACTCGAAGTCACCGCCACCGGCCACGGGTCGCGGCGCCGCATCCACGGCCGCGGCGTCGGCGACCGCCGTCGAGCCCTCGGCCGCCATTGGATCCGGGGCCGCATCCACAGCCCCGGTAGAACCGGCCGAGGCGTCGACCGCTCCCGTCGAACCCGCGGCCGCAGCCGCCGACGAAGCCGCACCCCCGGACAACGGCGAACCGGCAGCGGTCCCCGCAGCATCCGCGACCGCCGTCGAACCCGGTGCAGCCCCCGGTGCGGGCGCCGCAGAGGTCTGCGGGCGCGGGCGGTTCCACCACTTCGGCTTCGTGGGCTTCCCCTGGTTCATGCTCTCCCCACAGCTGGCCACGACGCGGCACGCCTCGTCGGCGGTGGCCTCAGTTGTCGACTCCGCGCGCGGCTGACTGCCGTGGACGCGGTCCACCACGGATTCAACCAGGTTCGCGGGCCGTCGCGCAGGGGCCGGTCAGCGGGAGGGGTGGGAGGAAGGGGGAGCGGAGGCCGTGTCGGGGACGGGTGCGGCCAGCAGGCCGGGGGACGAGACCTCGGGGGCGGCGGACCAGGAGGTCAGGGTGAGCAGCGGGGTCGGGGTGAGCGGACGTATCAGCGGGGACATCACTGCGGCACCCGCCATCACGGGGGTGGTCAGCGTGTGCACGGTCTGCGCCGCGCCCGCAGGGCTCGGGACCCCCGGCAGCAGCGGTGCGGACACCTCGGTCGGGGCCACCGGGGCGTCACCGGGCGACTGCCGGCCCTGCGCGAGCAGCGGGCCGACGCCTCGGCGCCGCTGGGTCTCGGGGGCCGTGGCGGCACCCGTCCCCTGCGTACGCATCGGGGTCACATTGCTGCCCGCCCCCGTGCCGCCGCGCGCGTCCGTGGTGTCGACCGGGGTGCCCGTCGTGACGCCGCCCAGCGCGATCGCGGCGAGCGACACCGCACCGGCGGCGACGAACGCGAACCGCATCCCGCGCGAGGCCGAGCGCTCTGCCTCGTGCCGGCTGACGTCGTGTATGCGGAAGCCGCGGTCCGTGGACGGCGGGAGCATCGGGGCGTGCGAGGAAGAGGAGGGGACGTAGTCGAACTCGAAGCGCTCACCGCGCTTCAGGCCGAAGACCCCCGAGACGCCCGGTCTTCCGGGCGCCGTGCCGAGGAGTCCGCCCCCGCCGAACGGCGAGCCACCGCCGTCCGGATCACCTCCCCCCGGAAGGCCCTGCAGCCGGGCCAGGAAACTCTCGGAGGGCGGCGGCGGGGCCGCCTCCGCGAACACGTTCTTCAACTGCCGCTGCGCATCGGCCTCCGCCTTGCACTTGGCACAGGTGGCCAGGTGGGCGAGGACCCGCTCGCGCGACTCATGACCGAGCTCTCCGTCCACCAGGGCGGAGAGTCGGTCTCCCAGATGCTGCTCGGCCAGACGCCTCTCGGCGGGGCTGGGTCGTGTTCCACTCACGCGGTCGCGCCCCCTCCCCCCAGTGCGGGTACACGAGGCACGAAGGAGCGGCGCTCGGAGGCCCGGGCCTCAGGCGAACGGTGCGCGAGAGCCTTGCGCAGCTGCGAGCGGCCGCGGTGGATCCGGGAGCGGACCGTGCCGAGCTTGACGCCGAGGGTTGCGGCGATCTCCTCGTAGGACAGTCCTTCGATGTCGCACAGGACGACCGCGGCGCGGAACTCGGGCGCGAGGGTGTCGAGGGCCTGCTGGACGTCCGCGTCAAAGTGGGCGTCGTTGAAGACCTGCTGGGGCGACGGCTCACGGCTCGGCAGCCGCTCGGCCGCGTCGTCGCCCAGGGCGTCGAAGCGGATGCGCTGCTTGCGGCGGACCATGTCCAGGAAGAGGTTGGTGGTGATCCGGTGCAGCCAGCCCTCGAAGGTGCCCGGCGTGTAGGTCGACAGGGACCGGAAGACGCGGACGAAGACCTCCTGGGTGAGGTCCTCGGCGTCGTGCTGGTTGCCCGTCAGGCGGTAGGCAAGTCGGTAGACGCGGCCACTGTGGGTGCTGACGATCTCCTCCCAGGTGGGCGGAGTCCACGCCTGCCCGTCCGCGTCGGTGGAGAAAGTCGCGGTCTGGGCGTGGTCAGCGGCGTGGCTGGGGTCAGCAGCGGTGTCGTTCACGGATTTCGGCCTGCCCGCCGACCCGAGAAAGCGCCGCAGCACTCCTCCCCGGTCCACAGGCGCAGCCGCACCTCCCCTGTCGGCTCTGGTGGTGTCCAGTGGAGCCCCTACCATAGCCACCTCGCCCGTTAGCTCCGGATAAGCGGTTTTACGAGAATTTGATCTGGGCTGATACCGCTCGGACCCCTGCTGCTGCAGTTGCTCGGGCCGCCGCCCCTCATCGTGATCCAACTGTGTCCCCCCGTGCCGTCTCCTACCCCTCTAAACGCCCGGTCCCATCTGCGGGTTCCCGGGCCCAACGGATACAGTCACGCCCAGGCAACCACGGGGACAGGAGAGGGTCATTACCGGCAACCGGCAGACGAGCTGGGCGTTCGCCGACGCCTACGTCGCCGAGGACGAAGTGCTGCGCTGGGCCCGCGACCGGGCCCGTGAGGCGGGCCTGCGCTCGGTGTCGCCCGGCACGGGCTCCGCGCTGCGGTTGCTGGCGGCTTCGGTGGACGCGAAGGCGGTGGCGGAGATCGGCACCGGCACCGGTGTCTCCGGCATCCATCTGCTGCACGGTATGCGCCCGGACGGGGTGCTGACCACGGTGGACCCCGAGCCCGAACACCAGCAGTTCGCCCGCCAGGCCTTCCGCGCCTCCGGTTTCGCCAGCAACCGTGCCCGCTTCATCCCGGGCCGCGCCCTGGACGTACTGCCCCGGCTCGCGGACGCCGGCTACGACCTCGTCTTCTGCGACGGCGACCGCCTGGAGTTCCTCGACTATCTCGCTGAATCGTTGCGCCTGCTGCGGCCCGGTGGCCTGGTGGTCTTCGAGGGGGTTTTCGCCAACGGCCGCACGGTGGACTCGGGCCCGCAGCCCACGGAGGTGCTGCGGCTGCGGGAGCTGCTGCGCGCGGTGCGCGAGAGCCAGGAGCTGGTGCCGTCACTGCTGCCGGTGGGTGACGGACTGCTGTGCGCGGTCAAGCGGTGAGCGGCCGGGAAGCGAGCGGTGCGGGGCCGGCAAACAGCAACCCCGGCACCACTTGGATGCCGGGGCAGCTGAAAGGGTATGGTCGCTTCCGCGTCAGCCGACGACCTTCTTGAGGGCGTCGCCGAGCGCGTCTGCCTCGTCAGGGGTCAGCTCGACGACGAGCCGACCGCCGCCTTCGAGCGGAACGCGCATGACGATGCCCCGCCCCTCCTTGGTCACCTCGAGCGGGCCATCGCCCGTCCGCGGCTTCATGGCCGCCATGCTCGTTCCCCTTCCTGAAACCAGCTCATCGTCAAGCCGACGGCCCTGGGAGGGCACGCCTGTCCAGCGTGGGACACGCGACACCGGCATCGAACACATTGCTTCCAAGCCATTATCCCGCATCTCAGGACCCGATGACCAACATCAGTCGGCATCGCTTGGGCAACGCGCGCGAGCAAAACCACTCAATTCGGCGATGTGGCTGCGATACTGCGCAGCCGCACGGAGTTCCGCCGTCCGGGAACCGTGCGGGATTCTTTGACGCAGGTCACACGTCCACTCCGGTCCCCCGGCGGTGATCTCCGCCATGCTGTCCTACGGACAGGGGCGTACCGGCCGGTACGCCTGAACCGTGACAGCCGAGGGGACACACCATGGCCGACACCGTGCTCTACGAGGTGAGCGACGGACTCGCGACGATCACGCTGAACCGCCCCGAGGCGATGAACGCGCTGAACATCGCGACGAAGGTCGCCCTGCGGGAGGCGGTCCGCTCCGCGGCCGAGGACGACGCCGTACGGGCGGTGCTGCTGACGGCCGCCGGGGAGCGGGCGTTCTGTGTGGGGCAGGACCTCAAGGAGCACATCGGGCTGCTGGCACAGGACCGGGAGACGGGGTCCGGGCAGACCATGAGCACGGTGAAGGAGCACTACAACCCGGTGGTGCGAGCGATCGCCGGGATGCCGAAGCCGGTGGTGGCCGGGGTGAACGGGGTGGCCGCCGGGGCCGGCTTCGGTCTCGCGCTCGCCGCGGACTACCGCGTCGTCGCGGACACCGCCGCCTTCAACACGTCCTTCGCGGGGGTCGCGCTGACCGCCGACTCCGGCATGTCCTGGACGCTGCCGCGGGTCGTCGGGCCGGGGCGCGCCGCCGACCTGCTGCTCTTCCCACGGAGCATCAAGGCGCAGGAGGCGTACGAGCTGGGGATCGCCAACCGGCTGGTGCCGGCCGGCGAACTGCACTCCGAAGCGGAGAAGGTGGCTCGGGCGCTGGCCGAGGGGCCGACGGTGGCGTATGCGGCGATCAAGGAAGCGGTGGCTTACGGGTTCTCGCACACCTTGTCCGAGACCTTGGACAAGGAGGACGAGCTGCAGACGCGGGCGGGGTCGTCCGAGGACCATGTGATCGCGGTGCAGGCGTTTGTGAACAAGGAGAAGCCGAAGTACTTGGGCCGATGAGCTCGGGGACTTGAGCACCATCGGGGACTGCGGGTTGGTCGGGGTTGATCGCGCCCACGCGGCGGAGCCGCATATCGATACAGCCCCGCGCCCCTAAGGGGCGCTCCTGGCCACGCAGGTTTCCAAGTGGTCGTCCACCAAGCCGCACGCCTGCATCAGTGCGTACGCCGTTGTCGGGCCCACGAAGCGCAGCCCCCTCTTCTTCAGGGCCTTCGACAGTGCCGTCGATTCCGGCGTGACCGCCGGGACGTCTCCGAGAGTCTTCGGGGCCGGTCCCGGCGCCGGTGCGTAGGACCAGATGAACTCGTCCAGCTCACCGGGCGCCCACTCCGCCAGCACCCGTGCGTTGGCCAGGGTGGCGTCGATCTTGGCTCGGTTTCGGATGATGCCCGGGTCGGTGAGGAGACGGGCCCGGTCCGTCTCCGTGAAGGCGGCGACCTTGGCGATGCGGAAGTCGGCGAAGGCCGCGCGGAAGCCGGGGCGGCGGCGCAGGATCGTGATCCAGGACAGGCCCGACTGGAAGGCCTCGAGGCTCAGGCGCTCGTAGAGGGCGTCGTCGCCGTGGACCGGGCGACCCCACTCCTCGTCGTGGTACGCCACGTAGTCCTCGGTGGACAGGGCCCAGGGGCAGCGCAGGGCGCCGTCCGGGCCGGCGATGGCGGTGCCGTCGCTCACTGCTGCTCCCCCTGGCCGTGCATCGGCTTGTCCATGGACACGTGGTGTGCGGCGGCCTGGGCGCCCGCCAGCGCGGACTCCAGGTCGGCGATACGGGCGTCGCGCTCGGCGAGTTCGGCGCCGAGGCGGTTGAGGGCGTCGTCCACGTCCGCCATGCGGTAGCCGCGGGCGGCGAGCGGGAAGCGGAGGCTGTCGACGTCCTCGCGGCTGACGGGCCGGTCCAGCGGCAGCGGGTCCTGCAGCCGCTCGGCGGCGACCTCGGGCAACGGGCCCTCGCCCTCGCCGCCACCCACCACGGCCAGTGTCACGGCGGCGACCACGACGGCGAGAGCGACGACCAGGAACAAGAACATAACCATCGCTGTGGTCCCCACGCTCGATGTTCGGAAGCTGGATGAAGCTGAAGATGAAGCCGGATGTGTCAGGGTCCGATCGTGCCATGCGAGTCTGACAGTTAGGGTCGCAGGCGGCCGAGGAACCGGTCTCACCCAGGTCGTACTACGAGAGGTCACAGCGGATGCTCAGGCTGGGCAGGCGCGCATTCGAGGCGCACGAGCCGGTGGTCATGGCGATCGTGAACCGGACCCCGGACTCGTTCTACGACCAGGGAGCGACCTTCCGGGACGAGCCCGCCCTCGCGCGCGTGGAGCAGGCGGTGTCGGAGGGCGCTGCCATCATCGACATCGGCGGGGTGAAGGCCGGGCCGGGCGACGAGGTGTCGGCCGAGGAGGAGGCGCGGCGGACGGTGGGGTTCGTCGCGGAGGTGCGGCGGCGCTTCCCGGACGTGGTCATCAGCGTGGACACCTGGCGGGCCGAGGTCGGCGAGGCCGTGTGCGAGGCCGGCGCGGATCTGCTGAACGACGCGTGGGGCGGCGTCGACCCCGGCCTTGCGGAGGTGGCGGCGCGGTACGGGGTCGGGCTGGTGTGCACGCACGCGGGGGGCGCCGAGCCGCGCACTCGTCCGCATCGGGTGACGTACGACGATGTCGTGGCCGACATCCTGCGGGTGACGCTGGGTCTTGCCGAGCGGGCGGTGTCGCTCGGAGTGCCCCGGGAGTCCGTGCTGATCGATCCCGGACACGACTTCGGGAAGAACACCCGGCACAGCCTGGAGGCGACGCGGCGGCTCGGCGAGATGGTCGACACGGGGTGGCCCGTCCTGGTCTCCCTGTCCAACAAGGACTTCGTCGGCGAGACCCTGGACAAGCCGCTGAAGGAGCGGGTGGTGGGAACGCTCGCCACCACGGCCGTGTCGGCGTGGCTGGGCGCGCAGGTCTACCGGGTGCACGAGGTCGCCGAGACGCGTCAGGTGCTGGACATGGTGGCGTCGATCGCCGGGCACCGGCCGCCGGCCGTGGCGCGGCGGGGGCTGGCGTAGCGCCCGGCCGTGGAGCCGACCGCCAGGGGGCTGCGCCCCCTGGACCCCCTGTCGGCCTGAACGGCCTCGTCCTCTGACGCCGGACGGGCTGACTAGCGAGCCGCCTCCTTGGAGACCAGTGCGACCGCTTCGTCCACGTCGTCCGTGACATGGAACAGGAGCAGGTCCTTCTCCGAGGCCTTGCCCTGGGCGATCAGGGTGTTCTTGAGCCAGTCGACGAGGCCGCCCCAGTACGCGCTCCCGAACAGCACGATCGGGAAGCGGGTCACCTTCTGGGTCTGGACCAGGGTCAGGGCCTCGAAGAGCTCGTCCAGGGTGCCGAGGCCGCCGGGCAGGACCACGAATCCCTGCGCGTACTTCACGAACATCATCTTGCGGACGAAGAAGTAGCGGAAGTTCAGGCCGATGTCGACGTAGGGGTTGAGGCCCTGTTCGAAGGGCAGCTCGATGCCGAGGCCGACCGAGATGCCCTTCGCCTCGCAGGCGCCCTTGTTGGCCGCCTCCATGGCGCCCGGGCCGCCGCCGGTGATCACCGCCCAGCCCGCCTCCACCAGGCCGCGGCCGAGCCGGACGCCCGCCTCGTACTCCGGGGAGTCGACGGGGGTGCGCGCCGAGCCGAACACGCTGATCGCGGGCGGGAGTTCGGCAAGGGTGCCGAAGCCCTCGATGAACTCCGACTGGATGCGCAGCACCCGCCACGGGTCCGTGTGGACCCAGTCGGTGGGAGCGCGCTCGTCCAGCAGCCGCTGGTCGGTCGTGCTCTCCGTCACCTGGCCGCGCCTTCGGAGGACCGGCCCGAGCCGCTGCTCATCCGGCGGCACCTTCTTGCCCTCGGGGTTCCCGGTAGCCATGTGCGCTCCCTCCGCTTGCAGGTGTCTCCACCTCAGGGTAGATCTACGCGGGTTACGGACGGGGGACGTCAGCATGTCCGCCGTGGAGCGGTGTAGGGCTAGTCCGTCAGCCAGGCCCGGAGCCGCTGCTCGCCCGCCAGGATCTTCGCGGTTTCGACCCGTTCGTCCCGCTTGTGGGCCAAGTGCGGGTTGCCGGGACCGTAGTTGACCGCGGGGATGCCGAGGGAGGAGAAACGCGAGACGTCCGTCCAGCCGTACTTCGGCTGCGGGGTCCCGCCGACCGCCTCGATGAAGGCCGCCGCGGCCGGGTGCGAGAGGCCGGGGAGTGCCGCGCCGCTGTGGTCGTCCACCACGAACTCGGCCACCCCGCAGTCCGCGAAGACCTCCCTGACGTGGGCGATCGCCTCCTCCTCGGTGCGGTCGGGCGCATAGCGGAAGTTGACGGTCACGACGCACTCGTCGGGGATGACATTGCCGGCCACGCCGCCCGAGATGCCCACCGCGTTCAGTCCCTCCCGGTACTCCAGGCCGTCGATCACCGGGTAGCGGGGTTCGTAGGAGGCCAGGCGGGCCAGGATCGGCGCGGCCGCGTGGATGGCGTTGGAGCCCATCCAGCTGCGCGCCGAGTGCGCCCGCTCACCCGTCGTCTTCAGCAGCACCCTGAGGGTGCCCTGGCAGCCGCCCTCGACCTCGCCGTCGGACGGCTCGAGGAGCACCGCGAAGTCGCCCTCCAGCCACTCGGGGTGCGCCTCGGCCACGTGCTTGAGGCCGTTGAGATCCGCGGCCACCTCTTCGTTGTCGTAGAAGACGAAGGTCAGGTCGCGGTTGGGGGCCGGGACCGTGGCCGCGATGCGCAGCTGGACGGCCACGCCCGCCTTCATGTCGCAGGTGCCGCAGCCCCACAGGACGCCGTCCGGGTCCAGCCGGGAGGGGACGTTGCCGGCGATGGGCACGGTGTCGATGTGGCCGGCCAGGATCACCCGTTCCGCCCGGCCCAGGTTCGTCCGCGCGACGACATTGTTGCCGTACCGCTCGACCGTCAGGTGCGGCAGGGCGCGCAGGGCGGACTCGATCGCGTCGGCGAGGGGCTTCTCGGTGCCGCTCTCGGACGGGAAGTCGACCAGCTGCGCGGTGAGCTCGGCGGCGTCCAGGGTGAGGTCAAGTGGGGTGTCGGCCATGCCGTCGACCCTAACCCGCCGGGGCCTCGGCCCACTGGTCACATCCGACACGTGGGTCACAGAGCCCTCCGCTACCTTGTACGGCGTGCCAGAGCCGTCATCCACCCTCAAACGCCGTGGCCGCTTCTTCCGTATCGGGGCGGCCTTCGTGATCCTGCTCGCCGTCGCGGGCTATCTCGCGGTGCAGTACGTCACCGGGGGCAGAGGCGGATCGGGCTGCAGAGTGGTCTCGGGCGAGGCCGGCGGTACGGCGTACGAGTTCACGCCGGAGCAGGCGGTGAACGCGGCGACGATCGCCGCGGTGGGCACCGGGCGCGGCATGCCCGAGCGGGCGGTGACCATCGCGATCGCGACCGCGCTGCAGGAGTCGCAGCTGCGCAACATCGAGCACGGCGACCGGGACTCGCTCGGCCTGTTCCAGCAGCGGCCCTCGCAGGGCTGGGGCACCAGGAAGCAGATCCTGGACCCGACGTACGCGGCGGGCATGTTCTACCGGCACCTGGCCAAGGTGCCCGACTACGCGAAACTCCCCCTCACGGTCGCCGCGCAGCGTGTGCAGCGCAGCGGGTACCCCGAGGCGTACGCCAAGCACGAGCCGGACGCCGCCCTGCTCTCCGCCGCCCTCACCGGGAACTCGGCGGCCACGCTGACCTGCGCCGGTCTCCCGGCCACCACGCAGGCAGCGGGTCCGGACGCGGTACGGGCCGCTCTCGTACGGGACTTCGGGCGCGACGCCCTGCAGCCGGCCGCCGCGGAAGTGAACACCGTGTCGACACCGGCGGCTTCGCCGACGGAGAGCCCGGCGACGAGCGCCCGCACCGTCACGCTCCCCGTCACCGCCGACAAGAGCCCCGCCAAGGGCCGCAGCGTCCGCCAGCGCGGCTGGCAGCTCGCCCACTGGGCGGTGGCCAACTCCTCCGCCCTGCACATCGAGCGGGTCTCCTACGGCGGGCGGGAGTGGAGCGCCGGGAACGCCGACAACCCGTGGCACAAGGCCGCCGCGGAAGCCGCCGGCGGCGCGGGAAAGGCCGTCGGCGCGGTCCGGATCGTCACTGCGCAGTAGTACGGTCCGTCACTCGCACGGGTTATGCCGGGCATGCTTGATCCGCGGTGTGGGCAGGTTTTCGCACCGTCACCCCTGCATCCGTCAAAGCCCTTGCCGACAAAGGGCTGTAAGGATTCGGCAGACTTTCCGGGCCGACGCTTTTTGCCCGTTTTTATCCGCAGCCGATAATGCGACGCATTGCCAACTCTTTACGTTGGGACGCCGCAACCTTCGGGGCCTTCGAGCGGTAGTCACATCGTCCGAGCCCGGACGATCAACATCCATCGAAGGAGCATCATGTCCCTCCCCCTGACCCGTCGGATCGCCCGTGCCGCGCTGCTCGTCGCAGCGGGAGCGGCTGCCGGGGTCGGTGCGGCCGGCTCCGCGAGTGCGGCCCCCGAACTGCCCGCTGCCCCGAACGTCGGCGGCCTGACCGCTCTGGACGGGGCGAGCGTCGGCAACACCGTCGACGGTGCGGCGCAGAACGTGACCGGGCTTGCGGGCGACGCCGGCAGCAACGCGGTCAAGAAGGCCGTGCCGAACGCGGGCAAGACCGGCGGCAGCGTGGCGAAGAAGGCGGCTCCGGCCGCGCAGCGTGCGGCGGGTGCCGCGGCGGGCTCCGTCGGGGAGATCGTCGGCGTCACCACGCAGACGGCGGCCGAGAACGGCGGCACCCTGCCGGCGGGCTCGCTCAAGGGTGGCCTGCCGAACACCGGCAACCTGCCGGTCAAGGGCCTCCCGATCGGCGGCTGAGCCACCTGAAACGCCGAGGGGGCCCGGGACATCGTCCCGGGCCCCCTCGTCACGTCCACGGTCGCTACAGCCGCCCCACGGCCGCCCGCACCCGCTCGTCCGTCGCCGTCAGCGCCACGCGTACGAACTTCTCGCCCGCCGTGCCGTAGAAGTCGCCCGGCGCGACCAGGATGCCGAGCTCGGCCAGGTGGGCCACGGTGTCCCAGCAGGACTCGTCCCGCGTCGCCCACAGGTAGAGGCTGGCCTCGCTGTGCTCGATGCGGAAGCCGTGGCGAAGGAGCGCCTCGCGCAGGGCCGTGCGCCGGGCCGCGTACCGCTCGCGCTGCTCCCGGACATGGGCGTCGTCGCCCAGGGCCGCCACCACGGCCGCCTGGGTGGGTGCCGGCGTCATCATGCCGCCGTGCTTGCGGATCTCGAGCAGCGGGCCGAGCACGGCCGGGTCACCGGCCAGGAAAGCCGCGCGGTAGCCCGCCAGGTTGGAGCGCTTGGAGAGGGAGTGGACGGACACGATGCCCTCGTACGAGCCGCCGTTCACCTCCGGGTGCAGGACCGAGACCGGGTCCGCCTCCCAGCCCAGCTCCAGGTAGCACTCGTCGGAGAAGACCAGGATCCCGTGCTCGCGCGCCCACGCGACGATCCGGGTCAGCTCCGCCTTGCCCAGCACCCTGCCGGTCGGGTTCGACGGCGAGTTGAGCCACAGCAGCCTCAGGTTCGTCGGGTCCAGATCGGTGGGGTCGTCGTAGACCTCGTGGTCCGCGCGGGCCAGACGGGCGCCCACCTCGTACGTCGGGTAGGCCAGGCGCGGGTACGCCACCTTGTCGCCCGGGCCGAGGCCCAGCTGGGTGGGGAGCCAGGCGACGAGTTCCTTGGAGCCGACGATCGGCAGGACGTGCTTGTGCGTGACCTCGCGGGCGCCGAGCCGGCGCTCGACCCAGCCGGTGATCGCGTCGCGCAGGGCCGGGGTGCCCCAGACCGTCGGATAGCCCGGGGAGTCCGCCGCGTCGATGAGGGCCTTCTGGACCAGCTCGGGGACCGGGTCGACCGGGGTGCCGACGGAGAGGTCGACGATGCCGTCCGGGTGCGAGGCGGCCGTCTTCTTGTACGGCTCCAGCTTGTCCCAGGGGAAGGTGGGCAGGCGGTCGGAGACTGCGGACACGGGATCTGGCTCACTTTCTGGTACGGCAGACGGCCCAGGGGCCCTGGTACGGCAAACGCCTCGGTCCCGTACGGCGATCAGCGGGGCGATCCGGCCGTACGGGACCGAGGCGGCACGGTGTGCGGGCCGCTTACGTGATTACTCGGCCTGCGGCGGCAGCGCGGCGATGAAGGGGTGGTCCCGCTCGATCAGGCCCAGCTTGCTGGCACCGCCGGGGGAGCCGAGCTCGTCGAAGAACTCGACGTTCGCCTTGTAGTAGTCCTTCCACTCCTCCGGAGTGTCGTCCTCGTAGAAGATCGCCTCGACCGGGCAGACCGGCTCACAGGCACCACAGTCGACGCATTCGTCCGGGTGGATGTACAAGGACCGCTGGCCCTCGTAGATGCAGTCGACCGGGCACTCCTCGATGCACGCCTTGTCCTTCACGTCGACACAAGGCTGCGCGATGACGTAGGTCACGCTGTCGTTCCTCCTCGATAGGGCGCTGGCGGGCCTCCGTAGGCTCCGCCGCCTGGCGCGCGGGAGCGCGGCGTCGTCGATGCCCGCCCCTAGTATCTCCGTTCTTGGGCGTGATCCGAACAGGAGGGGTGAACTGACCTGTGGAAATCTCGGCCGGCGGACGTCTCGAGGTTCGTATCACCGCTGCTGACGTGGGGAAACGAGTTTCCGTGCGTCGCTTGACCACTCCTGGAGCCCCGGACGAGAAGTTCACCGACACGGTGGGTGTTCTCACATCATGGGACGACGGTGTGCTGCTGATCACACGGAAGAGCGGCGAGAGCATCCGCATTCCGGAATCGGCGCTGGTCGCGGGCAAGGTCGTCCCCGCCGCGCCGGCCCGCAGACGGGGCCCCGCCGCCTCGTACGAGGAGCTGGCGCACGTCGCCTCGCGCGCATGGCGGCCGGTGGAGAGCGAGCGGCTCGGTGGGTGGGAGCTGCGGGCCGCGGCCGGGTTCACGCGGCGCGCCAATTCGGTGCTGCCGCTCGGCGACCCGGGCGTACCGCTCGACGAGGCCCTCGACCTCGTACGAGGCTGGTACGGCGACCGCGGGCTGCCCGCGTACGTCCAGACCGCGACCGGCGCCGAGGGCACGCAGGAGCTGCTGTGTGCGGAGCTGGAGCGGCGCGGATGGGTGCGTGAGGTGACCGCCGAACTGTGGATCGGGGCGCTCGCGCCGGTCGCGGACCGGGCGGAGGCGTCCGGGGTCGTGCTGTCCCGGGAGGCGGACGAGGCGTGGCTTGCGCGGTACCAGCGCAAGGGGGTGAGCGAGGTGGCGCTGAAGGTGCTGAGGAGCGGTCCCTCGGTGTGGTTCGCGACGGTTCCCGGCTCGTCGCAGGGCGCGGCGCCCGCGGCGATCGGGCGGTGTGTCGTGGACGGGCGGTGGGCGTCCTTCGCCGCCGTCGAGGTGGATCCGGAGCAGCGGCGGCGCGGGCTGGCCACCACCGTGATGGCCGCGCTGGCCCGGCGGGCGCTCGACGAGGGCGCCTCGGCCGCCTGGCTGCAGGTCGAGGAGGACAACGCGGGGGCGCGGGCCCTGTACGCCGGGATGGGTTTCGCCGCGCACCACGCGTACCACCACTACCGGGAACCGGCGGCTCCCGGCAGCGGCTCGTAGTACCGACCCCCGGGAGAGGGCACCAGGCTGCTATGCGTTCCCCACACCCCCCACCGCCCGAGCGGTCCGCCGAACTGCGGCGGCGGTTCGCCGAGGAGGCGCGGTCCGAGCGGCCCGATCTGTCGACGCTGTGCCTGCTGGTGGGCGCGGAGGCGGACGGGGCGCTGGACGAGGTGGGCCTGGACGCCGCCCAGATGGAGCTGGACCGGCTGGCGGGGCGGGTGCCGTTCCGGCCGGGCGGTCCGATGGCGTGGGCCACGGCGCTGCACCACCTGCTCGGGGTGCAGGAAGGCTTCCGCGGCTCCCCCGCCGACTACCAGCGCCTGGAGTCCTCGCTGCTGCACGAGGTGCTGCGGCGGCGGCGCGGACTGCCGATCCTGCTGTCGGTGGTGTGGATGGAGGTCGCACGGCGGGCGGGGGCGCCGGTGTACGGGGTCGCTCTGCCGGGGCACTTCGTGGTCGGGTTCGGGCCCCAGGAGCGGCAGGTGCTGGTGGATCCGTTCGACGGGGGGCGTGTGCTGGGCGTCGGCGACGCTGAGCTGTTGGTGGCGGGGGCCACGGGGGCTCCACTCGATCCGTCGATGTTGACGGCGGCGGATCCGCTGGATGTCGTTCTGCGGATCCTCAACAACATCCGGGCGTGGGCGGCCGCTCGGCCGGAGCGGTCGGATGTGTCCTTGTGGGCGGTGGAGCTGTCGTTGTTGTTGCCTTCGCATCCTGCGCGGTTGCGGTACGAGCGGGCGCAGTTGCTGGTGCAGCGGGGGGACTTCGTCGAGGGGGCGGTGGAGTTGGAGGCGTATGCGGAGATCTTGGGGGCGGTGGATGAGTCGGCCGCGGAGCGTGTGCGGGGGCAGGCCCGGGCGGCCCGGGCGCTTCTCAACTGAGTTCGCCCCATCGCCATAGGGGTTTGTGCAGTTGTGCGTGTGCGAGTTCGTTGTGGCTTGTCGCGCCCACGCGGCGGAGCCGCATATCAACACAGCCCCGCGCCCCTTCGGGGCGCTACAGCCAGCCCTTTTCCCGGGCGATCCGTACCGCCTCCGCCCTGTTTCTCACCGCCAGTTTCTGGATTGCCGTCGACAAGTAATTCCGGACCGTCCCCTGGGACAAATGCAGGGCCGCTGCCAGTTCCGCGTTCGTCGAGCCGTCCGCCGCCGCGCGAAGGACCTCGCGCTCTCGGTCCGTCAGCGGGTTGGCGCCCTCTGCCAGGGCCGCCGCCGCCAGGGTGGGGTCGATGACCCGCTCGCCCGCCAGCACCTTGCGTACCGCTTCTGCCAGTTGGGCTGCCGGGGCGTCCTTGACCAGGAAGGCGTCGGCGCCTGCTTCCATGGCGCTGCGGAGGTAGCCGGGGCGGCCGAAGGTGGTGAGGACGACCAGTTTCACGGCGGGCAGGGCCTTGTGGACCTGTGCCGCCGCCTCGATGCCGGTGCAGCCCGGCATCTCGATGTCGAGGAGGGCCACGTCCACGGCGTGCTCACGGGCGGCCGCCAACACCTCGTCACCGCGTGCCACTTGGGCCACGACCTCGATGTCGTCCTCCAGGCCGAGGAGGGCGGCCAGCGCCTCGCGGACCATCGACTGGTCCTCGGCGAGGAGCACCTTGATCGTAGAGCTCATGCCCCGGATCCTACGGCCGACGGGGTGTCGGCGGGGACGCGGGCGACGAGACGGAAGCCGTGCTTGATACGGCCTGCCTCCAGGGTGCCGCCGGCCTTCTCCAGGCGTTCCGTCAGGCCCGTCAGACCGTTGCCCGGGCCCTTGCCGGGGGCGCCGGAGCCGTTGTCCTCCACGGCGAGTTCCAGGACCGGGCCGTCCAGGGTCTGGCGGTGCAGCACCTCCACCGTGCAGCGGGTGGCGCCGCTGTGCCGTACGACGTTGGTGACCGCCTCGCGCAGCGCCCAGGCGAGGGCGGACTCGCTCTCCGTGGAGACGCCGGTGAGGTCCGGCCGGTCGGGGACCTCGGCGGTGACGCCCGCTGCCGTCAAGGCGACCTGGGTGCCCGCGAGTTCCTCGGACAGGCGCGGGCGGCGATAGCCGCTGACCGCCTCGCGGACGTCCACCAGGGCCTGGCGGCTGACCTGTTCGATGTCGGCGACCTGCTGGGCCGCCTTGTCGGGGTGGTCGGGGAGCATGCGGCCCGCCAGTTCGCTCTTCAGCGTGATCAGGGAGAGCGAGTGGCCGAGGAGGTCGTGCAGGTCGCGGGCCAGGCGCAGACGCTCCTCGTTGGCGGCCAGTTGGGCGACCGTGGCGCGGGCCTTGCGCAGCTCCACGGTCGTCCGCACCAGTTGCTTCACGCCCATCATCGCGAAGCCCAGGAGCAGCACCACCAGGACGAGGCTCCAGTCGTCCGCACGGAAGTGCAGCAGGACCAGGAGCATGGTGAGGGTGTTCAGCCCGACCGCCCAGTACGCGATCCGCTGCGGCAGCGTGGCGCCGCAGGTGACGGAGACGTACACGAAGAGGCCGATCCACGCGCTGCCGAGGGTGAGGCACAGGACCAGGGCGAGCGTTCCGAGCACGGCGACGAGGGCGCCTACGGCCCGTCCGGAGTACGGGCGGCCCATGTTGCGGAAGACCAGCGCCAGATAGACGCCGGTGAAGGAGGCCAGGGCCACCCAGCCCGCCGCGGTCGCGGCGGGCGTGTGGTGGCCGGAGGCCAGGTCCTGCACCGGCGACCCGAGAAAGATCAGCCAGGGCAGGATCCAGACCAGTTTGCGCGTGGCCTCGGCCCGGTTGCGGGGCGGCTGGCCGACCCGGATCGCGTTCTCGGCCCGGAGTTCCGCGGGCAGCCCGTCGTCCGTCATCGTGCTCACGCCTTCAGCGTGTCCTTCCGGTACAGCCACGCCGCGCCGCCCGCGAACAGGAGGAAGTAGACGACGAGGAGGGCGAGGTCCTTGGTCTCGGGGGACTGGCTCTGTTCGATGGCCCGCCCGAGGGCAGCGTACGCGTGTGTGGGCAGCCACTTGGCGATGTCCTGCAACCACTGGGGAAAGGTGGTCGACGGCATCCACAGGCCGCCGAGGATCGACAGGCCGAAGTACGTGATCATCGTGATCGGGCGGACCGCGTCACCGGTGGCGAGGTAGCCGATGGCGACGCCGAGCGCGGCGAAGACCAGGCTGCCGGCCCAGATCGCCCCGGTGAGCGCGCACCACTGCCAGGCGTCCAGCCGTACGCCCCGCACGGCCGCGGCGACCAGGAAGACCACCACGATGGAGGGCAGGCTGACGACGGCGGCACTGGCGGTCTTGGCGAGGACATAGCCGCGCCCGGGCAGCGTGGTCAGCCGCAGCTGCCGTACCCAGCCGCCCTCCCGCTCCTTGGCGATGCGCTCGCTGTTGCCCATGAGGACCGCGGTCAGGGCGCCGAAGGAGGCCATGGAGACCATGACGTACGAGGCGACGCTCAGTCCTGTGCCGTCGACCTTCCCCGTCTGGTTGGAGACCAGCAGGAAGATCACCGACGGGTAGATCACCGAGAAGAACAGGAACTTGCGGTTGCGCAGGGCGCGGGTGAGCTCCAGCTTGATCAGGCTGTTCACGACTGCTTCGCCTCCTCGGCGGCGGTGATGGCGACGAAGGCCTGCTCCAGACCGAGCCCGGCGACTTCGAGGTTGCGGGGGTAGACACCGAGGCCGTACAGGGCGTGCACGGTCGCGTCGGCGTCGGAGGACTGGATGCGGACGGTCTGGCCGCTGATGTCGATCGAGGTGAGGAAGGGCAGCGAGCGGATCGGCGCCTCGTCGATGGTGCCTTCGAGGTCGAACGACACCCTGCGCGCCCCGGCCTTCGCCTTGATCTCGGCCGCCGTGCCGTCCGCCAGCAGCCGGCCCCGGTGCAGGACCAGCACCCGGTCGGCGATGGCGTCCGCCTCCTCCAGGTAGTGCGTGGCGAACAGGACCGTGCGGCCCTGGTCGGCCTGCTCGCGCATGGTGGCCCAGAAGGCCTGGCGGGCGGAGACGTCCATGCCGGTGGTCGGCTCGTCGAGGACGATCAGGTCGCTGTCGCCGGCCGTGGCGAGGGCGAAGCGGACGCGCTGGGCCTGGCCGCCGGAGAGCTTGTTGACCTTGCGGTCGGCGATCTGGGAGATGCCGGCGCGGGCGAGCACGTCCTTGGCCTTGTAGGGCTTCGGGTGCAGGTCGCAGGCGAGCTTCACCAGCTCGGCGACCGTGACCTCGTCCATCAGCCCGCCGCTCTGCAGCATGGCGCCCACGCGCCCGGCGACGATGGCCTCGCGCGGGCTGGTGCCGAAGACGCTGACCGTGCCGCTGTCGGCGTTCTTTAGGCCGAGCAGCAGGTCGAGGGTGGTCGACTTGCCGGCCCCGTTCGGCCCCAGCAGGGCCACCGTCTCCCCCGGGTGCAGGGCGAGGGTCAGCCCGTCGACGGCCCGTACGGTCCCGTACGTCTTGCTCACCTGGTCGAAGCCGACCACCGGGGCGGTGGTCGCTTTCGCTGTCGTCGTCATGGATCCATGGTGGCCGCGCAGGCCCAGGTCACGTCAGTGTCGGCGGTCCTGACTGCCGGATGACAGATGTCATACGGCGGACGGTGACAGACGGCGAAGGGGGGCACCCGGCGCGTGGCCGGGTGCCCCCCTTCGCCGGGCCTGACGTCAGCTCGGGTTGGTCTTGATGATCCCGACCCGGTTGGTCTTGCTCAGCAGGGCCTGGCGCAGGGCGACGTAGACGTCCTGGGGGGTGACGGCCGTCTTCTTGCCGGTGGCCCGGGTGATCAGGACGTTGTCGAACTGGCCGCCGTAGAGCTGCTTGAGCGCAGCGAGGTCCGGCTTGTCGACGAGCTTGCCGTCCACGGCCGCGACCCGGAGGAACTTCCACAGGGAGTTCTGCGGGCTGAGCGGCAGCGAGACGCCCGTGTCGGTCTTGACCGTGACGAGCCCCGACATCGCCGGCTCGGCGAAGGCCTTCATCTCCCGGTCGACCTCGGCGTTCGTGACCGTCGGCTGCTGGGTCGTGGTGACGACCGCGACCGGGTCGGTGGCGTTGGTCTCCACCTGGCTGCGGTACGCCTCCTCGACCGCCTGGGCGGACCTGGCGGCGTCGATGCCCTTGCCCGCCTTGCCGTAGACGGCGACGGCCTTGCCCGAGGTGAACTTGATCGTGCCCTCGGTCATGGAGCCGGAGCCGCCGGCCGCGCTCTGCAGGGCGGCGGTCAGCTTCTCCTCGTCGACGGGCATGACCGGGTCGACGACCCGGTGGTTGCCGAAGAGGGAGCCGATGACGGAGATCGGGTTGTAGTCGGCCTGCGCGGCCGCCGCGACCGTGGCCTGCTCGTCGAACTGCAGGCCCGCCTGGTCCGGCTTGAGCTCGACCGTCCTGCCGCCGACGGACAGCTTCAGCGGCTTGTCCACCCGGTCGCCGAAGGCCGCGTCGAGCTTCTTGACGGCCTCGTCGCGGGTGCCGCCGCCGATGTCGACGCCGAGCACGGTGGTGCCCTTGGGCACGTCGGAGTGGTTCATCAGCAGCCCGGCGCCGTAGGCGAGACCGCCGACGATGACCACGCCGGTGCCGAGCAGCACCAGCTTGTTGCGCCCCTTCTTCTGCTTCTTGGGCGCTGCGGCGGCCGACGCGCTCTGGCCGCCCGGCTCGGGCAGCTTCGGGGGCGTGTGCGGCAGCGGGCCGTCGGTGTGGGAGCCGGGGCCGAAGGGCGAACTCGCGCCGGGCGACCCGACCGGGACGCCGCTGGTGACGGTGTGTCCGGAGATGTTGTCGGGCGCCGGGAAGCCCTGCTGGGCCGGCTCGGGGGCCGGCTTC
This sequence comes from Streptomyces sp. NPDC049541, assembly GCF_044465725.1. Taxonomy (NCBI): domain Bacteria; kingdom Bacillati; phylum Actinomycetota; class Actinomycetes; order Kitasatosporales; family Streptomycetaceae; genus Streptomyces; species Streptomyces sp. NPDC049541. The sequence goes on along the minus strand of NZ_JBITLY010000005.1, from coordinate 495,107 downwards.
TGCGGGGTGAGGATCGCGGTGTCGTCGCTGAGGCCGCCACCGGGGCCGAGGCCCGCGCCGTGCGCGCCGCCGATGGTGCCGGGGCCGCCGATGCCCGCGGGGCCGCCGAGGCCGGCGGGTGCGCCGGAGCCGCCGGGTCCCTTGGGTCCGACGGGTCCGCCGGGTCCGGCGCCGAAGGGCGAGGTCACGGGGCTGTCACCGGTGACCGGGCCGACGGTCGGGCCCGCGGGGCCCTGGGCGCCGCCCTGGCCGCCGCGGCCGTTCGGCCCGTTGAAGCCGCTCGCACCGCCCGGGCCGCCGTAACCGCCCTGACCGTTCTGCCCGTTCTGGGTGCCGCGCTCGCCGTCCGAGAAGTACGGGAGGTCGTCACGGCGAGGCTCGCTGCCGCCGCCGGGGCGCGCGCCGCCGCCGAGCGGTCCGGCGGCCAGCGCCTCGGTGACGTCGAAGGAACCGGTGCCGCCGCCGTGCCCGGGGGCCACGGGGCCGCCGGTCGCTCCGGGGAGCCCGGCGCCGTTCGTCCCGCCCGGGCGGGAGGCGCCGCCGGGCCGGGAGCCGCCCGGCACGCTCATGGAGCCCACCACGCCGCCGGGGCGGCCGGTGCCCGGACGGGCGCCGCCGGAAGCACCGCCGCCGAAGGGCCCGGCGCCCGGGGCGGTCGGCGCACCTGCGCCCGAACCGCCCGGCAGACCGGCGCCGTTGGTGGAGCCGCCGCCCTGACCGCCCTTGGCGGGGGCCGACTTGCGGGGTGCGAACCAACCGCTCGCCCTGTCCTCGGCGGGCTGAGCGGACTCGGCCGGGGGCTCGACGGTGCTCATGGCCTGGGTGGCACCCCCCGGAGCCTCGGTCTCCCCGGTGTCGTCGGAGCCCTCGGCGTCCGCGACGGGCGTACGCACGACGACCGGCGGAATGGGCCGCGACCCTGGGATGTTGATCCGGATCCGGGTCGTCAGTGTGGTCTCGGTCTTGCGGTCCTCCGGCTGCGCGGCCGAACGGCCCGCATCCGTACCGGCGTCGGAAGCCGTGGGGGTCCCGTACGGCGGCGTGCCCGACGGGTATGCGGCTTGGCCGCGCCCGTTGGGCCCGGAGGACGGAGTGTCAGTTTCACGACTCAAGGCAGGTTCTCCCGGTTGGCTCCGCCGCCCGACACAACCTCACGGGCGGCTCGGCGGCGCGCACCACCATACTGGCCACTTCTGGCGCGTATCCCATGACCGCCGGGGAAACCCACACGGGACTCCCACTAGTGGTTAATGGCGAAGTGGTACGTCACTTGCCAAGTCGGACGTCATGGGCACCTGGTTGCCGCCCCTGTCCAAGGGTGGCGCAGATCACAGCGACGGCCATCCCTCCGAAGAGGAAGAGATAGGAGCCGCCTCCTGCGCCGAAGAGGAAGTCCCCTTCGGGTCTGCTGGCGGTGAGCAGGATGACGGAGATCATCCATCCGGCGGCAGGTGCGATCGCCCCGCCGCGGCTGCCGGTGGCCCGGCCGCCGCCGAGACAGAGCCCGGCCTCGCCCGCGAGCGCGAGCAGCAGCCCGCCGGGGAACCAGCCGGCCTGCACCAGCGCACCGGCCGCGCCGACGACCGCGCCGAGCACGAAGAGGCCCACGTACAGCAGCGTCCGTCCGGCGGAGGGCCGCTGCAGCGGCTGGGCGAGCAGGGAACCGCGCTCCGTCATGACGCCTCCTCGGCACCGGCGAACCCGGTTCCGGCGAAGAGGTCGGTCTCTCTCGACTCTCCGGCTTCCCCGCGCACCAATTCGTAGTATTCGGTGGTGAAGAGGGGCTGCGCCTGTTCGTTGGAGAGCGCGAAGTACGGTTCGGCTACCTCGATCTGGGTGGCGTGGGCCCGCATCGCGGCGGCCTTGGCTGCGGCGTGGGCGGTGCCGTCGATCTCGGCGGTGATCCGGTCGTCGGGCACGACACCCGGTACGTCGTCGATGACGGCGGCCTTGAAGAAGGGCAGACCGGGCAAATCGTCCGCAAGCCGGGCGAAGGCACTCTCGGCGACGGAGCGCGGCACGCGGTTCCAGTAGACCTTGGGGATCTCCCACCCTGCCCGCGCGGCCAGTTCGGCGGCGCGCATGGCCACGCGGTGGGCCTGGATGTGGTCGGGGTGGCCGTATCCGCCGTTGTCGTCGTAGGTGACGAGGACCTGGGGGCGTACCTCCAGGATCACCTCGACGAGGTGGGCGGCCGCCTCGTCCACGTCCGCCTGCCAGAAGCAGGCCGGGTCGTCGTTGTCGGCGAGGCCCATCATCCCGGAGTCGCGGTAGCGGCCCGGGCCGCCGAGCTGACGGAAGTCCTCGACGCCGAGCTCGCGCATGGCGGCCGTGAGCTCCCGCAGCCGGTACTCGCCGAGGGCGGTGCCGGTGAGGTGCCCGAGCTCCGGCGGAATGACCTCGCCGAGCTCGCCCAGGGTGCAGGTGACCAGCGTCACGCGGGCACCCCTGGCCGCGTACGCGGCCATGGTCACGCCGTTGTTGATCGACTCGTCGTCCGGGTGCGCATGCACCAGCAGCAGACGCCGGGAGGGCTGTTCCGTCATGGAGCCACCCTACGAGGCGGCACCGACAGTGCAGTGCAGCCCGGCCTCAGAACTTGATGCTGCCGATCATCCCCGCGATGTTCGTCGTCAGCTCGTGGATGGTGGGAGCGACGGTCGAGGAGGCGAGATAGAACCCGAGCAGCATGCAGACGATCGCATGCCCCGCCTTCAGTCCTGACTTCTTGATCAGAAGGAAGACGATGATCGCCAGCAGCACCACCGCCGAAATCGAGAGTGCCACGGCGGCTCACCTCCAAAGGTCCCAAGAGCGCGGGGGGTCGAACTTAGGGGCCGGACAGAACCACACAACAACCAGCAGGTTCATACCCACTATGCGCTAGTGATCATAACTATCCGACCGCGCGCATCGATCGGCGCACGGCCGCACAAGGGGGCGCATGGCCAATATGGTCAGGGCATGACGACGACGTCCGACTCCTTCCCCCGCAGGCACGCCCGCACCCAGCGGTTCACCCTGGGCGCGCCGCGCGCTTTCACCGTGGCGCCCGACGGCACCCGTGTCGTGTTCCTGCGCTCCACCTCCGGTACGGACAGGGCGAATTCCCTGTGGGTTCTCGATGCAGAGGGCGGCGGGGAGCGCGTGGCGGCCGACCCGCGCGCCCTGCTCGGCGGCGCCTCCGAGGAGCTTCCGCCGGAGGAGCGGGCGCGCCGCGAACGCAGCCGCGAGGGCGGCGCCGGCATCGTCGGCTACGCCACCGACGCGGCCGTGGAGTTGGCGGGTTTCGCCTTGTCAGGGCGGCTTTTCACGGCCGAACTGCGGGCCGGTACGGCACGTGAACTCCCCGCCCCCGGACCGGTGATCGACCCACGCCCCTCCCCCGACGGCCGGCACGTCGCCTATGTCGCGCAGGGCGCGCTGCGGGTGGTGGGCGCCGAGGGCAAGGACGAACGGGCCCTCGCGGAGCCGGAGTCGGCGAACGTCACCTACGGGCTGGCGGAGTTCATCGCGGCCGAGGAGATGCAACGCCTGCGCGGCTTCTGGTGGTCGCCGGACTCGGACCGACTGCTGGTCGCGCGCGTGGACGACACGCCGGTACGGCGCTGGTGGATCTCCGACCCGGCCCAGCCGGAACGTGAGCCACAGCACGTCGCCTACCCGGCGGCGGGCACCGACAACGCGGACGTACGGCTGTTCGTGATCGGTCTGGACGGGGCGCGCACGGAGGTCACCTGGGACCGGGCGCGCTATCCGTATCTGGCGCATGTGCACTGGTCAGAAGCGGGCGTGCCGCTGCTGCTCGTACAGGCGCGCGACCAGCGCAGCCAGTTGTTCCTGGCCGTGAGCCCCGAGACGGGCGCGACCCGGCTGGTGCATGCGGACGAAGATCAGGTTTGGCTTGATCTTTTCCCCGGGGTGCCCTGCTGGAGCCCGTCCGGGCGGCTGGTGCGCATCGTCGACGAGGGCGGGGCGCGGGTCCTCGCGGTGGGTGAACGCCCGCTGACGGGACCGCAGTTGCACGTCCGGGCGGTGCTGGACGTCTCGGACGACAACGTGCTGATCGCCGCGTCCGCCGGCGAGGAGGCCGAGGCCCCCGAGACCGGCGAGGTGCATGTCTACCGCGTCAACGAGCTAGGCCTGGAGCGGGTTTCGCAGGAGCCCGGCGTGCACTCGGCGGTGCGTGCGGGGGGCGTGACCGTGCTGGTGTCCGCCGCACCGGACCGGCCGGGCGCCCGCGTGCAGGTCCTTCGCGACGGCAAGCACGCGGCGACCGTCGCCTCGTACGCGGAGGACCCCGGCATGACACCGCGGTTGACCCTCACCGAGGGGGGCGCACGGCGCATCCCGTGCGCCGTGCTGCTTCCCCGCGACCACGACGGCGAGACCCCGCTCCCGGTCCTCATGGATCCCTACGGCGGTCCGCACGGCCAGCGGGTGGTCGCCGCGCACAATCCGCATCTGACCTCGCAGTGGTTCGCCGACCAGGGGTTCGCGGTCGTGGTCGCGGACGGCCGCGGCACCCCGGGCCGCTCCCCGGCCTGGGAGAAGGCGGTCCGCGACGACCTCGCGGGGGTCACCGTCGAGGACCAGGTGGACGCGCTGCGTGCGCTCGCCGACCGCTTCCCGCTGGACCTGAGCCGGGTCGGCATCCGCGGCTGGTCCTTCGGCGGCTATCTGGCGGCGCTCGCGGTGCTGCGCCGCCCGGACGTCTTCCACGCGGCCGTGGTGGGCGCCCCGGTCACCGATCTGCGGCTGTACGACACCCACTACCAGGAGCGCTACCTCGGCCACCCGGACGAGCAGCCGGAGGTCTACCGCCGCAACTCGCTCATCGACGACGCGGGCCTCGTGGACGCGGCCGAACCGCACCGTCCGATGATGATCATCCATGGTTTCGCCGACGACAACGTGGTGGTCGCCCACTCGCTGCGGCTGTCCTCGGCCCTGCTGGCCGCCGGCCGTCCGCACGAGGTGCTGCCGCTGTCCGGCGTCACGCACATGACCCCGCAGGAGTCGGTCGCCGAGAACCTGCTGCGGCTCCAACTCGACTTCCTGAAGCGGTCGCTGGGTCGGGCCTAGGCACGGCAACGGGCCGGGGCTACATGGCGAGCCCCGGCCCGTTTACGGCACCCGCACGGCCGTACGCTCTAGAGACTGACGCGTCCGTATATCGGAACCGGGTCGGCCAAGTTGCCTGCGTGTTACTCATCGGTCGGCACGACGCCCGGCGCGGAGCGCCTGATCGATGGAGCCTCTTCCGCGAAGTGGCAGGCCGAGTCATGGGCGGCCGGACCGCTCACGCCCCGGAACCCGGCCGGCACCGCCAGCAGCGGCACCTCCAGCGCGCACCGCTCCTGCGCCTTCCAGCACCGCGTGCGGAAGCGGCATCCCGAGGGGATGTTCGTCGGCGACGGCACATCTCCGGTGAGGATGATCCGCTCCCGGTGCTCCCGCGCCACCGGGTCGGGCACGGGGACGGCGGACAGCAGCGCCTGGGTGTAGGGGTGCGTCGGGTGGTCGTAGATCTCGGCGTCCTTGCCGGTCTCCACGATCCGCCCGAGGTACATCACCCCGACCCGGTCCGAGATGTGCCGGACGATCGAAAGGTCGTGCGCGATGAAGACGTAACTCAGCTCGAACTCGCTCTGCAGCCGGTCCATCAGATTGATGACCTGGGCCTGCACGGAGACGTCCAGCGCGGAGACCGGCTCGTCGGCGACGATGACCTCGGGGCGCAGCGCCAAACCCCGTGCGATGCCGATGCGCTGGCGCTGGCCGCCGGAGAACTGGTGCGGATAGCGGTTGATGTACTCCGGGTTGAGCCCGACCACGTCCAGCAGCTCCTGGACCTTCTTGCGCCGGTCGCCCTTGGGTGCCACCTCGGGGTGGATCTCGTACGGCTCCCCGATGATGTCGCCCACGGTCATCCGGGGGTTGAGGGAGGTGTACGGGTCCTGGAAGACCATCTGGATGTTGCGCCGCACGGCGCGCAGGGCCTTGCCGGACAGCTTGCCGATGTCCTCGCCCTTGTAGCGGATCTCCCCCGCCGTCGGCTTCTCCAGGTTGACCAGCATCTTGGCGACCGTCGACTTGCCGCAGCCGGACTCCCCGACGATGCCGAGGGTTTCACCGCGGGCGAGTTCGAAGTCCACGCCGTCGACGGCCTTCACCGCGCCGACCTGCTTCTTGAAGAGAACCCCCTGGGTGAGCGGATAGTGCTTGAAGAGCCCCCTGACGTGCAGAATCGACTCAGCCATTCATGCACTCCCTCCAGAAGTGGCAGGCGCTGCGGCGGTCCGGCTCCTCACCGTTCACCTCGTACAGGGGCGGTTCGTCGGTCCGGCAGACGTCCTGGGCCATCGGGCAGCGGGGGTGGAAGGCGCAGCCCGGCGGGATGTGCATGAGGTTGGGCGGCAGGCCCTTGATGGCGTAGAGCTCGCGGCCCTTCTGGTCGAGCCGCGGGATCGACTCCAGCAGGCCCTTGGTGTACGGGTGCGCGGGCACCTTGTAGATGTCGTGCACCGGGGCCGTCTCGACGATCCGGCCCGCGTACATCACGGCGATCCGGTCGGCGACGTCGGCGACCACGCCCAGGTCGTGGGTGATCAGGATGAGCCCCATGTGGTACTCGCGCTGCAACTCGGCGAGCAGGTCCATCACCTGGGCCTGGACGGTGACGTCCAGCGCGGTCGTCGGCTCGTCGGCGATGATCAGCGCCGGTTCCAGGGCCAGCGCCATCGCGATCATGATGCGCTGGCGCATGCCCCCGGAGAACTGGTGCGGGTAGTCCTTGACCCTTTCCCTGGCCGCCGGGATCCGCACCCGCTCCATCAGCTCGACGGCCTTCGCGCGCGCGTCCTTCCGGGACATCCCCCGGTGCACGACGAACATCTCGCCGAGCTGGTCGCCCACGGAGAGCACGGGGTTGAGGGAGGACAGCGCGTCCTGGAAGATCATGGCCATCTCGGCGCCGCGGACCTTCCTGCGCTCGTCCTCCTTCAGCTTCAGCAGGTCCTGGCCCTGGAAGAGGATCTCGCCGCCCGTGATCCTCCCGGGCGGCATGTCGAGGATGCCCATGACCGCCTGCGCGGTGACGGACTTCCCCGACCCGGACTCACCGAGCACCGCGAGGGTCTCCCCCGCGTCCACGGCGTAGTCGACCCCGTTGACGGCCTTGGCGACCCCGTCCCGGGTCCGGAACTCCACGTGCAGGTCCCGCACTTCGAGCAGCATGACGCCGTCACCTCAGCTTCGGGTCGAGGGCGTCGCGCACGACGGCGTCCCGCCGGGTGGTGCAGGACTGCGGACCGGGCCGGTCCGCGTGAGGCGCCGGGCCGGCGGCTTCGCGCCGTGGCGCACCGGGCCCCCGCCATGGGTGGGGCCACGATCGCCGACCGCGCAGGTCCAGGGCCATGACACCGTCACCTCAACTCCAGATCGAGGGGGTCGCGCCGAGCAATGCGGGACTGCGGACCGGGCCGGTCCGCAAGGCCCCGAGCCGGGCGGACCTTCACCAGGGCCCGGCACCACACCCGCAGTTCACACGCTTCCAGCGCCATGGCGTCGGCTCACCTCAGCTTCGGGTCGAGGGCGTCGCGAACCGCGTCGCCGAGCATGATGAACGCCAGTACGGTGACCGCCAGCGCGCCGGCGGGCCACAGGAGCATGTGGGGGGCGTTGCGGATGTACGGGGAGGCCGCCGAGATGTCGATGCCCCAGCTGACCGTGGGCGGCTTCAGACCGACGCCGAGGTACGACAGGGTCGCCTCCAGCGCGATGTACGTGCCGAGCGCGATGGTCGACACGACGATCACCGGGGCGATCGCGTTCGGCGTGATGTGCCGCAGCAGGATGCGGGAGTCGGAGGCGCCGAGCGCGCGGGCGGCCTGCACGTAGTCGTTCTGCTTGGCGGTGATGACCGAGCCGCGAGCGATGCGGTAGACCTGCGTCCAGCCGAGCAGCACGATGAACCCGATGACCGGCCAGATGGTGTTGCTGGTCACCACGGAGAGCAGGACGAGTCCGCCGAGCACCACCGGGATCGCGAAGAAGATGTCGGTGATCCGGGACATCAGCGAGTCCCAGCCCCCGCCGAAGTACCCGGCGAGCCCGCCGAGGACCGAGCCGAGCAGCGCGACGCCGAGCGTGGCCAGGACGCCCACGCTGATGGAGATGCGGGTCCCGTACACCGTGCGCGTGTAGACGTCGCAGCCCTGGCCGTCGTAGCCGAAGGGATGCCCGGGCTGGGAGCCCTCCTGGGCCTTGGCGAGGTCGCACTTGAGGGGGTTGCCGGAGGCGATCAGCGACGGCCACAGGGAGATCACGACCAGGAACAGGATCACCAGCGCCGAGACGATGAAGACGGGGTTGCGGCGCAGGTCGCGCCAGGCGTCCGACCACAGGGAGCGCGGCCTGCCCGCGGGTCCCGTCCCTTCCGGACCGCCGGGCGTCCGCTCCAGGGTCCCCGCCTCGCTCACGGCGAGGTCCATCGCACCGCCCATGCCCGTGGAGGAGACGGCGCCCTCGGACTCGTACTGCTCAGGCATAGCGGATCCTCGGGTCGAGTACGGCGTACAGGAGGTCGACCAGCAGGTTGGCCACCAGGAAGACGAGGACGAGCACGGTCACGAAGCCGACGACGGTCTGGGTGTTCTGGCGCAGGATGCCCTGGTAGAGCTGGTAGCCCACGCCGTGGATGTTGAAGATCCGCTCGGTGACGATCGCGCCGCCCATCAGCGCGCCGATGTCGGTGCCGATGAAGGTGACCACCGGGATCAGCGAGTTGCGCAGCAGATGACGGATGATCACCCGCTGCCTCGGCAGGCCCTTGGCGACGGCCGTGCGGACGTAGTCGGAGCGCCGGTTCTCCGCGATGGAGGTGCGGGTCAGCCGGGTGACGTAGGCCAGGGAGACGGACGCGAGGACCAGGCCCGGCACGATCAGCTCGCTGAAGGTGGCGTCGGGGGAGACCGACGGTTTGATCCAGCCCCACTCGACGCCGAGGAGCAGTTGGAGCAGCAGGCCGGTCACGAAGGTGGGGACGGAGATGACCACCAGGGTGGCCAGCAGGACCGAGGTGTCGACCGGCCGGCCGCGCCGCAGGCCGGTGATCACCCCCAGCGTGATGCCGATGACGATCTCGATGAGGATCGCGACGATCGTCAGCCGGATGGTGACGGGGAACGCCGTCGACATCAGCTCGGTGACCTTCTGGCCGTTGAACGCGGTGCCGAAGTCGCCGGTGAAGACGTTCCCCATGTAGGTCAGGTATTGCTGCCACACCGGCTTGTCGAGGCCGAACTCCCTCTTGAGCTGCGCGGCCGTGGCCGGGTCGCACTGCCGCTCACCGCAGAGTCCCGCGATGGGGTCGCCCATCACGTTCACCATCAGGAAGATCAGCAGCGTGGCCCCGATGAACACCGGGATCATCTGGAGCAGACGCCGGACCACATACCGTCCCATGCGCGCTCAGCCGACCTTGATCTCGTCGTAGACGGGGACGCTGAACGGGTTCAGCGCGACGTTCGAGAGCCGGTCGGACCAGCCCGCGCTGCCGTTCTGGTACCAGAGCGGGATGGCCGCCATGTTGTCGCGCACGACCTTCTCGGCCTTCTGGAAGAGCCCGATCGCCTTGGTGATGTCGGTCTCGGTGTTGGCCTGGTTGACGAGTTTGTCGAAGTCCTTGTCGGACCACTTGCCGTCGTTGGAGGAGGCGTTGGTGTAGTAGAGGGGCTGCAGGAAGTTCTGGATGAGCGGGTAGTCCATCTGCCAGCCGGCCCGGAACGGCCCGGTCAACTTGCGCTGCCCGATCTGGTTGCGGAAGTCCGCGAAGGTGCCGACCGGGTTGCCCACGCAGGCCTTGTCGTTGCCGAGCGCGTTGTTGATGGAGTTGCAGACGGCGTCCACCCACTCCTTGTGGGAGCCCGTGTCCGCGTTGTACGAGATCTTCACCTGGCCGCCGGGCAGCCCGCCGCCCTCCTGGATCAGCTTCTTCGCCTCAGCGGGGTCGTACTCGCAACTGCTCCCGCACAGCCCGTCCTGGAAGCCGCCCTTCGTACCGAGGACCGGGGAGGTCCAGTCACCGGCCGGGGTACGGGTCTTCTGGAAGATCGTGTCGGTGATCTGCTTGCGGTTGATCGCCCTGGACAGGCCCTCGCGGACCTTCACCGAGCCGCTCTTGTTCCAGTTCGGGTCGTAGAACGGGAAGGCGAGTGTCTGGATGATGCCGGCGGGCGTGCTGAGGTACCGGTCGCCGAGGTCGGCCTTGACGTTCTTGAGCTGGGCGGCCGGGACGTCGTCCACCAGGTCGAGGTTGCCGGCCATCAGGTCGGTGTAGGCGGTGTTGTTGTCGGTGTAGACCTTGAGGTCCACGCCGCCGTTCTGCGCCTTGTCCGCGCCGGGGTACCCGTCCCACTTCCTCAGGGACATCTTCGAGCCCTTGGTGTACGACTGCACGATGTACGGCCCGTTGCCGACCGGCTTCTTGATCCAGGCGGCGTGGTCGGAGAAGAAGGCCGCGGGCAGCGGGGCGAAGGCCGCGTAGCCGAGGGTGTCCGGGAAGGTCGAGAACTTCTGGGTGAGCTTGACGGTGAAGGTCTGGGGGCCGGTGACCTTGAGGCCGGAGAGCGTGTCTGCGGTCTGCTTGCCGGTGTCGGGGTGGACCTTGTCGTAGCCCTCGATGTACCCGAAGAAGTACGCGTTCTTCTGCTTGTTCTTGAGGCTGGCGCCGTAGTTCCAGGCGTCCACGAAGGACTTCGCGGTGACGGCCTCGCCGTTGCTGAACTTCCAGCCGCTCCTGACGGTGACCGTGAAGTTCTGCGAGTCCGTGGTGTCGATCTTCTCGGCGAGCATGTCCTTGGCGGCGCCGGTCTTCGGGTCGTACCGCTTCAGCCCCCGGAAGATCATGTCGAGGACCTTGCCGCCCTGCACCTCGTTGGTGTTGGCCGGCTCCAGCGGGTTCTGCGGGTCCCCCCAGGAGGAGCTGAGCACGGCACCGCTGTCACTCCCGCCCCCGCCCCCGCTGCTGCCGCCGCCGCAGCCCGTCGCGGCGAGGGCGAGCGCCGCGGCGCCTGCGGCCCATTTGGCGTGGGTGGCTGCGGGCATGGGGAGCCTCCTCGGGGATACTGTCCGTTACCGGTCAATATCGGGTCCGAGAAGGCACACCGCACTCGCACGCCGCCCGTTGGGGGAATGCGCCGTCCGGATGGGTCAGGTTCCTCCGCACCCGGTCCGGGAGAGGTCGTACCCGGTGAAGTCCGCGACGAGGGCGTATCCGATGCGCTGGTAGAGCGCGTTGCTGGTGCGGTTGGCCGGATCGGCGAACAGCACCACCTCCGTCGCACCCGCGGCCAGCGCGGCCCTGCTCACCTCGACCGTCACCGCGCCCGCGTACCCACGACCCCGCAGGTGTGCGGGCGTGTAGACGGGGTCCACCCGGACCATGCCGGCCACCATGGGGTTCGCGCCCGCCATGGAGACGGGCGTGCCGTCCGGGGTCTCCCAGAACGTATAGCGCTTCTCGGCGAAGCGTGTGCCTGCCCAGGAAGCGGAGTCGACGGTGACGGCCTCCCCGACATCCGCGGCGAACTCACGGCACCAGCGCATCACCTGCTCATGGTCTCCCTCGCCCACGAGCCGCCCCCGGCCCTCCGGGACCGGCTCCGGCGGGGTGAGCGTGCCGAGTCGGTACAGAACGGCCCGCCAGTCGCGTACCGGCGCTGCGCCCGTGTGCCGTTTCCATGCCTCGGCGAAAGCCGTGGCGGTGTCGTGGTCCGAGGTGACGCCGGAGAAGGTGTGGCCGAGGCCGGCCAGGTGGGCGGCGAGCGTGTCGGCCTGTCCTGCGGAGAGGGTGGTGAGGGTCAGGCGGCCGCGCGGAGTGCGGTAGCAGACGGCCCGGACCTCGCCCTCCGACTCCAGTCGGCCGAAGACCGGGGCCTCGGCGCCGGACGCGTCCGTGCCGTTTTTTCTCAGTTTCTCGAGCGTCGTCAGCGGTGTGTTGTGCATGACGGGGCGCGAGCGCAGAAAGTCCCCTGCTCGGGCGAGGAAGTCGTCGATGTCCTCGGTGAGTTGCCAGTCGTCCGGGCTCATGCTTCATGGTCCCCGAAGCACTCGACTTCCCGCAGCACGATTCATGGGGCGGCGGGGCCTGACGCTCCCCGCCGCCCCTGAGATCATCTCCGCGGTACGGCCGACCAGTTGGAGGTCACTGTTCGGTGTCCTCCTCCAGCGCCGCCAGCGCCGGGTCCAGCACGATGTCCTCCGCACGCGCCTCGATGGTCGGCTCCTCCGGGAAGTGGCAGGCCGTCAGGTGGCCTTCCCGGTTGCCGGAGAGCTGGATCAGCGGGGGCTCCTGGGTCGCGCACTTGTCCTGCGCCTTCCAGCAGCGGGTACGGAAACGGCACCCGGAGGGCGGGGCGATGGGCGACGGGACGTCGCCCGCCAGGCGGATGCGCTCGCGCTGGCCGGTGTCCTCTCCGCTCAGGCTCACCTCGGGAACGGCGGACAGCAGGGCGTGGGTGTACGGGTGGCGGGGGCGGGTGTAGATGGACTCGCGGTCGCCCACCTCGATGATCTTGCCGAGGTACATCACGGCCACGCGCTGCGAGAAGTGCCGTACGACAGCGAGGTCGTGGGCGATGAACAGGAACGCGATGCCGAGTTCGTCCTGCACCTTCTGGAGCAGGTTCACCACCTGGGCCTGGATCGACACGTCCAGGGCCGACACCGGCTCGTCCGCGACGATCAGCTTCGGTTCGAGCGCCAACGCCCGCGCCACGCCGATGCGCTGACGCTGGCCGCCGGAGAACTCGTGCGGGAAGCGGTTGTAGTGCTCGGGGTTCAGACCGACGATCTCGAGCAGCTCACGTACGCGCTTCTCACGGCCGCCCTCGGGCTCGATGCCGTTGATCTCCATCGGACCGGAGATGATCTTGCCGACCGTCTGCCGCGGGTTGAGCGACGAGTACGGGTCCTGGAAGATCATCTGGATCTCGGAGCGGATCGGCGCCAGCTCCTTGCGCGAGGCGTGCGTGATGTCCTGGCCGCGGTAGGAGATCTTGCCGCCGGTGGGTTCCATCAGCCGGGTGATCAGCCGGCCGGTGGTCGACTTGCCGCAGCCCGACTCCCCCACCAGGCCGAAGCTCTCACCGACGTGCACGGTGAGGTCGAGACCGTCGACGGCCTGCACGGCGCCGACCGTACGGCGGATCGGGAAACCGCCCTTGATCGGGAAGTGCTTGGTCAGGCCGGTGACTTCGAGCAGCGGTTCCCCGCTCGGGCCGGTGCCCGCGTCGCGGGGGGCGGGAAGGACGAGGTCCTCTGTCATGACGTGTCCTCCTAGCCCAGACGGGGCTTGATCTCTTCGACGAAGATGGTGTGCTTCTGCTCCGCCGTGAGGTGGCACGCCGAGGCGCGGTCCGGGGCGAGCAGCGGGCGCTCGGTGACGCAGAGGTTGCCGCCGACCCGGTCCTGGAAGGTGCAGCGCGGGTGGAAGCGGCAGCCGGAAGGCGGCGTGAGCAGCGAGGGCGGGGCGCCGGGGATCGGCGCGAGCGGGGCGGCGAGGTCGGAGTCGATGCGCGGCATGGAGTTCAGCAGACCCCAGGTGTAGGGGTGCTGCGGCGCGCGCATCACCTCGTTCACCGTGCCGCGCTCGATCGCGCCGCCCGCGTACATCACCATGATGTCGTCGGCCATGTCGGCGATGACACCCAGGTCGTGGGTGATGAAGATGATCGCCGAGCCGAACTCCTGCTGGAGGTCCTTCAGCAGATCGAGGATCTGGGCCTGGACCGTCACGTCCAGGGCCGTCGTCGGCTCGTCGGCGATCAGCAGGTCGGGGTCGCAGACCAGTGCCATGGCGATCATCGCGCGCTGGCGCATACCGCCGGAGAACTGGTGCGGGTATTCCTTCGCCCGCTCCTTGGGGTTCGGGATGCCGACCTTGCCGAGCATCTCGACCGCCCGGTCCCAGGCCGCCTTCTTCGAGGCCCCGGTGTGCTTCCTGAACGGCTCGGCGATCTGCCGGCCCACCGTGTAGTACGGCGAGAGCGCGGTGAGCGGGTCCTGGAAGATCATGGCGACCTTGTTGCCGCGCAGCTTCTCCAGCTCCGACTCCCGGGCGGTGGTGAGCTCCTTGCCCTCCAGCAGGATCTCGCCCTCGACGGTGGTGAACATCGGGTTGTGCAGGCCGAGGATCGTCAGGTTGGTGACGGACTTGCCGGAGCCCGACTCGCCGACGATGCCGAGGGTCCGGCCCCGCTCCAGGTCGAAGGAGAGGCCGTTGACGGCCTTCACGACGCCGTCCTCGGTCTTGAAGCTGACGTGCAGGTCCCGCACGGAGAGGAAGTGCCCCGCGTCGGCCGGCACGGGGGCGCCGGCTTCCTTGGTCATAGTGGTCACGACAGTGCTCCTCTTACCCTGCCTAGGACAGCCGCACGCGCGGGTCGATGAAGGCGTAGCAGGCGTCGACGATGATGTTGAACAGCAGGATCATGGCGGCGGAGAACAGCATCACGCCCAGCAGCATCGGCAGATCGCTGAACTGCACGGACTCCACGGCCAGTCGGCCGAGGCCGGCCAGTCCGAAGGTGTACTCCGTGATGATGGCGCCGCCGAGCAGCGAGCCGAGGTCGATGCCGAAGATGGTGACGATCGGGATCAGCGAGCCGCGCCAGGCGTAGCGGAAGAAGACGTACCGGCGCGACATGCCCTTGGCGCGGGCGGTGCGCACGTGCTCCTCCTGGAGCTGCTCGATCATCGCCGAGCGCGCCATACGGGTGTACTGCGAGGCGAAGATCGTGGACAGCACCACCCACGGGATGATCAGCCCGGTGAACCAACTGACCGGGTTCGCGGTGAAGTCGTTGTAGACGGGCTTGTCGAAGAGGTGGGACTGGTAGACGAGGATCGAGAGCAGCAGCGGGCCGATGAAGTAGATCTGCAGCGAACCGATCACCATCGACCCCGCGGTGACCGACTTGTCGAACAGTGTTCCCCGCTTCCAGGCGGCGAGCATGCCGGTGCCCAGACCCACGATCAGGAAGACCACCGCGGCACCCAGGGTGAGCGAGATGGTGGTGGGCAGGCGGTCCATCATGGTCGCCCAGACCTGGTCGTTGGTGTGGTACGAGTACCCGAAGCAGGGGGCCGGGCAGGGGCCCTGGGCGAACTGGTTGCTGCCGAGGACGAGGTTCTTCAGGAAGATCCAGTACTGCTCGGGGATCGACTTGTCCAGGCCGAGCACATGGTGGATGTTCGCGAGACTGGTCGGGTTGCAGGTCTTGCCGCACATCAGCAGCGCCGGATCACGAGGCATCCCGAAGAACAGCAAGAACGTCACGATGCTCAACAGGAAGAGGATGACGACGGCACCGAGGGTCCGGCGGACGAGGAAGCGCAGCATGACAGGGGCAGCTCTCTGACGTCAGCGGGCCGGGCGGTACCCGGTGCGACCACCGCGCTAGGCGGACGCACCGGGTACCGGTCGGACAGAGGGGTTACTTGATGAAGAGACGACGCGGGTCGATACCGCCGATGACGTCGTCGTAGACCAGGCCGCCGACCTTGGAGCCGGAGATCTGGACCTGCTTGTAGTAGATGGTCGGGACGGCGTTGATGACGTCCTTGGCCAGATACTGGTCGATCTTCTCCCAGGCCTCGGCCGACTTGACCGGGTCCGCGATCTTGTTCGCGGCGTCGATGTCGGCGTTCACCTTGGGGTCGTTGACGTGCGAGTAGTTCGGCGAGCCGTCGGCGATCGTGCGGCCGTCGAACACCGGCGGGATCACGGTCGAGGCGGACGGCCAGTCGGC
Organism: Streptomyces sp. NPDC049541; assembly: GCF_044465725.1. Lineage (NCBI taxonomy): Bacteria > Bacillati > Actinomycetota > Actinomycetes > Kitasatosporales > Streptomycetaceae > Streptomyces > Streptomyces sp. NPDC049541. Next base: position 479,292 of record NZ_JBITLY010000005.1, on the reverse strand, counting down.
GCCCCAGGCGGAGGCGTAGATGTCGTAGTTGTTGTTGACCTTGCCGACCTGGTCGTAGTACGTCTCGGCCGGGATGTCCTGGCGCTGCACGTTGAACCCGGCGTTCTTCAGGGCCGCGGCGATGGCCGTGGAGTACTGCTGCCCCTCGGGCGTGTTCTGGTAGCCGTAGGTCAGCTTCAGGCCGAGCTTGCCGGCCTTCTTCAGCAGCGCCTTGGCCTTGGCCGCGTCACCGCCGGGGTTCTTCTTCTTGCCCCACGGGTCGAAGGAGGCGTCGTAGCCGCTGACGGTCGGGCTGATGAAGCCGCCGGCGACCTCCGCGGCCGAGCTGCCGCCGAAGGCACGGACGATCGGCGTGATCGGCAGGGCGTAGGCGATGGCCTCACGAACCGTCTTGTCCTGCAGCGGCGCGTGCTTCATGTTGATGTTGATCTGGCCGACGTAGGGCTGGTAGCCCGAGACCGTACGGGCCTTGATCGCCGCGTTGCCGCCGAGGACCGCGTTGATGTTGCCCGCGTCCACCGAGTTGTTGAAGCTGACGCCGGTCTTGTCGGCACCGGTGTCCGCGAGGAGCGCCTTGGTGGAGCCCTCGTACTGGACGTTGAAGGTGAAGTTGAACTGGTCCACGTACTGGTTGCGGATCGGGTCCGTCTGCGGGTCCCAGTTGGTGTTCTTGACCAGCACCATCGACTTGCCGGACTTGAACGACTGGATCTTGTACGGACCGGTCGCGATCGGGGCCTTGTCGTACTTCTGCTGAGTGTCACCCTTCTTGGACACCACCGCGTAGCCCGCCATGGCGAGGGCGTACGGCAGGTCGGGGTGCGGCTTCTGGAAGTGGAAGACGATGGTCTTGGCGTCCGGCGTCTCGAGGACGCTGTCGGGCAGGTGCTTGCCCTTGTACGGGCCGTCCGGCAGCAGCTTGCGGTAGTCGGAGCCGGAGGTGTTGGCCATCCACTGCTGGATGTACGTCGGGCCCTGGTTGATGAAGGGCGCGAACAGGCGCTCGAAGGTCTGCCGGAAGTCCGCCGAGGTGATCGGCGTACCGTCCTGGAACTTGATGCCGTCCTTGAGGGTGTACTTCCAGGTCTTGCCGCCGTCCGTGGTGGTACCGGAGTCGGTGGCGAGGTCGCCGACGACCTCGTGCTTGCTGCCGTCGTTGCTGGTGGCCTTGTAGCCGGTGAGCCCTCGGAAGAGCAGCGTGGCCAGCGAGCCCTCGTCGGAGACGTATATCTGCCCCGGGTCGAGGTGGGCGTAGGAGTCGCGCTGCAGCACCTCCATGGTGCCGCCCTTCTTGGCGCCCGGTACGGCGGCGGCCGGACCCTGCGAGTCCGACGCGTTGCCGAACTTGATGGACGCCTGCTGCTGCTTGGCGTTCTGCTGGTCCTTCTTCTCGTTGTCGCTGGCGTTGCTGCCGCCCTTGCTGCAGCCGGTGAGCACGAGTGCCCCCGCCGCGAGCACGGAGAGCGCGGCGTATGTCTGGCGTCCGCCCCTACTCATCACTGAAGTCTCCACCCATCTGTGTGTCGCCTGATGCGAAGAAATTGCTGTGTATCCGGGCGAGGACGCCCAAACTCTCGGTCAGCGCGCTGCCCTGGGATCGAAGGCGTCCCTGACCGAGTCCCCGAGCAGGTTGAACGCGACGACGAAGATGACCATCGAGACGCCGGGGAAGATCATGTAGGTGATGTCGTTCTGCAAGACGAGTTCGGTCGACGCCTTGGAGAACATCTGGCCCCAGTCGGGGGTCGGTTCGACGATGCCGACGCCGAGGAAGGACAGTCCCGCCTCCGCCGTCACGAAGCTCGGCAGCATGTACGTCGACTGCACGAGGATCGGCGTCACCACGTTCGGCAGGAGCTCCTTGCGGATGATCCGCCAGGGAGAGGCTCCGCTGACCTTCGCCGCCTCGATGAACTCCCTCTCGCGCAGGGCGAGAGTGGTGCCGCGCAGGATGCGGGCGAGGCTCATCCAGCCGAGGAACCACTGGACGAGGATGAGCGCGACCACCCGCACATACGTCGGTGTCTCGTCGCGCGGGCTGACGAAGAGCGAGACCACCACGGGCATGCTGGCGATGAAGAACAGCTGCGAGGGGAAGGCCAGCAGGAAGTCGATGACCCGGCCGATCCAGTAGTCGGTCCTGCCGCCGAGGTAGCCGGCCGCGATGCCCAGCACGATGCCCGTCAGCACCGTGGCGACCGTCACCGCGAGGGAGATCATCAGCGAGGTGCGGATGCCGTAGATCAGCTTGGTGAACACGTCGTACCCGTTGCCGGGTTCGAGTCCGAACCAGAACTCGCTGCTGATGCCGCCGTTGGGCTGTACCGGTACACCCGCGCTGTCGAAGAGCTCCGGGCGCACGTCGGCGTAGATGGTGTACGGGTTCTTGCCGTACAGCTTCGCGATCAGCGGCGCGGCGGCCGCGACGACGAAGAAGAAGAGCACGACGAACGCCGAGATGACGCCGGTGCGGTCGCGCTTGAAGCGGATCCACATCAGCTGGCCGGGCGAGCGGCCCTCGAGCTTGGCCGCCGCGGCCTCCTTCGGAGGCTGGGGGGCGCCGTCGACGACGACCGACGTACCGCCGCCGTCAACCTCGATAGGACTGGTCACAGTTGGTCCATTTCAACAGGTGTGGGTGTGCCGAGCCGAGGGCCGCCGCAGGGTGTGCGCGACCACGGACCGATTCATGAAGAAGTGTCGAAGCTCCCGAGGAAGCGAGAAATCCGCAGCCGGACGCGCGTAGGCGCTGGCCCGCGCTGAACGGCCGTCGAATCCCTCAGAGTGAACCGCCGCAACCAGCAGGGCAGTTGCCCACCACGGGCGGCGTGGCCCACCTGGTGCTCATGACACCGCACATGGGGCTCCTCCTCATGACTCCACGTGTTCACCGACAGGCAGGGCATATGTCTGGCCTCCGCCACCCCTGACGGACAGTCAGACATCCCTTGTGCTCGCGAGCCCACGCTGCCCCCACAGTGCGAGACCCGTCGACCCGAGCGCTACGCGCCTAACTATCTGCCATGAGCCATAGCCGAACCACACTCATAAGGTCTCGGTTCGATCACACCTTACGCGTACATCTTCCAAAATCCGGACAAAGGGTTTGCCGAAAGATCCCTGCGAAACGGACTTGTTACACACCTATCGGACCTCCCTGTCCGTATACCGAACGCGAAGCGCATGAAAAATGAGTTGCGGATCTACGGCCACTGTGCATGGACCGTGGGGTCCATCACATTCGGTCACCGGGCCGAGGGCCCGGGGCCGTTCACATCGCTCTCATGGCGGATGGCCAGAACTCACGCTGGCAGGAGCCTAGACCGGTTCGATCCGCCTTTACGGATCCGGAACGAGAACTAGGGTTTTCCCTACCTCTGTCTGAACACCGGGGGGTGCTGGCTGACATGGACGGACGCACCGAGCACGAGCCCGGCACTCCACGGATGGCCAGAAACGACTGGTGGGGCGTCGTGCTCGAAGCGCCCGATCCGCAGGCGCCGGCACGCTTCTACGCGGACCTGCTGGGCTGGGAGATCGCCAAGGAAGACCCTGACGGGCGGCCGTCGCGCCGTCAGAGGGTGTGGCCTCCATCGCCTTCCAGCGCGCGGACGGGTATGTCCCTCCGGTCTGGCCCGCCCAGGACGGCGCTCAGCGGATCACGATGCACCTCGACTTCGAGGTCGTCGATCTGCAGGAGACCGTGGCGCACGCGCTCGCACTGGGCGCGCGGGAAAGCGGCCACCAGCCGCAGGACAACGTGAGAGTGCTGCTCGACCCGGCGGGGCATCCTTTCTGCCTGTACCGGGACGGCAGCGGTGCTTGGCGCGGCAGCGCGGTCGAGCGGGGAACGAGCTTTCCGAGTCATCCGGGCATGTGGATGCCGGGCCGGCTCCAACGGAGTGGCCCGGCATCCACATGCCCTCGAGGTCAGCCGTGCTTGGCGCGGCTCGCCGCGCGGGCGCGCTCGCGGGCGTCCAGGTTCACCTTGCGGATGCGGACCGCCTCCGGGGTGACCTCCACGCACTCGTCGTCGCGGCAGAACTCCAGCGACTGCTCGAGGGAGAGCTTGCGCGGCGGGACGATCGACTCGGCCACATCGGCCGTGGACGACCGCATGTTGGTGAGCTTCTTCTCCTTGGTGATGTTGACGTCCATGTCGTCGGAGCGCGAGTTCTCGCCGACGATCATGCCCTCGTAGACCTCGGTGCCCGGCTCGACGAAGAGCACTCCGCGCTCCTGGAGGTTGGTCATCGCGAACGCGGTGACGGCACCGGCGCGGTCGGCCACCAGGGAGCCGTTGTTACGGGTCTGCAGGGCGCCGAACCAGGGCTCGTGGCCCTCGTGGATGGAGTGGGCGATGCCCGTGCCGCGGGTGCTGGTGAGGAACTCCGTGCGGAAGCCGATCAGACCGCGCGAGGGCACCACGAACTCCATGCGGACCCAGCCCGAGCCGTGGTTGGACATGTTGTCCATGCGGCCCTTGCGGACGCCCATCAGCTGGGTGACCGCGCCCATGTGCTCCTCGGGCACGTCGATCGTCATGCGCTCGACCGGCTCGTAGACCTTGCCGTCGACGTCCTTGGTGACGACCTGCGGCTTGCCGACGGTCAGCTCGTAGCCCTCCCGGCGCATGGTCTCGACCAGGATGGCGAGCGCGAGCTCACCACGGCCCTGGACCTCCCAGGCGTCCGGACGCTCGGTCTCCAGCACGCGCAGCGAGACGTTACCGATCAGCTCGCGGTCGAGGCGGTCCTTGACCTGGCGGGCGGTCACCTTGCGGTCCTTGACGGCCGACTTCGCGTCGGCGCCCTTGCCGGTGCCGCCGCGGCCGACCAACGGCGAGGTGTTGGTGCCGATGGTCATCGAGATCGCGGGCTCGTCGACCGTGATCAGCGGCAGCGGGACCGGGTTCTCGGGGTCGGCCAGGGTCTCGCCGATCATGATGTCCGGGATACCGGCGACGGCACAGATGTCACCGGGGCCGGCCATCTCGGCGGGCTTGCGGGTCAGCGCCTCGGTCATCATCAGCTCGCTGATGCGGACGTTGCTGATGGACCCGTCGCGCTTGATCCACGCGACCGTCTGGCCCTTGCGCAGCTCGCCCTGCTCGACGCGGAGCAGCGCGATACGGCCGAGGAAGTTGTCGGCGTCCAGGTTGGTGACGTGGGCCTGCAGCGGGGCGGCCTCGTCGTAGGTCGGGGCCGGGATGTGCTCCAGGATCGTGGAGAAGAACGGCTCCAGGCTGTTGGAGTCGGCGGGGACGGTGCCGTTCTCCGGCTTGGTGAGCGAGGCGATGCCGTCACGGCCGCAGGCGTAGACGATCGGGAACTCGATCTGCTCCTCGTCCGCGTCCAGGTCGAGGAAGAGGTCGTAGGTCTCGTTGACGACCTCGTCGATACGGGAGTCCGGACGGTCCGTCTTGTTGATGCACAGGATGACGGGCAGCCGCTGCTGGAGCGCCTTGCGCAGCACGAAGCGGGTCTGCGGGAGCGGGCCCTCGGAGGCGTCGACCAGCAGCACCACACCGTCGACCATCGACAGACCGCGCTCGACCTCGCCACCGAAGTCGGCGTGGCCCGGGGTGTCGATGATGTTGATCGTGATCGGCTCGCCGCCGTCCTTGGGGTGGTACTTCACCGCCGTGTTCTTGGCGAGGATCGTGATGCCCTTCTCACGCTCCAGGTCGTTCGAGTCCATCATGCGGTCGTCGACCGAGTCGAGCTGATGGGCGGCGAAGGCACCGGCCTGCTTCAGCATGCCGTCGACGATGGTCGTCTTGCCGTGGTCGACGTGGGCGACGATGGCGACGTTGCGGATGTCGTGGCGCGTGGCCATGAAGGCGTACTCCTGGAGTGTGAGGAAGGCCGACGCGTACGTCTGTGTTACGCGGACCCTGCCGGGCTGGACACGCCACGGCCTTACCCCATGGTACGGGGCCGCCGCGGCGGCGGCTCGCCGGGCGACCGGAGGTCAGGCTTTCCGGGCGGCCCGGGAGCCCGGTTCGCAGGAGAGCCGGGCGGCCTGACGGGCGATCGCGCTGTCGACGGACTCGTCGCAGGAGAGGTTGCCCTGCATGTCAAGCGTCCAGTTCCGCGCGTGGCCCGTCGTCGGCCGGCTGCCGGCGCAGGTGTAGCGGAAGTCTCCCTCCCATTCCCGGACTCCGGCGTACTGCACGGTCTCGCCCGGGCCGGACACCTCGGAGAAGCGGTTGTGCAGGTTCGGCGCCTTCTGGTGCACGTCCGTGAAGGCCCAGGTGTCGCCGTTCACGTCGCCCAGAGTGGCGGCGTCGGAGTCGATCTCACCGATCTTCTTGCCCAGCGAGAAGAGGACCTCGGCCGGGGACAGGGCCGGCCCCTCGGTCCGTACCGACGGCTTCGGGGTGTACACCCGCTCGATCGGGTTCGTCGTCCTGATGGTGCGACCCCCGTTGTTCTCCGGAGCCGAGACGCCGGTCAGGCGGTCGGCATGCTTCACACCTGACCAGGTGAAGGCCCCGTTCGTGCAGGCCTTCGCCACGGCCGGTGCGCTGCTCCTGGCGGCGGCCTTGACGTCCCCGCCACCGCTGCACCCCGCGACCCCCGCCGCCACCGTCACCACGGTCAGCGCCGCAGCCCACCCCCGTGTGATGCCCCGCATGTGCCGCCCCCGTTTCCCCGCGCACGACGCCCGGCGCCCCGCCGCATGATCAGTGGTCGACTCATGCTGTGGGCGCCGGGCGGACACGGCAAGCCTTTTGAGCTGCTCCTGAGCTGCGGCCCCGTCAGCCGCCCGACTTCGCGCTCGCCGAGGGCTTCGCCCCCTTCTTCAGGAAGCCCATGTCCTCGTAGACCGGGGTCTGGAAACCGAAGGAGCCGGCGTTCACCAGGTTCTTGGCCACGGCCGTCAGCTGGGGGCGCTGGTACAGCGGGATGGAGCCGGCGGCGGCCCAGATGCGGGAGTCGGCCTTGCGGATCAGGGAGAGGTTCTCGTCGGTGTCGAGGGTGGCGGCCGCCTGGTCGAAGAGGTGGTCGACCTGGTCGGTGCCGATGCGGGTGTAGTTCTGCTCGACGTCGAGGGAGCCGTCGGCGGCCGGGACCGGCTTGGCGTAGATGGGCCGGGCGTCGGTGGCCGGGAAGGCGGAGGCGGGCCAGGAGTACAGGGCCAGGTCGAACTCCCCGGACGCGATGTGGTCCTTGAAGTAGCTGTCGTCGGAGACCTTGGTGATCCGGGTGCCGATGCCGACCCGCTGCAGCATGGCGCTGATCCGGTCGGCCACGGTCCGCAGGGCCTGCGAGCCGGGTCCCGACGGCAGCACGAAGCGCAGGGTGAGCGGCTTGCCGTCCTTGGCCAGCATCGCCGTGGCGGCGTCGGCCGGGGCCGCGGTGCCCTTGGGGGCGTAGGCGCCGGGAGCGCCGCCGTGCACCGGCTGCCGTCCGGCGTACTTGCCGTCCGCGAGGTGCGTGCCGCCGCCCTTGGCCTTCTCGTCCTTCTTGCTGTGGTCCTTGGGGTCCTTGTCGTGGCCGCTCTTGCTGTCGCCGTTGTCGTCCTCGCCGACGATGTACGTCCCGTCGTCGCCGCCCTCGGACTCGTCGGCCTTGCGGCCCTTGGGCCCGGCGGCCTTCTCGCCCTTCTGCTTCTTCTTCTCCTCCTTGACCGGACCGCCGCGCACCCATCCGGCGTCCGCGAGCAGCGCCTCGGCCTCCCCGGTGTCCTGACCGCCGAGCGCGCCGCTGTTGTCGGCGTAGGCGGCCTGCCCGGACAGCGCGAGATGGCTGCCGACGGGCACGCCGGGCAGTCCGAGCGGTTTGAGTACGGCCTCGGCGAGCGCCTTGCGGTCGAGGGCGCGAGCCACAGCGCGACGGACGCGCTCGTCCGCGAGCGGGCCCTCGGAGCCGTTGAGGGCGAGCTGGGTGTAGACGGGTTCCAGCGACTTGCGGACCTCGAAACCGCTCAGGCCCTCGGCGTCGGCGGGCAGGGCCTTGGCGGCGGCGCTCCTGGCTTGTGGGCCCGGCAGCGCGGCGGAGCCCTTGGCCCCGGCGGCCGGCGCGATGCGCTGGGCGCCAGACGGGTCGATCTCGGCCAGGTCGACCTCCCCGTCGGCGAGCGCGGCGGGCCGCCTGTCCAGCGGTACGGCCTTCAGGTCGATCTCGGAGAGCTTGGCGGGCTGACCCCACCAGCGCGGGTTGCGGACCAGGCTGACCTGGTTGTTCTTGTGGTCGACCGCCTTCACGGCGAAGGGCCCGGCGGTGACCTTGAGCGTCCTGCGCGCCCCGTCGTTGAAGGAGTCCGGCGTCCCCATGACGTCCTTGGGGTACAGCGGCGAGAACAGCGACTGCCAGTCGGCGTACGGCCGCGCGAAGGTGACCTTGACCTCGAGGTCGTTCGCGCCGCGCTCGATCTTCTCGATGCGGTCGTAGCCGGCGTTGCGGGCGGTCCAGTACGCGGTGTCCTTGCCGGACAGGGCGCGCCACTGGGCGGCGAAGTCGGCGGCGCCGATCTCGCGGCCGTCGCTCCAGACGGCCTGCTGGGCGATCTTGTAGAGCACGACCTGCTTGGGCTCGGTCTGGACGACCTTGGCGGACTCCAGGTAGGCGGAGTTGCGCTGCGGCCGCCCGTTCGCATCCAGCCGGTACATGGACGGGAGGACGGCCTGCGCGACGCGGTTCGTGACCGCGTCGGCGTCCGACTGGAACGTGTTCAGGGTCTCCGGCACGTCGTCCACGGCCCACCGCAGGGTGCCGCCGTCGGCCACCTGCTCCCGCCCGGCGGGCGCGATGTCCGGCCCCGCAAGGGGCTTGCCCGCCTCGTCCTCGGAGCCACAGCCCGCGAGCAGGGGTACCACGAGCACGCCCGCAGCGAGGAAGGCGACCGAGCGCGCGACGGCACCGGGCCTGGTCCGCAGTCTCCCGTGGTGGGACATCTTCGCTACCTCCGAGGCCGCTCCAGCCGGTGACACGGGTGGGGGTCTGATCACATTTGGGCGTATTTTGGAGTTGATCAGATGTACGGCCCCACTGAAGAGGAAAGGGTTCGCCCACCGGGGGTGACACGGCGGCACAGCCGGGCAACCCCACTCGTACGGCCCAATGTGCGCCCCCGGCGCACACAGAGCGCTTGCAGGCGTGCACTGGAGGCGTGCAATCCGCCAATCGCTGCACATCCCTTCCCACCGACAGGTGTGACGCGCAACACTCGCAGGCGCATGAACGTTGCCACCTGAGGCCTGACGGCCCATGGAAGTGAGGTCACGTCATGTCCGTGCAAGACGACCTGACGACAATGCAGCGCTGCCTGGACGACCTGTCCCGGTCGGTGGGCCGCCTGGAGAAGCAGCTGGGCAGCGGCGGTCTGGACATACGCCGCGTCCGCGCCGACGCCGATCACCTGCGGGAGAGCGTCGCGCTCCTGCGCGAGGCGGCGTCGACTCCGAGCGCACCGCGCAAGCCGGAACTCGTCACCATCCCCGACACCCCGTACGACCCCTCGCTGTGGATCGACACGGACGACGAAGGACTCGGCGCCCGCGACCGCCACGCCCCCTGAACCCGACCGGAGTCATGAGTTGGCCACTGGTACGGAACCACATCTGAACAGCGGCGGCGTACGCACCGGTACGCGCGCCGCGATCGACGCCCCGCATCTGCGGACCGACCGCTGGTGGCTGGCTCCGGCCGCCACCGCGGCCGGGTTGCTGGCCTTCATCGTGTACTCGACGTGGCGGGCCTTCGCGAACGCGGACTACTACTCGGCGCCGTATGTCTCCCCGTTCTACTCGCCGTGTCTGGCGGAGAACTGCAAGAACATGCCGTCGGGCCCGAACGCCGACCTCTTCGGGAGCTGGTGGGGCATCTCCCCCGCCATCATCATCCTGATCTTCCCGCTCGGCTTCCGCCTGACCTGCTACTACTACCGCAAGGCCTACTACCGGGGCTTCTGGGCCTCGCCCCCGGCCTGCGCGGTGGCCGAGCCGCACAAGAAGTACACCGGTGAGACCCGCTTCCCGCTGATCCTGCAGAACATCCACCGGTACTTCTTCTACGCGGCGATCCTGGTCGCGGGCGTGCTGACGTACGACACGGTGCTGTCCTTCCGCGACACGCACGAGAACTGGGGCCACATGGGCCTCGGCACCGTCGTGTTCCTGGTCAACATCACGCTGATCTGGGCCTACACGATCTCGTGCCACTCGTGCCGGCACATCGTCGGCGGCAAGCTCAAACACTTCTCCAAGCATCCCGTGCGCTACAAGGCCTGGCAGTTCGTGGGGGAGCTGAATGCCCGTCACATGCTGCTCGCCTGGGCGTCGTTGGTGAGCGTGGCGCTCGCCGACTTCTACGTCTATCTGGTGGCGTCCGGCGCCTTCGACGATCCGCGATTCTTCTGATGAGGGGTGCCTTCTGATGTCCGTGGTCGACCGCCAGGAGTGGGACGTGGTCGTGGTCGGCGCCGGGGGCGCCGGGCTGCGGGCCGCCATCGAGGCGCGCGAGCGGGGCGCCCGCACGGCAGTCATCTGCAAGTCGCTGTTCGGCAAGGCGCACACGGTGATGGCCGAGGGCGGAATCGCGGCGGCGATGGCCAATGTCAACGAGCACGACAACTGGCAGGTGCACTTCCGCGACACCATGCGTGGCGGCAAGTTCCTCAACCAGTGGCGGATGGCCGAGCTGCACGCGCAGGAGGCCCCGGACCGGGTGTGGGAGCTGGAGACCTGGGGCGCCCTCTTCGACCGTACGAAGGCGGGGAAGATCTCCCAGCGCAACTTCGGCGGCCACGAGTACCCGCGCCTCGCGCACGTCGGCGACCGTACGGGCCTCGAACTGATCCGCACGCTCCAGCAGAAGATCGTCTCCCTCCAGCAGGAGGACCACCGCGAGACCGGCGACTACGAGTCCCGGCTGAAGGTCTTCCAGGAGTGCACGGTGACCAGGGTCCTCAAGGACGGCAGCCGGGTCTCCGGTGTCTTCGCCTACGAGCGTGAGACCGGCCGTTTCTTCGTCCTGGAAGCCCCTGCCGTGGTGATCGCGACGGGCGGCATCGGCAAGTCCTTCAAGGTGACGTCGAACTCGTGGGAGTACACGGGCGACGGGCACGCGCTGGCGCTGCTGGCCGGGGCGCCGCTGCTGAACATGGAGTTCGTGCAGTTCCACCCGACGGGGATGGTCTGGCCGCCGTCGGTGAAGGGGATCCTCGTCACGGAGTCGGTCCGCGGCGACGGCGGGGTGCTGAGGAACTCCGACGGCAAGCGGTTCATGTTCGACTACATCCCCGACGTCTTCAAGGAGAAGTACGCGGAGTCGGAGGAGGAGGGCGACCGCTGGTACGAGGACCCGGACAACAACCGGCGTCCTCCCGAACTGCTGCCGCGTGACGAGGTCGCCCGCGCGATCAACTCCGAGGTGAAGGCGGGCCGCGGCTCCCCGCACGGCGGGGTCTTCCTGGACGTGTCGACCCGGATGCCCGCCGAGGTCATCCGGCGCCGGCTGCCGTCCATGTACCACCAGTTCAAGGAACTGGCGGACGTCGACATCACCGCGGAGGCGATGGAGGTCGGGCCGACCTGCCACTACGTGATGGGCGGCATCGCGGTCGAGTCCGACACCGCCGCCGCACGCGGGGTGCCCGGGCTGTACGCGGCCGGCGAGGTCGCGGGAGGCATGCACGGCTCCAACCGGCTCGGCGGGAACTCCCTCTCCGACCTGCTGGTGTTCGGACGCCGGGCGGGCTGGCACGCCGCCGAGTACTCGGCGGCCCTGGCCTTCGAACGCCCCGCCGTCGACGAGGTCCAGGTCGACACCGCGGCCGCGGAGGCGCTGCGCCCCTTCTCCGCCGAGGGTCCCGCGCAGGGCGAGGACGACGGCCGCCCGCCGGAGAACCCGTACACCCTGCACCAGGAACTCCAGCAGACCATGAACGACCTCGTCGGCATCATCCGCCGCGAGGGCGAGATGGAGCAGGCGCTTCAGAAGCTGGCGGAGCTGCGGGTACGGGCCCGCCGGGCCGGTGTCGAGGGGCACCGCCAGTTCAACCCCGGCTGGCATCTCGCGCTGGACCTGCGGAACATGCTGCTGGTCAGCGAGTGCGTGGCCCGGGCGGCCCTGGAACGCACCGAGTCGCGCGGCGGCCACACCCGCGAGGACCATCCGACGATGGACCGCAAGTGGCGCAACATCAATCTGCTGTGCGAGCTGATCGACCCCACGGGCGGCCTTGCGGCGACGGACCCCGTGCAGGGCCAGATCGCCCTCTCCCGTGAGACCACCGAACCCATCCGCGCCGACCTGCTCGCCCTCTTCGACAAGGAGGAGCTGGTCAAGTACCTCGCCGAAGAGGAGCTGTACGAGTGAGCAGCTACGAGGCCCGCTTCAAGGTCTGGCGGGGCGATGTCAAGGGCGGCGGCCTGGAGGACTTCACGGTCGAAGTCAACGAGGGCGAGGTGGTGCTCGACATCATCCACCGCCTCCAGGCCACCCAGGCGCCCGATCTGGCGGTCCGCTGGAACTGCAAGGCGGGCAAGTGCGGTTCGTGCTCCGCCGAGATCAACGGGCGGCCGCGGCTGATGTGCATGACGCGGATGTCGGTGTTCACGCGGGAGGAGACGATCACCGTCACGCCCCTGCGCGCCTTCCCGGTCGTACGGGATCTGGTGACCGACGTCGGGTTCAACTACACCAAGGCGCGCGAGGTGCCCGCGTTCGTGCCGCCGGAGGGTGTGGGGCCCGGCGAGTACCGGATGATGCAGGAGGACGTGGACCGCTCGCAGGAGTTCCGCAAGTGCATCGAGTGCTTCCTGTGCCAGGACACCTGCCATGTGGTGCGCGACCACGAGGAGAACAAGACCGCGTTCGCGGGGCCGCGCTTCCTGATGCGGGTCGCGGAGCTGGACATGCATCCGCTGGACGCGGCGGCCGAGACCGGCCTGGACCGCAAGAAGACGGCCCAGGACGAACACGGGCTCGGCTACTGCAACATCACCAAGTGCTGCACCGAAGTCTGCCCCGAGGGCATCAAGATCACGGACAATGCGCTGATCCCCTTGAAGGAACGGGCGGTCGACCGCAAGTACGACCCGTTGGTGTGGCTGGGGTCGAAGATCAGGCGGCGGTCCTCGTAGGCCTCGGGCGGGACGGCCGGGTTCAGCGGACCCAGCCGTCCCGGTACGCCCTCCAGTCCGCCTCCGTGGCCGCGAAGTCGACGTAGAGCGCGACGCCGAAGCGGGACCGGTCCGCGTCCGTGCGGGACAGGCCGAGGCGGACGCCGCGGACGGCGGCCGATGCGGTCTCGGCATGGTTCCAGTGGCCGAACCGGTTCTCGTGGTAGAAGGGCAGGCCCATCAGCAGGTCGGTCGTGGGCGGGGTGACCTCCAGGGCGAGCGAGGTCTGCTGGGCGACGTAGCCGCCGTACAGGCTCTGCAGCGGCTGCATGGTGTCGTACGACATCACGGCGATCTGGTCGACCCGGCGTGCGACCTGGCCGAAGAACCTCTGCGACCACCACTTCGGGTGTCCGGCGACCGTGCCCCAGAAGGCGTGGAAGCCGGGGAGCGGGTCGATCTGGTGGGCGGCGACGGACAGCAGGGCGTGGTGCGCCCTGGTGACGGAGCGGAGGGAGTCGAGGAGGGTGAGGTAGTTCCGGTCGCCGGAGTGCAGGGGCTCCAGGTCGAAGTGGACGCCGTCGAAGCCGGCCGCGAGGATCTCGCGGGTGGAGGCGACGACGGCCGCACGGGTCGCCGGCCGCTCCAGGCGCATGCCCGTCGGGCCCTCGGTCGCGAGTACGTCGCCGAGCCAGGCCTGGACGCGGAGCCGCGGCGCTCGGCCGTGCAGGGTTTTGATGAGCCAAGTCGCCTTGCTGTACGCGGACTTGGGGAGGGTGCCGTTGTGCTCCAGGGGGCCTGCGTGGACGTACAGGTCGCGGATGCCGGTGGTCTTCAGGCGGTCGGCGAGGGCTGTGACGTCGGCGTCGGTCTTGCGGCCGTCGACCCAGGCGTGGCCCAGCCAGATGGCGTCGCGGTTTCTGGTGTACGTGCCGTCCTTGGGGTCGCCGGTGTAGTTGAGGCGAAGGGCGGATTCGGCGGTGAGGAGGGGGACGAGGAGGGCCAGGACCACGGCGAGGGCCAGACGTCGCCATCGACGGGCCGACGGCTGTCTCGCCTCGGCTTCGCCATCGGCCTTCTCGTTCCCACCCGCACCACCCGTACTACTTTCGTCGTCGGGTGCGGGTGGCCCCAGTGGGGGGTTCTCACCGTCGGCGACTGCGGGAGCGTGCGGGGGCGCGTGCGGCTCCTCCCTGACGGATGCGGGCGACCCCAACGGGGCGTCCCCGCCGCCGGCGGCCGCGGGAGTGCGCGCAGGCGCGAGCGATTCCTCTCCGGCGGATGCGGGCGACCCCAACGGGGCGTCCCCGCCGTCGGCGGCCGCGGGAGCGTGCGAAGGCGCGAGCGATTCCTCTCCGGCGGATGCGGGCGACCCCAACGGGGCGTCCCCGCCGTCGGCGGCCGCGGGAGCGTGCGAAGGCGCGAGCGATTCCTCTCCGGCGGATGCGGGCGACCCCAACGGGGCGTCCCCGCCGTCGGCGACTGCGGGAGCATGCCGGGTCGGGAACGGATCCCCTGTGACGGATGCGGGTGGCACCAGTTGGACACCCTCACCGTCGGCGGCCACGAGAGCACGCCTGGGCGCGAGCGCCTCCTCCCCGGCGGATGCGGATGGCACCAACGGGGCGTCCCCGCCGTCGGCGGCCGCGGGAGCATGTGAGGGCGCGAGTGGCTCCCCCGTGGGGGTTTGGGGCGTTGTGTCGGTGTCGTCGGCCCTGTTGGGCGGATTGTCCGTTCCGTTGGATTGGTCGGCCGTCGGGGATTGCCCCGTGTGTCGAGCCCGGTCCATACCGCTCACTCCCCCTCGTCGCTCCCGTCCCATGCCACTCGGCCTCCCCCACCCCTGACCCACCCCGGTCGCGCGGCCGCATTCCTGCTCATACGCTCCGAAATGTGACGTCACCCTTGATCCGGGGCCGGCCGCGGCGGGCCACCGCTCATATATCCGTGCGGGTGCTGCACACCGTGGTGGGCGGGCTGGCCGCGGTGGTGTGGCTGGTGTTGCCGTGGATGACGATCAACAGTGAGGTGCCGGTTCCGGCCGCCCGTGCGCAGCCGGCCGCCGCGAGCGCCGCCGCGCCGCAGCAGAACGGGACCTCGGCCGCCGATCTGGTGCTGCCGGTCGTCGCGGCGGGCGCGGTGGTGGTGGTCGCGGGGTACGGGTATGTGCGGCGCACACGGCGCGCCCGGACGCGTACGACGCCGGGTGGTGGCCCGGCCCCCGCCGGGCCCGCCGCGCCGCCGCTCTCCGAACTCGACGAGCGGGTACGGGTCCTGCTGGCCGGGGCCGACGACTGGGTGCGCACCAGCCGGGAGGAGCTCGACTTCGCCGAGGCGCGGTCCGGGGCGGATTCCGTGGCGCCGTTCGTACGGGCCGTGCGGGACGCCGAGGCCGAGCTGTCCGCCGCGTTCCGGATGCGGCAGCAGTACGACGACGGTGTACCGGAGGACGAGGCGGCCCGGCGGCATGCGCTCGCCGGGATGATCGGGCGGTGTCAGGAGGCGGGGCGGCGGCTGGACGCGGAGGCCGCGGGGTTCGATCTGCTGCGCGCGCTGGAGACGGCGGAGGGTCTGGGCGAGGCACTGGAGGTCGCGGAGGAACGCTTCCGTGCGCTGACCGCCCGTACCGGAGGCGCCGGGGCGACCCTGGCCGCTCTCGCCGGGCGGTACGGCTCCGCCGCGGTCGACGCCGTCATCGGGCATGCCGAACAGGCCAAGGACCGCCTGGTGTTCGCCACGACCCGGCTGAACCAGGCCCGTCAGGCGGCCGACATGGGCGAGGCAGCGGACGCGGCACGGCAGCTACGGGCCGCCGAGGGGGCGACAGCGCAGGCCGAGGTGTTCGTGGCCGGCATCGAGCGGCTCGCCGCCGATCTGGCCGCGGCCGCGGAGCTGGTGCCGGCCGCGCTCACCGGGGCGGAGGCGGAACTCGCGGGCGCGCGGACGGGCGCGGGCGACGTCCCCGCCGGTGAGCTGCACGCCCGCGCCGCGCACGCCGACCTCGTCCTGACCGCCGTACGAGAGGAGCTGACGGCCGGGCCCTACGACCCGCTCGACGCCCTCCGGCTGCTGGTGCGGGGGCTCCTGCCGGTGGGCGTGGGGCGGGCCGGGGTACTGTCGGCCGCCGCGTCGCTGGTCGCCCGCAGTGCCGTGGCCGAGGCCGACGCCTTCGTCACGACACACCGGGGTGCCGTCGGCAGCACGGCCCGCACCCGGCTGGCGGAGGCGAAGCGGCTCCTCGCCGAGGAGCCCTCGGCCCTGCTCACCGCCGACGCCCTGGCCCGCCGGGCCCGCGAACTCGCCGAACGGGACGTACGGCTGCACGGCAACCCGGTGGCCGGGGCTGCCGAGCACGAGAGCGGCCTCGCGGGGGCGGTCCTCGGTGGGGTGCTGTTGGGCGATGGCGCACCATCGAGCTTCGGCGGCCCACACACCCGGGCCCGAAGAGGGCGCGGCAGCGCCCTCTAGGGGCGCGGGGAACTGCGCGAGCAACCACGACGCACCGGCAGTCGCCGGCAACAGGAACCCCACACCCAATAGGCACCCCCGCTCAAAACAGACTCAGCAACGCCTCCGCCGGAATCGAGCTTCGGCGGCCCACACACCCGGGCCCGAAGAGGGCGCGGCAGCGCCCTCTAGGGGCGCGGGGAACTGCGCGAGCAACCACGCGCACCGGCAGTCGCCGGCAACAGGAACCCCACACCCAATAGGCACCCCCGCTCAAAACAGACTCAGCAACGCCTCCGCCGGATCCGCCAGCCCCGTCTCCCCGTCCGGCAGCGGCAGTTCGAACCACACCGTCTTGCCGCGCGGCGTACGGCGGGAGCCCCAGGCCGCGCTCAGGAGGCCGACCAGCTGGAGGCCACGGCCGCCCTCGTCGGTGTCCCGGGCGCGGCGCCGACGCGGCTGGACGAGGCCGGAGTCCCAGACCTCGCAGACCAGGGTGCGGTCCAACAGCAGCCGCAGTCTTATCTCACCCTCGCCGTACCGCAGGGCGTTGGTGACCAGCTCGCTGACCAGCAGCTCCGTCGTGTCGACGAGGGGTTCGAGGTCCCAGGACAGCAGCTGCCCGCGGGCGTACTCCCGGGCTCTGCCCACGCTGCGCGGCTCGCGCGGCAGCGTCCAGTCGCCGACGGAATCGGCGGGCAGTCCCTGGACACGGGCCATCAGCAGGGCGATGTCGTCCTCGCCGTGGTGGGTGTCGAGGGTGTTGAGGACCTGGTCGCAGACGTCCTCCAGGGGCGCGGAGGGGTCCGTGAGCGCGCCGACGAACGCCTGGAGGCCTTCGTCCAGCGGATGGTCGCGCGATTCGACCAGTCCATCCGTGTAGAGCGCCAACAGTGCGCCTTCGGGTAGTTCGACCTCCACCTCCTCGAAGGGCTCCCCGCCGACGCCCAGCGGCATGCCCGGCGGCACGTCGAGCATCAGCGCGTCCTCCCCGGGCTCCACCAGCACGGGCGGCAGATGGCCCGCGTTGGCGAACGTGCAGCGCCGCGTGACGGAGTCGTAGACCGCGTAGACGCAGGTGGCGAGGTACACCTCGGAGAGGTCCGCCTCACGGGGCCGGCGGGCCGCGCGGGTGGCCTGCTGGACACCACCGGGTGCGCCGAGGCCCCGGGCGATCTCGTCCAACGCGCTCAGCACCTCCGCCGGTTCGAGGTCGAGGAGCGCGAGTGTCCGTACCGCCGAACGGAGTTCGCCCATCGCCACCGCCGCCCGCAGACCGCGGCCCATGACGTCCCCGACCACCAACGCCGTACGGTGCCCCGGCAGTTCGATCACGTCGAACCAGTCGCCGCCGACCTCGCTGGGGCGGTCCGCGGAGGAGTTGCCCGGCAGATAGCGGCAGGCGATGTCCAGACCGGAGGCCACCGGGTCGCCCGGCGGGAGCAGCGACCGCTGCAGTATCAGGGCCCGCTCGTGCTCACGGCGGTACAGCCGCGCGTTGTCGATGCAGACGGCGGCGCGCGCCGCGAGCTCCACCGCCAGATCCCGGTCCCGGTCCCCGAACGGCTCACTGCCCTTCGTACGGGCGAACTGCGCGAGTCCTACGACGGTGTCGTGGGCGACCATCGGCACGGCCAGCGTGGACTGGACGAGGCCGCCCTCCTCGGCAGGGACGACCTGGGGGCGGGCGGTGCGCAGGGCGTCCGCACAAGGGGAGTTGAAGGGGTAGTGGTGGACCGCCCCGACGGCCACGGGCGCGCCGCCCCCGACGAACGGCGCGTCGGAGACCGCGCTGGCGAAGGCGACCCTGCGCAGCTCCGCGCTGCCGTCGGCGAGGCCCGGCGGGGTCTCGTCGCCCGCCAGCAGCCCCTGGTAGAGGTCGACCGTGGCGAGGTCGCAGAAGCCGGGGACGACGACGTCGAGGAGTTCGCGGGCCGTGGTCTCCAGGTCGAGGGAGTTGCCGATACGGGCGCCCGCCTCGTTGAGAAGGGCGAGATTGCGCCGCGCGGCAGCGGCCTCGCGGGCCGCGGCGCGGCGGGAGGTGATGTCGGTTCCGAGCCAGGCGACGCCGATGGGGCGCCCGGAGCCGCTGTGCACGCGGTACAGGTTGATGGACCAGTGCCGGCGGTCCTCGGAACCCGGCACGAAGCCCGTGACATGCATGTCCGTGATGGAGTTGCCGGTCTCCAGGACCCGGCGCAGGGTCGCCGCGACCCGCTCGGCCTCGGGCCGCTGCAGATAGTCGTGGACGCCGCGGCCGCGGTGGTCGTCGGGCGTGCCGCCGAAGGTGTTCGCAAACTGCTCGTTGACGCGGCGGACCCGCAGGTCGGGGTCGATCAGGAGGAAACCGAAAGGAGATTGACCGAAAATCGACTGCGAGGCGGCAAGGTCGGTCTCGATGCTGCGCAGGGTGCGTACGTCGACCACGATGCAGACGGCGGCCTTCTCGCCCTCCTCGGTCCGCGTCGGCATCACATAGACCTCGGCGAGCCCCTCCCGTCCGCTCCCCCCCGGCGCCGCGCCGGGCTGACGGAACGGGACCACTCCGGTCCACTCCCGCCCGTCGAGGATCTCGGCCATCTTGCGCTGGCCCTCCTCGCGCAGGTCGGGGTCGATGAACGCCTCGATGGGGTCCATGCCGACCGCGTGCTCGGCGGGGATCCCGAAGAGCTGCTCGGCGCGCAGACTCCACTGGTCGACGAGCCCGTCCGGGCCGATGGAGAAGGACGCGACCTTGATGTAGTCGTAGATGGAGCCGGGTGGACTGCTCTGCCACATGGCGTCACCGTGAGGTGCTGCGCCGGTCCCCTCGAAGGCGGACAGGCCCGTCCCGCCCGCCGTCCCGCTCGTCACATCGGCCGCGGCATCACCCGCGGCCTCTGCCCTCGCGCCGTCCGACGGGTCCTCGGACTCCGTGGCCTTCGCTGGTATCTCGCTCACGCGAACCGTCCCCTCCAGCTCACCGCGTCCGGTACCGGTCACCGGGGGCGGCTGCCCGCAGTATCCAGCACTACGGCGCCGCACAACACGGTGTTCACGATCACAGCACGGTCCCGACGGTTTTCGGTCCCTGGCTGCGACAACACTTCCAGTCTTCTAACCAGCCGACACCTCCTCGAACCCCGTGCGCCGGACACTGCCACCGGCCTGATCGGGTCGGTCTACAGGACGGGTGTTCGCGTACACCGTCCGAAGGGCCGGACCGGGCACCGGCTCAGCCGGGCAAGGTCAGTTCGAACCACACCGTCTTGCCCGCCACGCCGGGCCGGGTGCCCCAGCGGCGCGAGGAGTGGGCGACGAGTTGCAGCCCGCGGCCGCTCTCGTCCTCGGGGCGGGCGACGCGTTCGCGCGGCGGGTCGGGCAGTGGGTCGGAGACCTCCACCAACAGGACGTCCGCCAGTCCCGCGGGCCGTACCAGGCGTACCCCGATGGGTCCGGTGGCGTGTCGCAGCGAGTTGGTGACCAGCTCGCTGACCAGCAGGGCCGTGAGATCTCCGAGGGCGTCGAGCTCCCAGGTGCGCAGCTGGCCGCGGACGGCGGCGCGGGCACTGCGGGCGGCTCCCGGCTCCGCGGGGAAACTCCACTCGGCGCAGTCGCCTTCTGTGTCGATCACGCCGATCACTTCCCAGGCCAGAAGCCCACCCTTGTCCGGTTTCGTGGGGTTAATTGGGGCATACCCGATATCTGGGGCGTATTACCGTCCACGGCGTGAGCTTGCTCCGCGGGGGTGCCGGGCGCCCAGGAGCTACACAGCCCCGCGCCCCTGGAGAGTGGTCAGCTCGCGGACCGCCTCGACGTCCTGGTCCAGCCAAGGCACCGTCCACAGCTCGCCCCGTGTGAGCCAGCGCAGTTCGTCGTGGTCCTGGAGGGGTTTGGGGTCCGGGGAGCCCGGGCGCAGGCGGGCCGTCCACACGTGGAGGACGTACGGCGGCTTCAGGGGCCACTCGCCCGGTACGCGGGCCACGGGGTCGGCGTCCACGCCGAGTTCTTCGTGCAGTTCGCGCACGAGGGCCGCCTCGGGACTCTCGCCCGGTTCGACCTTGCCGCCCGGGAGTTCCCAGCGGCCGGCGAGTGCGGGAGGCGCGCTGCGGCGCGCGGCGAGCAGGCGGTCGCCGTCGAACAGGGCGGCGCCCACCACCACGATCCGTTCCGTCATGCGGGGAGCCTACGGGAGTCAGTTGACCGTGGCCGTTCCGTTCTGCCCGTTCTGGCCTATGCGCTCGACCCAGTACAGCTGCTTGTGCCCGCGGTCGTCGAGACTGTCCGCGATCTTCTGGGCCTCAGCCCGGGTCGCGTACCGGCCCACTCGGTAGCGATTGCCGTTGTCGTCCTGCCGAATGACGAGCCAGGGAAGCGTGATCGTGCCGTCGTTCATCGCGCCCCACCGCTCCTTCCCACCGCGGCCCGACCGCTCCTCGCCCGCGGTTCGTGCCGTGCCCCACCCACTAAGGAAACCGCAATCCGCATATGCCCGAGCCTACGCCTTACCTTTACGCAGCGAACACGTCTTTTCACAAAGAGGTACGCAACCGGCCAGAACGAGGGGGCGCACGGAATCGAATGCGCCGCGCGCGGGTGTCGACGCATCGGGTCAGCGGCATGTCGGGCATGCGTGGGGCGACCTGCGAGAACGGCCAGATCCCAGCGGCGGACGGGCCGGTTCCGAGGGTGTGCGGAGGAGGTGGGGACGAGGGGGCGGCGGGGTCAACTGCCGTAAAGGTGTGCGCTACTTCACTGGGAGGTGGTACGCCACGCGGTAGCGGTCGGCGGGGATGACGACGTCGGCCGTCTCCACGGGGCGGCCCGAGGCGAAGAAGGTGCGCTGGATGACCAGGACGACATGACCGGGGACGCCGCCGAGGGTCACGAGTTCCTCGGCGAGGCCGGGGCGGGCGCCGACCTCCTCCGTGACGTTGTCCACGATCACGTCGATCGCGGCCATGCGCTCGACGACACCCATGCCGCCGAGCGGGCCCTCCTCGGGAAGCATCACAGGGGTGCGACCGGTGACCGCGAGGGGCTCCCAGGAGGTGGAGAGCATCATCGCCTCGCCGGCCTCGCGGAAGACGTACCTCGTGCACATCACGCGGTCGCCGGGCTTGATGTCGAGCCGCTCCGCGACGGAGCTGCTCGCCTCGGCCTGGGCGCTGCTGGACTCCCAGGTGCCGCGCCCCTCCCCGTCGGCCTGCTCCTGACGGAAGGGCGTCGCGCCGCCGGCCGGGCGGAAGCCGGAGCGGGCCACGCTGCGGGGCACGGGGCGCTCACGGACGTAGGTCCCCGATCCGGAGCGGCCCTCGACCAGGCCCTCCGCCATCAGCACCTTGCGCGCCTCCAGCGCCACAGTGTCCGAGACGCCGTACTCCTCGCGGATCCTGGCCTGGGAGGGCAGTCGGGTGTGCGGTGGCAGCGAACCATTGACGATCTTCTTGCGGAGATCACCCGCGACACGCAGGTACGCCGGCTGCTCACCGAAAGTCACTGGCCACTCCCATCAGGTTGTACAGACAGCAACAGCGTGGCAACCGTGGGTTGTGCCGTGCAAGCAAAGGCCAGAGAATCACTCGATGTGATGACATGTGTCTGCGGGGGGCTTTACGCAGGCACTTTCTCCCCGCTATAGCCGTGGTCACACCTCGAACTCGGAGGCGCCTGAGGTGCCGCTCCCGTCGTCGTCCGCGTCCTTGGACTCGGGCGGGGTGGCGTCCAGGCCCAGAGCCTTGCGGGCGGTGACGGCCGCGTCGGGTGTCGAGAGCGCCATGACGAGGTCGTAGTGCTCGTAGAAGCCGTTCGCGTCACCGGCCTTCGCGGCGTCCGCCCATTCCTGCCGTCGTGCCACGACCTCCTTGGCGACCGTCACGACCGGCGTCCGCAGGGCGGCCGGCCAGGAGTGGTCGTGCAGCATCCGGGCCTCCTTGTCGAGCGCGGCCGCCATCTGCCCGGCCCACTGACGGTTGGCCCGCAGATCGTCGTCGGGGCTGTCCGTGGGCTGCCGGTCCAGGGCGGCGTTCTCCACGTCGACGGCCTTGAGATAGGCGGCCTGGTCGGCGTCCAGGATCTGCTCGTCGTTGCGCAGCGAACCCTCGATGCCGGCCTTCTCGTCGGTGTTGCCGAACAGGCAGGTGACCTCGCGGTCGCCGTAGCGCCAGCTCTCCCGGCTCGGCGTCAGGTAGTACACGTCGACGTCGTCGGGCACGGCCCAGGCGTCCATGGCGTAGCCGTAGCGCAGCGCGTAGCACCTGGCGTCGGCGGCGTCCGTGATCTCGCCGTCGCCGGGGTAGGCGGCGCCGCCGGGCATCTTGAAGGTGGCGAAGACCTCGGCGTCGTGCAGGCCGGTGCAGGGCACCTTGTCGACGTCGTAGGCCACGCCGTCCAGGGAACCGCTCGGGGAGTCGAAGCACTCCCCCTTGGTGAGGGAGTAGGCGCTGCCGTGGTCGCGTGCGGTGTCCTTCACCCAGCCGTCGAGCGCGGCACCGCCGACCGGCACCGCCACCCACAGCACCAGCCCGAGACCGGAGAGGACCGCGCCGCTGACGGCCATCGCGCGTCCCCGCTCACCCGTCCTGCTGATCTGGCGCAGCGCGACCAGCCCGAGGAGCAGCCCGAGGGCCGGAACGCAGCAGAGGATGCCGAGCACCAGGGAGGCAATGGCGACCCCGTTGACCGGCGCAGGCGTGTTGTACGGGCGGTAGCCCTGCTCCCAGGGCGGGTACGGGTACGGCCCGGGCGGCGGGGGTGGTGTGGACACGGCTGCCGTGCTCCTGGTTCGGACGACTGACGCACAGAACGGGCGTACGGAACTCGTACGACTGGGCGCATGGTAAGCGTGCGGTGAGGAGAAGAGGACCCCCTGCCTCCGTTACGCCCGCCCGCGCTCCGCCTCCAGCAGCGCCACGCACCGCCCCAGCAGCCCGGCCAGCGCCTCGCGTTCCTCATCCGTGAACTCGGCGGCCAGAGCCCGTTCGACCCGTACGGCGCGGGCGTCCGCGTCGGCCATCACCGCGCGGCCCTCGTCGGTGAGACGGGTCTCCAGGACGTTCTTGTGCCACTCGTGGGGGGTGCGTGCGATCAGGGCGCGGTCCTGGAGGTTGTTCAGGACCGTGTTCATCGTCGGCGGGGTGACTCCGCACAGGCGGGCGAGAGCCGCGGCCGAGATACCGGGGTTCTCTGAGAGGTGGAGCAGCGCCGAGTACTGCGCCACCGTCACACCGGCCGGTTTGAGGACGGCCGCCTTGGTCGCGCTGAGAGCCTGTTCGGCCCGCTTGAGGTGGGAGCCGAGGCGCTCGGACACGGGCATGGACGTCATCCCCCTCCTTCGTCAACGACCTGGCGCTCGGCCCTGACGGCACGGCCTACCTCACCGACAGCTCCCGCCCGGTGGTCTACCGCGTCACCCCGGCCGACCTGGGCCGCGCCCGCGGCGGCAGCGCGACGCTCGACGCCGCCTACGACCTGAGCACCGTGGCACCCTCCGACGGCTTCCTCCTCAACGGCATAGTCGTCGCCCCCTCGGGGCGGTACCTGCTCGCCGTCGACATGACGGGCGGCGGCCTGTACCGGGTGGGCACTGGCTCCGGATCCGTACGCCAAGTGGCCCTGGACGGCGGTGACTTGAAGCACGGCGACGGCCTGGAGCTGGCGCACGGCACGCTGTGGGCCGCGCACAACACCACCAACACCCTCAGCCGCTGGCGGCTCTCCCCGGACGGCACCTCGGCCCGCCTGGAGCGGCGGTTCACCGACCCCGCCCTGCAGATCCCGACCACCCTCGCCCGCGTCCAGGGCCGGTTGCTGGTGGTCCGCTCGCAGTTCGACAAGGGCGGCCCGATGGGCCCGGGTGTGCCCGAGGAGCCGTTCACCGTGGCGTGGGTGGACGGGATCTGAGAGCCTGTCGGGGGCTTCAGTCGCGGAAGCCCGTGCGGCGGGTGCGCTTCTCCCAGCCGAGGACGTCGTCGCGTACCTGGTCGAGGTGGTCGAGGACCGCACTCACGCCGTCGTCGCCGAGCGGCAGGCGCAGCGGGGTCTGTTCCGCCTCCAGCGCGGCCAGGATGAGCGCCGCCGCCTTGGCCGGGTCGCCCGCCCGCTCGTCGAAGCCGGCGTCGACCATGGCGCGCGTGCCGCCCACGGTGGCGTACGCCCCGCCGTCGGCGCTGGCCTGCGTCCCGTCGTACAGCGCCGTACGGAAGGCGCCCGGCTCGACGATGAGGACCTTGATGCCGTACTCGGCGACCTCGCCGGCGAGCGCCTCGGACATGCCCTCCAGGGCGAACTTCGTCCCGCTGTACGCCGAGAAGCCGGGGTAGGACGTCTGCCCGCCCATGCTGCTCATCTGCACGATCGCGCCCGAGCACCGCGAGCGCATGTACGGCAGTACGGCGCGCACCAGGGCGGCCGGGCCGAAGGCGTGCACGTCGAACAGGGCGCGCAGCTCGTCCTCGGTGGTCTCCTCGAAGGCACCGACATGACCGCGGCCGGCGTTGTTGACCAGGACGTCGATCCGCCCGTGCCGCGCCACCACGTCCCGTACCGCAGGTCCGGCGGCGGCCGTGTCCGCGACATCGAGCCGCAGCGCCTCGACCTGGTCGGGGTGGGCGGCCACGAGGTCGTCCAGCCCCTCGGGCCGCCGCGCGGCCCCGACCACGACGTCACCGTCGGCGACGGCCGCCTCGGCGATGGCCCGCCCGAGCCCGCTGCCGGCACCGGTGATCAGCCACACCTTGTTCACGACAACCCACCCTCTCCGAGCAACGCTGCGAGTGCCTCCCTGTGCAACTCCTGAACCAGGCTGCTCCTGTGGCGAGTTGCCCGTCCAAGACCTACGGTGACAACCGATGGCTATGACGGCGGACGTTCATGTGCGGGACCTGCGGTACTTCGTCACGGTCGCCGAAGAGCTGCACTTCACGCGCGCGGCCGAGCGCCTGTACGTCTCGCAGCCCGCGCTGAGCAAGCAGATCCGGGCGCTGGAGGGGCAGTTGGGGGTGGAGCTGCTGCGGCGCGACCGGCACGGCGTGGCGCTCACCGCGGAGGGCGCGCCGCTGCTGCCGCACGCCCGGCGGGTACTGGAGGCCTGGGCGCAGGGGGGCGTCCGTGGTCGCGGAGGCGCGGGCCGCGCAGCGCAGCACGCTGGTGGTGGGCATGAGCACCAGCCCCGGCCGCGGCGGTCTGCTGCCCGCGATCCGCTCCCGTTTCACGGCCTCGCATCCCGAGGGCGCCGTCCGCCTGCGCCAGGTGAGCTGGGACGACCCGACGGCCGGCCTGGCGGACGGCGACACGGACATGGCCTTCGTCTGGCTGCCCCTGCCCGGCCAGGACCGGACGAACCGACCGGCGTCTACGCGCCCGCCGGCATCTTCCGGGGCACCCTGAAGCGGCCTGTGCCTTTCGAGATCAGCCTGGATCTCGACCAGCTCACCCCGCCGAAGCGCAGGTAGCAGCCCGCTCCAGGTCGGCACGGGAACGCGGAAGGGGCCGGGCTCACGGAGCCCGGCCCCTTCCGGCCGCTCACACGTTGAAGCGGAACTCCACCACGTCGCCGTCCTGCATCACGTAGTCCTTGCCCTCCATCCGCGCCTTGCCCTTCGCGCGGGCCTCGGCGACCGAGCCGGTCTCGACCAGGTCCTCGAAGGAGATGACCTCCGCCTTGATGAAGCCCTTCTGGAAGTCGGTGTGGATGACACCGGCGGCCTCGGGGGCGGTGGCGCCCTTCTTGATGGTCCAGGCGCGGGATTCCTTGGGGCCGGCCGTGAGGTAGGTCTGCAGGCCGAGAGTGTTGAAGCCCACGCGCGCAAGGGTCGTCAGGCCCGGCTCCTCGGCGCCGACGGACTCCAGGAGCTCCATGGCATCCGCCTCGTCGAGCTCGGCGAGGTCCGCCTCCAGCTTGGCGTTGAGGAAGATCGCCTCGGCGGGGGCGACCAGGGCGCGCTGCTCGGCCTTGAAGTCCTCGTCGACCAGCTCGTCCTCGTCGACGTTGAAGACGTAGAGGAAGGGCTTCGTGGTCAGCAGATGCAGGTCGTGGAGGAGCTCCTCGTTGCCGGAGCCCTGGACGATGCCCGCCGAGAACAGCGTGTCGCCCTTCTCCAGGATCTCCTTCGCCGCCTCGACCGCCGCCACCTTGGGAGCCACGTCCTTCTTGATGCGCGACTCCTTCTGGAGGCGCGGCAGGACCTTCTCGATGGTCTGGAGGTCGGCGAGGATCAGCTCGGTGTTGATCGTCTCGATGTCGTCCTTCGGCGAGACCTTGCCGTCGACATGCACGACATTCTCGTCCTTGAACGCGCGGATGACCTGGCAGATCGCGTCGGACTCACGGATGTTCGCGAGGAACTTGTTGCCCAGGCCCTCGCCCTCGGACGCGCCCTTCACGATGCCCGCGATGTCGACGAAGTCGACGGTCGCCGGGAGGATGCGCTGCGAGGAGAAGATTTCGGCCAGTTTCGTCAGCCGGGGGTCGGGGACGCCCACGACGCCCACGTTGGGCTCGATCGTGGCGAACGGGTAGTTGGCCGCGAGCACGTCGTTCTTGGTCAGGGCGTTGAACAGGGTCGACTTGCCGACATTCGGCAGACCGACGATTCCGATCGTGAGCGACACGTTGCGACTTCCCGTACGTGAGAGACATCAGGGGACTGGGGCGGTGGGCCCGGTCCTTCTTCGGTGCACGGGCGGGCCGATCCACAAGTCTACGGCGTACCGGTCCCCGCCCCGGCTCCCCGTCGAACGCGTGGCCAGGCTCCGCCCCTCGGCGTGTCTGAGGGGCGATTGCGCACATAAACCGACCTAAGTTGGTCCGGTGGAGCAACACGGGTCGGGACCACCGCACAACCAAGCACGACGCGGCACGCCCCCGCTGCCCCCGCAGGCGAAGCGCGGCGGAAGCGGTGGGGGTGCGGGCGGTGGTGCGCGACCTGCCGGACAGCGCCGGCCCGCCTCCCGCCCGGCGGCGCGGCAGCCCGGCCCGCCGCCGGCCGAGGCCGTACGGCGACTGCCCAACCCGCGGCTGACCGGGCTGGGCAGCGGACTGTTCAGCGGGGCGGTGATGTTCGCGCTCGGCTGTCTCGACCAGCTGCTGTTCGGGGCGTCACTGACCCTGTACGGCGTGCTGTTCCTGCCGGTGTGCCTGCTGACCGCGGTCTGGGTGCGCAAGAGCGACCTGGCGACCGCACCCGTCGTCGTACCGATCGCCTTCGCGGCGGGCCTGCTCCCGGTGGCCGACGGCAGCGGCGGACTGCTCGGCCGACTGATGGGCCTGGTGACGGCCCTGGCCACCCAGGCCGGGTGGCTGTACGGGGGAACCCTCGTCGCGGGCCTGATCGTCATGGGACGCAAGGCGGCCCTGGCGCGCCACCGACGCACCGGCGACCGCCGCCCGCCCCGGTACTAGGCCCGGCCTCAGCCCTCCGCGGCGTGCATCGCGGCGCCCACGATGCCTGCGTTGTTCTGCAGTTGCGCCGGGACGATCTCCGCCTTGATGCCGTCGATGAACGGCAGGAACTTCTGGGACTTACGGCTGACGCCGCCCCCGATGACGATCAGTTCGGGTGAGAACAGCATCTCGACATGGGCGAGGTACTTCTGCACGCGGTGCGCCCAGTGCTCCCAGGTCAGCTCGCCGTCCTCCTTGGCCTTGCTGGAGGCGCGCTTCTCCGCGTCGTGGCCGTGCAGCTCAAGGTGGCCCAGCTCGGTGTTGGGCACCAGGGTGCCGTCGACGAACAGGGCACTGCCGATTCCGGTGCCGAAGGTCAGCAGGATGACCGTGCCCCGGCGGCCGCGGCCCGCGCCGAAGTGCATCTCGGCGACGCCCGCCGCGTCCGCGTCGTTGACCACGGTCACCGGCAGGCCGCCCAGGCGGTCGCTGAACAACGCGCGGGCGTCCGTGTCGATCCAGCTCTTGTCGACGTTGGCCGCCGTACGGATGGTGGATCCGCCGGTGACCACCCCGGGGAAGGTCAGGCCGACCGGGCCGGTCCAGCCGAAGTGCTCGACGACCTGCTTCACGCCCTCCGCAACGCCGTCGGGTGTCGCCGGGTGCGGAGTGAGCACCTTGCAGCGCTCCTGAGCCAGGTCACCCTTGTCCAGGTCCACCGGGGCGCCCTTGATCCCGGATCCACCGATGTCCACACCGAAGATCTGCATGGCTCTACGTTACGACGGACGACTGACAGTCACTCCGGCGAGGTGCCGGTTCGCTCCGCGATCAGCGCCGCCGCCTCCTCGCGCAGGTCGCGGCGGAGCTCCTTGGGCAGTGAGAACGTGATGGACTCCTCGGCCGCCTTGACGATCTCGACGTCCTCGAAGCCGCGCTGCGCGAGCCACTCCAGGACCTGCTCGACCAGGACCTCCGGGACGGAGGCGCCGGAGGTGACGCCGACCGTGGACACTCCCTCCAGCCAGGCCTCGTCGATCTCGTCGGCGAAGTCCACGAGGTAGGCCTCGCGCGAGCCCGCGAGCTTGGCGACCTCGACGAGCCGCTTGGAGTTGGACGAGTTGCGGGAGCCGACGACGATCACCAGCTCGGCCTCGGCGCCCATCTGCTTCACCGCGAGCTGCCGGTTCTGCGTGGCGTAGCAGATGTCGTCGCTGGGCGGGGAGATCAGCTGCGGGAACTTCTCCTGCAGCGCGTCGACGGTCTCCATGGTCTCGTCGACGGAGAGGGTGGTCTGGGACAGCCAGACGACCTTGGACGGGTCGCGGACCTCGACCTTGGCGACGTCCCCAGGCCCGTCGACGAGCTGGATGTGCTCGGGGGCCTCGCCGGAGGTGCCGATGACCTCCTCGTGGCCCTCGTGCCCGATCAGGAGGATGTCGTAGTCCTCCTTGGCGAAGCGGACGGCTTCCTTGTGGACCTTGGTGACGAGCGGGCAGGTCGCGTCGATGGTGGCGAGCTTGCCGCGCTCGGCCTCTTCGTGGACGACGGGGGCCACGCCGTGCGCGGAGAACATCACGATGTTCCCCTCGGGGACCTCCTCCGTGCGCTCCACGAAGACGGCACCCTTCTTCTCCAGGGTCTGCACGACGTACTTGTTGTGCACGATCTCGTGCCGGACATAGATCGGAGCCCCGTACTGCTCCAGGGCTTTCTCGACGGCGATCACGGCGCGGTCCACACCCGCGCAGTAGCCCCGGGGGGCGGCGAGCAGGACACGGCGGCCAGGCGAAGCAGTCATGCGGTCCATCGTAAGGCCGCGGCCGGAGGGCGAAGATCGGGTCGCCCCCGCCGCCCCTGCCGGTCCCGTCCCTGGGGGCTGCGCCCCCAGACCCCCGCTTTCGGGCTGGAGAGCGCAGCCCGGAGTTGTCAGTCCTGGCCGTTACCCTCGCGGCATGGCTCTCAACACGTCCCCGGAAGCGCCCCTGCCCGTCGGTGAGGTGTCGCGGCTCATCGGTGGGTGGATCGACCGGCTGGGGGCCGTCTGGGTCGAGGGGCAGATCACTCAGCTCTCGCGGCGGCCCGGCGCCGGGGTCGTGTTCCTGACCCTGCGGGACCCCTCGTACGACATCTCCGTCAGCGTCACCTGCTACCGGCAGGTGTTCGACGCCGTCGCCGATGTGGTGAGCGAGGGTGCGCGGGTCGTCGTCCTCGCGAAGCCGGAGTGGTACGCGCCGCGGGGGCAGCTGTCCCTGCGGGCCGCCGAGATAAGGCCCGTGGGGGTCGGTGAACTCCTCGCGCGGCTGGAGCAGTTGAAGAAGTCCCTGGCCGCCGAGGGGCTGTTCGCGCCCGAGCGCAAGAAGGCCCTGCCCTTCCTGCCGCAGCTCATCGGACTGGTCTGCGGCCGGGCCTCGGCCGCCGAGCGGGACGTCCTGGAGAACGCCCGGCACCGCTGGCCGGCCGTCCGCTTCGAGGTGCGCAACGTGGCCGTGCAGGGCGTGCACGCCGTCCCGCAGGTCGTGCAGGCCGTCAAGGAGCTCGACGAGGCGGGCGAGGTGGACGTCATCATCGTCGCGCGCGGGGGCGGGAGCGTGGAGGACCTCCTTCCGTTCTCCGACGAGCAGCTCGTGCGCGCCGTCGCCGCGTGCCGTACGCCGGTCGTGTCGGCGATCGGGCACGAGCCGGACAACCCGCTCCTCGACTACGTCGCCGACCTGCGGGCCTCCACCCCGACCGACGCCGCCAAGAAGGTCGTACCGGATGTCGGGGAGGAGTACGAGCGTGTGCAGCAGTTGCGCGACCGGGCCCGGCGGTGCGTCCAGGCACTCGTCGAGCGGGAGGAGCGCGGGCTCGCCCAGGCGCTCGCCCGGCCCTCGATACAGGATCCGCACCGGATGATCGACGAGCGGGCCGATCATGTCGCCTCGCTGGTCGACCGTTCGCGGCGCACGCTCGGGCATCTCCTGGACCGCGCCGCCTCCGAGCTGACGCACACGCACGCCCGCGTGGTGGCCCTCTCCCCCGCGGCGACCCTGAAGCGTGGTTACGCGGTGCTGCAGAAGTCCGACGGGCATGTCGTCCGGGCTCCGGACGAGGTGGGGGCGGAGGAGACACTGCGGGCGCGGGTGGCCGAGGGAGAGTTCACGGTGGTCCGGGCCGACCGGGAACGCTGAGAACACGGGAACAGGGCACGGTCCGAGTCGATGCATAGGGTGGGCGGATGACCAGCAAGGTGGATGAGGCGCTCGGCTACGAGCAGGCACGGGACGAGCTGATCGAGGTCGTACGACGGCTCGAGGCGGGCGGTACGACGCTGGAGGAGTCCCTGGCGCTCTGGGAGCGGGGCGAGGAGCTGGCCAAGGTGTGCCGGCGCTGGCTGGACGGGGCGCGCGCCCGGCTGGACGCGGCCCTCGCGGAGGAGGACGCCGCGGAGGAGGCCGGCGGCAAGTAGCGCTCGACGAGGGGCGGTGGCGGCGCTCCGCTGTGAAGCGGATCACCACGCCCTGCTTATTGTTGAACCTTGAACCTTCCTTCGCGTACCGTCGGTCTCGTCAGTCGATCCGGACCACGGTCCGGATCGGATCCCGGCGCCATCCCGAGGAAGTTCCCGCATGTCTCTCGTTCTTGACCCCGCCGCCCAGGACCTGCTCTTCCGCGAGGCCCGTACCGCCAACACCTTCACCGACGAGCCGGTGACCGACGAGCAGATCCAGGCGATCTACGACCTGGTCAAGTACGGCCCGACCGCCTTCAACCAGTCGCCGCTGCGCGTCACCCTGGTCCGCTCCGCCGAGGCCCGTGAGCGCCTGGTCAAGCACATGGCCGAGGGCAACCAGCCCAAGACCGCCACCGCGCCCCTGGTCGCGATCCTCTCCGCGGACAACGAGTTCCACGAGGAGTTGCCGACCCTCTTCCCGCACTTCCCGGCCGCCAAGGACGTCTTCTTCTCCGAGCGCCCGGCCCGCGAGGGTGCCGCCGGTCTGAACGCCGCGCTGCAGGCCGCGTACTTCATCATCGGCATCCGGGCCGCCGGCCTCGCCGCCGGCCCGATGACCGGCCTCGACTTCGCGGGCGTCCAGAAGGAGTTCCTGGACGACGACCACACTCCCCTGATGGTCGTCAACATCGGCAAGCCGGGCGAGGACGCCTGGTTCCCGCGCTCCCCGCGCCTCGAGTACGACCAGGTCGTCACGACGGTCTGAGCGACCCCGCAGGACAGACGGGTCTGAGCGACCCCGCAGGACAGACGGGTCTGAGCGACCCCGCAGGACGGACGGGTCTGAGCGACCCCGCAGGACGGACGGGTCTGAGCGACCCCGCAGGACAAAGGCCCCCGGCGACGAAGCCGGGGGCCTTTCCCGTGCGGTCCCGCGGGCGGGGACCAGTGTCCCGGTCCGCAGATCCTGTCGCAGTAGTGGCAGATGCGGTCGATGATCTGGTCGGCGGCCTTGGTCCATCTGAAGGGGCGGGCGGTGGAGGCGAGCTACCGATTCAAGACCGGCTCACTAGGCCAGTTTCAGCGCCCGCGCCATCTCCGTCAGCTGCTGGAACGAGCCCGTGCCCGCGACCACCGTCGTCGAGCCCTTGCCGGGGAGCACCAGGGCGTCGTAGCGGCCGCCGGTGTAGCGGGTCCAGGTGCGGCCGGCGATCTCCTCGGTGGCCTTCGTCGCGTTCGACCCCTGGGTCGCCTGGTCGATGAAGGTCGACGGCTTCTGAGTCGACTGCTCGATCTGCACGTACTGACCGTCGGGGGTGTGGAAGCCCAGGTGCCAGGCGTCGAACTGGTCGCCCTGGAAGCGGACCGAGGTCGCCTTCCAGTCCTTGGACAGGCCCTCGGGTGCGGCCACCGGGTAGGCGGCGGCGCGGCGCGCGGTGAGCAGTTCGACGCGGTAGTCGACCCGCGGGAGGTCGGGAGGCGAGTCGTCGTGCGGAATGAACACATAGATGAGCGCCGCCGCGATCCCGATGAGGCCCAGGGAGAGAATCATGTCCCGGACCGTCTTCTGCCTGCCGTTCGAACCTGCCACGCCCCCTATCGTCGCAGGTGCCCGGCTCGCTCATCCGTGGGGTCCCCTGCTCATTTTGTCGGACTGAGGATAGAGTCGAGGGTCGAACCCTCATCCGGCCGTCGTCGTATCAGAAAGGTGCGCCTCGATGACCGAGCATCATCACTTGCCGTCCGAGCTCGAAGTCCCCA
This sequence comes from Streptomyces sp. NPDC049541, assembly GCF_044465725.1. Lineage (NCBI taxonomy): Bacteria > Bacillati > Actinomycetota > Actinomycetes > Kitasatosporales > Streptomycetaceae > Streptomyces > Streptomyces sp. NPDC049541. The sequence goes on along the minus strand of NZ_JBITLY010000005.1, from coordinate 446,214 downwards.
GCGAAGCCCCCGACCGCAACCTCGCCCTCGAACTCGTCCGGGTGACCGAAGCCGCCGCGATGGCGGCGGGCCGCTGGGTCGGGCGGGGCGACAAGAACGGCGCCGACGGCGCCGCGGTGCGCGCCATGCGGACCCTCGTCTCCACCGTGTCGATGAACGGCGTGGTGGTCATCGGCGAGGGCGAGAAGGACGAGGCCCCGATGCTCTTCAACGGCGAGCGCGTCGGTGACGGGACCGGGCCCGAGTGCGACATCGCCGTCGATCCCATCGACGGCACCACCCTGACGGCCAAGGGCATGCCGAACGCGATCGCCGTGCTGGCGGCCGCGGACCGCGGGTCGATGTTCGACCCGTCCGCCGTCTTCTACATGGACAAGCTGGTCACCGGGCCCGAGGCCGCCGACTTCGTCGACATCGACGCGCCGGTGTCCGTGAACATCCGCCGTGTCGCCAAGGCCAAGCGCTCCACCCCGGAGGACGTGACGGTGGTGATCCTCGACCGGCCGCGGCACGAGGGGATCATCAAGGAGATCCGGGAGGCAGGCGCGCGCATCAAGCTGATCTCCGACGGTGACGTCGCCGGGTCGATCTACGCGCTGCGCGAGGGCACCGGCGTCGACATGCTGCTCGGGATCGGTGGCACCCCGGAGGGGATCATCTCCGCCTGCGCCGTGAAGTGTCTGGGCGGGACGATCCAGGGCAAGCTGTGGCCGAAGGACGACGCGGAGCGGGCGCGGGCGATCGAGGCCGGGCACGACCTCGACCGGGTGCTCACCACCGACGACCTGGTCGCCGGTGAGAACGTGTTCTTCGTGGCGACCGGGATCACGGACGGGGAGTTGCTGCGGGGGGTTCGGTACCGGTCGGAGACCGCCACCACCGAGTCGATCGTCATGCGGTCGAAGTCGGGGACAGTGCGGCAGATCAACTCCGAGCATCGGCTGAGCAAGTTGCGCGCTTACAGCGCGATTGATTTTGATCGCGCCAAATAGCTCGAGGGCCTTGGCACGTTGGCGGGTGCGGGTAGTTCGTGGTTGATCGCGCCCACGCGGCGGAGCCGCAGATCGACACAGCCCCGCGCCCCTAGGGGAGTGCGGCACCCCGGGCTCCAGCAGCGCCGGCGGCTATGACAGCGATGGGGCGCCCCCGGTGCGGTGGGGGCGCCCCATCGGTGTGCGTACGGGGCCGGTCAGCCCGCTGCCGCTATGCGGCCCTGCGCGCGGGCCGTCTTCTTGAGCTCCATCTCGCGGCGGCGCCTGCGCGCCAGGACCACGCGGCGTTCGGCGGCGGTGAGGCCGCCCCAGACGCCGTAGGGCTCCGGTTGCAGCAGCGCGTGCTCGCGGCACTCGACCATGACGGGACAGCGGGCGCAGACGCGCTTGGCCGCCTCCTCGCGGGAGAGCCGGGCGGCGGTGGGTTCCTTGGACGGTGCGAAGAACAGGCCGGCCTCATCGCGCCGGCACACCGCCTCGGTGTGCCATGGGGCGTCTTGGTCCCTGTCCCGCACTGGCACCCGCTGGGCCGGAACGGCAGCTACCTGCAGGGACGAATGCGGCGGTTGCAGCACGGTCTACTCCTGACGACGGCTTCGCGAGCGAGCGACGATGCAGCAAGGCCTACCCGCTGTGCGCGCGCCTATGCACTGAGTTCCGAACCGCTGGATTTCGCGTGCTCGCGAGCGCCTCGGGCGCGCGACCGCGGGTGGACCAATACCCTGCGGGCGCGCCCGAATTAACAACCGTCAACGATTCAGGCGTTTGCGCAAACTCTTGTCGACCTTGTGCTGGACGCGGTCGAGGATGTCCGCGACGAGCTTGCCCCGCTTCGGCCGCGCCTCGACGCTGCCCAGCACGGCCCAGCCGTCGACATAGACCACCGGGGCGTTCGCTTCCGTCGAGTCGAGGTTGTCCACCTCGAAGCTGCCGAGCACTCCGCCGCCGATGCCGCGCAGTGACACGTTCTCCGGGACGCGGATCTCGACGCTGCCGCAGAACGAGAACGTCTTGATCGCGACCTGCTGGTACTCGAAGAGGGCCTCGCTGAGGTCTATCTCCACGCTGCCGAAGATCGCGTACGCATGGATGCGGCGCCCCGCGCGCCAGCGGCCCTTGCGGACGGCGCTGCTGAACACCGCCACCACGTTGTCGTCGGGGTCGGCCGGGATCGCGCCCACCGTGGGGCGGCTCGGGGCAGCGGCGAAGGCGGGGGCCGCGCGATGCTGGTGGGCCGCGGGCAGGTCCCGTATGAAGACCTCCAGTTCGCCGACCGTCTTGGCGGCGAGCACGCCTTCGACGCGCTCGGCGTGCTCGTCGGCGGTCAGGCGGCCCTCGGCGAGGGCGTCGCGCAGGAGGTCGGCGATGCGGTCACGGTCGGCGTCCGAGGCGCGCAGTTCGGAAACCCGCGGTGCCGTGTCCTGGTGTCGGTCGCTCTTCTGAAGGTCCACGACAGCAGCGTACCGAAACGCGATAGATCGCGACTACCCCTCATCGGAACCTGTGGAAAACCCATACGGCTTCGAACTGAGCCCTACCTCACAAGCCCGGTGTCAGCGGCAGGTTCTACGCTGGTGAGCGCCCGCCAATGACGGCGGGCGCCGTCTGTCGAGTGAGGAATGGGCTGAGATGCCTGAGTTCGCGTACACCGATCTGCTCCCCATGGGAGAGGACACCACCCCGTACCGGCTGGTGACCTCCGAAGGTGTGTCCACCTTCGAGGCCGACGGGCGGACGTTCCTCAAGGTGGAGCCGGAGGCGCTGCGCAAGCTCGCCGAGGAGGCCATTCACGACATCCAGCACTATCTGCGGCCCGCCCACCTGGCCCAGCTGCGGCGCATCATCGACGACCCCGAGGCGTCGAGCAACGACAAGTTCGTGGCGCTGGACCTGCTGAAGAACGCGAACATCGCGGCCGCGGGCGTGCTCCCCATGTGCCAGGACACCGGCACGGCGATCGTCATGGGCAAGCGCGGACAGAACGTGCTCACCGAGGGCGGCGACGAGGCGGCGCTGTCGAAGGGCATCTACGACGCGTACCTCAACCTCAATCTGCGGTACTCGCAGATGGCCCCGCTGACCATGTGGGACGAGAAGAACACCGGTTCCAACCTGCCGGCGCAGATCGAGCTGTACGCCACGGACGGCGGCGCGTACAAGTTCCTGTTCATGGCCAAGGGCGGCGGCTCCGCCAACAAGTCGTTCCTGTACCAGGAGACGAAGGCCGTCCTGAACGAGGCCTCCATGATGAAGTTCCTGGAGGAGAAGATCCGTTCACTGGGCACGGCCGCCTGTCCGCCGTACCACCTGGCGATCGTGGTGGGCGGTACGTCCGCCGAGTACGCGCTGAAGACCGCGAAGTACGCCTCCGCGCACTACCTGGACGAGATCCCGGCCGAGGGCTCGGAGCTCGGTCACGGCTTCCGTGACAAGGAGCTGGAGGAGAAGGTCTTCGAGCTGACGCAGAAGATCGGCATCGGAGCGCAGTTCGGCGGCAAGTACTTCTGCCACGACGTGCGTGTGGTGCGGCTGCCGCGGCACGGCGCCTCGTGCCCCGTCGCGATCGCCGTGTCCTGCTCGGCCGACCGCCAGGCGGTTGCGAAGATCACGGCAGAGGGTGTCTTCCTGGAGCAGCTCGAGACGGATCCGGCGCGGTTCCTGCCGGAGACGACGGACGAGCACCTGGAGCAGGACGGGGACGTCGTCAAGATCGACCTGAACCAGCCGATGGAGTCGATCCTCGCCGAGCTGACCAAGTACCCGGTCAAGACCCGGCTCTCGCTCACCGGTCCGCTGGTCGTGGCCCGCGACATCGCGCACGCCAAGATCAAGGAGCGGCTTGACGCGGGCGAGGAGATGCCGCAGTACCTGAAGGACCACCCGGTGTACTACGCGGGCCCGGCGAAGACTCCCGAGGGGTACGCGTCCGGTTCCTTCGGGCCGACCACGGCCGGGCGCATGGACAGCTACGTCGAGCAGTTCCAGGCGGCGGGCGGCTCCAAGGTGATGCTCGCCAAGGGCAACCGCAGCAAGCAGGTCACCGACGCGTGCCATGCACACGGCGGTTTCTACCTCGGCTCCATCGGCGGGCCGGCCGCACGGCTCGCCCAGGACTGCATCAAGAAGGTCGAGGTCGTCGAGTACGAGGAGCTCGGTATGGAGGCGGTCTGGAAGATCGAGGTCGAGGACTTCCCGGCGTTCATCGTGGTGGACGACAAGGGCAACGACTTCTTCCAGGACCCGGCGCCGGCGCCGACGTTCACGTCGATCCCGGTGCGGGGGCCTGGGCTGGCGTAGCGCCTGCGGGTGCGGCGGGGACGGATCTCGCCCCCGCCGCCCCTACCCGTCCCATCCCCAGGGGCTGCCGCCCCTTCGACCCCACCAGGGGCTCCGCCCCTGCACCCCCGGCGGGGACTGCGTCCCCTGCACCCCTCGCGGGACTCCGTCCCCGAACCCCCTCAGGGACCGCGCCCCCCGCACCTCGCGGCACTCCGCCCCCGAACCCCCTCAGGGACCGCGCCCCCCGCACCCCTCGCGCGGCTCCGCCCCCGAACCCCCTCAGGGACCGCGCCCCCCGCACCCCTCGCGCGGCTCCGCCCCAGCACCCCGTTTCGGGGCTCTGCACCCCTCGCGGGACTCCGCCCCAGCACCCCGTTTCGAGGCTCTGCCCCCGCACCCCTCGCGGGGCTCCGCCCCGGACCCCGATCGGCCTGAACGGCCTCGTCCTCAAACGCCGGACGGGCTGAAAGACCAAACCGCCGCACGGTCTGAGAGACCCAAACGCCGGACGGCTGAAGAACCCGAACGCCGCACGGTCTGAAAGACCCAAACCGCCGCACGGTCTGAAAGACCCAAACGCCAGGCGCGGTGGAACACCCAAACGCCAGGCGAGGGGAAGGCCCGAACGCCAGGCGGGCGGGGGTGAGGACACAGTCCCGGGACGGCGGCGGTATGCCGTGCTGTTGCGGTAGCGACTGAACGTCGTCCCAGTTCGTCCCAGGAACGGGTGGGACGGCATCTTTGGGAAGTTCGCCGGAAACGCTCCGTGCTGACTGGATCACAGCCCGTGATCCGCAGGTCAACTCGGAGGGACAAACCCATGATCCGACGCTCACTGCGCAGCGGCCTTGTGGCCGCGTTCGCGGTCGTTGCCGTCTTCCCGGTGGCGGCCGTCGCCTCCGCCGGGCCGGCCCCGCAGCAGGCCCACGCGCTGAACTCCACTCCCCCGCAGATCTCCGTACCGGCGTGGCAGCCGGCCCCCGCGCCGTCGACGCTGCCCGCCAAGCCCAAGGCACCGAAGTGCCACCACACGAAGGGCCGTGCCGCGCGTCACCACCGCCAGGTCCGGCACATCCGGCACATCCGCCACATCCGGCACATCATCAGGAACCACACCTGGGGTCACGTCGTCACGCACCGTCTGCCGCTGAACGTGCGCTCCGGGCCGGGCACCGGCTACCGCGTCGTCGGCTCGCGGGCGGTGGGCTCCGACGTGGCCGTCACCTGCAAGGTGCGGGGTTCCAACGTCCGCGGCAACCACCGCTGGTACCGGCTCGCCCACCACAGGGGCTGGGTCTCCGCCCGCTACGTGCACAACCTCGGCACCGTCCGCTGGTGCTGACGCCCCCTCGCCCGCACCGGTCGTGATCCCGGTACCTCCCGGCGGGCCGCACCGGCCCGCCGGGAGCTGCCGTCCGGTAATCCGCCGATCACACCCCCAGTCGGCGCAATCGCAGGTCAACTCAGTCAACTCCCCTTCATATTCCGGTGATCGCGGAATGGCCGGGCGCCGCCGCCGGGAACACATCAGGGCGGTCACCCCGGTAGGGCGAGGGAGCGAGATGGAGAGCCACGTGACGGTCCAGAGGCAGCCGCTGCCCGACGCGTCGCAGGACGACGGGCGGCTCCTGACGGAGCGGCTGCGTGCCCTCAAGCAGAGGACGGGGCTGAGCCTGGCCGCACTGGCCGGTGTCACCCCGTTCAGCAAGTCGACCTGGCACCGCTATCTGAACGGCGATCAGTTCCCGCCCCGCGCCGCCGTCGTGGCGCTCGGACGGCTCGCCGACGCCGACCCCGGCCCGCTGCTCGCCCTCTGGGACTCCGCGGCACGGGCGCAGGCCGACGGGGCGATGGTCGCGAAGCGGCAGCCGGTCCCGTCCGTGCCGCCCGCCGCCGTACGGCGCCGCCGCATCCCGCGGCCGAGTCGCGCCGTCGTCGCCCTCGCCACCATGGCCGCCACCGTGGCGGTCACCGCGGCCGCCGCGGACGTCCTGGACCCCGACCGCACGGCGGCGCCCAGGACGACCGCCTCCTGCCACGGCAGCGAGTGCCAGGGGGAACTCCCCACCTCCGAGACCTGCGCCCGGGACGCGCGCACCGAGAGCACGGTCTCAAGGTCCGCCGAGGTGGTGCTGCTGCGGTTCTCGCCGTCCTGCGCCACGGTCTGGTCCGAGCTGCGCACCCGCACGGGCGGCGCGCGGCAGATCTGGATCAGGTCGGGCCAGGACGAGCTGTCCGCGGAGTACCAGGGCGACAAGTCCGACGGGTTCAGCAGCCCGATGCTGGCCGCGCCGGACCCGCGCGGTGCCCAGGCCTGCGCCGAGGTGGCCGAAATGCCCGTGTGCACCGGCCGGTTCGGCACGCCGGGCCGCTGACGACAGCACCGGCCCGCGGGACAGCCCCCGGCCGGCCCAAGGTCCGGAACATCCCCGCCTCTCCGATCGCTATACGGGCATGAGCGACGACTACCGCATCGAGCACGACTCCATGGGCGAGGTCCGCGTCCCCGCCGACGCCAAGTGGCGGGCCCAGACACAGCGTGCCGTCGAGAACTTCCCGATCTCCGGCCAGCGCATCGAGCGCGCCCACATCGAGGCCCTGGCCCGGATCAAGGGCGCGGCGGCGAAGGTGAACGCGCGGCTGGGGGTGCTCGACAAGGACATCGCCGAGGCGATCCAGGAGGCGGCCGGGGAGGTCGCCCGGGGGGACTGGGACGAGCACTTCCCGATCGACGTCTTCCAGACCGGTTCCGGCACCTCGTCGAACATGAACACCAACGAGGTCATCGCCACCCTCGCGACCGAGCGGCTCGGCAGGGACGTACACCCCAACGACCATGTGAACGCCTCCCAGTCCTCCAACGATGTCTTCCCGTCCTCCATCCACATCGCCGCCACCGCCGCCGTCACCCACGACCTGATCCCGGCCCTGGAACACCTCGCCGACGCCCTCACCCGCAAGTCCGAGGAGTTCGCCGACGTCGTGAAGTCCGGGCGGACGCATCTGATGGACGCCACGCCGGTCACCCTGGGGCAGGAGTTCGGGGGCTACGCGGCCCAGATCCGCTACGGCGTCGAACGGCTGTACGCCGCCCTCCCCCGCCTCGCGGAGCTGCCCCTCGGCGGGACGGCGGTCGGCACCGGCATCAACACCCCGCCCGGCTTCTCCGCCGCCGTCATCGAGGAGGTCGCCCGCGTCACGGGCCTGCCGCTGACCGAGGCGCGCAACCACTTCGAGGCGCAGGGCGCGCGGGACGGGATCGTCGAGACCAGCGGACAGCTGCGGACGGTCGCCGTCGGGCTGACCAAGATCGCCAACGATCTGCGGTGGATGGCGTCGGGGCCGCGGACCGGCCTCGCCGAGATCACCCTGCCCGACCTCCAGCCCGGTTCGTCGATCATGCCCGGCAAGGTCAACCCGGTCATCCCGGAGGCCGTGCTCATGGTCGCCGCCCAGGTCACGGGCAACGACGCCACCGTCGCCGCCGCCGGGGCCGCCGGCAACTTCGAGCTCAATGTGATGCTGCCGGTCATCGCCAGGAACGTCCTGGAGTCGGTCCGGCTGCTCGCCAACGTCTCCCGGCTGCTCGCCGACCGCACCGTGGACGGGATCACCGCGAACCGGGAACGGGCCCGCGAGTACGCCGAGTCCTCACCCTCCGTGGTCACTCCGCTCAACAGGTACATCGGCTACGAGGAGGCCGCCAAGGTCGCCAAGAAGTCCCTCGCGGAGCAGAAGACGATCCGCGAAGTCGTCCTGGAGAGCGGGTACGTGGAGCGCGGCGACCTGACGGCGGAACAGCTCGACGAGGCCCTGGATGTCCTGCGGATGACGCATCCGTAACCATTCGTCGCACCGTCGCGAACCGTGACGCGCGCCGCAGCGTCGTATGCGGGGGGCACCTAATATCTGTGCATGGCAGAGGGTGGAGCGATGAGAGCGGAAGCGGACGCGGCTGCGGCGGTGCGGACGGGGTTCTGGACCCCCGGGACACAGGTTCTGTGGCGCTACCGGGAGAACGCCGGCGAGCGCTTCCACATCGCACGCCCCGTCACCGTCGTCCGGGACGACGACGAACTGCTCGCCGTCTGGCTGGCGCCCGGCACCGAGTGCGTGCGGCCCGTCCTCGCCGACGGGACCCCGGTGCACGTCGAGCCCCTCCAGTCCCGCTACACCAAGCCCCGGACCGTCCAGCTCGACCACTGGTTCGGCACCGGCGTCCTCAAGCTGGCCCGCCCCGGTGAGCCCTGGTCGGTGTGGCTGTTCTGGGAGCCGGGCTGGCAGTTCAAGAACTGGTACGTGAATCTCGAGTCGCCGCTCGTGCGTTGGGACGGCGGGGTCGACTCCGAGGACCACTTCCTGGACATCTCGGTGCACCCGGACCGCAGTTGGCACTGGCGTGACGAGGACGAGTTCGCGCAGGCCCAGCAGGACGGGCTGATGGACGCGTCGGCCGCCGAACAGGTGCGCAGGGCGGGCCGGTCGGCGGTGGAGGTGATCCGCGCCTGGGGCTCACCGTTCAGCGACGGCTGGCAGCACTGGCGCCCGGATCCGTCCTGGGCTGTACCGTCTTTGCCGGAGGACTGGGACCGTACGCCCGCGCATGTGTCCACGTGAGACTCTTGATGCGCCCCCGGTCCACAACCGTAGGATCGTCCTCCGCAAGGGTGCGGCAGCAACTGCCGGAGCAGGCGCTGGGCTTGACCGATCGTCACCGAGGGGCGGCAGGACGTGAGCGAGGGGTACGAGGGCAACACCGCAGCGAGCCGTGAACGGTTCGCCGGTGGCACGACAACAGCCTCTGACCACGCGGGAAATCCGTTCCGGGGACACGTATTCCGGGTATCGGGATTCCTGCGGGACCAACTGCGCTCGCGATGCGCAGCCCCGGACGGACGGATTCGACACGCGTGACGGAGCACCCCATGTCCTTCGAGCGCCCGCAGCCGGGCGCCGACCCCGCGGACCCCCGCGGGGCGCTCCTGCACACCCAGACGCCCTCCCCCACGGCCGCCTTACCCGCACAGGCGCGCACCGGGGAGACCCCGTCGACCCCGGGCACGGCCACGCCGTGCAGCAAAGGAAGCCAGGGAAAGGACCCGGTCTCGCCCCCCCTCCGACACCACCGGCCCCGAGCACTCGCAGCCCGCCGCCGCAGACGCCGTGGAACCCGGCACGCACCGCCCGCGCCCCGTCCCCGAGACCATCCCGGACCAGCCGGACGGCGCGCAGGACCGGTCGCAGGGGGTCGGCGCCCAGGAGCGCCGCACCGGCCAGGGGATGACGACGCCCGGGCAGCCGACGCCGATGCGACGGGACGGCGACCGGCTGCGGTTCGTCGGCGCCGCGACCCGGCGGATCGCCCGCGGCATCGACCTCGACGAGATCGTCATGGGCCTGTGCCGGGCCACCGTGCCGACCTTCTCCGACGCGATCCTCGTCTATCTGCGCGACCCGCTGCCGGTCGGCGACGAGCGGCCCACCGGCCCGCTCGTGCTGCGGCTGCGGCGCACCGACCGGATCCCCTCGGAGCGGGACACCGAGGGCGGCTTCTCGCCCGCCCTGCAGCCGGAGCCCCCGGAGATGACGGGGCTCGACGCGGTCGGCGCCGAACTGTGCGAGGTACGGCCGGGCAGCGCGCTCGCCGAGGTGCTGCGCGGGGTCCGCCCGGTTTTCACGGACGCGCCCGCCGCCCGCGCCGCCCTGCCCGAACTCCTGGGCGACGGCGGGGAGTTCCTCGTACCCGACGGACAGCGCGCGATCCTCGCCCCGCTCCGCGGCCGGCGCCGGGTGATCGGCGCCGCGCTCTTCCTGCGCCGCCCCGAGCGCATGGCCTTCGAGGCGGACGACCTGCTGGTCGCCGCCCAGCTCGCCACGCACAGCGCCCTCGGCATCGACAAGGCGGTGCTGTACGGCCGCGAGGCGTACATCGCCGACGAGCTGCAGCGCACCATGTTGCCGGAGACCCTCCCGCGGCCCACCGGTGTGCGGCTGGCGTCCCGCTATCTGCCCGCCGCGGAGACCGCGCGGGTGGGCGGCGACTGGTACGACGCCATCCCGCTGCCCGGCAGCCGGGTCGCGCTGGTGGTGGGGGACGTGATGGGCCACTCCATGACGTCCGCGGCCATCATGGGCCAGCTGCGGACCACGGCCCAGACCCTGGCCGGACTCGACCTGCCCCCGCAGGAGGTCCTGCACCACCTCGACGAGCAGGCCCAGCGCCTCGGCTCCGACCGCATGGCGACCTGCCTCTACGCCGTCTACGACCCGGTCTCGCACCGCATCACCATCGCCAACGCCGGGCATCCGCCGCCGGTCCTGCTGCACCTGGGCGGCCGCGCCGAGGTGCTGCGGGTGCCGCCGGGTGCGCCGATCGGTGTGGGCGGCGTCGACTTCGAGGCCGTGGAGCTGGACGCACCGGCCGGGGCGACGCTGCTCCTGTACACCGACGGCCTGGTCGAGTCCCGGCTGCGGGACGTGTGGACCGGCATAGAGCAGCTGCGCGAGAAGCTCGCCGCGACCGCCCAGCTGACCGGACCCGACCATCCGCCGCCGCTGGAAGCGCTCTGCGACGAGGTGCTCGACATGCTCGGCCCCGGCGACCGGGACGACGACATCGCGCTGCTCGCCGCCCGCTTCGACGGGATCGCGCCGAGCGATGTGGCGTACTGGTTCCTGGAGCCGGAGGACGCGGCACCCGGCCGCGCCCGCCGACTGGCCCGGCGCGCGCTGTCCCGCTGGGGCATGGAGGACCTGAGCGACTCCGTGGAGCTCCTCGTCAGCGAGGTCGTCACGAACGCCGTCCGGTACGCGTCCCGCCCGGTCACGCTACGGCTGCTGCGCACCGACGTGCTGCGCTGCGAGGTCGGCGACGACGTACCGCAGCTGCCGCGGCTGCGGCAGGCACGGGCGACGGACGAGGGCGGTCGCGGGCTGTACCTGGTGAACAGGCTGGCGCGGCGGTGGGGGGCGACCCGGCTGAGCACCGGGAAGGTGGTCTGGTTCGAGCTGAACCAGAACTGAGGGCGGTACGCGAAGGGCGCCCGGTGGTCACCGGGCGCCCTTCGCTTTTCGGCCGCTACTACTGAGCGTTGGGGTTGAGCGGATCTGCCGGGTTGGTCGGCGTCTGCGTCGGCGTCTGCGTGGGGGTCTGCGTCGGCGTCTGCGTGGGCGTCTGGGTCGGCGTCTGTGTGGGTGTCTGAGTCGGCGTCTGGGTCGGCTTCTTGGTCGTCGCCGACGGGCTGGGCGTCCGGCTCGGGGACGCCGTGGGCGACGGCGTCCAGGTCGGCTGGACCGCGGCGCCCTGCGTGGTGTCCAGGTCGAACTTGAGGCCCGTGGCGGAGACACCGAAGGTGTACGCCGCCCAGATCTGCGCCGGGAAGGTGCCACCGTTGACGCGGGGCAGCCCGCCCGCGTGGTACATCGAGACCTGCGCGCCGCTCTTGGACTCGCCGAACAGGCCGACCGAGGTGACCAGGTCGGGCGTGAAGCCGCTGAACCAGGCGGAACGGTTCTCGTCGGAGGTACCCGTCTTGCCGGCGACCTTGCGGCCGTCGCGGTTGGCGTTCGCCTGCACCGACGTCTTGGCCGTGCCGTCGTCGACCACGCCCGTCAGCACCGAGGTGACCGTGTCGGCGGCCTCGCGGCTGATGACCTGCTCGCCGATCGGGCTCGGCAGGGTGACCGAATGCCTGCTGTTCTCCACGGACTTGATGATGCTCGGGGTGACCTGCTTGCCGTGGTTGTCGAGCGTCGCGTAGACCCCGGCCATCTGCAGCGGGCTCGCGCCCATGGTGCCGAGGGTCTGCGCGGGCACCGGCTTGAGGCCGGCCGTGTCCATGCCGAGCTGGCTTGCCACCTTGAGCACCTTGTCCATGCCGACGTCCACGCCCATCTGCGCGAAGACGGAGTTCACGGACTGGTTCATCGCCGTCTGGACGGTGATGGGGCCGTAGCTCTGGTTGTCCTCGTTCTCGGGGGCGAAGCCGACCTTGTTGCCGTTGCTGTCCACGACCTGGCGCTTGCTGGTGCCGTCGTAGATCGTGTTCGCGCCGATGGCCTTGCCGCCCTGTGTCTCGGCGGCCTCGTCCAGGGCGGCGGCGAGGATCACCGGCTTGAACGTCGACGCGGGCTGGTAGTCCGTGCGGGTCGCGTTGTTGCGGTAGTGCTTGTAGTAGTCCTGCCCGCCGTACATCGCCACGACCGCGCCCGTCTTCGGGTCCACGGAGGCGGCACCGGCCTGGACCTCACCGTCGACCGAGCGCTTCTTCGGGTCGAGCTTGCTGGTCAGCTGCGACTTGGCGGCCTTCTCCAGCGCCGCCTGCTTCTTCTTGTCGATGTTGAGCGTGATGGTCCAGCCGCCGGCCTTGACCACGTTCATGGCGTCGTTGAAGTTGTCCGCCGTGCCCTGGGCCACCAGCCGCTTGGCGAGCTGGGCGTTGGCCGCGTCCACCAGGTAGCCGGTCTGGCCGCCCATGCCGGGTGCGGCCTTGGGGGCCTTGGGGGTCGGGAACGTCATCTGCTCGCGCTTGGACTTGTCCAGCCAGTCCTTCTCGACCATGTTGTCGAGGACGTAGTTCCAGCGGGCCTGCACCAGCTTCCTGCCGGTGGGGGTCGCGATCGCCCAGTCGTACTGGTTGGGCGCCTGGAGGAGGGCGGCGAGGTAGGCGCCCTGCTGGACCGAGAGCTTCTGGGCGTCGACGTGGTAGTAGGCCTGGGCGGCGGCCTGGATGCCGTACGCGCCGCGGCCGTAGTAGCTGGTGTTGATGTAGCCGGCGAGGATGAAGTCCTTGCTCTTCGTCCGGTCCAGCTTCAGCGAGATGACCAGTTCCTTCAGCTTGCGCGAGATGGTCTGGTTCTGCGTCAGGTAGTAGTTCTTGACGTACTGCTGGGTGATCGTCGAACCACCCTGCGCGCCCTTGCCGGAGAGCGTGTTGAGGATGCCTCGGGCGGTGCCCTTGAGGTCGACGCCGTTGTCCTCGTAGAAGGTCTTGTTCTCAGCGGCGACGAAGGTGTGCTGGACGTCCTTGGGCACCTTGGACAGGTCGACGATCTCGCGGTTCTTCTCACCGTCGCGCGTCAGCAGCGAGCCGTCACTGTACTTGTAGACGTTGCTCTGCAGCGTCGCGTCGGGGTTGCCGCCGTCGGGGACTTTGATCATCATGTAGAGCGCGACGAAGGCGCCCATGCCGAGCAGACAGAGCACGAAGAAGGTCCCGACGATCTTCTTCCAGGTGAAGAGCCGGCGTATGAAGCTCCTGCCCTCCTTGCCGTTGCCCTTGCCCGCTTTGCCGCGGCCCGCCTTGCCCTTGGCGGCCCTGCGCGCCGCGGCACGGCCGCCTATGACGGTGGGCTCGGGCCCGGAGAGGTCGGCGGGCCCCGTCGCCGTACCGGACGAGCGCGTCGGGGGCGCCGCGCGGCGGCCACCACGCTGTCGCGCTCGTCTCTCTTCCGCTCGTCCCATGGGTCCGTTCCGCTCCGCTTCGTTCATGTGTGCTCATCTGCCACACAGGTTCGCCCGCACAGGTCAGCTCAGAAAGCTAACACCGGGAGATGTGACAAAGGTCGGTGGATCCGCTCTTTTGCGGACGTGACAATCAGCACCCGCCCCGATGGAACCGACGACCGAGAGGGGTTGAGGGTTGCTTCCGCGAGGTAAAGTGTTATCACTTAGATAGGCCGGTGCTTTCGCTGAAGGCGCCACAAACGGACCGCACCACGACAACGGGGGACCACCCATGCCCATCCACGACAACGCTCCCGACGCCGACATACCGGAGATGCCCGCGCCCCGCGTCCGGGAGTTCGCCGCGCACAGCATCGGCGGTGCGCTCGCGCTGCTGCTGGGGCTGCTCGGACTCCTGGTCGCCGGCCTGCTGTTCGCGGCCGCGCAGGCAAATCCGGCCTTCGCGGCCGGTGGTGCCGTCGTCCTCGTCGCGGCGGTGATCTCGCTGCGCGGGCTGAACACCGTGGCGCCGGGCGAGGCGCGGGTCGTCCAGCTCTTCGGGCGCTACCGGGGGACGATCCGGCAGGACGGCCTGCGCTGGGTGAACCCCTTCACCTCCCGCACGAAGATCTCCACCCGGGTGCGCAACCACGAGACCGCCGTCCTCAAGGTCAACGACGCCTACGGCAACCCGATCGAACTCGCCGCGGTGGTGGTGTGGAAGGTGCGGGACACCGCGCAGGCCACCTTCGAGGTGGACAACTACCTGGAGTTCGTCGCCACGCAGACCGAGGCGGCCGTACGCCACATCGCGATCGAGTACCCCTACGACGCCCATGACGAGGGCGGGCTTTCCCTGCGCGGCAATGCGGAGGAGATCACCGAGAAGCTCGCCGCCGAGCTGCACGCACGTGTGGAGGCGGCCGGGGTGCAGATCATCGAGTCCCGCTTCACGCATCTCGCGTACGCTCCCGAGATCGCCTCGGCGATGCTTCAGCGGCAGCAGGCCGGGGCGGTCGTCGCGGCCCGGCGGCAGATCGTGGACGGGGCGGTGGGCATGGTCGAGGCCGCGCTCGCCCGGATCGCCGAGCAGGACATCGTGGAACTGGACGAGGAGCGGAAGGCGGCGATGGTGTCCAACCTGATGGTGGTGCTGTGCGGGGACCGCGCCCCGCAGCCCGTGCTCAACACCGGGACCCTCTACCAGTGACGGATCCCTCCGAGGGGGCTTCGCCCCGGCGCCGGCCGCAGCAGCGCAAGCAGGTGCTGCTGCGTCTGGACCCGTCCGTCTACGAGGCGCTGGCTCGGTGGGCCGGCGACGAACTGCGTTCCGCGAACGCCCAGATCGAGTTCTTGTTGCGGCGCGCTCTCGCGGAGGCCGGGAGGCTGCCCGGGGAGGCGGGGCCGATTCCCCGTCGTGGGCGCCCGCCCGGGGGTTCCGCCCCCAGACCCCCGTCGGCCTGAACGGCCTCGCCCCAAAACGCCGACGGCCTTGTTGCAGAACCATGACAATCGGCCCCCACCTGCGGAGCTGTGGGTCAGCTGTACACCGCGCCATGATCTAAACACCGGGCGTATACGCAAGGCGTATACACCATGTGTAGAGTCGTGGACATGTCCATCGGTCACACTCTTCTGGGACTCCTGGAGTCCGGGCCCCGCCACGGCTACGACCTGAAGCGGGCCTTCGACGAGAAGTTCGGTCACGACCGGCCGCTGCACTACGGCCAGGTCTACTCGACGATGTCCCGCCTGCTGAAGAACGGGCTGGTCGAGGTCGACGGCATCGAGCCGGGCGGCGGTCCCGAGCGCAAGCGGTACGCGATCACCGACGCCGGGATCACCGACGTGGAGCGCTGGCTCGCGACACCGGAGGCGCCCGAGCCGTATCTGCAGTCCACGCTGTACACCAAGGTCGTCCTCGCCCTGCTCACCCACCGCAACGCGGCCGACATCCTCGACACGCAGCGCTCCGAGCACCTGCGGATGATGAGGATCCTCACCGACCGCAAACGGAAGGGGGACCTGGCCGACCAGCTCATCTGCGACCACGCCCTGTTCCACCTGGAGGCCGACCTGCGCTGGCTGGAGCTGACCGCCGCGCGCCTGGACAAGCTGGCGGAGGCGGTGGCCAAGTGACTCCCGCAGGTTCCCTGCTCGTCGCCGACGCGCTGCACAAGGCGTACGGCCCGACCACCGCGCTGGACGGCGCCGAGTTCTCCATCCACCCCGGTGAGGTCGTCGCCGTGATGGGCCCCTCCGGGTCCGGCAAGTCGACGCTGCTGCACTGCCTCGCGGGGATCGTGACGCCCGACTCGGGGTCGATCCTGTACGCCGGACGCGAGATGGCGACGATGAGCGATGCGGAGCGCAGTGCGCTCAGGCGCTCCGAGTTCGGGTTCGTGTTCCAGTTCGGCCAGCTCGTACCGGAGTTGACCTGCGTGGAGAACGTGGCCCTGCCGCTCCGGCTGAACGGCACCTCCCGCAAGGAGGCCGAGCGGACCGCGCTGACCTGGATGGAGCGGCTGGAGGTCGACGACCTCGCCAAGAAGCGGCCCGGTGAGGTCTCCGGCGGCCAGGGGCAGCGCGTCGCCGTCGCCCGGGCGCTGGTCACCAGCCCCCGGGTGCTGTTCGCCGACGAACCCACCGGCGCGCTCGACTCGCTCAACGGCGAGCGCGTGATGGATCTGCTCACGGACGCCGCCCGGTCCACCAACGCCGCCGTCGTCCTCGTCACCCACGAGGCCCGGGTCGCCGCCTACTCGGACCGCGAGATCGTCGTACGGGACGGGAAGTCCAGGGACATGGAGCGCATCGTATGAAGGTGCGGGGGCAGTGGACCAGGGATCTGGCCATGGGGGTGCGGTTCGCCTTCGCCGGTGGGCGTGAGGGGTGGACCCGGGCCCTGCTGACGGCAGTGGGCGTCGGGCTCGGGGTGGCGTTGCTGCTGCTGACCACGGCGATACCGAGCGCGCTGTCCGCGCGGAACCAGCGGGGCACCGACCGGGACGACTTCACGTACAGCCAGAATGTGCTGCCGAAGGCGGACGACACTCTCGTCATCGCCAATACGGACACGACCTTCCGCGGCAAGGACGTGCGAGGGCGGCTGGTGGAGCCCGAGGGGGCGAAGGCGCCGCTGCCGCCCGGGGTCGGGAAGTTCCCGGCCAAGGGCGAGATGGTCGTCTCGCCCGCGCTGGAGAAGCTGCTGGATTCCGGCTCCGGCCGGATGCTGCGGGACCGCTTGCCGTATCGGGTGGTCGGCACCATCGGCCATCCCGGGCTGATCGGGCCCGCCGAACTCGCCTACTACGCGGGGGAGACGGGGCTGGCGAACCATCTGGCGAGTGGCTCGGTCGAGCGGATCGACTACTTCGGGCCCTCCCGGGAGCACACGCAAGACAAGCTGGACCCGATTCTCATACTCCTCATCATGATCATCTTCGTGGTGCTGCTGCTGCCCGTCGGAGTGTTCATCGCGGCCGCCGTGCGCTTCGGCGGTGAGCGGCGGGACCGCCGGCTCGCGGCTCTCAGGCTGGTCGGGGCGGACGGGCGGATGGCGCGCCGGATCGCTGGGGGCGAGGCGCTCGCCGGGGCGCTGCTCGGCCTCGTGCTCGGCACCGTCTTCTTCCTGGCCGGGCGGCAGTTGGCCGGGGTGCTGGTGGTGCGGGACATCAGTGTGTTCCCGAGCGACCTCAACCCCTCCCCCGCGCTGGTCGCGCTCGTCGCCGTCGCCGTACCGGCCGCGGCCGTCCTGGTCACGCTGTTCGCGCTGCGCGGAGTCGTCATCGAACCGCTGGGCGTGGTCCGTACGGCGAAGCCGCCGCGCCGCAGGCTGTGGTGGCGGCTGCTGCTGCCGCTGGCCGGTCTCGGGCTGCTGTACCCGATGGTCGGGCAGGGCAACCGCAACGGGAACTTCAACGAGTGGATGGTGATCGGCGGCACCGTGCTGCTGCTGGTCGGCGTCACCGCGTTGCTCCCCTGGATCGTGGAGGCCGCGGTGAACCGGCTCGACGCCGGATCCGTGTCCTGGCAACTGGCCGTACGCAGGCTGCAGTTGAGCAGCGGAACGGCCGCCCGCATGGTCAACGGCATCGCGGTCGCGGTGGCCGGTGCCATCGCCCTGCAGATGCTGTTCGCCGGGGTCGAGCACGACTACACCAAGGAGACCACCAACGACCTGAGCCGGGCCCAGATGCAGATCTACCTACGCGGCGACATCCCCCTGGCCGAGGCCGCCCGGCAGATCGCCGCGACCAACGGCGTGCGCCACGCCTCGGCCATCTCGCAGGGGTCGCTCGGCGAAAAGGCCAAGGAGCCGGACAACACCGTGGAGGCCGCCGCGGGCACCTGCGCGGAGCTGCGGGAGGTGGCCCGGCTGTCGTCCTGCCGCGACGGTGACGTCTTCGTGGTCCAGGGCGGCAACTACGACGCCAAGACCAAGGAGCTCACCACCGCGGGCCGCACCCTGTACTTCGACCCGGCCTACACCGGCTCCACGCACCACACGGTGGCCTGGAAGGTGCCCCCCGGCATCAAGGCGGCGGCCGAGCGCGAGGACCCGACCGGCTATGCGCGCGGCGGCCTGCTGTTCACCCCGGGCGCGCTGCCCGCGGGCACGATGGCCGGCATGGTCCAGCAGGTGTACGTCTCGCTGAAGCCGTCGGTGCCGGACGCCGACGACTACGTTCGCAACACCGCCGCGCGGCTGGACCGGCTGGCGGACGTGAACACCATGGCGGCCAGCAGGCAGTCGCTGCAGTTCCGTTCCATCCGCACCGGCCTGTTCGTCGGCGCGACCTGTGTCCTGCTGCTGATCGGCGCGAGCCTGCTGGTCTCCCAGCTGGAGCAGTTGCGGGAGCGCAAGAAGCTGCTGTCCTCGCTGGTCGCCTTCGGCACCCGGCGCCGCACGCTGAGCCTGTCGGTGCTGTGGCAGACGGCGATCCCGATCGCGCTGGGCCTGCTGCTGGCGTCGGTGGTCGGGCTGACGCTGGGCGCGGTGCTGCTGCGGATGACCGGCGAGACGGTGACCGTGGACTGGGCGAGCGTGCTGTCGATGACGGGCATCGGCGCGGGTGTCGTACTCGCCGTGACCCTGCTCAGCCTGCCCCCGCTGCTGCGGCTGATGCGCCCGGACGGGCTGCGCACCGAGTAACTGGCGCAAGCCCAGGGCCCCTCCCCGATGCGGGGAGGGCCCCTGTCCGTTCCGCCGGCAGGTCGTGGCGCTCGTTTCAGGGGCTGTCGCCGGGGGCTGCGCCCTCAGACCCCGCTTCGGCCTCAACGGCCTCGTCCTCAGCCGCCGGACGGGCTGAATGAGGCTGATCGGCGGGGAGCAGTCCGGCCGAGTAAGCCCTCAAGTACCCCACCACCGTGTTCGTCACCGCCACCAGCGGTACGGCGACCACCGCGCCGCCGATTCCGGCGACCATGCCGCCCGCAGCGACCGACAGGACCACCGCGAGGGGGTGGACGCGTACCGCGCGGCCGAGGATGAAGGGCTGCAGGATGTGGCCCTCGATCTGCTGGACCGCGAGGACCACCAGGAGCGTCATCACGGCCGTGAACACGCCCTGGGTGACCAGCGCGACGACCACCGCGAGCGCGCCGGAGGCCACCGCGCCGACCAGCGGGATGAAGGAGAACAGGAAGATGAACACGGCCAGCGGGACGGCCATGGGGACGTTGAGGAAGTAGATGCCGAGGCCGATGAAGATGGCGTCGATCAGGGCCACCAGCACCGTGCCGCGCACATAGGCGGTCAGCGTGCGCCAGGCCCGCGGGCCCGCGCCCGCGACACCGGGGCGGGCCGCCGCCGGCACCAGCTTCAGCGTCCACTCCCAGATGCGCCGGCCGTCGTAGAGGAGGAAGAGGGTCGAGAAGAAGGTCAGCAGGATGCCGGTGAGTGCCTCGACGACGACCTGGACGCCTTCCAGACCGAAGGACGTGATCTGGTCGGTGTTCGCGCCGACCGCCTCGCGCAGGTTCTTGGCGATCTGGTTGATCTGCTTGTCGGTGACGTGGAAGGGGCTCTTCAGCAGCCAGTTGCGCAGGTCGTCGATGCCGTTCTGGATCTGGTCGGAGAGGTTGTCGATGTTCTCCATGATCTGCCAGGTCACGAACCAGCCCAGCAGCCCCATCACCACGAAGCCGAGGACCGCGGTGAGCGCGGTGGCGGGGCCGCGCGGCACGCCGTGGCTCTTGAGGCGGGCCACCGTGGGCTGCAGCAGCGCCGTGATGAGCAGGGCGACCACGAAGGCGAAGACGACGAGTTGTACGGCGCTGATGATCCGCATCAGCACCCAGACCGTGCCCGCGAGCACCAGCAGCCGCCAGCCGGCCTCGGCGGCTACGCGCACGCTCCACGGCACGGCCTGCACGGGGTCGGGGCGTACGACGGGCGCGGGCGGCGGCGCTTTTGCCGCGTGGGGCGGCGGAGCCTCCGCGGCGGCCTTGCGGGGCGGGCGCGGTGCGTCGTCCGCGGCGCTCTCCCGCTCCACTTCGGCGCGGCGCTCGTCCAACCGCTCACTCACCTCGGTCAGACCGGCACCGATGCGGCCGAGCCACCCTGGCACTCGCGACATGATCCGTCCTCTTCCCCCGCGTCCCCGGGTGCTCCCCACCACTCCCCCCTGGAGTCGTCGCATCGACCGTACAGGGCAACAGCCCCTCCCCCTATGACGGGGAGGGGCTGTCGAAGGTTGAGAGGCCGGACCGCGGGTCTCGGCGGCTCCGCTCCGGGCCTAGTACCAGTGGTTCGCGGCCCAGAAGGACTGCGCCGCGCACGGGCTGCCGTAGCGGCTGTTCATGTAGTTCAGGCCCCACTTGATCTGCGTGGCCGGGTTGGTCTGCCAGTCGGAGCCGGCCGAGGAGTACTTCGAGGCGGGCAGCGCCTGGAAGAGGCCGTAGGCGCCGGAGGAGGCGTTGACCGCGTGGTAGTTCCAGCTGGACTCGTGGTCCACGATGTAGCTGAAGCACTGGAACTGGCCGCTCGGCACCATCTGCCGTGCCATCGCCTGGATCTCGGCGACGGAGTACGAGCTCTGGATCGGGAAGTCACCGGCGCTGCGGCTGGCCTTCTCCTTGGCCTCGGCGCGCTCCTTGGCCTCCTTGGCAGCCTTCTCCGCCGCCGCCTTCTTGGCGATCGCGGTGTCGGCGGCAGCCTTGCGGGCGGCCTCCTCGGCGTCCTTCTTGGCGCTCGCGTCGGCCTGGATGGCCTGGGCGTCGGCCTGCTGCGTCAGGGAGGCGGTCTGGACCTGGGCCTGCTGGCCCGCGGGTATGTCCGCCAGGAGCGTCGCGTCGCTTGCCGTCGCCTCGGCGTCGTTGGGCTGGGCGGTGCTGCCCGAGGCAACTCCGACAACGCTTCCGACGGCGGTGACCGCGGTGGCCGAGGCCACTGCGAATCCCCGGACCGAAATCCGGCTCACACGGTTTCCTTCCAGCATCGCCCGCTTCGGTGACCCTGGCGGACGCAATCGTGCCCCTGACTCTGGCCTCCCCACTCATGGGTCACGGGAGGCGCGGGCCCGGTGGGCAACTCCCGCGAGGGGAGCGCCGCGTGGTGCTCGGGCGGCATACGACGACGCTGTGGAGTTAGCTGTGGTGCTCGTGTGGTGCCGTACCGCTGGGGGTACAGGTGTGTCGTATGCGGGGCCTGACAGGAATGAGACTCTGCCGTAACCGGACGCCGGGTGGCAATTCTGAGTTGCGTGTGAAAGCTCACATCCCGTTTGACCCCAGGGATTTCGAGAAACAGCAACACGCGAAGGCGCCGCCCCACTAGGCTCACAGCCTTTGTGGGACGGCGCCAACTGGCCTTGATCTATCTCAGAGTTGACCTTCCGTCTCAGATCTGCCCGTCTTCGAGCATTTCGGTCACAAGCGCAGCGATCTGGGACCTCTCGGACCTGGTCAGCGTCACATGCGCGAAGAGCGGATGCCCCTTCAGCTTCTCGACCACGGCGACGACACCGTCGTAGCGCCCGACACGCAGATTGTCCCGCTGTGCCACGTCATGGGTGAGAACCACCCGTGAATTGGCGCCGATTCGGGACAGAACGGTCAGCAGTACATTCCGTTCCAGCGACTGCGCCTCGTCCACGATCACGAAGGCGTCGTGCAGCGAGCGCCCGCGGATGTGGGTGAGGGGAAGGACCTCCAGCATTCCGCGTGCGGTGACCTCTTCGATGACCTCGCGGCTGGTGACCGCGGACAGCGTGTCGAAGACCGCCTGCGCCCAGGGGCTCATCTTCTCGGCCTCGGAGCCGGGGAGATAGCCGAGTTCCTGCCCGCCGACCGCGTACAGCGGACGGAAGACCATCACCTTCTGGTGCTGGCGCCGCTCCAGCACCGCCTCGAGCCCCGCGCACAGCGCGAGCGCCGACTTGCCGGTGCCGGCCCGGCCGCCCATGGACACGATCCCGACGTCCGGGTCGAGGAGCAGATCGAGCGCGATCCGCTGCTCCGCGCTCCTGCCCTTGATGCCGAAGGCCTCCCGGTCGCCGCGCACCAGGCGGATGTTGCCCTCGGCGGTGACCCGGCCGAGCGCCTTGCCGCGCTCCGACTGGATGGTCAGACCTGTGTGCACGGGCAGCTCGGACGCTTCGGGCACATACACGTGCCCTTCCTCGAAGAGGAGGTCCACCTGCTCGCCGGGCAGGGTCAGTTCGGACATTCCGGTCCAGCCGGAGGAGTCCGTGATGGCGAGTTCGGCGCGGTACTCCTCGGCGAGGAGACCGACGGACGAGGCCTTGATCCTGAGCGGCAGGTCCTTCGACACGACGGTGACGTCGAACCCCTCCGCCTGCAGATTGCGGGCGACCGCGAGGATGCGGGAGTCGTTGTCCCCCAGGCGGTAGCCGGTCGGCAGCACGCTGGGGTCCGAGTGATTGAGCTCGACACGTACGGTGCCGCCGAGATCCCCGATCGGGATGGGGGCATCGAGGCGGCCGTGCCGGACCCGGAACTCGTCGAGCAGCCTGAGGGCCTGCCGGGCGAAGTAGCCGAGCTCGGGATGGTGCCGCTTGGCCTCCAGCTCCGTGACCACGACGATGGGGAGCACTACCTCGTGCTCGTCGAAGCGGCTCAGGGCGTTCGGGTCGGCCAGCAGGACGCTGGTGTCGAGAACATAGGTGCGCCGGTCTGGCTTGTGGCGCTTTGTGCTGGTCACCACGGAAGGACGTACCCCCTCGGATGAGGTCGGGGAGCGACGGAGTGGAGCTGGGCCGGTCGACGGCCGCGATGCACGGGCCGAAAACCGGCCCTCCGCCTGTTCTTCCGTGCTGGAACCGCACGGTCGGGCTGGTGCAAAGGGCCTCCCGGGCGGACGGCCCCGTGCCGCCCGCTGAGATCCGACACCCGTGGTTCGGGCATCGACCTGACTGGCTTATGCCCTCGAACATGCGTCACCATGCCGACGCATATGACGGCGCCCTGGTGAACTCCTCGTTACATGTGCCCCAAATCGGGGTACTCGCGCCCGCTTCAGGGGGTACAGCGTGTCAGCCGCCGTAACGCCGATGTCGCGCCGCGTAGTCACGCAGGGCGCGCAGGAAGTCGACCTTGCGGAAGGCCGGCCAGAAGACCTCGCAGAAGTAGTACTCGGAGTGCGCGGTCTGCCAGAGCATGAATCCGGACAACCTCTGCTCACCGCTGGTACGGATCACCAGGTCGGGGTCGGGCTGGGCGCCGGTGTACAGGTGGCGGCCGATCATGTCGACGTCGACGGCCTCGGCGAGGTCCTCCATCGAGGTGCCCTTTTCGTGGGCGTCGAGGAGCATCGAGCGCACCGCGTCGGCGATCTCCTGGCGGCCGCCGTATCCGATGGCGACGTTGACCAGTATCCCGTCGATGCCGGCGGTGGCCTCCTCGGCCTCCTTCAGGGTGGTCTGCATCTGCGCCGGGAGCAGGTCCGGCGTGCCGACGTGGTGCACCCGCCAGCGGCCGTCGGCGGCGAGGGTCTTCACGACGTCCTCGATGATGCCGAGGAGCGGGACGAGCTCTTCCTGGGGCCGGTCGAAGTTGTCCGTCGACAGCAGCCAGAGGGTGACGACCTCGACGTCCGTCTCGCTGCACCAGCCGAGGAACTCCTCGATCTTCTCGGCACCGGCCCGGTGTCCGTGCTCGGTGGAGGAGCCCGCGGCCTTCGCCCAGCGTCGGTTGCCGTCCATGATGACGCCGATGTGCCCCGGCACCTGAGCGTGGTCCAGGTGGCCTTCCACCCGGCGTGCGTACAGCCTGACCAGCAGGCCGCGCAGCTTGTCGCGCAGGTTCACGTGATTGTCAGCCCCTCCGTACGGATCGGACAGGCGCGGCCCAGGAGTGTGGAGGGCGATCCTGTCCGTATGGCGGTCCCCGGAGGCGAAGCCTACCCCCGGCTCCACCACGGCTCCCTCAAGGGGTGGTGGGGCGCACAGAAAACGGGCCGGTCCGTGGGGGGGAGACGGACCGGCCCGAGGGGGGGTTTCCACCATAACCCTTCGTAAGTGCTGCTGGGTGCATCGGCGTGCCACAACTACTCTCCGAATTCGAACGGCGACGCGCCGATGGCCATGGAGGGGCAGTTTCATGGCGGGCTCATGGCCGGATCGCAGCGGATTTCCAGGGGAAACGTGCGGGAAGCGCAGTGATCTGGAGGGTTTGCCGCGTCTTGGGGCTTGTTCGGCGAGTTGTCCCCGCATCCCCCAGCCGGGTGAACCGGCCCACGAACGCCGATTTGACGGGGATACGGCACCGCGCAGCCCCCTCCACGGCGCGGTGCCGCCGCGCAGCTTTGCTCACGCGAATTACCTTGGTCTGAACTTACGTGACGCATGGGACTGGAATCGACTCGGGGGGATAACGATGTGGAAACCGCCCGCGTTCGCGCACGGAACGTCCAGCTAGGACAGAAACTGTCCTGCTTGGGTCCTACGGTCGTCCCATGAGCCTGAGGATCAGCTGGAACGAGGCGAGCGCGCGCCGACTGGAACGGCAGTTCCTGGCCAACCCTGCCGAGCCGGGCACGACGGTCGCCGATGTGGTCGACGCGATGCTCGCCGCGCATGCGCAGGTGCTGTCGGCGGCCGAGGTGTCGGTGGGGGTGCGGACGGCCAGGACGACCCGGTCAGCGGTGCGTGCCGCACTGTGGGACGAGCGGACGCTGGTGAAGACGCACGGCCCGCGCGGGACCGTACATCTGCTGCCCGCGCGCGAACTGCCCCTGTGGTGCTCGGCCCTGCCTGCCGTTCCGTCCACCGCCAGTCCGTTCGCACCGGGCGTACGGGTCACCGAGGAGCAGGCACGGCAGATCGTGGCGGCGATCGGGGACGCCCTGGAAGGGGTCGCCCTGACCATCGACGAACTGAGCGAGGAGGTCGTCGCGCGCACCGGTTCCTGGGCCGGCGACCGGGTGATGCCGGCGTTCCAGGACCTGTGGCCGCGCTGGCGGCAGGTGCTGCACCGGGCCGGTCAGTCCGGCGCCCTGTGCTTCGGCCCGAACCGCGGCCGCAAGGTGACGTACACCCGCCCGCCGCACTTCACCCCGCTGCCGCCGGACGAGGCGGTGCGCGAGCTGGTGCGCCGTTATCTGCGTGCGTACGGCCCGGCGACCCCGCAGAACTTCGCCAAGTGGCTGGCGGCGCCCGGTGGTTGGGCCGCAGCGCTGTTCGGCACGCTCGCCGCGGCGGGGGAGATCGAGGAGGTCGTCTTCGAGGGGGCGGGGGGCTGTTGGGTCGTGGCGGGCGACACGGAGTTCCCGGAGGGGCGGCTGCCCGGGGTCCGGCTGCTGCCGTACTTCGACGCGTACGGCATCGCCGCGCAGCCGCGGGAACTGCTGTTCCCGGGGGCCGCCTACGAACGGGCGCTGGCGGGCGGCCAGGCGGGCAACTATCCGGTGCTGCTGGTGGACGGCGTGGTGGCGGGCGTGTGGCACCAGCGGCGCCGGGGACGTCGTACGACCGTCACGGTGGAGCCACTCGGACGGCTGACGGACCGGCAGGAGCGGGAGCTGGGCGAGCAGGTGGAGCGGGTGGGCGAAGTACTGGAGGCGCAGGCGGAGTTGGTGATCGGGGAGGTGACGGCGGGAGCGCACGCGTAGGGCTCATCGGCGGTGCGGCTTGCGGGCCTCGACCAGATGGCGGGTGCTGTGCGCGACGAACGGGCCCTCGGACTCGATCCGTTCGTGCAGGGCGCGGAGCCGGTCCTCGTACGCCTCGACCGTGAAGTCCGGGACCATCCAGATCACCTTGCGGAGGAAGTGGACGACGGCTGCGATGTCGTGGAACTCGACGCGGAGCCGTTCGGCGCGCAGGTCGACGATCTCCAGGCCCGCGGCTTCGGCGCCTGCGCGTTCGTGGTCGGGGTGGCGGGTGCTGCGGGACTCCTCGGGCTGGGGGCCGAGGAAGTACTCGACGAGTTCGAAGACGCTGTTCGGGCCGACGTGCTGGGCGAAGTAGCTGCCACCGGGCTCCAGGACACGGGCGATCTCCGTCCAGTGCGGGGTCACCGGGTGCCGGCTGCTGACGAGGTCGAAGGCGCCGTCCGCGAAGGGCAGCGGGGCGTCCTCGGGCACGGAGACGACCACGGTGCCGTGGGGGCGGAGCAGGGCGGTGGCCTTGGCGGCGTTCGGCGGCCAGCCCTCGGTCGCGGCGGTGAGCACCGGTGGCTTCGTGGCCCGGCCGAGGGCGAAGTGCAGGACCTCGCCTCCGCCGGTCTGGATGTCGAGCGTGGCGGTGGCTTTGGCGAGGCGGTCTGCCAGGGAGACGGCGTAGCCCCAGGAGGGCCGCGCTTCCGTGGCCCGCCCTGCGAACCACGAGAAATCCCAGCCGTCGGTGGGGACGGCGGTGCCTTCGGCTACGAGGTCCTCGAAGCGCCGGTTTCCCTTACGGGGCATGAGTGATGTGCGGTGAGGGGGCATCTGTGGCTCCGTCGTGGCTGGTCGCGCAGTTCCCCGCGCCCCTGTAGGGGCGCTGCCGAACCGTCGCGGACTTTGCGAACCCTGCGGTCACGGGACCAGCGGCCTGACCTGTTGTGCCGCGAACCGTACGAAGCCCTCGGGGTCGGGTTCGTCGCCCGTCGGCTGCAGGATCACCCTGTCGGCGCCTGCGTCCGCGAGCCGCTGCACGGCCTTGGCGACGGCACCGGCGTCTCCGGCCACCCCCAGGTCGGGCACGGACTCCAGCCCCTCGTCGGCGAGTTCGGCCCGGAGTCGGGCGGCGGCGTCGGGGCCGGTGGCGGTGAGGAGGTACACGACCACCTGGTGCGGGTCGGTGCGACCGGCGGACTCGCGGCCCTCGTCGATGAGCCGGCGGGCCCGCCGTACTCCGTCGGCCGTGGTCGACGCGGTGAGGACCGTGCCGTCCGCCGCCTCCCCGGACAGCCGCAGCGAACGCGGCCCCGTGGCGCCGGCCAGCACGGGCACGGGACCGGCGGGCGGCCAGTCGAGCGCGACGTCGTCGAGCCGGACGTAGCGCCCCTCGGTCGTCACCCGCTCCCCGCCGAGGAGGGCCCGCAGTGCGACCAGGTGCTCACGGAGCAGTGTGACGGGCGACTCGACCCGCGCCCCTACCTGCCCCATCCAGTCCTGCACCCCGTGCCCCACCGCGACGACCGGGCGTCCCGGGAACATCCGGTGCAGCGCGGCGGTCTCCATGGCGGTGATCGCGACGTTGCGCAGCGGCACCGGCAGCAGCCCGACGCCCACCCGCAGCCGCTCGGTCCAGGCGAGGGCGGCAGCGGCCGTGGAGATCCCGCCCTCCCGGAAACAGTCCTCCCAGAGCCAGAGCTCTTCGAGGCCGCTCTCGTCCGCGAGGCGGGCGACGTCCCTGAGTCGCTCGGGAGGCAGTTGGGGGCGGAACACGGCACCGAGTCCAGTCATGTGTTCTTCCTATCCGGACGGGAGCGAACGGGACAACTCCTTTATGCACCGCAGCCTTTCGGTATGCGGAGTGCGCGCCGTCAGGCCGCCGCGACGGCGCCCAGCAGCAGCCCCGTGAACGCCCCGCCGATCATGAACGGGCCGAACGGAATGGCCGACTTGCGGCCCGCGCGGCGTGCGAGAACCATCCCGAAGCCGTACAGCGAGCCGTACAGAAGGCCCGCGAATGCCCCCGTCAGCAGGATCTGCCAGCCGTACCAGCCGAGGGCCGTGCCCAGGGCGAGGGCGAGTTTCACATCGCCGAAGCCCATGCCGGACGGGTGGACGAGGAAGAGGACGAGGTAGGCGGCGCCCAGGGTCAGGCCGCCGAGGAGGGCCGTGGGCCAGGATCCCGTGGCGGAGGGGAGGGCGGCAGCGACACCCAGGAGCGCGGCGGTCGTGGCGGCCAGCGGCAGCGTCAGGACGTCGGGGAGGCGGTGGACCCGGTGGTCGACGAGGGTCAGCAGGACCGCCACGGGGGTGAGGAGCACCCAGACCGCCGTCCCGGGGTGGGGCCCGGCCGCGGCGGCAAGGGCCGTACAGGCGAGGGCGGTTGTCGTGGCGACGGCCGGCGTGCTCGGGCCGTAGGGACCGCACGGCCCTGTCCCCTCTGCCCCTTCGGTTCGTCGGCAGGCCGCCCTGCCCAGCCAGCCGGAGAAGGCGCCCGTGATCCGGTGGCCTGCGGGGCAGCGGTCGCTCCACGGCTGGTCCGGGTCGACCGAGAGGCGGTGGGCGGCGCGGGGCAGGAGCAGGCCCGCTCCCGCGCCCCACAGGGCCGCCACGAGGGTGAGGAGAGTGCGCACGGCGGGACCCTATGCCCGGCGCGGGCCGGGTGGCACGGGCCCGTGGGCCCATCGGGGCCCACGGCGGTGGGGAGCGGATACCTTCGGTTCCAGGCAGCGGACGGCGGCGGTGAGGGGGCCTCGGAGTGGGGCGGCAATGGGCGGACGGGCCAGGGAAGCTGATCGTGCGTACGGGGGGTGGCGGGACGGGCGCCGTGGCCGTTCCGCTGGAGATCGCCACCTCCTACCGCGCCCGTACGAAAGGGCTGTTGGGGCGGGACTCGGTCGACGGGGCGATGCTGCTCTCCCCCGCCAACAGCGTGCACACGTTCCGGATGCGGATGCCCATCGACGTCGCCTACCTCGACCGCGACCTGACCGTCGTCGCCGTGGTCACCATGAAGCCCTGGCGGCTGGGGCTGCCCCGGCCCCGTTCGCGGCATGTGCTGGAGGCGGAGGCCGGGGCGATGCAGGGGTGGGGGGTCAGGGTGGGGGCCCGGGTGGAGGTGCAGGTCGGCGGTTGAGAGGGTCTGAGCTTCCCCGGCGGTTCTGCTAGAGCCGTGTCGCCGTGCGGACCAGGCCCGCGACGGCTCGGGAGCGGCTGTGCGGTGGCCAGGCGATGACCGTCGTGACCTTCGGCGCGTCCAGAACCGGCACGGCGACGACGTCGTCGCGCAGCTGGCCCCGGCTCGACTCCGGCGCGATCCAGCAGGCACGGCCGAGCGCGATCAGCTGGTACAACTGCGCATGGTCCCGGGCCTGCGGTCCCGGGCCGTCGGGGTACTTGCCGTCCCGGCCGGGCCAGCGCGGCATCGGCAGATCGGGCAGCTCTCTGACGTCGGCCATCTGCACATGGGGCCGGGCGGCGAGGGGATGCCCGGCCGGCAGAAGCGCGACCTGTCGTTCCGTGCAGAGCTCTTCGGTGTCGAGCCCTGCCGTCGCGTCGAACGGCAGGTGCAGCAGGGCCACGTCCGCGCGGCCGTCGCGCAGCAGTCGTTCCTGCTCGCCGATTCCGCACAGGAGCACCTCGACGGGGGCTGCATCGGGCTCGGCGGCATACGTGTCGAGCAGCTTCGCCAGCAGTTCGCTGGACGCGCCGGCCTTCGAGGCGAGGACCACTCCGGCCTGGCCGCCGACGGCGAGGGCGGCGCGGCGGGTGCGACGCTCGGCGGCCTCGACCGCGTCCAGTGCCGCGCGGGCCTCCCGCAGGAGCACCGCCCCGGCCTCGGTCAGGGTGACCGTGCGGCTGGTGCGTTCCAGCAGGACCGCCCCGAGGCGCCGTTCGAGTTGGCGGATCGTCCGCGACAGCGGGGGCTGTGCGATCCCCAGCCGCCGTGCGGCCCTGCCGAAGTGCAGCTCCTCGGCGACGGCGACGAAGTACCGCAGTTCACGCGTCTCCACGCCGCCATTTTACCGGCCGGGACCGGGACCGATACCCGTGCGGTATCGGTCCCCACCCGATTGGTGTTGGCCTGCTCCCGCCGGGCCGGGACAGGATCGACCGTATGAGCGAACAGACGATCGCGCTGGTGACCGGCGCGAACAAGGGAATCGGCTACGAGATCGCGGCCGGGCTGGGTGCCCTCGGCTGGAGGGTCGGGGTCGCCGCCCGGAACGAGGAGCGGTGCGAGGCCGCCGTGGCGAAGCTGCATGCGGGCGGCGTGGACGCGTTCGGCGTACCGCTCGACGTGACCGACGACGCGAGCGTGACCGCGGCCGCCGAGCTGCTGGAGGACCGCGCCGGAGGCCTCGACGTGCTCGTCAACAACGCCGGGATCACGGGCGGCATGCCGCAGACGCCCACCACGGTCGACCTCGACACGGTGCGGGCGGCCGTGGAGACCAACGTGATCGGCGTCATCCGCGTCACCAACGCGATGCTGCCGCTGCTGCGCCGGTCGGCTTCGCCGCGGATCGTGAACATGTCCAGCAGCGTCGGCTCCCTCACCCGGCAGACCACTCCCGGCAGCGAACCGGGCCCGATCGCGGTTGCCTACTCGCCCTCGAAGACCTTCCTCAACGCCGTCACCGTCCAGTACGCCAGGGAGCTGCACGACACGAACATCCTGATCAACGCCGCCTGCCCCGGCTACTGCGCGACCGACCTCAACGGCTTCCGCGGCGTACGCACCCCGGAACAGGGCGCGGCCATCGCCATCCACCTGGCGACCCTGCCGGACGACGGCCCGACGGGCGGGTTCTTCGAGGACGCGGGGGTGGTGCCGTGGTGACGTGACGCGAACGTCCGGCTGAATCGGCTCCGCCGTGCAAGGACGAAGCAGCCCGGCCCGAGCAGCGCGGCGCCTACGGCCAAGTCCTGACGACAGGTGGAGCCGACGCCACGTCAATCGCTCCCCAGTCTCCCTCCACATGGAAAACCGAACCATTCCAGAAGAGCGCATCGATACCACCGAAGTCCTTGGCCCCGGAGGCGTCAACGGCCGGAGGCGTCCCCTGGTCGGCCCACATCAGGTTCCGCACGTTCGGGAATTCGATCGTCGCCCGCGCGTAACAGTGCTGCTCACCGGGGGCAGGCGGGTGGTACGCGGGGTGCTGGGGAGCGAGAACCAGTTCCACCTCAAGAACCAGAAGTCCCGGGGTAGCTTTGACCTCCAAGACGAAACTGTCCTCCAGGTAGACATTCGCAAATCCATCCAGCTGCGCATAGTCGACCTTTTCAGCGTTCATGGCAGATCCCAAGTGATCGGCGTGTGGTTACCCGGACTCTTCCTTGTGACGAGATTCCCGTTCGGATCAATTCTCTCCCCTTGGGCATTCCTGATTTCCACATGCGGCATGTCGCTGCCCGGAGCACGGCTACTCCCCTGCTTCAGCGTCACGCGGACTATCCCGTTCTCATCGACGAACTTCGGCGGGCCGTTCTCTGTCTGTGTCTCCGTCCACCCCTGCTCGCGCGCCCATTTTGCGATACCGGATGCCGTCCGCTGTCCTCCGATCGCGTCGCCGGAAGCAGCCGGAGCCTGCTTCGCAGGAGAGGTACCCGGAGATTGCCCGGTCCCGCCGCCTGCGCCACTAGTCCCTCCGCCGACTGCCCCAGCAGCCATCAGGGCGATGCCCGTCGCGCCGAGCCGCGCAGCCAGCGCAGCCCCCACCGCGCCTTCGCCCCACGCGGAGACACCGGCAAGCGCCAACCCGGCTCCCGGCGGAAAGAGGGCGAGCAGGGAGAGAAGAAGTAGGGCGAAGCCCAGGTAGACGAGGAAGTGGTTCAGGGCGTCGAGGAGGTGGGCCGGGGGAATGACCCGCCCGTCGGGGCCGGCCGGACCGGCGCTGCGCCAGACCAGGAGCGTTCCGATCGTCGCAGAGGCCAGCGCTGAAGCGAATCGCAGACGATGAGTGGCAAGTTGCTCTCCCAGCGGGTGATCTGCTGCCTGCCGCCAGGTGCGCAGCAGGATGGCCAACTGCCAGGCGATCCACACCAGGGCGGCCATCGCGAAACCCAGCAGGATCTTGGGGCCAGCGCCGGTGGTGAAGTAATCCTGGAGCCCGGCCGTCGACTTGAACGAGCCGACGCAGAGGAAGAGGACAGACGGGAGCAGCAGGACAACCGGGATCAGGGCTACGAGCCGTCTGCGGCCGTCGCCCGCTGCGGCTCTGGCCGCTCTCACGCGAGCGCGTATGTCGGCAGTGCGCCAAGCCCGTTCATGGTCGGTGGCGTCGATCCGTGTCGCGATGTCGGCCACGCCTCGGCGTAACGGCTCGAGGGCAGGAGGCGGGGTGCCGGCCGCTGCGTAGCACAGGGCACGCCGCAAGCGTACGAAGCGCAGCGCGATCAGGAGGGTCCACGGGATGCGCCGGCTTGCGTAGCGGATCAGCACGGCAGCGGTGTCGCTGTCCGCCCGCTCCGCCGACAGCAACAGGCCAGATATTCCCCGCTTTCCCCGACGCAGGCAGACCCAGTCGGCGGCCATCGCCAGGAGCAGTGCCGCCAGAGGAGCGAGCCACAGCTCGCCGTCCAGGTGTTCCAGCCACTGCTTGGCCTGTCTGTCGGTCGGATGCTGGACGACATAGTTGTTCAGGGTGTGATGCGCCACGGACGCCGCGAGCGGAACCACCGCCAATGGCTTCACCCAACTTTTCAACCTCCACAGAAGGCCAACTCCCAGTCCCGCCAGGGCTGTCCAGGCCAGATGGTTGAAAGTGGGGACGGCGATGTCACCGGTCTGTCCCAGGTCCAGTGAGGCCGCCGGAGAGGGCAGCCAAGAGGTGAGCACCTGGCTCGGGCCGGGGATGTACGGCGGGGTGAGGCTGTCCGGGACGATCCAGCCGCCATGGCGTGCAAACGCCCGATCCGCGTCCAGGGAGTAACGCAGCAGCGACTCCAGCAGACCGAATCCAGCGCCCAGCCCGGCTCCCAGCACGGTGAAGTCCGCCAGGCCCCACTGGCGCCGCACCTTGGCATGCAGCCCCACGAGCAACAGCGGCAAGACCTTTACCAGTTCCTCCACCCAGGGAGCCGTGGTGTAGGACGTCGTATTCACGACCTCGATCAGAGACTGGCCGGTCCGGTCAGCGATCACCCTGGTGTATGCCAGTTCCAGCAGGGCCACGGCCGTTCCGCAGACGTAGACACCCACGATGAGCGCCAGCAGCACCGTGGCGAGGCGCACCGAGCGCGTTGGATACGACAGCACGAACAGCTGGACGACCCCGTACATGGCCGCGGCCATCATGAGTACGGTCACGCAAGCCCCCGCTCCCCCAAAGCAAGTACGTTGCTGACGCGAACATCATGTCAGTTTGGCCAGTCGATGACTACAACGATTAACTGGCACTTGTTTCTGGGGGATTAATGGTGTGGGTGGCGATCCGAGGAGTGCACATCATTCGCCTCCATGAACCTGCCTGCCAGGGATAGCGCGACGGCAGGGCCTGGAGATCACGGCAGGCAAAGTCGACCACGTGCCGTAGCCCCTCCTCCCCCGGCATCAGAGGCCTCAGCTCAGATGCTCAAGCCGAGGGACTCAACTCAAGGCGCATGCGCACATAGTTCGCGGCAGCCGGACCGGGCCGATGGTGCCCGTCGGGCTTCCATCCGTGCCGGGCGTAGAACGCCTGGGCCCGGTTGTTGCGCTCCCACGCTTCGAGCACCCCGGTCGTAAGGGACGCATCGCGAAGCTGCTGCACGAAGGCCCCGTGCAGCAGGCTGCCAATCCCGCGTCCCCAACTCCCGGGGTGGACATGGATCTGGTAGAGCTGACCGGCAGCCGCGGCGTCCACGTCAGGGTCCAGCGGCGGTCCCATCGCCAGGATGCCTACGGTTTCGTCGCCTCCTCGCACGGCACACAGCACCGTCGTGGTGTCGCCCTGGAGGGCACGCATCCACATCTCCCGGCGACGGGAACGCGCCTCGGGAGAGGTGAGATCCGCATCCGAGAATCCGCCCGCCCGGTAGTACGCGGTGCGCGCCTGCGTGTGCAGGTCGGTGATCCGGTCCAGGTCGTCGAGGGCGGCCGGCCGCAGCAGAGTTCGGGAAGTCGTCACGATCAGACGACGCGGCCGGCTCGATGCGTGGTTCCACTATGAGGGTGCTGCCGCCGGGGCCTCCTGACGGCAGCACAACAGTCCAGCGGCTCGTCATCG
The DNA here is from genome assembly GCF_044465725.1 of Streptomyces sp. NPDC049541. Lineage (NCBI taxonomy): Bacteria > Bacillati > Actinomycetota > Actinomycetes > Kitasatosporales > Streptomycetaceae > Streptomyces > Streptomyces sp. NPDC049541. Next base: position 412,224 of record NZ_JBITLY010000005.1, on the reverse strand, counting down.
GTTCAGGTCCATGACGCCGACTCCGAGCCCGGAATAGGCCTCCGGCGTGACGGTCGCCACCACCGCCCCGTCAGGGAGCATCGGGTTCGGCCGCGCGGAATGTACGGCTGCCGCAACACCGAAGCGCACGCCGTCGCGGCACAGCTCGGCCACGGTCACAGCCATTGCGTAGTCGTCATCGATGACGCGGAGCACGTCCAGCAGCACACCGGCGTGGGCGACGATCCCCGCGCGCTCGCGCTCAGCCTCCAACAGACACAGGACCGGCACCCACAGATACACGTCATCGCTGGCCGCCGCAGCATGGATGAGACCGGAGACCTGCTTGTTCCCGCCCATTGCCTGCAGCGTGGCACTGTCGAGCACATAGTGTTCGGTGAAGTTCACCGGGACGACTCCGCCTCCGCCAGGGCAGCCCGGTGAGCGGCGGTGGCTTCACGCATCTTGCGTCGCATCTCCGCGGACTCCTCGTCTGTCACGTAATGCCCGAACCGCTCGGCGAGCAGAGCACGGGTGCGGTCGGCCCGCTCCTTGATCTGCTCGGGAGTCAGCGTCTGAGCAGCTATCTCCTGCATGAGGGCACGGAGACTGGTGCCCCTCGCCTCCGCCACTGCGGCGAGCTGGTCCCGGACTTCTGCAGGTACGCGGATCATGACATCGGACATACCGCGAGTATACGTCGCGTATACGTCCACCGTCGAGACGCCCTTGCCCCTCTCACGGCAGCTCGCCCGACGCGGATGCGCCGTCGGGGCGGCGCGGGCCCCGGTTCGTTCCCGTTTGTCACGCGGTCTGCGTCAGCTGCCGCTCTCACTCCGCGGGAACGTGACCTCTACCCGCCGGTTCTTCCTCCGTCCGGCCTCCGTGGAGTTGTCGGCGATCGGGTACTGCTCGCCGTAGCCGCGTACCTCGAAGGTGATGTTCGGGTCGTGCAGCTCCTGGTCCAGGACGTCCTGTACGGCGTTGGCGCGTTGCCGGGAGAGGACGTCGCCGTGGGCCGCCGAGCCCAGGTTGTCCGTGAAGCCGAAGACGCGGACCTTTGTCGCGTTCTGCTTCTTGATCTCGTCGGCGATCGCCGCGATACGGGACTTCGACTCGTCGCTCAGTTTCGCGCTGTCCTTGCTGAACAGGACCTCGGCCTGGAGGGCGAACGTCACGTCGCTATTGGTGTCTTCACGGCGTTCCTCGCCGCCCTGGTCCTCTACGACGGATTTGATGTCCAGGACTTTGGGGGCGGCGAGCGTGGCGCCCTCGGGGAGCTTGAGGTCGGGGTCGTTGGGGTCGACTTTGACGGGGGCCGAGGCCGTTGGTTCGGTGCCGGGCGGGACGCTCGGGGTGTCGTCGGCATGGGCTGTTACGGCGCCGAAGAGGTTGGTGGCGACCATGAGGGAGGCGGCGGTGACGGCGAGAGCGAGGCGGGGTGCGCCCGCTCGTGCTGGGGTGCGGGTGACGGTCATGGCCGGCCTCACCCAGAGATCGCGATGTCAGCGGGAGCGAACATGGGCAGCTGGAAGGAAACTTGGGTCGTGTCCGTGGGCGGTGCGGGGAACTGCATGAACACCGGCACGGTTTCGCCCGACTTGATGGAGGTGATGCCAGTGGTCGTCAGCGGGCGGCCATCCGTGTCACGCAGGACGTAGTAGCGCTTTTTCCCCTTGGAGTCCACCAACGTGGCCCCGCCGAGCGATCGGCCGTTCCTGATGATCTCGGTCTCGTTGCCGCTCAGCTGCGCGGGAAGGGTGAGCGTCTTGCCGCTGTCGTTCTTCAGCACTCCGCTGACCGTGACGAATCCGCCCGAGTCCCGCTTGGCGGAGGTGATCTGAAGTTGTAGGCCGTTCGGGCCCTTCAATTCGGCCAGGGGCTCGTCCGACTGCCCCTCCTGAGCACTCGCGTTTGATCCACTGCTCCTGGTGGCGGACGCCGACGTGTCCGGCTTCTTGTCTTCGCCACCACCACCGCTGCCGCAACCGGCCACTCCGATGGCCAAACCGGCCGCAACGGTCAACGCGACCATCCCCCTACGGGCCTTCGCAGTGAACCGAATGCTCATGACTCCGCTTCCTTCATCACTCGTCGTTCGCTTGTCAGTCGGCCAGATGGACATCGAAGAGGTCCTCGGGACCCGGCAGGCCGGCGGGGTCATCCGGGTTCAGGTGGTCCCAGATCCTGTTGTCCTTGCAGGTGAGCTTCGGCAGCGGGTTGCCTTGAGCATCGCCATCGGGGAGCTGACAGAGCGGCTCGATCACAGCCTTGGCTGACGCCGTCGCATACCGGCTCTCCGTACCGGGGACGATGGAGTCCCCGACGGTCTTGTTCGTCTCGACTTCGACCGTGTAGCTCAGGTCCAACGGTTGCGGGGAGCAACGACCGTCGAGAACATGTGAGTCGTTCTGCTCAGCGAGCTGGTTCGCACGCCAGCACCCGTTGAGTTGCGCCGCGTTGCCGTCGAGGATGTCCTGCCACTTCGTGGGGTCGCGTACGACGTCCAACCACTGTCCTGCGAGCTTGTCCCGGGTGTCCTGGGCCGCCGCAAGGGCAGCTGCGTCGGCTGCTGTCTGGGCGCCGTTCCGTGTCGCCGCGGCCTGGCCGACCGCAAGGTACGCGAACGCGAGAAAGAGCAGGCCCGCCACCACCGTGATGTAGATGGGGAAGGCCTGCCCTGCGTCGTCGTACCTGTGGCGTCGCATCAGCCGCCGGTGACTCGGGTGATCTGGTCCGTGATCGCGTTGAAGATCGTCTGACCGATGTCCGTACCAGTGATCGCCAACACGATCGCCACCACCACCGCGATGATCCCCAGATACTCCACCGCCGTCTGTCCCTTGTCGTTGCGGGCGGCGCGGGTCTGCAGGTACGCGACAGTGGTGTTGATCCAGTTGCTCATGGTGTTCCCCTCCGGGTCGGATCTCCGTGCCGCTCTCGGCACGAGAACCGTACGGTGCAACACCCCTCCCGCCGAAGGGTCCCAGGGCCCAATCATGGGCCCAGAGCGAGGCCCGGCTGCGAGCTCGGTACCGCCCGTTCCCCCCTGCCCTCATCTCGGCTCACCCCACCCCTCGGCCCGAACCGGGCGCCGTGCCGAGCCATTTGGCGGCCGCTTCCGCGCGGCTGGTGCTGTGGAGTTTCGCGAAGATGCGGTTGATGTGGTTCTTTACCGTCTTCTCGCTGATGAAGCAGGTGGCGGCGATCTGCTGGTTGTTCATCCCGGACGCGATGAGGTCCATGATCTCCGCCTCCCTCGTGCTCAGTTGGAACCTTGCCCTGTCGGGAGCAGCCACCGGACGGCCACCCGACCATCCAGACGACGACTGTCCCACACTCGGTTGCACCTGCGAAAGGTTTTTTGAAGAAGTAGTGGAGGTCGGGGGCGGGGGCGCTTCGAAATCCGCTGATGAAGCGGGGTGTTCAGTAGTCGCACCCGGATGTGCGCGGTGCTCATTTTCGTATGCAGTTGCACTACCCAGGCCCTCTGGGAGCGGAGGGCCTCCCTGACTCTGACGCAGTTGCGCCAGCAGCGCCCCGGCCGCCGTCGAAGTGAAGTGGGCCCTGCCCTCCTTGATGTCCCATACCGCCGCGACCAGTTGGTCCGCGGTGAACTCGCCGTGGACCAGATAGCCGCCTGCGCCCCTGCGCAGGGCCTCCTGGACGATCTCCGACTCCCTGCTGTACGTAAGCATCACGACCGGGGCGATCTGTACGAGGTACGGGAGCGCCGAGATGCCGTCCACGCCGGGCATACGGACGTCCAGGAGGACGACGTCCGGGTGGTGTTGGAGTGCCGCTTCGTAGGCCTGGCGGCCGTCCGCCCCTTCCGCCACCACGGTGATGTCCGCACGGCCGGAGAGGAGGGCGGTGAGGCCTGCCCGGACGACCGGGTTGTCGTCCGCCACCACGACCTTCAGCGGGGCGGGCGAGGGGACGGCCTCGAACGGGTTCTGCGGTGGCGGCTGCTGGGGACCGGTGCGGGGAGTCGCGGGATCCGGCATGGGGCAGCCTCCTCTCGTGTCGTGGGGGACGTTCATGTCGTCACGGCCGCCAGGGGCAGTTCCAGGCAGACCTCCGTGCCCTTGGTGTGGGCGCCGCGGCCGATGCGGATGCGGGCGCCCACCGATGCCGCGCGCTCGACCATGCCGACCAGGCCGAAGTGACCTTCCCTGCGCAGTTGTTCGAGGGTGGTGCCGGAGGGCAGACCGGGGCCGTCGTCGTGGACGCTGATGCGGAGGAGGCCGCCGTGGACACCCGCGTGTACCTCCACCCGGGTCGGGGCCGCGTGGCGGTGGGCGTTCTCCATGGCCTCCGAGGCGATGGTGAGGAGTTGGCGGGCCACGGCCGGTGGCATGGGCGGGACAGCCTCGTCGCCGGTGGAGCGGTAGGCGGCGGGGACGCCCGTGCGGGTGGTGAAGTCGCGGGTGCGGGCGGCCAGTTCGACGAGGACGTCGGTCGCGTGGTCCGGGTCGGATTCGCGGCGCAGGTCCGCCAGCAGCTCGCGGGATTCGGCGGCGGCTCGGCGGGCCGAGCGGGCGACCAGTTCGGCTTGTTGCTTGACCAGCTTCGGGTCCAGGTGGGGGCTGCCCGCCGAGGCTGCCAGGCCGTCCGCGGCCAGGGCCACGCCATGGAGGGTCTTCGCCACGGAGTCGTGCATCTCCCTGGCCAGACGGGCCCGTTCGGCGCTGACTGCCTCGGTCACCGCCAGGCGGGCCTGCATGGTGGTCAGGGCCTGCGTTGCGGCGCCGAAGCGGAACATGAGGTTGCGCAGGGCCGAGCCGACCGCGCCTGCGATCACGCACAGGCCGGGCAGGAGCAGGGTCTCCGCGGGGCGGCCGGAGTGCAGGTCCCGCGCCGCCGCGTGCACGAAGAAGAGGATCAGGGACTGGAGCGAGGCGAAGACCGCGGCGCCTCGCCAGCCGTAGACGATGCCGGCCAGGAGCGGGGTGCAGACGCTGACGTAGGCGAGGGGGGTGTCCGGGCCCGCGGAGATCAGGAGCAGCGAGCCGAGGAGCATGTCCACGGCGAGGAGCGTGGGGTGCCGCAGGAGCAGGGGCCCGAAGCGCTCCCAGTCCCTGAAGAGGACGTAGGAGCCCATGAAGGTGACCACGACCGCCGCGCCCACCACGCGGGTGGCCAGGCCCGGCGCCGCGTGGAGGAGGGCGGCGGGGGCCGCCAGCGCGATCATGGCGAGGCGGAAGCCGAACACCTGGCGGCACATGGCCTGGAGGGCGTTGACCTGGAGGGGGAGGGCGATGTCGCCGGGTGCGGGGTCCGGTGCGGGTGCTTGGGTGGGCACCCGGCCTTCGTCCAGGCTCGGGCCACCCGCACCACCCGCACCACTTTCGTCGTCGAGTGCGAGCGGCCCCTGTGGGGGTCGACCGTCATCGGCGACTTCGGGGCTCCGGGTGTGCGGTTGCGCGGGCAGGGCAGGCAGGTGGGTGTGGGGCGGCAGGACCGTGGCCGCCGGTGGGGTGGTGATCTCCGGGGGCTTCGGGCGTCGTCGTAGCAGCCGTGTGCGTTCCTGGCGGCCCGCGCGTTCCTCTGTCGTCGCCATCGTCCTCGTCGCCCCGTCCCTACTTGCCCGTGAGTGAGCCGAAGTCGGTGCCGGAGCCGAGGATCAGTCCGGCGCCGAGGAGGATCATCGTGGCCGGGACCATGAAGGTGGTGATCATCATGGTGGCCTTGGGGACCGCTCGGGCCGCCTTGCGGCGGGCGTTCTGCGCGTCCGTGCGGCGCATGTCCTTCGCCAGGGCCACGAGGGTGTCCACGATGGGGGCGCCCAGTTCCTCGCCCTGCTGCAGCGCCGTCACGAACATCGCGACCTGTTCGGAGTCGTTGCGGCGGCGCAGCTCCGTGAAGGCCTGGCGGCGGCTCATGCCGAGGTCCATCTGGCGCAGCGTGATGCGCAGTTCGTCCGCCCAGGGGCCCTCGTACTTCGAGGCCACCCGGTCCAGGGCCTGGCGGAAGCCGAGGCCCGCGCTCACCACGACGGCGAGCACGTCGAGGAAGTCCGGCAGGGTGCGCTCGATGACGTCCTTGCGGATGCGGATCGCCGACCAGATGCCGACCTCCGTCCAGAACGCGCCGAAGGCGAACAGGACCAGGGCCAGGATGAAGTTGCCCTTCATCAGGAACACCAGTCCGCCCACGCCGCCCAGGAAGCCGTAGACCGCGCGGCGGGCCGCGTAGCGGTCGATGGTCAGGCCGCCGGGGTTGCCCGCGAGGTCGATCTTGCGGCGGTACCTGGCGACCAGCTTCGGGCCCATCAGGCGCAGGACCGCGGGCGCGTAGCGCATGCCGAGGCGGTCGATGAGCGAGTCGACCGCGCCCGTGCGGGTCGAACCCACCTCCAGGGCGAGCACCAGGTCCCCGGGCAGCTTGGCGTCCGCGCGGTACATGCGGATGCCGGCGAAGATGCCCCAGACGCTGAGTCCCATCACCAGTGCCAGCAGAAGTCCCACTCCCATGGTCCTCCTCCCTCCTTCTCGTACGCTCGGGCGACTCAGACGTCGATGCGGGACAGGCGGCGGATGAGGATGAAGCCGACCGCGTAGAGAGCGAAGGCGATGATCACCGCGGCCTGTCCGACGGGGGAGCCCGTCATACGGTCCAGGGCGCCGTGCTTGACGCCGTTCATGAGGAACAGGGAGCCCACGCCGAGCACGGGGACGGCGTACGAGGTCATGTTGACCTGGGAGAGCTGGGTGCGGACCTCACGCCGCGTCTCCTTGCGTTCCTCCAGCGTGTCCGTGAGGTTGCGCAGGGCGGTGACCACCTGTCCGCCCGCCCGGTTCGACAGCACCAGCGTCGTCACCAGGACGACCAGTTCGCGTGACGGCAGCCGCTCGGCCAGTTCGCCCAGTGCGTCGTCCATGGAGGCGCCGAGCGCCAACTGGTTGGCGACCTTGGCGAGCTCCTCCCCGGCCGGCGCCTCCAGTTCCTCCGCCGCCATCCCGATCGCGGTGCGCAGGGCCAGTCCGGCCTGGGTGGCGTTGGCCATGATCCGGGCCAGCTCCGGCAGTTGGTTGATGAACTTCTCGATCCGCTTCTGCCGCTGCCAGTTCAGGAACTGCAGCGCCACCCAGATGCCCAGCAGACCGGCCAGCGGGCCGAAGAAGGGCGCGAGGGACGCCTGGCCGACGAGCCACAGGCCCGCCACCGTGGCCAGCATGTAGACGAAGAACTCGCCCGGAGTGATGTCCAGGCCCGTCGCCGCCAGCCGCAGTTCCAGCTTCCTGCCGAGCTTCGTACGGCGCAGGCGCCGGTCCAGGTTGCGGAAGCGCCGGCGGCGGCCGCCCGCCGGTATCTGCCCGGCGGCCGAGAGGCGGTCGACGAGTGCTTGGCGCTGGGCCTTGCCGGTGGCGTAGGAGTGCAGGCCGATGACCGCAAGGACGCAGGTCAGCAGGGTGATGCCGGTGGTGAGCAGGACTAGGGTGTGCAGATCCATCGGGCGGTTCCTACCTGGGTTCCATCGGGACGGTTCCTACCTGGCTTCTCGGATGGCGAGCTGTGCTGCGGACTCGGCGACGCCGAACGCCTGGGGAACCGGCTGGCTCGCCATGTAGAGGCGGTCCGCGGTGCGGCGTGGGAGCGGGAAGTACTCGAAGGCGCCGTAGATGCGGCCGTCGGCGGCCATCGGCCGGGCGTTGAAACGGGCCACCGTCGCCAGGCGGTACGGCTCGCTGCCGTGGCTGTCGAGGATGGCGATCTCGGTGATGCGGCGGGCGCCGTCGGCGAAGCGGGTGAGCTGGATGATCACGTCGATGGCGCTGTTGATCTGGTCGTGCAGCGCCTCGAAGGGGACCTCCACCTCGGACATCGATGCCAGGGTCTTCAGTCGCATCAGCGCGTCCTCCGCGCTGTTCGCGTGCACCGTGGCCAGGGATCCGTCGTGGCCCGTCGACATCGCCTGGAGCATGTCGAGGGACTCACCGCCGCGAACCTCTCCGACGACGATGCGGTCGGGGCGCATACGCAGGGAGTTGCGCACCAGGTCGCGGATGGTGACCTGGCCCTTGCCCTCGACGTTCGGGGGGCGGGACTCCAGCCGGATCACATGGCTCTGCTGCAGCTGGAGTTCCGCCGAGTCCTCGATGGTGATGATGCGCTCGGTCTCGGGGATCAGGCCCGACAGCGCGTTCAGCAGCGTCGTCTTGCCCGTGCCCGTCGCGCCCGACACGATCACGTTGGACTTCGCATGCACCAGCCCCGCCAGCAGATACAGGATGGGCTCGTCCAGTGAGCCGAAGCCGATCATCTCCTGGAGCGTGAAGGAGCGCGGGAAGCGGCGGATGGTGAGGGTGGCGCCGGTCAACGACAGCGGCGGGATGATGACGTTCACTCGCTCGCCGGACGGGAGGCGGGCGTCGACCATGGGGTTCGACTCGTCCACGCGCCTGTTGACCGTGGAGACGATCCGCTCGATCGTCTGCATCAGCTGGTCGTGGGAGGGGAAGCGGAGGGGCAACTGCTCCACCCGGCCGCCTCGTTCGACGAAGATCGCGTCCGGGCCGTTCACCATGATCTCCGTGATCGACGCGTCTTCGAGCAGCGGCTCCAGGATGCCGAGACCCAGGGCCTCGTCCACCACCCTGCGGATCAGCTGCGAGCGCTCGACCGTGGACAGCACCGGGCCCTCACGGCTGATGATGTGCCCGAGCACCCGCTCAAGGCGGGCGCGGCGCTCGGCCGCGGCCAGCGCGCTCATCTCCGCGAGGTCGATCTCCTCCAGCAGCTTGGCCCGGTAGGAGGCGACCAGGTGGCCGTCCTCGCCCCGGTGGCCGTTCTCCTCGGGGGTGTTGATGCGTGCGCGCAGGCTCATCGTCGGTGGCTCCTTGTTCCTGCGTCAGCCGGTCGTCGTGCCGGTGGTCGAGTCGAGCGGCATGGTCGCGGTCCTCTTGGCGGGGCCGAAGTCCCAGCCGGGGACGATCTTCGGGATCTGGACGGTGGCGGTGACGGTGACCGTGTCACCACCCACCACGGCCGGGCAGTTCACGGACAGCCAGTCGCTGACCGCATTCACACACCCCTCCTGAGCTGTCCCGGGCTTCAGCGATTCCGCCCGCGCCCCGGCCCGGGCCGCCGTACCCGCCTGCTGAGCGGCGTAGGCGATCAGACCCAGCTGCACGACCGCCATGCCGACGATGAGCAGGATGGGCAGGAATCCCAGGTATTCGAGGGCGGCTTGGCCCCGGTCGCGGTCTTCGCGGTCGTACGACATCTCAGTGCGTCGCCTCCTTGACCGCGCCCGCGTGGCCCTTCACGGGGAACGGGAAACTGAACGCGCCCGGGAAGAGGATGGGGACGGTGAGCGTGACATCGGCCGTGACATAGCCGGGTGCTCCGGGACTGCAGGTGACGGTGGCGCCGCCCTGCCATGCGTCCGGCAGCTTCTCCTTCCCCTTCTGCGCGCACACCCCCTGCCAGTCACCCTCTGCCGCGGTCCCCGCCCGCACGGCCTCGTCCGCAGCATTCCCCGCGAGCGTGTACGTGTATCCCACCAGCACGAGCTGCCACAGCACCACCAGCGTGATGATGATCGTCGGCATCATGCCCAGGAACTCGATGGTGACCTGGCCCCGGTCACGCTCTGCCGACGGCAACGCCCGCATCCCCATCCCCCTCAGTCCCTGCGCCGCCGGAAACTCACCGACCCGCGGTCCCCCCGGAACCGCCCACCCCGCTGCGCCCCCTCGACCGCCTTGACCAGCCCCAACTCCCCCGCCAGCGCCCACAGCGCCTGCTTCACCGCGCCCCTGCTGTCCAGCTCGTGGACCCGGCCCGCGTCCACCGCCCCCTGCAGCTCCTTGAAGTTGGCGGGAATCGCGGTCCCGGCGACCGCCGTGCCGGTGATCTTCTGGATCAGCGGCGGCTGGATCTCCGTACCGCGCGAGTGCCGGTTGACGACCACCGTCGTCTCCTCCGCCTTGCGGATCTGCAACCGGTCCCACATCCGCACGGTCCGCTTGGCGCCGCGCACCGCGACCACGTCCGGGGTCGTGACCAGCAGGGCCGTGTCGGCCATCTCCACCGCGGCCGCTCCCGCCCCGCCGAGCTGGGCGCCGCAGTCGATGACGACCACCTCGTAGCGGGAGCGCAGGGCGCTGACGATCTGCCGGGCCGCCCGGTCGGTCACCTCCTCGCCGCGTTCGCCTTCTCCCGGGGCGAGCAGCAGCGCGAGGCCGGTGTCGTGGCGGAAGACCGCGTCCGCGAGCACCCGCGGTGAGATGTCGGTGATCGCCGCCAGATCCACCACCGACCTGCGGAACTGGACGTCCAGGTACGAGGCCACGTCCCCCGTCTGCAGGTCCATGTCCACCAGTGCGGTGCTACGCCCCGAGGCCTGTGCCGCAAGCGCCAGTTGGACGGCGGTCAGGGTCGCGCCCACGCCGCCCTTCGCGCCGCTCACCGTGACGACGGTGCCGCCGACGCCGGTGAAGACGTCGCCGCCGGAGCCGAGGTGGCGCCGTACGCCCACCGACCACTGTGCGACGGCCTGGACGCGGCTGGCCAGTTCCTCGTAGCTGAGGGGGAGCGCCACCAGGCCGCGCGCGCCGTAGTCCATCGCGGCCTGGAAGAGGCCGGGGCTCGCGTCCGAGGTGACGAGGATGACCCCGACCGCGGGAAAGCGCAGGGCCACCTCGCGGATGAGCTCCAGCGCCGGTACCGGGCCGATCCGTTCGTGCACCACCACGACCTCGGGCAGCTCGTCGACGGACTCGGCGGCGAGCCGCGCGAGGGTGTCGACGAGCTGGGTCGAGTCGACGACCGGGGTCACCGGTTCGGCGTCCGGGAGCTGGCTGAGCAATGTCGTGATGGACCGCACCGCGTCCACGTCACCGACTGCCGGGAGGATCCTCGTGGGCATGGGGGCCTCTCACTTGTCCTTGGCGAGTTGGTAGGTGCGGTCCTGCTCGGGGATGGTGCCGGTCTCGCTCGGCGCGACCAGCGCGAGCCGGACCCGCTTGGCGAAGGACTCCGCGTACGTCAGGCGCTGGGCGTCGAGCGCGGAGAGCGCGAAGGTGATGGGGACGGCCTTGGTGGGCTGACCGGTGCGGTTGTCGGCGTCGGGCTGGAGCGAGGTGAGGTCGCCGACGTCGAGGACCCTGGCGTTCGTCACGATGATCTTGGACAGGTCGGGGTCGCCCTGCTTCTGACCCTCGAAGGTGGCATAGACGTTGACCTTGGAATCCGGCGTTATCTTGCCGGCGACTCCGGTCGCCGCATCGATCATGATGGCGACCTCCTGCTGCCCGGGCTGCAGGGCGGGCTGATCGACGATCATGTCGCTCTGCAGCAGGGAGCCCTTCTTGAGGGTCGTCACGGCGACCTTGCCGCGGATGCCGGCGAGATCGGTGACCGCGTTCGCCGACAGCCACCGCTTGGGCATCTCGGTCTTCTCGAACTGCGCGGCGCTGAGGCTGCTGTACGGCTTGATGTCGCTCTTGACCTCGTACGCCGTGACCTTGGGCCCGACCTGGGACTTCACGTCACTGATGACGGACAGGACGCCGACGAACGCGCCGAGGGCGCAGACGACCGACAGAAGCAGGAGTAGCACGCCACGGCGCTGACGGGAGTTCATGAACCGTACAACCTCATTGGGGGATAAGGGTCGAGCGGACGGGATGGTGCGGGCGATGCGTCTGCGGCGGGTCCGGTCGGCGGTTCAGGAGCCTCTCCCCGCGGGGAGCTGGTTCTGGTTCTCCAGGATGGGCGGCGGGCCGGCGGAGCAGAAGACACAGCGGTCACCGATGACGTCGATGCCGCACCAGTGGCAGGAGCCCTGCCGTACGGACGTGACCAGCTGGTACAGCACGGACAGGTCGGGCAGGAAGGCGGCGAACTCGATCAGCTTGCCGGTCCCCCACCAGACCGCGGACTCGGCGGGCAGCACCGCTTCCCGCAGCCCCTGGGCGTTCCACTGCGGTACGAGGCTCGCGGTGACCCAGTCCGACTGCAGCTGCCCCTTGGCGACCAGCATGGAGGTGCCGAACTCCGGCCCAGGCAGGGCGGCCCCGGGGGCGAGCTTCACCAGCTGCGGCTCGGGGTGGGCGAGTACGGCGAAGTGCTGGCCCGGCACCCATGACTTGGCGTGCTGCTTGAGTCCGACGTGGACGCGGTCGAGGCGGGCGACCGAGCCGAGCAGTGCTCCGGCGTGAATGTAGTGGGTGAGGAGGCGGCCGGCGGAGGCGAGTACGCCGGGGCTGAGGTCGCAGGAGGCCAGCTGCCTCAACTGGCGGGCCAGGACGGCCAGTCCGAGGGGAGGCAGAGCGGGACGGAACAGGGCTATACGGTCGGTTTCCAGCAGGGAGCGGATCGTGTGCAGACGGCGGCCCGTCTCCGCGGAGACCGCCTGTGAACAGACCACGATCAGATGCCCGTGCTGGTCGATCAGACTCTGCACACCCGCCAGCGCCTGCTCCAGGGGCTGCTTGTCCAGGTCCTGCAGGACGACGGCAGGCAGGGTCCGCTCGTCCTGCGGTGGCAGCGCCATGTCGGCACTGGTCACGGCGATGGCAGTTGGCACGCGCAGCTCCCCGTGGTACGCCCGTCGGCGAACCGGCGCGTTACTCCGGTACGCCGAGGTGACTTCACTCCGTGACTACCTCAGCACTGTATCCACGCCTCTGTGGCCGGAGAACAGCGTTTGTGGAGCTGATGAGCAACTGGCGTTTCACAAGTTACGTCAAAACGGGGCAGGTTCGAGCATCTCGCCGATCCCCCAGCGAGCTCGCGACCCATTTGGTCTGGACCTCTTGACAGGGGAATTGGTCTGGACCAACTTATTGTCATGTCCCCACAGAGACGATCCACGGCACGACGTACGGCACGTCTGTCGACAGCACGGCTCTGGTCAGGAGCCGTCACCGCCGCCCTCGCCCTCACCTTCGCGGGCACGGGCCAGGCGTCCGCAGCGGACGTCAACAACGCCAGGAACGCCGGCTTCGAGTCCGGCCTGAGCAACTGGACCTGTTCCGCGAGCAGCGGTACGACGGTCCCCTCCCCCGTGCACGGCGGCGCGGCCGCGCTCAAGGCCACCCCGGCCGGGCAGGACGACGCCCGGTGCAGCCAGACGGTGGCGGTGAAGCCGAACTCGACGTACTCGCTGAGCGCCTGGGTGCAGGGCGGCTACGCCTTTCTGGGCGTGACCGGCACGGGCACCACGGACGTGTCCACCTGGACCCCGGACTCGTCCTCCTGGAAGCAGTTGACGACGAGCTTCACCACGGGCTCGGCCACGACCTCCGTGACGGTGTACACGCACGGCTGGTACGGCCAGGCGGCGTACTACGCGGACGACGTGTCGGTCTACGGCCCGGACGGCGGCGGAGGCGGCGATCCGGCCCCGACGGTCCCGTCCGCGCCGGGCGGCCTCTCGGTGTCCGGCACGACCTCCTCCTCGGTGTCCTTGTCCTGGACCGCGGTGTCAGGAGCGACCGGCTACAACGTCTACCGGAACGGCACGAAGGTGACGGCGGTGACGGGTGCGTCGGCGACGGTCACCGGCCTCACGGCCTCGACCTCGTACTCCTTCCAGGTCACGGCGACCAACTCGGCGGGTGAGTCGGCGAAGTCGACGGCGGTGACGGGCACGACGACCGCGTCCTCCGGGGGCGGCGGCACCGCGCTTCCCAAGCACGCCGTCACCGGGTACTGGCAGAACTTCAACAACGGCGCCACGGTCCAGAAGATCTCCGACGTCTCGTCCCAGTACGACATCATCGCCGTGGCCTTCGCGGATGCCACGACGACGCCGGGCGCGGTGACCTTCAACCTGGACTCGGCGGGGCTGGGCGGATACACGGTCGACCAGTTCAAGGCGGACATCAAGGCCAAGCAGGCGGCGGGCAAGAAGGTCATCGTGTCCGTGGGCGGCCAGAACGGCACGGTGTCGGTGAGCGACTCGACGTCGGCGACGAACTTCGCGAACTCCGTGTACTCCCTGATGCAGACCTACGGCTTCGACGGCGTCGACATCGACCTGGAGAACGGCCTCAACGCCACGTACATGTCCCAGGCCCTGCGCTCCCTGTCCTCGAAGGCGGGCTCGTCCCTGATCATCACGATGGCCCCGCAGACGATCGACATGCAGTCGACGTCGAACGCGTACTTCCAGACGGCGCTGAATGTGAAGGACATCCTGACGGTCGTCAACATGCAGTACTACAACAGCGGCTCGATGCTGGGCTGCGACGGCAAGGTCTACTCCCAGGGCTCGGTCGACTTCCTCACCGCCCTGGCCTGCATCCAACTGCAGGGCGGCCTGTCCCCGTCCCAGGTGGGCCTGGGCCTGCCGGCCTCGACGAGCGCGGCGGGCAGCGGCTACGTCTCCCCGACGGTCGTGAACAACGCCCTCGACTGCCTGACGGCCGGCACGAACTGCGGCTCCTTCAAGCCGTCGCAGACGTATCCCGACCTGCGGGGTGCGATGACGTGGTCGACCAACTGGGACGCGGCTGCGGGCAGCTCGTGGTCAAGTGCGGTGGGGGCGCATGTGCATGGGCTGCCGTAGCGGCCTTTGACTGATGTGCTTCGGTGCGGCGCCGCGGGACGTGCGGCGCCGCACCTGCGTGCGGGTGCAACTGGCGCGAGCAGACCACCCGCTGTGAAACATTTCCCCGGTCCCACCGCGTCAATGAAGTGAGAACAGTCGAACGCCGGCGCCGGTACGGTGCCGTGGGCACGGGGGACATGGATGAGACAGGCACGCGCGGACGAGTACGCCGAGTTCGCTGCGGTGCGTGCCGGGCATCTCTACCGGTCCGCCTGTCTGCTGACCGCCGGTGACACGCATCTGGCCGAGGATCTGGTGCAGGAGACGCTCGGGCGGTGTACGTCAGCTGGCGGCGCGTGTCCCGCGCGGAGAATCCCGCGGGATACGCGCAGACCGTTCTCATGCGTACGTTCCTCACCCATCAGCGCAGGCGCAGCAGCACCGAGCGCGCCACCGACGTGCTGCCAGACGTGCCCGCCGACGGCCGCGACATGCCGCTCAGGCTGACCCTGCTTCAGGCCCTGGCCAGGCTGCCCGCCAAGGACCGGGCCGTGGTCGTCCTGCGGTACTGGGAGGACCGCTCCATCGAGGAGACCGCCCAGGCCATGAACGCCAGCTCGGCGGCCGTGCGCACGCGGTGCGTCCGGGCCCTGGGGCGGCTGCGGGAGCTGCTCGGCGAGGACCTCGGCGAGTACGCCCGCCCCTGAACGGCATCTGTGCAGCCCTGCGCAGCCGTCCTCTTCACTCACTTCTTCGTCCCTTTCGCGAAACGGTGGTCCGTCATGCCCTTCGAACAGCACGGCAATCCCCTTGAGCCCTTCGAGGAGCGGCTCTCGGCGGATCTGCGGCAGGCCGGCGACACCTTCGAGGCCGACCGGGCCGCGCTCGTCACCGCCGGCGCGCTGCGGGGGCGGCGCCGTCTGCTGCTGCGGCGGCGGGCCGCCGTCGTGGGCGGGGTCGCCTCGCTCGCCCTCGTCGGCGTGGGCGGGGCGGTGCTGCTGCCCGGCAGCGGATCGCCGGCGCACCAGGACGGGGCATCGGTCGGCACCGGCAGCCACACCGCCACCGCCGCACCCAGCCCCTCGCCCGTCTCCGGCGACCAGATGATCCGCACGCTCGAAAGGCTGCTTCCCAAGGGAAGGTTCAGCCAGGCGGAAGCGCGCGGGTCGGACGAGCGGCCGGGGCCGTATGTGCAGCTCGTGTACGACGACGGAAAGGGCCAGGCGGCCATCAGCGTCGGCCTGGGGCGGGTCGAGCCGGGGAGCGACGAGGCGCGCGGGGCCACCGAGTGCCCGGAGAAGGTGTTCGTCCATTACGACGCCTGTGGCACGACCCGGCTGTCGGACGGCTCGGTGGTGATGGTGCTGCAGGGCTACGAGTATCCGGACCGGCGGGTGGACACCAAGTGGTGGAGCGCCGAGCTCGTCACGCCGGAGGGTCAGCATGTCAGCGTGAGCGAGTGGAACGCGCCGGCCGAGAAGGGTGCATCGACCAGCCGGGCCGAACCACCGTTGTCGGCCGCCCAGTTGAAGAAGCTGGCAGCCGCCGGTGCCTGGCGGGACGCCATCGACGCGATGCCCCCGGACACGAACCAGCCGGCCCCGCAGCCGAGCGCGACCGGGACGGCCGGCTCCGGCGCGATCGCCCCCACCCTCAAGTCCCTGTTGCCGAAGGGGGTGTTCAAGGTGTCGGAGGACAGCGGTGACGACTCCGGATACGGCTACCTCGTTCTCGATGACGGCAAGGGCAAGAACTTCGTCCAGGTCAACGTCCAGCCCGACATGTCGGACGCCGAGGGCGACCTCTTCGGCTCCGGCGCGGAGGTCCTCGCCGACGGGACGAAGGTCGCCACGCACCAGGTGCCGAGCGAGAAGGGCGGCGCCGGGGCCGTGATGTGGACCGTCGACACCATCCGGACCGACGGGCGGCGGGTGGTGATCAGCGAACTCAACTCCGGCGCGCCGAACGACGACGCGACCCGCAAGACCCCCGCGCTGACCATGAAGCAGCTCCGCGAGATCGCGCTCAGCCCCAAGTGGTGGCGCTGAGGGTGACAAGGGGGCGGCGTGCGGGCCTGCCGCTACGGTTCCCGCCGGCCGCAGCCGTCCGCCCCGCACGTGCCCAGCTCGAACCACACCGTCTTGCCCTGTCCGTCCTGGTGGCAGCCCCAGCGTCTGGCCAGCGCGTTCACCAGGAACATCCCGCGGCCGCTCTCCGAGGCGCCCGCCTGAAGCACCTGCGGGGTGCGGCGGCCGCCGTCGCGCACCTCGCAGCGCAGGACGCCGTGCGCCGCGGAGAGGGTGAGCCGGAAGCGGCTCGCGGAGTGCAGCAGGGCGTTGGTGGCCAGTTCGCTGACGAGGAGTTCGGCGACGTCCACCACGTCGTCCCGGTCGGTCAGCCCCCAGACCTCCAGCTGTCTTCGGACCTCCCTGCGGGCCTCGCGGACGGCGGTGGGTCGGGGATCGTACTCGACGCTCAAATGGCCTGCCTGCAAAGGAGGTTGAGGGTACGTAGCGAAGTGCGGGGCGGGGTCCTGGTGGGGAGCGGTGATCTGCTGCCCTTCGACATTACTCAGGCGCGTCGGAGCGTGCACGAGTGAGTGCTGCGGCCATGGGGCGCATGGATTCCGGGGGAACGGGCGTTCTTGCATCGAATGCGTGACCTTCGCGCGTGAGTGCTCGTTGGGTGTCTTGACTGGTGCTTCGGGAGGGGGTCGGGTAAATGAGCGGGCCGCGCGAGTTGGCGGCGTCGTGCGTCGCTCTCGGCCCGTCCGGCGTTGCCGTCCATACCCGGCTCAAGCTGCTGGCGTCCGAGGACGAGAGGGTGCTCAGGCTGGTCGGCGGTCATCTCGGGACGCTGGCTGGGCGGGATCTCAAGGCCCGCTGTGCTGCCGGTCTGGAGCACGATGCGGAGGCGTGGGCTGCGCGCAAGCGGGCCCTGACGAAGGAGTCCTCCTCGCGCTGGGCCGGGTCGATCACGAAGGGCAGACGCGCCCTGGGGCACCCGATCCGGCGACGGACGGCACCGCCCCCGCACGACCGGAGTGATCGTGCGGGGCATCGGACCGTCCAGGCCGCACCGGGGCGTGAGGGAACCCGCCCCCGTATACCCGGACCACGCACCGGATGCGTGCGCGCCGGTGACGGAGCGAAAGCGGGGGACCAGCGCGCCCAACACCGTTCGGGGCACGCGGCTGAGCATGAGCTCTGGCAACAGGACTCACTCCCGCTCAGTCTTCAAGAAAGGTCCCGGAGAGATCCAGCATGGTTTTCAGCGTGTCCTCCCCGGTGCCGGGGCAAACGGGGAGGACTACCTGTTTCCATACCTGCCCACGGGCAAGCGGTTACCCGTACTGCAGCCGTACGGTCGTCCCCGTCCCCTCATCACGGATGTCGACGTAGGCGCAGACCTGGCGGGTGAACCACAGGCCCTGGTCCGGGTCCAGTTCGGGCACGGACGGCGGGACGAAGCCGGCCAGCGGGTCGTCGAGGCGGCGGGGTGCGCGCAGTTCGCAGATGCAGGCGGGTGCCTCGCCCCACATCAGGGCGCCGGTCAGGGGGCCGAGGGCGGTGGCCGCCGCGGTGACCGCCTGCGTGAACAGTTCGGCGTCCGCGGGCGCCAGTCCACGGGCGGCCGCCCCGCTGCGGACGGCCTGCGGGTAGGGCGGGGTGAGCGGTTCCGCTGTGGCCGGGGGCAACGGCAACGGCACGGAGTCCAGTTCGGCCGCGAGGCGGACGGGGTCCTCGTAGACGGCGGTGTCCGGGTGGGCGCGGCGGGCCGCCTCGATGATGGCCGCGCCGGCGGTGCGGGTGTCGTAGGCGCACAGGGCCGTGGTCGCCAGCGGCGCGAAGAGGAGGTTGGCGAGCGCCTCGTAGCGGATCCACTCGGTGGTCTCCCGGACGGAGCGTCCTGCGCGGCCGTTCCAGACGGGTTCCATGAGGAGGTGGACACGGCCGCCGGGGCCTGCGTGCGCGGCGAGATAACCGGCGCCCTGGGCCACGGCGTTGGCGGCCGAGCCGGTGTACCACTCGGTGTGCGGGACGAAGGTGACGCTCTTCGTGTCGCCCCCGAGGGCCTCGCGCAGCAGGTCCAGCTTGTCGGGGGCGGCGATGGCCACCGGCGGGGGTTCGCCGGGGGTGCCGAGGCCTTCGACGAGGAACGGCAGCGCGGCGGCCACGAACTCGTCGTCCGCGCCGTACACGGCCATGCGGTGGTCGAACGGGGTGGGGGTGGGTGGTGTGCTGGTCATGGTTCTCCGCTCTGTGGGGGGTGTGGAGGCCGGGAGGGGAGCCTGGGCGGGGCTCAGTTCTGGGCGGCGACCCAGGCGGCGATCTGGCTGCGGTTGCTGAAGCCGAGTTTGCTGAGGATGCGTTCCACATGGCCTTCGGCGGTACGGCGGGCGATGACGAGCCGGTCGGCGATCTGCTGGTTGGCGAGGCCCTGGGCGACGAGTTCGGCGACCTCGGTCTCGCGGCGGGTGAGTGTGCTGTCCTGCGGGGGCCGGGAACTGCGGCGGCCACTCGTCTCCCTTGGCGGTGCGATCCGTCGGGGTTCCTCGTCCTGCGTCGCACGGGCGACGAGCTCCGCGAGTCCGAGGGCGCCTCCTTTCTCGTACGACCGGTCGAAGGCGGCCCGGCCCAGGGCGGCCGACGCCCGCTCGCCGCTGTCGCGGCGGATGGCGCCCAGATGGGTCGAGCCCCAGCGGTCCCGGTCGATGTCGGCCCAGGTGCGGTCGGCGCCGCCGAGCAGGGCGGCCGCGTGTTCGTGGGCGCCCGCCCGGGTCGCGATGTGGGCCAGCAGGTCGAGGGTGAGGGCGATGCCGGTGACGTCGTTGACGGCGAGCTTGAGGCGCAGGGCCTCGCGGGCGTGCCGTGCGGCCTCGTCCCAGTCCTCCTTCACGGTGTGGGCGAGGGCCAGCATCCGCAGCACATACGAGCGCACCCACTCCTCGCCGTGCTCCTCGCACAGCCGGCGGGCCCGCTCGCAGACCTCGACGGCGCGGTCGGCCTCGCCCAGGAAGCCCAGGGCGCAGGCGAGTTCGACCTGGTCGAGGCCGTGCAGACTGAGGTGCTGGCCGGGGACGGGGCCGCGGGCGACGGAGGCCTCGAAGTGGTCGAGGGCGGCGGGCAGTTCGTTGCTGAAGAGGCGGATGACGCCGATGACGTAGGCGGCGTGGGCGGCCTCGGCCCGGTCGCCGAGCTGTTCGGCCAGCGCCTGGGCGTCCCGTGCGCGGCGCAGGCCTCCGCTCATGTCCTGGGTGGCGGCGGCGAGAAGGCCGGCCACCCACAGCCCGCGGGCCCGCTCGACGGTCGGTTCGGGGTTGGCGGCAAGGGCCCGCTCCAGCCAGTAGCGGCCCTCGCGGGGTGCCCCGCAGGCGTGCCAGTAGAACCACAGGGTGCCTGCGAGGCGCAGGGCGGCGAGCCGTTCGCCGGGGTGGGTGAGGCTGAAGTCGAGGGCGGCGCGCAGGCTGTCCTGGTCGGCCCGTAGCCGGGCGACGATCTGCCGCTGTCCGGGTCCGAACCAGGCGCGTTCGCAGTCGGCGGCCCGCCGCTGCATCCAGTCGCGCTGACGGCGCCGGGTGGCGTCCTCCTCGCCCTCCAGCCGCCGCAGCCGGTCCAGGCCGTAGTGCCGCAGGGTGTCCAGCAGCCGGTAGCGCACGCCGTCCGGTCCCGTCTCCCGCCCCAGCACGGACTTGTCGACGAGCCCCGCGACCGCCTCCAGCACCTCCTGCGACCGCACCCTCCCCCGGCCGCCGGCCGGATGGACCCCTCTCTCGCCTCGCTCGCCGTCCGCGCACACCGCCTCCGCCGTCTCCAGGTCGAAGCCGCCGGGCAGGACGGAGGCCCGCGCCCACACCAACTGCTCCTGGCCGGTGCACAGTTCGTGGCTCCAGTCGACGGCGGCGCGCAGCGTCTGGTGGCGGGGCAGGGCCGCGCTGCTGCCGGCCGTGAGGAGGCGGTAACGGTCGTCGAGGCGCTCCAGGAGCTGTTCGACGCCGAGGACGCGCATCCGTACGGCGGCCAGCTCGATGGCGAGCGGAAGCCCGTCCAGGCGGCGGCACAGGCGGGCCACGGCGGCGCGGTTGCCGGCGGTCAGCCGGAAGCCGGGGACCACGGCGGCGGCACGGTCGACGAAGAGGGCGAGGGCCGGGTAGCCGTTGGCCGCGCTGAGGTCGCCGTCCGGGTCCGGGACGGGTAACGGCCGTACCTCCAGGAGGTGTTCCTCGGTGAGCGCGAGGCGGTGCCGGCTGGTGGCGAGGACACGGACGCCGGTGGTGCCGTGCAGCAGGGCGGCGGCGAGTTCGGCGCAGGCCTGCAGCAGGTGTTCGCAGTTGTCCAGGACGAGCAGCAGGCGCCGGTCCCGCACCTGCTCGACCAAGGCGTCCAGCGGGGGCTGCGCGGAGTGGTCGTGCAGGCCGAGCGCGTCGGCGGCGGCGAGGGGGACGAGCGCCGGGTCGTGCAGTCCGGCCAGGTGCACGAAGCGCACACCGTCCGGGAAGGCCCGTTCCACACGGGCCGCGATGCGTGCGGCGAGCCGGGTCTTGCCCACGCCGCCCGGTCCGGTCAACGTGACCAGGCGCGCCTTGGCGAGCAGTTCGCGGCCCTCGGTCTGTTCGCCGCGCCGATCGACGAAGCTGGTGGTCTCGACCGGCAGATGACGGTCCCGTCGCGGCGCTGATCCGCCCATGATCAGCCTCCCTGACTGCATTTCCCGGGGGCCGCCCCCCGGACCCCCAGCAGAACAGCAGGCTGGCCAGCGTGACCGGCACGGACATCGCAAGGCGAACCTGAGTGAAGCGGAACCTCACTCTTCTCCGCAATCGGCATATATGCACGTTCCCCTCACACCCGCGAGTGCACTTCGCCGGACGACGCCTGTGCGGTGACGGCTGCGCGTACACTCCGGCCGGTTTTCGCTCTCTTGACCTGTCCATGCCATTCCATGACGATGGGCGGCACCCGCACAGGTACCTCACAGGCACGTCGCACTGAACCACCCCACCTCCCTAGGAGACTTCATGCGACTTCGGATACGAGGCTCGGGCGCCCGCGGCGGCAGACGCACCGCCGCGTTCGCCGCCCTGCTCGCCCTCGCCCTCGCGGCTCCCGTCTCGGCGACGGCCCACAGCGCCCACAAGGCGGCACCTTCGGCCGACGACATCCGCCAGTACGAGATCCACGTCGACCACAACACGCCCGTCACCCGCACCGCCATCGCCGCGGCCGGCGTGACCGTGGACGAGGCAGACGAGGAGACGGTGGTCGTCTCCGGACGCGCGGCACAGATCAGCACGCTCCGCCGGCAGGGCTACGACGTCTCACCGCTGGGCTCGGCGCCGGACCGCTCCTCGGGCTCGGAGGGCGTACGGCTCTACGACTTCCCCTCGGCCGACTCGAAGTACCACAACTACGCCGAGATGAACACGGAGATCGACCAGCGGCTCGCGGCCTACCCGAACATCATGAGCAAGCGGGTGATCGGCAAGTCGTACCAGGGCCGGGACATCGTCGCCATCAAGGTCAGCGACAACGTGGCGACGGACGAGAACGAGCCGGAGGTGCTGTTCACCTTCCACCAGCACGCGCGTGAGCACCTGACGGTGGAGATGGCGCTGTATCTGCTGCGCGAGCTGGGCGCCGGTTACGGCACCGACTCCCGTGTCACCAGCCTGGTGAACAGCCGCGAGATCTGGATCGTGCCGGATCTCAACCCGGACGGCGGCGAGTACGACATCGCGACCGGCTCGTACCGGTCGTGGCGCAAGAACCGGCAGCCCAACTCCGGTTCCTCGTACGTGGGTACGGACCTGAACCGGAACTGGAACTACAAGTGGGGCTGCTGCGGCGGCTCTTCGGGCTCCACCTCGTCCGAGACCTACCGTGGCGCCTCGGCGGAGTCCGCGCCCGAGGTGAAGGTGGTCGCCGACTTCGTCCGCAGCCGGGTGGTCGGCGGCAAGCAGCAGATCACCGCCGGGATCGACTTCCACACGTACAGCGAACTGGTGCTGTGGCCGTTCGGGTACACCTACTCGGACACCGCGACCGGGATGACGGCGGACGATGCCGCCGCCTTCAAGGCCGTGGGGCAGAAGATGGCGGCGAGCAACGGGTACACCGCCGAGCAGTCCAGCGACCTGTACATCACGGACGGGTCGATCGACGACTATCTCTGGGGCAGTCAGAAGATCTTCGACTACACCTTCGAGATGTATCCGACGTCCAGTTCCGGGGGCGGGTTCTACCCGCCCGACGAGGTCATCGAGCGGGAGACGTCACGGAACCGGGACGCTGTGCTGCAGTTGCTGGAGAACGCGGACTGTATGTACCGGTCCATCGGCAAGGCCGCCCAGTACTGCAGCTAGCGGCTAGTCGGCGTCCTCGGCCTCGGTGCCTTCTTCGAAGTAGGCGTCGAGGACCGCGTCCAGCTGTTCGTCCCACTCGCTGAACTGCGCCCTGGCCGTCGCCTCGATCTCGATCGGGTACCAGCGGCGGTCAGGGGTGTGGACGGTGATGGTGAACCGCTTGCCGAAGCGGGGCGATTCGGTCTCCACGGCGCCGATCTCGTCCCAGCGGAACTCGCACTCCTGGTCGTCCAGGCTGAGCCGGACGCCCCGGTGATCGGCGACGATCCTGGCGCGCCGGTCGGAGGCCTCGAAGACGGGCCCGTCGGGGGCCTCGTCCGCGTCACCGTCCCCGGAGTCCCCGTTCTCCGCGGCCGGCTCCAGCTCCTCGGCCTCGGACTCGACGTCCTCGTCCGTGAGTTCGGGCTCGGCGGGCGCGGTGTCCTCCGCCTCGACCTCCTCCGGCTTCTCGGAGACGGGTGAGGTGAGCCCGGGAATGAAGGCCGGGTCGAATCCGGCACCGGTCACGGGCTCGCCCTTCAGGGGCTGGCTGCTCGATCCTATGCGCTGCTCCACAGCGGGCAGTATGGTCGAAGATCCTGTGGCGGACACAGTCGGCCCCGACTTCGTTATGAGACGCCTACACGACCAGGCTCAGCACCGCCGCCACCACGCGCATCCATCAGCACCCTCCGGGCGCGGGCACCACGATCGTCGCTCAACGCGAAGACGGAGCCCACTGAAACGATGGCCCGCACACCACCCGAAAGCGACAGCGACCGCCACGGCCAGACCAGCACACCCCAGCCACGGCAATCACCACCACCGGACATCTACGCGACCAGGCTCAGCACCGCCGCCACCACGCGCATCCATCAGCACCCTCCGGGCGCGGGCACCACGATTGTTGCTTGCGGCGAAGAACGAGCCCGCTCAAACGGTGCTCTGCACACGACCCGAAGGCGGCAGCGACCCGCGCGGCCAGACCAGAACGCCCGAGCCACGACCACCTCCGACATCTACACGACCAGGCTCAGCACCGCCGCCACCGCGAACCCGACCACGGACAGCACCGTCTCCAGCACGGTCCACGTCTTCAGGGTGTCCCGCTCGCTGATGCCGAAGTACTTCGCCACCATCCAGAAGCCCCCGTCGTTCACGTGCGAGGCGAAGATCGAGCCTGCCGAGATGGCCATGATGACGAGGGCGACGAAGGCCTGGGAGTGGTGGCCCTCGGTGAGCAGGGGAGCGACGATGCCGGCCGTCGTGACGATCGCCACCGTCGCCGAGCCCTGGGCCACGCGCAGGACCACGGAGATCAGGTAGGCGAGGACGAGCACGGGCAGGCCCACGTCGTGGAAGGTGTCCGAGAGGGCCTGCGCGACGCCGCTCGCCTTGAGGATCGCGCCGAAGACACCGCCCGCGCCGACCACCAGCAGGATGTTGCCCACCGGCTTGAGCGAGGCCGTCGAGACCGTCTCCAGGGACTTGCGGGACCAGCCGCGGCGGATGCCCAGCAGGTAGTACGCCAGCAGCAGCGCGATCGTCAGGGCCACGAACGGGTGGCCGAAGAACTCGATCACCGAGCGGCCGGTGGAGGGGTCCAGCGCGATGGAGGAGAAGGTGGCCGCGAGGATGAGGACCAGGGGGGTGCCGATGATGCCCAGCACCGTGCCCAGGGGCACCGGGTGCTCACGCGGCTCGACGCCCTGCTCCCGCTGCTCGTTGATGACCGCGAGCTTCGCCTCCGCCGCCGCCTCCACCATGTCCTGCGGTACGGCGACGAAGATGCGGCGGCCGATCCATGCGGAGAACGCCCAGGCTGCCAGCACCGCCGGGATGCCGCAGACGATGCCCATCAGGATGACCCAGCCGAGCTGTACGTGGAGCAGGCCGGCCGCGGCCACCGGGCCCGGGTGCGGGGGCAGGAACGCATGGGTCATCGAAAGGCCCGCGAGGAGGGGCAGGCAGTACAGCAGGATCGACTTGCCGGAGCGCTTGGCGGCGGCGTAGACGAGGGGCGCGAGGACGAAGATGCCCACGTCGAAGAAGACCGGGATGCCGAAGATGAGGCCCGTCAGGCCCATCGCGAGCGGGGCCCGCTTCTCACCGAACAGGCCCAGCAGACGTGACGCCAACACCTCCGCGCCGCCGCTGACTTCGAGGATCGCGCCGAGCATCGTGCCCAGGCCGATGATGATCGCGACATGGCCGAGGATGCCGCCCATGCCGGTCTCGATGGTGGACACCGCGTCCGAACGCTGGACCGTACCGAAGAGTTCGGTGACCGAGAGGCCGGCGAGCAGGCCCACGGCTATGGAGACGGCGAGCAGGGCGACGAACGGCTGGAGCCTGACCTTGATGATCAGGAACAGGAGCAGGGCGATACCGATGGCGGCGACGGTGAGGAGGCCGGCCGTTCCGTCGACCAGCAGGAGCAGGCCTCCGGTGTGGGGTGCGGGCACGGGGGCTGGGGCTGTTGCGGCGAGTGGGAGGGACATTTGGGGGTCCTCTACGTAAATGCATGGGCCTTCGGGCAGGGGGGATCGCGGCACGGCGCCCAGGGGATGACGGGCGCCGCGCCGTGAGTGCGTACGGCGTGCGGGAGTTGAGGGCGCGTCAGCCGAGGACGGCCAGCGCGTCGATCTCGATGAGGAGGCCCGCGGGCAGACCGACGTAGACCGTCGTGCGTGCGGCGGGCGGGGCAGTGAGCGCCTGCTCCTCGAAGTACGTGTTGTAGATGTCGTTCATCTCGGCGAAGTGGTCCACGTCCGTGAGGTAGACGCGGATCATCATCACGTCGTCCCAGCTCGCACCGCCCTCCTCCAGGATCGCCTTGACGTTGGCGAGGGTCTGGAGGGTCTGCTCGCGCAGGGTCGGGCCGGCGGGCGTGGGGGGCTTGCCCTCCTCGGCGGGCAGGAAGCCGACCTGGCCGGCGACCTGCAGGATGTTGCCCTTCTTGACGCCGTGGGAGAACTTCGCGGGCGGGGTGGTGTGGGTCTTGGGGGTGAGTGCGATCTTCTCGGTCATGCGGTGCCCTTCATGTCTTTCCTACGGTGTCCGTCACAGGCGTTCGTCCGGAGTACTCCCCGCTGATCGCGTCGGCCGTGCGGCGCACCAGGGGGAGCAGGGTGAGGAGTTCCTCGGCGGTGACGACGACGTTCGGCGCGGAGACCGACATCGCGGCGACGACCCGCCCGTCGGCACCGCGGATCGGGGCGGCGACGCAGTTGATGGACTCCTCGTGGCCGCCGAGGTCGGTGGCCCAGCCCTGTTCGCGCACCTTGTCCAACTCGCGCAGGAAAGCGGGGGCGTTGGGGGTGGAACGGGAGGTGTACATGGGGTAGTCCAGCTTGTCGGCGAGCGCCCGGCGCTCCCCCTCGGGCAGGTCGGCGAGGAGCAGCTTCGCCACCGCGGCGACGGTGATCGCGACCGGCTTTCCGATCCGTGAGTACATCCGGACCGGGTAGCGGCTGTCCACCTTGTCGATGTAGAGGACCTCGGACTCCTCGTACACGGCGAGATGGACGGTGTGCCCGCACTGCTCGTTGAGCCGTACGAGGTGGGGGTGGGCGATCTCGCGGATGTCGAGGTTCTCCATGGCCTCCTGGGCGAGGGCGATGAGCCGGGCGCCGAGGCGGTAGCGCTGGTCGGACTGGCGGTAGACGAGGCCGTGCTCGTGCAGCGTGCGCAGCAGCCGGAGGGCCGTGGACTTGTGCACGTCCAGGCGGTCGGCGACCTGGCCGAGGTCGGCGGGGCCCTCGGCGAGCAGCGGCAGGATGCTGAGCGCGCGGTCGACGGTCTGGCTCATGGGGTGCGTACCTCCTCCGGGGCCTGCTCGGCTTGCGTCCAGCCGGGGCCGAGTCGAAGTTTCCCCCACGCGTCGTCGTCGAGGGCGGCGAGTCGGTCGGCGTGGTGGCGGGTGGGGGGCGGGGCGAGGTCGCCCGGGGCGGTGAGGGCGGCTGCTGCCATGAGGTGGCCGTGGCGCAGGCAGGTCGCTGCCGGGAGGCCACGCAGGGTTGCCGACAGGAAGCCCGCGGCGAAGGCGTCTCCGGCACCGACTGTTGCCACGACGTCCACGGCAAGGGCGGGAACGAAGGTGCCCGGGGTGGGGGCTGGGCGCGGGGAAGTGTCGCTGGCCCGCGCGTGCGGGGTGCCCCCTTTCTTCGGGTCGGGAGCCGCCCTAGCGGCACGACTGCCCGCAGGCTCCGCGGAGTGGCGGTCCGCAGGCGGTTCGGCGTGGCTGCTCGCGGGCGGTGCGGGGTGGCTGCCGGTGGGTTTTAGGGGCGCGGGGAACTGCGCGACAAGCCCACGACTGCCCGCGGACGACACGAAAGCGGTGGCCCCCACGCTCCCTTGCTTCACCACCAACACCCCCGGCTCCGGCAGCACCGCGCGAACCGCCTCCGGGCCGCCCGTCACCCCCCATGCCTCCTCCGCCTCGTCCTCCCCCACGAACACGACGTCGGCGCCGCGCGCCAGTTCCAGCAGCACATCCGCCCGGTCGGCGTCCGGCCACAGGCCCGGCCTGTGGTTGACGTCGAAGGAGATCAGCGGGCGCCCGGCCCGCGGCGCCGTCAACTCGCGCAGCAGCCCCAGGCAGCCCTCCGACAGCGCCGCCGTGATCCCCGACAGGTGCAGTACCCGGCCCGCGCGCACCGCGTCCAGGTCCGTGTTGCCGACCGTCATCGCGGAGGCCGCGGAGCCGGTCCGGTAGTACGCCACCTCGTGGGCGGCGGTCGACCGGTCGCCGGCCGTGCGGAAGTAGATGCCGGTCGGGCGTGCCGGGTCCCGCCGTACGGCGGTGACGTCGACGCCGTACGCCCCGATCGCCTCGACGAGGTGGTCCCCGAACCCGTCGGCGCCGACCCTGCTCACCCAGCGCGCGGAGTGCCCGGCGGCCGCGAGGGCGCAGGCCACGTTGGATTCCGCGCCGCCGATGGCGCGGCCGAAGGAGGGGACGTCGGCGAGGCGGCCGGCACGGGAGGGCAGGAACGTGACCATGGACTCGCCGAGCGTGACGACGTCGACGACCTCGGCGGTATCGGTGCCGCCGGGGGCGTTGCAAGGTCCGGTCGCGGTCACGATCGTCGTAACTCCTCGGTGGTGCGGCGGGCGGGCGATGTTCGTTGACCCCGCGTTGGCCGAGATGTTAGACAGCGGTAAGCGATATACGCAATGAGCGTTGCAGACACCGCAACGCACCTGATCAGGGAGGCTCAATGGTCACGGAAGACCTCGCCCGGCTCGCCGGGGAACGCGTCGACCACCGGTTCAAGGGCCTCCCGCCGGACGCCGACGGACTGACCGTCGGCGAGCTGGCCGCCCAGCGCCGCAACCTCTTCACCGGCGGCTTCGCCACCCCCGTCCTCGCCCTGTCGGCCGAGCGCCTGGAGCACAACCTCGCGCTCATGGAGACGTATGCGGCGCGCCACGGACTGACCTTCGCCCCGCACGGCAAGACCACCATGGCCCCCCAGCTGTTCCGGCAGCAGATCGCGCGCGGCGCCTGGGGCATCACCCTGGCGGTGCCGCACCAGGTGCGCGTGGCGCGGGCGTTCGGCATCCAGCGGGTCTTCCTCGCCAACGAGCTGGTCGACCCGGCCGCCCTGCGCTGGATCTCGGCCGAGCTCGACGCCGACCCCGAGTTCCGTCTCGTCTGCTACGTCGACTCCGTGCGCGGGGTGGAGCTGATGGACGCGGCGCTGCAGGGTGCCGCGCGGCCGCTGGACGTGGTGGTCGAGCTGGCGGCAGGTGAGGGCGCCCGTACCGGGGTCCGTACGGAGGCGGAGTGCGCGGCGGTCGCCGATGCCGTGGCCGGGACGCGGACGCTGCGGCTCGTCGGTGTCGCGGGCTATGAGGGCGAGGTCCCGCAGGCCGACCCGGACCGGGTGCACGCCTGGCTGCGCCGGCTGGTCGCGCTGGCCGTGGACTTCGACAAGGCGGGGCGGTTCGCGGGCCTGGACGAGATCGTCGTCAGCGCGGGCGGCAGCGCCTGGTTCGACGCGGTGGCCGACGTGTTCGCCGAGATCCCCGAACTCTCCGCCCCGGTGCTGAAGTTGCTGCGTTCCGGCGCCTACGTCTCGCACGACGACGGCCACTACCGCAAGCTCACCCCCTTCAACCGGGTCCCGGAGGAGGGGGCCCTGGAGCCCGCCTTCCGGCTCTGGGCGCAGGTCGTCTCCCGGCCCACCGACGAGCAGGCCTTCGTCAACGCGGGCAAGCGGGACGCGGCCTACGACCTCGATCTCCCCTTCGCCCAGGTCGTCCGGCGGGACGGCGCCGAGCGCCCGGCGACCGGCATCTCGGTGACCGCCCTGTCGGACCAGCACGCCTGGCTGCGGACGACGGAGGAGGCGGATCTTGAGGTCGGGGACTGGCTGGGCATGGGGCTGTCCCACCCGTGCACCTCCTTCGACAAGTGGCAGCTGATCCCGCTGGCGCAGGCCGACGGCACGGTGGTCGACTACATCCGTACCTTCTTCTAGGAGGCAGGCCGTGGAAGAGCTGGTCATCCGGGACGCGGAGGTCGTGGACGGCAGCGGTGAGCCGTCGTACCGGGCGGATGTGGTGGTCGACGGCGGCAGGATCGTCTCGATCGTCAAGGAGGCGGCCGCCGCGGGCTGTCTGCGCCCGAAGGGGCGCCGGGAGCTGGACGCGGAGGGGCTGGCCCTCTCCCCCGGCTTCATCGACATGCACGCCCACAGCGATCTGGCCCTGCTCCGGGACCCCGACCACAGCGCCAAGGCCGCGCAGGGCGTCACCCTGGAGGT
This sequence comes from Streptomyces sp. NPDC049541, assembly GCF_044465725.1. Lineage (NCBI taxonomy): Bacteria > Bacillati > Actinomycetota > Actinomycetes > Kitasatosporales > Streptomycetaceae > Streptomyces > Streptomyces sp. NPDC049541. The sequence continues at coordinate 382,625 of NZ_JBITLY010000005.1, read as the reverse complement.
GCTGGGCCAGGACGGGCTGTCGTACGCCCCCGTCGACGACCGCACGCTCGCCGAGGTGCGCCGCGCGATCACCGGCTGGAACGGGTACGGCGACGACATCGACTTCGACTGGCGCTCGGTGGGCGAGTACCTGGACCGGCTGGATCGGGGGATCGCGGTGAACGCGGCCTATCTGGTCCCGCAGGGGACGGTCCGCATGCTGGCCGTCGGCTGGGAGGACCGCGAGGCGACCCCGCAGGAGCTGGACCGGATGCGGCAGTTGGTCGCGGAGGGCCTGGAGCAGGGCGCGGTCGGCATGTCGTCCGGGCTGACCTACACACCCGGCATGTACGCCAAGGACGCCGAACTGACCGAACTGTGCCGGGTGGTGGCGGAGTACGACGGCTACTACTGCCCCCATCACCGCTCGTACGGAGCGGGCGCCCTGGAGGCGTACCAGGAGATGGTGGCCCTGACCCGCGAGGCGGGCTGCTCGCTCCATCTCGCCCACGCCACCATGAACTTCGGAGTGAACAAGGGCCGGGCGCCTGAGCTGCTGTCCCTGCTGGACGAGGCGCTGGCGGCCGGGGCCGACATCAGCCTCGACACCTACCCCTACACACCCGGCTGCACCACCCTCGTGGCGCTGCTGCCGAGTTGGGCGAGCGAGGGCGGGCCCGAGGCGATCCTGAAGCGGCTGACGGACGACGAGAGCGCTGAGCGGATCCGGTACGACATGGAGGTCGTGGGCGCGGACGGCTGCCACGGCGTGCCCGTCGAGTGGGACACGACCGAGATCTCCGGCGTGGCGGATGCGGGGCTGGCCGATTTCGTCGGCCGTACGGTCCTGCAGTCGGCCGAGGCGCGTGGCGAGTCCCCCTGGGCCACCGCCCGTCATCTGCTGCTTGCGGACCGGCTGGGCTCGACGATCCTGCAGCACGTGGGCCACGAGGAGAACGTCCGGGCGATCATGCGGCACCGCGTCCACACCGGCGGCTCGGACGGCATCCTCCAGGGCACGAAACCGCACCCGCGCGCCTACGGCACCTTCCCGCGGTATCTCGGCCGGTACGTACGGGAGTTGGGCGTGCTGTCGCTGGAGGAGTGCGTCGCCCGTCTGACCTCACGGCCCGCCGCCCGGCTGCGGCTGCCGGACCGGGGCCTGGTCCGCGAGGGCTACCGGGCCGACCTGGTGTTGTTCGACCCGCAGACGGTGGCCGCGGGGTCGACGTACGAGAATCCGCGCACGCTTCCGACGGGCATCCCGTACGTCCTCGTCGACGGCCGCTTCGTCATCGAGGACGGCCGGCGGACGGACGTGCTGGCCGGACGGGCGGTCCGTCGCAGTCCCGTGCGACGGAACGCCACCCGGCGGTGAGCTACGGGACTACGGCTTGGGCAGGGTGCAGCCGGCGGCGCTCAGGTTCAGCTTGTTGCCGGCCCCGAAGCAGGCCGGGATCTGGTAGGTCTCCTCGGCGTAGTTGATGCCCTGGCGGACGGTCACGTTGCCGTTCGCGTCGACCTCGCACGGGTTGTTCTCGGTGCAGCGCTCGCCGTCCTCGTTGCCGGTGTTGTTGACGGCGACGACCTTGCCGGTGGCGTTGTCGACGACGGGCGAGCCCGAGGTGCCGCCGATGGTCTGGCAGGCGGAGGTGTAACGGAGGGAGTCCTTCCAGGTCCAGTCGCCCTCCTTGAGGCGGTAGACGAAGCCGTCGACGTTGCAGGCGTACGTCCTCTTCCAGTAGCCGGAGACGACCGTGATCGCGGTGCCCACGGTCGGGTGCGTGTCCTGCACGGTGAGCGGGCTGATGCCGTAGGTGCTCTTGATCTTCGCGTAGGTGGTGGTGAGCTGGTAGATCGTGACGTCCGTGTCCGTCATCGTCGAGTAGGCCACCTTGCTCGCCCTCAGCGTCCCGACCTTGGTGGCCGAGGCGTTGAGCAGGCTGAAGCTACGGCTGGAGGCCTGGTCGACGATGACCTCGCCCGGCTCCGGGAACCCGGTCTCCAGGCAGTGGCCGTTGGTCAGGACGAGCGCCGGGTCGGTGTCCGCGGAGTTCGGGAAGCGGATGACGGAGCCGGAGCAGTTGCTGAGCGCCACGGTGCCGGCGAAGTTGACGGCCTTGATGGTGGGCGTGGCCGTCTTCGTCGTCGTCTTCGTGGCCGCGCCGTCCGTGAGCAGGGGCGCCGCGACCGCGGGTGCCATGCCCGCCCCGGTTATCACCAGGGCCGAGAGCACGGCGAGGAGAGGCTTCTTCATGTGGGGGTCCCCTCTTGCGACTTGGGCGACCGGAGATTTTCCGGCCGCCCATAGATTTGACATGTGCATTGTGAGGGGAGAGGGGTGGTTGGGCAAGAACGTATCCAGCCCTACGGCTGCTTGGGCCCCTTGCTGCCGCCCTGACCGTGCCCGGGGTTGTTGCGGGAGCGGCCGGGGGCCGAGGCGGTCACGGTGGGATTGGGCGCAGCCGTGGCCCCCGCGGCGGAAGCGCCGGCAGAGGGCTCCCGGCTCACACCCCCGGACGCGGTCCGGCTCGGTGAGACACTCGAACCCGGGGAAGCCACCGGGGACGATTCCACTCCACCGCCGGACGGCTGACCGGTGACAGCCCCACCGGGGGCCTCGGAAGCCGCAGGCGACGCGGACTCCCCTACCGTCGGCGCAGCACTCTCCTCCTTGCCCTGCACGCCACCAGAGGGCGCGGAGGAGCCTCCGGAGAAGGAGAACCCAACAACCAGGGCCAACACCACACCCCCGGCGACGACAGCCCCCATGAGGGGCGCGGGGCTGTGTCGACGAGCGGCTCCGCCGCGGGGCGCGACAAGCCCCCACCGGCCGCCGGACGACCGACGCCCCTTCCCCCGCCTCCCCGCGGAGCGATTCCGCCGGGAGGGCCGCGGCACGTACGCCTCGTCCACCGCCGGAGGCACGGGCATCTCCCGGGTCTCGTCATACGCATTGAGCCACCCGTGCGCAACGGCCGGATCGGCATACTCCTCGTACGAGGGGACCGACTCCGGCTGCGGGTGGTACACGTTCGGCGGACCCTGAGGTGCCCCGTTTTCGTACTCGGGTGGCCTGGACATGACCGCGCATTGTAGAGACGGGCGGGACTCGTGGGACAGCTACCGGCGATAACGGCCCAAACCCCATGTCTCACGTGGCGGATAACACGGGCCAAGACGCGTTACCGGGCCGTAAGCTCCCAGACATGCAGGTGATCCAGTCGACCAAGCTCGCCAACGTCTGTTACGAGATCCGGGGCCCGGTGCTCGAGGAGGCGATGCGGCTGGAAGCGGCCGGTCACCGCATTCTCAAGCTGAACACGGGGAACCCGGCGGCGTTCGGCTTCGAGTGCCCGCCCGAGATCCTCGAGGACATCCTCCGTAACGTGTCGTCGGCGCACGGCTACGGCGACGCGAAGGGGCTGCTGGCCGCCCGCCGGGCGGTCGTCATGCACAACCAGACCCTCGGCATCGAGACCGACGTCGAGCACGTCTTCATCGGCAACGGCGTCTCCGAGCTGATCGTGATGGCCATGCAGGGCCTGCTCGACGACGGCGACGAGGTCCTCGTACCGTCGCCGGACTATCCCCTGTGGACCGCCGCCGTCTCGCTCTCCGGCGGCACGGCCGTGCACTACCGCTGCGACGAGCAGTCCGACTGGATGCCCGACCTCGCCGACGTCGAACGCAAGGTCACCGACCGCACCAAGGCGATCGTCATCATCAACCCCAACAACCCGACGGGGGCCGTCTACGACGAGGCGATGGTCAAGGGCCTGACCGACATCGCCCGCCGCCACAACCTCCTGGTCTGCTCGGACGAGATCTACGACAAGATCCTCTACGACGGTGCCACGCACACCCCGACCGCCGCCGTCGCCCCCGACCTGCTGACCCTCACCTTCAACGGCATGTCGAAGGCGTACCGGGTGGCGGGCTACCGGGTCGGCTGGATGTCGATCTCCGGGCCGCGCGCCCACGCGGACTCGTACATCGAGGGTCTGACGATCCTGGCGAACATGCGCCTGTGCGCGAACATGCCGGGGCAGCACGGCGTGGTCGCCGCACTGAGCGGACGCCAGACCATCAACGACCTGGTGCTGCCGGGCGGGCGGCTGAAGGAGCAGCGGGACGTCGCCTACGAGCTGCTCACCCAGATCCCGGGCGTGACCTGCGTGAAGCCGAAGGGCGCGCTGTATCTCTTCCCGCGCCTCGACCCCAAGGTGTTCAAGATCAAGGACGACCGGCGGATGGTCCTGGACCTGCTGCGCCGCGAGAAGATCATGGTCGTGCAGGGGACCGGGTTCAACTGGGCCGAGCCCGACCACTTCCGGGTCGTGACCCTGCCGTCGGTAGGGGATCTGCGGGACGCGGTCACCCGGATCGGGAACTTCCTCGATGGCTACAGCCAACTTTAGACGAAATCTAAGCTAGGATGGTTTCCTGACAGCACAGGAGGCCATCCATGTACGAACCGATCCGCACACCTCCTTCCCGCAAGGGGTCTGTCCACAGCACGATGGCCGGCACCACCTCCGACTCCGACTTCCCGCACCGCTCCCGTGAGGAGGAGCTGGACATCCAGCTCGCGGGCCATCTCGGGGCGCTGCTCGCCGTCACCGACGAGCTGCGGGCGGCTGTCCCTTCCGAGGAGCTGGACGCCGCGGCCGAGCGGCTCGCCGGGCAGGTGGCCCGACTGCGGGGCGGAATGACCCCGGTCCGCATGCCCGTGGCGCTGTCGGACGACGACCCCATGGCCCTGCACGAGCGGGCCCACGCCCTCGCCGGACGCGCCCTGGTCGTGGCGGCGTCCAGGGCGGACACGGCGGCGGCCATTCTCGCCGCCGAGCAGATGGACGTGCATGCGGCCGCTCTGGAGCCGCGCGAACTCTCGTCCCACTGAGCCCCCGGGGCTCCCTCTGACGGCCCCGGTCCGCGTGCTACCCGCAGCGTCGCGCGGACCGGGCGCCACAGCACCGCATTGGCTGAGGCCGCGGTGCCTGGTCGCCGTAGGGTTCATGTCTGCCCGCGGCTGCGGGTCACGTCGTGGCTTGTCGCACAGTTCCCCGCCCCTTGGCAGCGTGACTGGTTCCGTCGCGTTCCGGGACGGGCGGTCAGGCATTCTGCGCGATGATCCCCACGATCACGATGATCAGCACGAGTGCGACCAGCAGCGCGACACCCATGAGCGGGCCGAACCGGCTCACTGCGGGCGGCTGTTGAGGCGGAGCCGGGGTCGGTACGAGGACCGGCCGCGGGCCGTTGAAGACATCGTGGCCCGTCGTCGCGGCGCGGGTGCACCACGGGCAGGCCGGCAGGTGGGAGCCGTACGTGTGCAGGGGGCGGGCGGGGCACACCCGTACCTGGGCGCGTTCCTTGTCGAGGGCGCGCAGCCAGGCCTCCGCGGAGGGGCGGGCGGCGGGGGCGTGAACGCCGGGGCCGAAGGCCGAGCGGGCCAGGGTGAGGAGCTCGGGCGGGAGGACGGAGGGGTCGACGGTGCCACGCGGGACGACGACGAGTTCGGGGCGGACCACGTAGGAGACGCTGGCGGCGATGTTGTCCTTGACCGTCGACTCGGAGGTGCTCTCGTGCGGGACGCCGCCGAACGGGTGGTTGCCGGCGGTGAGCAGCTGGTAGACGAGGACGGCGAGGGCGAAGTCGTCGCTGGCGCGGGTCGCCGGGCCGCCCGCCTGCCGCTCGGGCGAGGAGTAGTCGGTGGTGTGCATCAGACAGGGGAAGGCCTCGCCGGTCACCGGGTCGGTGAAGGCGATCGAGTCGCAGTCGAGGAAGGTGACGAAGCCGTTGGCGTCCACGACCACGTTGCTGCTGGAGAAGTCGCCGATGACGAGGTTGTCGTGGTGCATGCGCGCGGTCATGAAGGCGAGGTTCCAGGAGACGCCGAGCAGGAACCGCCAGTCCGCGCGGTCCGGGAAGAGGCGCAGCCGCTGGGCGCGGGTGAACAGGCCGACGAGCTGGACGTGTCCGGGTTCGCCGAAGCGGTGCATGGCGTAGCCGAGGAACTCGCCCTCGGGGCCCCGGGCCAGCGCGGTGGGCCAGGCCAGTTCGGGCGGCTGGGAGGCGTCGGTGGGGCGGGCGGCGAGCGGGGACATGGCGAGCATGCGGGTGAGCCGGCGTTCCTGGTCGGGGCCCGGGCGGTCGCGGTAGAGCTTGACGACGGTGTGGTCGTCGCCCTCGACCGGGAAGACGGCGGCCTGTCCGCCGCCCTTGAGCGGAAGCTCGGCGAGAGTGACGCGCTTGCCGTCCAGGAACACCTTGCGGCCGCTCATGGGCGCACCTTGCGCACGGCCCGCAGCAGTGTCTTGTCGTCGGCGTTCAGTGCGGTCAGCCGGTCCGACCTGAGGAGCGCGGTGAGGCTCTCGTGGGCGCTCTCGGAGACGGGTCCGGGGGCGTCGAGGGAGCGGAACACGGCGTCGGCGAAGGAGGAGTTCGGAGTGGGCGGGCCCGCGGCGGAGCGGGAGAGCGCGGCCTGGGCGAGTCCGTCGGTGGACAGCAGCACGCCGTCGATGCCCGGGTCGCAGACACAGTCGGTGTGCACCCAGCGGGCCGCGTCCGGTGAGGTGAGGAAGACGGTCTCGTTGCTGTACTCGCCGGCGGCGTCCGGCTGCGGCAGCAGATGGAACTGCCGTTCACCGTCCTCCGTACCGGCCCGCAGTACGACGAAGCCGTCGCCGACGCTGAGGTGGCCCAGCCAGCCGGGGGCGAGGACGACGACGGTGAGGGTGGTGGCGAAGTCGTCGGATTCGGCGCCGGTGCGGTCCAGGAAGATCTTGCTGACGTCCCGGTAGGCCTGCGTGAGCAGTTCGTGGACGCCTTTGCCCGGCTCGCAGTCGTGGGCGGCGGCCGCCCGGCGCCCGAAGTGCTCGACGGCCAGCTCCACGGCGAGCCGCGAGCCCTGGCCGGACCGCTGCCGGCTGCCTGCGCCGTCGGCGACGGCGAGCACGGCGACGGACGCCGACGAACCGTACGTACAGGCGTCCTGGCCCGGCATGCCGGCCCGGTGGTGGCGGTAGCCGGTGACGCTGACGCCGTGGATCCGCCACGGGGAGTGCCGGTCGTCGTCGCCCCGCAGGGCGGTTCCTTCGTCCATCGCCGGCCGCCTCAGGATTCCCAGGCCGGCCGCTGGGTCTTGAACTGGCTGAAGATCTTCTCGAAGACCTCGTCCCCGGCGCCCTTCTGCTCGGCGTTGGCGCTGGCGGACATCATCTGCAGCAGTTCGCGGAACGGGAAGCCCTGGATACGGGCGTTGAAGGTGGGTGCCAAGGCGCGCAGGACCTGTTCGCCGAGGTCGGTGATGCCGCCGACGCCGATGGCGTAGAGCCGGAAGCGCCGGGCGCGCTGCTCCTCCTCCAGGGCCGGGACGAGCCGGTGCCAGGAGTTGGTGTGGTGGCCGGTGCCGTCGGTGGGCAGGCCGTCGGTGACGAGGCAGATCTGTGGGCGGTAGTACTGCAGTCCGGAGGCGCGCAGTTCGGCTTTCCGCGCGGCCACGAGGTGCATCGACAGCTCCAGGGCCTCCGTCATCAGGGTCACCCCTGCGGCGCCGAGCTGGGGCGGACTGAACATGTGGGCGGGCACGAAGGGGCTCACCGGGGCGCCGGGGGCGAGGGGCTGTGGGCCGCGCCAGGCGGCGACGCCGTGTCCGCCGAAGGTGACGACGGCGACCTCGACGCTGTAGCTGAGGGCGACGTCGTCGTGGAGTTCGCGGGTCCATTCCACGAGGGCGCTGTTGAGGGTCTGGATCGGCGGGCCGGCCATGGAGCTGGAGGTGTCGAGACAGAGCACCAGCGGCAGCCGCTGGGCGTTGTTCTCGAACTCGATGTCGGCGTACTCCGCCGGCAGGGTGGGCGGGTATTCGCTGGACATGGCTACTCCTGATGAACCGGTGCGTTCAGTGGGCACGGGCGTGCCGGGCCGGGGCGGGCGGATAGGCGTACAGCACGTCGGAGCCGGGGTCGGGCGGATCGGCCACGTCGACGCGGGAGCCGGGCGCCGGCGGCGGCTCAGCGGGCTCGGCCCACACAGCGCGGTAGAGGACGCGGTCGAGCTCGACGTAGCCCTGGGGGTGGAGGGGGGTGCGGAGGGTGGCGGGGTGGGTGGGGCCGACGCGGGCTGTGGGGGGCCGACGAGCGCGGGAGGGGGCGGGGTTGGCACGGAGGGCGCGGGTGGGTTCGTCGGCGGTGCGGGCGGCCGGGACGGCGGGTGCGGCGGGGGCTGTGCGGGTGCGGCGGACGGCGAGGACGAAGGCGGCGAGGAGGAGGATCAGGGCGGTGGCGGTGGCGAAGAGGAGCCACTTGTCGCCGTTGCCGTTGTCCTCCCTGGAGCCGACGGCGGATTCGTGTTGGCTGGTCGCCATGCCGCTGCCGATCAGGTCGCCGCCGGTGAGCGTGCTCTTGCCGTCGACCGCTCGGCAGAACGACTGCCTCTCCTTGCAGACGTTCTTCAGCTCCGCGCGAGTGCTGGGTGACAACGGCGTGATCACGGCTTCCGGGTCGACAAGCCTGTGGTTCTGTGCCGCCAGCATGAGAAGGACCGTGCCGCCCTCGCCGGTGGTGACTCCGGCCGGTACCTGGACCTCCAGCCTTTCGGCGTGCTTCTCGGCGAGTCCGATGGCCTCATCGCGTTCCTTCTGGGAGCCGTCCGCCTTCAGCTCGTGATCGAGGACGACCTTGAGGTCCTCCCCCTTTTCGAGCCGGTCGGCCCAGCACCGCAGCCTCGCCGGAAAGTCCCCGCCGCACTTGTCACCCGCACTCGCCGGTGTCGCCGACCCCAAAAAGGCAACCGCCCCGAGCAGCACCGCACAACACACCCAACGCCTCATGGGCGACCCCCCGTGGCCCGAAAACCCCCGCCCATAATGGCGGCAACGCGCCCTGACCCGAAAGGGGTTGAAGGAAATCGCGCAACTCACTTCTACAGCTTGAACACCTCGTGGCAGCGCAGGAACATCTGTCGCGCCCGTTCCACCCAGTCACTGGCCAGCGCGTCGAAGTCCGCCTGGGTGACCCGGCAGCTCAGCGGCAGATCGCACACCCCCGCGAGGCACGGACGCGGACCCCGTACGTCCCACACCGAGAGCATGGGGTTCAATTGTTCGGTATTCCACGCGTTCGACGCCGCCGCCGCAACAGCCAGCTGATCGTGGCGCAGAGAATGACCGTCCGTGATGAAAGCGACAAGCAGCCGTTTCGTGGTCATGAATCTGACCGTGAGCATCCGCCCCGTTTCCTCCAGATCGAATTGGAGGGACACCGAATCCGTGTCGGCGGCGGCACGGTAATTCCGCCCATCCCCCCAATTCCGCACCAACTGCCGCCAGTGCGTCCCGATTTCGAGCACCGCACCGGACCGTGACTCAGACGCTGCCACGGCCCACCGCCCGCACGACCATCCCGTCGGTGAGCCCGGCGTCCAGCAGCGCCTGGGCGTGCAGCAGCAGACAGGACGGCACGGAGACGCTCGTACCGGCCTTGCGCCGCGCCGCGAGTTCGTCGACCCGTATCTCGATCGTCCGTCTCACCTTCGGCGGCGGCCAGGCCGGCGCCCGCGGAGTCTCCTCCAGCAGCGCGGCAAGGAGTTCGTCGAGCCGCGGCCGGTCCTCGGGCCGCTTGGCGAGGCAGTGCGCGATCAGCGGACGCACGGCCGCAGGTACGGCGTCGAGGTCGGGCTCGCCGAGCACGACCTGGTAGCGCACCGCCTCCCCGGTGCCGTGCGGCGGCTTCCCGGTCAGCGCGTACACCAGCACCCCGCCGAGGGAGAACACATCGCTCGGCGGACCGACCGCCGCCCCCTTCATCTGTTCCGGCGACATGAACGGCGGTGTGCCGACGACGATTCCGGCCTGGGTGAGTCCGGGCGCCCCATCGACATGGGAGATCCCGAAGTCGATGACGCGCGGACCGTCGGAGGCGAGCAGCACGTTCGCCGGCTTGAGGTCACGGTGCACCACTCCCGCACCATGGATGGCCTGCAACGCCTCGACCAGGAACGCGCCCAGTCGGCGCGCCTGCGGTTCGGGCAGCGGCCCGTCCGTGCGGACCGCCTCCGCGAGCGAGGGGCCGGGCACGTACAGCGTGGCCAGCCAAGGCAGTTCGGCCTCGGGGTCGGCGTCGACCACGGCCGCGGTGTAGGCACCGCTCACCACTCGCGCGGCCGCGACCTCGCGGGCGAAACGCTCCCGGAACTCCTGCTCGGCGGCCAGTTCGGGCCGTACGACCTTCACCGCGACCTCGCGCCCGGCGGGCGAGCGGGCGAGATACACCCAGCCCATGCCGCCCGAGCCCAGGCGCCCCACGACGCGGTACGGCCCCACCTTCAGGGGGTCGCTGACCGGTGTGCGCACCCCGCTCACCTCATTTCGGGGTTCGTTGCAGGATGTCCTGAGTGTGCCGCGAAATCCCGGTCCGTACAGAGGTGATGGCGGAAAAATCCGTACAGAGGTGATGGACGAAGAATCCGGACCGAGGCGACGACGGAAAGGACGAAGGCCTGTCGTCGCTCTCCCGTCGGGGCGGACGGGAGAGCGACGACAGGCCTTAGGGGTGTCCGGCGGATCATGTCGGCGTCACGGGCCCTGGCACGCACTCCCCCGGAGGGGGCACCTGCAGCTGCACGCACCAGACCCGCTCGGCTCGGCTGTCAGGGGCCGTGTCGTGCAGCCGACCTGATCCGCCGGACACCCACTGAGCCCCGTACGCCGTTGTACGGGACCTCGTCGGCTCGTACCGCGGCCGGCCGTGACGATCACTGGTCAGGGCATCCGTGCCGACCGCGGAGTTCGCGGGGGCGGGGCTCAGCCCAGGCGCTGCACCAGCGCCCGGTACTCGTCCCACAGTTCCTTCGGGGTGTGGTCGCCGAAGGTGTTGAGGTGCTCGGGGACCAGGGCGGCCTCCTCGCGCCAGACCTCCTTGTCGACCGTGAGCAGGAAGTCGAGGTCGGACTCGGAGAGTTCCAGACCGTTGGTGTCGAGGGATTCCTTGGTCGGCAGGATGCCGATCGGGGTCTCGACGCCCTCCGCCTTGCCGTCGAGGCGGTCGACGATCCACTTCAGGACGCGGCTGTTCTCACCGAAGCCGGGCCAGACGAACTTGCCCTCGTCGTTCTTGCGGAACCAGTTGACGTAGTAGATCTTGGGCAGCTTGGACTGGTCCTTGTCCTTGGCGACGTCGATCCAGTGGCCCATGTAGTCGCCCATGTTGTAGCCGCAGAACGGCAGCATGGCGAACGGGTCGCGGCGCAGCTCGCCGACCTTGCCCTCGGCGGCGGCGGTCTTCTCGGAGGCCACGTTGGCGCCGAGGAAGACGCCGTGGTTCCAGTCGAAGGACTCCGTCACCAGCGGGACCGCGGTGGCGCGGCGGCCGCCGAAGAGGATCGCCGAGATCGGCACGCCCTTCGGGTCCTCCCACTCGGGCGCGATGATCGGGCACTGCGCGGCGGGGGTGGTGAAGCGGGCGTTGGGGTGCGCGGCCGGGGTCCCCGACTCCGGGGTCCAGTCGTTGCCCTTCCAGTCCGTCAGATGGGCCGGGGTCTCCTCCGTCATGCCCTCCCACCACACGTCGTTGTCGTCGGTGAGCGCCACGTTGGTGAAGACCGAGTTGCCCCACAGCGTCTTCATCGCGTTGGCGTTGGTGTGCTCACCCGTGCCGGGCGCGACGCCGAAGAAACCGGCCTCCGGGTTGATCGCGTACAGGCGGCCGTCCTCGCCGAAGCGCATCCAGGCGATGTCGTCGCCGATCGTCTCGACCGTCCAGCCTGAGACCGTGGGCTCCAGCATGGCGAGGTTCGTCTTGCCGCAGGCGCTCGGGAAGGCTGCGGCGACGTACTTGGACTCACCGGTCGGCGGGGTGAGCTTCAGGATCAGCATGTGCTCGGCGAGCCAGCCCTCGTCGCGCGCCATCACCGACGCGATGCGCAGGGCGTAGCACTTCTTGCCGAGCAGCGCGTTGCCGCCGTAGCCGGAGCCGTAGGACCAGATCTCGCGGCTCTCGGGGAAGTGCGAGATGTACTTGGTCGAGTTGCACGGCCAGGGGACGTCCTTCTCTCCGTCCTCCAGGGGCGCTCCGAGGGTGTGCACGGCTTTCACGAAGAAGCCGTCGGAGCCGAGTTCGTCGAGGACCGGCTGTCCCATGCGGGTCATGGTGCGCATGGAGACCGCGACATAGGCCGAGTCGGTGATCTCGACGCCGATCGCGGAGAGGTCCGAGCCGAGGGGGCCCATGCAGAACGGGACGACGTACATCGTCCGGCCCTTCATGGAGCCGCGGAAGACGCCCTTCTCGCCCTGGAAGATCTCCCGCATCTCCGCGGGGGCCTTCCAGTGGTTGGTCGGGCCCGCGTCCTCCTCCTTCTCGGAGCAGATGAAGGTGCGGTCCTCGACACGCGCGACGTCGGTCGGGTCGGAGGCCGCGTAGTAGGAGTTCGGGCGCTTGATCGGGTCGAGTTTCCTGAAGGTGCCCTTCTCGACGAGCTCCTCGCACAGGCGCTCGTACTCGGCCTCGGATCCGTCACACCAGACCACGTTGTCCGGTTGGGTCAGTTCGGCGATCTCGTTCACCCACGAGACCAGTTCCTGATGCTTGGTGGGAATGACGGTGGGAGCCGCGTTGTCGCGCGCCACGATTGCTCCTAAATGAGGGATTTTTGTTGTGGAGGCCCCGTGGGGGCTGCGACCCGGATGCTTCGTGGCTGGATCTTCAGCGCTCATCCGGTGCCGACCGCACTCATTTGATCATCCGACGCGAGTGCCCATATGTCCAGAGGGCCTCACAGGTGAGCGGAGTGGGGATCGTCACGCGGAAGTGTGTTTCCAAGCGTGTTTTTGCGTGCACGTTGAGTTCACCTGAAGGTTCTTTTGCCTGACGGCCTCAACGCCAACTGCCGTGAGATGATGGCCACTCTTGGCCCGTTCTCAGCCCGCACTCATCCGCAACCTACGGTCCCGTAGGTACGATGAAGGGCATGACTGCGCCCGTCCCCGACGCGCCAACGGACACGCCGGCCGCCGGCCGCGGTTCCGTCGCGCCCTCCATTCCGCACCAGATCAAGGAGCACGCCCAGCAGCTCGCCGAGCCGATCAAACCGAAGCTCCGCGGCTGGCTGCATCTGGGCATGTTCCCCGCCGCACTCGTCTCGGGCCTGGTGCTCACGGCCCTCGCGGACTCGACCCGAGGACGCATCGCCTGCGGGATCTACGCCCTGACGGCCTGCCTGCTGTTCGGCGTGAGCGCGCTGTACCACCGGGGGAACTGGAGCCCGCGCATGGACGGCGTCCTGCGCAGGCTCGATCACGCCAACATCTTCCTGATCATCGCGGGCACGTACACACCGCTGACGATGCTGCTGCTGCCGGGTGCGAAGGGGCAGTGGCTGCTGTGGGGCATCTGGGGCGCCGCGGCGGCGGGCATCGTCTTCCGGGTCTTCTGGGTCGGCGCCCCGCGCTGGCTCTACACCCCCTGCTACATCGCCATGGGCTGGGCGGCCGTCTTCTTCCTGCCGGACTTCATGCGCGCGGGCGGCATCGCGGTGCTGGTCCTGGTGATCGTGGGCGGTCTCCTCTACAGCGCGGGCGGCGTGATCTACGGCATCAAGCGACCGAACCCGTCACCGCGCTGGTTCGGCTTCCACGAGGTCTTCCACTCGTTCACGCTGGCCGCGTTCGTCGTCCACTACGTGGGGATCTCGCTGGTGGCGTACCAGCACGGCTAGTACCTCGCAGCACCAACAGGGCCACGGCTTCCACGCCGTGGCCCTTTTGCATGCGCCAAGCAGATTGAGAGCCCAATCCGATTGACGGTTCCTATATTTTGAGAGTTACTCTCATTTCATGGTTACTACCACCTTGAACCCACGGCGCTGGTGGGCCCTAGGGGCCCTGGTCGCGAGCATGCTCACGCTCGGCTTCGACACGACGATCCTCAACGTGGCGCTGCCGACCATGGCCGCCGATCTCGGCGCCCCCACCGGGCAGCAGCAATGGATGGCGGACGCGTACGTCGTCGTCTTCGCGGCGCTGATGCTGCCCGCCGGGCTGCTCGGCGACCGCTTCGGACGGCGGCTGATGCTGATCGCGGGGCTCGCGGTCTTCCTCGCCGGTTCGCTGGCGGGCGCGCTGGCCGGGGACGTGAACTGGGTCATCGCCGCCCGTGCCCTGATGGGCGTCGGGGCCGCGCTGGTCACCCCGCTCGCGCTCTCCGTGCTGCCCACGCTCTTCGCCCGCGGCGAGCAGCCCAAGGCCACCGCCATCGTCTCCGCCGCCTCCGCGCTCGGCCTGCCGCTCGGCCCGATCATCGGCGGCTGGCTGCTGAACCACTTCTGGTGGGGCTCGGTCTTCCTGGTCAACGTCCCGATGGCCGCGATCGGCATCGCCGCCTGTGTCTTCCTGCTCCCCGAGACCCGCGATCCCGCCTCCCCCAAGGTCGACACCGTCTCCACCGCGCTGACCGCGACCGGCCTCGCCGCCCTGGTCTACGCGATCATCGAGGCGCCCACCCGCGGCTGGGGCGACCCGCTGGTCCTGGCCATGCTCGCGGCGGCCGTCGCCCTCATCACCGCCCTGGTCCTGCGCGAACGCCGCGTCGAGCGCCCCATGCTCGACATGACCCTCCTCACCCACCGCGGCTTCCTCTTCAACACGATCGCCGCGACCCTGGTCATGTTCGTCCTGTCCGGCCTGCTGTTCGTCCTGCCGCCCTACCTCCAGGCGGTCCTCGGGAGCGACGCCTTCGGCACCGGCGTACGTCTGCTGCCGATGATGGGCGGCATCCTGGTCGCCTCCCGGACCGCCCCGCCGGCCGCCGCGCGCTTCGGCGGACGCGCCACGGTGAGCGCGGGCCTGGTGGTCCTGGCCTTCGCGGCCTTCCTCGGCAGCCGTACGACCGTCGACTCCGGCTACGGCTACACCGCGCTGTGGCTCTCGATCACCGGTCTCGGCTTCGGCTTCTCGCTCATGCCGGCCATGGGCAACGCCCTTGCCGCCCTGCCCCGCGACCGCGCCGGCAGCGGTTCCGGGCTGCTGATGACGCTCCGCCAGGTCGGCGGCGCGATCGGTATCGCCCTGCTCGGCAGCCTGCTCGCGGGCGCCTTCCGCGACCGGCTCGACGTCACCGGGCTGCCCGCCGAGGCCGCCGACGCCGCCGGGGACTCCGTGGTCGCGGCGCACATCGTCGCCGAGAAGGCACATCCCGACATCGCAGCCCACCTGGCCGCCTCCGCGAACAGCGCGTACGTCCACGGCATGGGCCTGGTACTGCTGGTGTGCGGGGTCGCGGCGCTCGTATCGGCGCTGCTGGCGGCCGCGTTCCTGCCGAACACCCGGGCCGACCGAGCCGCCGTACCGGCGGAAGGCACCCCGGACATGGTCGCCCCGGCGGCCGATGCCCGACAATGAGCCGCATGACGGCCGCACGTTCCCCCCTCTCCCCCGCCGACCGCTCCCAGCTCGGCCTGCGCGAACGCAAGAAGATCAAGACGCGGGAGGCGATCCGCACGGCGACCTACGCGCTGATCGAGGAGCAGGGCTACGACGCCACGACCATCGAGCAGATCGCCGAGCGGGCCGAGGTGTCGCCGTCGACCGTCTTCCGGTACTTCCCGACCAAGGAGGACATCGTCCTCACGGACGAGTACGACCCGCTGATGCTGGAGGAGTTGCGGGCGCGGCCCGCCGACGAGTCGTGGATCGAGTCGGTGCGGCACATCATGCAGAAGGCGCTGGACTTCATGGCACAGGAGAGCCCCGAGGTGATCCGGCTGCGGGCACACCTCGGGGTCCAGGTCCCGGCCGTCCGTTCCCGGATGTACGAGAGCATGTCGGAGACCGGGCGCCTGATGCGGGGGGCCATCGCCGAGCGCTTCGGCCTGGACCCGGACAGCCTCGAGGTCCGCGTCTACGCGATGTCCCTCATCGGCGGCCTCATGGAGGTCAACATGTACTGGGCAGAGAACGACTTCGGGGGCGATCTCGGGACACTCATGAACCGCGCCCTGGACGTCCTCGAACACGGCCTCCCCAGCAAAAAGCCCTGAGCCCGTCGTCCCCTCCCATGACATCCTGACCGGGTGAACGGTCCCGAGATCCACGTCGAGTTCGCCCCCGACCTGGCCGTGTTCGTCCAGCACCGCCTGGAGCGCAGGCTTGCCACCGACGGCGTCTCCTCCCTCGGCCACGCCGTCGAGTCGGCCGGCGTCCCGCTCACCGAGGTCGGGACGCTGTGGGTCAACGGCCGCGAGGTGCCGCACTCGTACGTCCCCGCCGCGGGCGACACCGTGCAGGTCCGCCCCGTCGAGCGCCCCCAGCAGGTGCCCGGCGCCCCGCTGCGCTTCCTCCTCGACGTCCACCTCGGCACGCTCGCCCGCCGGCTGCGCCTGCTCGGTGTGGACACGGCGTACGAGTCGACGGACATCGGCGACCCGGCGCTCGCCGCCCGCTCGGCCGCCGAGGAGCGGGTCATGCTCAGCCGCGACCGTGGCCTGCTGCGCCGCCGCGAGCTGTGGGCCGGGGCGTATGTCTACAGCACCCGGCCCGAGGACCAACTCCGGGACGTCCTGGACCGGTTCCGGCCCGAACTCAGGCCCTGGACCCGGTGCACCGCCTGCAACGGGCTGCTGAGGGAGGCCACCAAGGAAGAGGTCGCCGACCAGCTGCACGGCGGCACCCACCGGTCGTACGACGTCTTCGCACAGTGCCGGGAGTGCGGCCGCGCCTACTGGAAGGGCGCGCACCACGAACAGCTGGTGGCCATCGTGACGCGCGCCCTGGAGGAGTTCGCGAGCTAGACCCTGTCGTTTCATCTGGTCAGCGCGGTGCGCAACTGGTCCGGATCGGTGGTCGGGGCGTCGCAGGTGAAGTTGCGGCAGACGTAGGCCGCGGGTCGGCCCTGCCGCAGCGGGCGGTCGGCGAGGAGCGGGAACTCATCACTCCCTGGAGTCCCTACGGCCACGACCACGCCCGGGGCGTGGCCGAGAAGTGCCGTGCGGTGCAGGGTCTGCGTGGCGGGGTCGTCGAGCGACGGGCCGACGATCGCGACCTCCCGCGGCCCGTCGAGGAGGGCCTCGGCGACGGCGAGCCCCCAGCCGATGAAGCGCGGCACCCGCGGCCCGAGCGCCTTGACCACGCCCAACGCCCTTTCAGCGGCGGCCCGATGGGGTTCACCACCGGTGTGGGCGGCGTAGCTCAACAGGGCACCCGCGGCGGCGGTCCAGCCGGACGGCGTGGCGTTGTCGGTGGGGTCCTGCGGCCGGCGGATCAGCTGCTCGGCGTCCGCGGCGGTGTCGTAGAGGCTGCCGGACTCCGCGTCGACGAAACGGGCCAGGACATGGTCGAGCAGGAACCCGGCGAACTCGAGCCAGACGCCCTCGCCGGTGACGGACGCAAGCGCGAGGAAGCCCTCGGCGACATCGGCGTAGTCCTCCAGCACCCCCGCGTTGGCGCCGGCCCGGCCGTCCTTGCTGGTACGGGTGAGGCGGGCCTGCTCGTCCAGATGCAGCCGTACGAGGAGATCGGCGGCGCCGACCGCGGCCTCGACCAGATCGGGGCGGTCGAAGTAGGCGCCGGTCTCGGCGAGGGCGGCGACGGCGAGACCGTTCCAGGCGGCGACCACCTTGTCGTCACGGCCGGGGGCGGGGCGCCCGCTCCGCCTGTCGAGCAGTCGCTGACGGATGGAGGCGATCTTCTCGGCGTCGAACAGGCCGTCCTGCTGCGGGAGTTGGAGGACGGACTGGCCGTGCTCGAAGGTGCCTTCCTCGGTGACGCCGAAGTACTGGGCGGCGAGCTCGGCGTCCTCCTCGCCGAGGGCTTCGGTGAGCTGCTGGGGCGTCCACACGTAGTACGCGCCCTCGACGTGCCTGCCCGTGCCGTCGTCGCTGTCGGCGTCGAGGGCGGAGGCGAACCCGCCCTCGGCGGTGCGCAGTTCACGCACCATGAAGTCGGCGGTCTCCAGCGCGACGCGACGGGCGAGCTCCGAACCGGTGGACCGCCACAGGTGCGCGTACACACGGCACAGCAGCGCGTTGTCGTAGAGCATCTTCTCGAAGTGCGGGACGACCCACTCACGGTCGACGGAGTAGCGGGCGAAGCCGCCGCCGAGCTGGTCGTAGATGCCGCCGCGGGCCATGCGCTCGCAGGTGTCCACGGCCATCTGCAGGGCGCCCTCGGCGCCGGTGCGGGCGTGGTGGCGCAGCAGGAACTCGATCACCATGGACGGCGGGAACTTCGGCGCGCCGCCGAAACCGCCGCGCTGCGGGTCGTACTCGCGGGTCAGCCCGAGGAGCGCCTGTGCGAGCTCCTCCTCGCCCGGGACCTGTGCGTCACCGTAGGAGATCTCCCGTCCGGCGAGATCCCGCACGATCTTCCCGGCGACCTCGGCCACCTCGTCCCGCCGGTCGGACCACGCGGAGCTGACGCCCTCCAGGACCTGCCGGAAGGAGGGGCTGCCGTGGCGGGGGGCGGGCGGGAAGTAGGTGCCGAAGTAGAAGGGCTCGGCGTCGGGCGTGAGGAACACGGTCATGGGCCAGCCGCCCTGGCCGGTGGCCGCCTGCACGGCCTCCATGTAGACGGCGTCGACGTCGGGGCGCTCCTCGCGGTCGACCTTGACGCTGACGAAGTGCTCGTTCAGGAAGTCGGCGGTGGCCTGGTCCTCGAAGGACTCGTGGGCCATGACATGGCACCAGTGGCAGCTTGAGTACCCGACGCTCAGCAGGACCGGTTTCCCGCTCTTGCGCGCCTCCTCGAAGGCCTCGGCCGACCACGGCCACCAGTTGACGGGGTTGTCCGCGTGCTGGAGCAGGTAGGGGGACGTCTCGTGAGCCAGTCGGTTCGGCATGAGTCCATCCTGCCGCAGTACTCCGGCCGTCACGCGGCAGGCGTCTCCCAGACGGTGACCTTGAACTTCGCGATACCGCGGTCGTCAGGTGCGGAGACGACACTCAGATAGGCCGTACGCCCCTTGTTCGTCGTCAGGCAGAAACGGCTGCCCCTGGCAGCCTTGCCGGTGTAGGCGCCGCCCTCGGCCACGGCCTCGGCGCACTGGGCCTCGGTGGGCGCGGAGCCGGAAGCGGGCAGAAGGGCGAGCGTGTTGCCGGAATGCGGGGTGTACAGGGTCGGAGCGGGCTGGGACGTACTGACAGTGAGATCCCTGCTCTTGGCGTCGGTGTCCATGACGACAGGTGCGGTCGGGTCCAGGTCGAGGTATCGCGAACCGGCGCTGGTGAGATCGACCTCGAACGTGACGGGGCCATAGAGGACCTTGGCCGCCGCAACGCTCTCCTCGGGCGAGTCGGTGGGCTCTTCCGGTGCGGTGGCCTGCGTCGACGCGGACGACTGCGTGGCGGGCTGCTTCGGCTCCGCGCTCTTGTCGTCCGACGAATCCGAACCGCTCAGCAGGATCGTGACCAGGATTCCCACGACCGGAATGACGATCCCGACGACCCACCAGGCCCAGCGGGGCGGCTGGGAGCCCTGGGGGCTCTGGTCGCCCTGCGGGTCCTGACGGCCCTGGGAGGGACCGTGC
The DNA here is from genome assembly GCF_044465725.1 of Streptomyces sp. NPDC049541. Lineage (NCBI taxonomy): Bacteria > Bacillati > Actinomycetota > Actinomycetes > Kitasatosporales > Streptomycetaceae > Streptomyces > Streptomyces sp. NPDC049541. The sequence continues at coordinate 363,123 of NZ_JBITLY010000005.1, read as the reverse complement.
GGCGGCTGGCCCGGCTGCGGACCCGTCGGCCCGTTGTTCGCCCCACTCATGTCTCTCCCCCGACCTTCCCTCTCGTGTCGGCGCTCACCATAGCCACAGGCTTCCTGCCCAATTCCCAGGCCTTTCCAAGCAATTCACACACTTGCCGCAAGCTGATCGGGGTCCACACGCCCTCTCGCCCCGACGCGCCGTCCGCAGCACACTTGACCAAGAACGCCGTTGCCGCCGGAGGGGGACGTGACATGCGGGACAGCCATCGGGCGGATGCCGAACGGCTGTTGGCCCGGGCCGTGGAGGAAGAGGTGAGACGCTCCGGCGGGCGCACCGACGGAGCGGTGCTGTTGTCGCGGTCGCGCGGCGCGCTGGACGCGATGGCTCAGACCGCCGCCGAGGAGTACGAGGCCTACACCCGCGCCCTGGACGAGGCGGAGGGCGACCGGCTCACCTTCGGGCAGCGGTACGCGAAGGAGGGCTCCGGGACTCCCCTGCTGGTGGCGGTCGTCGCGGCGGTCGCGGCGGCGCTGGCCGACCTGGCCTTCGGCACGGACACCGGTACGGCGGTGGGGGTGGGCGCGACGGTCGGCGTGGTCGGCGCCGCGGCGACCGTGATCAAGGTGGCCGGTTCCCATCTGCCCGCCGCGCACCACCGGGCCGGCGCCGCGAACCAGCCCGGCGGGCCGGAACAGCTGCGGCTGCAGTGGCTGACGGCACTGGAGGTACGTGGCATACGGCCGTTCCTCGACCAGCAGCGGGTGCGCGCCGCGTCCACCGGCCCGAAGAAGCCGGGACCGCAACTGCGCGGCACCGACAAGAGCGCGGCGGCCCGCGGGCGGAACGTTCTGGCGCAGTCGTTCGCCCAGCTCCCGGAGCCCGTGGGGGTGTTCGCGGGGCGGCGGCAGGAGATGGCGCGGATACGGCAGTGGGTGCAGGCGTCCCGCGCGAGCACGGACACCCGCCCGACGGTGGTGGTCCTGCACGGGGCGCCCGGCAGCGGCCGTACGACCCTTGCGATGCGCGCCACGCACGACCTGAAGGACTACTTCCGCGGCGCCTGTGTGGTCGATCTGCGCGGCGGCAGCCCGGAGGAGCCGCCGCTGTCCACCCGGGACGCCCTGCTGCACCTGCTGAACCGGCTCGGCGCGCCCCGCGAGCAGCTGCTGTTCCGTGAGCGTTCCTCCCCGGAGCAGCAGGTCAAGCGGCTGAGCGAGCTGTACCACCAGCATCTGACGGGCCTGCCGGTCACGGTCGTCCTGGACGACGCCTCGGACCCCGAACAGATCCGTACGCTCGTCCCCGAGCGCTCCGACAGCCTGATCCTGGTCACCGCCCGCGAGCCCCTGGAACTCCCCTCCGACCTGCAGGCCCATGTCCATGAACTGCCGGTCCGGGCGCTGGACGCGGCGGGCGCGGAGGAGTTGCTGGACGCGGCGGCGCAGGACAGCTCCGGGCCGTACGACGCCGATGCGGCGGACCGGATCCGGGAGCTGTGCGGCGGGCTGCCGCTGGCGCTGAGCATCGCCGGTTCGTCGCTGGGCCCGCGCTCGCCGCGACAGCTGGCCACGGATCTGGCGGCGTACGGCCCCGTGGAGCCGATCGAGCGCGTGCTGTGGCTGCGCTACACCGACCAGTCGGAGGCGGCCCGCCGGCTGTTGCGCCGGCTGGCGCTGGCCGGGCGGGCCTCCCTCGGTGCCGCCGCGGCCGCCTCCCTGCTGGCGACGGACGAGACGGAGGCGACCCGGCATCTGGTGGCGCTCTCCCGGGCGGGCCTGATCGACCATGTGCGCGGCAGCCGCTACCGCCTCCACGACCTGGTGCGGGCCTTCGCGCAGGCCCGGCTGCTGGACGAGGAGGAGGCGGGCGAGCGCACGGCCGCGCAGGAGCGTCTGATCGTGAACTACGCCGACCTGGCCGACTCGGTGCTGCGGCTGGTCGACGGCAACATGTCGACCCGCTCGGACCGCTTCAGCCCGCACGGGTTCACCTCCCTGGACGAGGCGCTGCGCTGGCTGGACGACGAGTCGAGCTTCATCACCTCCACACTGCGGCACGCGGAGGGCGTGAACCAGGCGGCGGTGCTGAGCCTGCTGGGTGCGCTGTGCGACTACTGCCTGCTGCGCGGCGACCTCTACCGCCTGGGCGAGATCAGCGAACTGGCGCAGGCCGTCGACCAGGGTCTGCTGGTCCGCTCGGTGCAGTGGCGCACGGGCATCGCGGCCCGTCAGCTGGGAGAGCTGGACAAGGCGCGGACGACACTCACGTCGGTCGTCGACCTGTACATGGAGGCCCACCACGACGCGGGCGCGGCCCGGGCCCTGTGCTCCCTGGGCATCACCCTGCACCACCAGGGCAACCTCACGGAGGCCGCGGCGAAGCTCCGCGAGGCGCTGGAACTGCAGGCGGCCCCCGAACTGGCGACGGACCGCGGCTGGACGATGCACGCCCTGGCCGCGGTGGAACGGGACCGCGGCCATGTACAGGAGGCACTGCGCCTGCTCGCCGAGTCCCTGGTCCTGCACCGCGCCGGCGAGTCCGTGCACGGCGAGGCCTGGGCCCACTTCCAGCTCGGCCAGCTGTCGCTGCGCATGGGCGACGTCCCGCGCGCGGAGTCCGAGCTGAACGCTGCCCTCGACCGCTACGGCCGCACCCGTGACGCCCGCGGCGAGGCCTGGGCCCTCACCCAGCTGGCCCGCGCCCGCCTGGTCGCCGGCGACCCGTCCCAGGCGGTGGACGGCCTGCGGCAGGCGGCCTCCCGGCACCGGGAGAACGAGGACGCCCGCGGCGAGGCCTGGACGGTGTACTACCTGGGCCAGGCCCTGGAGGAGACCGGCAACCTCGACCACGCGGTCCGGGAACTGGAACGCTCCCGCACGATGTTCTCCCGGATGCGCGACGTCTACGGCCTGGCCTGCGCCCGCCACCACTCGGCGAGAGTCACCCGCGACCAGCGCGCCGCCCAGACGGGCTCGCTCAGGAACTCCGGTTTCGCCCGCCAGCTCCTGGTCGACGCCCGGGCCGACTTCCAGCGCATCGGCGTCGCCCACGGCGAGGCATGGACCTGCCTGGAACTCGCGGTCGTGGACGCGGGAAATGCCCGCTGCCAGCAGGCGCTGGCGCTGTGCGACGACGCGGTGGACCTGTTCACCTCGTACGGCGACCAGCGCGGCGCGGACTGGGCGCGCTTCCTGCGCTGCACCCTGCTCCCCTACGCGGCTCCCGGCGGCGTGGAGATCGGCACGGCCGTCGCGCAGGAGGAGCTGGCCCAGCTCTCCCGCACCGGCCATCCCCTGCGGGACCGGAAGCTCGACGAGTACGTGGAGGCGTATCAGCTGCTGCTGGAGCGGGGCGTCAACCTGGAGGAGGGCTGGCAGGCCTGGCGGCTCGGGATGGTGCCGAGCCGGCATGCGCGGGAGGTGATGGGGGTGGCGGTACCGGCCAGTCACTGACCGCCGGCCGCCCCCGCTCCCACCGCGTCAGCTCCGGCGCGCCTCGGAGTCGGCCGAGGACTCAGCGGACCCGGCGTCCGCGTCGCCCGACTCCTTGAACTTCACCTTGCCCATGTGCCGGTTCATCGACTTCATCAGGGCCCACACCGCCAGGGCCATCGCCGCGAAGACGATGAAGCCGAGGACACCGGGGGTGACCTTGTTCTCGTCCACCTCCTTGGCGAGGGGGACGAGGTGCGTCATTGCCAGGCTCACGCTTGCGCTCATGTCAGGCATTGTCGCGGACGCCCGCGAAGAGGTCGTCCTCGGGGAGGGAGGTATCGACGAGGGACTTCGCCAGCTCGTACTCCTCCGTCGGCCAGACCTCCTTCTGGATCTCCATCGGGACCTTGAACCAGCCGCCGTCGGGGTCGATCTGCGTGGCGTGCGCGATCAGCGCCTTGTCGCGGATCTCGAAGAACTCGGCGCACGGAATGTGCGTGGTCAGCGTGCGCTCGACGCGCTCGAACTCGCTCCAGCGCTTGAGCCAGTCCCCGTACGGCGACTCCAGGCCGCGGTCCAGCATCGCGTTGTGCAGCGCCTCGGTGCGGGGGCGGTTGAAGCCCTGGTTGTAGTAGAGCTTGAGGGGCTGGTAGAGGGGGCCGAACTCGGACTCCGGGTACTTCTCGGTGTCCGCCGCGCCCTCGAACGCCACCATCGAGATCTTGTGGGTCATGATGTGGTCGGGGTGCGGATAGCCGCCGTTCTCGTCATAGGTGGTGATCACCTGGGGACGGAAGGAACGGATCTGCTTCACCAGCTCGCCGGCCGCCTTGTCGACGTCCTCCAGGGCGAAGCAGCCCTCGGGCAGCGGCGGCAGTGGATCGCCCTCGGGCAGACCGGAGTCGACGAAGCCGAGCCACTCCTGCTTGACGCCGAGGATCTCGCGGGCCTCGTCCATCTCCTTCTTGCGTACCTCGTGGATGTGCTCCTCGATGTACTTGTCGCCCTGCAGCTTGGGGTTGAGGATGGAGCCGCGCTCCCCGCCCGTGCAGGTCACGACCAGCACGTCCACCCCCTCGGACACGTACTTCGCCATGGTGGCCGCGCCCTTGCTCGACTCGTCGTCGGGGTGGGCGTGCACGGCCATCAGTCGCAGCTGGTCAGTCAAGACTCAATCCTCGGTAAGTCGGCGCCCGGTGTGAACCGGCGCGATCGGCGGCTTCTATAGTGACCGAATCCGGGGGAGAAAAATTCCGAGGTCCGGTTTCGGAGAGGACGATCATGAGTACGGCGAGCACGCGGCTGCCCGAGGGCCGCTACGGCCGCTCCTCGGACGAGCGCGCCGACCGCAAGCTCAAGATCGCCGGGGCTGTCCTCGGGACCCTGCTGCTGGTGCTGATCGGTTACTTCGCCTACCACTACGTCGCCGAGAACAAGATCAGCGCCGAGGTGATCACCTTCGATGCGCAGAAGGACTCGGTGAAGGTGCATCTGGAGGTCCGCAAGGACGCCGACACCTCCGGCTACTGCACCATCCGCTCCCAGTCGAAGGACGGGGCCGAGGTGGGCCGGGCCGACTTCCGCTTCGGCGGCCACGCCACCCGCATCGACCGGGTCGTCACGCTGCGTACGACCTCCGAGGGCACCACGGCGGAACTGCTCGGCTGCCACGCCGACTGACCTCAGCCGGAAATACACAAGGCGTGACCTGCATTGATGCAATTCTGATGGCTTATGTCCTCCCCCTTCAGCCGCTGAATTGTTAGGCTCGTGGTTTCGCCCATCCGTGAAGGACCATTCTTCTGGGTAGGGCGATGCTTTGTATTCCCAGTACCTACGAGGAGCACCTGTGACCCAGACCAGCGAGAACGTCACCTGGCTGACCCAGGAGGCGTACAACCAGCTCAAGGCCGAGCTGGAGTACCTGTCTGGTCCTGCGCGCACGGAGATCGCCGCCAAGATCGCGGCAGCGCGCGAGGAGGGCGACCTGCGTGAGAACGGCGGGTACCACGCGGCCAAGGAAGAGCAGGGCAAGCAGGAGCTCCGTGTGCGCCAGCTGACCCAGCTCCTGGAGAACGCCAAGGTCGGCGAGGCCCCGGCGTCGGCGGACGGCGCCGTGGCCCCCGGCATGGTCGTGACGATCGCCTTCGACGGCGACGAGGACGACACGATGACCTTCCTGCTCGCCTCGCGCGAGTACGCGAGCTCGGACATCGAGACGTACTCGCCGCAGTCCCCGCTGGGTTCCGGCGTGATCGGCCACAAGGTCGGCGAGGACGCGGAGTACGAGCTGCCGAACGGCAAGAAGGCCTCGGTGACGATCCTGAAGGCCGAGCCCTACACCGGCTGATCCGCCGACCTGCATGTCCTTCGGTGCCCCCGGCGTCCTGGTGACGCCGGGGGCGCCTTCGTTCCGTCCGTCACGCCGTCGCCGAGCGGTACTTGCGCACCGCCAGCGTCCTGAATATGACGACGATCAGGACCGAGTAGATCAACGAGGCCCACACGGGGTGTGCCATCGGCCAGGCGTCCGAGGGCGAGACGCCGGGGTTGCCGAAGAGCTTGCGGCAGGCCTGGACGGTCGCGCTGAACGGGTTCCACTCGGCGATGTGACGCAGCCAGGGGGTCATACGGCTGGAGTCCACGAACGCGTTCGAGATGAACGTGACGGGGAACAGCCAGATCAGACCGCCGGAGGTGGCCGCCTCGGGCGTGCGCACGGACAGGCCGATGACCGCGCCGATCCAGGTGAACGCGTAGCCGGTCAGGAGCAGCAGGCCGAAGGCTCCGAGCACCTCGCCGATGTTGGTGTGGGTGCGCCATCCGACCAGCAGGGCGACCATGGCCAGCACGAACAGCGTGAGCGCCGTCTGCACCAGGTCGGCGAGCGTCCGTCCGGTCAGCACCGCGCCGCGGGCCATGGGCAGCGAGCGGAAACGGTCGATGAGTCCCTTGTGCATGTCGTCGGCGATGCCCGCCCCGGCGCCCGCGGTGGCGAAGGTGACCGTCTGGGCGAAGATGCCGGCCATCAGGAACTCGCGGTAGACCTGGGAGTCCGTGGTGCCGCCGATGTTCATGGAACCGCCGAACACATAGCTGAACAGCACCACGAACATGATCGGCTGGATGAGGCCGAAGATGACCATTTCGGGGATCCGGGACATGCGGATCAGATTGCGTTTGGCAACGACCAGCGAGTCGCGGATCGACTGGCTGACCGGGTTCGCGGGCGGCGCGACCCGCGCGGTGTCGGCGACGGCGCTCACTTGACTGCCTCCTTCTTCTGCTTGCGGTCCTTGGTCTCCGCCGGCGTGCCGTTCTCCTCGTCCTTGACCTCTGCCACGTGTCCGGTCAGGGACAGGAAGACGTCGTCGAGGGTGGGGCGGCGCAGGCCGATGTCGTCTATCTCGATGCCGCGGGTGTCGAGCTCCCGGATGACCTCGGCGAGCAGCTTCGCGCCGCCGGTGACGGGCACGGTGAGCTTGCGGGTGTGCTCCTCGACGGTGAGCTCGCCCTTGCCGAAGCCGGTGAGGACCTCGCCGGCGGTCGACATGTGCTCGCGCTCGTGCACCACGACCTCGACGCGCTCGCCGCCGGTGCGGGCCTTGAGCTGGTCGGAGGTGCCGCGGGCGATGACATGGCCGTGGTCGACGACCACGATGTCATGCGCGAGGTGGTCGGCCTCCTCCAGGTACTGGGTGGTGAGCAGCAGGGTCGTGCCGCCGGAGACGAGCTGTTTGATGACCTCCCACAGCAGCTGGCGGTTGCGGGGGTCGAGGCCGGTCGTCGGCTCGTCCATGAACATCACGGGCGGCGAGACGACCAGGGCCGCCGCCAGGTCGAGCCGGCGGCGCATGCCGCCGGAGTACGTCTTCGCGGGCCGGTCGGCGGCCTCCGCGAGGTCGAACTGGTCCAGCAGCTCCCCGGCCCTGGCCTTGGCGGCCCTGGCCTTCATCTGGTACAGCTGGCCGACCATCTGCAGGTTCTCGCGGCCGGTCAGATACTCGTCGACCGCGGCGAACTGGCCGGACAGGCCGATGGAGCGCCGCACCTCGTTGGGCTGCTTGAGGACGTCGAGGCCGGCCACGACCGCCCTGCCGCTGTCGGGGCGCAGCAGAGTGGTCAGGCAGCGGACCGTCGTCGTCTTGCCCGCGCCGTTCGGCCCGAGCAGGCCCAGCACGGTGCCCTCGGGGACATCGAGGTCGACGCCGTCCAGAGCCCTTACGTCGCCGAAGGTCTTGACCAGGCCTTCGGCATAGATGGCGCCTGGCATATGAGTCTCCACGTCGTCGGGGATGCTTCGGAAAGTCTTGGTTTGCGCACGTTGCTCCGCCTGTCGGGTGGCGTGACAGGCGGCTGTCACGACCCACACCGTAACGCGATGTATCGCGTCTCTCAACGCATTTACTCGATCGAATGGCGAAGAGCTCCTGACCTGGTGTTTCTGCTCGGCCCGGGTCGCAGGGCGGCTCAGTCGATGACCGTGTAGCCCGCCTCGCGCAGTGCCCGGCCGACCTCGGCGCAGTGCTCCCGCCCCTTGGTCTCCAGGTGCAGTTCGACCTCCGCCTCCGTGAGTCCGAGCCGAGGGTCGGTCCGTACGTGACTCACATCGAGGACGTTAGCGTCCACCACTGACAACACCCCGAGAAGCGTCGCAAGAGCCCCCGGCCGGTCCGTCAGCCGCAGCCGTACGGCCAGGTAGCGGCCCTGCGCCGCCATGCCGTGGCGCAGGACGCGCTGCATCAGCAGGGGGTCGACGTTCCCGCCGGACAGCACCCCCACCACCGGGCCCTCGAAGGCTCCCGGCTCGCTCAGCAGCGCCGCCACCGGGCTGGCACCGGCCGGTTCGACGACCAGCTTGGCCCGCTCCAGGCACAGCAGCAGCGCGGTGGACAGGGCGTCCTCGGAGACCGTGCGGACCTCGTCGACCAGCTCGCGGACGATCTCGAACGGCACGTCGCCGGGCCGCCCGACCTTGATGCCGTCGGCCATGGTCGCCGGGTGCTCGACCGACACCGGGCGCCCGGCCGCGAGCGAGGGCGGGTACGCCGCCGCGCCCTCCGCCTGCACGCCCACGATCCGTACGTCCGGCCGCAGCGCCTTCACCGCGATCGCGATACCGGCCGCGAGGCCTCCGCCGCCGATGCCGACGACGACGGTGCGCACCTCCGGGCACTGCTCGAGGATCTCCAGCCCGACCGTGCCCTGGCCCGCGATGATGTCCGGGTGGTCGAAGGGGTGGATGAAGACCGCGCCGGTCTCGGCCGCGTACGCCTGCGCGGCGGCCAGCGTCTCGTCTACCACCTGCCCGTGCAGGCGCACCTCGGCGCCGTACTCGCGGGTGGCGCTGATCTTCGGCAGCGGGGCGCCCTTCGGCATGAACACCGTCGCCCGCACGCCGAGCAGCGAGGACGCCAGCGCGACGCCCTGCGCGTGGTTGCCGGCGCTCGCCGCCACCACCCCGGCAGCCCGCTCCTCGGGCAGCAGCCCCGCGATCCGGACGTAGGCGCCGCGCAACTTGAACGACCCCGTGCGCTGAAGGTTCTCGCACTTGAAGTGCACCGGCGCGCCCACCAGCTGGGACAGATGCCTGCTGCCCTCCATCGCCGTCACCCGCGCCACGCCCGAGAGCATCTTCTGGGCGCCCCGCACGTCGTCGAGGGTCACGGGCCGAAAGGAGTCAGCCGTGCTGTAGCTCATGACTCAAGCATCGCAGTTCACAGGCGCGCACGGTCGCTGTGACCAACGTCCGAGACTGGTTTGCGCAGCGCCGGTACGGCTTGCCCCCCGGCCGCGTACTCTGTCCCCCATTCCAGCCAGCCCCCCTTCATGAAGTGAGCCTCCGGCCATGCCCACAACACCCGAAATGTCGATGGACATGACGACCGTCGGTGACACCGGTCTCCTCGACACGCTGCAGCACGAGGTGGCGGTCTTCGCGCGCCGTGCCGAACAGACCCGGCTCGGCGGCGTCGGGCAGGTGCGCAACTCCATGGACCGCGCCGCATACCTGCTGCTCAACCGCCTCGACAAGGAAGGCCCCATGGGCGTCAAGGCGCTCGCGGCGAGCATGGGCATCGACTCCTCGACGGTCACCCGGCAGGTGGCTCCGCTCGTGGACACCGGGCTCGTCAAGCGCACCTCGCACCCCGAGGACGGGCGCGCGGTGGTGCTCCAGCTGTCCCCGCGCGGCCAGTCACGGCTGGAGGAAGTGCGCTCCTCGAGGCGTCAGTTGATGGCCGAGCTGACACACGACTGGGCGCCGGAGGAGCGTGAGGCGTTCTGCACGCTCCTGACGCGCTTCAACACCGCTCTGTCCTCCCGGATGGCGGCCCAGGGGGTGCCGGCGCCGGAGGCGTCGTCGGCCTCGTAGCCGCCCTCGGCACGCGCGCGTGCCGCGCGGCTCTTGACCGAAAGGCCACCCCTGGCCTCAGATGAGACCGGGCCCCGTCGTACGCGGTCGCGCACCCCGTACGCGGTCGGGTCCGTTCGGTCAGGGTCGCGTCAGGGCGGGAGGCGCGGTGCGACAGCGGCAGGTGTTCCAAAGTGCCCGCCGGGCCCGGGAGTTCGAGGCGTTCGTCGCGGGCGCGGCAGGGCGGCTGCTGCATGCCGCCACGCTGCTCACGGCGGAGGCCCCCGACGACAACCCGCGCGCGCGGCGCCTGCTGACGCTGGCCCTCGCGCACACGTACGCGTGCTGGGACCGGCTGCGCGGGGAGGACCCGTACGACCGCACCCGCCAGTACCTGGCGAGCCGCTTCGCGCGCGGCGCCTGGCACCAGTACGGCGGTCTCGGGCGGGGCCGCCCGCATCCCGGCAGTCCGCTGGCCCTGCTGGCACCGCAGGAGCGTCTGATCCTGGTCCTCAGGCTGTACGAGGGGGTCGGAGAGGAGCAGACGGCGGCGCTGCTCGGCCTGCCGACGGAACGCGTCCGGGCGATCTGCGACCGGGCCACGGCGACGCTGCTGCATCCGCCGCGCCGCCCGGCACCGGCGGTCGGCGGGGCGAAGGTGGCGCCGTCATGAGGCCCGCCGACGGAGGGGGACGCGCATGAACCGGGCCGAGCGCGAGGCCGCCGCACGGCGGATCATGGAGCAGGCGCCGCCGCCGGTGCCGCCGGACCTGTACGGGGAGGTCGTGCGGCGCGGTGCCCGCAGCCTGCGCCGCAGGACGCTCGCCCGCCGTCTGATGTGGCTGCTGCTGTGCGCCGCGAGTGTGGCGTTCCTGGTGTGGGCCATGACGGCCCGTCCGTGGGTGGAGCCGCCCTCGCAGACGACTCCCCCGTACACGGGCTGGTGATGCGGTTGCACGGGCGGGTGACGCGGTCGGTCGACTGACGTCCGGGCCGGGCGATGTCCGCGAGGGTTCGGCCGCGCCCTGTAGGGGCGCGGGGAACGGCGCGACAAGCCACGACGGCGCCGCAGACGAACCACGGCACCCCAGCCCTTCCCGCGGAGCGACTAGCCGAGCGCCTGCTGCAGGTCCTCCAGGAGGTCGTCGACGTTCTCGATGCCGACGGAGAGGCGTACGAGATCGGCGGGCACCTCCAGGGCCGAGCCGGCCACGGACGCGTGGGTCATCCGCCCCGGGTGCTCGATCAGCGACTCGACGCCGCCCAGGGACTCGCCGAGCGTGAACACCTTGGCGCGGTTGCAGACCTCGACGGCCGCCTCCTCGCCGCCCTCGACCCGGAAGGAGACCATGCCGCCGAAGGACCGCATCTGCTTGGCGGCGACCTCGTGACCGGGGTGGTCGGGCAGGCCCGGGTAGAGAACGCGCGTCACGCGTGCGTGCCGGGTGAGCATGTCGGCGACCTTGCCGGCGTTCTCGCTGTGCCGGTCCATGCGCACGGACAGCGTCTTCGCGCCGCGCAGCACCAGCCAGGAGTCGAAGGGGCCGGCGACCGCGCCCATCGCGTTCTGGTGGTACGCGAGCTCCTCACCGAGCGCCTCGTCGGCGACGACCAGCGCACCGCCGACGACGTCGGAGTGACCGCCCATGTACTTGGTCAGCGAGTGCACGACGACGTCCGCGCCGAGCGCCAGCGGCTGCTGCAGGTACGGCGTGGCGAAGGTGTTGTCGACGACGAGCTTCGCGCCCGTGTCCCGGGCGATCTGGGCGACCGCCGCGATGTCGGTGATGCCGAGCAGCGGGTTGGAGGGGGTCTCCACCCACACGGCCTTGGTCTTCGGGGTGATGGCGGCCCGTACGGACGACGGATCGCTGGTGTCGGCGACCGACCACTCCACCCCCCACCGGGCGACTACCTTCGCGAACAGACGGAACGTGCCGCCGTACGCGTCGTTGGGGATGACCACGTGGTCGCCGGGGCTGAGCAGCGTACGCAACAGGCAGTCCTCGGCCGCCAGTCCGGACGCGAACGCGAGGCCGCGACGGCCGCCCTCGAGGGCTGCGAGGTTCTCTTCCAGGGCGGTCCTGGTGGGGTTGGCGCTGCGGCTGTACTCGTAGCCGCCGCGCAGACCGCCGACGCCGTCCTGCTTGTAGGTCGAGACCTGGTAGATCGGCGGGACGACCGCGCCGGTGAGGGGATCGGCGGTGTTGCCCGCGTGGATCGCGAGGGTCTCGAAGTGCTGACTGATGTGCCTGTCGCTCATGGGCACCGAGGGTAGTGCGCTCGCGGGGCGCGCGCCGGGCGGCGGGGCGCGGAAGGCCGCACTGCCGGGTTTTCCCTCGGTTTCCGGCGCCGGGTTCAGGGAGTTTTCCACAGGTCGCCGACCGGGTTCGCCAATTGTCACCGGCGTCTGGAACGCTTGAGTCATGGAATTTCTCTGGGTCCTGATCGCCGCCGTCATGCTGGGCTTCGTGCTGCTCCCCGTCCTGCGGCGCAGGCGGGGCATGATCGAGCAGGTCCCGGCCGGCCACCCGGACGCCGCGGACCCCGCGAACTACGGATTCGTGCGGGAGGAGGAGCTGGACGTCCGCATGCCCGGCCCCGACCAGGACCTGCTCGACGTCCTGGACCTGGTACAGCGCACGCAGGACCACCGTGCGGCCTCCCAGCTGCTGGCCGGCACGGAGGCGGAGGGCGAGCTGCGCTGGCAGCGCGTGCAGGCCTTCGCGGGTGCCGCGTCGCTGGAGCTGCAGCAGCGGCCCGGCGGGGTCAGCGAGACCCCGGGCGGTCAGTGGCTCAGGGTGTGGCGGGCCGAGCAGCCCAAGGACGCGGGCGGCGCCGCGGTGCACGCGGAGTTCCTGGTCCAGCAGGCGTGGCGGACGTCGACGCCGGGCACGGACGAGTTCCGGATCATCATGGAGGAGGCGAAGGCGGCGTGCGGCGATGCGGCGCTGCTCGCCCCCGGTGACCCGGTCCCGTACATCATCGAGCTGTCGGTGGCCCGCGGGCTGGCCTACTCGCAGCCGGAGTTCGAGCAGCTGTGGCTGCGGATCCTGGACCGCGCCCCGGCCCACATGGGCGCCCACCTGGCCGCCCTGCACTACTGGTGCGAGAAGTGGCACGGCTCGCGCGAGCTGGCGAACTCCTTCGCGGAGGCGGCAGCCGCGCGCGCACCGCAGGGTTCCCTCCTCGCCGCGATGCCCCTGTTCGCGGTCTTCGAGCACCTGCCCGAGGTGAACCTGGTCAGCAGCTTCTACCAGAGCGAGACCGTGACGAAGGCGATCCACGGGGCGCTGCACGCCGTCCACTCGGCCCGCCCCGACGACCCGATGCTCGCGCACGTACGCCACCTGCTGGTCTTCTTCCTGGTGCGCGCGGAGCGCTGGGCGGAGGCCATGAACCAGCTCATACACATCGACGGCCATGTCGGCGCCCTGCCCTGGACCCTGTCCGCCGACCCGGCGGCCGAGTTCGCGGTCTACCGGGCGCTGGCGGTGGCGGGCTACGAGGCGAACGGCGGCAGCCCGGCGACGCTGCCGCACTGAGGCTGCCGCACTGAGCAGGCGACGGGCTGGTCAGCCCTGCGTGCGGGCGGGCAGCCGCCATCCCGGGCGGGGGAAGTGGCAGGTGTAGCCGTCCGGGTAGCGCTGCAGGTAGTCCTGGTGCTCGGGCTCGGCCTCCCAGAAGGGGCCGACCGGCTCCACCTCGGTGACCACCTTGCCCGGCCACAGGCCGGAGGCGTCCACGTCCGCGATCGTCTCCTCGGCGATCCGCTTCTGCTCGTCGTCCACGTAGTAGATCGCCGAGCGGTAGCTCAGGCCGATGTCGTTGCCCTGGCGGTTCTTGGTGCTCGGGTCGTGGATCTGGAAGAAGAACTCCAGGAGCGCGCGGTAGTCGGTCTTCTCGGGGTCGAAGAGGATCTCGATGGCCTCCGCGTGCGTGCCGTGGTTGCGGTACGTCGCGTTCGGCACGTCACCCCCGGTGTATCCCACCCGGGTCGCCGTCACGCCCGGAAGCCGGCGGATCAGCTCTTCCATCCCCCAGAAGCATCCGCCCGCCAGCACGGCCCTCTGCGTCTGCGCAGCCATTGCAGTCCTCCCATATCGGTCAGCTCGGTCACTCGGGCGACGCTGCTCACGCACCATCGGCATCCCGTGCCCACCCCCCTCAACGCGCGAGGGTCCCAGCCGATTCCGGGCCGCACCTCGGGGGGAAACCGGTCGCCGCGCGGGGCGACCGTCCCCCACGCTGCACGCCATGGAAGATCCACAGCGCGGCATCCGTGCGGTCCACACAGAGTCCACGATCACCGTCTACCAGGCCTACCCACCGGAGATCGGCGGGCCCGCGGCCCGCGCGGGAGTACTCGACCACGGAATCGGGATCCCGGCGCCTTACGCCTTCGGTTACCGCAACGACGCCGGCGTTGTGCCGCCGCAGATCAGCCAGCTGAGCGTCTGCCCACTGCTGGTACTCACGCTGGTACGACGCCAGCTGCTGCTGTCTTTGCCCCTCCGCGGCCTGGGCAGCATGCCAGTCCCGCTCGAAGCGCGCCTGTGCTTCGGCCTGAGCCTGGGCCCGGCGACTCGCAGTCCAACCGCTCTGCGTTTGGTAGTGATTGAGATCCGGCATGGGAACGGGCCGCGCCAATGGTCCTGGATCAAAGGGCTGGACCTCTTCAGGCCGCATGAGAGAGGAAGCCCTGAAAGCCGGAGCCTGGCACCCTGAGGCGAGAAGACCTTGCAGCGACGCCACCTGTGCGTCCAGTTCCGCTGTGCGGCGTTGTGCCTCTGCTTGCCTGTACTCACGGTGGCTCTGGGCGGCTCGCCGTTGGTAGGCACGTGCCTGTTGTTCCTGCTGCCTCCGCTGTCTGGCTTCAGCCTCCTGCTGGCGCTGTTGCTGCCGTTGCATCTCAGCCCAGACGCCGACAAAACCACTGGAGCGACGACTCATGTGCTGCAGGCCCTCCCCAGGACATTGGCAGCCGAAAGGCACTTTGGTTGTCCCCGCAACCAGTTGTGACGAGACGACTCTATCCAGCAATCACCGTCTCGGACATCCACTCGTCAAAGGCGACCAGATCGAGCCGTCCCCGCAGGTCAACGTGACTGTACGTTGACCAAGGCCGCTCCGGACCGCAGTGCGGCGGAACCGGGGTCGAAGCCTGGGAGCTGCTTCCGCGGGAGCAGCCGTACCCCGCGGGGGACGAACTCCTGGCCCGTCTGCGGCCGTCGGCTGCCGTAAATTCGGTTGCCGCGTCGCGTGCCGATGCGGGCTAATGCCACCCATGGCTGACATCCAGGGCTCGTACGACGGTCTGTTCACCGCGGTGCCCAACCGGCTGGCGCAGTTGCTGGACACCGGGGACGCGGGCGGCTCGGTGGCCGTCTTCGTGGACGGCGAGCCGGTGGTGGACGTGTGGGGCGGCTTCGCCGACGCCGAGCGCACCGTGCCGTGGGAGCGGGACACGATCGTCAACGTCTTCTCCGTCACCAAGACCATGACGGCGCTGTGCGCGCTCGTCCTGGCCGACCGCGGCGAGCTCGACCTGGACGCACCCGTGGCCCGGTACTGGCCGGAGTTCGCCGCGGCGGGCAAGGAGCGGGTCCTGGTCCGGCATCTGCTCTCGCACACCGCCGGTCTGCCCGACTGGGACGGGCCGGTCGAGGAGATCTACGACTGGCCGTCCGCCACGGCACGGCTCGTCGCGCAGGCCCCGCAGTGGGAGCCGGGCGGCGCGGCCGGGTACCACTCGCTCACCCAGGGGTTCCTCGTGGGCGAGGTGGTGTGGCGGATCAGCGGGCGCAGCGTGGGCGAGTTCTTCGCGGACGAGATCGCCGGGCCGCTGGGAGCCGACTTCCACATCGGGCTGGCCGCCGAGCACGACCGGCGCGTCGCGCTCACGGTGCCGCCACCGGGACGGGACGAGGAGTACACCGCGAGCGCGCCCGGCCGGGGCTCGACGCCCGCCGCCGGGACCGCCATCCGGGTCCGCGACGGCAACAGCGTGGCCTGGCGCCGTGCCCAGATCCCCGCGGCCAGCGGATTCGGCAACGCCCGCTCGGTCGCGCTCGTGCAGTCGGCGATGGCCTGCGCAGGGACGGTGCGCGGAGTGCGGTTGCTGTCGCGGGCGGGGTGCGAGCGCGCCTGGGAGGAGCAGTTCAGCGGTGACGACCGGGTGCTGGGCATGCCGGTGCGCTGGGGGCTGGGCTACGGGCTCTTCGGCAACACCTACGGGTGGGGCGGCTGGGGCGGGTCGATGGTGATGATCGAACCCGAGTCCCGGATGGTGGTGGCGTACGTGACCAACCAGATGCACGAACCCGCCGAGGACAACCGGGGGTTGGAGATCGTCATGTCCGCCTACGACGGTCTCGTGGGACTGCGGGCCTGACCGGCGGACGGGGAGAGAGTGGGGGCACTGATGGGCAGCGGGGGCAGCCGTACGTTCCTGATCGGGGGCGGCTGGGACGCGACGGCCGCGCACGCCGTCTACGGGCCGTTCCTGCGGGCGGCGACCGGGCCGCGCATCGGCTGCGTCGTGCTCGACGAGGGGGACGGCAGCGAGCAGTTCGGTCGGTACGAGGCCGTGCTGCGGAAGGTCGCCGACTGCAGCCCTGTACCGCTGCTGGTGCCGCTCGGCGCGGAGTTCGACCCGGACCGCCTCCAGGATCTGCACGGGCTTGTGGTCTGTGGCGGGCTGACCCCCGCGTATCAGGACGCGTTCGCCGGGTGCCTGGACCGACTGCGGTCCGCTCTCGCCGAGTTCGGCATCCCGTACGCCGGTTTCTCCGCCGGGGCGGCGGTCGCCGCGCGGCACGCTCTCGTCGGAGGGTGGCTCGACGACGGCGTACCCGTGTGCCACGAGGACACCGCCGAGGACCTGGAGGAGATCGAAGTGCGGCCCGGGCTCGGACTGGTGCCCTTCTCCGTGGAGGTGCACGCCGCGCAGTGGGGGACACTGCCGCGCATGATCGCCGCGGTCGCAGGGCACGGACTCCCGCAGGGCGTCGCGATCGACGAGAACACGCTCGTGGAGGTCGGCCCGGACGGACGCGCCCGGGTCTCGGGGCTCGGACGCGCACACCGCGTGCAACCGTCCACCGACGGGGGCGTCCTCGTGCGGTCCTACGGAGCCGGCGAGTTCCTTCCCGCGGGGTGAAGCGGCAGTTCAGCTCCCGCTGCCGTACGGCCTGGTGATGATCTCCAGGTTGTGGCCGTTGGGGTCGTCGAAGTACGCGCCCCGCCCGCCGTCGTTGTGGTTGATCTCGCCGCGGCGGTGGTGGTACGGATCCGCCCAGTAGGTCAGCCCGGCGTCCCGGATACGGCCGAAGATGGTGTCGAAGTCGTCCTCGGACACCAGGAACGCGTAGTGCTGGGGCGTGATCTCGCCGTCCGTCTCCATGTAGTCGAGGGTCACGCCGTTCGGGATCTGGACGGGGATGAAGGGACCGAACGGCGGGCTGGGCTCCAGCCCCAGGATGTCGGCGAGGAACTGGGCCGACGCCTTCTTGTCATGGGCGGCGACGATGGTGTGGTTCAGCTGCACGTTCATCGTGTGGGCCTCCTCACGCCCAAGATACTCCGAGCAGCGAAAGGCCCCGGCGTCGCCTTCCGCGCCGGGGCCCTGCTTGTCAGGCCTGTCAGACCTCTAAGACCATGCCAGACCTGTCAGACCTGACCTGTCAGATCGTCGCCGTGTCGATCACGAAGCGGTAGCGGACGTCGCTCGCCACCACCCGCTCGTACGCCTCGTTGATCTGGTCCGCGCTGATCACCTCGATCTCGGCGCCGAAGCCGTGCTCGGCGCAGAAGTCGAGCATCTCCTGGGTCTCGGCGATACCGCCGATCATGGAGCCGGCGAGGGTCTTGCGGCCGGCGATCACCGAGAAGAGGTTGAGGGCGATCGGCTCCTCGGGGGCGCCGACGTTCACCAGTGCGCCGTCCCGCTTCAGCAGCGACAGGAACGCACCGAAGTCGAGCGGGGCCGAGACCGTGGAGAGGATCAGGTCGAAGGAGCCCTGCAGGTCCTTGAAGGTCTGCTCGTCGCTGGTCGCGTAGTAGTGGTCGGCGCCCAGCTTCAGGCCGTCGTCCTTCTTGCGCAGGGACTGCGAGAGGACCGTGACCTCGGCGCCGAGGGCGTGGGCGATCTTGACGCCCATGTGGCCGAGGCCGCCCATGCCGAGGATCGCGACCTTCTTGCCGGGGCCGGCGTTCCAGTGCTTCAGCGGGGAGTAGGTGGTGATGCCGGCGCACAGCAGCGGCGCGGCCACGTCCAGCGACAGGGCGTCGGGGATGCGGACGACGAAGTTCTCGTCGACGACGACCTTCTGCGAGTAGCCGCCGTAGGTGGGCTCGCCGTCCTTGCCGATCGAGTTGTACGTGCCGACGTTGCCGCCGGTGCAGTACTGCTCCTCGCCGGCCTTGCAGCTCTCGCACTGACGGCAGGAGTCGACCAGGCAGCCGACGCCCACCCGGTCGCCGACCCGGTACTTGGTGACGCCCGCGCCGACCTCGGAGACGATGCCCGCGATCTCGTGACCCGGGACCATCGGGAAGATCGCCTCGCCCCAGCCCTCCCGCGCCTGGTGGATGTCGGAGTGGCAGATACCGGCGAACTTGATGTCGATCAGGACGTCGAACTCACCGACCTCGCGGCGCTCGATGGTGGTGCGCTCCAGCGGAGCCTTCGCGGCGGGGGCGGCGTAAGCGGCAACAGTGGTCATGCCGGGGGTCTCCTAGCGGTGGTTACGCGCCCGGCTGCCTTCCGACCGGGCATGTCGTTCAGCATGCCGAAGCGCGGGGCCTTCACCCAGCCCACGCTTCTGCGTACGTCCGCTGTGCCTACCACTGGTGGGGTCAGGATGGTGTGCGTACGACAGTGAATACTTGAGGCATGGACCAACAGCCCCGTCCCGTGTCCGAGCCCGCGGGGGCGCTGGACCGGCGTGCCGAGCTCAGCGAGTTCCTGCGCACCCGGCGCGCCCGGCTGAAACCGGAGGACGTGGGGCTGCCGGACTTCGGCCGGCACCGGCGGGTGCCCGGGCTGCGCCGCGAGGAGCTGGCGCAGCTGGCGGGCGTCTCGGTGGCGTACTACACGCGCCTGGAGCAGGGCAACGGGCGGAACGTGTCGGCGGAGGTGCTCGACGCCATCGCGCGGGCGCTGCGGCTGACCGACGCGGAGCACAACCACCTCACGCATCTTGCGAAGCCGAAGCAGCACAAGAAGAAGCCGGCGGCGCGGTCTCAGCAGGTGCGCAGGTCGCTGCGGCAGCTGCTGGACACGATGGACTCGGTGCCGGCGTACATCGGTGGCCGCTACTCGGACATTCTCGCCTGGAACCGGATGGCCGCGGCCGTCTTCGGCGACTGGGGGGAGCTGGCGCCGCCGGAGCGGAACTGGGCCCGGCTGGTGTTCCTGAACCCGGCATACCGCGAGCTGTTCGTGGCGTGGGAGGAGAAGGCGTCCGACGTCGTCGCCCTGCTGCGCATGCAGGCGGGCTGCTACCCGGACGATCCGCGGCTGTCCGCCCTGGTCGGCGAACTCTCCGTCAAGAGCGAGGAGTTCCGGCGGCTGTGGGCCATGCACGACGTCAAGGAGAAGAGCCACGGCGTCAAGCACCTGCACCACCCGCTGGTCGGCGACCTGATGCTGAACTACGAGTCGTTCCCCGTGACCGACGGCAGCGATCAGGCCCTGCTCGTCTACCACGCGGAACCCGGCTCGCCCTCGGCGGAGGCGTTGCGGCTGCTGGCCAGCTGGGGGGCGGACGCCACGCGGGCGGGGCAGTCGGCGACGTCTTCCTGAGCCGTGGCCGGCGGTTGGCGCGCCCTGCTGGGGGCTGCCGCCCCCAGACCCCGCTTTCGGCCTGAACCGCCTCGTCCTCAAACTCCCCCGCTCTCGGCTTCGCTCGAGCGGGGGGACCCCCATGACGGGCTGGTTTCACCGACCGCCGCTGAAGGACGTCACCCCCGGTACGGCGGCATCGCCCCCCACGTCCACCGCGGCACCGGCTGCTCCGCCGGCGGCTTTGCGTCGGGGCCGGAGAAGTACACCGCCAGCCTGGTCCCCCACTCCACATACGCCAAGAACGCCGACCGGAACTCGGCATCCGTCGGGAGTCCCGCCTCGTCCGCCGCGTCCTGGATCAGATTCACCCAGCGGCGGCGCTGTGGCTCGGTGATGTGCTTGCCGAGATGCTTGGCGACCATGTGGCCGTGGCCGCCCTGGGTGAGGGAGTAGGTGGCGGGGCCGCCGAAGACCTCGCCGAGCCAGACAGCCACGTGTTCGGCGTGGTCGGGGGCGAGATCGGCGAAGAGCGGGGCGAGGAGGTCGTCCTTCAGGACCTTGTCGTAGAAGACCGACGTCAGACGGGTGAAGGCGGCGGCGCCCCCGGCCCAGTCGTACAGCGTCGGCACCGAGGAGCCCGTACCGCGTACCGTCGTCGGCTTGTAGTGGCGCATCTCCTCGATGTTGCCGACGTACGGGCGGATCTCCGCGAGGAAGTCGGGGAACAGGTCCGAGCTGCGGAAGCCCTCCAGGTGGTCCTCGGTCGACGTCCAGGTGATGCGCAGGACGTAGTGCTCGAAGTCCTCCTCGCAGCGCGCGAGTTCGTAGTCCACGCACTGCGGTGCCGCGGCCAGCCGGCCCGCGGCCCGGGTGTAGGCGGCGAGGAACTCCGCCGAGTGGTCTTCCGGGATGCGGTAGCGGATGTACTCGACGGTCTGTGTGGTCATGCACCCACGGAAACACGGACCGTCCGCCGGAAGCTGTACTTCCGGCGGGCGGTCCGCTCAGCGCTCAGCGAACCTGCGGCTCACTTGGCGTAGTACGCGTTGTAGATCGAGATCGTCGACTTGTTGTTCTGCTTGTCGGTGATCTTGGCGTGGAAGGAGATGGCCTTGCCCTTCTCCGGGTTCTTCACCTTGATCTTGCCGCCGACGACGTCGAGCTTCGTCCAGGTCTGGCCGTAGTCGTACGACACGTACACCGACAGCGACTTGAGGTTGCTGCCCTTGGCTGCGCCCTCGACGGTGACCGGGATCGTCACCGTCTTGCCGGCCTCCACCTTGTTGTCCAGGCCGGTGGCCGCGTTGAAGCGGACCATGGACGCGGGCAGGGTGGCCACGTCGGAGGTCTTCTTCGAGCGGAACGTCCAGCTCGCGTCGATGCGCGTGGAGGCCTCGGCGACCAGCACGCTGCGCTTCACGGACGTCGTCAGCTTGTACTCGGCCTCGCCGGACGGGACCTTGAACTCCCTGCCGAAGAGCGGGTCGTCGTTGGAGCCGACCTTGGTGCCGTTGCGGTAGAGGGTCGTGGCGACCGCGGTGAGGTCCGAGGAGCCGGCGTGGCCCGCCCCGTCGGCGAACAGCGGCAGGGAGCCGTAGATGCTGTTGCCCTCGCGGAAGAGCCCGAAGTCCTTGTTCAGATGCGGGCCGAAGACCGCTGTGTTGAAGGTCTTCGTGTACTTCTGGCCCGCCTTGAAGGTCTGCGGGTAGCCGAGCGTGTAGGACGCCTCCGGGATCGGGATGCCGTTCGCGTCATGGCCCTTGATCTGAAGGAAGTCCCACGTCCACTGGATCTTGTCGGAGGTCGACAGGTACAGCGTGCGTACTCCCGGCAGCTTCTGCTCGACGCCGTTCACGAAGACGGCGTCGTCCGGGAACACCCCGACGGGCTCCAGGGCACCGGTCTTGCCGGGGACTCCCGAACCGAGGTTGTTCTTCACCGTGGCGAGCTCGCTCGCCTTGAAGTGGCGGACCTTGTCGCCCTGGATCTTCTTGACCTTGGCGGTGGTGGCCACGTCGTACTCGGCGTCGTCCCCCTTGGTCCACTGGCCGTTCCACGTCTGGCTCAGGCCCGAGACCTCGCCGCCCAGCGGCGCCATGCGTATGTCGGCGAAGGACTTCGCGTCGAAGCTGCCACCGCCGCCCGCGGGGTCATAGCTGTAGTTGATCGTCGCCAACTGCTGCTTCGCCTGCGCGTCCGGCACCGTGATGTCGGCCGCCCTGGTCCTGCGGGCGTCGATCGTCACCGTGGTGTTCTTGGTGACGCTCAGCTTCGGCTGGACCAGCCAGTCGAGGCCGCCCTCGAAGTGCACGAGGTCCTTCGCGATCCAGGCGTCCAGCAGGTAGTCGCCCTTGGGCAGCCGCATCGTCGTCGTACCGGAGTCCGAGACGGTCACCGGGTACGCACGGTCCTCGGCCAGGCCCGAGTAACCGGACAGGATGTCGTTGTAGTTCCCGGTCGGCTGCCCGTCCCGCCCGATGTGCTTGAACGTGACGCTGTACGACTGGATCTCGCGCTGTACGCCCGCTGCGGTGCGCACGGTCTGGCCGCCGCCCGTCGCCGTCACATACGCGGAGTACGCGCCGTCGAGCGTGCCGCCCAGCTTGGTGTTGACCGTCAGGTTGACGGAGGCCTTGCCGCCCGCCGGGACGGTCACCTTCGTCGCGCCGAGCTTGAAGAAGCCCGCGGGGGCCGCCCGGCCCTTGGGGTTCGTGGCGGCGGCGGACAGGTTGAGCGTGATGTCCTTCGTACCGAAGTTGCGGTACGTCAGCTTCTTGGTGACCGGCTTGTCGTCGCTGTGCGGCCACTGCTGCACACCGAAGCTCACCGACACCGGGTCGGCGATCACCGTCTGCTTGATGGCCTTGTCGACGGCGATACGGCCCGCGCCCTGCTGGAACGCCGTGTACTTGCCGCCCTTCGCGGAGCCCGTCAGCGCGCCCTTGAGCTCGGAGAACTTCCAGTCCGGGTGCTCCTGCTTCAGGATCGCCGCCGCACCCGCCACATGCGGGGTCGCCATCGACGTACCCGAGAGGGTCAGATAGCCGGGCGGGTTCTCGCCGAGCTCCTGGTCGATGACGCTGCCCTTGGCCGCGGCCGCCGTGATGTCCACGCCGGGCGCGGTGACGTCCGGCTTGATGGCGCCGTCGAAGGTCGGGCCGGTCGAGGAGAAGTCGGCCAGCTTGTCGTGGTCGTCGACCGCGCCGACGGTGAGGGCGTCCTCGGCGCTGCCGGGCGAACCGACCGACTCGGGGCCGGAGTTGCCCGCGGCGATCGCGAAGAGGATGCCCTTCTGCTCGGACAGCTTGTTGACCTCGGCCTCGAGCGGGTCGATGCCGGGCGCGTCCCGGCTGCCGAGGCTGATGTTGACGACGTCGGCGCCCTGCGCGGCCGCCCACTCCATGCCGGCGAGGATGGAGGAGTCGTCACCGGAGCCGGTGTCGTCGAGGACCTTGCCGTTGAGGATCTTCGCGCCGGGCGCGACACCCTTGTACTTGCCGCCCGACTTGGCGCCGGTGCCCGCCGCGATGGACGCGACGTGCGTGCCGTGCCCGAAGTGGTCGGTGGCGTCGGCGGCCGTGGAGAAGTTCTTGGACTCGATGACCTGGGTCGCCAGGTCAGGGTGGGTGGCGTCGACACCGGTGTCCAGTACGGCGATCTTGACGCCCTTGCCGTCGTAGCCGGCGGCCCATGCCTTCGGTGCGCCGATCTGCGGGACGGACTTGTCGAGGCTGGCCTTGCGGGTGCCGTCGAGCCAGACGTGCGCGATGCCCGAGGCGGCCCTGCCGCCGTTGGTGACGGCGTCCCAGAGTTCGGGAGTTTCCTTCTGCGGGGTCTGAACGGCGTCGGCATTCAGGGACTTGAGGGTCCTGCGGAGGGTGCCCGCGTCACGGACGTCGGCCTTCGCGGTGGTCGCCGTGCCCTGGTAGCCGACGATGACCTTCAGGCCCTTGGCCTGGGACGTGCGGGTCGCGGACTTGTTGAGCTCGGTGATGTCGAACAGCCGCTGGTCCAGCTTGCCGGTGGCGACCAGCCGGGCCGCGTCCGCCGGTACGACGAGCGTGTGCCCGCCTGCCTTGCGGAACTGAACGGGTATGTGCTCGCGCCCCTTCGCCCGCTCCAGGCCGACGACCCGGCCCTTGGAGTCGACGACCACGCGGTCGCCGGTGATCAGGGTGATGCGGTGCTTGGACGTGAACTGAGTCTGCGGAGCAGCCGCCGACTGCTCCGGCTTCGCGGACGCCGGGCTGGTCATGCCCGCCGCAAGGGCCACGGCCGCCGCCGTGGCAACGGTCGCCGCGCACGCTCTTTTCACTTGTCTGCGCAAGTCTCCCCCTGGAGATGAAGTACCGGGTGGTTTCCCCTGTCACCCGGCCGGGGGCGGTCCCGCACACATGAACGCGTGCACCCCCCGGAACACGCAGTATGCCGGGGGGTGATCAGGCACCTCAATAGTTGAGAGGAGGGTAAGAGCCGCCCCTGGGGACTGTTACGAGCCGGTCCCAGAGCCGTTACCTTCCCGCGCGGTCACGCGCCCGCGTTCTCCTTGACGGTGAGCTTGCCCTTGCGGATCGTCGCCAGCCGCGGGGCCTTCTTCGCGATCGCGGAGTCGTGGGTGACCATGATGAAGGTCAGCCCGAGCTCCTTCCACATGCGCTCCAGCACCTCCATGATCTCGTCACGCATCGACTCGTCGAGATTTCCGGTGGGTTCGTCGGCGAGCAGCACCTTCGGCTGCTTGACGAGTGCCCTGGCTATGGCGACGCGCTGCTGCTGTCCTCCGGACATCTCGCCGGGCAGGTGCCCCAGCCGCTCGCCGAGACCGACCGAGGTCAGCGCCTCGGCGGCCCGCTCGCGCCGCTCCTTCCCCCTCACCCCGAGGGGTACGAGAGCGGTTTCGACGTTCTCCTGGGCGGTGAGGGTGGGGATGAGGTTGAAGGACTGGAAGACGAAGCCGATGTTCTCGCTGCGGACGCTGGTGAGCTTCGCCTCGGAGAGCCTGGCCAAGTCCGTGCCGTCGAGGACGACTTCGCCGGAGGTGGGGCGGTCGAGACCGCCGAGCATCTGGAGGAGGGTGGACTTGCCGCCGCCGGTGGGGCCCTGGATGACCAGGCGGTCCCCGTCGGCGATGGAGAGGTCGACTCCGTCGAGGGCGTGGATGGTGTCCTTGCCTCGGGTGTAGCGCTTCGTGAGGTTTCTCAGCTCATACATGAGGTGACTCCTGGGTGGGTTCGGGGTGGTGCGCTGCGTGGTTTGCCTGCGGGTGAGTGGGGGCTTGTCGCGCAGTTCCCGCGCCCCTGAAAGCCGCTGCAGCCGCCGCAGGCGCGTAGCCGCCGTAGCTGCCGCAGTCGCTTAGCCGCCCTGGCTGCGGGCAGTCGTGCCGCTAGGGGCGGCTCCCGTCCCGAAGAGAGCGGCACCCCGCCGGCGCGGGCCGAGCACACCCGCCCTTGCCCAGCCCCAGCCGACATCAGCTACTCGACGCGCCTCAGCGCATCCGCCGGACGGAGCCGAGACGCCCGCCAGCCGCCGAACGCCCCCGCGATCAGACCGCCCGCCACCGCAAGAGCCACCGCCAGCACGATCGTCGTCACGCTCACCGGCGCCGTCAGCGCAACCTCCAGCGTCCTCGCCGCCCGCCGCCCGGGCCCCCCGAAGCCGCCCCCGGGGCCACCGCCCCCCAACTGCGCCTGCAGCGTGGGGCTGACGCTGGTCACGGCGTACGCCCCCGCCAGGCCCAGCGCGATCCCCAGCACACCGCCCAGCAACCCGTTGACCATGGCTTCGCCGACGACCTGCCGGGTCACCCGCCCCGACTTCCACCCCAGCGCCTTCAGCGTGCCGAACTCCCGCACCCGTCGCGAAACGGCAGCGGACGTCAGCAGCCCCGCCACCAGGAACGCGGCCACCAGCACGGCGATCGACAGCCACTTGCCGACATTCGTGGCGAGGGACGAGGCCGTGGACAGCGACCCGGACACCGTCTTCGCGAGGTCGGTGGACGTCGTGACCGTCGTACCCGGGACGTTCTTCTGGATGGTCGACTTGACGGAGTCGATCTGCTGGGAGTCGGTCGCCTTGACGTAG
The DNA here is from genome assembly GCF_044465725.1 of Streptomyces sp. NPDC049541. NCBI lineage: Bacteria > Bacillati > Actinomycetota > Actinomycetes > Kitasatosporales > Streptomycetaceae > Streptomyces > Streptomyces sp. NPDC049541. The sequence goes on along the minus strand of NZ_JBITLY010000005.1, from coordinate 337,472 downwards.
ACCGTCGTGATCTTGTTCTTCTCGCCGGCCAGCGACTGCGCCTGCTGGAGCGGGACGTACAGGTTGGCCGCCGCGTCCCCGCTGTCCGCCGTCGCGATGCCGATCACCGTGAACTTGACGTTCTTGATGGTGACGGTCGAACCGACCTTGTACTTCTTCTCCTTGGCGTACGCGGAGTCCGCCACGACGACCTTGGCGTCGGTCTCGGTCGACTTGAAGGTACGGCCGCTGGTGATCTTCGACGAGGTCAGCGGGCCGAGCGCGGTCTTCGTGACGTCGGTGCCGTACACCGTGTACTGGTTGATGTCGAAGTCGGCGCCGCCGCCCCGCACCTGGCCCTGCGGCTGCCCGTTGCCGCCGCCCGCGCCGCGGCCGCCCGCGGAGTTCTGGTTCTGCTGGAACTGCCCTTGGGTGAACTGGCCGTTGACCTTCACCACGTTGAGGCTCAGCCCGCCCACCGCGGACGAGACGCCCTTCTGGTCCGCGACCTTGGTGACGGTCGAGGAGGCCAGGGTCGTGAAGCCCTGCACCAGGACCCGGTCGCTGCTCTGCGTCGAGTCGTCGCCGTCGCCCCGCGCGTCGAACTGGAAGCGCGGGCGCTGGGAGTCGCCCGCCGTCGGCGTCGCCGCCTTGGTGACCGTCATGTCCGTGCCCAGCCCGTACAGCGACTGGAGGACCTTGTCCTGCGCCCTGCCCATGCCGGACGACACGGAGCTGACCACGATGACGAGCGCGATGCCGAGGGCAAGACCGGAGGCGACGACGAGGGCCGCCTTTCTGCGGCGGCGCAGTTCGCGCCTCAGGTAGGTGAAGAACATGCGCCGCAAGCTAGGGACGCCCCGTGATGACTCGATAAGGCCCCCATAAGAGCTGCATGAGAACGCTGTGCAGGGGCCCGGAAACACCGAAGCCGCCCCTGGGGGGCGGCTTCGGAGAGCTGTGAACCGACGGTGGGTCAGATGGCCGAACCGGCCTTCCAGTCCGCCCAGCTCAGGTTCCAGCCGTTGAGGCCGTTGTCCGGCTGGACGATCTTGTCGCCGGTGTGGGAGACGACCACGACGTCACCGACGATCGAGTGGCTGTACATCCAGTAGCCCGGCGTGCTGGTGTCGTTGGCGCCCTTGGTGTCCGAGAGGCCCACGCAGCCGTGGCTGGTGTTCACCGAGCCGAAGATGGACTTCGCGCCCCAGTAGTTGCCGTGCAGGAAGGTGCCGGAGTTGGTGAGCCGGATGGCGTGCGGCACGTCCTTGATGTCGTACTCGGCCTTGCCGTCGTTGTCCGTGAAGCCGACGGTCGTGCCGTTCATGCGCGTCTGCTTGTACTTCTCGGACATCACCATGATGCCGTTGTACGTCGTGTGCTCCGGCGAACCGGCCGAGATCGGGATGGTCTTGATGACCTTGCCGTCCTGCGTGACCTTCATCTGCTTGGTCTTGGCGTCGACGTACGAGACCTGGTTGCGGCCGATGTGGAAGGTGACCGTCTTCTGCTGCACACCGTAGACACCGGAGGCGCCCTGGACACCGTCGAGCGCGAGCTTCAGCGTGACGGTGGAGTTCTCCTTCCAGTAGTTCTCGGGGCGGAAGTCGAGGCGGTTGGCGCCGAACCAGTGTCCGACGACCTCCTGGCCGCTGCTGGAGGAGACCGTGATGCCCTTCTGGACCGCGGCCTTGTTGGTGATCGCCTTGTCGAAGTTGATCGACACCGGCATGCCCACGCCGACGGTCGAGCCGTTCTCCGGCGTGAAGCTGCCTATGAAGCTGTGGGCCGGGGCGACCGTGGTGAACGAGGCGTTCTCGTGCGCGACGCGACCGGCGGAGTCCTTCGCCACCGCCGCGACCTTGTAGGTGGTCGAGCGCTCCAGCTGGGCGTTCGGCTTCCAGCTGGTCTTGTCGGCGGAGAGCGTGCCGGCGACGGCGGTGCCGCTCTCGGTCGTCATGGTCACGCCCGTGAGCGTGCCCTTGCTGACGGTGACGGCCGCGGAGTTGTTGATGGAGGCGTTGTCGGAGCCGTCCTTCGGCGTGATCTTGATATCCGCCTCGGACGCCTTCTGGGCCGCCGCCTCGTCGGCCTTGGCCTGCGAGGTGTCCTTGCCCTTGCCGCCGGAGGCGTCGTCGCCGCCACCGCCGGAACAGGCCGAGAGCACCAGAACCCCGCCGAGCAGTGCGGACGCGACCGTCAGGCCCCTGCGCCGCTTACTGTTCGTCATCACACGCTTCTCCATTGTCGCCGTATCCCCAAAAAGCCCCGAGAGTCACCGTCAACGAACTTCAACGCTACGGCCGGTTGATCCCGTTCCACATATGCCGCAGGTGTGGGGCACACCACGTCGGAGACGAAGAAACCCCGGACGGCGATCGCCACCCGGGGTCACGTTTTCCCAAGCCGCTCAGGAGACGCGGCCGGCCCCCTCGTCTTCGTCGTCCTCGGCCACATCATCCTCGTCCAGGTCCCAATCCGGCGAATCGGGGTCGTAGTCGATGGGCTCGCTCGACCAGGAGGCCTGCGCGAGGTCGACCCCCGGCACCTCGCTCACCAGGTCGAACGGGTCGATGAGAGAAGCCAGGGCCTCCGCCGTGTCTTCCGTCACAGCACCTTCGGCGTGCGCCCGCTCGTCGGCCGGCATGTCGGCGTCGTCGGCGAGGCGCCGCAGCGCCGCCTTGGTCAGTTCGCCGGCATCCTCGATTTCGAGGACGAGTTCCACCCGAAGGCGGACAAAACGTGATGTCTCTTCAGTGTTCATGTCCGGAGCGTAAGGCCCGGGGCTCCCGTGACTTTCCTGTGACCCGCGCCTTTCACTAACATCGCCCCACACGGCCAATTCGCCAGCGCCACAAGGGGATCGATATTCCGTGTCATCCGCTCGACGTCCGTTGCTGACCGCCACCGCCGCAGGCACCGTCCTGTGCGCCCTGTGGTTCGTTCCCTCCGCCAAGGCGACCGGGGAAGAACCGGCGGCAAGAGCGTCGGCGCCGGCCCCGACCTCGCAGGTCACAGCGCAGGCGCGAGCCGTCTCGGAGAGCACGGACAGCTCCGGCACCGAGGCCCAACTCGCCGACACGGGAAGCCCCGACACCACTCCGTACCTCATCGGCGGCACCGTCTTCCTCGGGATCGGCGCCGGATTCGTGGCGTATTCGGTGCGTCGCGAACGCCTCGGTTTTTGAATTCGCTTGACGTTTCCTTGACGCCACCTTCATAGTCCGCGCATGAAGAGATCATCGAGGGTGCGTACGGGCGCCACGGCTGCCGTGGGCGTGCTGTCGCTCACCCTCATCACGGGTTGCGGCGGGAATTCGGACGACTCCAAGGGCTCCGGCTCCACGGACTCGTCCTCCTCGCCGACTGCGGCCGCGAAGGCGCTCAGCGCGGCCGAGCTGAAGAAGCTCATCATCAGCCGGGCGGACCTCGACGGCTACGACGTCAAGCCCGCGGACACCGGCGGCAAGTTCGCCGCGTCCAAGGACCAGGTGAAGGTGGCCGACGCCAAGTGCGCACCGCTCGCCTACGTCCTCACCGGCTTCGCGCCGGGCGACACGAGCGCGTACGTCAACCGGATGGCCACGGAGAAGAGCGACAGGCCCACCCCGACGGGCACCTCCGACAAGGACCTCGACGCCGCGATGAACGGCCTTCAGGACGTCCTGGAGTCCAAGTTGACGATCGTCTCGCTGTCCTCGTACGACGGCGACGGCGCCCAGGACACGATGAAGTCCGTGTCGGACGCGGTGAGCGGCTGCGCGAACGGCTTCACGGTCTCGGCCAAGGGCCAGGACACCCAGAAGTTCACGAAGGTCGCCGAGGAGAAGTCCTCCGGCAGCGGTGACGAGTCGGTGGCGTTCGCCGTGACCAGCAGGGCCGACGGCGACACGACGACGGTGCACGGCGAGGTGGTGCGGCACGGCTCCACGGTCGCCACCTACTACTCGATCAGCCTGGCGGCTCTGGCCGGCAAGCAGGACAAGTACGGCGTCCCCGCCGAGATCGTCAAGGCGCAGGCGGCCAAGCTCGCCCAGAGCTGACACACGGGGAGGGCCGCCGCCGGGGGGGAACGGCGGCGGCCCTCGTACCTACCGGAGCGGTCAGGCGAGCGGTCCCGTCACTCGCTCCACCGCGGCGACCAGGTGCCCCTCGCGCACGAACGCGTCCGCGGCGGCGAGGTCGGGCGCCAGGAACCGGTCCGGGCCGGGGCCCTGCACCCCCGCCGCGCGTGCGGCCGTGATGGCGGCCTGCGAGGCGGGCGCCGGGGCCAGGCCCTCGCGCAGCTCGATGGCGCGGGTGGCGGCGTACAGCTCGATGGCGATCACCCGCGTGAGGTTGCCGACGGCCGTACGGAGCTTGCGGGCGGCGGACCAGCCCATGGAGACGTGGTCCTCCTGCATGGCGGAGGAGGGGATCGAGTCCGCGGACGCCGGTACCGCCAGCCGCTTCATCTCGCTGACCAGCGCGGCCTGCGTGTACTGGGCGATCATCAGCCCCGAGTCGACACCCGCGTCGTCGGCCAGGAACGGCGGCAGGCCGTGGCTGCGGTTCTTGTCCAGCAGCCGGTCGGTGCGCCGCTCGGCGATCGAGGCGAGGTCCGCGGCGGCGATGGCGAGGAAGTCCAGGACGTACGCCACCGGGGCGCCGTGGAAGTTGCCGTTGGACTCCACGCGCCCGTCGGGCAGTACGACCGGGTTGTCCACGGCCGAGGCCAGCTCGCGCTCGGCGACCAGCCGGGCGTGCGCCAAGGTGTCCCGTCCGGCGCCGGCGACCTGCGGGGCGCAGCGCACCGAGTAGGCGTCCTGGACGCGCGGCGCGTCGTCCTGGTGGTGCCCGGTGAGCTCCGAACCCTTCAGTACCGCCAGCATGTTGGCGGCGGAGGCGCCCTGCCCGGGGTGCGGGCGGATGGCGTGCAGCTCGGGGGCGAGCACCTTGTCCGTGCCGAGCAGCGCCTCGAGGGACAGGGCGGCCGTGATGTCGGCGGACTTGTAGAGGGCGTCCAGGTCGGCGAGGGCCATGACCAGCATGCCGAGCATGCCGTCGGTGCCGTTGAGAAGGGCGAGGCCCTCCTTCTCGCGCAGTTCGACGGGGGCGATCCCGTGCTCCGCAAGCAGCTCGCCGGCGGGACGCACGACCCCGTCCGGCCCTTCCGCCTCCCCCTCGCCCATGAGGGTGAGGGCGCAGTGGGACAGGGGTGCGAGGTCACCGGAGCAGCCGAGGGAGCCGTACTCGTGGACGACGGGGGTGATCCCGGCGTTGAGCACGTCGGCCATGGTCTGCGCGACCTCGGGCCGCACGCCCGTGTGCCCCGAGCAGACGGTCTTGAGCCGCAGGAACATCAGGGCCCGTACGACTTCCCGCTCCACCCGCGGCCCGAGGCCGGCGGCGTGCGAGCGGACGATGTTGCGCTGCAGCTGAGCGCGGAGTTCCGGGCTGATGTGCCGGGTCGCCAGGGCGCCGAAGCCGGTGCTGACGCCGTAGACGGGCTCGGGCTTGGCCGCCAGCGCGTCCACGATCTCCCGGGCGGCGGCCAGGGCCGCCACTGCCTCCGCGGAAAGCTCGACCCGGGCACCGCCGCGCGCCACGGCAAGAACGTCGGACGCGGTCACCCCGGACGTCCCCACCACCACAGTGTGCATATCCATATTCAGGAGCGTACGCAGTGAAGACGAAGATGTCACTACCGGGTTGCCAGTAGACCCCTTACACGCCGGTCACCTCTCGGCCCCCGGTCGGGCCATGGCCTTTCAGCCCGTCATGGGGGTCCCCCCGCTCGAGCGAAGCCGACAGTGGGGGAGTTTGAGGACGAGGCCGTTCAGGCCGATCGGGGGTCTGGGGGCGGAGCCCCCGGCACGTCCTTCCGGGCTCCCCGGAACCGCCGGCGCTCCGCAGGACCCTGCGGCGACGGCTCGTCGGCCAGCCGCACCACGGGGTCGTCGGGCCCCGCCCGCCCCGCGACCACGGGACTGCTCGCGCGGAGCGCCTTCGCCCGGTACTGGGCCGCGTCCGCCAGCCGGAACAGCCGCCGGGCCGACCGCACGGGCCCGATGGGGTCCCCGGTGGAAGCGACCCCGCAGGCGACCCCGTCGCCGAGTTCCAACTCGGCGGCGCGGCGGCAGAGTTCGTCGGCCGCCTTGACGGCCTCGTCGGCGGACGGGCCGACCGAGAGCAGACAGAACTCGTCGCCACCGAGGCGGGCGGCGAGCGTACCGGGGAGCATCGCGCCGCACAGGGAGAGGACGGAACCGAAACGCTCCAGGAGACGGTCGCCGACAGCGTGCCCCTGGGTGTCGTTGACGTGCTTGAGGCCGTTGAGGTCGCAGACGACGAGGCTGACGACCGTGCCGTCCGCGCGGTGCCGCTCGACGGCCTCGTCCAGCTTCGCGTCGACGGCACGGCGATTGGCGAGACCGGTCAGGGCGTCGGTGTAGGCGAGCCGCCGCACCTCCTCCAGCCGCTCGGCCTGCGCGATCCCGGCGGCGACGACAGCGGCCAGGACGGTCGCGAAGTCGGCGTCGCCCCGGTCGAAGACGGGAGCCCCGGCAGGGCGGGCCACGTAGAGCTCCCCCCACGCGCGCCCGTGCAGCACGATCGGGGCGACGACACAGCACCCGCGGCCCCGGCGGCGCAGGGCGGCGACCCGCTGGTGGAGGTATCCGGGGCGGCCGCCCGCCGCGGGCCCCTGCGCCGTCTCGACCCAGGCGTCGGGCTCGCCGCCGCCAGCCCACCGCTCGTGCAGGAACTCGGTGATCTCGGGGAACTGGTGCACGGGGTACGACTCGTCCTCCGGGAACTCCTCCTCCCCCTCCGCCCGCTCCCCCACGTTGGCGAGGACCCGCAGCCGGCCGAGCTCCCGCTCCCACACCGACAGGGCGGCGAAGCTCCCGCCGAGCGCACGGCACCCCCCGGCCGCCGCCGCCCGCCACGCCTCGCGCGAGCCGTGGGCCGCGGCCATGCCCTGCGCCAGCGCGACGACCGCTGCCAGACGTTTGTCCTCACCCATTACTCCAGGTTAGGGAGGTTTCCAGCGGTTTGTTCTATTGATACGGCGGTGGGGTGACCGGCCCCTGGGGGCGCTGCCCCCAGACCCCCGTGTCGGCCTGAACGGCCTCGTCCTCAAACTCCCCCACTCTCGGCTTCGCTCGAGCGGGGGGACCCCCATGACGGGCTGGTTCACTCGCCCGGCCACACCGGCTTCCGCTTCTCGTTGAACGCCGCCACACCCTCCGCCCGGTCCCCTGAGAACGCCACCGACCGCCATGCCGCGTCCTCGACCTCGAGCCCGGCGCGCAGGTCGAGCCCGTGCCCGAGGCGCAGTGCGCGCTTGGCGGCCCGCAGGCCGACCGGGGAGTTCACGGCGATGCGCGCGGCCAGCTCCAGCGCCGCCTCGCGGTCGCGTCCCTCCTCCACCAGCTCGTCCACGAGCCCCAACTCCCGTGCCTCCGCTGCCTGCAGCCGCCGTGCGGTGAAGATGAGCTCGGCGGCCCGCGCGGCCCCCACCCGGCGGGGCAGCAGTTGCGTACCGCCGCCGCCCGGGATGACGCCCACGGACACCTCCGGCAGCCCCACCACCGCCGTACGGTCGGCCACGATCAGGTCGCACGACAGCGCCAGCTCGAAGCCCCCGCCCAGGGCGAACCCGTGCACCGCCGCGATCGTCGGCACCGGCAGCTCCAGGACCCCGGTGTAGGCGGCCCGCGCGACCGGCCGCTGCCGGAGCAGATCGGCGTCGGTGAAGGAGTTGCGCTCCTTGAGGTCGGCCCCGACGCAGAACGCCCGCTCGTGCGTGGACGTCACCACGACCACCCGTACGTCACGGTCCGCGGCGAGTGCCGTGCAGGCCCCGGCGATCGACCGCGCCATCTCGCTCGACACGGCGTTCATGGCCTTGGGCCGGTCGAGAACGAGCTCCGCGACATGCCCGGCGTCCCCGACACCCTCGTCGCCGTGTCGCCGCACCACCACGAACTCCCCGAACCGCTCCTCACCCATGACACCCTCCGGTTAACGCGGGTTAACAACCGTCGGCCCGATCATTGCAGGGTTTCGTTCCGTTGTCCCCGTTCGGGTGACATCCCGCCCAACTCCCGCCACACCGCCCACGGGAGCGCATACGGTGCGTCCGCCACGGCGCGCAGGGGAGCGCGGGCGCAAAGGGGGAGGGGACATGATGACGGTGACGGCGGAAACATCGATGAGGCGCGGCCGGCATCGCAGGCCCCGCCCGCGCAAACTGCTGTTCGCCGTCAGCGGCCTGGCCCTGGCCGCGGGCGCCCTGAGCCTCGTCCGGATGGCCCCGGATCCGGGAAGCGCGGGTCTCGGAACCACGGAGGCGGACCCCCAGCAGGATCCGGCCACCGACACCGACCAGTCGACCACCACCGTCGCCGCTGCAGAGACGGCACCCCGGGTGAGCCCGTCGGCGACGTACCCGATGGGCGGCGCGAACACGACGCCGACGGTGCCTTCCACCCTCGTACGGCCCGAAATGGCAGCCCCGTCACCGAGTGTGGCGCCCACTGCGGGCACCACAACCATCCCGGTCACACCGAACACCCCGGCGCCCACGACCACTCAGCAGCCGCCTGCGCCGACGCCCTCCGCCCCCCAGCCGCGTGAGACACACGGCAGCACCACACCCCCACCGCCGCCGCAGCCGGGCGAGACCGGCCTGTGCGTGCCGGCAATCGGCCTGTGCCTAGGCTCACTCACCGCCGGGTGAGGAGTGCGCCCCAAAGGGGCGCGGGGAACTGCGCGACCAGCCACAACGAAGCCGCAGCCGAAAAGGAGCCCACGCGGCGGAGCCGCACATCGGGCACACCGGCGGGGCGCTCAGCCCCGCCGCGTGAGCAGCCACGGCTCAACGACACCAAGCCCCCGCACCGGCCGCTGCCACATCGGCTGCAGCGCGAACCGGTACACCGGCGGCTCCTCGCCCTCCTTCTCCGCCGCGGCAGCCGCTTCGGCCGCCTCGGCCTCGGAGGCCGGTGCCTCCCCGGTGCGGATCAGCTCCTGGGCGAAGTCGGCGTCGACCAGGACGGCGTCCCGCGGGGCTATCGACGTCAGCCGTGAGGCCAGGTTCACCGTCGTACCGAAGACATCGCCCATACGAGTGGTCACCGTGCCGAAGGCGATGCCGACGCGCAGCTCGGGCATCGTCTCGTCGTTCGCCATGGTCTCTATGAGACGCAGCGCGATCTCGGCGGCGATCCCGGCGTCGTCGGCCGCGTAGAGCACCTCGTCGCCCAGCGTCTTGACCAGCCGGCCGCCGTGCGCGGCGACCAGGTCGGCGGCGGTGGTCTCGAAGGCCTCGACGAGTTCGCCGAGTTCCTCCTCCTCCATGCGGCGGGTCAGACGGGTGAAGCCCACCAGGTCCGCGAAGCCGACGGCCAGCCGCCGGTCGACCATCTCCTCGTCGTCGGCGGCCTGCACCACCCGCCCGGCGGAGGCGGCGAGCTGGCGCCGCCAGACGTAGACGAGGAACTCCTCCAGCTCGGGCAGGAGCAGTTCGACGATCGGGTACGTGACCTCGGTGCGGGTCATTCCGGGCTCCGGGGGCTCGGTGAGGCCCTCCAGGAAGGAGTCGATCTGCCACTCGGCGAGCCGGGCGGTGGTCTGGCCGGTGGACCGGGCCACCTGCACCGCCATCGCCTCGCTCAGCAGCCCGGCCTCGACGAGACCGGACAGGCGGCGCAGCGCGAGCACGTCAGCCTCGGTGAGCGCCTTGGCCTGCCCGATGTCGGCGAAGCCCATGGCCCGCCAGAAGCGGGTGGCCAGCTCCACCGAGACGCCCGCGCTGCGGGCCGCCTGAAAGGGGGTGTAGCGTCGCTCCGCGCCGAGGATCAGGTGCTCGAGACGCAGGGCGAGCGGGTCCTCGCCGGGATCGGCGGCGTGGGGGTCCACCCGGCCGTCCGCGCCCGTGCCGGAGCCCGTGTCGTCGACGGTCACGCCTGCTGCCCTTCCGATCTGCCACGGTCAGGTATCGACCGGCCTCAACTGTACGGCAGGTGTGCGGTAGCTCACTCCGTTCGGGCGCCGGCAGGGGTGGTCACCCCTGTGCCGGTCGCAAGTGAACGACGTCTCCCGCACCCACCGGTTCCTGCACCCCGTCCGCCGTGGCGATCACCAGCCTTCCGTCGCCGTCCACCGCCACCGCCTCCCCGGTGATCGAACGGTCGCCCGGCAGCTCCGCCCGCACCGTCCTGCCCAGCGTCGCGCAGCCCGCCGCGTACGTCTCCTGCAGGCCGCTGACCGACGGATCGCCGCCCGCCTCGCGCCAGCGCCCGTACCACTCCTCCAGGGACCGCAGCACGGCCCTGAGCAGGGGGTCGCGGTCGGTGCTCACCGCTCCGGCGAGGGCCAGCGAGCCCGCCTGCGGCACCGGCAGCTCGGCCTCCCGCAGGGTGACGTTGATGCCGACCCCGATGACCACGCCGTCGTCCCCGGCCCGCTCGGCGAGGATGCCGCCGGCCTTGCGTTCCTCGCCGCCGATGGAAACAAGCAGGTCGTTGGGCCACTTGAGTGCCGTGTCGACGCCCGCGGAGCGGGACAGGCCGGTCGCCACGGCGACCCCGGTGAGGAGCGGCAGCCAGCCCCAGCGGGCGACCGGCACCCCGGCGGGTTTCAGCAGCACGGAGAAGAAGAGGCCGGAGCGGGCCGGTGCCGTCCACTGGCGGTCCAGGCGGCCCCGCCCGGAGGTCTGCTCCTCGGCGACCAGGACGTACCCCTCGCCGGCCTTGCCCGCGCCCGCCAGGGCGACCAGGTCGGAGTTGGTGGAGCCGGTGCTGCGCACCACCTCCACCTCGCGCCACAGCCCGCCCTCCTGCACGAGCCCGCGCCGCAGCGCGGTGGCGTTGAGCGGAGGCCGGTCCAGGTCGGACCAGCGGCTGTCGTCTGAAGCATCTCGCGGCGTCATGCAAGCCACCCTAGGTGTGTGAAACGCCGCACTGCTGATTCGTAGCGCCACCACTACTCTACGGATGAGTAACCGTCCCCCCTTTTGAGCAGGCAGGGAGCCGCGATCCCGATGTCCGAGCCGGAAGAGATCGATATCCACACCACCGCGGGCAAGCTCGCGGATCTCCAGCGTCGTATCGAGGAAGCGACGCACGCCGGCTCCGCACGCGCCGTCGAAAAACAGCACGCCAAGGGCAAGTTGACGGCCCGTGAGCGCATCGAGCTCCTCCTCGACGAAGGCTCCTTCGTCGAGCTGGACGAGTTCGCCCGGCACCGGTCGACGAACTTCGGTCTGGAGAACAACCGCCCGTACGGGGACGGCGTGGTGACCGGTTACGGCACCGTCGACGGCCGCCCGGTCGCGGTCTTCTCCCAGGACTTCACCGTCTTCGGCGGCGCCCTCGGCGAGGTCTACGGCCAGAAGATCGTCAAGGTGATGGACTTCGCGCTGAAGACCGGCTGTCCGGTCATCGGCATCAACGACTCCGGCGGCGCCCGCATCCAGGAGGGGGTCGCCTCCCTCGGCGCGTACGGCGAGATCTTCCGCCGCAACACCCACGCCAGCGGTGTCATCCCGCAGATCAGCCTGGTCGTCGGCCCGTGCGCGGGCGGCGCGGTCTACTCCCCCGCGATCACCGACTTCACGGTCATGGTCGACCAGACCTCGCACATGTTCATCACCGGCCCCGACGTCATCAAGACGGTCACCGGCGAGGACGTCGGCTTCGAGGAGCTGGGCGGCGCCCGCACCCACAACTCCGCCTCCGGCGTGGCCCACCACATGGCCGGCGACGAGAAGGACGCCATCGAGTACGTCAAGCAGTTGCTGTCGTACCTGCCGTCCAACAACCTCTCCGAGGCCCCGGTCTTCCCGGAGGAGGCGGACCTGGCGGTCACCGCCGAGGACCTCGAGCTGGATGCGATCGTGCCGGACAGCGCGAACCAGCCGTACGACATGCACACGGTGATCGAACACATCCTGGACGACGCCGAGTTCTTCGAGACGCAGCCGCTGTTCGCGCCGAACATCCTCACCGGGTTCGGGCGGGTGGAGGGCCACCCGGTCGGCATCGTCGCCAACCAGCCGATGCAGTTCGCGGGCTGCCTCGACATCGACGCGAGCGAGAAGGCCGCGCGCTTCGTGCGCACGTGCGACGCCTTCAACATCCCGGTCATCACCTTCGTCGACGTGCCGGGCTTCCTCCCCGGCGTCGACCAGGAGCACACCGGCATCATCCGCCGCGGCGCCAAGCTGATCTACGCCTACGCCGAGGCGACCGTCCCGCTGATCACGGTCATCACCCGCAAGGCCTTCGGCGGCGCCTACGACGTCATGGGCTCCAAGCACCTCGGCGCGGACCTCAACCTCGCCTGGCCGACCGCCCAGATCGCCGTCATGGGCGCCCAGGGCGCGGTCAACATCCTGCACCGCCGCACCATCGCGGAGGCGGAGGCCGCCGGAGACGTCGAGGCGACCCGCGCCCGGCTGATCCAGGAGTACGAGGACGCCCTCCTCAACCCCTACATCGCGGCCGAGCGCGGCTACATCGACTCGGTGATCATGCCGTCCGACACCCGCCGGCACGTCGTACGCGGCCTGCGTCAGCTGCGCACCAAGCGGGAATCCCTGCCCCCGAAGAAGCACGGCAACATCCCCCTCTAGGAGCCGCCATGACGATCAAGGTCGTACGGGGCAACCCGACCCCGGAGGAGCTGGCCGCCGCCCTGGCGGTGGTCCGAGCCCGCGCCGCGGCGGAGGCATCGGTCCCGCCGGGCGCACCACGAGACAGGGACTCCTGGTCCGACCCGGCCCGGATTGCCGGCCACCGCCTGCCCCAGCCGGGGCCGACGGCATGGAGCCGTACCTACTGGCCGGCGTAACGGCTTTTTGCTTCCAGGGGCGCGGGGCCTGCGCATCTCCTGGGTTCGCGGGGAACTGCGCGTTCTTAGGGGCGCGGGGAACTGCGCGACAAGCCCCCACCGGCCCGCAGACGAACAACAACGTCTGCGGGCCAAGTTGAGTACGCGTACTCAGGCCACGCCCCCCGCCCCAGCCCCACGCTGGTGGCATGCTGTGGTCCGACCCCGAGAACGAGCCCCCCAAGGAACTCCGCGACATGCAGGAGATGCTGCGGCGGCTCGGCCTCCTCATGGCGCTGGCCATGATCCTCGCGATGGTCGTGATCGGCCTGCGGTGACCCCGCCGCATCGATGTGCGGCTCCGCCGCCCCGCACCGCGCGGCTACGCTGACCGCATGACAGACGCGCCCCGCCGCCTCATCCTCGCCTCCCAGTCCCCCGCCCGGCTGAACCTCCTGCGCCAGGCAGGCCTCACGCCGGAGGTGATCGTCAGCGGCGTGGACGAGGACGCCGTGACCGCCCCCACCCCCTCCGAGCTCGCCCTCGCCCTCGCGGAGGCCAAGGCTTCCGTCGTCGCCGCCAGGCCGGAGGCGCACGGCGCCCTGGTGATCGGCTGCGACTCCGTGCTGGAGCTGGACGACCAGGCCCTGGGCAAGCCCGCGGACGCCGAGGAGGCCACGGCCCGCTGGAAGTCGATGCGCGGCCGGACGGGCATCCTGCAGACGGGGCACTGCGTCTGGGACACGGCGAACAAGCGGTACGCGTCCGGCACCGCCTCCACCGTCGTCCGCTTCGGCGAGCCCTCGGACGAGGAGATCGCCGCCTACGTGGCCTCCGGCGAACCCCTCCACGTCGCGGGGGCGTTCACGCTCGACGGCCGCAGCGCGCCGTTCATCGAGGGCATCGACGGCGACCACGGCAATGTGATCGGCATCAGCCTCCCCCTCGTCCGCCGGCTCCTCGCCCAACTGGGTGTCGGCATCACGGAGTTGTGGGCGCCGGCGGAGAGCTGACGGGGGATCCGCCGTCGCCCTTGCTGCCGTCGTTCTCGGGGCCGGGTGCCGCGGGCGGGGCCGCGTCCGCGGGTTCGGCCGGGCTGTCGTACGTCATCAGGAGCAGCACGATGAGGGCGAGCACGACCACCATGAACAGGAACGCGGTCCAGCCCACCAGCCCCCACACGAAGGCCCCCAGCAGCCCGTGCACGACCGCAACGCTGATCAGCAGGATGCGTCCGAAGCCGGCCGGCGGGCGGTTGCGGATCGCCACGAGGAGCGCGACCAGGCCGCACAGGGCGAAGTAGAGGCCGAAGACGACGCCGCCGATCTTCGAGGACGCCGCCATCATGTCGGGGTCGAGGCCGGCCAGCGACATGTCCTGCCGGTCGACGACGACCCCCAGGAACCAGTTCAGCGCCGCGAGGCCGAACGCCTCCGCGAAGAGCACGACCGCCACGACCCACGCCACCGGTCTGCGCACCACCGGGCCCACCCACTTTCGACTGCCGCCCGAGGGGGTCGGCCAAGGCTGCTGCTACCTCGAGTACGTACGAGACATCGTGAACGCTACTAACGGGTAAACCTCGGGACAAGGGTTCTGCGGGCGGCAAAGATTCGTTGGGCCATTCGTAGGGACTCCACAAAGAAACAGAGTGGCCCGCAGCACGCTCTCACAGAGACCTTGACCACATGGGAGAGCTAGGGTTTCCGGGAGGAGTCCTGCGTACCGAGGTGCGACAAGGGATTTCGCGGGTCGAGCAAGCCTCGCATCACGCTCCGTGTGGGCAAGCTCACCACTGGGGACGGGTCGTAGTGCCGTGTAGCCAGTCCCTAAACTCGGCTTGTTTCAAGGAGGGAGCCTCAATCGTGCGCAAGGTGCTCATCGCCAACCGTGGCGAAATCGCTGTCCGCGTGGCCCGGGCCTGTCGGGATGCCGGGATCGCGAGCGTGGCCGTCTACGCGGACCCGGACCGCGACGCTCTGCATGTCCGCGCCGCGGACGAGGCGTTCGCCCTGGGCGGTGACACCCCGGCGACCAGTTACCTGGTGATCGACAAGATCCTGAACGCGGCGCGCGAGTCCGGCGCGGACGCCGTCCACCCCGGATACGGCTTCCTCTCCGAGAACGCCGACTTCGCGCAGGCCGTCCTGGACGCCGGGCTGATCTGGATCGGCCCGCCCCCGCAGGCCATCCGCGACCTGGGCGACAAGGTCGCCGCCCGGCACATCGCCCAGCGCGCCGGCGCCCCGCTGGTCGCGGGCACGCCCGACCCGGTCTCGGGTGCGGAGGAGGTCGTCGCCTTCGCCGAGGAGCACGGTCTGCCGATCGCCATCAAGGCCGCCTTCGGTGGTGGCGGCCGCGGTCTGAAGGTCGCCCGCACCCTCGAAGAGGTGCCCGAGCTCTACGATTCCGCGGTGCGCGAGGCCGTGGCCGCCTTCGGCCGTGGCGAGTGCTTCGTCGAGCGCTACCTGGACAAGCCGCGGCACGTGGAGACCCAGTGCCTGGCCGACCAGCACGGCAACGTGGTCGTCGTCTCCACCCGTGACTGCTCGCTGCAGCGCCGCCACCAGAAGCTGGTAGAGGAGGCCCCGGCGCCGTTCCTGTCCGAGGCGCAGATCGCCGAGCTGTACTCGTCCTCGAAGGCCATCCTGAAGGAGGCCGGCTACGTCGGCGCCGGCACCGTCGAGTTCCTCGTCGGCAACGACGGGACGATCTCCTTCCTCGAGGTCAACACCCGCCTCCAGGTCGAGCACCCGGTCACCGAGGAGGTCGCCGGCATCGACCTGGTCCGCGAGATGTTCCGCATCGCCGACGGCGAGGAACTCGGCTACGGCGACCCCGAGCTGCGCGGCCACTCCTTCGAGTTCCGCATCAACGGCGAGGACCCGGGCCGCAACTTCCTCCCGGCCCCCGGCACCGTCACCACCTTCGCCCCGCCGTCCGGCCCGGGCGTCCGCCTGGACGCGGGCGTCGAGTCCGGCAGCGTCATCGGCCCGGCCTGGGACTCCCTGCTCGCCAAGCTGATCGTCACGGGCGCCACCCGTGAGCAGGCCCTGCAGCGCGCGGCCCGCGCCCTGGAGGAGTTCCAGGTCGAGGGTATGGCGACGGCGATCCCCTTCCACCGCGCGGTGGTGAAGGACCCGGCGTTCGCCCCCGAACTCACCGGCTCCGCCGAGCCGTTCACGGTCCACACCCGCTGGATCGAGACCGAGTTCGTCAACGAGATCCCCGCGTTCGCCGCCCCGGCCGAGGCCGAGGCCGAGGAGGACTCGGACCGCGAGACGATCGTCGTCGAGGTCGGCGGCAAGCGCCTGGAGGTCTCCCTGCCCTCCTCGCTGGGCATGTCCCTGGCCCGCACCGGTCTTGCGGCCGGCGCCAAGCCGAAGCGCCGCGCCGCCAAGAAGTCCGGCCCGGTCGCCTCCGGCGACACCCTCGCCTCGCCGATGCAGGGCACGATCGTCAAGGTCGCCGTCGAGGAGGGCCAGGAGGTCAAGGAGGGCGACCTGGTCGTCGTCCTGGAGGCCATGAAGATGGAACAGCCGCTGAACGCCCACAAGTCCGGCACCATCAAGGGCCTGTCCGCTGACGTCGGCGCGTCCGTCAGCTCCGGCGCCGCGATCTGCGAGATCAAGGACTGACCGGGCCCAGGCACTGACATCCCGAGGCGCCCGGCGGACTGAAGCAGTCAGTCCGCCGGGCGCCTCGTCTTCGTTTTCCCCCCGTCCCCCGAGTCGGTGGTCCACGCCGGGTACCGTCCGCGAACTGTTGCGGCTCCGCCGCGTGGGCGCGGCCGGCTCCAGTTTCTGAGGCGGCCCTGGGCGGCGATGAAGACGGTACGGGCCTGCGGGGCCGCTCCGGGAGGCCCGTTCGCGCGTTCTCGATGGCATGCTGGGGCAGACGGAGGCGTACGCCGAGAGCAGGTGGGAGGCATGGTGGGCACGACGTCGGCGGGGACCGCGGCGAACGGCGGCACAGCGGTGACGCCGGCGCCCCCGCGCGTCATGCGTGCCGACGCCCGCCGCAACTACGAGCGGCTGCTCACCGAGGCCCGCGCCGCCTTCGCCGCGCACGGCACGGACGCGTCCCTGGAGGACGTGGCCCGGCGCGCGGGCGTCGGCATCGGCACCCTGTACCGTCACTTCCCCAACCGTCACGCCCTGTTGAGCGCCGTCTTCGAGGAGGCGGTGAGCGATCTCCTGGACCGCTCCCACGAACTCCTGAACGCCCCCGAGCCGTGCACGGCCCTGGTGACCTGGCTGCGCGAGATCATCACCCACGCCGGCGAGTACCGCGGCCTGGCCCTGGCCCTCATGTCGGTGACCTCCGACGCCACCTCGGCCCTGGCCAGCTGCAGCACACCGATGCGCGAGGCGGGCGCCGCCCTGCTGAAGCGCGCGCAGCAAGCAGCCAAGGTCCGCGAGGACGTCACCATCACCGACCTCCTCCAACTCACCAACGCCATCGCACTGGCAGCAGAGGAGTCCCCGGGAGACCCGAACCTGGCAGACCGCTTGCTGGCCCTCACCCTGCGGGGCTTGAAAGCCGCCGGTTGAGCCTTTGGGGGCGCGGGGAACTGCGCGACAAGCCACAGACAACCTGCACGCGCACAACCACAAGAACCCCTACGGCGAATGGGCGAACAACCTAACGCCGCCGCAGATCCGCCACCCGAGCCCGCTCCCGCTCCCCCCCGGAGGGATCAAGCATCGCCGCCGTCCGAAGGCCGGAGGCCGGCTGCCCGCGCCGCGGCCCCGGCAGGGCGACGTCCCGACGCGGCCCCCTCGGGGGGACGGGTTCACCGGCCGCATTCCCCGAGGTCCCGGCCACAGCGATCTGCACGCCCTGATCGGCGAGCGCCTGCAACTCCGTGGCGGCCCGGTCGTCATGCACCGGCGGCTCATCGGTCACCAGCCGGGTGATCACATCCGTGGGCACGGTCTGGAACATCGTGTCCGTACCGAGCTTGGTGTGGTCGGCGAGGACGACGACCTCCGCGGCCGCCTGCACCAGCGCCCGGTCCACGGACGCCGACAGCATGTTGGACGTGGACAGGCCGCGCTCGGCGGTGAGCCCGCTCCCGGACAGGAACGCCCGGGACACCCGAAGCCCCTGCAGGGACTGCTCGGCGCCGCTGCCCACGAGGGCGTAGTTGGAGCCGCGCAGGGTGCCGCCGGTCATCACGACCTCCACGCGGTTGGCATGGGCCAACGCCTGGGCGACCAGCAGGGAGTTGGTGACGACGGTCAGCCCGGGGATCCGGGCGAGCCGGCGGGCCAGCTCCTGGGTGGTGGTACCCGCCCCGACCACGATGGCCTCGCCCTCTTCCACGAAGTTGGCGGCGAGGTCGGCGATGGCCGTCTTCTCGGCGGTCGCGAGATGTGACTTCTGCGGAAAGCCGGACTCCCGCGTGAACCCGCCCGGCAGTACCGCACCGCCGTGCCGGCGGTCGAGGAGTCCTTCTGCCTCCAGTGCGCGCACGTCCCGCCGTACGGTCACTTCGGAGGTCTGGACGACGCGGGCGAGCTCACGGAGCGACACGGCCCCGTTCGCTCGCACCATTTCGAGGATCAATTGGCGACGTTCTGCAGCGAACACGAAACTGACAGTAACCCCAACGACCGTCTGCTTTCAGCTGTTTGCGCCGAATAGCAGAAGTTGTTCGCACAGGAGGGCGGGAAGTGGTATAGGGCCTACCCGCCCCGCCTATGCCGTACGCATGCTCGACAACTCCCTGTGACCAGCGAGGAGTCGGTTTCGGCCGTCAGACCTCGCCGCCGGTCTTGCGGGTGTGGAGCTGCCGGGCGACCTCCGCGATCGACCCCGAAAGGGAGGGATACACGGTGAACGCGTTCGCGATCTGTTCGACCGTCAGATTGTTGTCGACGGCGATCGAGATCGGATGGATCAGTTCCGAGGCACGCGGGGACACGACCACACCGCCGACCACGATGCCCGTGCCCGGACGGCAGAAAAGCTTCACGAAGCCGTCGCGGATGCCCTGCATCTTGGCCCGCGGGTTGCGCAGGAGCGGGAGTTTGACCACCCGGGCGTCGATCTTGCCCGCGTCGACGTCGGCCTGCGTGTAGCCGACGGTGGCGATCTCCGGGTCGGTGAAGACGTTGGACGAGACGGTCTTCAGGTTCAGCGGGGCCACCGCGTCGCCGAGGAAGTGGTACATGGCGATACGTCCCTGCATGGCGGCCACCGAGGCGAGGGCGAAGACACCCGTCACGTCACCGGCGGCGTACACACCGGGAGCGGTCGTCCGCGAGACCTTGTCGGTCCAGATGTGCCCGGACTCGCGCAGCTTGACGCCGGCCTCCTCCAGGCCCATGCCCTCGCTGTTGGGGATGGCGCCGACCGCCATCAGGCAGTGGCTGCCGGTGATGACACGGCCGTCGGAGAGGGTGACCTCGACGCGGTCGCCGACCCGCTTGGCGGCGGCGGCGCGGGAGCGGGCCATGACGTTCATGCCGCGGCGCCGGAAGACGTCCTCCAGCACGGCGGCGGCGTCCGGGTCCTCACCCGGCAGCACACGGTCCCGGGAGGAGACCAGGGTGACCTTCGAACCCAGGGCCTGGTAGGCACCGGCGAACTCGGCACCGGTCACACCCGACCCCACCACGATGAGCTCCTCCGGGAGCTCGTTCAGGTCGTACACCTGAGTCCAGTTGAGGATGCGCTCGCCGTCGGGCTGGGCGTCGGGCACCTCGCGCGGGTGGCCGCCGGTCGCGATGAGCACGGCGTCGGCGGTGAGGGTCTCCTCGGTGCCGTCGGCGGCGGAGACGATCACCTTCCGCGACCCGTCGAGGGCCTGCATGCCCTCCAGCCGACCGCGGCCGCGCATGACCCGGGCGCCGGCCCGCGTGACGGAGGCGGTGATGTCGTGGGACTGGGCAAGGGCGAGCCGCTTCACCCGGCGGTTGACCTTCCCCAGATCGACCCCCACCACCCGGGCCGCCTGCTCCAGCGGCGGGGTGTCGTCGGCCACGATGATGCCGAGTTCCTCGTACGAGGAGTCGAAGGTGGTCATCACCTCGGCCGTAGCGATAAGGGTCTTCGACGGTACGCAGTCGGTCAGCACCGACGCCCCGCCCAGACCGTCGCAGTCGACGACGGTCACCTCCGCGCCGAGCTGGGCGGCCACCAGGGCCGCCTCGTATCCGCCGGGTCCGCCACCGATGATCACGATCCGAGTCACGTACCCCATTGTCCCGCACCGTTCAAGGTGCCACTGCCCGGGGGCGGGGCAATGGGTTGGCAAGAGGCCGCTGATACGTCAGGGGCCCGTGGGTCGGCTGCCGTACCCTCGACCCATGTCGCTCTACGCCGCGTACGCCGGCAACCTCGACGCGCGGCTGATGACCCGCCGCGCCCCGCACTCGCCGATGCGCGCCACGGGCTGGCTGAACGGCTGGCGGCTGACGTTCGGGGGCGAGCACATGGGCTGGGAGGGCGCCCTGGCGACGATCGTCGAGGACCCGTTCTCGCAGGTCTTCGTCGCGCTGTACGACATCGCGCCGCTGGACGAGGAGTCCATGGACCGCTGGGAGGGCGTCGGCCTCAATGTCTATCGCCGGATGCGGGTGCGGGTGCACACGCTGGACGGCGAGGAGCCGGCGTGGACGTACGTCCTCGACGGGTACGAGGGCGGACTGCCCTCCGCCCGGTATCTGGGCGAGATCGCCGATGCCGCCGAGTCCGCGGGGGCACCACACGATTACGTGATGGAGCTGCGGAAGCGTCCCTGCTGAGGGGGGCCGGCTCCTAGACTTGGAGCATCGACGCACCAACGGGAGATCGCATGGCCCCCACCACGTATGACGTCTACTACACGGTGCAGGCCGCCGAAGCCCGCGACCGGCTCGACGACCGGCAGCGCATCGCGTTCGACAAGGGCATCGCCCTGCTGGCCCGCGACCCGTTCCTTTCGGTGTCGCGGCCCATAAGCTCCACCGGCGACGACCGCACGATCCGGCTCACGCAGAACGTCCTCGTCGAATACACGGTCAGCCGTGGCCGACTGCTGATCTTCATCGTCGAGGTCTTCAACGACAAGGACGTCCTCATCACGGACGAGTAGCCGCCCGGCCACCGCACAGCTTGACCACAGGACCGCAAAGGTCCCGTTGTGTCACACCCTTCGTTGGAAACGACAAGACAACGATCGCCATCCCGTGAGCTCTGCCATCTACGCGCGTAGGCGTGGAGCGGCTACTCTCGACGCGTGAACGCATCTCTTCTTCCGGACGACATCCAGGGCGACCCGCACGCCGCCGCCGACGCCGCCGCCGCGCGCCTGCGCGAACTGACCGGCGCCGAGACCCACGACGTCGCCCTGGTGATGGGCTCCGGCTGGGCACCGGCCGTGGACGCCCTCGGCGCACCCGACGCCGAGCTCCAGGTCACCGACCTGCCCGGTTTCCCGCCGCCGGCGGTGGAGGGCCACGGCGGCAAGATCCGCTCGTACAGGATCGGTGAGAAGCGGGCCCTGGTCTTCCTCGGCCGTACGCACTACTACGAGGGCCGCGGGGTCGCCGCCGTCGCGCACGGCGTCCGTACCGCCGTCGCCGCCGGCTGCAAGACGATCGTGCTGACCAACGGCTGCGGAGGCCTCCGCGAGGGCATGCGCCCCGGCCAGCCGGTCCTGATCAGCGACCACATCAACCTGACGGCGACGTCCCCGATCGTCGGCGCGAACTTCGTCGACCTCACGGACCTCTACTCCCCGCGCCTCCGTGCCCTGTGCAAGGAGATCGACCCGAGCCTGGAGGAGGGCGTCTACGCCCAGTTCCCCGGCCCGCACTACGAGACTCCGGCCGAGATCCGGATGGCGCGGGTGATCGGGGCGGACCTGGTGGGCATGTCGACGGTGCTGGAAGCCATCGCGGCGCGTGAGGCGGGTGCGGAGGTGCTGGGTATCTCCCTCGTCACCAACCTCGCCGCCGGTATGACCGGCGAGCCGCTGAACCACGAGGAGGTCCTCCAGGCGGGCCGCGACTCGGCGACGCGGATGGGCTCACTGCTGGCACAGGTGCTCGGCCGGCTCTGAGCGCCTTGGGGGGTGCCGCGGAATGCCGGAGTGCGACTGCGCACCCGCGCCCCTTGGGAGGCTGCAGTCGCCCACGGCGGACACGCGCCCCTTTGGGGCTGGCTGCACCCGCGTACGGCGAGAAGGGGACGGGGCGGGGGTGTCCGCCCGCAGCGGCGGGCGTCCGCCGCCGGGCACGGCCCCGCCTGACGTCAACCGCCCGACCGAGGACGGACACCCCGGCGCGGCCCCGACCCACAATCGAACCGCAGGCGCTACGCGCACCCCACCGAACCCGCGGATGCGCCGCAGGCATCCCACACGAGAGGCTGGACCGACCGTGCACGACGACCTCATCGCCCGCGCCCACGCGTGGCTCGCCGAGGACCCCGACCCGGAGACCCGCGACGAGCTCGCCAAGCTCATCGAGGCCGGTGACGTCACAGAACTCACCGACCGCTTCAGCGGCACCCTCCAGTTCGGCACCGCCGGCCTGCGCGGTGAGCTCGGCGCGGGCCCCATGCGCATGAACCGTTCGGTCGTCATCCGGGCCGCCGCCGGACTCGCCGCGTACCTCAACGCCAAGGGAGAGCGCGGCGGGCTCGTCGTCATCGGCTACGACGCCCGGCACAAGTCCGCGGACTTCGCGCGCGACACGGCGGCCGTGATGACGGGCGCGGGCTTCCGGGCCGCGGTGCTCCCCCGCCCGCTCCCCACCCCCGTCCTCGCCTACGCGATAAGGCACCTCGGCGCGGTCGCGGGCGTGGAGGTCACCGCCAGCCACAACCCGCCCCGCGACAACGGCTACAAGGTCTACCTGGGCGACGGCTCGCAGATCGTGCCGCCGGCCGACGCGGAGATCGCCGCCGAGATCGACGCGATCGTCTCCCTGGACGACGTACCGCGCCCGGAAACCGGCTGGGAGACTCTCGACGACAGCGTCCTGAACGCCTACCTGGCCCGCACGGACGCGGTGCTCGCCGCCGGTTCCGCGCGCACCGCCCGCACCGTCTACACCGCGATGCACGGCGTCGGCAAGGACGTCCTGCTCGCCGCGTTCGCCCGGGCCGGTTTCCCCGAGCCCGTCCTGGTCGCCGAGCAGGCCGAGCCGGACCCGGACTTCCCGACGGTCGCCTTCCCCAACCCGGAAGAGCCAGGCGCCATGGACCTCGCCTTCGCGCAGGCCCGCACGACCGACCCCGACCTGATCATCGCCAACGACCCCGACGCCGACCGCTGTGCCGTGGCCGTCAAGGACGCCGGCGACTGGCGGATGCTGCGTGGCGACGAGGTGGGCGCGCTGCTCGCCGCCCACCTGGTCAGACGCGGCGCCCGGGGCACCTTCGCCGAGTCGATCGTCTCCTCCTCCCTCCTCGGCCGTATCGCCGAGAAGGCGGGTCTGCCGTACGAGGAGACCCTCACCGGCTTCAAGTGGATCGCCCGCGTCGAGGGGCTGCGCTACGGCTACGAGGAGGCTCTCGGCTACTGCGTGGACCCGGACGGGGTGCGCGACAAGGACGGCATCACCGCCGCGCTGCTGATCACCGAGCTGGCCTCCGAGCTCAAGGAGGAGGGGCGGACGCTGCCGGACCTCCTCGACGACCTCGCGGTGGAGCACGGGCTGCACGCCACCGACCAGCTCTCGGTCCGGGTGGAGGACCTGTCGGTCATCGCGCGCGCCATGCAGCGGCTGCGGGAGCAGCCGCCGACCGAGCTCGCGGGCCTCGCCATCACCAGGGCCGAGGACCTCACCCGGGGCACCGAGAAGCTGCCGCCCACCGACGGGCTGCGCTACACGCTCGACGGCGCCCGCGTCATCGTCCGCCCGAGCGGCACGGAGCCCAAGCTGAAGTGCTACCTGGAGGTCGTGGTCCCCGCTCCCACACACGCCGACCTCCCGGCGGCCCACGCCACCGCGAACGACCTCCTCGCAGCAATCAAGCGGGACCTCTCGGCCGCGGCCGGCATCTGAGCAGCACCGCTCGAACCCGCGTCATCTCGAAGGGGCGCCCTCGGCGATCGGCCGGGGGACGCCCCTTCGAGGGCTTTACCCAAGACTGTTGCCCCAGTCCGCCACATCCCGGGGCGACGGCGCACCGCAATCACACCACCGAGCCGGCCCTGAAGCCACGGCCACATCCACGACCCCACGCCGCCCCGCACCCGGCGGGCGAGAGCCCGCACCGCCATGCCGTGCCGTCCTCGCGGCGTCGCGTCCCCGCCCCAGCAGTACCGGCACCCCCGGCCACTCAGCCCCAGCTCAGCCCGCAGCCGCCAGAATCGCCAGCAGTACCGCCCCCGCCAGCGCGGGCCCCGCGATCTCGTACGCCCAGCGCACCGTCACCTCGCCCTGCCCCGTCCCCGTCCCCGTCCGCTCATGGGTCTCGAGCAGTTCGCGCAGGTCGTCCATGATCTTGTCGCTCTCGGCGCGGACGGGCCCCGCCGGGACGGCGGTGCCGCCCGGGAGTCCGCTCGGTCCGAAGACACCACCCGGACGGCCCCGCCGGCCCCGGCCACTCGCGTCCGCCGTGGCCCTGGCCTCCTGTCGCGCCGCCCTCTTGCGGGCGCGCAGCGAGACGGGGACCGCCCACAGCTGGTACTTGCTCCCGGACTTCACGACGACCTCGTTGGAGTAACCGGACCGCAGCGCGGCGACCTCGCTCCAGGGCACCACGACGATGCGGAAGGGGTTGCGGATGCGCAGCCGCTCGGCGTTGGCGTGGACGGCGGGGCGCAGGGTGAAGGCCAGGATCAGCGGCACGACGAGGATCAGTGTGGCGAGCGCCAGCCACGGGGTGCGGCCGTGCCCGGAGACGATCGCGTCGATGCCCAGCCAGCCCGCGATGGCAAGCAGCAGGACGCCGCCGGCGAGCCCCCCGGACGACCGGTAGGCCCGGTCCTTGTACTGGGGGGCCGGGGGCTGCGGTGCTGGTGACTCGTGGTCCGGGGTCGTCATACCGCCGATTCTGCCCGACGGCCACGACGATGCTCGTACCCGGTGCGTGCGCACGTGAAGAGCAGCCGGGGGTGTACAGCCGCTACGCGCGTAGATATGCTCGTCTGGTGACCATGCCCACCACTGCACCCAACGCAGCCCACGCACTCGAAGACGTCACCGCGTCCGACAGCACGCTGCGCCGCTTCCTCCACGGGCTGCCCGGCGTCGACGCGGTCGGCCTGGAGGCACGCGCCGCCTCGCTCGGCACCCGTTCCATCAAGACGACCGCGAAGGCGTACGCCATCGACCTCGCCATCTCGATGGTCGACCTGACGACGCTGGAAGGCGCGGACACCCCGGGCAAGGTCCGGGCGCTCGGCGCCAAGGCCGTCCACCCGGACCCCACGGACCGTACGACCCCGGCGACCGCGGCCGTCTGCGTCTATCCCGACATGGTGCCCGCCGCGAAGGAGGCCGTCGCCGGCTCCTCCGTGAAGGTCGCCTCGGTCGCCACCGCCTTCCCGGCGGGCCGCGCCCCGATCGCCGTGAAGCTGGCCGACGTCCGCGAGGCCGTCGCCGCGGGCGCCGACGAGATCGACATGGTCATCGACCGCGGGGCGTTCCTCGCGGGCGACTACATGAAGGTGTACGACGAGATCGTCGCCGTGAAGGAGGCCTGCGGCGCCTCGGCCCGGCTCAAGGTCATCTTCGAGACGGGCGAGCTGTCGACGTACGACAACATCCGCCGCGCGAGCTGGCTCGGCATGCTGGCGGGCGCGGACTTCATCAAGACGTCCACGGGCAAGGTCGCGGTCAACGCCACCCCCGCCAACACCCTGCTGATGCTGGAGGCCGTGCGCGACTTCCGCGCGCAGACCGGGATCCAGGTCGGCGTGAAGCCCGCCGGCGGCATCCGCACCTCCAAGGACGCCATCAAGTTCCTCGTCCTGGTCAACGAGACCGCGGGCGAGGACTGGCTGGACAACCACTGGTTCCGCTTCGGCGCCTCCTCGCTCCTGAACGACCTGCTGATGCAGCGTCAGAAGCTGGCCACCGGCCGCTACTCCGGCCCCGACTACGTGACGGTGGACTGATCACCATGGCATCCGCATTCGCATACGCCCCGGCACCCGAGTCCCGCTCGATCGTCGACATCGCGCCGTCCTACGGACTGTTCATCGACGGCGAGTTCACGGACGCGGCCGACGGCAAGGTCTTCAAGACGGTCTCCCCGAGCACCGAGGAGGTGCTGTCGGAGGTCGCCCAGGCCGGTTCCGAGGACGTCGACCGCGCGGTGAAGGCCGCCCGCAGGGCCTTCGAGAAGTGGTCGGCGCTGCCCGGCTCGGAGCGCGCCAAGTACCTGTTCCGCATCGCGCGGATCATCCAGGAGCGCAGCCGTGAGCTGGCGGTCCTGGAGACCCTCGACAACGGCAAGCCGATCAAGGAGACCCGCGACGCCGACCTCCCCCTGGTCGCCGCGCACTTCTTCTACTACGCGGGCTGGGCCGACAAGCTGGAGCACGCCGGTTTCGGAGCGAACCCGAAGCCGCTGGGCGTCGCCGGCCAGGTCATCCCCTGGAACTTCCCGCTCCTGATGCTGGCGTGGAAGATCGCCCCGGCACTGGCGACCGGCAACACGGTCGTCCTCAAGCCCGCCGAGACGACCCCCCTCTCCGCCCTGTTCTTCGCGGACATCTGCCGCCAGGCCGGCCTCCCCAAGGGTGTCGTCAACATCCTTCCGGGCTACGGCGACACGGGCGCCGCGCTCGTCGCGCACCCGGACGTCAACAAGGTCGCGTTCACCGGCTCGACGGCGGTCGGCAAGGAGATCGCCCGCACGGTGGCGGGCTCCCGCAAGAAGCTCACCCTCGAACTGGGCGGCAAGGGCGCCAACATCGTCTTCGACGACGCCCCGATCGACCAGGCCGTCGAGGGCATCGTCAACGGCATCTTCTTCAACCAGGGCCAGGTCTGCTGCGCGGGCAGCCGGCTCCTCGTCCAGGAGTCGATCCAGGACGAGCTGCTGGAGTCGCTCAAGCGCCGTCTGAGCACTCTCCGTCTCGGCGACCCGCTCGACAAGAACACGGACATCGGCGCGATCAACTCCGAGGAGCAGCTCTCCCGTATCACCACCCTCGTCGAACAGGGCGAGGCGGAGGGCGCCGAGCGCTGGTCCCCGGCCTGCGAAATCCCGTCGTCCGGCTACTGGTTCGCCCCGACGCTCTTCACCAACGTCACCCAGGCGCACCGGATCGCCCGCGACGAGATCTTCGGCCCGGTGCTGTCCGTCCTCACCTTCCGCACCCCGGACGAGGCGGTCGCCAAGGCCAACAACACCCCGTACGGCCTGTCGGCGGGCATCTGGACGGAGAAGGGCTCGCGGATCCTCGCCGTCGCGAACAAGCTCCGTGCGGGCGTCGTCTGGTCCAACACGTTCAACAAGTTCGACCCGACCTCGCCGTTCGGCGGCTACAAGGAGTCGGGCTTCGGCCGCGAGGGCGGCCGCCACGGCCTGGAGGCGTACCTCGATGTCTGAGAAGACCGAGAAGACCGAGCGGTTCGACCGTCTGTCGGTCTTCAAGACCTACAAGCTGTACGTCGGCGGGAAGTTCCCGCGTTCCGAGAGCGGCCGGGTGTACGAGGTGACGGACACAAAGGGCAACTGGCTGGCGAACGTGCCCCTTTCGTCCCGCAAGGACGCCCGTGACGCGGTGGTCGCCGCGCGCAAGGCGTTCGGCGGCTGGTCGGGCGCGACGGCGTACAACCGCGGTCAGATCCTCTACCGCATCGCCGAGATGCTGGAGGGTCGCCGCGAGCAGTTCGTGCGCGAGGTGGCCGACTCGGAAGGCCTGTCGAAGTCCAAGGCGGCCGCGGTCGTGGACGCGGCGATCGACCGCTGGGTCTGGTACGCGGGCTGGACCGACAAGATCGCCCAGGTCGTGGGCGGCGGAAACCCGGTCGCGGGCCCGTACTTCAACCTGTCCTCGCCCGAGCCGACGGGGGTGGTCGCGGTCCTGGCCCCCCAGGAGTCGTCGTTCCTCGGTCTGGTGTCCGTCATCGCCCCGGTGATCGCAACGGGCAACACGGCAGTGGTGATCGCCTCCGAGAAGTCCCCGCTCCCGGCCCTCTCCCTCGGCGAGGTCCTGGCCACCTCCGACCTGCCCGGCGGCGTCGTCAACGTCCTCTCCGGCCGTACGGCGGAGATCGCCACGCCGCTGGCCGCGCACCAGGACGTCAACGCGATCGACCTCGCGGGCGCCGACGACGTACTGGCGAAGGAACTGGAGATCGCGGCGGCCGACAACCTGAAGCGGGTTCTTCGTCCACAGCCTGTGGACGAAGTCGACTGGTCGGCGACTCCGGGTATCGACCGCATGACGGCGTTCCTGGAGACGAAGACGGTCTGGCACCCGACGGGGTCGCTGGGCGCGTCGGGCGCGTCGTACTGACCGGCCTCCGCAGACCGAGAGCCGCGTCCTCCCTCCGTCCGGGGAAGACGCGGCTCTCTTTCATGCGCCGGCCGGGCTCAGACCAGGCGCGGACCGCCCAGCAGCATGGCGGCCGTCGTCAGCGCCGCCGGAACCGTCCCGACCGGGCTGGTCTCGGCGAGGTAGCTCAGCCCGGAGAGCGGGCCGGCGATGTGGTTGTCCGTCGGGTCGACGGTGTTGCGGGTGAGGACATTGCGCTTGAGGCCCGGGACGGAGCCGGTGACCGACCGCACCTGGCCGGTCGGTCCCTGCAGGCTCTTCTGCGGGTCGAGCTTGCCGAGCGCGTCGGCCGCGGCCACCGGCGACACGGGCACCTTCACGGCGGCGGTGGAGTCCGCGGACGCCGTCGCCGCGCTCGCGCCGAGTGCCGCCGAGACGGTGGCGAGGGCGATCAGGGCGCGCCGGGCGTGCGGCTTGGAGGGGGAAGCGTGTCGTGCCATTGCAGTAGTCACCTTGGATTCGCTGAGTAATCAGGTCGACACGAAGGGTAGTTGAGATGTGATGCGCACACCAAAGCCGACCCGCGGGGTCGGCAGGACGTACGGAATACGTCAAACTGGTGTCCCGTGAGCATCCATCTCCCCTCCTCCGCCCGCGTCGTGCTGCTCTGCGGCCCCTCGGGCTCGGGCAAGTCCCTTGTCGCCGCCCGCTCCGGCCTCCCCGTGCTGCGCCTCGACGACTTCTACAAGGAGGGCGAGGACCCGACGCTGCCGCTGGTGGCGGGAAGCTCCGACATCGACTGGGACCATCCGGACTCCTGGGACACGGACACCGCCGTCGCCGCGATCGCGGAGCTGTGCCGCACGGGCCGTACGAAGGTTCCCGTCTACGACATCTCCCGCTCGGCGCGCACCGGTGAGGAGACCGTCGACATAGGACGGACCCCGCTGTTCATAGCGGAGGGCATCTTCGCGGCCGAGATCGTCGAGCGCTGCCGGGAGTTGGGGCTGCTGGCCGACGCCCTGTGCCTGAACCGCGGCGCGGTCCGCACCTTCCGCCGCCGCTTCCTGCGCGATCTCAGGGAGGGCCGCAAGTCGGTGCCGTTCCTGCTGCGCCGCGGCTGGCGCCTGATGCGCCAGGAACGCTCGATCATCGCCCGCCAGACGGCCCTCGGCGCCCACGCCTGCGACCGGGACGAGGCCCTGGGCCGGCTGGCCGCGGCGGCGGTGGGCCGGCGCCCGGCCGCGACCCCCGCGCGCTGACCGCACCCGTACACGCAAAAAAAGCGGGACTGGACGGACCCCCCGGCCCTCCAGTCCCGCTCTCCCCCGTTCCCCCGTGGTGCTTCCCCCAAGGCCCCCCGTTGTCCCCCGTGGGTCCCCCCCCGGTTACTGCTCCCCCGTGCTTCCCCCGTACTTGCTCCCCCCCGACCCTCAGGCGACGAGCTCCCCGAAGGCGTCCTCCTCGTCACGGCCGAAGCTGAGGACCTCGTCCTCGCGCAGCCGGCGGAGCGACCGCCAGATGCTGGACTTCACCGTGCCGACACTGATGTCGAGGATCTCCGCGATCTCCGGGTCCGTGCGGCCCTCGTAGTAGCGCAGGACCAGCATGGTGCGCTGGAGCTCGGGGAGGCGGGCGAGCGCCTGCCACAGGACCGCGCGCAGCTCCGTGCCGCGCATCGCGTCCGTGTCGCCGGGCGTCTCCGGCAGTTCCTCGGTCGGGTACTCGTTCAGCTTGCGGCGGCGCCACGCGCTGATGTGCAGGTTCGTCATGGTGCGGCGGAGGTAGCCCCCGACCGCGGCCTTGTCGCTGATCCGGTCCCAGGCCTTGTACGTCGAGAACAGCGCGCTCTGCAGCAGGTCCTCGGCCTCGAAGCGGTCACCGGTCAGGTGGTACGCGGTGGCGTACAGGGAGGCGCGGCGCTCCTGGACGTAGGCGGTGAACTCCGCCTCCGACAGCGAACGACGCTCCCCCGTGTCCTCCCTGTACGCGCTTCCCCCGTGTGCTTCCCCCGTGAAGGTGTCAACCACCGTCATGTACGCGGTGTGCTGACGCCCGGCGCCGCGAGCGCACCCCCGCCCGCTCACGGCACCGGACTTCTCGGAACCCCGGCCCCCGTTCACGTCGTGCAGGCGCGTGATCACTGCGCTGGTGCTGGTGCTGTGCAGCATGTTCATCTCGCGCCCCCCGTCGTGGACTTCCGGTGTTCGGCTTGCTCAGGCAGTCGATCTCCGCGGTGTCTCTGCGGTGCTTCCTTGCCTGTGCCGAAAAGCTTGCCCTCGCACCTTCATGGCCGTGTCCGCCGACTGTCACAGACCTGTCACAGGGGTCGGCCGCAGGGAAGACACAGCGCGGTCACAGAGCAGAGCGGTATGGGCACACAGGCGTACGGGTCCGCCGCAGAGTCGAAACCCCGACCCACCATGGGCCAGAATGAGCGGGTGCCTACCCTGTTGCTGATCGAGGATGACGACGCCATCCGTACGGCCCTGGAGCTGTCTCTTACGCGCCAGGGACACCGGGTTGCCACCGCTGCCACCGGTGAGGACGGTCTGAAGCTCCTGCGGGAGCAGCGGCCGGACCTGATCGTGCTGGATGTGATGCTGCCCGGCATCGACGGGTTCGAGGTGTGCCGGCGCATCCGGCGCACGGACCAGTTGCCGATCATTCTGCTGACCGCGCGGAGTGACGACATCGACGTGGTCGTGGGCCTGGAGTCCGGCGCCGACGACTACGTGGTCAAGCCGATCCAGGGACGGGTGCTCGACGCCCGGATCAGGGCCGTGCTGCGGCGCGGGGACCGCGAGTCGACCGACGCGGCGAGCTTCGGCAGCCTGGTCATCGACCGCGCGGCGATGACGGTGACCAAGAACGGCGAGGATCTGCAGCTCACGCCGACCGAGCTCAGGCTGCTCCTGGAGCTGAGCCGGCGGCCCGGGCAGGCGCTGTCCCGGCAGCAGTTGCTGCGGCTGGTGTGGGAGCACGACTACCTCGGCGACTCCCGGCTGGTGGACGCGTGTGTCCAGAGGCTGCGTGCCAAGGTCGAGGACGTGCCGTCGTCCCCGACGCTGATCCGTACCGTGCGTGGCGTGGGCTACCGGCTGGACACGCCTCAGTGACCGAAGCGCACGGGGGGGTTCGCGGCTGGGCCGCGACTCGCAAGGGACATCTTTCACGGCTGCGCTTCACCAGTCTGCGACTGCGCCTGGTGGTCGTCTTCGGGCTCGTGGCGCTCACCGCCGCCGTGTCCGCGTCCGGGATCGCGTACTGGCTCAACCGCGAGGCCGTGCTCACCCGCACCCAGGACGCGGTGCTCGGCGACTTCCGACAGGCGATGCAGACCCGGGCGGGCACGCTCAGCGCGCACCCCACGCAGGACGAACTGCAGCACACCGCGGGCCAGATGGCGAACAGCAGCCAGCGCTTCAGCGTGCTGCTCGTCGCACAGGACGCCGACGGCAGGACCGTCTACGGCAGTTCGAGCGGTCTGGACGGCTTCTCGCTGCAGGACGTGCCCACGTCGCTGCGGGCGGCCGTGACCAAGAAGCAACAGGTCGACTCCGGCAACAAGTACGCCTACCACCTGTACTGGCAGCGCGTCGTCAACCACGGCACCCCGTACCTGGTGGCGGGCACGAGGGTGATCAACGGCGGGACGACCGGCTACATGCTCAAGTCGCTGGAGCCGGAGGCCAAGGACCTCAACTCCCTCGCCTGGTCGCTGGGGATCGCCACCGGCCTCGCCCTGGTCGGCTCGGCGCTGCTCGCCCAGGCCGCCGCCTCGACCGTGCTCAAGCCGGTGCAGCGGCTCGGGGTCGCCGCGCGCCGGCTCGGCGAGGGCAAGCTGGACACCCGGCTGAGGGTGTCGGGGACCGACGAACTCGCCGATCTGTCACGGACGTTCAACGACGCGGCCGAGGCGCTGGAGAAGCGGGTCGAGGACATGGCCGCGCGGGACGAGGCGTCCCGGCGGTTCGTCGCCGACATGAGTCATGAACTCCGTACGCCGCTCACCGCGATCACCGCCGTGACGGAGATCCTGGAGGAGGAGCTGGAGGCGGACTCCGGGTCGATGGACCCGATGATCGAACCCGCCGTACGGCTCGTCGTCAGCGAGACCCGGCGGCTCAACGACCTCGTCGAGAACCTCATGGAGGTCACCCGCTTCGACGCGGGCACCGCACGGCTGGTCCTGGACGACGTCGACCTCGCCGACCAGATCACCGCCTGCATCGACGCCCGGGCCTGGCTGGACGCGGTCGAACTGGACGCCGAGCGCGGCATCCACGCCCGCGTCGACCCGCGCCGTCTGGACGTGATCCTCGCCAACCTGATCGGCAACGCGCTCAAGCACGGCGGGTCGCCGGTGCGGGTGTCGGTGCGGCCCGAGGACGACGAGATGGTCATCGCGGTCCGCGACCACGGGCCCGGCATCCCCGAGGACGTCCTGCCGCACGTCTTCGACCGCTTCTACAAGGCGAGCGCCTCCCGCCCGCGCTCCGAGGGCAGCGGCCTCGGACTGTCCATCGCCCTGGAGAACGCGCACATCCACGGCGGCGAGATCACCGCCGCCAACTCCCCCGACGGGGGCGCGGTGTTCACGCTGCGGCTGCCGCGGGACGCGTCGGCGCTGACGGAGGAGTCCGAGAAGGACGCGGGGAAGAACGGGAACGCCTCATGACCGTACGACGTCTCCTGGCGCTCCCCCTGCTCGCCGCGGTGCTCAGCGGCTGCGGCATCCGGCCCACCGAGGTGCCCACGGACTTCGGGGCGGCGCCCTCCCAGGTGCAGTGCTCGCCGGCCGAGCCGGACGTCTCGGCCCAGGCCTCGCGCGGGCTGCCCGTACAGGTGTTCCTGCTGTGCGGGTCCTCGCTGGTCGCCGTGGACCGGACGGTACGGGTCCCGGACGGCTCCCCGGACTCGCAGCGGCGGGTGCTGGTGGCGCAGGGGCTGCTCGACCAGCTCGCGGCGACGCCGTCGGCCGCCGAGAAGGACGCCGGGTACACCACGGCCGTACGCGGCGGCATGACCGTGACCGGCCCCCGCCCCGGCGACCCCGACGACACGCTCCGGCTCAGCTACCCGCCCGGCGATCTCACGTCCTTCGCGCTGGCCCAGCTCGTCTGCACCTTCTCCGACTCCACGGCGGCCGGGGGCGACGGCTCGGTCATCCTCGGCGGCCCCGGCAAGGAGCCGCTGCGCCGCTACGAGTGCACGGACGAGGTCCGCTCCCGCCCGGGCACCGAGCAGCCGCCGTCCGGCCCGGTCACGGGCGGCTGACGTACGGGTGTGGCGGAGGCCTCATCCAGGTACGTCCGGACAAGCCGGAACCGATCCCGCCGCACGCGGCGTCTTGGGGATCGTGCAGCGTCAAGGCTCCATCGGCGGCAACGCCGCGATCCGCATCCGTGCGACGGGGGGTGTCCTCCTTGTCGCACACCTCGCGTTCGTCGCCTGGCTCACGCTGCGCCCGCTGGACGTGCCGTGGGTGATGCCCCCCAACGTGCATCCGTTCGCGGGGATACGCGCCGACCTGGCGCTGGGCGGGCCCGAGGCGGCCCGCCGCATCGGCGAGGGCCTCGGCCTCCTCGCACCGCTCGGCGTACTGCTCCCGATGACGCACGGCAAGCCGTGGGCCCTCCCGTTCGCCTCGTTCGTCCGTACGGTCGCCGCGGGCGCGCTGGTCTCCGCGGGCATCCTGCTGCTGCAGACCGGGGTGCCCGGCCGGGCCCCGGACGTGGACTCGCTGCTGCTGAACACCGCGGGTGTGGCCCTCGCCCACCTCGCCGTCGTCCCCGCGGCCCGCTCCTGGCTCCGCCGCAGGTCCGAGTGGAAGGAAGGGGCGGCCGTCCGTCAGGAGGAAGCGGTTCAGGGTCGAACCCCGACGTTTCCCAGGGTCGGGATAGCCCCGTGGAGCGACGCTTTGCCCCCTTCGTCTCCGTAGCGTTGAAGGCAGATGAGGAAGCCACCCAGAGGCCTCCCTCCGACGCTCACGAAGGAGCCGCACATGTCCGCCCTCGTCCGCCCCACCCACGGCCGCATGATCGGCGGCGTGTGCGCCGGTCTGGCGCGGCGCTTCGGCACCTCCGCGACCACCATGCGCGTGATCTTCCTGCTGTCCTGTCTGCTGCCGGGCCCGCAGTTCCTGCTCTACATAGCGCTGTGGATCCTGCTCCCCTCGGAGGAGAAGGCCGCCCGCACCGCCTGGTGAGCCCCTTTTCGCAGGTACGCCGATGGGGCGCACCCCTTTGCCGGGGGTGCGCCCCATCGGCGCGTTCGGGAGGCGGGTCAGCCGAGCGGCAGACCGTTCACGGGCAGCCCGTGCGTGGGCAGGCTCGACTGCACCGGCATACCGCCGAGCAGCCCGGCGACCGGCGTGGACCCGTCGGTGAGCGCACCGGCCGAGGGCCGCACGGAGGACAGACCGCGTTCGAGGGTGGGCTTGCCCTGGGCCACCGCCGCCTGGGCACCCGGCAGCGCCTGGGAGACGTTCTGCGCCGGGAGCGCACTGGTGACGGAGCCCAGCATGCCGGTGGCGTCCGGGACCGCCGGGGCCGCGTTCGCGGCGCCCGCGCCCGTGGCGGCGAAGGCGGCACCGAGAGCGGCGACACCGAGGGTCTTGGCAGCAGACTGCTTCATGAAATGCATCCTAGAAATGGGGTTGCGGAAATGTGAGCGGTGTCTCGACCGTAAACACGGGCACCCACCCGCCGCAAACATCGAAATGCGAACGGGTTGTGAATACCCGTCCGCATTCCACACACCCCAATATCCCCGGTTACTCCCCCGAGGGCACAGAACCGCTGGTGGAAGCGGTTTGCTGGAACAGCCATTCGGACTTCAGCTCGGCATATCCAGGCTTGATCACGTCATTGATCATCGCCAGTCGTTCATCGAAAGGAATGAACGCTGATTTCATCGCATTGACGGAGAACCACTGCATGTCGTCGAGCGAATAACCGAATGCGTCGACAAGGTGCTCGAATTCCCGGCTCATGCTTGTGCCGGACATGAGTCGATTGTCCGTATTCACGGTCGCACGGAAGTGCAGTCGACGCAGCAGTCCGATCGGGTGTTCGGCATACGACTCCGCCGCCCCGGTCTGCAGGTTGGAACTGGGGCACAGTTCGAGCGGGATGCGCTTGTCCCGTACGTACGAGGCGAGCCGCCCGAGCTTCACCGAGCCGTCGGCGTGCACCTGGATGTCGTCGATGATGCGCACACCGTGCCCGAGCCGGTCGGCGCCGCACCACTGCAGGGCCTGCCAGATGGACGGCAGCCCGAAGGCCTCACCGGCGTGGATGGTGAAGTGGTTGTTCTCGCGCTTCAGATACTCGAAGGCGTCGAGGTGCCGGGTGGGCGGGTAACCGGCCTCGGCGCCGGCGATGTCGAAGCCCACCACGCCCAAGTCCCGGTAACGATTGGCGAGTTCGGCGATCTCCAGGGCACGGGCGGCGTGCCGCATGGCGGTGAGCAGGGCACCCACGCGGATCCGGTGACCGCTCTGCCGCGCGAGCCGCTCCCCTTCCCGGAAGCCCTCGTTGACGGCCTCGACGACCTCCTCGAGGCTCAGCCCGCCCTCCAGGTGCTGCTCGGGGGCGTACCGTACCTCGGCGTAGACGACCCCGTCCTCGGCGAGGTCCTCGGCGCACTCGCGCGCGACCCGGACGAGCGCGTCCCGGGTCTGCATCACGCCGACGGTGTGGGAGAAGGTCTCCAAGTACCGCTCCAGCGAACCGGAGTCGGCGGCCTCCCGGAACCAGACACCCAGCTTGCCGGAGTCGGTCTCGGGGAGGCGGTCATAGCCCGCGTCGCGGGCGAGTTCGACGATCGTCCCCGGGCGGAGGCCGCCGTCGAGGTGGTCGTGCAGCAGAACCTTCGGCGCCCGGCGGATCTGCTCCGGCGTCGGGGTGTTCGAGATGGTCTGGCTCGTCATTTCCGCACTCTACCTCCTACGCGCGTAGATCGCGTGTTGTACAACTCCGTCGATACGTAACGGTGACCGCATGGACGGGGCACGTACACCCGCGCTTCTGACACTGTTCTGTCATGGCACACCAAGCGACGCCGGTTCGACGGGCCCGGCTGGGGAGGGCGCTCGGCCCGGAACCGACGGCGGTGAGCGGAGTGGTTCTGCTGCTCCCCGGCGGCGACGAGGAGTCGGCCCGCAGACCGTCCCCCGTGCTGGCGACCGCCTCCGTCCGCGCACTGGGCCGCCGACTGGCCCGCGCGGGGCGGGAGGAGGGCCTCGCCACCCATGTCGTGCACTACCGCTACCGCGGCTGGAACGGCAGCGAGGCCCATCTCGCGGGGGACGCCTCCTGGGCCGCGGACGAAGCGGTACGGCGCTACGGCGACGTTCCCGTCTGCCTCGCGGGCCTCGGCATGGGCGGCCGGGCCGCACTGCGCGCGGGCGGGCACGAGGCGGTCAACTCCGTGCTGGCGATGGCGCCTTGGCTGCCGGAGGAGGACGTCGCGGCTTCGCCTGAACCGGTGAAGCAGCTGGCGGGGCGGCGGGTGCTGATCGTTCACGGGACGAATGACGAGCGGACCGATCCCGAGTTGTCGTTTCGGCTGGCGGCTCGGGCGAAGAAGGCGAACCGGGACGTGTGCCGGTTCGAAGTGCACTCCGACGGTCATGGCTTGCATCAGTACCGGAGTGAAGTGCATGCGCTGGCGGAGGACTTCGTGATGGGGGCGTTGTTCGGGCGGGCGTTTTCGCGGCCGGTGGAGGATGCGTTGGCGGCTCCGCCTCCGTTGGGGTTGCGGATGCCCCTGGCTGCGGGGTTCGGTAAATCTCTGCGCCGGTGAGAGCTCGGGGGTTCGGGTTCGTTGCGGGGTGCGGGTGCGTCGTGGTTGATCGCGCCCACGCGGCGGAGCCGCATATCGATGCAGCCCCGCGCCCCTGACGGGGCGCTCCGGCTCAGGTGGGTAGCAAGTTGCCCCTTCTTGAGAGCAGGAACCTCTTGAAGGCGGCCACCGGGGGTGTGTCCGGGTGGCCGTCGAGCCAGGCCACGCCGATCTCTCTTGCCGCTCTCGGGGCCGTGACCGTGAGTTCCACGACTCCCGGGCGGGGGAAGGCGGGTGGGGGCAGGAGGGCTACTCCGAGGCCTGCTGCCACCAGGCCTCGCAGGGTCTCCGCCTCCTCCCCTTCGAAGGCGATCCTCGGCCGGAAGCCGGCCTCCTTGCACAGGTCGTCCGTGATACGGCGCATGCCGTAGCCCGGTTCGAGGGTGACGAAGGTTTCGTCGGCCGCCTCGGCCAGACGGATGCGGCGGCGGGACGCCAGGGGGTGGTCGGCCGGGACGACCAGGCGGAGTTTCTGTTCGTCGAGGCGGCGGGCCACCAGGTCGGGGGCGTCGGGGACCGGGGAGGTCAGACAGAGGTCGAGTTCGCCCGCGCGCAGCTTCTCCAGCATCGCCTCGCCGTAGTTCTGGACGAGGCTGAAGCGGACGCGGGGGTGGTCGGCCCGGAAGGCGTGGATGAGGCCGGGGACGGTTTCGGCGCCCATGGTGTGCAGGAAGCCGAAGGCGACCTTGCCGGTGGCCGGGTCGGCGTCGGC
The DNA here is from genome assembly GCF_044465725.1 of Streptomyces sp. NPDC049541. Lineage (NCBI taxonomy): Bacteria > Bacillati > Actinomycetota > Actinomycetes > Kitasatosporales > Streptomycetaceae > Streptomyces > Streptomyces sp. NPDC049541. The sequence continues at coordinate 299,715 of NZ_JBITLY010000005.1, read as the reverse complement.
ACGGACCTCCTCGGCGGCGCGCTCGATCTCGGCGAGGGCGCGTTCGACGGAGCCCAGGAAGGTGCGGCCGGCCGGGGTGAGGGAGACGGTGCGGCCGCGACGGGCGAACAGGTCGACGCCCAGGTCCTGTTCGAGGCGGACCATCGCCCGGGAGAGCGTGGACTGCGGGACCTGCATCTCCTGGGCGGCGCGCGTGACGTGCTCGGTGCGGGCCACCCCTGCGAAGTGGGCGAGACGCGGGGCGAGCAGCGAGACGATGTCCTCGGTGTCTTTTGTGTCACTGGACGGTGACAGACGAGCTTGTGACCTCTGCTGATGCACCATGGGAACGATTATGGCGATTCCATGCATTGGACGGATGAGCGGGGTCGTACGTAGCTTCGAGGCATGTCTCCCGCCAGTACCGGGGCGTCCACCGTCGTGGGCGCCGCATCCGTTGTCCCTGCCGCCGATTCCCGTATGACGCCGGGTGGGCCCGGCTACCGCCGGATGAGCTTCGCGCTCTTCCTCGCGGGCGTGGCGACCTTCGCGCTGCTCTACTCCACGCAGGCCCTGCTGCCGCTGATCTCCGGCGAGTTCGGGGTGGCGGCGAGTTCGGCGAGCTGGACGGTGGCGGCGGCGACCGGTGGCCTCGCGGTGTTCGTCCTTCCGATGAGTGCGCTGTCGGAGCGGTTCGGGCGTCGTACGGTGATGACGGCCTCGCTGGCGGTCGCGGTGACGGTGGGGCTCCTGGTGCCGTTCGCGCCCTCGCTGACCGCTCTGGTGGTGCTGCGGGCGGTGCAGGGGGCCGCGCTGGCCGGGCTTCCGGCGTCGGCGACCGCGTATCTCGCCGAAGAGGTCCGGCCGAAGGCGCTGGTCACGGCGATCGGGCTGTTCGTCGCGGGCAACAGTGTCGGCGGGATGAGCGGCCGGGTCATCACCGGGTGGGTCGCCCAGGAGTGGGGCTGGCGGGTCGCGGTCGGTGTGATCGGGGCGATCGCGGTGATGTGCGCGGTGGCGTTCCGGCTGCTGCTGCCCGCTCCGCGTCACTTCAAGGCGGGTTCGCTGCGGCCGCGGGTCCTGGCCCGTACGGTCCGCGACCATCTGTCGAACCCGCTGCTGTGCCGGCTGTATGCGATCGGTGCGCTGTTCATGACGGTGTTCGGTGGTGTGTACACGGTGATCGGTTACCGCCTGACGGAGGCGCCGTTCTCGCTGCCGCAGGGAATCATCGGGTCGATCTTCCTGGTCTACCTGGTGGGTACGGTGTCCGCGTCCACCGCCGGGCGGCTGGTGGGGCGGCTGGGCCGGCGTGGAGCCCTGTACCTGGCGGGCGGTACGACGGCGTCGGGCCTGGCCCTGACGCTCGCGGGGTCCCTGGTGCCGGTTCTGCTGGGGCTGGTGCTGATCACCGCCGGGTTCTTCGCCGGGCATGCGGTCGCGTCGTCGGCGGTGAGCAAGACGGCGACGGCGGGGCGGGCGCAGGCGTCTGCGCTGTACCAGTCCGCGTACTACGTCGGGTCGAGTGCCGGCAGCACGGTGGGGGCGATCGCGTTCCACGCGGGGGGTTGGACCGGGACGGTCGGCGTCGGGCTCCTGGCGATGCTGGGGGTCGTGACGATCACGGTGTTCGGGACACGGGCGGCACGGGTCGCTGCGCGGCGGGCCCCGGTACCGGTGCACTGAGCTTCCTTCGCCCTCGCCGCCCCTACCCGTCCCGTACCGGGGGCCGGCCCCCGGACCCCCGCTCCTCAAACGCCGGAGGGGCTGATCTTTCGCCGGGCGGGGTTTGATCTTTTCAGCCCGTCCGGCGTTTGAGGACGAGGCCGTTCAGGCCCATCGGGGGTCCAGGGGGCGGAGCCCCCTGGGGACGGCAACCCCAACCCACCTGCACATTCCTCCGCTCGGCACGCCATTGTCAGTGCCCTGCGCTAGCTTCGGACGTGCTGGGCGCAAAGGCGCGACAGAACGGCCACAGGGGTGGGTGGACCATGACGACAGACCTCGACGTCAGGCTCGAGAAACACCGCGTCGAGCTGACCGGCTACTGCTACCGCATGCTCGGCTCTTCCTTCGAGGCCGAGGACGCGGTACAGGACACGATGGTCCGCGCCTGGCGAAGTTACGAGAAGTTCGAAGGCCGCTCCAGTCTGCGGTCGTGGCTCTACCGCATCGCGACGAACGTCTGCCTGGACATGCTGACCGCCGGCAACAAGCGCGCCCGCCCGATGGACCTGAGCGAGTCGACGCCCCTCGCCCAGGCCGCCCTCTCCCCCCGCCCGGACAACACCTGGCTCGAGCCGATGCCGGACGCCCGTGTACTGCCGACCGTCGAGGACCCGGCGGAGGCCGCCGTCGCGAAGGAGTCCGTGCGGCTCGCGTTCATGGCGGCCCTGCAGCAGTTGCCCGCCAAGCAGCGCGCCGTGCTGATCCTGCGCGAGGTCCTCGCCTGGAAGGCCAGTGAGGTCGCCGAGCTGCTCGACACCTCGGTGGCGTCGGTCAACAGCGCCCTGCAGCGGGCCCGGGCGACACTCGCCGAGCGCGAGCACGGCGACAAGGCGGCGGCCGCGGCCGTCTCCGACCCTCTCGACGAGGAGCAGCGCAAGCTCCTGGACCGCTATGTGGCGGCCTTCGAGGGCTACGACATGACCGCGCTGACGGCCTTGCTGCACGAGGACGCCGTGATGACGATGCCGCCGTTCGACCTGTGGCTGACGGGCCACGAGGACATCACGGGCTTCATGACGACCCTGGGCTCCGCCTGCGAGGGCTCCCGGCTGCTGCCGGTCCAGGTCAACGGCCTGCCGGGGTTCGCCCAGTACAAGCCGGACCCGGAGAAGGGCGGCTTCACCCCGTGGGCGGTGCAGGTGCTGGAGATATCAGACGGCGGGCTCTCCGGGTTCCACTTCTTCCTCGACACTCAGCGCTGGTTCCCGCTGTTCGGCCTGCCCCTCCACCTCGAAGCGGAGCCCGACCAGGTCGAGGAGGGCGTGTAGGGACGGGGCGGGATCGCGCAGCCGGATCCGGCCCCCGGACCGCCGGGCGGCCAGCTCCAGCCGCGCCAGCAGATCCACGGCACCCAGCCCCGGCGGCCCGATCGCGGCGACGTCGACCACCACCACCCCGGCACCGGTGGCCTCCAGCAGCGCCCGCACGTCCTCGCACAGCCCGCTCACCTCGTCACGGGTGACGGGGCCGGGCAGCACGAGTACGGCGGGTGTCATGGCGTCCACGTGCGGTAGACCGGCCGGGCGGGCGGAACTCATCGGGCTCATCGGGGCACACGCCTGCCGGGCGTGTCCGCCGACCGGGATCACATTGACCTGCCACCCTCGCCCCCGGAGGGTTGGGTGTATGCCCCAAGCATCAGCACCGCCCCGGATACCCGACGGCCTCCTCCCCGCCGAGGGGGCACCGTGCAGGGAGTGCTGACGGGCTTCGCGGTCATCGCGGTCGTCATCGGGGTGGGCTATGTCATCGGACGGCAGGGGCATCTCGGCGAGCACGGGCGGGAAGTGCTGACCAAGCTGGCCTTCCATGTGGCGTCCCCGGCGCTGCTGTTCACCACGCTCGCGCGGGCCGATCTGTCGGTGATCTTCTCCAGCCGGCTGCTGGTGACGGCCATGAGCACGGCGGCCGCGGCCGGTGTCTTCGTCGCGGTCGGTGTCGTACGGGGCTGGGGTGTGGGCCGTACGACGATCGGCGCCCTGTGCTCCAGCTACGTCAACTCGGGCAACCTCGGCATCCCGATCGCCGTGTATGTGCTGGGCGACGCCTCGCTGGTGGCGCCGGTGCTGCTGTTCCAGATCATCGCGGTCACCCCGATCGCCCTGACGGTCCTGGACCTGTCCGGCAAGGGCGAGAAGGGCCCGCTGTGGCTACGGCTGCTCACGCCCCTGCGCAACCCGATCGCGGTCGGCTCACTGGCCGGAGTGGCGGTCTCGGCGCTCGGCGTGAAGGTCCCGTCCGCGGTCATGGACCCGGTGACCCTGATCGGCAACATGTCCGTCCCGGCGGTCCTGCTGGCCTTCGGTATCTCCCTGTGCGGCAGCACGATGCCGGGGCGGGGCGCCGACAGGTTCCCGGTATTCCTGTCGGTCGCACTGAAGGCGGTGGGCCAGCCGGTGGCCGCGTGGGCGCTGGCGGCGGGGGCGTTCGGGCTGCACGGCCACCAACTCCTCGACGTGGTGGTGACGTCGGCGCTCCCGGCGGCGCAGAACTTGTACACGTACGCGAGTCGCTATCGGGTGGCCGACGGCTTGGCGCGGGACTCGATCCTGGTGTCGACGGTGTTGTCGGTGCCGGTGTTGGTGGTGGTGGCAGCGTTGTTGGGGTGATCTCGTCAGCCGACGGGAAACACGCTGGTGTCGAGCGTGCAGTCGAACGGCTCCGGCAACTTGATCGGGTCGCCGAACTTTCCTGCCTGCAGGACACGGTAGACGTCCCCCTTCGGCTCGCCGTACAGCGTGACCGTCGGACCGCCCGGAGCCCAGCTGTCGATGAGGAGGTAGAGGGGGACCCCGGCCTTGGCATACCCCGCTGCCTTGGTGATCCGATCTGTCTGTGCGTTGGACTTCGAGGTGATCTCCACGATGAGTTCAGCCGCACCGGCGGGGATGTACTCGTCGTCTCCCTCGTCGTCCAGCGCCGCCTCCGGCCCTACCGCGAGGTCGGGAATGTAGATGCTGTCACGGGACGGTACGGCCGTACCCAGTGTCGGGAAGATGCCCCAGTCCTCCGGAATCACCTCTGACATACGGCGAAGCACCTTGCTGGCGATCTTGTTGTGAGCCCTGGACGGCGGCGGTGCCACGGTGACGATCCCCTCAATGATCTCCACCTTGCAGCCCTCGGGCGCGTCCGTCTCCTTCCAGATCCGGACGAGGCCGTCCCACTCGTGGCCACTGGCCGTCATGTGGTCGACGGTGAGTGCGCTCATGGCGGTCTCCAATCGGTACGTCACCGATCCCAGCATGCCGAACGGGACCGGCAATGGTCCACCGATCCCGTTCACCCGAAAGAGGAAGCCGCAGGTCAGGCGATACGTTCCAGCACCACCGGAGACGCCGGGAACTCCGTGCCCGCCGCCCCGATGTCGTAGGAATCCTCCACCGCCTGCAGCGCGTACTCGAAGCGCTCGGGGGTGTCGGTGTGCAGGGTCAGCAGGGGCTGGCCCTCGGTCACCGTGTCGCCCGGCTTGGCGTGCAGCTCGACGCCCGCGCCCGCCTGCACCGGGTCCTCCTTGCGGGCGCGGCCCGCGCCGAGGCGCCAGGCGGCGACGCCGATGCCGTAGGCGTCGAGGCGGGTCAGGACGCCCGAGGACGGGGCCTTGATGACGTGCTGCTCGCGTGCCACCGGCAGCTGCGCGTCCGGGTCGCCGCCCTGGGCCGCGATCATGCGGCGCCAGACGTCCATCGCGGAGCCGTCGGCCAGGGCCTTCGCCGGGTCGGCGTCCTTCACGCCGGCCGCGTCGAGCATTTCGCGGGCCAGGGCGATGGTCAGCTCCACGACGTCGGAGGGGCCGCCGCCCGCGAGGACCTCCACCGACTCGCGGACTTCGAGGGCGTTGCCCGCCGTCAGGCCCAGCGGGGTCGACATGTCCGTCAGCAGCGCGACCGTCTTCACGCCGTGGTCGGTGCCCAGGCCCACCATCGTGGACGCCAGTTCCCGGGCGTCCTCGATCGTCTTCATGAAGGCGCCGGTGCCCACCTTGACGTCGAGGACCAGGGAGCCGGTGCCCTCCGCGATCTTCTTCGACATGATCGAGGAGGCGATCAGCGGGATCGCCTCGACCGTGCCGGTGACGTCCCGCAGGGCGTAGAGCTTCTTGTCCGCGGGGGCCAGACCGTCGCCCGCCGCGCAGATCACCGCGCCGGTGGTGTCGAGGACGTTCAGCATCTCCTCGTTGGAGAGCAGCGCGCGCCAGCCGGGGATCGACTCCAGCTTGTCCAGGGTGCCGCCGGTGTGGCCGAGGCCGCGGCCCGACAGCTGGGGGACGGCCGCTCCGCAGGCCGCGACCAGGGGCGCCAGCGGGAGGGTGATCTTGTCGCCGACGCCGCCCGTCGAGTGCTTGTCGGCGGTGGGGCGGGACAGGGACGAGAAGTCCATGCGCTCGCCGGAGGCGATCATCGCGGCGGTCCAGCGGGCGATCTCACGGCGGTTCATGCCGTTGAGGAGGATGGCCATGGCGAGCGCGGACATCTGCTCGTCGGCGACCTCCCCGCGGGTGTACGCGTCGATGACCCAGTCGATCTGCTCGTCGCTGAGCTCACCGCGGTCCCGCTTGGTGCGGATGACGGAGATGGCGTCCATGGCCATGGGGTGCGTTCCTTCCGAGGTTCATGGAAGTGTGCGGCCCCTCCGCTCGAAGGGTTCAAGACGGAGGGGCCGTACGGGAGTTACTTGGTGAGATGGTCCGGGCCGAAGGCCTGGGGAAGCATCTCCGACAGGGGCAGGATTCCCGCCGGTGTCTCCAACAGCAGGTCGGGGCCGCCGAACTCGTACAGCAGCTGGCGGCAGCGGCCGCACGGGACGAGGATCTCGCCCCTGCCGTCCACGCAGGTGAAGTGCGTCAGCCGCCCGCCGCCGGTGCGCTGCAGCTCCGAGACCAGCCCGCACTCGGCGCACAGGCCGAGGCCGTAGGAGGCGTTCTCGACGTTGCAGCCGCTGACCGTGCGGCCGTCGTCGACCAGGGCGGCGACCCCGACCGGGAAGCCCGAGTAGGGGGCGTACGCATGGGCCATGGCCTCGCGGGCCAGCTCCCGCAGCGCCTCCCAGTCGACGGCGGCCGGCGGGGTCACTTGCCCTGGCCCTTCCGGTAGCGCATACCGTCCGCCTTCGGCATCCGCAGCCGCTGCGCGGACAGCGACAGCACCAGCAGGGTGACGACGTACGGGGTGGCTCCCACGAAGTCGCTGGGGACCTCGTCGGTGACCAGGTACCAGACCAGGACGCCCGCGCCCACCAGGAGGCTGATGCCGCCCTGCCAGAGCGCCTTCTTGTACAGCTTCCAGCCGGCCAGGCCCGCGAGGAGCACGACCAGCAGGAGCAGCAGCGCGTGAACGGTCGCACCGCCGTTGCGCAGCTGCAGCGCGTCGGAGTAGCCGAACAGACCCGCGCCCATGGCGAGGCCGCCGACCCGCCAGTTGCCGAAGATCATGGCCGCGAGACCGATGAAGCCGCGCCCGCCGGTCTGGGCCTCCAGGTAGGTGTGCGAGGTGACCAGCGCGAGGAAGGCGCCGCCGAGGCCGGCGAGGCCGCCGGAGACGGCGACGGCCGCGTACTTGTATTTGTAGACGTTGACGCCGAGGGACTCCGCGGCGATCGGGTTCTCGCCGCAGGAGCGCAGCCGCAGACCGAACGGGGTGCGCCACAGCAGCCACCAGCTGCCGACGAACAGCAGGACGGCGAAGACCGTCACGACGGACAGGTCGGTGACCAGGCCGCCGATGATGCCGGCGAGGTCGGAGATCAGGAACCAGTGGTGGTTCTCGATGGAGTGCAGCCCGCTGGAGAGGCCGGGGACGTCGAAGTTGGGCAGCGAGTCGACCGGCGGGGACTGCTTGGGGTTGCCGCCCGCGTCGGCCGCCTTGCCGTTCGTGAAGAAGAGCTTGGCGAGGTACTGGGTGGCGCCCAGTGCGAGCAGGTTGACGGCGACACCGGAGACGATGTGGTCGACGCCGAAGGTGATGGTCGCCACCGCGTGCACCAGGCCGCCGAGGATGCCGAAGCCGATGCCGCACAGCAGGCCGAGCCACGGGTTGGACTGCCAGCCGATCCAGCCGGCGCCGAAGGTGCCGAGGATCATCATGCCTTCGAGGCCGATGTTGACCACACCGGAGCGCTCGGACCACAGGCCGGCGAGACCCGCGAGACCGATGGGTACGGCGAGGCTGAGGGCTGCGGAGACCTGGCCCTCGGAGGTGAGCTGGTCCGAGCCGGAGATGACCCGGACCGCGGCGACGAGCAGCAGCGCACCGGCGACGATCATCAGGATCTGGCCGAGCGAGCGGCCCGAGCGGCCGCGTTCCGTGTCCGCCTTGGGGGCCGCGGGGGGCGGCGTGTCGGTCATCGTGGCAGTCATCACGCCACCTCCTGCTTCTGGGTCGGGGCGGCGGCCTGGGCGGCGAGCTCGGCGCCGACCCGCTGCTGCTGGCGCCTGAGGCCGTAGCGGCGTACGAGCTCGTAGGCGATGACGACGCACAGGACGATGACGCCCTGGATGACGCCGAGGATCTCCTTGTCGTAGCCCTCGAACTCGAGGTGGTTGGTGGTGCGCTCCAGGAAGCCCCACAGCAGGGCGCCGAGCGCGATGCCGACCGGGTGGTTGCGGCCGAGCAGGGCGATGGCGATACCGGTGAAGCCGATGCCGGTCGGGAAGTCGTTGCTGAACTGGTGGCTGTCGTTGAGCAGGGTCGGCATGCCGATCAGACCGGCCACCGCACCCGAGATGACCATGCTGGTGGCGACCATCTTCTTGACGGAGACACCGCTGGCGGCGGCCGCGCTCTCGGACTGGCCGACGGTGCGCAGGTCGAAGCCGAAGCGGGTACGGCCGAGCACGAACCAGTACGCGATGCCGACGACCACGGCGACGACGATGAAGCCCCACAGCTCGCCCGCGGCACCGGTGTCGATCTGGAAGAAGTACGAGGACGACGGCAGCGGCTTGGTGGAGATCACCGTGCCGCCGCTCTGCAGCTCGGCGAGCTTCCCCGGCTGCAGGAGGTAGGCGATGATCGCGGTGGCGATCGAGTTCAGCATGATCGTCGAGATGACCTCGCTGACCCCGCGGGTCACCTTGAGGACGCCCGCGATGGCCGCCCACAGGGCACCGGTCGCCATGGCGCACAGGATGATCAGCGGGATGGAGATCCAGCCGGGCGTGGTCAGCGCGCCGCCGAGGACCGCGGCGAAGAACGCGGCGATCCGGTACTGGCCGTCGACGCCGATGTTGAACAGGTTCATCCGGAAGCCGATGGCCACCGAGACACCCGCCAGGTAGTACGTCGTCGCCTTGTTCAGGATGTAGACCTGGCTGTCGCTGGCGGTGCCGTAGCTCACCATGTCGCTGAAGGCGGAGCCCGGGTTCTTGCCGGTGGCGAGGATGACCAGGGCGGTGACGACGAGCGCGGCGACGATCGCCAGCAGCGGCGCCGCGATGGCGAGGAGCAGCCGCTCCTTGTCGATGCGTTGGGTCAGCTTGTTCATCGGGCGTCGTCCTCGTGGTCCTCGGCGGAGTCCTCTGTGTGCTCCAGGTGGCCGGTGGCCGCACCCGTCATGGCGGAGCCCAGTTCCTCGGGGGTGATGGTGGCGGGGTCGGCGTCGGCGACCAGACTGCCGCGGTACATCACCCGCAGGGTGTCGGACAGGCCGATGAGCTCGTCCAGGTCGGCGGAGATCAGCAGCACGGCCAGGCCCTCGCGGCGGGCCTCGCGGATGTGGTCCCAGATCGCGGCCTGCGCGCCGACGTCCACACCGCGGGTGGGGTGGGCGGCGATCAGCAGCTTGGGCGCGTGGCTCATCTCACGGCCGACGATCAGCTTCTGCTGGTTGCCGCCGGAGAGGGAGGCGGCGGTGACGTCGATGCCGGGGGTGCGGACGTCGTAGGCCTGGATGATGCGCTCGGTGTCGGTGCGGGCGGCCTTGATGTCGAGGAGCTGCCCGCGGGAGTTGGGCTTCTCGGTGACATGGCCGAGGATGCGGTTCTCCCACAGCGGCGCTTCCAGGAGCAGACCGTGGCGGTGGCGGTCCTCGGGGATGTAGCCGACGCCGGCCTCGCGGCGGCCCCGGGTGGGGGCGTGCGAGATGTCGGTGCCGTCGAGGGTGATGACACCGGCGTCCGGGTCGCGGATGCCCATGATCGCCTCGACCAGCTCGGACTGGCCGTTGCCCTCCACGCCGGCGATGCCGAGGACCTCGCCCTTGTGGATGGTGAAGGAGATGTCGTCGAGGATGACGCGCTCGACGCCGTCGAGGTCGGTCTGGCTCAGGTGCAGGCCGTCCACCTTGAGCAGCGGCACGTCGGTGACCGTCGACTCCTGGGTCTCCGGGGTGGGCAGTTCGCTGCCGACCATCAGCTCGGCGAGCTGCTTGGGGGTGGTGCCGGCCGGCTCGACCGTGCCGACGGTGGTGCCGCGGCGGATGACGGTGATCTCGTCGGCCACGGAGAGGACTTCGCCCAGCTTGTGGGAGATGAAGATGACCGTGAGGCCCTCGGCCTTCAGCTCGCGCAGGTTGTCGAAGAGGGCGTCGACCTCCTGCGGCACGAGGACGGCGGTGGGCTCGTCGAGGATGAGGGTCTTGGCGCCGCGGTAGAGGACCTTGAGAATCTCCACGCGCTGGCGGTCGGCGACGCCGAGTTCCTCGAGGAGGACGTCCGGGCGCACGTTCAGGCCGTAGGCGTCGGAGATCTCCTTGATCTTCGTACGGGCCTTGGCGCCGATGCCGTGGAGTTTCTCCGCGCCCAGGACGACGTTCTCCAGGACGGTGAGGTTGTCGGCGAGCATGAAGTGCTGGTGCACCATGCCGATGCCGCGGGCGATGGCGTCGGCGGGGTTGTGGAAGGTGACGGTCTCGCCGTTCACCGTGATGGTGCCCTCGTCCGGCTGCTGCATGCCGTAGAGGATCTTCATCAGGGTGGACTTGCCGGCGCCGTTCTCACCGCACAGGGCGTGGACGGTTCCGGTACGGACGGTGATGTCGATGTCCTTGTTGGCGACGACGCCGGGGAATCGCTTGGTGATGCCGCGCAGTTCGACGGCAGCGGGAGGGCTGGACGCGTTGATGGCGCACTCTCCTCGGGGACAAAGGGGGTTGAGGGGGAGGGCAGGCGTCGGCGACGCTAGCGCGGCAACTCCATGCTACACGCGTAGAGTTGACACATTGTTATGGCTCGGCGAGGGGCTGTGGGAACGCGCCCTCGCCGAGCCGGAGTTCGGCGGGAACCGCCAGGTCAGCTGGTCTTGACCTTGACGGTGCCGTCGACGATCTTCTTCTTCGCGGCGTCCAGCTGGGCCTTGATGTCGTCGATGAAGCCACCGCTGGTGGCCAGGCCGACACCGTTCTTGGCGAGCGAGTAGACCTGGTTGCCGGTCAGCGGCTTGCCGTCGTGCACGGACTTGATGAAGTCGTAGACACCGACGTCCACGTTCTTGACCATCGAGGTCAGGATCGAGTTCTTGTACTTGGCCAGACCCGGGATGTTGTACTGGTCCGAGTCCACGCCGATGGCCCAGGCGCCCTTGACGCCGTTGACGGCCTCGATCGAGCCGTTGCCGGAGGAGCCGGCCGCGGTGTAGATCACGTCGGCGCCGTTGTCGAGCATGCCGGACGCGGCCTCCTTGCCCTTGTCGGGGCTGGAGAAGCCGGACAGGTCCGAGCCGTGGGTCAGGTACTGGACGTCGACCTTGACGCTGGGCTTGGTGTCCTTGACGCCCTGGACGTAGCCCGCCTCGAACTTCTTGATCAGCGGGGTGTCGACACCGCCGATGAAGCCCACGTGGTTCTTCTTGGTCTTCAGCGCCGCGGCGACACCGGCCAGGTAGGAGCCCTGCTCCTCGGTGAACGTGATGCTGTCGACGTTCTTGGCGGTCGCGACCGAGTCGATGAGGCCGAAGTTGACCTTCGGGTACTTCGCGGCGACCTTGTCGACCGAGGTGGCGTAGGAGAAACCGACGGCCACGATCGGGTTGTAGCCGGCGTCCGCCAGGTCGGTCAGGCGCTGCTCGCGGTCGGCCTCGGTGTCGGAGTTCTTCGCCGTCAGCTCCTTGATGGAACCGCCGAACTCCTTCTCGGCCTTGTCGGCACCGCGCGCGGCGGAGTCGTTGAAGGAACGGTCACCACGGCCGCCGACGTCGTAGGCGAGACCGATCTTGATGCCCTTGCCGCCGCCGGCGGAGGCGGAGGACGAGTTGTCCTTCTCGGAGGAGGTACTGCCACACGCGGTGGCAGTCAGTGCGAGAGCTGCGGACACGACACACGCAGCAGAAAGCTTTGCTACCCGGCGCACGGGAAGGCTCCTTCACCTGACCTGAGCGCCTCGTCGGCGCTTCATGTGAGCACCATGCCAGTGCTCGGGCCCGGACGCCCCTGCGGCGTCGGCTTCGCGGCATCGTAACGCGCGTAGATGTCAGAAAAACACCCCTCTCGAAGCCGTTATCGATTCGAGGCAAACGCTGTCTGAACTCAGGCTCTTACCTCTTCACACACCCTGATTTCGATGCGCGCACGATTGGCTTACGAGCATGTTGCGCCGGTCGGTGGAACGGCCCCCGAGGGGGCCGTTCGGCGCGCTCGGATCACTCAGCCGCGTCCAGCAGAGCCGCGGCAGTGAACAGCTCCACCCCCACCGTGATCGCCGACTCGTCCGCGTCGAAGTCGCCCTGGTGCAGATCGCGCACCGTGCGCTCGCCCGGGGTGCGGACGCCGAGGCGGGCCATGGAGCCGGGGACGTGCTCCAGGTACCAGGAGAAGTCCTCGCCGCCGAGGCTCTGCTCGGTGTCCTCGATGGACTGGGCGCCGCGGCGGGCGGTCATGGCGTCGCGCAGCAGGTCGGTCACGCCCGCGTCGTTGACCACCGGCGGGACGCCGCGCACGTAGTTGATCTCCGACTTGGCGCCGTGCAGGTTGGCGACCTCGTCGATGGCGGCGACCACCAGGTCCGGGGCCTGCCGCCAGGCCTCGATGTCGAGGCAGCGGACGGTGCCGGAGAGCTCGGCGTGCTGCGGGATGACGTTCGGGGCGTGCCCCGACTCGATGCGGCCCCAGGTCACGGCGAGACCGGAGCGGGTGTCCATCCGCCGGCCGACGAGCGCGGGCACGTCGATGGCGACGCGGGCTGCGGCGGTGACCAGGTCGGTGGTCAGGTGCGGGCGGGCGGTGTGGCCGCCGGGGCCGTCGAGTGCGACCTCCAGCCGGTCGCAGGCGGAGGTGATGGCACCCTGCCTGAGGCCGATACGGCCGGCGTCCACGCGGGGGTCGCAGTGCACGGCGATCATCCGCCCCACGCCGTCGAGCACCCCGCAGTCGATCGCGTCCGCGGCGCCGCCGGGGAGCACCTCCTCGGCCGGCTGGAAGATCAGCCGCACGGGCCGCGGGAGCTTGCCCTGCCTGTGCAGTTCGGCCAGGACCAGGCCGGCGCCGAGTACCACGGTGGTGTGCACGTCGTGGCCGCAGGCGTGTGCGCGGTCCGGCACGGTCGAGCGGTACGGGCACTCGCTCTTCGTGTCCGGGATGGGCAGGCCGTCGATGTCGGCGCGCATGCCGAGCATGGGCCGCCCGCCGTCCCACTCCCCGATGTCACAGACGAGCCCGGTACCGGTGGCGAGCACCCGGGGCCGCAGGCCTGCCGCCTCGAGCCGCTCCTTGATCGCCGCGGTGGTGCGGAACTCCTGGTTGCCGAGCTCGGGGTGCATGTGCAGGTCACGACGGAAGGCGACCAGTTCGCCATACAGCGCCTCGGGCAGCGTGCCGTCGAGCACCGTCTCCCCGGCGAGATCGACCTCGGACTCTGGTGACATCAGTTGCTTCACCCTCTTAAGCGTAGGACGCCGGGGTGGCCAACTGACCCTCGATCAACAAAAGTTCAACCCCTCAGGGGGAAGAAAATCTGGCCGCTCGACGCATGGGCAAGGGTTGAGGTGGGTATACCTTGCTTTTCTCTACGCATACCACGCCGCGCCCCTCTCCATGGTTCCGGTCCACGTGTCGGGACCGCACTGTGGGACGTAGGGGCCCGGATCCCGGAATCATCACCACCGCGCGACGTTTCCGCCACGCAGCGCACACGGCGGGTGGATCGTGGGCAGCCTGCCCCCATGGAGGCGTGCGGCTGCGGTGAGGACCACATCCCCTGGATGCTGGCGACATTCGGTCTGCTCGGCACGGCCGGCCTCTTCCTGGGCCTGCTGGTCGCAATGATCCTCGCGGGCTGGCTGCTGGTGACGGCGGTCTCGCTGTACCTGCGGTGGCGGTACCCGCCCGGAGAGGTGGAGTTCGAAGAGACTTCGCAGGACTCTCTCGGCGGTTTCACCTGGACGACGGACGACCGCTAGTAGGGTGCGGGCCCGTGAGCTCCGCGATACCGGGCAGCCCGGACTTCCTGCATGCCACCCGAACCTCCTACGACGCGATCGCCCGCCCGTACAGCGAGCAGTTCTCCGACCACCTGAGCGGCAGACCGCTGGACCTGGCCCTGGTCAGCGCCTTCGCGGAGCTCGTCCGGGCGGCCGGTACGGCCCCTGTCGCCGATGTCGGCAGCGGGCCCGGTCATGTGACCGCCCGGCTCGAAGCGCTCGGGGTGCCGGCCTTCGGGGTCGACGTGTCGCCCGGCATGGTGGCGCTGGCCCGTCAGGCGCATCCCGGGCTGCGGTTCCACGTGGGGTCCATGACCGCGCTGGACCTGCCGGACGAGACGCTGGGCGGTGTGCTCGCGCTCTACTCCATCATCCATGTCCCGGACGATCACCTGCCGGGGGTCTTCGAGGAGTTCCGGCGCGTGCTGGTGCCCGGTGGGCATGTCCTGCTGGGCTTCCAGAGCGGTGCGGAGGACGAGCGGCTGCACCTGGAGGAGCGGTTCGGCCGTGAGATCGCGCTCGACTACTACTGGCGTACGCCGGATGCCGTGGCCGGGCGGTTGGTCAAGGCGGGGCTGCGGGTGGAGGCGCGGGTGCTGCGCGAGCCGGACGACGAGGAGACGCGGCCGCGGGCGTTCCTGCTGGCGCGGAAGGACGACTGAGGCGCGGTCATGCCGCCGTGACCGCCGACAGGCGTGTCACGTCCCGTGCCGTTCCCGTGACGCCCGACAGGAAGCCCTGTGCTCGTGGTGAGGCGTTCTGGGTGAGCCACTCGGGGTCGATGTCGCACACCGCGACCCGGACCTCCGTGCCCGTCAGGGCCAGCGGGAGGGTGTGGACGACCGTCGAGGGGAAGCTGAGGACCGTACGGCCGATGGGGCCGCGGCGGGCGATCAGCTCCAGGGGGAGGTCGGGGCGGACGATCTCCAGGCCCGTCTCGACGGCCAGGCGGTGGAGTTTGTCGGTGCTTTCGCGGCGGTGGGCGAAGTAGCGGGTGGCGCCGTGGGTCTTCGCCAGGGTGCGGACGGCCTCCAGGTAGCGGTCGCCGTCCACCACGCCGGTCTCCACCAGCGAGGTGCCCACCATGTCGGCGCCCTTGGTGATGCGGGGCGGGCCGAAGCGGGCCCGGGTCCAGGAGAAGTCGTTGGTGTGGACGGTCACGCCGGGCGGGATCTCCTCCATGGGCATGGAGGAGAAGACCGCCACCCTGCGCCTGTCGCTCGGGGTGAGCCGGCGGCGGGCCTTGGAGGACACCGGCGCGAAGATCAGGTCGCGGGCGCTCGGGCGGCCCCCCTTGCGGTGCCAGCGGACGAGACGTTCACCGCGGGCCAGCTGGGCGACGAACTCCATCGTGGCCGTGCCGTCGTCCACGACGACCAGGTCGCGGGCCTTGGTGATGGTCAGCAGGAGTTGTACGTAGCGGGAGAAGGGGTCGCCCAGGACGATGCGGTCGGCCCTGCGGAGCGTGCCCGCCAGGCCGCCGATGGTCTGGAAGGGGGCCGCGGGGCCGCCGCGGGCCTCCTCCCAGCGGACCGTGTGGCCCTCGTCGCGGGCGAGTTCGGCCATACGGCGCAGTTGGCCGCGGGTCATGGGGTCGGTCGGGGACAGGACGACGAGGGTGAGCCCCGCGCCGGGCGCCTGGGCATGCGCCCACTCCAGCACGTTCAGGAGCTGTACCGGGCTCTCGACGAACGCGAGAGTGGAGGTGCTGCCGGCGGATCCGGCGCGGCGGCTCATCGACGTATGACCGTCCCGTAAGTGGTGGTGGCTCAGACCGTGACCGGCTCGCCCGCGGCCGCGGCGATCTCCGCCTCGGCGACGACGCCCGTGACGCGGCGCAGCTTCTTCATGGGGCCGAGCTCGGACTCGTAGACCTTCTTGACGCCGTCGCCGAGGGAGGCCTCGATGGTGCGGATGTCGCGGACGAGGCGCGTGAGGCCCTGCGGCTCGACGGAGGCGGCCTGGTCGGAGCCCCACATCGCGCGGTCCAGGGTGATGTGGCGCTCGACGAAGGTGGCACCGAGGGCGACCGCGGCGAGGGTGGTCTGCAGGCCGGTCTCGTGGCCGGAGTAGCCGATCGGGACGTTCGGGTACTCGGCCTGCAGGGTGTTGATCACGCGGAGGTTGAGCTCCTCGGCCTTCGCCGGGTACGTCGAGGTGGCGTGGCAGAGCAGGATGTTCTCCGAGCCGAGGACCTCGACGGCGTGGCGGATCTGCTTCGGGGTGGACATGCCGGTGGAGAGGATGATCGTGCGGCCGGTGGCGCGCAGGGCGCGCAGCAGCTCGTCGTCGGTGAGGGAGGCGGAGGCCACCTTGTGGGCGGGGACGTCGAACTTCTCCAGGAAGGCGACGGCCTCGGTGTCCCACGGGGAGGCGAACCAGGCGATCCCCTTCTCCTTGCAGTACGCGTCGATCTGGCGGTACTCGTCCTCGCCGAACTCCACGCGGTGGCGGTAGTCGATGTAGGTCATCCGGCCCCAGGGGGTGTCGCGCTCGATGTCCCACTGGTCGCGCGGGGTGCAGATCTCCGGGGTGCGCTTCTGGAACTTGACGGCGTCGCAGCCGGCCTCGGCGGCCACGTCGATGAGCTTGAAGGCGTTCTCCAGCTCGCCGTTGTGGTTGATGCCGATCTCGCCGCAGATGTAGACGGGCTGACCGGGGCCGGCGATGCGCTCGGTACCGAAGGTGCGCAGGCGGGAGTTGATGCTCATGGCAGTGAACTGTCCTTACTTGGTTAGGGAGTCGAGAGAGGGGCCGAGGATCCAGCTGGCGATCTCTCGGATCGCGCCGTCGCCACCGGAGACGGTGGTGACCGCACGGGCGGCGCCGCGTACCACGTCGTGGGCGCTCGCGACCGCCACGGGCCAGCCCACGAGGGCGAAGCACGGGAGGTCGTTGACGTCGTTGCCGACGTAGAGCACGCGCTCGGGCGCGATGCCCTGCTCCTCGCACCACTGCTTCAGTGCGAGGTCCTTGCGGTCGATGCCGTGCAGCACGGGGATCTGCAGCTTTCGTGCGCGCGCGGCGACGACCGGGTTCTGCTCCGTGGAGAGGACCAGCATCCTGAGCCCGCCCTTGCGCAGGGCGGCGATGCCGAGCCCGTCCCCGCGGTGCACGGAGACGAACTCCTTTCCATCGGCGTCGATCAGCACCCTGTCGTCGGTCTGGGTGCCGTCGAAGTCCAGTACGACCGCGTCGATGTCGTCGGCGGTCGGGAGGGCGCCGGGCCGGTCGGCGTCGAAGAGGGGTGCCAGGGCCCGGGCCCGCGCGAGGTCGTGCGGGTCGTCGATCTCCAGCACGCGCGCGGGGTCGGTACGGACGAGTTCCGTACGGCCGAAGAAGCGGTGCTGGTGCTTGCGGAAGCCGGGGGCGTCCATCGCGTAGGCGGCGCCGGTCTCCAGGAGGTCCTGGGGGCGGTCCTGGCGGCGGGGGCGGTACGACTTGTCGTGGTTGACGCCGTAGCCGCCGCCGGTGGCCGCGTCGGCCTCGGCGACGGTGCCCGCGGTGGCCTCGTCGTCGGCGTCCCGCCAGATGAAGCCGTGGAAGGGAGCCACGGTCACCGCGGTGTCCGCGCCGTTCTCGACGACCGCGGCCGCCACCCCGTCGATGTCCTCGCGGACGATGAACGGGCTGGTGCACTGCACGAACACCACCACGTCGACGGCCGCGCCGTGCAGGGCCTCGTGGGCGTCCATGGCGTGCAGGACGGCGGCCTCGGAGGTCGCCGTGTCCCCGGCGATCGCGGCGGGCCGCAGCACGACCTCGGCGCCCGCCTCACGGGCCGCCGCGGCGATGGCCTGGTCGTCGGTGGACACGACGACGTCCGTCACCAGCCGGGTGGCGAGACACTCCCGCACGGCACGGGCCACCAGCGGCACACCGCCGACAGGCGCGAGGTTCTTCGCGGGCACGCCCTTGGAGCCGCCGCGCGCGGGAATCACCGCGAGCACCCGGCGCACCGAAGCGCCTCGGCCCGCTTGCGGGTTGGACATGGGGACTACTCCTTGGGCTCCTTGCGGAGGAATCGGGGCGAACGCGGCGGGGCGCTCCGCGGGCTGGGCGGATGTGCGGCTCGGCCGCGGGGCCGCGCTGGGACGTCGGTCGTGTGCGGCGCCGTCGTGGTTGGTCGCTCCCCCACTCTCGGCTTCGCTCGAGCGGGGGGACCCCCATGGCGGCGGAGCCGCATCTCGATACGGCCCCCCGCCCCTTCGGGGCGCGGCCGAACGGCAGCGGACTTCGTCGGGCCTACTCGGCGTGACTGAGATGTCCGGGGCGGGCAGTGCTCGCGCCGCAGCGTGTGCGGCAGGCACGACCTGTCCTGCCCCCGTGTGGGCGGTGCCCGCAACCCGCGCGCCGGCCGGCTGGATCGCGCCCTTCGTCGCGGCGGAGACGGCTCGCGCGACGGCCGCTTCCGCAGCGCCCGCGGTCGGTGCGGGCACGCTCGTCCTCTCGGCGGTCACAGCTCCCCCATCCGCCGGATGACGGGAGCCACCCGCTGGACCCCGTGCCGGTACGCACCGCGTGCGGCACGGCGGACGATCTGGCGGACCGGGCCCGGCTCCCTGTCGTGGGCGGGGGCTCCGGGCAGCGGGCTGCCGTCGGGGCCGAGGTGGTGGCGGGCGAGGATGCCGGGGAGGTAACCGGGCGCGGTCGCCGGTGTGTAGTACGGGGCGAGCGGGGGCAGCTCGGGCGCCGCGAGCAGCTTGGCGATGCGCTCCCTCGCCATGTCGAAGGCGGTCTCGTACGATCCGTCCGTCGCGACGCCCTGCCGGGCCACCCACTCCTCGTCGGCGGCCGGCCGGTGCCCGGCGTCCAGCTGGTCCCAGGAGGCGAGGCATCCGGAGCCCACGAAGTGGTGGTTGCCCAGGACCTCCCGGATGCCGAGGTCGGTCAGGACGACCGTGGGGATACGGCGGTGCAGGGACTCCAGCGCGGCCGTCGAGCTGATGGTGACCAGCAGGTCGGTGCGGTCGAGGACCTCGCCCATGTTCCCGTACACCAGGCGGAAGTTGGCCGGCGGATCGAGCCGCTGGACCAGCTTCTGGTAGGGCTGCTCCTCGATGTGCGTGGTGTGCTCGCCCGGCTTGGAGCGCAGCTTCAGCAGCACCTCGCGCTCGGGGTGCAGCCTGGCGTGCCGGATCAGCCGGTCGAGCAGGTAGATGCGGTCCCTGCGGCTGTCCGGGACGGACGGCTGCACGGCGAACACCACGGTGTAGGGGTCGTGTTCACCTTCGTAGGCCGCCCCGCCGAGGAACGGGAGTGCCACCTCCGTCACCGACGAGGCGTCGGCGCCCACCCCCTCGTACACCGCCCGGAAACGCTCCGCGTCCTGGCGGGAGTTGGCGAGGACGAGGTCCGCGCCGTGCCGCAGCAGCAGGCCGTCGGCGAGCTTCTCGTAGACGACCCCGACATAGCCGGTGACGACCGCGGGGCGCCGCTCGCGGCCCTCCCACACGCGCCGCAGTCCGTGCAGCATCGCCTGTACGCCACCGCCGACGAGGGCGAGGACGAGGACGTCGTACTCCTCCTCGGCCATCGCGCGCAGGAACTCGACCGCCGTGACCTCCCGGAGGGAGTCGGCGCGCACACCGACCTCCGCCAGCTGGCGGGCGGTGGGCGTCGCCCGCCCGCGCAGCAGGAATCCGCTCAGCTCGAGACCGACTTGCGCGTCCTCGCGGGCTGCGGTTTCCATGGACGGGCCCGGGGCGATACGAGCCGCGGTCAGCGCACCCCATTTCCAGCGGGTGTCGGAGTCCGCGAGTACGGCGATTCGCGTGGGCTTCGGGGTACTTGGTGGCACGCCGAAGACGGTAAGAAGCAATTCCGAGGCGCGCCCCAACCGCACCTCAACAAAAAGTTAACAACACCCCGCCGAGAGCCGAACTGGCCCGCGAAATCGCCGGAGCTACAGGTGATGCACCGTTCCGACACATTGAGTTCACCCTCTGTACGGACACCGGAAAGTTAGGCCGCCGACCCGCCTCTTACTCTTCTCGTGTGCCAAAGCTTTCCGTGATCGTGCCGTTCTACAACGTGCAGCAATACGCCCCGGACACCCTCAAAAGCCTCCGCTTGAACGCACAGCGGGATTTCGAGTTCGTACTGGTCGACGACCATTCGAAGGACGAAACTCCGGCGATTCTCGAACGCGCGGCCGAGGAACTCTCCGATGTGGCGCAGGTGCGGTATATCCGCCATGAGAAGAACGGGGGACTCGCCACCGCCCGCAACACCGGCCTGGACGCGGCGCAGGGCGAGTACCTGACGTTCCTGGACGGCGACGACTGGCTGGCTCCCGGCTACTTCGCCGAACTGGTCGCGGCCATCGAGGGGTTGGGCGTCGACTTCGTGCGCACCGACCATGTGCAGGCGACCGCCCGCGCGCGCAGTGTGAACAGGGTCCCCATCGGGCGCCGCTGGGAGGCGCTGAACCCGCGCGAGGCGATCCTGCCCGCCGACCGTTCCACCTCCGTGGACTACGCCTTCGCCTGGGCGGGCGCCTACCACCGCCGGCTCCTCGACCGGGGCCTGCTGCACTTCACCGACGGACTGCGCACGGCCGAGGACCGGCCCTGGATCTGGAAGCTGCACCGCGAGGCGGAGTCGTTCGCCGTGGTGAGCCTGCTCGGCGTCTTCTACCGGCGCGGGGTGGCGTCCTCCCTGACGCAGATCGGCGACGTCCGCCAGCTCGACTTCATCCGCGCCTTCGACCAGGTCATCGAGGAAACGGCGGAGGACCCGGACGCGGACCGGCTGCTGCCGAAGGCGGTGCGCACCTACTGCGCGATCATCGCCCACCACGTCTCGGACGAGGAGAAGTGGGAGCCCTCGGTGTACCGGCAGCTGCGGGCCAGGAGCGCGGCGGCCATCCAGCGTCTGCCGCAGGACATGCTCGGCGACGTGCTCGAGACGATGGACCTGCACCGTTCCTCCAAGCTGCGGCGGCTGCGGCGCAGGATCACGACAGCGAAGGCGGCTGCCTGATGCCCCGTACCACCCGCATCTACTGCGTCTCGACCCTGTACGGCGCCGCCACCCTGGCCGCCGCGCTGGACTCGGACTGCTTCGAGGACGAGGACCGCAGTCTGCTGCTGGTCTTCAACAACTCGGCGACCCCGGAGACGACACCGCCCGTCGACGAGATGCCGGGCTTCGAGCCGCTGCGCGACCACTTCGACGAGATCCTGTCCTGGAACGAGGCCATCAGCCCCTTCCACCCGGGCGCCTGGGCCCCGCGCCAGGACGACATCCCGCTCTTCGAACGCTATCTGCGGCTGCTCTGGGACCTGGGCGACGACCGGGTGGAGCTGGTCGTGGAGTCCATCCAGGTCGCGCCGGCGCTGACGGTGGCCCAGCTGTTCACCGACGCGCCCGTGCATGTCTACGCCGACGGCCTGATGAGCTACGGCCCGACCCGCAACAAGATCGACCCGCTGGTCGGTACGCGCGTGCGGCGCCTGCTCCATCTGGATCTGGTGCCGGACCTGACCCCTCGGCTGCTGACCGAGTTCGACGTCCCGGCGGAGCTCGTGCCCACCGATGCGTTCCTCAAGGTGATGGGCGAGCTCGCCTCCTCCGTCCAGGACTTGCCGGTGCTGCCCGAGAACTCGGCGCTCCTGCTCGGCCAGTACCTGTCCGCGCTGGGCATCCTCTCCCCCGAGGAGGAGGAGGACCTGCACGTACGGATGATGCGTGGGGCGGTCGAGCGCGGGCACCGCTCGATCGTCTTCAAGCCGCACCCCACCGCGCCGGCCCGCTACAGCCGCGCCCTGGAGACCGAGGCCGGGAAGCTGGGTGTGGACCTCACCGTCCTGGACCTGCCCGTCCTCGCCGAGGTGCTGTTCGAGCGGTCGCGGCCCGCCCTGGTCGTCGGCTGCTTCTCCACGGCGCTCTTCACGGCCTCCGCGTTCTACGGCCTGCCGGTCGCCCGTATCGGTACGGCACCGCTGCTGGGCGCGCTCACGCCGTTCCAGAACAGCAACCGGGTGCCGGTGGTCCTCGCGGATGCGCTGCTGCCGGATCTGGAGGGCGGCAAGGGCGAGAAGTCGCTGGACGCGAGCACGGTGGACGGTCTGCTCGACACGCTCAGCTACACGATGCAGCCGCAGATCTACCCGTCCCTGCGGGCGGCTGCGGAACGTTACCTCTCCCAGCATCTGTCCGCACGCACCAAGCGGTACTTCCGGCGGAAGCGGCTCACCGCGCTGGGGCTGCCCGGGGGCATCCCGGAGCGCCTAGCGTTCCTCCCCCGCAACTCCACGGCCCGCCGGGTGGTCCGCCGGGCGCGGGCGCTGAAGAAGGCCGTGGGGCAAAAGGCGCCGTAGGAGACGAGGCGAGCCGGGCCCCCCGTCGGAGGGGGCCCGCCGTCGGTCACTCCCCGAGGGGAGTTCCGAGTGAACGCAAGAAGCCAGGGCGACACTCAGATGAACTCACCGGTACCACAAGGCGAATCATGGCTTTCCCGGCCAAGGCATCACTGAAATTCGGACTAACGTGCCGTGAGGCACCCGTGAGAGTGAGCGCCCACCGAGGGGAATTCTGTGACCAGCACGACCGTCCGACCCGCGCCCGTCGCGCCGGTGCCCCAGCAGCCGGCACGGCCGCAACCCCGCGAAACCCGGCTCCGCGCCCTGGACGGACTGCGGCTGATAGCCGCGCTGATGGTGGCGGCATATCACTACGGCGGCCGCGGCGGCGAGGTCACCAAAGCCTGGGGAAGTTCCGCCAAGCACCAGTTCCCCATGCTGCACGGCTATTTCGCCTACGGCTGCCTCGGTGTCCAGGTCTTCTTCGTGATCAGCGGATTCGTGATCTGCATGAGCGGCTGGGGCCGGCCCCTGAAGTCGTTCTTCGCCTCCCGCGCCTCCCGGCTGCTGCCGGCCTACTGGGCCGCGATCCTCATCGTCTCCGCGGTGTTCGCGCTGCCGATGGTCGCCTACAAGGCGCTGTCGCCGAGCGACACCCTGGTGAATCTGACGATGCTTCAGCAACCGCTGGGCGTGGACCGGGTGCTGGGGGTGTGCTGGACGCTCTGGGCGGAGATCCGCTTCTACGCGCTGTTCGCGCTGTGCGTCGTCCTGCCCGGAGCGACCCGTCGCCGCGTGATCCTGTTCTGCGCCGGCTGGACGCTGGCGGCGGCGATCGCACAGGGAGCGAAGATGCCGCTGCTCGACATCGTACTGATACCCGAGTACGCCCCCTTCTTCATCGGCGGTGTCGGCCTCTACCTCGTCCACCGCGACCGGCGCGACGTGCACGCCTGGGGCATCGTGGCCGTGAGCTTCCTGATCGGACAGCACTACGCGGTGCGCGGCCTGCGGAACGCGTCGGACCCGAACGCCTTCGCCCACCGCTCCTCGCTCGGCATCGTCCTCGTCGTCGCATTCGGCTTCATCGCGGTCGCCGCCATCGCTCTGGGCTGGCTGAACCGGGTGAACTGGCGCTGGCTGACCGTGGCCGGGGCGCTGACGTACCCGTTCTACCTGGTCCACGAACACCTGGGCTGGGTGGTGATCCACGCCCTGCACATCGGCCTAGGCCTGTCGTCGGCAGTGACCTTCGCCCTGACGATCGCGTCGATGCTGTTGCTGGCCTGGCTGCTGAATCGTTACGTCGAGAACCGGCTGACGCCGAGGCTCCGGGCGGCACTGTCCGGACCGCGCTGAGCCCTGCTCACCGGACGCCGACGCATCGGCCGCCGGACCTCGCGCACTCTCGAACGGCCTGATGATGCTCGCGCAGCTCCCCCTCGGCTGGTTGGTCCTGATGGCGGCCTTCGCCACGTTCCTCCTCTGTCTCGCGGTCGACCGGTGGATGCGCCCACCACGCAAAGGGACGGTGGTCTTCCTGGTCGCGTCCGTCGTCTGCTGCCTCGGCATGGTTCTGGTCGGCAGCCTCCAGCCACAGCACTGGAACGCACGGCAGATGCTGGTCGCCTACTTCTTCACCTGGACCGGCATCGCGATGGGCCTGTTCCCGCCTCGCAAGCTCTTCCGGACCTACGGTGACGAGTGGCGCCGGGGGCGTCCGGCGGGAGACGTACGAGTATCCGGCGCGCTACCAATGGCCGGTATACGTGTCCGTCATCGGCATGGGCTTCCTGGCGTTCCTCCTGGCGAAGTGAACCGGTCCGGGAGCGGAGGAAGGCCGGACCGCGCCGATCAAAGGACGCCGTAGCGCGCCCCGATCCCCGCAATGACCAGCTCCAGCCCTTCCTCGAAGTGCCGGTCGTAGTCCTCGAAGATTTCCGCGCCAACGGCCGCCGAGAGCGGGAACTCGGCGAGCAGCCGGGCCCGTTCGGCCACGTCATAGCCTTCGCGGCGTTCGTCCGGCAGCGGGCGGACGCCCTGTTCCTCGGTGACGAAACCGACGGTGAAGGCGTACGCGGTCTGGTTGGCGCGCGCGGCCTGGGCGAGGGTGAAACCCGCGGTCGTGAACAGCCGTAGGTTCTGCTCCATCTCCCGGGCATGGTCCGTACCGGTGAAGCGCGCGCCGCTGTAGACCTTCGCGCCGTCGCGATAGCCGAGCAGGGCCTCCCGCAACCCTCGGTACGTCTTGGCCATCCGCTCCTGCCAGGTGTCGTGCGGATCGAGGGCGGCCCCGGCGACCATCCGCCGGTACATCTGGGTCGCCATCTCGTCGAGCAGGGCCTGCTTGTCCTTGAAGTGCCAGTACAGGGCGGGCGCCTTGACGTCCAGTTCCTTGGCGATGACCCGCAGGGACAGTCCGTCCAGGCCCACCTCGTTCAGGAGTCGCAGGGCGGTGTCCGCGACCCGCTTGCGGTCGAGGGGCGCGCGTCGTTCCGTACTCACGCTTGACAGCTTAACAGCGTTAAGGACACCCTCGGGACCCAGGGCACTTAACAGCGTTAAGGAGAGTGGATCGTGAGCCGTGCCGTAGATGGCGTGATCGATGTGGTGATCGTGGGGGCGGGCCCGACGGGGCTGGCCCTGGGTGTCGACCTCGCCCGGCGGGGAGTGGACGCACTGGTCGTGGAGAAGGCGGACGGGCTGTTCCCGGGCTCGCGTGGCAAGGGTCTGCAGCCGCGCACGATGGAGGTCCTGGAGGATCTCGGGGTGCTGGACGCGATCCTCGCGGCCGGTGGGCGCTACCCGGTCGGGATGATCTGGCAGGACGGCGAGCGGGCCGGCGAGCACCGGATGTTCGACGCGGACGAGGTGAAGGAGGCGGCCGGCGACTCGGCGTTCAGCGAGCCGTGGATGGTGCCGCAGTGGCGGACGCAGGAGATCCTGTTCGCGCGCCTGGAGGAGCTGGGCGGACGGGTGGAGTTCGGCCGGGAGGTCGTCGGGCTCGACCAGGACGAGGACGGCGTGAGCGTGCGCCTCGGGTCCGGGACAGAACTCCGCGCCCGGTACGTCGTCGCCGCCGACGGCGGACGCTCGGCCGTGCGGCGCGCGCTCGGCATCGGCATGACCGGCGAGACGGTCGACCCGAACCCGGTCCTGGTGTCCGACGTGCGGATCAGCGGCCTGGACCGCGACAACTGGCATGTCTTCCCGCCACGCGGGGACGGCGACGGCGGCTATATGGCGATCTGCCCGCTCGCCGGTACGGAGGACTTCCAACTGGTCGCCCAGTTCCCGGAGGGGACGGACGTGGATCTGTCCCTGGACGGCATCCGCAAGGTCGCCGCCACACGCTCGCACCTGGCGCCGGAGGACATCACGGAGGTCCGCTGGGCCTCGGAGTTCCGCCCGCGCGCAGCACTCGCGGACCGCTTCCGGAGCGGGCGTGTCTTCCTCGCGGGCGATGCGGCGCACGTCCACTCCCCCGCCGGCGGCCAGGGCCTGAACACCAGCATCCAGGACGCCTACAACCTGGGCTGGAAACTGGGCGCGGTACTGCGGGACGGGGCGGACACGGCACTGCTGGACACGTACGAGGAGGAGCGGCGCCCGATCGCGGCACAGATGCTCGGCATCTCCACCGGCGTCCACCGTGGCGAGGTGCGACGCGGTGCGGCGACGGTCCAACTGCGGCTGGGATATCGGGAGTCGTCGCTCGCCGAGGATATGCGCGCGGACGCGGGGGCGGTCCGGGCGGGCGACCGTGCGCCGGACACGACGCTCGAGGGGGTACGGCTCTTCGACGTGCTGCGGGGTCCGCACTGGACGCTGGTGGCACTGGGCACGGAAGCACCCGCCCTGGACGAGAAGTCGGTGCACCTCGTGCAGGGGCCAGCCCAAGAGCCGTACGGAAAGGGCCTGTTCCTCGTACGGCCGGACGGCTACGTGGGCTGGGCCAGTGACCGGGCAGCCGGGCTGACGGACTACCTGACCAGGCTCGGGGTTCGCTAGTCGTCGCCGTCGAGGAGGGTGTCGACGGAGAGATCGAGGGTCACGCCGACGGACTCGGGCACGGGGACGCTCTGGCCGCGCTTGTAGCGGACGGGGTCGGGGTACTTGCCGTCGGCCGGGTCGGTGTAGAGGAGGACCTCGTCGTGCTTGCGGTCGGCGATGAGGTAGGCGGGGACGTTGGCCCGGGCGTAGACATCGACCTTGGTGGCAGTGTCGTTGGTCCAGTTGGAGGAGGTCACCTCCAGGACCAGACGGAAGACGTGCGGCGCGTAGCAGTTCTTCTCGACGAGGGCGTCCTTGTAATCGGCGTCGACAACGGCCAAATCCGGCACCGCGTAGTCCTCGGGCCCCGTCGGCAGCCACAGGCCGATCCCCGCCACCGTTCTGAGCCCCGCCTTCCGTTCTCCCGCTTTGTGGCACTCCACGACCAACCGGGAAAGCGTCACTTGATGAGGCCCGTCCGGCGGCGGTGTCACAACAATGCTCCCGTTGAGGATCTCCACCCGGTGCCCGGGCAGCTCCTCCCAGAGCCGGTCGGCAGCATCAGAAAGCGACGACTCGTGCAGCATCACAGCCACGGCCCCCTCCTAACGGGAACACCTCCACGAGATTAACCGGGGCCGGGCCGTTTCCGCCCTCGATCACTCATTCGAGGGAATCGCCCCGTTCAGAACGCATCCGACGGCACGTAAGTCCCCCAAACCTCCCGCAACGCGTTGCACACCTCGCCCACCGTCGCCCGTGCCCGCAGCGCGTCCTTCATCGGGTACAGGACGTTGTCCTCGCCCTCGGCCGCCTTCTTCAGGGCCGCGAGAGCGGCGTCGACCGCGGGCTGGTCGCGCTCGGCGCGCAGCTTCGCCAGGCGTTCCGCCTGCTGGGCCTCGATGGCCGGGTCGACGCGGAGCGGCTCGTAGGGCTCCTCCTCGTCGAGCTGGAAGCGGTTGACGCCGACCACGACCCGCTCGCCGGAGTCGGTCTCCTGGGCGATGCGGTAGGCGCTGCGCTCGATCTCGGACTTCTGGAAGCCGTGCTCGATCGCGTTGACCGCGCCGCCCAGCTCCTCCACCTTGGCCATCAGCTCGACGGCGGCCGCCTCCACGTCGTCCGTCATCTTCTCGATGACGTAGGAACCCGCGAAGGGGTCGACGGTCGCCGTGACGTCGGTCTCGTAGGCCAGCACCTGCTGGGTACGCAGGGCGAGCCGCGCGGACTTGTCCGTGGGCAGCGCGATCGCCTCGTCGAAGGAGTTCGTGTGCAGCGACTGGGTGCCGCCGAGGACCGCGGCCAGGCCCTGGACGGCAACCCGGACGAGGTTCACCTCCGGCTGCTGGGCCGTCAGCTGGACGCCCGCGGTCTGCGTGTGGAAGCGCAGCATCAGCGACTTCGGGTTCTTCGCGCCGAACTCCTCCTTCATCACACGGGCCCAGATACGCCTGGCCGCACGGAACTTGGCGACCTCTTCGAGGATCGTCGTACGGGCCACGAAGAAGAAGGAGAGCCGGGGCGCGAAGTCGTCGACGTCCATGCCGGCGGCGACCGCCGTGCGGACGTACTCGATGCCGTCGGCCAGGGTGAAGGCGATCTCCTGCGCGGGGGAGGCGCCCGCCTCGGCCATGTGGTAGCCGGAGATCGAGATCGTGTTCCACTTCGGGATCTCGGCCTTGCAGTACTTGAAGATGTCGGCGATCAGCCGGAGCGAGGGCTTCGGCGGGAAGATGTACGTGCCGCGCGCGATGTACTCCTTCAGCACGTCGTTCTGGATCGTGCCGGTGAGCTGGGAGGCCGGCACGCCCTGCTCCTCGCCGACCAGCTGGTACATGAGCAGCAGCAGGGCCGCCGGCGCGTTGATCGTCATCGACGTCGAGACCTTGTCCAGCGGGATCCCGCCGAACAGCACCCGCATGTCCTCGACGGAGTCGATCGCCACGCCGACCTTGCCGACCTCGCCGTGCGCGATCGGGGCGTCGGAGTCGTGGCCCATCTGGGTCGGCAGGTCGAAGGCGACCGACAGGCCCATCGTGCCGTTGGCGATGAGCTGCTTGTAGCGGGCGTTGGACTCCGTCGCCGTGCCGAAACCGGCGTACTGGCGCATGGTCCACGGGCGGCCCGTGTACATCGACGGGTAGACACCGCGGGTGAAGGGGTACCGGCCGGGCTCGCCCAGCTTCTCGGCCGGGTCCCAGCCCGCCAGGTCCTCCGGCCCGTAGACCGGTTCGATGGGCAGTCCACTCTCGGTGGACCGGGCACTGCCCGACTCGCGCGCCATGGTGTGATGCCTCCCGCTGAGCTACTGGCCAGTACAGACCGACCCTCCTGCGGACTGTAGCGGGGTGCGTGCAGTCGGTGGAGGGAAGCACGCTGGGAGCTTCCTCACAGCGGTTTTGCGGTCTCCGTCACAACCATGCCCCGCCGTTCGCAACCAGTCATCCGCGGGCAGCATCTCAGGTGACACGCGGGGCTGTCGGTTGCCTCGGTGAGACGCCGGGGGGCACTGTGCGTATGACGGGCATGGGGAGATCGACCGCCGCCGCGGCGGCACTCGCGGCCCTGGCCGCCGTGTGCGGCTGCACCGTGCAGGGCACGGACGGCAAGGGTCACTCGCCCGTGCACATCCAGTTGCCGAGCAGCACCCCCACCGGCAAGTCCGGACCGGACTCCGGCTCCGGCTCCGAGGACAAGCCGAGTGCGTCGCCCTCGACGGCCGGTCCCGCCGTGCTGTGGTCCCCCGGCGACTCCGGGGACGGCGTGCGCGAACTCCAGGCCCGGCTGCGTCAGGTGGCCTGGCTCTACGACGGTCCGACCGGGACGTACGACGACCTGACCGAGGAGGCCGTGAAGGGCTTCCAGGGCAAGCGCGGGCTGCCGAAGACCGGGCAGACGGACACCGTGACCTGGCAACGGCTGCTGAAGATGACGCACGAGCCGGGGAAGTGGGAGCTGTATCTGATGGGCGGTCAGCCTGCGGGTCCCGCCGATCCGCGGTGCCTGACCGGGCGGGTGCTGTGCATCGACAAGACGAGCCGCACCCTGCGCTGGATGATCGACGGGCGGACGGTGTCGACGATGTCGGTCCGCTTCGGCGCGATCGGCACGCCCACCCGCGAGGGCGTCTTCCACGTGTACTGGAAGTCGCGCCACCACTGGTCGACGCTCTACGACTCGTCCATGCCGTACGCCATGTTCTTCAGCGGCGGCCAGGCCGTGCACTACTCGTACGACTTCGCAGCCCGCGGTTACGCCGGCGCCTCGCACGGCTGCGTCAACGTCCGGGACGAGTCGGCGATCGCGGATCTGTATGCACAGGTGAACAACGGCGACAAGGTCGTCGTGTACCGGTGAACCCCCGGAGCCGGGGAGGGAGAAGAGTGGGGCGCGGGCGGAACCGGGGGAACGTGTCCCGCCCGCGCCGATGCACGAGCCGTGGGTACGGGGGGAACCCCGGCTCTGTGCGACGGCCGATGACCAGTCGGCTCACTCAGTACTGCGCTGGTGGGGCCGAAAACGTTACTGGTGGGCCGAAGAAAATTTTGCGAGCCGCAAAACCGCAGGTCAGAGCGCGCTGTAGGTCGGCTTCGGCGACGGGTTCGGTGTCGTCACCAGCCGCCTCGGCAGAAACGGCGGAAGGGGGGACGGTGTGACGGTGGGGCCGGGGGCTATGTGGTGGCCGTCGCCGTCACCGCCCTGATCCCCCTGGTCGCCGCCCTTGCCGTTGTGGTTGCCCCGTCCGCCCTTGCCCTTGCCGTCCTTGTCGTCGCCGCCACGGGAGGCACCGTCGATGCCGGCGAGAACGTTCTTGCAGTACTTCCAGACGCGGGCCGCGCCGGAACCGCCCGCCGCACCCTCCAGGGCCCGCCTGCGGTCGGCGGTGAGGTCCTTGCCGTCGCGCACGTCGCGGCAGGCCGCCGGGGCGCCCAGCCACCAGCCACCGCCGGTGGCCTGTCCGTCGTCGGAGCCGGAGCCGGGCTTGGCCGAGGAGCCGCCGCCGGTCGAGCCGTGCGGGGTCCTCGGGTGGGTGGAAGGGGCACGGGAGCCGTCGGGGGTGGTGTCGCCCAGGGCGCTGTTCTGCGAGGGCGACACCCGCGGACGGTTCGGGCTCGCGCCGACCGAGACGGAGGCGACGGGGCCGGGCTCGTCGTGGCCGAACGGTGTCGGGAGCACTCCGGAGGTCGCCGCGAACGCGACACCACCGACCATGCCGGCCGCCAGTGCGGCCGTCAGCCCGAAGCGCGCGGGCCGGCCCCAGCGGGTGCGCCGGGAGGCCGGGGCGGAGCCGCCGACGCGGACCAGCCCGGCGTCGGACGCCCGGGAGCGGGAACGGTGCCGCCCGACGGCGTTCTGCTCGGCGAGCGCGCCGGACCGGGCCGCGCGGAAGGCGGCCAGCGCGGCGGCCTCGCCGGGGAGTTCGGCGCTGCTCAGCGGGGCCTCGACGATCAGCCCGTCGAGGGTCTTCGCGAGCCGTTCGGCCTGGTCGCGGGAGGCGGGGTCGACACCTTCGAGTGACTCTCCGCGCAGCAGGAGCTCCGCTGTTTCGCGGTCCAGCCACCGGGCGGGGGCCGGTCCCGCGGCGAAGCCGTCGGCGGACTCCGGATCCCCCGGAAAGGCACAGCGCTCGTCGGCCATCACATGTCCTTCTGCGTCCGCGCAACGCTTTGCGTCACACTCGCGGACGTCACCGCGCGGCCGCGCGGTGCCCTCTGGAGCGGCAGCCCGTCCAGGCCGACGCTCGATTCCGGATCCTCGCCGAGCAGCTCCGCGAGCCGCTTCAGACCGCGGTGCGCCGCCGTGCGTACGGCACCCGGGCGCTTGCCGAGCGTCTCGGCGGCGGTCTTGGCGTCGAGGCCCACGACCACGCGCAGCACGACGGCCTCGGCCTGGTCCTGCGGCAGCCGGGCGATCAGCGAGAGGGTGTGGTCGGTGGCCAGGGACTCCATGGCCTCGCCCGCGGTGTCGGACTCGGCGGCCCTGCCGGTCAGTTCCGTCTCGTCGCCGCCGATCGCCGGGCGGCGGCCGCGCATCCGTATGTGGTCCAGCGCACGGTTGCGGGCTATCCGGGCGGCCCAGCCGCGGAAGCGGTCCGCGTCGCCGCTGAACCGGTCCAGATCCCGGGCGATCTGCAGCCAGGCCTCGGACGCGACGTCCTCGGCGTCCGGATCGCCGACGAGCGTGCGGACGTACCCGAGCAGCCGCGGATGCACGGCTCGGTACACAGTCCGGAACGCGGTCTCGTTCCCGTCCTGTGCCGCAAGCACCGCGGCGGTCAGCTCCGCGTCGTCCCCCAGCACCCGATGGTTCCTCGTTCGATGGTTGCGGCGTCGAGGCCGCCGATCGTTGCGATGGTCTGCTTGGTCGTTCGTCTTCCGCGCCCGGCGCGAAAGGCACGTTACGACCTGAAACCGCCGCTCGTCCATGTCGGTACACCATGCAACCACCTCACGGAGGCGCTCCCCGTACCCGGGGTGTGACAGAAACGGCACTCTCGGCGCTGTAGAGAGTACGGGCCGCCGCGCGGCCCGACCGCGCGACGGCCGGGGCCTCTCCTGTGGGGGGTGGCGGCCCCGGCCGTTGCTTCGGTTGCTGCTCCTGACGGCGGACGTCCGCGGCGCGTGGGGCGTGCCGGAGCATGACGAGTCGGCTGTTCGCGCCGCTCGCGCCTTCGCCCGGGGGTCAGTTGCCGGTCTTGCCGCTCGGTTTGCCGGTGCTCTTCTCCGGCTTCCCGGACTTGCCGGAGTCGTCGGCCCTGCCCTTGCTGCCGGCCTTCGCGGTGTTCTCGGCTTTGACGGTCTTGTCGTTCTTGCCCGGCTTGGGGGTGGCCGTCGACTGCCCGAGTTTCTCGGCGCAGTAGGCCGTGACGTTCGCCTCGCCGCCGGCCGCCGCGATCAGCCGCTGCCAGGCCGTCGAGTCCAGCGCCTTGCCGTTGCCGTCGGCCTTCTTCTCGTACGCCCGGCAGTGCGCCTCGGTGTCCTTCGCCGTGTCCGGGCGGTCGGATGCGGCGGCGGCACCGGGCGTGCCGGAGGCCGTCGCGGAGGGCACGACCGGCGCGTGCCGCCGCTGCCGGGCCCCCTGACCGTCGTGCGAGGAGCCGCCGACCGAGCCGATCGCGGCGAAGGCGACACCGCCCATGGTGACTCCGGCCAGGGCCAGCGTCAGGGTGGCCCGCAGGGAGCGGTGGGTCCGGCCGTGCTCACGGGGACGCCAGTCGTCGCGGCGCCGGGTCCGCGCGCGTAGCGCCCCGGCGTCACGGGCGGCCCGGAACGCGGCAACGGCCCGCTGCTCGGCGTCGGCGTCGAGTGCGCCCGCGCACATCGCGTCGGCGAGCAGGCCCTCCAGTGCGGGTCCGGCAGGCCAGTCCTCGGTGCCCGACAGGGTCCCGCCGGGGTGTACGCGCCGACGGCCACCGGGGGCACTGCCGTCGCTCTGCCGCTCACCCATGTCCGTATCCATCCGTGTCCGACGGCCGGCCCTCGCGGCCGTCCCTGCCGTCGTTGACGTTCATCGCGTCGTTGATGTTCATTCCGTCGTTGACGTACGTTTCGCCGTCGACGTTCATTTCGACTCCCCCAGCGTCCGGGGATCCTCATTCGTCACACCTGGGGCGCCCAGCCGGGCCGCGAGGCGCTTCAGCCCGCGGTGCGCGGCGGTGCGTACGGCGCCGGGGCGCTTGCCGAGCACGCGGGCCGCCGCGGGGCCGTCAAGGCCGACGACGATGCGCAGCAGCACGGCCTCGGCCTGGTCGCGGGGCAGGCTGCGGACCAGCTCCAGGGCGCGTTCGGTGGAGAGCGCCTCCAGCGCCTGGTCGTGGGTGTCGTGGGTGCCGGGCAGCTCCAGCACGTCCTGTTCCAGCGCCGCCGACCGGGGCCGTACCTTCTGCCGGCGCAGATGGTCCAGGGCGCGGTGCCGGGCGATGGTCGCGGTCCAGCCGCGGAAGCCCGCCCCGTCGCCCTTGAAGCGCCTGAGGTCCCGGGCGATCTCCAGCCAGGCGTCGGACGCCACGTCCTCGGCGTCCTCGCCGACGATCCCGCGCAGATAGCCGAGCAGGCCGGGCTGCACGATCCGGTACGCGACCGCGAAGGCGGCCTCGTCGCCCTCCTGGGCCCGCGCGACGGCCGCGCCCAGCTCCCCGTCGTACGGCTGCACGGGGCGGGGTTCGCGTCCCTGGCGCAACAACTGTCCTCGTTCGTACGAGTGCGAAGGTGGCTCTGCCGAGCCCGCGCCGCGCGTCACCTCTGTCCGTGCGCGCGCCTTCACGACCCTCTGCGTCAGGCGTCACGGAAGTGTCACAGCTAGTCGCCTGTGACGTTTGGCCAGAGCCGAGCGCTGTGTGTATGTGCCACCTGCTCTGTGACAGGTGTGGCAGACATGGTCCTTCTCTAGGGGTGGGGTAAGTGAGTCCTCGCGGTACGCGTGCGTACAGACCGCTGAGCATGAAGCGACGGGCGTGGATCACGCTCGGCGCGGTGGTACTGGGCGGCGGGGGTGTGGCGACGTACGCGGTCGCCGGCCAGTCCTCCGGGCACGGCCAGGCCAAGCGGCCGGCGAAGGTCTACGCCCTGGCCCTGAAGAGCGCGGCGAGCGGCAAGCGGGAGCTGCCGCGCACGCACACCGCGCAGTTCTCGATGCTCGGCGTCTCCTGGAAGGACGCCGGCAAGCGGCTGCACGGCACGGCCCAGGTGCGCACGCACAGCATCGAGACCGGCGAGTGGACCGCCTGGAAGGACCTCGAGGCGAACGTCGACCCGCTCGAGGACCCGGAGGCGGGCGCCCGCGCGCGCGGTGCCTCCGAGCCGCTGTGGGTCGGCCCCTCCGACGGCGTGCAGGTGCAGGTCGTCCACAAGGACGGCTCCACCAGCTCCGCCCTGCCCAAGGGACTCGAGGTCAACCTGGTCGACCCGGGGGTGGCGCCCACCGACGGGCAGAAGGCCGAGCCGGCCGCGTATGCGGCGGATGTGACGCCCACGGACTCCGCATCGCCGACGGACTCCGCGTCGCCGACCGATCCGGTTCCTCCGACCGATTCCGCCTCGCCGACCGATTCCGCCTCGCCGACGGACTCCGCCTCCCCGAGCGCCTCCGCCTCCCCGAGCGGCTCCGCGTCCCCCTCGACCAGCGCGTCTGCTTCGGCTAGCACCTCCGCGAGCCCCACGGCCGGCGCGCCCACCGCGCCGCCGTCGACCGTGCCCGAGCCGCCGATCGTCTCGCGGGCCGGCTGGGGTGCGGACGAGTCGCTCAGCCCCGACCCGTCGGAGTACAACGCCGATGTGAAGGCCGTCTTCGTGCACCACACGGACGGCACGAACGACTACTCGTGCGCCGACTCGGCGGCGATCGTCCGGGGCATCTACGCGTACCACACGCAGACCAACGGCTGGAACGACATCGGCTACAACTTCCTGGTCGACAAGTGCGGCACGATCTTCGAGGGCCGCAAGGGCGGCGTCGACCTCCCGGTGCTCGGCGCGCACACCTACGGCTGGAACCGCGAGTCGGCCGGCATCGCGGTGCTCGGTGAGTACACCTCCACCGGCGCCACCAACGCCGCCCTGGAGTCGATCGCCCGTGTCGCGGCCTGGAAGCTCGGCCAGTACCACGCCGACCCGGCGACGACCGTGCAGCTCAAGGCGGGTGCGACCCAGACGAACTACTTCGGGACCGGCTTCACCGCCGGCAACTCGTACACCTTCAACCGGATCTCCGGCCACCGGGACGGCTACAACACCCAGTGCCCAGGCAGCTCCCTCTACGCCCAGCTGCCGACGATCCGCGCCTGGGCGTCCGGCCCGGTGC
Source organism: Streptomyces sp. NPDC049541 (assembly GCF_044465725.1). Classification (NCBI taxonomy): domain Bacteria; kingdom Bacillati; phylum Actinomycetota; class Actinomycetes; order Kitasatosporales; family Streptomycetaceae; genus Streptomyces; species Streptomyces sp. NPDC049541. The sequence goes on along the minus strand of NZ_JBITLY010000005.1, from coordinate 264,563 downwards.
AGGGGCTGAAGCTGACCTCGCTGTCCGGTGCGGGTCTGTCCGGCTCGACGTACTACACCAAGGGCGCCGTCACGGCGAAGTGGTCGACGACCACGCCCGGTTCCCTGATCTCCAGGTTCGAGCTGCTGGTGGACGGCAAGGTCGCCGCCACCGCCTCCGGCACGTCGACCTCGGTGGGCGCGACTCTCGCCCTGGGCACCCACACCGTCGCCGTGCGGGCCGTGCACCAGTCCGGCAGGACCACGACGACCGCCGCGCTGAACGTCGTCGCGGAGACGACCGCGCCGACCTTCACCACCGCGCCGCAGCTCTCCCTGCGCACCGGCACGGTCAACACCGGCGCCGTCCCGGTCACCCTCGGCTGGAAGGCGACCGACAACGCCGCCCTGAAGTCGGTGAGCCTGCTGACCCCGACGACGGCCACCTTCGGCCCGACCACCACCAGCTCCAGCCGCACCGCCGCGTCCGGCACCGCGAGCACCTGGTCGATGAGGGCGTACGACTACGCGGGCAACACCCGTACGGCGTCCGCGTCCTTCACGCCGGTGATCCTCCAGGAGACCTCGGCCACCAAGTCCGGCAGCTGGACGGCGCGTTCCTCCACCAGCTACCTGGGCGGGAAGTCGTACTCCAGCGGTTCGAAGGGCGCGAGCCTGACCTGGACCTTCACCGGCCGCTCGGCCTCCTGGGTGGTCAGCCGGGCCGCCACCTCCGGTCAGGCGTACATCTACGTCGACGGCGTGAAGGTCAGCACCGTCGACCTGAAGTCCTCGACCACCCTGTACCGCCAGGCGATCTGGACGAAGGCCTGGTCGTCCAGCGCCAAGCACACGGTGAAGATCGTGGTGGTCGGCACCAGCGGCCGCCCGACGGTCACGACGGACGGCCTGGTCTACCTCAAGTAGCCGATATCCCCCGGCGGTTCGCATCGCGGCCTCCACTGGTTCGGGCGTCCGCTCCTGCGCAGCTTGCGGGGGTGGGCGCCCGGTCCGCGTTGCCAGGGTGTCGCCGCCGCGGTCACCTTCGGACGCCGTCGGTCGCATCCCGGCACAGCAGCCGCAGCGAACCGTCCCCGTGCCAGCAGCGCCGGGCCTCGTCGAAGGGGTCCCACATCCGGCCGTCGGGGGTGCGTATCCAGTGGTCGCCGCCGGTCGCCCACCACTCGGCGCCGACCTGACGGACGATCACCTCACCGGCGTACGCCCCGAAACCGCGCAACACGCTCTCCACCGCGGCGTACGGCGCCCCTTCCTGCCGTATCCCCTCGATCATCCGGTCGACGCGCCACAGGCTCTGCGCCGAGTAGTCGAGGCGCAGCCGGGCGCCCTCACGCATGGCCGCGACCGCGTCCGCCGCCCACCGCACGGGCTTGGTCGCCGCGCTGGGCCTGGTCTCGTGGAAGGTAGTCACACAGACAGGAGCGGGGTCGGCGGGTCATCCGTCACGCGATTTCCGGGGAGTTCCCGATACCGGCGCAGTACCGCCCCACCGCCGCCGCAGGACGGTCACAGGACTCCCTCAGGTGCGAGTTTTGCCCGGGAGTGACGCTTCGCCCCTTCCGTGCGCTCCTCTCACTGATGAGCCCGTACTTCCATCTCCGCGCGGTGCCGCCCTCGGCCCTGCGCAACAGCGCGCCCTGGCTGCAACGGCTGTTCGAGGACGACTGGGACACCGTGCGCCGACGGATCGACCGCCACCGGGAGGAGATGCTGGACCACCACTACGTCGACCACGACACCCTCTACGCCGGCGCACGCCCGCACCGCGCCGAAGAGGGCCCCCGCACCCACGTGGTCCTCGGCGGCCGCCCGGTCCCCCACCACGCCCCCGAAGCCCCACCGTTCCTCCTGCTGACCGCGGCTCAGGCGGCCCGGGTGGCGGCCTTCCTCACCACGACCGACATCGAGCCCCTCTGGCACCAGGCCCGCGACCACCTCCTCCCGCGTTACGGCGGCCCCGCCACGGAACAGCAAACCCACACCCTCATCACGTCGACCCACCGCGACCTCACGGCCTTCTACCAGAAGACGGCCGAGTACGGCGACGCGGTGGTCAAGTGCCTACTGCACTGATTTCTCACCTTCGGCGCAGATCGCCCTTCGGGGCCGCGGGGGCCGGCTCCTCCCCGAGGGACCGAGCGGCGGCCTCTCCCCGAGGGGCCCCGAGCAGCGGCTTGTCCCCGAGGGTCCGGCAGCCGGCTCCTCCCCGAGGGACCGAGCGGCGGCATCTTCCCCAAGCACCGGGCGGCGGCTCCTCCTCGACGGACCAAGCCGCGGCATCTTCCCCAAGCACCGGGCAGCGGCTCCTCCTCGACGGACCAAGCCGCGGCATCTTCCCCAAGGGGCCGGGCAGCGGCTCCTCGACGGACCGAGCCGCGGCATCTTCCCCAAGGGCCGAGAGGCGGCTTCTCCGGTGGCGCAAAGACCAGCTTTTCCCAAGGCGCGCGGGAAGCGGCTTCGCCGAGGGCGGCGGAGGGAGGCTTTGCCGAGCACACCGGAAACTGCTTCCCCGAGGGCGCCGGAGGGTGGCTTTCCCGAGCACGCCGGAAGACGGCCCCCCCGAACGCGCCTGGAGCGGCTTCCCCAAGCCCGCAGGAAGATTCCCCGAGCGCGCCGGAAGGCGACTTTGCCGAGCCCGCCTGCAGATGGCTTTCCCGAGCACGCCGGGAGCGGCTTCCCCAAGCGCACCAGAAGCCACTTCCCCACGCGAGCCGGAAGACGGCTTCCCCCGCCCGCCGAAAGACGGCTCCGCCGAGCGCGCCGGAAGGCGACTTTGCCGAGCCCGCCGGGAGCGGCTTCCTCGGGGCCGTCGGCGGCGGCTTTCAGGGGCGCGGGGAACTGCGCGACCAGCCACAACGCGCCCGCACACGCCCCCGCCCAACACCCCCTACCGCCCTACCCCCGCCGCGCCCGACGAGACACCACGGCCTGCAGAACCCGCCGCCCCTCGATGGACACCTCAAGCGCCCGGCGCAGCCCACCCACCCCATGCCCGGCAAGCAACTCGAGTACGGCGACCTGTCGCCGCAACTCCGCGGCGACGAGCGGCGACATCCCCTCCGTACGCCCCTCCCGCCGAGAGTCGACGGAGGACGCCTCGTCCTCCAGCGGATCCAGCATCCGATGAATCTGCAGCGCAGCGACCGAGCACGCATCGGCCCACACCCGCACCTGCGCCCCGGACCGCTCCACCGGCGCAGCCTCCAGCATCCGGCGGGCCAGCCGCGCCGCCTCGCCCTCGCCCGGCTCCCCGGCACCACCGAGCCTCCCGCGCGCATGCTCCAGCCGCTCGCCCCAGTCACCGACGTCACCGGAGTCCGCGAGGCTGGCCCACAGCGGCCGCAGGATCTCGTCGTCACCGCCCAGCAGCGGCACACACCGATCCAAACAAGCCAACCCGCTGGCGGCCAGTCCGCGGTCGTCGGCCTGAGCGATCAGTTCCACCAGGCTCATCCACGCCTCCTTCTGCGGGTCCCGTACCGGGCCCAGCAGGGCTCTTCCCTTACGGAGCCCGCACTTCCCCTTACTGCGTGCGACGGCCCGGGAGTGTCACAGCGGTACCACACCGAGCCGGTCGAGCAACTGGAAGAACAGGTTTTCGGCCAACGGATCGGCGTCGGCGGTCAGAACGTCCAGCAACGGCCCGATGTCCACGTCGTGCCCCGCCTCGGCGGCCCAGGCGACCGCACGGTCGGCCGCGTCCCGGGGCTCCAGGAAGTAGTCCTCGATGGTGAGCCCCTCGCTCGCGGCGCCGAGGTACCCGGCCATCGCGGCCCGCGCGAGGCAGGTGGTCCACGCCCCGCTCTCGGGCGCCGCCGCCTCCACCACCACCGAGGCGCTGTCCATGACGTAGCCGAAGAGCGCGGGCGCCCCGGTCTCGGCGGCGAGGACGTTCATGTTCCCGACCTCGCCGTCCCCGCTCGGGTACTCCCACACCTGCCAGCCACCGACCGCCGTCGACCGCTGGCGTATGCCCTTCACCCCGGCGAGCGCCTCGAGCTCCGCAAGCGGCCGCTCGCTGCGGCCCACGACGAAATACCCCCAGTAGCCCATCCCGGCCCCCACGGCTGTGTCTCCTACGGCTCGCGCCGAATACACCACAGTCGTACGACCGTTCGCAGCTGTATGGGCCAAGAAAGCCCTGCCGCCCGGCGCGCTCAGCCCAGCCGGCCCGCCAGCGCCTTGAACCGGGTCCACGACAGCCCCGGCCGCCCCGGATCCCACAGCTTCTGCACCGTCGCCCGCAGCGGCATCCGGATCCCGGCCGCGACCTGGTCCTGCGTCTGGGAGTGCGACAGGTCGCACCACACGGCGAAGGACCCGCCGAGGATCTGCCCGTCGTACTGCGCCGGGACCGCCTGCGTGCCGCGCACGACGCGCGGCGTCCACTGCTCGTAGATCCGCTGCCCGGTCGGGTAGACGAAGTTGTTGGGCTGCCCGAGGACGTAGTACAGGAACGCGTCGTTGTAGTTGATCAGCTTCCGCCCGGCGCTCAGGTACTCCACCGGCTGCCGTGCGCCGATCTCCTTGCCCGTCCAGTACCCGACCTGCAGATCCTTCGCGGGCTGCACGGACGTCCCGCGGAAGAACCCGTCGTTCCACACCCGCATGGTCCGGCCGTGGGCCCGGATCGTGCCGGCCCGGTCGTTGAGCCACCCGGTGGTCAGATCGGAGACGGTGCCACCGGGCCCGTACTTGTTCACCGCGGCGGCGGCCAGCTGCGGATAGGAGGCGGCCGGGTTGGAGGCCATCAGCGCCAGGTACTCGTCACCGCCGAGATTCCACTGGTCGCCGGGGAAGAAGCCGGCGTACTCGTTGAGCAGATCGTCGACGATCTTGGCGGCGGCCGGCTTGGAGATGTCGACGGCTCCCCTCGCCGCCACGCCCCGCGCATTGCGCAGCTGCAGATCGGGGTGAGCGGCGATGACGGCACCCAGATGCCCGGGCGAGTCGATCTCGGGCACCACGGTGATGTGCCGGCTCGCGGCGAGATCGACGATCTGCTTCACCTCGGCCTTCGTCAGGTGCTGCGGCGAGACGATCTCGGGGTGGGTGTCGGACTGGATCCGGAAGCCCTGGTCGTCGGAGAAGTGCAGCCCCAGCTGGTTGAACTTCAGGTCCCCGAGCTCCCGCACCCGGTCCTCGATCCAGCCCGCGGTGAAGTGCTTGCGCGCGATGTCCAGCATGAACCCGCGCACCGGCTTGGCCGGCTCGTCCCGCACGATGCCCTCGGGCGCCGTACCGCCGCCGTGCACCTCCTGCTTGAGGGTCCGCGTGCCGTAGAACACACCGGTATCCGACGGCCCGCTGATGGTGACCCGGCCACCGCGCACGGTCATCGCATACGACTCCGGGTTCGCCCCGTCGCCGTCACCCAGCGCCAGCCGTACGTCCCCGGCCTGCACGTCGTCCTTCTCACCCGCGTACGTCAGCCCCAGCTCACCGGCGATCAGGCGACCCTCGTCGGCCAGATCGGCATCGTTCACGACGACCCGCTCACCACGCGCCGGACGCCAGCCGGGCCCGCGCGCCGCGGTGTGGGAGCGCACGGCGGGGATGGTCTGCGGAGCCTTCGACAGGGCGTACGAACGGGTCGGGCGCGGCGCCGGACTCGCGCCGTCCGAGGCGCTGGACGCCGTGCCGGATCTGCCGTCCGACGGCGACTGCCGCTGCGCGGACCCGGCAGGCCCGCTGTCGTCGCCGGAGGCACAGAACCCCAGTCCGATCCCGAGCACGACGGTCCCGGCGATCGCACCCGCGATGATCACGCGCCGCCGCTGCTTCACGTTCTGCGCCGGAGACCGGCGCCTGTGCTGGCTCACACCGTCAACCTAAAGCCCATGGACAACACAACGCGTCCACCACGCGTTCCAAAACTCTCTCTTGCGGGTGAAATTCGGGCATCCGTCGGACACCTCGCGCCCATCCTCGATAACGTAAGACCACATCCTTCGCAGCTCTCACAGCATCCTCTGCCGAAACCCACGTGACGCCCACACACCTTCCTGGCCGAGCCGCCGCCATACCGACGCTGCCCAGCATCCTGGACGCCTTCAACATCGCGCCCGCGGAAGAGGCCCGCAAACTCCTCCTGGACTGCCTCCGCAGCCTCCGCTGGGCCCACCGAGTGGCAGACCACCGCCCGTACCCGGACATCGACTCCCTGCTCGCCGCATCGGACGAGGCGGCGTACGACCTGTCCCCGACGGACCTGTCGGAAGCCCTGGCAGCCGAGACACTGCCGACGTTGCCGGACGAAACCTACGCGGTCGCCTATACCGCCCTGAGGGCGGCGCACGCGGCGTACGAGGCGAAGTTCGGCCACTCGTTCGTCATCTGCCTGGAGGGTCTCTCCCCGGCCGAGATCCTGGACCACGCCCTGGCGGGAATCCGGTCACGCTTGACGAACGATCCGGAGGATGAGCGGGTCGTGGCGGCAGAGGAGCTCCGGCGCCTTGCAAGGCACCGCTTGGTGCAGCTCCTGAGGGGCGCGGGGCAGTGACGATGTGCGGCCACCGCCGCGCGGGCGCGACCAGCCCCCACGAACCCGCACCCGGCAAATAACAGGACACCCCACCCCAGAAGCCGCGAACGCTAACCCAAACGCGTGCCACATTGATCACACCGGTAGGCCCCCTGTAAGCACCAAGCCGACGGCTGGCTACGATGCTGGGGGCCGGTGGACCGTACCCGGCCGGGCCCGACCGACAGGCAAAGCCGGCGCGGCCCCAATCCCCGCTCCCGGAGGGACTTCCGTGCCGGCTGGAACGCTGTACCGCGGCCGGGAAGGAATGTGGTCCTGGGTGGCTCACCGAGTCACCGGCGTCCTCATCTTCTTCTTCCTGTTCGTTCACGTGCTGGACACCGCTCTCGTCCGTGTCTCACCCGAGGACTACGACAAGGTCGTAGCCACGTACAAGACCCCGATCGTCGCGTGCCTGGAGTACGGCCTCGTCGCCGCCATCCTCTTCCACGCGCTGAACGGCCTGCGCGTCATCGCCGTCGACTTCTGGTCGAAGGGCCCGCGCTACCAGAAGCAGATGCTCTGGTCCGTCGTAGGCCTGTGGGTCGTGCTGATGCTCGGGGCGATCTACCCCGTCCTCGGGCACGCCGCTCGTGAACTGTTCGGGAGCTGACACCGATGGCCACCACTGAAACCACCGCGTCCGGGATCGGCCCCGTGGAGGGCGGCTCGCTCTACAACGTGGACAACCCGGCGCCCCTCATCGAGGCCCCGCGCAAGCGCACCAAGAAGACCCCGAAGTCAACCCGGGGCAACTTCGAGATGGCCGCCTGGCTCTTCATGCGCCTGTCCGGCATCGTGCTGGTCGTCCTGGTCCTCGGCCACCTGCTGATCCAGCTCGTGCTGGACGGCGGCGTGTCGAAGATCGGCTTCGCCTTCGTGGCGGGCCGCTGGGCGAGCCCGTTCTGGCAGGTCTGGGACCTGCTGATGCTGTGGCTCGCGATGCTGCACGGCGCCAACGGCCTGCGCACGGTCATCAACGACTACGCGGAGCGCGCGAACACCCGGCTGTGGCTCAAGGGCCTGCTCTACACCGCCACGGTGTTCACCATCCTGCTGGGCACGCTGGTGATCTTCACCTTCGACCCGAACATCCGCTAGGCACGGGGCTGAGGCAACCACCATGAAGATCCACAAGTACGACACCGTCATCGTCGGCGCCGGTGGCGCGGGCATGCGCGCGGCCATCGAGTCCACGAAGCGCAGCCGCACCGCCGTGCTGACCAAGCTCTACCCCACCCGCTCCCACACGGGCGCCGCGCAGGGCGGCATGGCCGCCGCGCTGGCCAACGTGGAGGAGGACAACTGGGAGTGGCACACCTTCGACACGGTCAAGGGCGGTGACTACCTGGTCGACCAGGACGCCGCCGAGATCCTGGCGAAGGAGGCCATCGACTCGGTCCTCGACCTGGAGAAGATGGGCCTGCCGTTCAACCGCACCCCGAACGGCACGATCGACCAGCGCCGCTTCGGCGGTCACAGCCGCAACCACGGCGAGGCGCCGGTCCGCCGGTCCTGCTACGCGGCCGACCGCACCGGCCACATGATCCTCCAGACGCTGTACCAGAACTGCGTGAAGGAGGGCGTGGAGTTCTTCAACGAGTTCTACGTCCTCGACCAGCTGATCACCGAGGTCGACGGCGTCAAGAAGTCGGCCGGTGTCGTGGCCTACGAGCTGGCGACCGGCGAGATCCACGTCTTCCAGGCGAAGGCCGTGATCTACGCGTCCGGCGGCTGCGGCAAGTTCTTCAAGGTGACGTCGAACGCGCACACCCTGACCGGTGACGGCCAGGCCGCCGTGTACCGGCGCGGGCTGCCGCTGGAGGACATGGAGTTCTTCCAGTTCCACCCGACCGGCATCTGGCGCATGGGCATCCTGCTGACGGAGGGCGCCCGTGGTGAGGGCGGCATCCTCCGCAACAAGGACGGCGAGCGCTTCATGGAGAAGTACGCGCCGGTCATGAAGGACCTCGCCTCGCGTGACGTCGTCTCCCGCTCCATCTACACGGAGATCCGCGAGGGCCGCGGCTGCGGCCCCGAGGGCGACCACGTGTACCTGGACCTGACGCACCTCCCGCCGGAGCAGCTGGACGCCAAGCTGCCCGACATCACGGAGTTCGCGCGTACGTACCTCGGTATCGAGCCGTACACGGACCCGATCCCGATCCAGCCCACCGCGCACTACGCGATGGGCGGCATCCCGACGAACGTCGAGGGTGAGGTCCTGGCGGACAACACGACGGTCGTTCCCGGCCTGTACGCGGCCGGAGAGGTCGCCTGTGTGTCGGTGCACGGCGCCAACCGCCTCGGCACCAACTCGCTGCTCGACATCAACGTGTTCGGCCGCCGGGCCGGCATCGCGGCGGCGGAGTACAGCCAGAAGGCGGACTTCGTCGAGCTCCCGGAGAACCCGGCGGAGCTGGTCGTCTCGCAGATCGAGCGGCTGCGCACGTCCACCGGCACCGAGCGCGTGTCCGTCCTGCGCCGCGAGCTGCAGGAGACCATGGACGCGAACGTCATGGTGTTCCGCACCGAGCAGACGATCAAGACCGCGGTCGAGAAGATCGCCGAGCTGCGCGAGCGCTACAAGAACGTCGCGATCCAGGACAAGGGCAAGCGGTTCAACACCGACCTGCTCGAGGCCGTCGAGCTGGGCAACCTGCTCGACCTTGCCGAGGTCATGGCGGTGTCGGCGCTGGCCCGCAAGGAGTCCCGCGGCGGTCACTACCGCGAGGACTACCCGAACCGCGACGACGTCAACTTCATGCGCCACACCATGGCGTACCGCGAGGTGGGCGACGACGGCACCGAGTCCATCCGTCTCGACTACAAGCCGGTCGTCCAGACCCGCTACCAGCCGATGGAGCGTAAGTACTGATGGCAACCCCCGTTCTGGACAAGGTGGAGGCGGAGTCCGCCGCGTCCCCCTACATCACCGTCACCTTCCGCGTCCGCCGGTTCAACCCGGAGGTCTCGGCCGAGGCGACCTGGGAAGACTTCCAGCTGGAGATCGACCCCAAGGAGCGCGTCCTCGACGGCCTCCACAAGATCAAGTGGGACCTCGACGGCACGCTGACCTTCCGCCGCTCCTGCGCCCACGGCATCTGCGGCTCGGACGCGATGAGGATCAACGGCAAGAACCGTCTTGCCTGCAAGACCCTCATCAAGGACATCAACCCCGAGAAGCCGATCACGGTCGAGCCCATCAAGGGCCTGACGGTCCTCAAGGACCTCGTGGTCGACATGGAGCCGTTCTTCCAGGCGTACCGGGACGTCATGCCCTTCCTCATCACGAAGGACACGAACGAGCCCACGCGCGAGCGTCTCCAGACCGCCGAGGACCGCGAGCGCTTCGACGACACCACGAAGTGCATCCTCTGCGCCGCGTGCACCTCGTCCTGCCCGGTCTTCTGGAACGACGGCCAGTACTTCGGTCCGGCCGCCATCGTCAACGCGCACCGCTTCATCTTCGACTCGCGCGACGAGGCCGGCGAGCAGCGCCTGGAGATCCTCAACGACCGTGACGGCGTGTGGCGCTGCCGCACGACCTTCAACTGCACGGACGCCTGCCCGCGCGGTATCGAGGTCACGAAGGCGATCCAGGAAGTGAAGCGAGCGCTGATCACGCGCCGCTTCTGACCTCCTTTCGCAGGTCTGTCGTACGTCCTCCGTACGCCGCTGAGGGCCCCGCCCCCGGAATCCGTTCCGGGGGCGGGGCCCTTGCTCATGGGGCCGTGCGCGTGCCGGGTGACGGCGTCGCTCGCCCCAATGAGTGACCCCGCACGGCCGGTCCGCACGGGTGCGCTACACCGCTCCTATTCTGACGGTATGTCAGATGACCAGTCGTACGAACTGCTCGGATTCGACAACGTGCTGCTGCCCGTCGGGGACCTCGCCGTGGCGGTCGACTTCTACCGGCGCGCCGGGTTCACGGTGGGCTTCCGGTTCGACGAGGCCGGGATCGCCCTGCTGAAGGTCGGGGTCGAGACACCGGGGATCCTGCTGCGGCAGGAGGAGGAACTGGGGCACCGGTCGCCGCCGTGGCCCTCGCCCCGTGTGTGGATCGAGGTGGCCGACGCGCGGAAAGCGGCCGACTCCCTCGCCGCGGCGGGCATTCCGCTCCTCGACGACCCCTTCTCCGTCGCCACCGGCTGGACCGCGGAGATCGCCGACCCGTGGGGGAACGTCATCGGGTTCACCGACTACAGCAAGCGCCCGGAGCTCGGCCGCCGCCCCTGAGCCCCGCCCGCGATCCCGCGTCCTCGCGATGCCACTTCGGGCTTGAACGTGTTCAAAAACAGGTCTACAGTCATCCCTGTCAGCGTTTTGAACGCGTTCAAGAAGGGGTGGGGCATGGACCGCACGGTCATCGCCTACGTCATCTACCTGCTGGTCAGCATCGCGCTGACCGTCTGGGTGGCCCGCACGCTCAGCCGCAACGGGCGGATCTTCCTCGCCGACGTGCTGAAGGGGAACGAGAAGCTCGCCGAGGCCGTCAACCACCTCCTGGTGGTCGGCTTCTACCTCGTCAACCTCGGCTTCGTCGCCCTGTACCTGAGCGGCGACGAGACCATCGAGGACACCCGGGGGATCTTCGAGGCCCTGTCGACCAAGCTGGGCGTGGTGCTGCTGGTGCTCGGTGTGATGCACCTGGGCAATGTGTACGTCCTCAACAAGATCCGGCGGCGCGGGATGCTGGAGCGGGAGCAGGTGCCGCCGGTCGCGCCGCAGGACTGGGTCGGGGCGTGAGCGACGTGAGCGCCACGAAGGCGGACCGGGCCCCGGTCCGCCGGCTCACCGTCCTGTACGACGCCGAATGCGCGCTCTGCACCTTCCTGCGCGACTGGCTCGTACGGCAGCCGCAGCTCGTGCCACTGGAGCTGGTGCCCGCGGCTTCGGACGAGGCCCGGCGGCGCTTCCCCGGGCTCGACCACGGCGCCACCCTCGACGAGATCACCGTCGTCGGCGACGCAGGCCAGGTCTACCGGTCCGCCGCCGCCTGGATCGTCACCCTGTGGGCGCTGCGCGAGCACCGGCCGCTCGCCCACCGGCTCAGCACCCCGTCGGGGGCGAGGCTCGCCCGAGGCGCGGTCCTCGCGGCCGCGAAGTGGCGGGGCTCGATGTGGGGCGGGCGGGTGTACCGCCGCGCCGACGGGTGGGCGTACCACCCGGGCCAGGGCTGGACGTACAGCGCACCGGGCTGCGACAGCGGCTCCTGTGTCACCCCGTAGGCTCTGTTTCCGTGCCTGCGAAGAACGACGGCCCCGACGAGGGCGGCAACCCCAGCAAGTCCGAGCAGACCCGTGCGCTGATCCTGGAGACCGCCATGCGGCTGTTCCAGGAGCGCGGCTACGAGAAGACGACGATGCGGGCCATCGCCCAGGAGGCCGGGGTCTCCGTCGGCAACGCGTACTACTACTTCGCCGGCAAGGAACATCTGATCCAGGGCTTCTACGACCGGCTCGCCGCCGAGCACCGGGTGGCGATCCGGGAGGTCCTGGACCGGGAGACCGATCTGGAGGCGCGGCTCGCGGGCGTCCTGAAGGTGTGGCTGGACATCGCCACGCCGTACCACGAGTTCGCGGTGCAGTTCTTCAAGAACGCCGCCGACCCGGACAGCCCGCTCAGTCCCTTCTCCGAGGAGTCGGAGCACGCGCGCGTGGAGGCCATTTCGGTCCACCGGGAGGTCCTGGCGGGCGCGACGAAGACGAAGGTGCCGGAGGAACTCCGCGACGTCCTGCCCGAGTTGATGTGGCTCTCCCAGATGGGCCTCGTCCTGTACTGGATCTTCGACCGGACCGAGGGGCGGGAGCGGAGCTACCGGCTGGCCGAACGGGGCGCCCGGCTGACGGCCCGCGGTGTGTCGCTGGCCCGGTTCCGGGTGCTGCGGCCGCTGGTGCGGGAGGTGCACGAGCTGTTCACGGACTTCCTGCCGGGGATGACCAAAGCGCTGCCGGATCCGGGAGGTACGGGACGGGCATGATCCACGATCGAGTGAATGGACTTGAACGGGACGTTCGGGTCCTCACCTGCCTACGATGATGCTCTCGACACCAGCCCCTAGGAGGCACGCGATGTCCGCTGCATCCGTCGAGCAGCCCTACTACGACGACGAGCCGTTCTCTCTCACGGCCCTCGCCGACGAGATCATGGAGCGCCATCCGGGGTACCGCGTCGAGATCATCGGAGGCCATCTCCTCGTGACCCCTTCACCGGATGCCCCCCACGCCCGCTCTCTCACCAAGCTCATGCGCCCCTTCATCGCCGCCGGACTGGACGACGACGAGACCGAGGTGCTCCAGAGCGTCGCGATCAAGCTCCCCACCGGCGACGAGGACTACTGCATCCCCGACCTGGTGGTGGTCGACGCCGACATCGACGACCACTTCATCGACAACAACGCCTACGACCCGGTCTGTTTCCGCCTCGTCCTGGAGGTCACCTCCAGCAACTGGCGGGACGACCTGAAGACCAAGGTCGCCGCCTATGCCGAGGCGAAGGTCCCCGTCTACCTCGTGGTCGACCGCAAGCACCGGCGCCTCCACGTTCTCACGGACCCCACCGGGAGCGAGTACAAGAGCCACCGCCCCTACGCCCCCGGCGAGACCGTCACCCTCCCCGACACCATCGGCGCCAAAGTCACCCTCGACGTCGACGAGATCCTGAAGGCCGGGCAGCCGAAGGCTAATTGACCGCGTCCACCTCCCCCTCCGCCAACTCCACGTCGAACACCAACGGCCCGTCCGCCACGACCACATGCGCCGCCCGCGACCCGTACGACGCAGCCGTGGTCGCCAGCAGATACGCCCCCGGCCCCGGCACCGACACGATGTACGAGCCGTCCGCCAGCGTCGTCACCCGGTCCAGTTGACGCCCGCCCTTCGACAGCAGCGTCACCGAGGCGCCGTCCACCGGGTCACCGTCGGCCGTACGGACGAAGCCGTGGACCGCCGACGCGGGGCCCTCCGCAGCCGGTGACTCGAGCGCCTCCTCCTGCGGCTCCACCGCCAGGTGCGGCAGCCGCTTCTCCAGCCAGGCCGGCAGCCACCAGTTGGAGTTGCCCAGCAGATGCATCGCGGCCGGCACCAGTGCCGTGCGCAGGACGAACGCGTCGAGGGCGACCGCGGCGGCCAGGCCGACGCCCGCCATCGCCGCCCCCGAGTCTCCGCTCAGGACGAAGGCCAGGAACACACAGACCATGATCAGGGCCGCGGAGTTGATGACCCGGCTGGTCTCCGCCAGACCGACCCTGACCGCGCGGGCGTTGTCGCGCGTGTGCACCCACTCCTCGTGCATCCGGCTCACCAGGAAGACCTGGTAGTCCATCGAGAGACCGAAGAGCAACGACAGCATGATGACCGGCAGGAAGGCGTTGATCGGGCCCTCCTTGCCCAGGCCCAGCAGGTCCAGGCCCCAGCCCCACTGGAAGACCGCGACGAGGACGCCGAAGGAGGCGGCCGCGGCGATCAGGTTCATCAGGGCGGCCGTCAGCGGCACCACCAGGGAGCGGAAGGCGATCAGCAGGAGCAGGAAGCCGAGGCCGATGATCGTCGCGATGAACAGCGGCAGCCGGTCGCCGGTGACGGACGCGAAGTCCTTGGACACCGCGGTCACACCACCGACGTGGGCGTTCGCCCCGGCCTTCGGGATCACCTCGCCCCGCAGGGTGTCGATCAGGTCGTCCGTCTCCTTGGACTGCGGTGACGTCTTCGGTACGACCTGGATGACCGTCACGCCCTGCGCGGGCGGCAGGGCGGCCACGCGGGCCACTCCGGGGGTGCTTTCGATGCCCTTGACCAGGGTGGCGGTGTCGCCGCCCTGAGTGACCACCTGGAGCGGGCCGTTGAAGCCGGGGCCGAAGCCCTCGGCGAGCAGGTCGTACGCCTTCCTGGTGGTCGTCGACGAGTCGTCGTTGCCCTGGTCGGTGGCGCCGAGGCGGAGCGACAGGACGGGGACGGCGAGGACGGCCATGACGACCAGGGCGAGGGCGGCGATCCTGCGGGGCCGCTTCTCGACGCTGGTCGACCAGCGGGCCGCGAGGCCGCTCGCCCGCTCCGGCTCGGGCCCCTCGGCGGCCAGCTTGCGGCGCTGGCGGCGGCTGAGCACCCGCGGGCCCAGGAAGCCGAGCAGGGCCGGGAGCAGGGTGGTGGCGGCCATGACGCTGAGCACGACCGTCAGCGAGGTGCCGATGACCACGCCGTCCAGGAAGCGCAGTCGCGTCACGAGCATGCCGGCGAGCGCGATGCAGACCGTGCCGCCCGCGAACAGCACCGCCCGGCCCGAGGTGTTGAGCGCCGTGACCGCCGACTCCTCGGGGTCCAGGCCGCGCAGGATGCCGCGCCGGTGCCGGGTGACGATGAACAGCGCGTAGTCGATGCCGACACCGAGGCCGATCAGGGAGGCGAGCAGCGGGGCGATGTCGGGGATGTCGGTGGTGTGGCTGAGCAGTTGGGTGGAGAACAGGCCCATGCCGACGCCGAAGACCGCGATGGCGATCGGCAGCATCATCGCGAAGAACGAGCCGAAGGCCAGGAACAGCACGACGGCCGCTGCGATGATGCCGACCATCTCCGACAGGCCCTGCGGGGGCTGCTGGACGCGCTGGATGGCCTGGCCGCCCAACTCGACGTGCAGACCGCTCTGCCTGGCGCCCTGTGCGGTGTCGAGGACGTTCTGGACGAGGTCCTTGGGCACCTCGTTCGCGCGCTTGGCGAAGGTCAGCTGGGCGTATGCGATCCTGCCGTCGCCGCTGATCTGCGCGGCGCCCCGCGGGCCCGCGTAGGGGCTGGTGACCGCGCCGACGCCCGGCATCTTCGCGATCTCGTCGAGAGCAGGGGTGATCCGGGACCGGACCGCCTGGTCCCGCACCGAGCCCCGGTCCACCTTCCACACCACCGTGTCGGTGTCGCCCGAGGTGTTCGGGAAGGCCTTCTCCATCAGGTCGTACGCGCTCTTGGAGTCCGTGTCCGGGAGCGAGAAGACGTTCGCGTAGTTCGTGCCCGCCGTCGAGGCCGAGAAGCCCAGGCCGAACAACGCCCCCACCCACAGCAACAGGACCACCAGCCGGTGCCGATAGCACCACCGTGCCAATGCCGCCACGATCAACGCTCCTCTACGGTCGTCGGTTGGTCCCCCAGGTCCTGCGCAACAGGATTGGCGGCGCCGCGCGCGCGTGGACCCGAATGCCGATGACTCTCAAGGAACTCCAAAGACGGATCCGGCCCCGCTGTCAGTGGGGCGTCCGATACTGGGGTCATGACGACGGCTCCAGGCACCGTGCTGGTGGTGGAGGACGAGCCGAGCATCGCGGACGTCCTCGCCATCGCCCTGCGCTACCACCGGTTCGAGGTGATGGTCGCCGGCACCGTCCGCGAGGCCCTCGCGCTCGCCGAGCGCACCCGGCCCGACGCGGCGCTGCTCGACGTCATGCTCCCGGACGGGGACGGCCGGGCGCTCGGGCGCGAACTGCGCGCCAGGCGGCCCGACCTGGCGCTGGTCTTCCTCACCGCGCGGGACTCCCCCGCCGAGATCGTCGGCGCCCTCGGCTTCGGCGACGACTACATCACCAAGCCGTTCAACATCGACGAGGTCGTCGCCCGTATCACCGCGGTGCTGCGGCGCACCCGCACGGCGGACGTCCTGCCGCAGCGGCCCCCGCTGCGCTACGGCGACCTGGAGCTGGACGAGACGACGTACAGCGTCCACCGCGCGGGCCGCTCCGTCGAGCTCACCCCCACCGAGTACGCCCTGCTGCGCTTCCTGGTGCGCAACGGCGGCCGGATCGTGCCCAAGGAGCAACTCCTGCGCCATGTCTGGCAGTACGAGCACACACCGCCCGAGTCGACCGTCGTGGAGACCTACATCAGCTATCTGCGGCGCAAGCTGGACGCGCTGGGCCCGCCGGTGATCACCACGCGGCGTGGTGTGGGATACGGGCTGGCATGAGGATCCGGTGGCCGCACTGCGAGCGCGGCATCCATTCGCTGCGCGCCAAGCTGACGCTGGCGAACGTCGCGCTGCTCGCCCTCGGCATCGTCGCGGCGACCGCGGTCAGCCTGATGGGCATGCGGTACTACCTGCTGAACCAGGTGGACGCCCAGCTGAACAAGACCCGGCAGTCGCTGGGCGGTTCGCTCACCATGGAGCAGATCGACGCGCTGGGGGCGATGGCGATCGTCCGCGACCGGTTCCTGCCGCAGCACGACGAACAGGCCCGGCCGAACTCGATCCTCACCGCCGTCGACGCGCACGGGAAGCCGCTCTCCCTGGCCCGCTTCGCCCCGACGGACACCCAGCGCGCCCTCGCGAGCGCGGTGGACGATCCCCGTGCCCTCGCCGCGGCCGCCGACCCGCACGACATCCGGGTGCACGGCGCCCGCTACCGCGCCACCGCGACCCGCCTCGCCGACGGCACGTACATCCTGTTCGCCACCTCCACGGATGCCCTCCACCACGGCATGCTCAAGGCCCTCAAGCTGGACCTCGCCATCGGTTCGCTGCTGCTGGTGCTGCTGGCCTGGCTCACGATGATGAGCGTCAGCCGGCGGATGCGGCCGCTGGAGGACATGGTGGAGACGTCGACGGCGATAGCCGAGGGCGACCTGACCCGGCGCGTGCCCTCCAGCCACCACCCGACCCAGGAGGTCGAACAGCTGCGGCTCGCCCTCAACTCCATGCTCCACCAGGTGGAGTCGGCGTACCGCACGCGCGAGGACAGCGCGGCCCAGCTGCGCCGCTTCGTCGCCGACGCCTCGCACGAACTGCGCACCCCGCTGTCCGCGATACGCGGCTATCTCCAGCTGTACGACAAGGGCATGCTCAGCGACCCGGACGAGCGCAAGCGGGCCTGGGAGCGGGTGCTGGCGGAGACGGACCGCATGGGGCGGCTCGTCGACGAACTGCTCACCCTGGCCCGCCTCGACCAGCAGCCCGAGCTGCGCTTCAGGAACGTCGACGTGAGCCGTCTGGTGCGGGACGCGGCCGAGGACCTGCGGGTGCAGCAGCCGGACCGGCCCATCAAGGTCGCGGCCGACGGCGCCGTACTGGTGCACGCCGACGAGTCCGGGCTCAGACAGGTGCTGGGCAACCTGGTGGGCAACGTACGCACGCACACGCCGGCGGACGTGGCGGTGCGGCTCGGGGTGGAGCGCGAGGACGGGGTGGTGCGGCTGTGTGTCGCGGACGAGGGTCCGGGGCTGTGCGCACAGGACGCGGCGCGGGTCTTCGACCGCTTCTTCCGGGCCGGCGGCGGCGCGGGCAGCGGGCTGGGCCTGGCGATCGTGCAGGGGGTGGTGGAGGCGCACGGCGGTGAGGTGACGGTGGAGACGGCGCCGGGCGAGGGCTTGCGGGCGACGGTCACCCTGCCGGCCCGGACGGCGGTACGGCCGTGACTACCCGGGCGGTGCCCAGGTGCCGGTCATGACGAGGGCCCACACCGTCTTGCCGTGGTGCCCTCTGTTCCACACCCCCCAGGCCGCCGCGACGGTCTCCACCAGATGCAGGCCCCGGCCGCTCTCCTCCCACTCGCCCACCAGCCGTGATCGGGGCTCCAGCCGGCCCTCGTCTGAGACCTCTATGAGGCAGGAGCCGTCGGCGAGGGCGGTCACCGCCACCTCGAACTCCCGCTCGAGGAGCGGTCCGTGGCGTACGACGTTGGTCGCCAGCTCGGACACCAGCAGCACCGCGTCCGCCAGCGCCGGATCGGCCGGACCGTGCCCCCAGTCGGCCAGATGGTCCCGCACCCGGCGCCGTGCCAGACCGACGGACGCCGGATGTCGGGGCAGCCGGAAGGAGTTGCGTCTCAACACGTTCACCCCTCACCCCGCGCACACCTCCGCCACATGGTCCCGCGTCAGGTGAGCGTCCGACGTCACCGGGGCGCATGTCAACGCCGCGAGAAGCGTCAGATCCAGCCCAGGCTCCACAGCCGGAACACACCGGTGCCGTCGTCGAGATACTGGCTGCCGCCGACGTCCTCGGTGCTGAGGACGTACTCCTTGCCCTGCCACAGCGGGATGACCGGCACGTCGTGGGCGACGTCCCGCTGCAGCGTGCTGAAGTCGGAGGCGGCGTCGCCGCGGTCGGCGTACCGCTGGCTGGCCTGGATCAGCTGGTCGACGGCCTTGTTGCTGTAGCCGGTGCTCATGGTTCCCTTGGTGCCGACGAGCGGGGCGCCGAAGGTGTCCGGGTCCGGGTAGTCGGCGACCCAGCCGACGGCGTACGCGTCCAGCTTGCCGGTGGCCCAGGCCTCCTGGAAGGAGGTCCACCCGTAGCCCTTGAGGGTCACCTTGAACAGGCCGCTCGATTCGAGCTGCTTCTTGATGGCCTGGGCCTCCGCCTCGGAGGAGCCGCGGTTCTCGGCGTAGCCGTAGGTGAAGCGGACCGGTGTCGTCACACCGGCCGCGGTGAGCAGGGCCTTCGCCTTCTGCGGGTCCTGCTTCGGGTAGGCGTCGAAGAAGGAGGTGGTGTGGCCGGTGATGCCCGTCGGGATCAGCGAGTACAGCGGGTCGACGGTCCCCTGGTAGACCGTGGCGGCCAGCTCCTCGCGGTCGATCAGCCATGCCATGGCCTGCCGGACCCTGGTGTCGTGCAGGGGCGCGTTCGCGCGGGTGTTGAGGTACAGGTTGCGGGTCTCGGCGCTGTCGGACTCGGACAGTCGCTGGTTCGGGTCGCTCGCCGAGAGCCGGGACAGCACCTTGGGCGGCAGCTGGCGGGTGGCGACGTCGACCTTCTTCGCGTTCCAGGCCTTGTCGAGGGCGTCCGAGTCGGCGTAGTAGAGCAGGTCGACGGGCCGGCCCGTCTTCTGGACGGCGCCCTGGTAGTGCGTGTTCGGCGTGAGAGCCGCCTTCTTTCCCTTTGTGTACGACGTCAGCTCGTACGGTCCGGTGCCGTCGGCGCCGGGGTCGGTGCGCAGGTGGTTCTTCGGGTACTTGTGGCTGTCGACGATCGAGCCCGCCCCGGTGGCCACCTTGAACGGGAAGGTGGCGTCGGGCGAGGACAGATGGAAGGTGACCGTCAGGCCGTTCGCGTCGACCGAGCGGAGCGTGCTGAGCAGCGAGGACGGACCGACGTCGGACTTGATCGCCTTGACCCGGTCGAAGGAGTACTTGACGTCCTCGGCGGTCATCGTGCGACCGCTGGGGAAGGCAAGTCCCGTACGCAGGGTGCAGCGGTAGGTCGTCAGCTGACTGCCCACGAAGTCGCAGCTGCGGGCCGCGTCGGGCACCGGTGAGGCGCCGCCCGGCTCGAAGGTCAGCAGTGACTGGAAAACGTTGCTGAACAAGGCCCAGGACCCCGCGTCGTAGGCGCCGGCCGGATCGAGCGAGGTGACCTCGTCCGTCGTGCCGACCTCGATGGTCCTGTCGGTGTTCTCCTGCGACGGCAGCAGCTGCCAGCCGCCGACCCCCACGCCCGCCAGTACCAGCAGTGTCGCGAGAATCCGCATGCGAACCGAGCGCATCGGTTGCCCTCCCCGGGGCCCGACGGGCCCCACCCCACATGCCACTCCCCTGGTGGCGCGGCTCACCTAATCACAGGTTTTTCAGCCGGGGGAAGAGGGATTTCGCGAGTTGAGAAAGCCATTACCGCAAGGGGTTTCGGGGAGGTTTCACAGCGCTCTCACAGGGTGTGCGGCAAACGGTTTCGGTCAGGCCCGTGTCGAGGCCAGTTCGATCACGGTGATGTCCGAGGGTGCGCCCACGCGCGTGGGCGGCCCCCAGGCGCCCGCACCCCGGCTGACGTAGAGCTGGGTGTCGCCGTAGCGCTCAAGGCCCGCGACGGTCGGGTTCGCGGCGGCCGCGATGAAGTTGCCGGGCCAGAGCTGACCGCCGTGGGTGTGGCCGGAGAGCTGGAGGTCGACGCCGTGCTTGACGGCGTCGTGGATCTGGACCGGCTGGTGGGCGAGGAGCACGCACGCGCGTGCCGTGTCCCGGTCGCCGAGCGCCTTGGTGAAGTCGGGGCCCTGGCCCTCGCTCTTGCCCGCGATGTCGTTGACGCCCGCGAGGTCGAACCAGGGCAGCTCGGTGCGGGCGTTCTCCAGCGGGTGCAGCCCGAGCCGCCGTACCTCCTCCACCCACTGAGCGGCGCCGGAGAAGTACTCGTGGTTGCCGGTGACGAAGTAGGAGGGCGCCTTGAGCTGCGACAGCGGTGCCGCCGCGGGGCCCAGGTTCTGCACGCTGCCGTCCACCAGGTCGCCGACGACCGCGACGATGTCCGGCTGGGTG
The DNA here is from genome assembly GCF_044465725.1 of Streptomyces sp. NPDC049541. Taxonomy (NCBI): domain Bacteria; kingdom Bacillati; phylum Actinomycetota; class Actinomycetes; order Kitasatosporales; family Streptomycetaceae; genus Streptomyces; species Streptomyces sp. NPDC049541. Next base: position 243,819 of record NZ_JBITLY010000005.1, on the reverse strand, counting down.
GCGTTGACGGTGTCGACGACCTTCTGCGCGAAGCCGCGGCCGAGGACCGGACCCAGGTGGATGTCGCTGACCACGGCGATGCGGTAACCGTGGGCCGCGCGCGGGAGTTTGGCCAGCGGCACGGTGACGCGCTTCACAGCGGGGCCGCGCAGCACGCCGTACGTGCCGTAGCCGACCGTTCCCACGGCTGCGGCGGCCGCGGCTCCTGCGACGACACGGGAGACGAAGAGACGGCGCGACGGCTCCGGGAGCGGCGCGGGTTCGGGCTCGGCCTCCGGTGCCTGCGGGGGCCCCGCCGGTACCGACTGGGGCTGCGGTACGGCCGCCGTGGCGCGCGCCCGCCGTTCCAGCAGGCGGCGCAGCAGGGGCCGTACCACCTCGCCCGCCACGACGCCGAGCAGCAGGTAGACCGACAGCGCGAGCCAGAGGAAGCCCGGCCAGGCCAGGACCTGCTGGAGCCAGAAGGGCGCGCCCGCCCGCTCGCCGACGACGGCTCCGACGGCCAGCACCCAGCCGGCCGCGATGCCCGCCGCACCCGCGCGGCGCGCGAGGCCAGGGCCCCGGGTCGGGTCGCGGAACAGCCGGCGCCACAGGTACCAGTTGCCGGCGACGAGAACGGCGACCGCGAGGAGTCCGAATACCCCGAAGACGACGACCATCGTGCCGTGACCCCCGTTGCCGGTTCTGCCGTTTGTGTGTATTTGCCCGCAGCTATGAGGTCTGGCGCAAAGCGCGCAGTCCGCGCAACCCGATGCCCCCGATGACCGTCCCCAATACGAAGGAGACGACGGCGAGCGTGAGATGCACCCAGAAGTACGCCGTCGGGTGACCGTCATGGAACGCGAGCCCGCTGCCGTCCTTGATGAGATTTTTGACGAAAGTGACCCAGATGACCCAGGACCACACCCCGAAGGCGAGCAGGAACCAGGAGACCGGGCGGCTGAGCTTCATGCGTTCAGTATCGCCGCCGCCTCTTCCGTTCCGTGTCCGGGGTGGGGTGGGAGGCGGGACTTCACGGCCCGTGGCATGTACTTTCTCGTCCGTGTCCGCTCCCCAGAAGACCCTCAGGCGATCCCTGCTGGTCACCTCCGCCGTCCTGTCCTCGATCGCGCTGACCTCGCCCGTCGCCTTCGCGGCCCCGAAACCCTCGCCGAGTCCGACGGCCACTCCCCCGGCGGACATGTCGTCCGTGGGCGGCGCCCGTCTCGGGCAGCCGGGCACACAGGTCGATCTGGGCAGCGGCGCGCCCGTTCTCCCCAAGGACATCACCGCGCGCTCCTGGATCGTCGCCGACGCCGAGTCGGGCGAGGTGCTCGCCGCGCACAACGCACACTGGCGGCTGCCCCCGGCCAGCACGATGAAGATGCTGTTCGCGGACACGGTGCTGCCGAAGTTCCCGAAGACCCAGGAGCACGAGGTGGCACCCTCCGACCTGGCCGGCATGGGCGCCGGTTCCAGCATGGTCGGGATAAAGGAGGGCGAGACGTACACCGTGCGCGACCTGTGGCTGGGCGTCTTCCTGCGCTCGGGCAACGACGCGGTGCACGTCCTTTCGGCGATGAACGGCGGCGTCGAGACCACCGTCGAGGAGATGAACGAGCACGCCGAGGAGCTCCAGGCCCTCGACACCCATGTGGTCACGCCGGACGGGTACGACGCACCGGGGCAGGTCTCGTCCGCGTACGACCTGACGCTGTTCGCCCGCTCCGGGCTGCAGAAGAAGGACTTCCGCGAGTACTGCTCGACGGTGCGCGCGAGCTTCCCCGGCGACACGAAGGAGAAGAAGGGCAAGTCGGTCCGCGGGTCCTTCGAGATCCAGAACACCAACCGGCTGCTGACCGGCGACTCCGACGTCTCCGTCTACCAGGGCATCGCGGGCGTCAAGAACGGCAACACGACGAACGCCGGCGCGACCTTCACCGGGGTCGCCGAGCGCAACGGCAGGGTGCTCCTCGTCACCGCGATGAACCCGGAGAAGAAGGAGCACAACGAGGTCTACAAGGAGACCGCCAGGCTCTTCGACTGGGGTTTCCAGGCGGCCGGGAAGGTCCGCCCCGTGGGTGAGCTGGTGGCGCCGAAGAGCGCCGCGCAGTCGGGCGGACAGTCCGGGGGGAACGGGTCGGCGGGCCAGGCGGGCGGGGCCGCCGGCAAGGCGTCCGGTTCGCCGGTGGCGAGCGCCTCGGCCGCGGGCCGCTCCGGTGGCATGGGGGTCGCCTTCGCCATAAGCGGTGGGGTGCTGGTGCTGCTCGCGGCGGCCGCGTTCCTGGTCAACCGCCGCTGGCCGCTGCCCGATCTGGTACGTCGCCGGTCGTCCCGTCCGTGAGGTCCGCCCCGGCGCCCTCCTTCTGTTCCTCCGGCTCGTCCTGCCCCTCCTCCTGGTCCTGTGCGTGCTGCTCGCTCGGCGTCGCCGTCCACGCGGCGCAGAACAGGACCAGCTTCGCCGTGAAGTTGATCCACAGCAGCAGGGCCACGGGGACGCCGAACGCGCCGTACATGCTCTTCGCGGCCACGCCCTGCAGATAGCCGCTCAGCAGCGTCTTCAGCAGTTCGAAGCCGACGGCGCCGGTCAGCGCCGCGACGACCAGGCGGCGGCGCCGCGGTTCGACGCCGGGCAGCAGCGTGAGGACGTACAGGAGCAGCAGGAAGTCGGCGAACACGGCGACGGCGAATGCCGCGATGTAGAGCAGGACCCCGCCCCAACCTCCGTTGTCGATGTCGAGCTGCCGGGTGATCCAGCCGACCATCGCGGAGGCGACGGCGGAGGCGGCGATCGTGACGAGGACGGCGCCGCCGAGACCGACGAGGATGCCCAGGTCCTTGGCCTTGCGCAGGAAGGGGTTCTCCTCCTCTTCGGGCAGCTCCCACACCGCGCGCAGGCACTCGCGCATCGAACCGGCCCAGCCGATGCCGGTGAACAGCAGGGCGGCGCCCGCGATGAGGCCGATGGTGCCGGCGTTCTGGACCAGGTTCTGGATGTCGAGCTGGTCGGAGATGCCGGGCACCTGCTCGGCGAGCCTGTTCTGCAGGTCGCTCTGCTGTTGCGTGCTGAGTGTGGCCGCGGCGATCGCGGCGGCCACGGTGAGCAGCGGGAACAGGGCGACGAAGCTGGTGAAGGTCATCGCGGCGGCCAGCCGGGTCCACTTCACCCTGTCCAGTCGTTCGAACGACCGCCAGGCGTGCGTGAGCATGAGGCGCGCCAGCAGCGGCCCTACGACGGGGAGCTTCTTCAGCCAGTCCATGATCAGACTCTCCCCCAGGTGTGGAAGACCAATGTGCGAGTACCCCGAAAACCGGGCACTGTGCTGCGCGGCGGTCGGCGCGGGGACTCCGGGGGCGCCTCATTGCACCAGGAGGCGACATCCCATTAATCCCCCATTCCGGTCATAGGCGTCCTGTTTCACTGCTGGACGGTCATATACGGGCGATACGGTCACCGATATGTCCGCCGACACCGCTCCCGTCACCGTCACCGGCTGGGGCCGCACCGCTCCCACCGCGGCCCGTCTGATCCGCCCACGGTCGTACGAGGAGGCCGCGGCCGCCGTCCGGGGCTGCGGGGTCCGCGGCGGCATCCCCAGGGGGCTTGGACGGGCGTACGGCGATGCGGCGCAGAACGCAGGCGGTGCGGTGCTCGACATGACGGGCCTGGACCGCATCCACGCGATCGACGCCGACGGCGGCACCGTGCTGTGCGACGCGGGCGTCTCGCTGCACCGGCTGATGGAGGTACTGCTGCCGCTGGGCTGGTTCGTGCCGGTGCTGCCCGGCACGCGCCATGTGACGGTCGGCGGCGCGATCGGTGCGGACGTCCACGGCCCGAACCACCACGTCTCCGGCTCCTTCTCCCGGCACGTGCTGTCGCTGGAACTCCTCACCGCCGACGGCGGTGTCCGCACGGTGAGCCGCGGCACGCCCCTGTTCGACGCCACCACCGGCGGCATGGGCCTGACCGGTGTGATCCTCACGGCCACCTTCCGGCTGCTGCCGGTCGAGACCTCCCTGATGTCGGTGGACACGGATCGGGCCGCGGATCTCGATGACCTGATGGCGCGTCTGACGGCCACCGACCACCGCCACCGCTACTCGGTGGCGTGGATCGATCTGCTGGCCCGCGGCGCGGCGACCGGACGCGCGGTCCTCACCCGCGCCGACCACGCCCCGCTCGACGCGCTGCCCGCACGCGTGCGTGGAGCGCCACCGGCGTTCCGCGCCCAGCGGTTCCCACCGGCCCCCGCCTTCCTCCCGGAGGGCCTGCTCGGCCGCACCACCGTGGGCCTCTTCAACGAGGTCCGGTACCGGACGGCGCCACGCGCGCGTACCGGCCGACTGCGGCGGATCTCCGCCTTCTTGCACCCGCTGGACGGCGTGCCGCACCGGAACCGCGTCTACGGCCGCGGGCTCGTGCACTACCAGTTCGCCGTCGGACGCGGCCAGGAGGACGCCCTGCACCGGATCGTGCGGCGCATCTCCGAGCAGCGCTGCCCGGCCTTGTGGGCCGTCCTCAAGCGCTTCGGGGAGGCCGCCCCGGGGTGGCTCTCGTTCCCCGTACCCGGCTGGACGCTCGCCGTGGACCTCCCGGCGGGCCTGCCCGGGCTCGGCGCCCTCCTCGACGAACTCGACGAGGAGGTGGCCACCGCCGGCGGCCGCGTATGCCTCGCCAAGGACTCCCGGCTGCGCCCCGAACTCCTCACCGCGATGTACCCGCGCCTCGACGACTTCCGGTCCCTGCGCACGGAACTGGACCCGCGCGGCGTGTTCACATCCGACCTGTCCCGCCGCCTTGCCCTGTGACCATGCGCCGCATCGGCCGGGGCCCGGGCTCGCCCCCGGAGATGCAACACGACCGACCTCTCCCACCGCCTCGTCCTGCGACGATGCCCCGCGCGCCCCGGGGTCCGGGGACGCCACCCGAGAACTACACCACGACCGGCCTCTCCCACCGCCTCGCCCTGTGACCATGCGCCGCATCGGCCGGGGCCCGGGCTCGCCCCCGGAGATGCAACACGACCGACCTCTCCCACCGCCTCGTCCTGCGACGATGC
>NZ_JBITLY010000005.1:195153-238681 GCF_044465725.1 Streptomyces sp. NPDC049541 | reverse complement strand
ATGCCCCGCGCCGCCCCGGGGTCCGGGGACGCCACCCGAGAACTACACCACGACCGGCCTCTCCCACCGCCTCGCCCTCTCACCATGCGCCACGTCGACCGAGGGCCCGGGACGCCACCCGAGAGAAACAGCACGACCGATCCCATCCCGCCACCTCGCCCTCCGGCCACCTAGGAGCTGCTGTCGTGAAGGACGCCTTCGGCCTCCCCCAGTCCCTGCTCGTCCTCGGCGGTACGTCCGAGATCGCGCTCGCCACGGCCCGCCGTCTCGTCGCGCGCCGCACCCGGACGGTGTGGCTCGCGGGACGTCCCTCGCCCGCCCTGGAGCAGGCCGCGGAGCAACTGCGCGGCCACGGTGCCGATGTGCACACCGTCTCCTTCGACGCGCTCGACCCCGACGCCCACGAGACCGCCCTGGGCAAGGTCTTCGCGGAGAGCGACGTCGACATGGTGCTGCTGGCCTTCGGGATCCTCGGCGACCAGGCGCGCGACGAACGCGAACCGGCCCGGGCGGTGCGCGTCGCACAGACCAACTACACGGGCGCGGTGTCGGCGGCCCTGGTGAGCGCCCGCGCGCTGCAGACGCAGGGCCACGGCTCGCTGGTGGTGCTCTCCTCGGCCGCCGGCGAGCGGGCCCGCCGCAGCGACTTCATCTACGGCTCCAGCAAGGCCGGCCTGGACGTCTTCACGCAGGGCCTGGGCGACGCGCTGCACGGCACCGGCGTGCACGTCATGGTCGTACGCCCCGGCTTCGTACGGTCGAAGATGACCGCCGGCCTCGCAAAGACACCACTCACGACGACTCCGGAGGCGGTCGCGACGGCCGTCGAACTGGGGCTGCGGCGGCGCTCGGAGACGGTATGGGTGCCCGGCACGCTGCGCGTGGTGATGTCGGTGCTGCGGCACATGCCGCGCGGGCTGTTCCGCCGACTGCCCCTGTAGCCGCCCGGCGTCAGCGGGCCGGCAGGGAGCCGCGCTCCACGTGCCCGGCCTGCGGCGGCACCACCAGCCCGCCGAAGGGGTACTCCCGCAGCTTGCGCCACACGCCGTCCGCGCCCTGCTCGTACAGGGCGAAGCCGGTGCACGGCCAGTCGGCCTCGTAGTCGGCGAGCTCCTCGAAGGCGCGGTCCATCGCCTCGTCGTCGATGCCGTGCGCGACCGTGACATGCGGGTGGTACGGGAACTGCAGTTCCCGCGGTACGGGGCCGGCCGGGTCGCGGAGCTGCTTCTGCAGCTGGGTGCAGGCCTCGGCGCCCTCGGCGATCCGCACGTAGACGACGGGTGACAGGGGCCGGAAGGTGCCGGTGCCGGACAGCCGCATCGGGAACGGCCGGCCGGTCGCGGCGACCTCGGCCAGGTGCGCCTCCACGGCCGGCAGGTCACTGCCGTCGACCTCGGTCGGCGGCAGCAGGGTGACGTGCGTGGGGATGCCGTGAGCAGCGGCGTCGCCGAAGCCCGCGCGCAGCTGTTGGAGCAGGCTGCCGTGTGGCTCCGGGACCGCGATCGACACGCCGATCGTTACGGTCCCCACGTCGTCTCCTGTCGTCGTGACGGTTTTGTTCTCAGCCGTCGGCTATCGACTGTACGGCCACGGCTGGGTCGCGGGCAGGCGCAACCGTAGTGATGTGCAGCGCTCTGCCGGGTGGCACATACGTGCGCCGGGGTGCGTCAGTGCTTGGCGGGCAGGAAGCCCACCTTGTCGTACGCCTGGGAGAGGGTCTCCGCGGCGACGGCGCGGGCCTTCTCGGCACCCTTGGCCAGGATCGAGTCCAGCGTCTCCGAGTCGTCCAGGTACTGCTGGGTGCGCTCCCGGAAGGGCGTCACGAACTCGACCATGACCTCGGCGAGGTCCGTCTTGAGCGCGCCGTACATCTTGCCCTCGTACTCCTGCTCCAGCTCGGCGATCGTCTTGCCGGTGAGGGTGGAGTAGATGGTGAGCAGGTTGCTGACGCCGGGCTTGTTCTCGGCGTCGTAGCGGATGACGGTGTCGGTGTCGGTGACGGCGCTCTTGACCTTCTTGGCGGTGGCCTTGGGGTCGTCGAGGAGATTGATGAGGCCCTTCGGCGTGGACGCCGACTTGCTCATCTTGATCGACGGGTCCTGCAGGTCGTAGATCTTCGCCGTCTCCTTCAGGATGTACGGCTTCGGGATGGTGAAGGTCTCGCCGAAGCGGCCGTTGAAGCGCGTGGCGAGGTCGCGGGTGAGCTCGACGTGCTGGCGCTGGTCCTCACCGACCGGGACCTCGTTGGCCTGGTAGAGCAGGATGTCGGCGACCTGGAGGATCGGGTACGTGAACAGTCCGACGGAGGCGCGTTCGGCGCCCTGCCTGGCGGACTTGTCCTTGAACTGGGTCATGCGGGAGGCCTCGCCGAAGCCGGTGAAGCAGTTCATGACCCAGGCCAGCTGGGCGTGCTCGGGCACATGGCTCTGGACGAAGAGCGTGCAGCGCTCGGGGTCGAGTCCGGCCGCGAGCAGCTGGGCGGCGGCGAGCCGGGTGTTGGCGCGCAGCTCCGCCGGGTCCTGCGGAACGGTGATCGCGTGCAGGTCGACGACCATGTAGAACGCGTCGTGGGACTCCTGCAGGGCCACCCACTGGCGGACGGCGCCGAGGTAGTTGCCGAGGTGGAACGAGCCTGCGGTGGGCTGGATTCCGGAGAGCACGCGGGGACGGTCAGAGGCCATGTTCACCATTCTCTCAGGTCTGTCGAGTCGATCCGGAACTGGTCGGAAACAGATGGGAACCGATCCGTCTGCTGCGGTGTAACAAGGGTGTGAGGACGCGGGAGGGGGGCCGCATCGTCGATGAGGCCGCGGTGATCGCACGCGTACGCGCCGGGGAGCCGGAGGCGTATGCGCAGCTGGTGCGGGCCCATACGGGCATCGCGCTCAGGGCGGCCGCGGCGCTCGGGGCGGGTGCGGACGCGGAGGACGTGGTGCAGCAGGCCTTCGTCAAGGCGTACTGCGCGCTGGGCAGGTTCCGGGACGGCGCCGCCTTCAAGCCGTGGCTGCTGTCGATCGTCGCCAATGAGACGAGGAACACAGTGCGCACGGCGGCCCGGCAGCGCACGCTCGCCGGCCGGGAGGCGGCCCTCGGTGAGGCGGAGCCGCTGATACCGGAGTCGGCGGACCCGGCGGTGGCGACGCTGGAGGCGGAGCGCCGTGCGGCGCTGCTGTCCGCGCTGGAGAAGCTGAGCGAGGAGCACCGCCTGGTCGTCACCTACCGCTATCTCCTGGAGATGGACGAGTCCGAGACGGCCCAGGCCCTGGGCTGGCCTCGCGGCACGGTCAAGTCCCGCCTGAACCGCGCCCTGCGCAAGCTGGGCCGACTGCTGCCGGATTTCGGGCCTCGGGAAGGGGGTGATGAGCGTGAGTGAGGGACGGGGTGCGTACGACGGCGGGGGACCGCGGGGGCGTGACCGCGGAAGGAAGCGCGAGATGAGCCCTTCCCGGCTGCCGGAGGAGCTGCGGGCGCTCGGCCGGTCGCTGGACGCGCCCGGGAGCGACGCCGACGGCCGTTCTCACGGCACCGAGACGATGGTCGAGCGGGTGCTGGGGCAGATACTGGCCGAGCATGTGCCGGTCCCGGTGGCCGAGCCCCGGGGCGCCCGCGAGCGACTGGGCGCGGTCCGCCGCTGGACCCGGCTGCGGTGGCGCACGCTGACCACGGTCCTGTGCGGTCTGCTGACGGTCCTCGTGCTCACGCCCCCGGTGCGGGCCGCGGTCTTCGACTGGTTCGGCTTCGGCGGGGTCCAGGTGCGGTACGACCCGTCGGCGGTGCCCTCGCCGGGCGCCTCGGTGCCGGGCTGCGGCACATCGGTGTCGCTCGGACAGGCCGGGCACCGGGCCGGTTTCGAGCCGCTGCTGCCGGGCGCGCTCGGCATGCCGGACACAGCGGCGGTAGCGAGCGAGCCACACGGTCGGTTCCTGGTGAGCCTGTGCTGGCGGGAGGGCGGGCGCACGGTACGGCTGGACGAGTTCCCGGAGCGGCTGGACGTCGGCTTCACCAAGGTCCTGCGCGAGGCGCCGGAGTGGATCGAGCTGGGCGAGGAGTCCTCGGCGGACGGTGTGCGCGACTACGCGCTGTGGTTCCCCCGCCCCCATCTGCTGAGCTTCTGGCTGGTCGACACCGAGGGGAACCGCTTCACCCGCCGGGAGCGGACCGCGGGGCCGACGCTGCTGTGGACCCACCGGACCGGGGCGGGGGCCGTGACACTCCGGTTGGAGGGCGTGGCGTCCGAGCACCGGGCCGTGGAGATCGCTAAGTCGCTGGAGAAACCCTCGAAATAGCGCGGTCGGGGTGGGAACCCCGACGGTTCGGGCGGTGTACCAGAAGTGACAGGCGGCTCGGAGAAGAGCCGTACGACACCGACCGCTGGGGGGACTTGATGCATGGGTGGCGGGACAGTCGGGCGAGGGTGCGGGTCGCCGCTCTCTTCACGGCGGTGGTGGCGGTGGCCCTGTGCGGAATGCCGCTGGCCGCGGCATCCGGCGGGGCGGGCGCGGCGGCCCAGGCACAGGTCCGGGACGTCCCCGACCTGGCGATGATCGTCGCGGGCGGCACCGGGCGGACGACGGTGCTGCGGTCCGGCGAGCCGGCCTTCGCCCGGCTGCGGCAGCTGTTACGGCCCACCTACGCGGGGACGGAGCGGGTGCCGGACGCCTGGGTCGAGGGGCGCCATCCACCGGTGGCCTTCACGGTGGTCTGGGGGCTGACGGGCGTCGGGGGCTGGCCGCAGACGACGCGTCCGCCGGGCGGTGACGTGGCCGTCGAGCGCCAGGACCAGCTGTTCGTGGCGGCGGACGGCACGCCCTGGATACGCACCGATCCCGCACCGGCCGTGCAGGACGACGACATCCGCTGGCATCGGGCACCCCGCTCGGTGTTTGTGCAGCTGGAGCAGGCGAAAGTGCTGAGCGGCCTGGGCGACGGGGCGGCCGGGCCCGGCGGGAGCGGCACCGGCGGTGACGGGGCCGCCGGGCAGGGGGCCGCACGGAGCGGTGTCCGGTGGGCGGTGCCCGGGGCGGCTCTTGGGCTCGTGGTCGGGGCGGGCGGGGCGCTGCTGATACGCCGCGCGGCGGCCCGGCAGGGTGCCGGACCGCCGCGGGAGGAACCACGCCAGGAACTCATCGAGCTCTGAGCGTCACCGGTCGCTGAGCCTCACCGATCTCCGAACGCCATCGATCTTTGACAACTCAAGAGAGGGCGCTGGTCAGCCCAGGTCGATCTCCGGGTACAGCGGGAAGCCGGCCACGAGGTCGGTGGCGCGGCGGGAGATCTCGTCGGCGATCTTCGGGTCGAGGACGTGCTGCGCCTTGGACGGGGCGCCCGACTTGGTGGTGCCCGGCTCGGCGGTGGTGAGGACGCGGTCGATCAGGCCCGCGACCTCGTCCATCTCGGCGGTGCCCAGGCCGCGCGTGGTCAGGGCGGGGGTGCCGATGCGGATGCCGGAGGTGTACCAGGCGCCGTTGGGGTCGGCGGGGATGGCGTTGCGGTTGGTGACGATGCCCGAGTCGAGCAGGGCCGCCTCGGCCTGGCGGCCGGTCAGGCCGTAGGAGGTGGCCACGTCGATGAGGTTGAGGTGGTTGTCCGTGCCACCGGTGACGAGGGTGGCGCCGCGGCGGATCAGGCCCTCCGCCAGCGCGCGGGAGTTGTCGACGATGCGCTGGGCGTAGTCCCGGAACGAGGGCTGACGCGCCTCGGCGAAGGCGACCGCCTTGGCGGCCATGACGTGCGGGAGCGGGCCGCCGAGGACCATCGGGCAGCCGCGGTCGACCTGGTCCTTGAGGGAGTCGTCGCACAGGACCATGCCGCCGCGCGGGCCGCGCAGCGACTTGTGGGTGGTGGTGGTGACGATCTGGGCGTGCGGGACCGGGTCGAAGTCGCCGGTCAGCACCTTGCCCGCGACCAGGCCGGCGAAGTGCGCCATGTCCACCATCAGGGTCGCCCCGACCTCGTCGGCGATCTCCCGCATGATGCGGAAGTTCACCAGCCGCGGGTAGGCGGAGTAGCCGGCGACGATGATCAGCGGCTTGAACTCGCGGGCCGAGACGCGCAGGGCCTCGTAGTCGATGAGGCCGGTGGCGGGGTCGGTGCCGTAGGAGCGCTGGTCGAACATCTTGCCGGAGATGTTCGGGCGGAAGCCGTGGGTGAGGTGTCCGCCGGCGTCCAGGGACATGCCGAGCATGCGCTGGTTGCCGAAGGCCTGGCGGAGTTCGGCCCAGTCGGCCTCGGTGAGGTCGTTGACCTGGCGGGCGCCCGTCTTCTCCAGGAAGGGGGCCTCGACGCGGTCGGCGAGGACGGACCAGAAGGCGACGAGGTTGGCGTCGATGCCGGAGTGCGGCTGGACGTAGGCGTGGCGGGCGCCGAAGAGCTCCTTGGCGTGTTCGGCGGCGAGCGACTCGACGGTGTCGACGTTGCGGCAGCCTGCGTAGAAGCGGCGGCCGATGGTGCCCTCGGCGTACTTGTCGCTGAACCAGTTGCCCATCGCGAGGAGGGTGGCCGGGGAGGCGTAGTTCTCGGAGGCGATCAGCTTGAGCATCTCGCGCTGGTCGTGGACCTCCTGGCCGATGGCGTCGGCGACGCGCGGCTCGACGGCGCGGATCACGTCGAGGGCGGCACGGAAGGCGGTGGACTCGGTGGAGAGGGGCTGCTGCTCTGACATGTCGTCGGCCTCCGGGTGGCGTGGCGTGCAAGCGGTCACGGTTCTCGGTCTGGCCCAGGCGCACGGCACTCGGTCACGCATGGGTCGCTCCCCGATGGTCCGTCCCATCCTTGCGCGCCAGTCACGACCCGTCGATCAGCCTACCGGCCACGCCGGAGAGCGCAGGTCCCGCGTCCACCATGCGAGCGACCATAGGAAGAGGGGGCCGCTGCAACCGCCACACCACCGGGAGGTCCCGTGACCACGACGGACGCGCTCATCGCCGCCGCCGACGCGCACAGCGCGCACAACTACCACCCGCTGCCCGTGGTCGTCGCCTCCGCGGACGGGGCGTGGATGACGGATGTGGAGGGGAGGCGGTATCTGGACCTGCTGGCCGGTTACTCGGCACTCAACTTCGGGCATCGCAACCGGCGGCTGGTGGAGGCGGCGAAGGCGCAGCTGGAGCGGGTGACGCTGACGTCGAGGGCGTTTCATCACGACCGGTTCGCGGCCTTCTGCTCCGAACTCGCCGAGCTGTGCGGTATGGAGCTGGTACTGCCGATGAACACCGGCGCGGAAGCGGTGGAGACGGCCGTGAAGACGGCCCGGAAATGGGGCTACCGGGTCAAGGGCGTGCCCGCGGAGATGGCGAAGATCGTGGTCGCGGGCAACAACTTCCACGGCCGCACGACGACCCTCGTCAGCTTCTCCACCGACCCGGAGGCCCGGGCGGACTTCGGTCCGTACACGCCGGGCTTCGAGATCGTGCCGTACGGGGATCTGACGGCGATGCGGTCGGCGGTCACGGAGAACACGGTGGCGGTGCTGCTGGAGCCGATCCAGGGCGAGGCGGGGGTGCTGGTGCCGCCCGCCGGCTATCTGCCCGCGGTGCGGGAGCTGACGCGCGAACGGAACGTGCTGTTCGTGGCGGACGAGATCCAGTCGGGCCTCGGCCGGACCGGAAAGACCTTCGCGTGCGAGCACGAGGGCGTGGTGCCGGATGTGTATGTGCTCGGCAAGGCGCTGGGCGGCGGGATCGTGCCGGTGTCGGCGGTGGTGTCGTCGGCCGAGGTGCTCGGAGTGTTCCGGCCCGGTGAGCACGGTTCGACGTTCGGCGGGAATCCGCTGGCCTGTGCGGTGGCGCTGGAGGTGATCGCGATGCTGCGGACGGGCGAGTTCCAGGCGCGGTCCGCGGAGCTGGGCGGTCATCTGCACCGGGAACTGGGGGCGTTGACCGGCACGGGCCGGGTGCGGGCGGTGCGCGGGCGGGGGCTGTGGGCGGGCATCGACATCGCGCCGCGGTACGGCACCGGGCGGGAGGTGTCCGAGAAGCTGATGGAGCGCGGGGTGCTGGTGAAGGACACCCATGGGCCGACGGTGCGGATCGCGCCGCCGTTGGTGATCGCGAAGGAGGACCTGGACTGGGGGCTCGCGCAGTTGCGGGCGGTGCTCGGGATCTGAGCGGCTCGACGGGGGCGATGAAACGGTGGCGTTCTGGGACCTTGCGTAGGTATGTGAAGCATTAGATCGGTGCGAGCGGATGCCGGGGCATCGCCGCTTCCTGTGCGTCTCCCCTACAGTCACTTTGTGATCTTTGGGATGGTGTGCGCGCTGGGCGCGGCGGTCTGCTTCGGTACCGCGACGGTTTTGCAGGCGGTTGCCACGCGGTCGGCCGGTACGGGTGGGGGCGGGGAGGCGGCGCTGCTGCTGCGGGCCCTCAGGCAGTGGCGGTATCTGGCCGGGCTGGCGCTGGACGGGCTGGGGTTCCTCTTTCAGATCGCCGCCCTGCGGTCGATCCCGATCTACGCGGTCGCCGCGGCGCTCGCGTCCAGCCTGGCGGTGACCGGGGTGGTCGCGGCGCGACTGCTGCAGGTGCGGCTGAGCGGGACGGAGTGGGGTGCGGTCGGGGTGGTGTGCGCCGGGCTCGCCATGCTGGGGCTGGCGTCCGGGGCCGAGGGGAATCGCGACGGGTCGACGGCGCTGAAGTACGCGATGCTCGCGATCGCCGTCGTGGTGCTGCTGCTCGGGTTGTTCGGGGGGTGGTGGTCCGGGCGGGGGCGGGCTCTGGTGCTCGGCCTGGGAGCCGGGTTCGGGTTCGGGGTGGTGGAGGTGTCGGTGCGGCTGATCGACTCGCTCGCGCCATCGGAACTGCTGACCAACCCGGCGACATACGCCCTCCTCATCGGCGGGGGCGCGGCCTTCCTGCTGCTGACGTCGGCCTTGCAGCGCGGCTCGGTGACCACCGCCACCGCCGGACTGGTGATCGGCGAGACGATCGGGCCGGCGGCGGTGGGTGTGGTGTGGCTCGGGGACCGTACCCGGGACGGGCTGGCCTGGCTTGCGGTGCTGGGGTTCCTGGTCGCGGTCGCGGCGGCGCTGGCGCTGGCGCGGTTCGGGGAGGCGCCGACCACGGACGCCACGACCGCGGAAACGGCCTGAGCGAAAGTCCGCGCAGAACAGTGCGATTACGGCTCTGCCGATTCCGGGAGTGCCGCGCACAGCGCGTCCAGGGTGCCCGCCCATGCGCTGTCCGGCGGGGTCCCGTACCCCACCACCAGCGCGTCGTGCGGTTCCACGGTCGCTTCGGGGTGCCGGTAGCGGTGCAGCCCGTGTACCGCGAGGCCCTGCCAGGCCGCTGCCCGTAGCGTCGCCTGCTCGGTGCCCGGCGGCAGCCGCAGCACCACGTGCAGGCCCGCCGCGATGCCCGTGGCGCTGACCTGCGGGGCCCTGCGCGCGAGTTCCGCGACGAGCGCGTCCCGGCGGCGGCGGTAGCGCAGCCGGGCGGCGCGCACATGGCGGTCGTAGGCACCGGAGGTCAGGAACTCGGCGAGCGTCAGCTGGTCCAGGGCCCCGCAGGAGTCGATGTGCCCCTTGGCCTTCGCCGCCTCCCGGGCGAGGTCCGGCGGCAGGACCAGCCAGGCCAGTCTGAGGCCGGGGGCGAGGGACTTGCTGGCCGTGCCCGCGTAGACGACGTGGTCCGGGTCCAGGCCCTGGAGGGCGCCGACGGGCTGGCGGTCGTAGCGGAACTCGCCGTCGTAGTCGTCCTCGACGAGCAGGCCGCCGGTGCGCCGCGCCCAGTCGACGGCGGCGGCGCGCCGGTCGCGGTGCAGGGTGCCGCCCATCGGGAACTGGTGGGCGGGGGTGAGCAGGACCGCGTCCTCGTCCGTCAGCTCCCCCGGGTTGGTGCCCCGTTCGTCGAACGGCAGCGGGACCGTCCGCAGACCGGCCTGAGCCAGCAGGTCCCAGTGCACGTACAGGCCGTACGACTCCACCGCGACCGTCCTCGCGCCGCGCTCCCGCAGTACCGCGCCGAGGATGCGCAGGCCGTGCGAGATGCCCGCGCACACCAGGATGCGTTCGGGGTCGGTGCGCACGCCCCGGGCGCGGGCGAGGTAGTCGGCGAGGGCGGTGCGCAGTTCGATGCGGCCGCGTGGGTCGCCGTAGTCGAGGGCCTGGTACGGGGCCGCGGTGAGGGCGCGGCGGGCGGCCTTGAGCCACGGGGCGCGGGGGAAGAAGGCCAGGTCGGGGGTGCCGGGGATCAGGTCGTAGGCGGGGCGGTCGACGGTGCGGGAGCGGGGTGCCGACGCGGCGGGCCGGCTCACCGCCCGCTCGGACACCCGGGTGCCCGAGCCCTGCCGTGCCGTCAGCCAGCCCTCCGCGACCAGGTCGGCGTAGGCGTCGGCGACCGTGTTGCGGGCCATGCCCAGGTCCGCGGCAAGGGTGCGGGAGGAGGGCAGCCGGGTGCCGGGGGCCAGCCGGCCGGTGCGGACGGCCTCGCGCAGGGCGTCGGTGAGACCTCTGCGGAGCCCCGGACCAGTCGGCTCCAGATGCAGGTCGACGCCCAAAGTGGCCCAGGATTTCGCCATGGGAATGGACCATACCGCTGGGCTGCCTCACTTCTAGGGTCGAAGGCATGACGACACAGGAAGCCACCGCATACGCGCCCGAGCAGCCCGCCCGGCTGCGCTGGGCCCAGCACACCCCCGAGGTCTACAAGGCGATGGTCCGCCTGGACGCGGCCGCCCGGCGGGGCCTCGACCCGAAGCTGCTGGAACTGGTGAAGATCCGCGCCTCACAGCTCAACCACTGCGCGTTCTGCCTGGACATGCACACCAAGGACGCGCTCGCGGCCGGTGAGAGCGTCGAGCGGATCGTCCAGCTCGGCGCGTGGGAGGAGTCGAAGCACTTCTACACGGAGAAGGAGCTCGCCGCCCTGGAGCTGACCGAGGCGGTCACCGTGCTGACCGACGGTTTCGTCCGGGACGAGGTGTACGAGCACGCCGCCAAGCACTTCGAGGAACCCGAGCTGGCGCAGCTGATCGCCGCGATCACGGTGATCAACGCGTGGAACCGGTTCGGCGTGACCTGCCGCATGGCTCCGGGCCACTACGAGGCGGGGCAGCACCGGTGAGCAAGGTGGACGTCTTCCGCGCGCTGCACAGGCGCCCCGCCCCGGACGACCCTCTCGTGCTGCCCGGCCCCTGGGACGCGGTGAGCGCCCGGGTGTTCGTCGAGGCCGGCTTCCCCGCGCTCGCGACGCCCAGCGCGGGGATCGCCGCCGCCCTCGGACACGAGGACGGGTCCACCCCGGCCGACGAGATGTTCGCTGCGGTGGCGCGCATCGCACGCGCCGTGGACGTGCCGGTGTCGGCGGATGTCGAGGGCGGCTACGGGCTCGCACCCGAGGAGCTGGTGGAGCGGCTCCTGGAGGCGGGCGCCGTGGGCTGCAACCTTGAGGACTCGAACGGGGGTGTCCTCAAGGACCCGCACGAGCACGCAGAGTGGCTCGCCGAGGTGCGGCACGCGGCGGGCGACCGGCTCTTCGTCAACGCCCGCGTCGACACCTTCTGCCACGGGGACGGCAACCCCGAACGGGCCATCGAGCGGGCCGCGTTGTACGTCGCCGCGGGCGTCGACTGCATCTATCCGATCGGCGCCCCGGCGGACGTACTGCCGCTGCTGCGGTCCGGGATCCAGGGGCCGGTCAATGTGCACGGCACGCTGGACGGCAAGGGCCCCTCGACCGCCGAGCTCGGTGAACTCGGGGCCACTCGGATCACGTTCGGGCCGGGGCTGCAGCGCTGGGCGGCGCTGGTGCTGCAGGGGATGGCCGAGCAGCTGAACAAGCTGAAGTGATCAGGACAGCCACGCCTTCCACGTCGACGCGTGGCTGTCCACCCACTTCTTCGCCGCCTGCTCCGGGGTCAGCTTCTGGTCGGCGATCATCAGGGAGACCTCGTTCTGGTCCTCGGTCGTCCACCTGAACTTCTTCAGGAAGGCCGCCGCCTTGCCGCCCCGCTTCGCGAAGTCCGCGTTGAGGTACTTCTGCAGCGGGGTGTGCGGGTAGGCGCAGGCGACCTTCGCCGGGTCGGTGTCGCAGCCCTCCTTGTACGGCGGCAGCTTCACCTCGGTCATGGGGACCTTCTTGAACAGCCACTGCGGCGCGTACCAGTACGTCAGGAAGGGCTTCTTCTCCTTGGCGAACTGTTTCATCTGGGTGATCTGCGCGGCCTCGGAGCCCGCGAACACCACCTGGTAGTCCAGCTTCAGGTTCTTCACCAGCGCCTTGTCGTTGGTGACGTAGGACGGTGAGCCGTCCATCAGCTGGCCCTTGCCGCCGCTCTCCGCGGTGCGGAACAGCGACGAATACTTGTTGAGGTTCTTCCAGTTGGTGATGTCGGGATGCTGCTTGGCCAGGTACGTCGGCACGTACCAGCCGATGTGGCCGGTCACCCCGAGGCCGCCACCGCGCGCGATGGTCTTCTTGTCGTCGACGTAGCGCTTCTCCTGGTCGGGGTGGCCCCAGTCCTCCAGGATGGCGTCGACACGGCCCTGGCTGAGCGCGTCCCAGGCGGGGACCTCGTCCACCTGGACGGTGTCGACCCGGTAGCCCAGCTTGTGCTCGAGCAGGTACTGGGCGACGGCCACGTTGGACTGCGCGCCCACCCACGACTGGACGGACAGGGTCACGGACTTGGCGCCCTGCGCGCCTGCGAACGGGGACGCCTGCTTGGTCATGTCGGCGGCACCGCAGCCGGTGAGCAGCACCAGGGAGCCCACCGCGGCGGCCGTAGCCAGAGTCGTACTCATCCTCGTACGAAGTCGCATGTCACGCTCCCTTCTTCGTGCGGCGTTCGGTCGGCTGGGTCACCCGGTCGAGCATCAGGCCGAGGCAGACGATCGCGGCGCCCGCCACCAGGCCGGTCGCCAGGTCGCCCTGCGCCAGGCCGAAGACGGTGTCGTAGCCGAGCGCGCCACCGCCGACCAGACCGCCGATGACGACGACGGCGAGGACGAGGACCACGCCCTGGTTGACGGCGAGCAGCAACGCCGGGCGGGCGAGCGGGAGTTGCACCTGGCGCAGCTGCTGGGCGGGGGTCGCACCGAGCGAGCGGGCCGACTCCAGGGCGGCCGGGTCGACCTGGCGCAGGCCCTGGGTGGTGATGCGGACGACGGCGGGCAGCGCGTAGACGACGGCGGCCGCCGCGGCGGGCGCGCGGCCCACGCCGAACAGCGCGACCACCGGGATCAGGTACACGAACTGCGGCATCGTCTGGAAGACGTCCAGGACGGGGCGGAGCAGCCGCTCGAACCGGTCGCTGCGGGCCGCCGCGATACCGATCGCGAAGCCCAGGACGAGGGTGACGGCGACGGCGGCCAGCACCTGGGAGAGCGTGTCGAGGGATGGCTGCCACACACCGAGCACGCCGATCGCGGCCATGGCGAGGACCGCGGTGAGCGCGGTGCGCCAGGTGCCGATCAGCCACGCGAGAGCGGCGACGACGAGCAGGACCGACCACCAGGGCAGCCCCTGCAGGCCGCTGCGGACCGGGTTCAGCACCCAGGTGGTGAAGTGGCCCGCCCAGTCGGCGGTGCCGCCCACGACGGGCACGCCCGAGTACAGGTGCGCGGTCATCCAGTCGACGGCACGGTTGACCGGCTCGGCGATGTCGAACGTCCAGGAGTCGGGCCAGTCGAGGCGGCCCGCCAGCCGTCCGGCGAGCGCGACGGCCACGGCGGCGGCAGCGGCGTAGAGCCACGGGCGGAGACTTCCGGGCTCCTCGCCGGACTGCTCGCCCGCGGCGCCGGTCACCCGGTCCAGTACGACGGCGAGCAGCACGATCGGGATGCCGGCCGCGAGCGCCGCGCCCACGTCGACCGAGGCGAGCGCCTGGTAGACGCGGTCACCGAGGCCGCCCGCGCCGATGACGGAGGCGATGACGGCCATCGACAGCGCCATCATGATCGTCTGGTTGAGACCGAGGAGGAGCTCCTTGCGGGCCAGCGGGATCCTGGCGGTCAGCAGGCGCTGGGGCGCGGTGGCGCCGAGCGAGTCGACGGCCTCCAGAACCTCCTTGTCGGCGCCGCGCAGACCGAGGGCGGTGAGCCGGGCCATCGGCGGGGCGGCGTAGACGACGGTCGCGAGGACGGCGGCGGGCACGCCCATGCCGAAGATCAGGACGACGGGCAGCAGATACGCGTAGGCGGGCAGCACCTGCATGGTGTCGAGGACCGGGCGCAGGCCGCGGTCGAGACGGTCGGAGAGCCCGGCGGCGAGCCCGAGGACCACGCCGACGGCGACCGACACGAGTACGGCGACCACCATCAGCGCGAGGGTCTGCATGGTCGGCACCCACATGCCGAGCAGACCGCAGGCCAGGAACGCGGCGCCCGTGCCGAGGGCGAGCCGCACTCCGGCGACGCGCCAGGCGACGAGGGCGCCGACGGCGGTGACGCCGGCCCAGCCCGCGGCGAGGAGGACCAGGTACACGGCGCGTACGGAGATCACGACGGCGTTGCTGATGTAGCCGAAGAAGTAGAGGAACAGGGGGTTGCTGTCCCGGTTGTCGATGATCCAGTTGCTGGCGGTGGTCAGCGGCTTGGTGAGGTCGACGGTGAGGGCGGCGGGCCAACTGCCGCTGGCCCACCTGGCGTTGGCGAGCGGGACGAGGACCGCGGCGGCGAGGGCGAGGAACAGGAGTTTCTGGAACGCGCGGTGCCTCAGCAGGCCGCCGGGCAGTGCGCGCGGGGCGGATGCAGTGACCGTTGCCATTACACGCCCTCCATGTCCGTGGTGGGGGGCGGGGTCGCCGGCCGACGCTCGGCCGGTGCCGCTTTCTGTGGGACGGGTGCCGCCCCCGCGGCACGACTGCCCGCAGCTGCGGTGGCTGTGCCGGCCACCACGCTCAGCAGCGTGTCCGCGTCCACCGTTCCGACGCAGTGGCCGTCGGCCATCACGCGGGCCGGGGCGCCTGCGCGGGCGACGGCCTCGATGGCCTCCGAGACCGTCGCGTCCGGGGCGAGCGCCGGTCCGTTGACCGGCTCCCCCGCGGGTGCGGTCCGCATGGCCGTACGCACCGTCATCACCTGCTCGCGCGGCACGTCCCGGACGAACTCGCGGACGTAGTCGTCCGCCGGGCTGCCCACGATCTCCTCCGGGGTGCCCAGCTGGACGACCCGGCCGTCGCGCATCAGGGCGATGCGGTCGCCGAGCTTGAGGGCCTCGTTCAGGTCGTGGGTGATGAAGACCATCGTGCGGCCCTCCTCGCGGTGCAGGCGGACCACCTCCTCCTGCATGTCCCGCCGGATCAGCGGGTCGAGCGCGCTGAACGGCTCGTCGAAGAGCAGGACCTCGGGGTCCACGGCCAGGGCGCGGGCGAGACCCACGCGCTGGCGCTGACCGCCGGAGAGCTGGCTCGGGCGGCGCTGCTCCATGCCGTCCAGACCGACCTTGGCGACGACCTCCTGGGCGCGTGCCCGCCGCTCGGACCTGCCCACGCCCTGGATCTCCAGGCCGTACGCCACGTTGTCGAGGACCGTGCGGTGCGGCAGCAGGCCGAAGTGCTGGAAGACCATGGCGGCGCGGTGCCGGCGCAGTTCGCGCAGCCGGGACCTGTCCATGGCGCGGACGTCCTCGCCGTCGATGGCGATCGTGCCGGCCGTCGGCTCGATCAGCCGGGTGAGACAGCGCACCAGTGTGGACTTGCCGGAGCCGGACAGGCCCATCACCACGAACACCTCGCCCTTGCGCACGTCGAAGGAGACGTCACGGACGGCGGCGGTGCAGCCCGTGCGGGCGCGGAGTTCGGCGGGTGGCAGCGAGGTCAGTCCGGCATCGGCGGGGACGCGGTCGGCCTTGGGGCCGAACACCTTCCACAGGCCCTCGACGGAGAAGACAGGTTTGCTCATCACGTTCGTCGCGTTCATCACACACCACTTCCGATCAGGTCTACGGCTTTCTCCCCGACCATCAGCACTCCGATCATCGGGTTCACGGCGGTCATGGTCGGGAACACGGAGGCGTCCGCGATGCGGATGCCCTCCAGACCGCGGATCCTCAACTGCGGGTCGACGACGGCCAGTTCGTCGTCGCTCGCCCCCATACGGCAGGTGCCGGCCGGGTGGTACACGGTGTGCGCGACCTTGCGCGCGTACTCGCTCAGTTCCGCGTCGCCGGTGAGGTGCGGGCCGGGGGCCACCTCGCGCTTGAGCCAGCTCGCCAGCGGCTCCGTCTGCGCGATCTCGCGGGCGATGCGGATGCCGTCGACCAGGGTGCGGCCGTCGTAGTCGTCCTCGTCCGTGAAGTAGCGGAAGTCGAGGGCGGGCTTGACCGAGGGGTCGGCGCTGGTGAGGTACAGCCGGCCGCGGCTCTTCGGCTTCGGGATGTTGGGCGTCATCGAGACGCCGTACCGGGGCCGTTCGTAGCCCAGCCGCTCCGGATTGTCCGTGAAGGGCACCTGGTAGAAGTGGAACATCAGGTCAGGGCCCTGGTGTCCGGGGTCGCGGCGCACGAACAGCCCGGCGTCGCTGTCCATCGCGGAGTTCTCGGGCAGGGGGCCGTGGGTCTCCCAGACGATCACCGACTCGGGGTGGTCGAGCAGGTTCTCGCCCACGCCCGGCAGGTCGAGCGCCACGGGTATCCCGAGCGCCTCCAGGTCCTGACGGGGACCGATGCCGGAGTGCAGCAGCAGCCGCGGCGAGTCGACGGCACCGGCGCAGAGCAGCACCTCGCTGCGCGCCCGTACGAGAATCTCCTCGCCGTCCTTGGTGCGGACGTGCACGCCCTCGGCCCGGGTGCCGTTCAGCTCCAGCTTGTACGCCCAGGTCTCCAGGAGGATCGTCAGGTTCTCGCGCTCGTCCATCACCGGGTGCAGATACGCCACCGACGCCGAGGACCGCTTGTTGTTCTCGGGGTGGTAGGCGAGGTCGAAGAAGCCCACGCCCTCGGTGAAGGGCGCGCGGTTGAAGCCCTCGATCCGGGGGACACCGAGCGCGTGCTGCGCGGCGTCGACGAAGTCGTCGGCGATGTCGTTCCGGTCCTTCTCGTCGACCGGGACGATGTTGTTCTTCAGCCGGGCGTAGTACGCCTCCATCGGCACCGCGCCCCAGCCCTTGGCGCCGGCCTCCTCCCACTCGTCCCAGTCGGACGGCAGCGGCTTGAAGGCGATCAGCGTGTTGTGCGAGGAACAGCCGCCGAGCACCCGGGCCCGGCTGTGCCGGATGTGCGAGTTGCCGCGTGGCTGCTCGGTGGTGGGGTAGTCGTAGTCGAGCTCACCGCCGAGCAGGCCCATCCAGCGGCGCAGCGTCAGCACGTCCTCACGGCCGACGTCACTGGGGCCGCCCTCGATGACGGCGACGGTGACGTCCGGGTTCTCGGTGAGGCGGGAGGCGATGACGGACCCTGCGGTACCGCCGCCGATGACGACGTAGTCGTAGATCTGGGTGTTCTCGGGCATGGGGGGTAACTCCTGGTAAGTCTTGAGGGGGGCGCCGGGAGCGCACCGAAGGGGCGCGGGGCTGTGGCGATGTGCGGCTCCGCCGCGCGGGCGCGATCAGCCACGAGGGCGCTGCAGACGACGGACGACCGCCGCGGCAAATCCGTAGTCGCCCGGCAGCATCAACCGCCGAACCAGCGCACAGGCCGAGGCGCCAGGTTCTGATAGACGTGCTTGCTCTCGCGGTACTCGGCCAGCCCCGCGGGGCCGAGCTCACGCCCCACCCCGCTCTTGCCGAACCCGCCCCACTCCGCCTGCGGTAGATAGGGATGGAAGTCGTTGATCCAGACCGTGCCGTGCCGCAGCCGGCCGGCCACCCGCCGGGCCCGCCCCGCGTCGGCGGTCCAGACGGCACCCGCGAGTCCGTACTCCGTGTCATTGGCGAGGGCGACGGCCTCGTCCTCGGTACGGAACGTCTCCACCGTGAGGACGGGCCCGAAGACCTCTTCGCGCACGACGCGCATCTCGCGGTGGCACTGGTCGAGGACGGTCGGCTCGTAGAAGTAGCCGCCCGCGGGGCGCTCCGGAGAGGGCTCGGGGCGCTGGCCGCCGGTCCGCAGCACCGCGCCCTCGGCCAGCGCGGAGGCGACGTACGACTCGACCTTGGCGCGCTGCTGCGCGGAGACGAGGGGGCCGCACTCGACGCCGTCCTCGGTGCCGCGGCCCAGGCGGATCCGGGCGGCGCGGCGGGCGAGTTCGGCGACGAAGCGCTCCCGTACGGACTCCTCGACGATGAGGCGGGAGCCGGCCGAGCAGACCTGGCCGCTGTGGATGAAGGCCGCGTTCAGGGCCTGGTCGACGGCGGTGTCGAACCCTTCGTCCGTCGCGCAGGCGTCGGCGAAGACGACGTTGGGGTTCTTGCCGCCGAGTTCCAGGGCGACCTTCTTGACGCTCGGGGCGGCGGCCTGCGCGACCTTGGTGCCGCTGACCAGGCCGCCGGTGAAGGAGACCAGGTCGACGTCGGGGTGCTCGGCGAGCCGGGCGCCGACCGTGTGGCCGGGGCCGGTGACGATGCCCGCGACGCCGGTGGGGAGCCCGGCCTCGGAGAGCAGGTCGATGAGAGCGATGGTGGTGAGCGGGGTGATCTCGCTCGGCTTGATCACGAAGGTGTTGCCCGCCGCGAGGGCCGGGGCGATCTTCCAACTGGCCTGGAGGAGCGGGTAGTTCCAGGGGGTGATCAGCGCGCAGACCCCCACGGGTTCGTGCACGACGACGCTGTGGATGTCGGGCGAGCCCGCGTCGACGACCCGGCCCGGGGCCTCGCCTGCCACCAGGTCGGCGAAGTAGCGGAAGGCGTCGGCGACGCAGTCGATGTCGACCCGGCCCTCCTCGACGGTCTTTCCGGCGTCACGGCTCTCCAGCAGCCCGAGCCGCTCGCGGTCGCGCACGAGGAGGTCGGCGACGCGGCGCAGCAGCGCCGCGCGCTCGGCCACGGGGGTGCGGGGCCAGTCGCCGTGGTCGAAGGCGCGCCGGGCGGCCGCGACCGCCAGGTCGGTGTCCTTCTCGTCGCCCTCCGCAACCAGAGCGAAGCCCTGGCCGTCCGCGGGGTCGATGATCTCGCGCGTGGCACCCGAGGAGGCTTCTCGCCATTCCCCGGCCACGTGGATGGTCGCCTGCGCGTCCAGCCCCTGGGTTTCCGCTCTCTCCGCCATGATCCGTATTGCCTTCCGTTCCTGTTCGGTGCCCCTGAGTGACACGTATGTCCCTCATGAGGACCGTGAGCGCCTGCCCCCCGCCTTCGGTTGCATGCGCAATCCATGGCGGAAAGTGCGCTGCGTCACTGAAAATGCGGGCAAACAGGGCGAAACAGGAACGGAATGCAAACGGAGAGCGGTCAGTCGGTGCCCGGGTCCGGGTCGCAGGTCGTGTAGGGCGGGCAGAACCAGTCCAACGCCGTGGTGAGCTGGGCGAGTTGGTCCTCGTGGCTGTCGGAGTCGGGGCCGTAGGAGGCGATGGCGTAGATGTTGCCGTCCGCCGCGGTGAAGCGCTCGTCGTAGACGTGCCAGGTGCCGACGTCGGGCTCGCCCTTGATCGTGTGGGCCTGGTACTCCAGCCGGGAGCCGGTGAACTCGCCGTCGTCGAGCTTCTGCAGATCGAGCTTCTTGAAACCGGCGGGCTTCTTGGTCTGGTCGGACAGGTACAGCTCGAAGGAGGATTCGGGCGACGACTCCGCGACCTGGTACACCTGCAGCCGGTGTGTCCGGTCGGCGCTGCGGTAGTTGACCACGGCCATCCCGAACATCGAAGCGACGCTGCTGCGCGACCAGCCCTCGGGTGTCGCGATCCGGAACCCCTCCGTGTCGTCACGCAGCTCGTACCCCGCGGGCGGCGCGGAGGCCGACGGGGACGGCGATGCCGTGTCGTCGGCGAACGGCGACTGGGACAGGTCCGGCGCAGCGGAGGCCGTCGCGGAGGGGGCAGGACTCGCCGCCACGTGCTGCTTCCCCGAGCCGTCGTCCTTGCCGACGACCAGGGTCAGAACGAGGCTCACGGCGACCCCGACGACGGCGGCACCGACGACCACGGACCAGACGAGCCGCCGGTTGAGCCCTGGGGCGGGGGCGGGCGCGGGGAGCGGCTCGGGTGGTGTCCAGGAGGCACCACTGGACCACTCGGGCACGGGGCCCCCGGCCCCCGGACCGTGCCAGGCGCTGTCCGCACCGCTGCCGGGCCAGCCCTGTGCGCCCACGGTGGGGGTGCCTGTCCCCGCAGGGGGAGTCTCCATCCCCACCGTGGGGGTCGAGGTCGGAGGTGCCGGGTAGTCCGGGGCCGTGATCTGCGCCCCCTCCTGCACCGGCGTCGGCAGCGTCGGTTCGGCCGCCGCGGGCCCGCCCGTGCCGTCCTCCCAGCGCTGGGTGTCCTCGTTCCAGTACCGCTGTCCCCCGCTCATGGTGTCGCGCTCACCGCCCCAGGAGGCCGGCCAGGGCGCCGGCGGAGGACAGGAAGGTGACCAGGGCCTGGGAGTCGGTGAGCAGTTCACGCAGACGCTGGCGGCGCGTGGGCGCCGCCTGGCCGGTGCGGGTGATCTCGGTCTCCGTGTCGGCGAGCGCCTGGCCGAGTGCGACCGTCTGCTCGGTGCTGTTCACCAGCGCCAGGTCCTCCCGCAACTTCCGCACGGCCGCGAGGAGTTGCCGGGTCTCCTCGTCCGGCTGCGCTCCCGTGCCCTGGTGGACATGGCTCTGGGCGCTTGCGTTGTGGCCGGCTGCGACCGCGTTGTTGCTGCCCGAGATGTCACCGATGTTGATGCTCGGCTGTTCACTGGCCATCGCTGTCGGCCCCCTTCTGCGGCGCCGCGCCGCCCGTGACATTGGAACCAGAGGAGTAGGACGCCGAGGCGGAGTTCTGCATGCCCGCAGCGATCGAGTGGTTGCTGCCGGAGATGTTGCCGATGTTGACGTCGCCGTTGCTGATGTTAACGATCTTCTGCATGAACTCGCCGGTCTCGTAACCGGCCTCGGCGAGGGCGGCACGCACCCCGTTGGCGACCCGGTCCTGCACGCTCTTGAGATAGCGCGCCACGTCCATCTCCTGGAAGAGCGAACCGGTCTGCACCGAGCCCAGTTCGCGCACCGACAGCGCCGGGCCGTCGGGCAGCGCGCCCGCGTACCCGCCGGTCAGCAGCCGCCACACGTACACCAGGCCGCGGCCGAGCTGGGCGAGCGAGCGCCCCGCCGAGGCGGGCACCAGGACGACGGCGCCGGCCGCCTTGCCCAGCACGTTGTTGTTGCGGAACCGGTGCGCCGTGCGGTCGGCGTCCTTGAACTCCGCACGCACCGGCGTCAGCACATGCGGTGCGATCTCCAGCATCAGCATCCGGCCCTGGGTGTGGATGCGCACGAAGACCGTGACGACCAGCTCCTCCTCCCAGCCGCCGACGCGGATGCGCAGGAAGTGGCGCCGCTTCTCGGCACCCTCCTCGACCGCCCGCGCCCGGTGCTCCTCGAAGGCCTGCGGGGTGTACGGCGCCTGGTCCCGGGTGAGCAGCCCCTCCGCGGGCAGGAACACGCACTCGTCGATCTCCAGCCAGCGCAGCCGGTCGCGGACGCCGGGGCCCGCGTACTCGGCCGGGACGCGGAGCTGTTCGAGCAGCGGGCGGATCCGCTCCAGGATCGCGCGGTTGCTGAGCGGCTGCTGCTTCTTCAGCTCGTCCCGCCGCAGTTCGACGGCGAGCACCCAGGTGTTGTACGCCGCTCCGGCCCCGCAGAACGGACGCGCCTCGTGGTACATGACCAGCGGTGCGTGCTGCTCGATGCGGATGCGCTGCTTCAGTCGCTGGAAGCGGGGGTTCTCGGCCTGCTCGGCCGGGTCGGAGGCGGCGTCCGGGAAGCGCTGCGGGGAGAGCTCGGCGGCCAGGGCGCGGCTGAACTGGTGGCGCTGGACGTGCACGCACCAGGCGATGAGCGCGAACACGAGGAGCGTGAGCCAGGCCTGCCAGGGCTTGATCACGTCGGCGATGCCGCTCGGCGAGAACGCATCGCTGACGCTCGGCGAGTCCGAGTAGCCGTAGCCGTAGTCCGAGCCGTACGAACCGTAGGAGGAGCTGTCGTCCGAGCCGCCGCCGAACGCGGCGACGACGAGCAGGGCCAGTATCGTCGCGAAGAAGGCACGGCCCCACCAGCGGACGAGGAACGCGGCGATCCGGCGGTACAGCGGCGGCTGTTCGCCGCGCCCCCTGACCCACGGCGCGAGGGCGAGCAGCACGCTCGGCCAGAGGAAGAAGAGCAGCAGCCCTCCGCTGAGGACCGAGCCGACCACCCACAGCCCGAGGATCGCCCCGGCCCACAGCAGCTCCTGGCGGCGGGCGCGCAGGGCGTGCGCGAGGACGCGGGCGGCGTCGAAGCCGAGCGAGGGCGCCACGATCCGCTGCTCGTTGAGGTGCAGTTCCTCGATCACGCGGTCGCGGTAACCGGAGTCCAGATAGGTGCCCGCGCACAGCAGCCGGGTCGCCTCGCTGGCGTGCGGCGGAGTGGGCGGTGGTGTGGGTGGCGCCCCTGTGGGCGTCGTCGGCTGCGGCTGCTGTGGCACATACGCGGTGCTCACGCGAACTCCCCCGATGCGTGGAAAGACCGTTGTCAGACGTTCAGTTGACAAACCATCAGCATAGAGGGGCGGGTGGGACGGGTGGAAGCGGAATGCCAAGGGACGGACACGGAGAGCAGGGATGGACGCCCCGATATTCTTTGACTAGAGTCAAAGAATGGAGCCAGGGCATACGGAGCCGGTGTCGACGGAGCAGGTGGCGGCGCTCCGCCGGTTCAACCGCTACTTCACCCGCCGTATCGGGGCGCTGGACGATCACTACCTCGGCCAGGACCGCCCGCTCGGCGAGGCCCGTCTGCTGTTCGAGATCGCCGAGACCCCGGCCGGGGTCTCCCTCAGGGAGCTCAGGAGCCGCCTCGGCCTCGACGCCGGCTACCTCAGCCGCATGACGAAGGCGCTGGAGACACAGGGCCTGGTGCGGCTCAGTGTGCACCCGGACGACAACCGGCTGCGCATGGCCGAACCGACGCCCGCCGGACGCGTCGAGGTCAAGGAGCAGAACCGCCGGGCCAACGCCCTCGCGGCGGGCCTGCTGGACAGCCTCGCTCCTGGGCAGCGCGCGCAGCTGATCGAGGCGATGGCCACCTCGCAGCGCCTGCTGCGGCTGGCCGCGATCACCGTCGAACTCGTCGACGGCGGCTCCCCCGACGCCCGCGCCTGCCTGGACGCGTACGCCGCCGACATCGACGCACGCTTCCCCGAGGGTTTCGACAAGTCCGACCTGGTGGGGCCGGAGGAGGTGTCCGGGGAGGCGGGCGCGTTCTTCGTCGCGTACGAGGAGGGCCGCCCGGTGGGCTGTGGCGCGCTGCGCCGTCTGGAGCCCGGTGTCGGCGAGATCCGGCACGTGTGGGTGCACCCGCAGGCCCGGCGGCTCGGCCTCGCCCGCCGGATCCTCGGCGCCCTGGAGGACGCGGCGGTCGCGCGCGGCTGCACGGTCGTACGACTCGACACCCATGCGAGCCTCACCGAGGCGCAGGCGATGTACCGGTCCTCCGGCTACACCGAGATCCCCGCCTACGTCGACCACGTCTACGGCGACCACTGGTTCGAGAAACGGCTGTCAGGCCCGGCCGGCTGACCACTGGGCCAGCACCTCCCGCACGGTCCGCCGCAGCCAGGCGTGGGCCGGGTCCGCGTCGTGCCGCGGATGCCAGGCGAGGCCGAGGTGGAGCGGCGGGAGCTTGAGCGGGACCTCGAAGGTGACCAGGTCCAGGCTCGCCGCGGCCGGCAGGGCCCACGAGCTGATCAGTCCGACGAGATCGGTGTCCCGGACGATGAACAGCGAGGCCGGGAAGGTGGCGACCGCCCCCACCACCCGCCGTTTCAGGCCGAGTTCGGCGAGTGCGGTGTCCACGGGCCCGTGCAGCCTGCCCCGCCGCGACACGGTCAGGTGACCGGCCTCCGAGGCGAACCGCTCCACGGTCAGCTCGCCCTCCAGCAACGGGTGCCCTGCCCGTACGACCCCCACCATCCGGTCCTCGTACAGGGCCTCCACATGCACCTCGGGTGCCGTCGTGTCCACCACCCCGATCTCGAGATCGGCGGTCCCCTCGCGCAGCACCGGTGCGTCCACATGGCTCTCCGCCAGGAACCGGACACGGATGCCGGGCGCCTCCTCGGCGGCGCGGGCGAACAGGGCGGCGCCGCAGGCGGCGGGGACGGCGTCGTGGCCGATGATCGTGAGGGTGCGCTGCACGGTCCTGAGGTCCGCGTCCCGGCCCGGCGCGAACAACGCGCGGGCCCGCTCCACCACCGCACTGACCTCGGCCCGTACGGCCAGCGCGTGCGGCGTCGGCACCATCTGCCGGCCGGCCCGCACCAGCACCGGGTCGCCGAGCGCCTTGCGGATCCGGCCGAGGGTGCGGGACATCGCCGGTTCGGACAGGTGCAGCCGGCGGGCGGCGCCGCCCACGCTCTGTTCCTCCAGCAGCACGTCCAGGGCGACCAGCAGATTCAGATCCAGCCCACTTGATTGCGTCACACGCATCGATCCCTTGCAAAGCTTGCACTGGAGTGCAGGACGTGACCGAGCCTACGGTGACAGGGCGTCCCACACCACCCGTCGAGCTCCCTGGGAGGAGCCATGCCCCCGCACGCCCTGAAACGGTCCACCCTGCTGGCGCTGTGCGCCTGCGTCCTGGTCGCCCAGAGCATGGTCGCCGCCGTCAACCTCCTGATACCGCAGCTGAGTTCCTCGTCCCTGCATCCCTCGCACGCCGAGATCCTGTGGACGGTCGACGCGTACGTCATCGTCTTCGCGTCCCTGCTGATCCCGGCCGGTGCGCTCGGCGACCGGTACGGCCGCAAGGGCGCCCTGCTGGCCGGCCTCGGCCTGTTCGCGGCGGGCGCGGCCGCCGGCGCGCTCGCGCCGAGCCCCGCCCTCCTCATCGCCGGGCGCGGCATCTCCGGGGCGGGGGCCGCGCTGATCACCCCGGCCACGATGTCGATCCTGATGCGCCTCGCCGGCCCGGAACGCCGTGCCCAGGCGATGGCCTCCTGGACGCTGGCCATCGGCCTCGGCGGCATGTTCGGCAACCTCGGCGGCGGTCTGGTCGGTCAGTTCCTCACCTGGCGCGCCCTGTTCGGCGCGATGGTCCCGCTGGCCGCGCTGCTCGCCGTCACCGTCGCGCTCACCACCCCGCGCACCCAACGAGCCGCCGGCAACCATCTCGACCCCCTGGGCACCCTGCTGCTCACCGCGGCCCTGGTCGCGCTCCTCTTCGGCATCATCGAGGGCCCGGCGTACGGCTGGGGTTCCGCGCGCATCCTGGCCGTCTTCGCGGTAGGCGCCGTGCTCACGGCCGCCTTCACGCTCCACGCCCTGCGCTCCCGCACCCCGCTCTTCGACCCCCGGGTGTTCCACTCCCCCGGCCTGCGCGCCACGACCCTCGGCATGACGACCGGCTTCTTCGGCCTCTTCGCCCTCTTCTACGTCAACTCCCAGTACCTGCAAGGCGTGAAGGGCTACGGCCCTGCCCTCACCGGGGTCGCGGTCGTGCCGCTGATCGTCGGCATGGCGCTCGTCCCGAAGCTGGCGGCGCGCTGGGCGTCCCGCCCCCGCCCGGTCATCGGCGCCGGTCTCGCACTGATCGGCCTCGGCCTGCTCGGCGCGTCCACCGCGGACGCGGGCACGCCCTACGCCCTGTACGCCTGCTGGCTGCTCGTCATCTCGGCCGGCGCGGGCCTGTCGATGCCTGCCCTCACCCTCGGCGTCGTCACGTCCCTCCCCGCCCACCAGACGGGGCTCGGCTCGGGCCTCGGCACCTCGGCCCGCGAGATCGGCGCGGCCCTCGGCATCGCCGTCACCGGCACGGTCCTCGCCTCCCACCCCACCTTCACCGACGGCATGGGCCCGGCCCTGCGAACGGTGGGCGTCCTGGTCCTCGCGGCAACCGCAGCCGTCATGGCCGGCTATCGCGAAAGCACCGGCCCCTCCCACACACCGACCGCGTCCGCCGACGCCAAGCAGCCCGTCGCATGACCGCCCGGATCCATCGAACAGGCCGGGCGACGTGTGCCCTGAAGGCGCAGGGCGCAATTCAGCACTGCGCCCCGGCCGGGCAGAAGGAGCGGACCGCCATCCTCAGCGGCTCCCGGACCCGCTCGGGGGCGAGGTTCGCGGGGCCGCTGGAGCGGATGGCGTAGAGGGTGCCGTCGGCTGAGCGGAAGCGGTGGTCGATGACCTGGCGGGTGCCCTTGTGCTGGTCGTGGTAGCGGTACGTCAGCTCCGCCCAGGTGTCGCCGTGGTCGCGCTGGACGACCCGGTAGCCGGGCTGCTTGGCGAAGCCGTAGCCGGGGTCGGTCTCGGCGAGGGTCAGGGAGTCGTAGGGGGTGGACTCGGTGACCTCGAAGATCTGCAGTTGGCGGCCGTCGGAGGGGGCGTCGTAGTAGACGATCCGCGCGAGCTTGCCCTGTTCCTGACGTCGGGTCCAGCCGTTCGGGACGTCGACGGAGTAGCCCACGGGGTCCTGGGCACGGCGGTAGCCGACCGAGGGGGACGACGAGGACGTCAGGAGCGAGGCCGAGGCGCTGGGGGTGGGCGTCGGACTCTGCGGCGGGGTCGTCGTGGCCGTGACGCTCACGCTCGTCGCGGGCGCGGCCCCGGTGCCGCGCGCGTGGTCGCGGGTGAGGTACCAGGCGCCCGCTCCGGCGCCCGCGCCGAGGACGAGCGTGGCCGCAAGGACGGCAAGGACACGGCGCAATCCGGCACGCGGCTGCGCGGGAGGCGGCGGTGGCGGCCAGGTCGGCGGCAGGACACCGCCCGTGTGGGTCGGAGCGAAGGCCCATGGCGGTGGCGCCTGGCCCGTCTGCGTCTCGGCCGACGACCACGGCGGTGGAGTCGCCGGCTGCCGGGCGGCCCAGGCCGCCTGACCTCTCTCCTCGCTCGGTTCCCGCTCCGGACCGGAACCGGACCGACCCTCGTCGTAGCCGTACCGATCGCTCATGACGCACCCCCCGAATCACCCCACTGGGTACCGCTTCTGACCGTAGCGGCGAAAACGGCCACGGGCCCCGTTCCGGAAGGAACCGGAACGGGGCCCGTGCAGGGTGGTGACAGAACCGTGAAGCCGTACGGCTCGGTTCAGATGAGGCCGAGACCGCGGACCGCCTCGCGCTCCTCCTCGAGCTCCTTCACGGAGGCGTCGATGCGGGCGCGGGAGAACTCGTTGATGTCCAGGCCCTGGACGATCTCGTACTTGCCGTCCTTGGTGGTGACCGGGAAGGAGGAGATCAGGCCCTCCGGGACGCCGTAGGAGCCGTCCGAGGGGATGCCCATGGAGGTCCAGTCGCCGTCCGCGGTGCCGTTGACCCACGTGTACACGTGGTCGATGGCGGCGTTGGCGGCCGAGGCGGCCGAGGACGCGCCGCGGGCCTCGATGATCGCCGCACCGCGCTTGGCGACGGTCGGGATGAACTCCTCGGCCAGCCACTTCTCGTCGTTCACGGTCTCGGCGGCGTTCTTGCCGGCGACCGTGGCGTGGAAGATGTCCGGGTACTGGGTGGCCGAGTGGTTGCCCCAGATCGTCAGGCGCTTGATGTCGGCGACCGTCGAGCCCGTCTTCTTCGCGAGCTGGGTCAGCGCACGGTTGTGGTCGAGGCGGGTCATCGCGGTGAAGCGCTCGGCCGGTACGTCAGGCGCGGCGGCCTGCGCGATGAGCGCGTTGGTGTTGGCCGGGTTGCCGACGACGAGGACCTTGATGTCGTCCGCGGCATGGTCGTTGATGGCCTTGCCCTGCGGCTTGAAGATGCCGCCGTTGGCCTCGAGCAGGTCGCCGCGCTCCATGCCCTTGGTGCGCGGGCGGGCGCCCACGAGGAGGGCGACGTTGGTGCCGTCGAAGGCGACGTTCGGGTCGTCCGTGATGTCGATGCCCTGCAGGAGCGGGAACGCGCAGTCGTCGAGCTCCATGGCCGTGCCCTCGGCGGCCTTCAGCGCGGGCGTGATCTCCAGCAGGCGCAGCTTGACCGGCACGTCCGCGCCGAGCAGCTGGCCGGAGGCGATGCGGAAGAGCAGGGCGTAACCGATCTGGCCGGCCGCGCCGGTGACGGTGACGTTCACGGGAGTGCGGGTCATGGCGTTCTCCGTATGACAGCTGGCGGTGGGCGTCCTTGCCCTGGGGTGCGGACGTACAAATGATCGATCTCTTGGTATCAAGAGATCCACCGGTCAGGCTATCGCGCATCCGGGATCCCGGACGGCCGGGTCCGTGTGGCCCGTCCCACAGAGTGAACCGGCGACCCAGCAGGCTCAGAAGAAAAGCGGGACGGGAGGAATAGTCGCCCCCATCCCGGGCACGCGAACCGTACCCCCACGGGAGTCCGGCACGGTCGGTCCCCCCACGGCGGCCGCCCAGTCCCCCCTCTCCCGGACGGGCGGCCGCCCCCCTTTTCTTGTCTTGCTCGCTTTGGGCTGCCTTACTCCGCGCCGGCTACTTCGTGCACCCCTTCTGCCCGGACGCCAGCGTCGCGCAGGCCGTGGCCTCGCCCGCGTCCTTGACCGCGACCATCGGCGTGTAGGCGATGTTGTCCCCGGCGGCCGTGATGCTGTCGCTCTCCTTGGCCTTGCCGGCGGTCACCTGAACGGAATCCCCCTGGGTGGCCTGGGTGACACGGCCCCACGCCGCACCGCACGTCTTGCTGTACCGCACCTCGACCGTGGAGGTACCGACGACGACGGTCTTGGCGGTGGTGACCGAGGCGGCGTCCTTGGTGCAGCCCATCGCCTCCGCGTCCTTGCCGGTGCAGGAGGCGCCGCTGCACTTCACTCCGGCCGGCAGGTCGGTCCGGACGCTGGCGGACGGGGACGGCGAGGCGCCTCCCTCGTTCTTCTTGCCCGTGCCGTTGTCGGTCAGATAGAACACGGCCGCTGTCACGACCAGTACGCCGACGAGACCCGCGAGGAACATCGTCAGCTTCCGCCTGCCGCCGCCCGCGGAGGAGTCCCCGCCGGGCCGCGGGCCCTGCGGCGGCTCACCGAACGGACTCGGCGTCGTCTCCGGCGTCCGCCCCTGACCGCCGGCCGCCGGCTGCGGCGCCGGAGCCGCGGCCCCGGGAGCACGCGCACCGGACGGTGCCGGGCCCTTGTACCCGGCCAGCCCCCACGAGTTGGCACCCGAGGAGCTCTCCGGCGCATCCGCGGCGGGCGAGGCGCCGCTCTCCCGCACCGCGCCCGCCGCGTCCCGCACATCCGGGCCCACCGGCTGCGGCGGCACCGTCGGCGCCACGCCCGCCGGTCCCGCGATCCCCGGCGTCGCCGTCGCGCTGCCGGACCTGCGGGCCGTGGTGCTGCTCTTGCTGCTCACCTTGGCATTGACGGGAGGCGCCCCGAACTCACCGAGCGCGGCGCGCGCCTGGGAGATGCGGATGGCCTCCATGGTCATGTCGTGGCGCATCTCCGAACGGCTCCAGGCACGTTCGGCTAGCTCCCACATGGTCGTCAGATGGATCGGGTTGGTACCCGTGACCTCGGCCAGCGCCACGATCGCGCCCTTGGGCGCGAGCAGCCGGCCGTTCAGATACCGCTCCCAGGACGTCTTGCTGTAGCCCGTGCGGTCGGCCACCGACGCGATGCTCAGGCCACTGCGGTCCACGAGCCGGCGCAACTGGCTCGCGAACTCCCTGACCTGCGGATCGAGTTCGTCCGGCAAGGCCCTCCAACGAGGCATTGCTTCCCCCCTCTTCCCCCCGGTTTGGTGCTGGTGTTCCTCGCGTTCCCCCGCGCGCGGTGCCCGTTCTGGCTACCCACAGGGATGCGCCCAGTAAGGATCTCAGTTCCCGGGACGGGGGCGCACGGGAGCGTTGGGGTCGTTCGGCACGCTCCGTTGCACGCCGACCGACCGCGGTTCACTGTCCCACCGGCGGCCCCCTCCGCCCCCGGCCGGACCCACCCACCCTAGGGCCCGCATCGAACAACCCCGTGTCGGTTCCGCAAACTTGCCAATACATCGACACCGGAGACACACACGGACAACCTCGCCCGTCACGGGCGTATTCACCCCGCCCAGGGGCACCTCACCCGAGCGCGAAAACGCCCACCACCGCGATCACCAGCATGAGGAGCAGCAGCAGTACGGCGTACAGCAGCAGCCCGTCCGGCCGCCGCCGGGTCTCTTCGGGCGTGTCCCACCAGGGCAGGGTGGGATCGTCCTCGTACTCGGTCGTGCTTTCCTCACCGGCGGGTTTCACCGGGCGCGGCCAGGCCTGCACCGCCAGTTCCCAGCGCACCCCGAAGCGCTCGGCCTCCGTGTCGGCGAGGCCCGCGATCCGGCACAGGGCGGCGACCGCCTGCCGGGGCGGCGGCTGGGTGGCGTTGAGATAGCGGTGCCAGGAGGACTTGCTGTACGCGGTGCGGGCGCCGAGCGAGACGAGGCTGAGCCCCGTCCGGTCCTTGAGGAGCCGCAACTGCTCCACGAAGTGCCGCACCTCCGGCGGCAGATCGTCCGGCAGCGGCTGCCAGCCGCCCATCGCGCACCTCCACCAGATCTCGTTGCCCGTCCTGACCAGGTGACGACGCAGACCCCCCGTTGGTTCCCGGCGCCCCGAAGGGGCGCGGGGCTGTGTCGATGTGCGGCTCCGCCGCGTGTGCGCGAGCAGCCACAACAGACCGGCAGACGATCGACGGCCCGTCTCGCCCCAGGGAACGCCCCTGCGCAGCTAACTGCTCACCGTGAAATGCAGCGTGTCCTTCAGGAACGGAATCTGCAGCCACGGGTGCGGCTGCACCATCATCGCCAGCAGCACGATCGCAAGGCCCAGCACGCCGTACGTCACGATGTCCGTGAAGCGGGACCGTACGGCGAGCATGCCGACGTCGGGCAGGATCCAGCGCAGCGCGGCCCCGGCCACCAGGGCGATGCCGATCAGCAGGGTGCCGTACCGGAAGACGTCCAGCGCGGTCAGCAGCAGGCCGATCCCGACCAGGGCGAGGACGGCGAGGATCGGCCACTGCCGGGCGGGCGCGGGGGCATCGCCGGGGGCGGCCCGGCCGCCGCCCTCGGGACGCGCGGTGTCCTTCGTGAACAGCGGGAAGCGGCGTGTCACACGGCGCGGTCTGCCCTCGGCGTCGGGCGCGCTGATCGCGTCGCGGACGGTCTCCTCCGCCTGCTGCTCGGGGTCCTCGACCGCACGCTCGGGCTGCTTCGCCGCACCCTGGGGTCGCTTCGCCTCAGCCGGCACTGCGCTCCGCCGCCTCGACCACGTTGACGAGCAGCTGGGCACGGGTCATCGGGCCGACACCGCCGGGGTTCGGCGAGATCCAGCCGGCGACCTCGGCGACGCCCGGGTGGACGTCGCCCACGATCTTGCCCTCGGCGCTGCGCGAGACGCCGACGTCGAGGACGGCGGCGCCCGGCTTCACGTCCTCGGGCCGGATCAGATGGGCCGAACCGGCGGCGGCGACGATGATGTCCGCGCGCTTGAGGTGGGAGGAGAGGTCACGGGTGCCGGTGTGGCACTGGGTCACGGTCGCGTTCTCGCTGCGGCGGGTGAGCAGCAGCGGCATCGGGCGGCCGATGGTGACACCGCGGCCGACGACCACGACCTCGGCACCCTTGATCTCCACGCCGTACTGACGGAGGAGGGTGAGGACGCCGTTCGGGGTGCAGGGCAGCGGGGCCGGCTCGTTCAGGACGAGACGCCCGAGGTTCATCGGGTGCAGGCCGTCGGCGTCCTTGTCCGGGTCCATCAGCTCCAGGATCCGGTTCTCGTCGATGCCCTTCGGCAGCGGCAGCTGGACGATGTAGCCGGTGCACGCCGGGTCCTCGTTCAGCTCCCGGACGACCGCCTCGATCTCCTCCTGCGTCGCCGTCTCCGGCAGTTCGCGCTGGATGGAGGCGATGCCGACCTGGGCGCAGTCGCGGTGCTTGCCGGCGACGTACTTCTGGCTGCCGGGGTCGGTCCCGACGAGGATCGTGCCGAGGCCGGGCGTGACGCCCTTCTCCTTCAGCGCCGCCACGCGGGCGGTCAGATCGGACTTGATCGCGGCTGCGGTGGCCTTGCCATCGAGAATCTGGGCGGTCATGCCCCCATCCTCGCGGATGACCACCCCCCGGTTCCAATCCGGGTGCCGTACCGGCGGGACGGCCATGATCGGCAAGATTGCACTTGCACAACACATGCGAAATGCCACTGGACAAGGCGAGCAGCCGTAAAGAACGATGAACGGCGCAGTATCGCGGTTCGTGTTCGGGGGGCAAACCGCTCACATCGTGTGATTCCTCCGCGCAAATCCGCAATGTCCCCATATGCGCAACGGAGGAATCCCGCCATGAGTTACGGCGACCCGAACAACCCCTACGGCCAGCCTCAGCAGCCGCCGCAGCAGCCCGGTTACGGCTACCCCCAGCAGGGCGGCCAGCAGCCCTACGGCTACCCGCAGCAGCCCCCGCAGGGCGTGCCGCCGCAGCAGCCGGGCTACGGCTACCCGCAGGCACCCCAGGCCCCGGCCGGCTACGGCTACCCGCAGCAGCCGGGTTACGGCATGCAGCCGCCGTACGCGAACTGGGGTCAGCGTTTCCTGGGCACGCTGGTCGACGGGCTCGTGTTCCTGGTCCCGTACATCATCGTCATCGTCGGTGGGGTCTCCAAGACCTGGGCCGTGGCGATCATCGGCTACCTCGCCATCATCGGCGTGGCGATCTGGCAGCTGATCAAGGAGGGCCAGACCGGCCAGACCGTCGGCAAGAAGGCGGTCGGCATCCGCCTGGTGCGGGAGGCCGACGGACAGCCCCTGGGTGTCGGCATGGCCTTCGTGCGCCGGCTCGCGCACTTCCTGGACAGCCTCGCCTGCTACCTCGGCTGGCTGTGGCCGGCCTGGGACGCCAAGCGCCAGACGTTCGCGGACAAGGTCTGCTCGTCGATCGTGATCCGTACGAACTGAGCGCTGTCCCACCCCATTTCACGGAGGAACACTCCCCATGAGTTTCGGCGGCCCCAACAACCCCTACGGCCCGCAACAGGGCCAGCAGCCGGGCTACGGCTACCCCTCGGCTCCCCCGGTGGGTCCCTACGGCGGCATTCCCGTGATGACGACGATGCCGAGCACCGTGAGCGCGGGTCGTGTGCTGCTGTGGGTGATCGTCCCGCTGCAGCTCATCGGCGTGGCCCTGTTCGCCTTCGTCGCCGGGGTGGTTCGGAGGACGTCGAGCGCCGGCGTCGAGGACGACGCCTCCTTCGAGAAGATCAAGGAGTACTCGTCCGGCGTGCTGTGGGCGCTGGTGGTGTTCGCCCTGGCCTGGGCGGTGTTCGCGGCCGTGCTGGCGTTGAAGTTCAGCGACGGCGGCAACCGTGTCCGGGTCACGGCCATCGTCTTCGGCGTCATCACCGCGATGCTCGGGATCTACCCCTTCGTCGTCGTGGGTCTCCTCCACACGGTTCTCGGCATTCTGATAGCCGTGTTCGCCGGCAACGCGAACGGAACCGCCTGGTTCAACCGCGTACGCCAGTGAACACCCCGGCGCCACTGAACAGTTCGCGCCAATAAATCGCCAAGGGCCGTGTCTCCCCGTCGGAGGGGGACGCGGCCCTGGTGCGTCGCCCTACTCTGACGTGGGTAGCCGGCAGGCACGGGAGACGCACCTTGTACAGCATCATCGTGGTACCTCCGCCGACCACGGAGGACCAGTCCACTCGCACCCAGCTCAAGCTCGCGCCCGGCGAGCGGCTGACGTTCGGGCGCAGCGCCGACTGCGACGTGGAGATCCCCCACAAGGGCGTCTCCCGCAGGGCCGGTGAGATCACCGCGCAGGGCGCCTTCTGGATACTGAGCAACCTCAGCCGGGAGCAGACGTACGTCGTGGAGAACCCGGAGGGCGCCGGCGAGCATGTGAAGGTCGGCCCCGGGCGCCTCGACGCCCCCGTCCCCTTCGAGTTCTCACGGATCGTGCTGCCGGCCGCCGGGGACCTGCTGGCCGTCGAGGTGTGGGCGCCGCGCCACGACTACCTCCACTCCGAGGGCGGCCTCGACGGCGCCACCACCGCCCCCGCCTTCTCCGTCGACCGCACCAAGCGCTACTTCGCGGTCCTCGCGGCCCTGTGCGAACCGCGCCTGCGCGGCGAACCGCACGCGCCCCTGCCCACCGTCGACCAGGTCGTCGACCGCCTGCGCCCCAACTGGCCCGCCGCGTCCCGCACTTCGGTGCAGTGGAACATCGACTACCTGGCGGTGAAGCTGCGCCTGAAGCCGGGCCCGGACGAGGCGGACACCGGCCCGCGTCTCAACGGCAAGAAGGAGTCCCTGGTCTCGCTGGCACTCCGCTTCGACCTCGTCCGCGAGGACGACCTGGTGGTCCTGGCGGCCTCCCCGTCCGGCCGGGTGGTCCGGTGACCGAGCCGTACGCCGTGCCGGTGCCCAAGGGGTACCGGGTGGGTGTCTGGGAGGTGCGGGACCCGATCGCGACGGGTGCCTTCGGGAGCGTGTACGAGGGCAGACGCACGGGCGACGACCTGGCGGGCACCGGCGAGGAGCTGCCCCGCACGGCCGCCCTGAAGTTCCTGCCGACCGGCACCGGAACCCCCCGCCGACTCGCCCATCTGCGCGAACTCGTCGACCGCGAGGTCGAGTTGCACCGCCGTCTGAAGCAGCCGCGTCTGATCCGGATGTACGGCACCCTCACGGTCGACGACCCCGGCAGGCCGGAGCTGGACGGCGCCACCGTCCTCGTACTGGAGAAGGCGGAACGCTCCCTGGCGGCGCTCCTCGCGCACTCGCCGAGACCGGAGGCCGGGCCGGCGCTGCTCGCGCAGATCTGCGAGGGCCTGGCCCAGCTGCACCGCGCGGGCTGGGTGCACGGCGACCTGAAACCGGCCAACGTGCTGCTGATGAAGGACGGTTCGGCACGGCTCGCCGACTTCAACATGGCGGCGGAGCTGGAAGGCACGCACGCATACACCCCCGCCTTCTCGACGCCCGACTACACCCCGCCCGAACTCCTGTGGTCGGAGATCGGCACCCGCGGCCGCCAGATCCGCCCCTCCGCGGACGTGTGGGCCTTCGGTGTCCTGGCGCATCTGGTGCTGACCGACTCCTTCCCCCTCCCCGGCGGCACCCCGACCGCCCGCCGCGACGCGGCCGCCGCCTACGCCCGTGGCACCGACGAGCTGCGCCTCTCGCCCGAACTCCCCGACGCCTGGCGGCACATCGTCCGCGACTGCCTCTCGCGCACGCACGCCGAACGCGTCGGCACGGACACACTGCTGCGCCGGGTCGCGGAGGCGGCGGGCACGGGCCGACCGCCCCGCCTTGCGCGCCTCGGACGCCGGTCGACGGTGATCGCGAGCGCCACGGCGGCCACCGTCGCGATCGCGGCACTCGGCTACGGCATCAGCACCTGGGCGGACTCCGGCAGCAAGCCGCCGGCCGTCAGGAGCGCCTCCCCCACGACGAAGATCACCCCCGCCACCTACGGCTCCGCCGAACTCCGCACGGACCAGGACATCCCGGCGGCCTACCGCCCGATGATCGTCGACGCGGCTCACCACTGCGACCAGGCGAACGTCACACCCGCGCTCATCGCGGCGATGCTCAAGGCGGAGAGCAACTTCGACCCGAAGCTCTCCGACCCCGGCAAGGACGAGTACGGCATCGCACGCTGGACGCCGAGGCTGCTGCGCTGGTGGATCAGGGCCGACGGCCGGCCGGTGAAGTCGATCCCCAAGCCACCCCTCTCCGTCCCCGACTCGATCACGGCCCTCGGCCACTACCTCTGCTACATCGAGCCGAACCTGACACCCAACCTGCCCGGCGACAAACGGGTGCTGATCGCCGCCGCGTACCGGACCTCGTACAAGAGGGTGAATGCCGAACGCGGGATCCCCTCCGAATACCGCGCGTACTGCAAGCGGCTCACCCAGTACCTCAAGGAGTACACGCCACCCGGGAGTTGGTGACCCTGAGACCTCCGAGGTACCGGTCGGCGGGGGCCGGCGGCACGGTGGTACCACTCCGCCACTGCGGAACGACCACCAGAGTTCATGGGGGGACACGTGAACATCGCCAAGCCCGCCGCGCTGCTCCTCGCGGCCACCGCACTGCTCGCCGGCTCCACGGTCGCGGCCACCGCGGCCGACACCCCGGACGGCACCCGGGTGACCTCGACGCCGGACGGCATCCGCGTCAACAGCCTCCAGCAGACCGCCGACCAGGTGCTCGCCGGCCACCCGAAGGCCCTCAAGTCCACCGCCAATGAGGTCACGTACGACGGCCTGACCCTGACCCGCGCTTCGAAGGGCAAACTCGGCGCGCAGGACCTGGCCTGTGACTACGGCCATCTGTGCATGATCGTCAGGGGCACCAAGTTCGACTTCTACAAGTGCCAGACCTGGACCGTCAGCAACTGGACCGACGACGGCCCGTTCACCAACAACCAGACGCCCGGCACGGTCGCCAGGTTCTACAACCAGGACGGCAGCGTCCGCTGGACGTCCACGGCCTACCAGGCGGGCACGGCCACCTGGGACCCGATCTGGTCCCTGCGCCCCTGCTGACGGGGCACCCCACAAACAGCGGTCTCCGGCTCCCTCGGGGGAGGGCCGGAGACCGCGCAGCGCGCTCCGGCGACCCGATAGTCTCTCGTCAACCAGCGGTGCCACGGGGCACGTTGGGGTGACCGAGGTCGACAGAGAACACGTCGGGGGATCCATGTCAGACGCCGCCCTCGTGGAGACGTGCGCGAGGCTCCTGCGGCCGGCCGATCCGGTGCGTATCGGGCCGTACGTGCCGTTGGGGCTGCTCGGCAGCGGTGGCATGGGGCGGGTCTATCTGGCGCGGTACGGCGACGGGACGCCCGGGCCGGCCGCGGTGAAGGTGGTTCGGCCCGAGCTCGCGGAGGACCCGCGTTTCCGGCGGCGTTTCGAGCGGGAGGCCACCGTGCACGCGCGCGTGGGCGCGCCGTACACACCGGAGCTGTTCGGTACGGGCTTCGAGGCCGACAGCGAGTTGCTGTGGATGGCGACCGCGTATCTGCCGGGTCTCAATCTCGCGGACGCCGTACGGGACTGCGGAGTGCTGGAGCCGTCCGGGGCGTGGCGGCTGGTCTCGGATCTCGGCCGGGCACT
This sequence comes from Streptomyces sp. NPDC049541, assembly GCF_044465725.1. NCBI lineage: Bacteria > Bacillati > Actinomycetota > Actinomycetes > Kitasatosporales > Streptomycetaceae > Streptomyces > Streptomyces sp. NPDC049541. Next base: position 201,673 of record NZ_JBITLY010000005.1, on the reverse strand, counting down.
GGGCGCACTGGCGGCCGTAGGGATCGTGCACCGGGACTTCAAACCGTCGAACGTACTGCTGACCCAACAGGGCGCGCACGTCATCGACTTCGGCATCGCGCAGGCCGTCGACGCCAGCGCGATCACCATCACCGGCAGCCGGGTCGGCACCCCGGCCTTCATGTCGCCGGAGTACCTCAGAGACGGCCGCTGCGACACGGCCTCGGACGTGTTCTGTTTCGCGAGCACCGTCGTCCACGCGCTCACCGGCCACGCCCCGTTCGGCGACGGCACCGGCATGGACGTGCTGCACCGGGTCGCCTCCGAGCAGCCGAACGCCGAGGTCATGGCCAAGGTTGCGGCAGCCGACCCCGCCCTGGCCGCGCTGCTGACCGCCTGTCTCAACAAGGATCCCGCGCTGCGGCCGGGCCCCCAGGACCTCGTCGACACCGCCGCCGCACACCCACGGGCCACCTCCTGGCAGGAGCCCCTGGGCGGCCGCCTCCTGGCCCGGCAGCAGGCGTACGACGTGCTGCGGAACAGCCCCGTACGGAGCGAGGCTCAGCAGCCACCGACCCAGCGGGTCGTGTACCCGGCTGCGGGGCCGGGCTTCGGCCCGGCGGTGCCTCCGCCGGTGACGCCGACCGCACCCGTCCGGCCCCGCGGGAAGCGGTACGTCGCCCTCACCGCCGTACTCGGGGTGTGCGCCGTGGCCGTGACCGCCTTCCTGCTCACCCGCCCGCCGTCCTCCGACGCCACCAGGGGCGCCGCCGCCACCGCCGACGACGCCGCCGGGCCCTCCTCGCCCTCCAGCAATCCGAAGGAGAAGGGGCGGCGGGAGAGGCCGAAGAGACAGGGGCAGCTGGTCGACACGGGTGCCTCCACCACCCCCTCCCCGTCCGGCAACGGCGCGCGGAGCACCGGCCCCACTCCCCGCCCCGCCGCCACGACACCCGGCGCTTCGGCCCCCACCTCCTCGAAGTCGACGGCCGCCCCCGCAAAACCGCCCTGGCTCACCGACTGCACCTACTACTCCGGCACCGAACAGACCCAGCTCGGTGACCGTGGCCAACGCGTCGTCCAGGTCCAGTGCATGCTGACCAAGCGCGGCTACGGCGTGGGGAGTTCAGGCGTGGACGGCGACTTCGGCAAGGCCACCGACGCGGCGGTGCGGAGCTTCCAGAGCGACAAGGGGCTGGAGGTCGACGGCCAGGTCGGACCCCACACCTGGGCGGCGCTGCGCAGTTCGACCTGAAGCGGAACCCTTAGGGATAGTACGGGGTGTACGTGATCGAGGAGACCTTCAGATACCTCGCACCGTCTCCCGTGGCCCACGTCGAGTCGTTGGGGTTGCCCGGCCAGTCACCGCCGACGGCGGTGTTGACGATGAAGTGCATTCCGACACCCGAAGGAGTGGTGTACCACTTGGTGCCGGTGATGGTGCCGTCCACGGCGAAGTCGATGTGATCCGGCCACCAGGTGAACGAGTACGTGTGGTACGCGTTGGTCCAGCCCGCGGAGTTCGTCTTCGAGAACTGGGTCTGGGCGTTGTTGGTGTCGTGGGATGTCTGGTAGACGGTGTTCGCTTTCTGGCCGACGATTTCGGCGGCGTCGAACTCGGGCAGCCAGGGGTTCAGGTAGGCCGCCCACACCGCGGGCAGGAGTCCCTGGCCGTTGGGCATGTTCGCGGTGAAGCTGTAGGTGCCGTAGCCGTAGAGCGCCTTGGACTCCACGCGGCCCGAGTAGTACGTGCCGCCCGACTTGTAGGTCTTGATGACCAGGGTGTTGCCTTCGTACCAGACACAGCCGGGGGTGTAGGTCTCCAGCTCGTTGTTGGCGGTCCACCGCCCGTTGATGACGTTCCAGGAGTTGACCGTCTGCGGGGCTCCCCAGGACGCCGCGTGGGCTTGCGGCTGCCCCAGGAGAAGCAGTGACAACACCGCCAGGACGCCGGTTATCAGGCGTCCCGGCCGGAAAAGTGCGGATGACATCGCGGCTCCATTGCTCGGATGACACGGCAGGTGGGAGCGGTCCCACCCCCATCAGCCGGACTGTAGGAGTCCGTTCAATGTTTGACAAGACACGTGGCACGGATCGCTTCCTGGCTTCTGGACTTGAAGCCACGCCGCGGGGCCTGGCTAGCCGGGCCCCCTGGCGACCGGACATGTCGAGAAGGTCAGAGTCGGGCCGTAGGAGCCGTCCTCCTCGTCGCTCACCGCGACGGTGATCTCCCGGTCGGGGTGGCGCGTGGACAGGACACCCTGCCAGCACTCGCCCAGCGCGAGCGCGAGTTGCGGGAGCTCCTCGCCGAGCCGATCGTCGTCCGTCAGGGGGGTGTTGCCGAAAGCCGTCCACAACTCGACGTGGTTGACGACGGCTTCGATGCGCTGCCGGTCGCCGCCCAGGTTGGCGAACCAGTCGTCGACAGTCCCCCGGCTGAAGCGCTCCTTGAGGAACACACCACCGCGGTACTCGACCGTCTCGGGGCAGAACAGCCAGGCCGCGGCCAGGACGAAGCGCAGGCCGCCCTCGTAGTCGAGGTAGTCGCCCGGGGAGAGCTCCTCGTCCCTCCATTCGGTGCGCCACCGCCTGAAGAACGCCGGCAGCTCACGCTCGGACCACGCCGGTTTGCTGCTGGTCACGGGTCTCCCAAAGAGCCTACGGAAAGACGACCGCCCGTACGCGGCGAGAACCGCGTACGGGCGGATGATGCTGGGGCGAATGCGCCGCCCTGCGAAAGCCGCTCAGTGGAAGAAGTGCCGCGTCCCCGTGAAGTACATCGTCACGCCGGCCTTCTTCGCGGCCTCGACCACCAGCTCGTCGCGGACCGAACCGCCCGGCTGGACGACCGCCTTGACGCCGGCCTCGATGAGGATCTCCAGGCCGTCCGGGAAGGGGAAGAAGGCGTCCGAGGCGGCGTACGAGCCCCGGGCGCGCTCGGCGCCCGCCCTCTCGACGGCGAGCTTGGCGGAGTCGACGCGGTTGACCTGGCCCATGCCGACGCCGACCGAGGCGCCGTCCTTGGCGAGCAGGATCGCGTTGGACTTGACGGCGCGGCAGGCCTTCCAGGCGAAGGACAGCTCGGCCAGTTCGTCCGCGGAGAGCGCCTCGCCCGTGGCCAGCGTCCAGTTGGCCGGGTCGTCGCCCTCGGCCTGGAGGCGGTCGGTCACCTGGAGGAGAGCGCCGCCGTCGATGGGCTTGATCTCGGCGGGGTGGGAGGGGGCCGCCGGGGCCTTCAGGACGCGGATGTTCTTCTTCTTGGCGAGGGCCTCGAGGGCGCCGTCCTCGTAGTCGGGCGCGACGATGACCTCGGTGAAGATCTCGGCGACCTGCTCCGCCATCTCCTTCGAGACCGGGCGGTTGACGGCGATGACGCCGCCGAACGCCGACAGCGGGTCGCAGGCGTGCGCCTTGCGGTGCGCCTCCGCGACGTCCGAACCGACCGCGATGCCGCAGGGGTTGGCGTGCTTGATGATCGCGACGGCCGGCTCGTCGTGGTCGTACGCGGCACGGCGCGCGGCATCCGTGTCCGTGTAGTTGTTGTACGACATCTCCTTGCCGTGCAGCTGCTCGGCCTGTGCGAGGCCGCTGCCGCTGCCGTCGACGTACAGGGCGGCGGGCTGGTGCGGGTTCTCGCCGTAGCGCAGGGTGTGCGCGCGCTCCCAGGTGGCGCCCAGGAAGTCGGGGAACTCGGAGTCGTCCACAGGGGCGTAGGCGCTCGCGAACCAGCTCGCCACCGCGATGTCGTACTCGGCCGTGTGCCGGAAGGCCTCCGCGGCGAGCCGCTTGCGGGTGGTGAGGTCGAAGCCGCCGTCCTTGGCCGCGGCCAGCACGTCGGCGTAGCGGGCCGGGCTGGTGACCACGGCGACCGAGGGGTGGTTCTTGGCGGCCGCGCGGACCATCGACGGGCCGCCGATGTCGATCTGCTCGACGCACTCGTCGGGGGTCGCCCCGGAGGCGACGGTCTCGCGGAACGGGTAGAGGTTGACCACGACCAGGTCGAACGGCTCCACGCCCAGCTCGGCCAGCTGCTCGCGGTGGCTCTCCAGGCGCAGGTCGGCGAGGATGCCCGCGTGCACCCTGGGGTGCAGGGTCTTGACCCGGCCGTCCAGGCACTCGGGGAAGCCGGTGAGCTCCTCGACCTTGGTGACGGGGACGCCCGCGGCGGCGATACGGCCGGCGGTGGACCCGGTGGAGACGAGCTCCACGCCCGCCTCGTGCAGGCCGCGTGCGAGGTCCTCGAGGCCGGTCTTGTCGTAGACGCTGACGAGCGCCCGGCGAAGGGGCCGCTTGTTGCTGTCGGCGGTCACTGGATAACTACCTTTCGTCCCTCAATGCGATAGCCGTTGCGGGCGAGCCGCCCCACGACATCGACGAGCAGCCTTCGCTCGACTTCCTTGATGCGCTCGTGCAGCGCGCTCTCGTCGTCCTCGTCCCGGACCTCCACCACGCCCTGAGCGATGATCGGTCCGGTGTCGACGCCGTCGTCGACGAAGTGGACGGTGCAGCCGGTGACCCTGGCGCCGTACGCGAGCGCGTCGCGCACACCGTGGGCTCCGGGAAAACTGGGGAGGAGGGCCGGGTGCGTGTTCACGAACCGGCCGCCGAAGCGGGCCAGGAACTCCTTGCCCACGATCTTCATGAACCCGGCGGAGACGACCAGGTCGGGCTCGTACGAGGCGACGGCCTCGGCGAGCGCCGCGTCCCATTCCTCGCGGGTCGCGTAGTCCTTCACCCTCGTCACGAAGGTCGGCAGCCCGGCGCGCTCGGCGCGGGCGAGTCCCTCGATGCCGGCGCGGTCGGCCCCGACGGCCACGATCTCGGCGCCGTAGGCCTCGACGCCGGTCGTCTCGATGGCGTCCAGCAGCGCCTGGAGGTTGGTGCCGGATCCGGAGACCAGCACGACGAGGCGCTTGGCCACGGGCTTGGCGGCCACGGTGGGGCCCTTTCTCGGGGGAGCGGTTCCGTACAGTCGGCCGTATGTACGTTCGTACGAATGCTTCACGCCCCGGGATACGGGGAAGTCTACGAAGCGGCCGAACGTCAGCAACGATACCGGCACTCCGGGCGGCCCCCACGGGACGGGGGCGCGGCCGGAAGGTAGCGTCTGGGAGGGCCCGGGTCGGGAACGTGATCGTGGTGCTGTGCGTTTCCGAAGTGGAAGCTCGTGCGCGGACAGCCGTACGAACGCCTGATCATTGCTTGATCGACGCCTGCTCACTGCCGTATCGCCTAGGGGAAGACGCTCACTTGATGCCGGACCGCAGCCTGCGACTGCTCACGCTCCCCCCGCAGTCGGTGGAGGGAGGGGAGCACCGCGGCGTGCTGCTGCGGGAGCGCCCCGCCTCTCCGCCCGACGCACCCTCGGACCGGAAGACCGGCGACTCCCCCGAGGACGACAACCCATTCGCCCCGCCTCCGGAGGGCACCCCGGACCGCCCGTGGCGGCCGCGCCGCCCGGCCGAGGGGGAGAACGGCGAGGGGGCCGGCGAGTCCGGTTCCCCGTGGGGCAGCCAGTGGAGCGACCGCCAGCCGGGCCGCTCCCCCGGCGGTTTCGGTGAGCGCCCCGGCAGTCCGCCCCCCGGCCCCGAGGGCCAGGGCGGCAACACCCCGGGCTCCGGTATGCGCTGGGACCCGACGGACCCCTCGCAGCGGCGCGCCCGCTACGCCCTGCTGTGCGGCATGTGGGCCTTCTTCTTCGCCCTGTTCAGCTGGCCGTACGTGGCCCTGCTGCTGGGCGCCCTCGCCCTGTACTGGGGGATCAGCGCCCTGCGCGCCAGGACCGGCGCGGAGCCCGCGGGCGACCCTGGCGGCCGTCCGCAGACGACGGCGGCGGTGACCGGCCTGGTGACGGCCTCCCTGGCGATCGCGCTGGTGGCCGCGACCTTCACCGCGCAACTGGTGTACAGCGACTACTACAACTGCACCAACGACGCCCTCACGAACCAGGCAAAGCAGTCCTGCACCCAACTCCTGCCGAAGGAACTGCGGGGGCTGCTGGGCCCCAACGGCTGACCAACCGGCGGCGCAGGCGGGTCGGACGCATCCTTGAGGGCCGCCCAGCGGGACTCGCGGGTGGCCTCCCTGGCCATTCGGCCGTCGGCGGTGGGGCGATGATTCGACAGCCAGGAAACGGCTACCGAACAGCCGCAACACCAGCGCCGCTCACGACCCGTCCGGCGCATCCGGCGGCGCAGGCGGGTCGGGCACGTCCTTGAGGGCCGCCCAGCGGGACTCGCGGGTGGCCTCGCCGGGCCATTCGGCCGCCGACTGGGGCGAGGGTTCGGCGGGCAGGAAACGGCTGCCGAACAGCCGCAACACGATCACCACTCACGACCCGTCCGGCGCATCCGGCGGCGCAGGCGGGTCGGACACGTCCTTGAGGGCCGCCCAGCGGGACTCGCGGGTGGCCTCGCCGGGCCAGGAGGTCGGCGGCTGGGGTGAGGGTTCGGCGGGCAGGAAACGGCTGCCGAACAGCCGCAACACGATCACCACTCACGACCCGTCCGGCGCATCCGGCGGCGCAGGCGGGTCGGACACG
>NZ_JBITLY010000005.1:0-195058 GCF_044465725.1 Streptomyces sp. NPDC049541 | reverse complement strand
GACACGTCCTTGAGGGCCGCCCAGCGGGACTCGCGGGTGGCCTCGCCGGGCCAGGAGGTCGGCGGCTGGGGTGAGGGTTCGGCGGGCAGGAAGTCGTACGGCCCGAAGCCCGCCTCCTCCTGGTCGCGGAGCGCGCCGTACGTGTCGTCCTGGTCGTAGGGGGCGGAGGGCGTCCCGGCGTCTGCCGGATTCTGCGCCCCGGCGGAAGCCGCCTTCTTCTTCCAGAAGCGGCCCCTGCCCTTTGCCTTCTCCGGCTTCTCCGGCTTCGAGTCCTCGGCCTCCGGCCTCGGCTCGACGATCTTCGCTTTCGGGTCGATGGGCTTCGGCCGAAGATCGAGGGTGTTCGACGCGGGGGCGACCCCGCGCGTCCGGCGCGTCCGGCACCGCCAGGCCCGTACGCCGACCGCCGTCGGAATCGCCGCAACCGCCGTCCACACGGCCGCCGCACCCCCCGTCTCCCACCACACCGGCCCGAACCTGGCAAGCTCCCCGACGCCGAGCCGCCCGCCTGCCATCGTCGCGAGCACGGCCATGGCGGCCCCGCACAGCAGCGCCGCGAGCAGGGCGGTGCCTGCGGTCCGCCGGGCACCGGAGGTTCCGGCGTCCGCCGAGGAGGACGCACCGCGCGCTTCCGCCCCGCCCACGAACCACCCCACCGCCAGTCCGGCCGCCACCGGTACCGCTCCCGCGACCCAGTTCGGCCACCCCCCGGCCCCCGCGTCCGGCACCGCGGCAAGCAGCGGAAACGGTGGCAGCAGCGGGGCCGGCGCCGAGGACAGCGGGTCCACCACATGCCCCGTGCCGAGCACGAACCCGGGCCCGAGGGCATACGCCGCCCCCCACACGGCCGCGTTCGGCACCAGCACCAGGCACAGGAACAGCACCGCGAAACGGCCCGACCAGCCCTCCGTGAGCTGCAGGAAGGAGACCCGCGCCGTCCCGCCGTGCCACGCCAGCGACACCGCCACCAGCGCCGCCCCGCCCCCGACGAGCACCGCCGCACCGGCCCCCGCGGACCGCGCCGCGATGCCCAGGCGGGAGTGGGAGCCCGGCCCGCGGACGAAGCTGCGCAGACCGGACGGCAGCAGCTTCAGCACGCCGTCGAACGCCCGGCGCGGATGCCCGTACGCGGTCCACACCCCGGCCCCCGCCATCACCATGACGAGCACCGGCAGGCACAGCATGGCCCGCCCCCACGAGGGCCGCAGCTCCCCGCCCGAGGCGTACAGTGCCGCGGCCGCGCCGACGCCGAGGTAGCCGAGGACGACGCCCGCCCAGGCCGTACGGGCGGACAGCAGCGGCCCGTCCTCCTCGCCGCCGTACACCACGTCCCGTGCCGCCCGGTGCACCAGCAGCACCGGCACCGCGAAGAGCAGCAGCGGAGTGACCCCCACCGGGGCGGGGACACCCGAGAGCGTGTCGGTGCGGAGCAGTTCGGTGCCGTGCGCCAGCAGCCACAGCGCGGCGGCGACGTGCAGCGCACCGCCGGGCCCGCTGTCGGGGTACGGCGAACTGATCCAGAACACCATCACCAGCACGGTGATCGCCCCGAGCCCCAGCCCGGCGGCCACCGCACCGCCCGCCACTCCGGCGCCAAGGCCGGGCGATCGGTCCCGCATCCTGGCCCGGATCCGGGCACGCAGGTACGGCAACGGAGCTCGGCGAGCAGTCGTCTGGATCACGACCGCCATGCTCCCAACGACACGCGCTTTATCGCCGTAATAGGCAAACCGCCGAAGTGTCGCTCAATATACGTTTATGTACTTTTTCGTACGAAAGGGCGCCCCGTGACGCCGAACCCTGCGAGCCCGCTGGCGCCGGAGCTGACGCCGGCTCAGGCCTTCGACGCGCTGTACGCGTTCTGCGCCCCCGCCCTCGTACGGCAGACGTTCCTGCTCACCGGGCGGCGCGAGCTGGCGCGCGAGTCGGTCGAGCGGGCCTTCCAACTCGCCTGGCAGCGCTGGCCCGAGGTGGCCGTCGACCGCGATCCGGCGGGGTGGGTGCGGGCGACGGCGTACGAGTACGCGCTCTCGCCCTGGCACCGGTTCCGCCCCGGCCTGCGGCGCCGCCCCGAGCCGCCGCTCGTCGACCGGCGCGACCGCGAGCTGATGAACGTACTGATGGAACTTCCGCCGTCGTACCGCCGGGCGCTGCTGCTCTACGACGGTGTCGGCCTCGATCTGCCGGAGACGGCGGCCGAGGCGGAGGCGAGCACTCCGGCGGCGGCGCACCGGCTGCTGCACGCGCGCGAGGCGATCGCCGCACGTCTGCCGGAACTTGCGGACCCGTCCGAGTTGAACCGTCGCCTGGTCGAACTGGCCTCCACGGAGCGGCAGCCCGCCCCCGGACCACCGGCGGTCCGCAGTCGCGGCGAACGCAGCGCCCGCTTCTGGACGCGGGCCGCCATCGCCTTCACGACGGCCCTGATCGGCACCACGGCCCTGGCCCTGCGTACGGCCCCCACGCACTACGAGGCCCCGGTGCCGCCGGGCGCAGCCGTGCGGGGGGTCCCACCACGGGTGGCTCTTGGGGCGCTGTCACGGGGGGAGGCGCAACTACGGGCGAAGCTGCGGGGGGCAACGGCACACGGGCCGGAAAGGCTCGTACCGCTGACTCAATAGCGGCGGCACCCGCCCGGCGCGGCCGGCCACAACGCCGGTGGGCCCGCCCCCACCCAGGGGAACGGGCCCACCAACGCGCAGCTGGAAAGCCGTTCAGCCGGCGAGGATCTCCCGCGCCAGCTTCGCCGTCTCGGTAGGCGTCTTGCCGACCTTGACACCGGCGGCCTCGAGGGCCTCCTTCTTGGCGGCAGCCGTACCGGACGAGCCGGAGACGATGGCACCCGCGTGGCCCATGGTCTTGCCCTCGGGCGCGGTGAAGCCCGCGACGTAGCCGACGACCGGCTTCGACACGTTCTCCTTGATGAACGCGGCGGCGCGCTCCTCGGCGTCGCCACCGATCTCACCGATCATCACGATCAGGTCGGTGTCGGGGTCGGCCTCGAACGCGGCGAGCGCGTCGATGTGCGTCGTACCGATGACCGGGTCGCCACCGATGCCGACGGCCGAGGAGAAACCGATGTCACGCAGCTCGTACATCATCTGGTACGTCAGCGTGCCGGACTTCGAGACCAGGCCGATGCGGCCCGGCTTGGTGATGTCGCCCGGGATGATGCCGGCGTTCGACTGGCCCGGGGTGATGAGACCGGGGCAGTTCGGGCCGATGATCCGGGTCTTGTTGCCCTTGGACACGGCGTACGCGTAGAACGCGGCCGAGTCGTGGACCGCGATGCCCTCGGTGATGACGACCGCGAGCGGGATCTCGGCGTCGATGGCCTCGACGACGGCGGCCTTGGCGAAGGCCGGCGGCACGAAGAGGACGGACACGTTCGCGCCCGTCTTCTCGATCGCCTCGGCGACGGTGCCGAAGACCGGGATCTCGGTGCCGTCGACGTCAACGGTCGTGCCCGCCTTGCGCGGGTTGACGCCACCGACGATGTTGGTGCCGTCGGCGAGCATGAGCTTGGTGTGCTTCATGCCCGTGGAGCCGGTCATGCCCTGGACGATGACCTTGCTGTCCTTGTTGAGGAAGATAGCCATGGCTGTGTGTCCCTCGTCCCTTACTTCGCAGCCGCGAGCTCGGCGGCCTTGTCGGCCGCGCCGTCCATGGTGTCCACGCGCTGCACCAGCGGGTGGTTGGCGTCGGAGAGGATCTTGCGACCCAGCTCGGCGTTGTTGCCGTCCAGACGGACGACGAGGGGCTTGGTGACTTCCTCGCCCTTGTCCTCCAGGAGCTTCAGCGCCTGGACGATGCCGTTGGCGACCTCGTCGCAGGCGGTGATGCCGCCGAAGACGTTGACGAAGACGGACTTGACGTCCGGGTCGCCGAGGATGATCTCCAGGCCGTTCGCCATGACGGCCGCGGAGGCGCCACCGCCGATGTCGAGGAAGTTGGCCGGCTTCACGCCGCCGTGGTTCTCACCGGCGTACGCGACGACGTCCAGGGTGCTCATGACGAGACCCGCGCCGTTGCCGATGATGCCGACCTCGCCGTCGAGCTTGACGTAGTTGAGGTTCTTCTCCTTGGCGGCGGCCTCGAGCGGGTTGGCCGCGTCCTTGTCCTGGAGGGCCTCGTGCTCCGGCTGGCGGAACTCGGCGTTCTCGTCCAGCGAGACCTTGCCGTCCAGGGCGATGACGTCACCGGAGGCGACCTTGGCCAGCGGGTTGACCTCGACCAGGAGGGCGTCCTCCTTGATGAAGGTGTCCCACAGCTTGACGAGGACGTTCACGACCTTGTCGGCGACCTCGGCCGGGAACTTGGCGGCCGCGACGATCTCGCGGGCCTTCTCCTCGGTCACACCCTCGTTGGCGTCGATCGGCGTCTTGGCGACGGCCTCGGGGCGGGTGGCCGCCACCTCCTCGATCTCCATGCCGCCCTCGACGGAGGCGATGGAGAGGAAGGTGCGGTTGGCGCGGTCGAGGAGGAAGGAGACGTAGTACTCCTCCACGATCTCCGGCGCCGTCTCGGCGATCATCACCTTGTGGACCGTGTGGCCCTTGATGTCCATGCCGAGGATGTTGGTCGCGTGCTCGACCGCCTCGTCCGGGGTGGCGGCGAGCTTCACGCCACCGGCCTTGCCACGGCCGCCGACCTTCACCTGGGCCTTGACGACAGACTTGCCACCGAGCCGCTCGGTGGCTGCGCGGGCCGCCTCAGGCGTGTCGATGACTTCACCGGCCAGCACCGGTACATCGTGCTTGGCGAAGAGGTCCCTCGCCTGGTACTCGAACAGGTCCACGCGCTTCCGTCCCTATCAGTGATCTCGCGGTTCGTTGGATGCGTGGGCGTGCCGCGAAGGGCAACGTGACGTCCGCTAGTCACAGGGGAGGCGCACACGGTGTCCGAGCGCGCGGCATGTCCGTCTCGCAGGTTATCGCTGCTTGCGGAGGGCCCCTAAATCGAGGGTCACACCTGAGCGGTGATACCTGTCACATGATGCCGCGCTCACTGGCACGGCGTGCCGGATGTGAGGGCCGGGCACCGTCCGCAAAGGCGTCCGGGGCACGCACGGGGCAAGGGCCTCACCGGGCTGGGGTTGACCCGGTGAGGCCCCCTGTTCAGCCCCGAAGGGGGGCTCGGAGCAGTTGATCCCCACCCCAATGGGGATCACCTGGCTCCATCCGCGGGGTTCGGGCCGGCCGGTCCGACGGCTTTCGGCCGTCCGGGTCCCTGGGACCGCGGAGTCGGTCGGGCGTCAGACGCCGTACTGCACGTTCCGCACGTAGCCCGGCGTGATCGACTCGGTGACGCCCTGGACGCCGGTGACGGCGTGTCCGGCGAGCGGGCCGCCGGTGGACCGGACGGTGTCGGTCAGGTCCCCGGCGAAGGGCGCGACCTGGCCCACGACGCCGTGGGCGAAGGGGTCGACGTCCCCGACGACGCCGTACGCGAAGGGAGTGACCTCCCCCGCGACGCCGTACACGAGCGTCGTCGCGCTGCCACCGACGCCCTGGACCACCGGCTCGACGAGGTCGACGACGGGCTGGGCGGCCTCGGTGACACCCTGCGCGAAATGCGGCACCTGCCCGGCGACGCCGTACCCCAGGCCGGTCGCGTCACCGGCCACGCCGTACGCGAGCGGCGCCACGTCGTCGGCGATCCCACCGGCGAACGGCCGGACGTCACCCGTGACGCCGTACGCCAGCCCGCCCGCGTCCGCCACGGCCTGCCCGGCGACCGGCAGCAAGCCGTCCACGGCGGTGTGCACGACCGGCGGCAGCACGGCGACCGTCGCGTCCTCGGTGACCTGGCCGACCAGACCGGTGGCGTACGACGGGACGTCCGCGACGACACCACCGGCGACCGGCGCCACGCCGTGCACGGCACCACCGGCGACGGCCTGCACATCGGACACCGCGCCGCCGGCGAGGGGAGCCACACCCTGGGCGACGCCTCCCGCCACCGGCCGGACGCCTCGCACCGCGTGAGAGACCACCGGCTGCACGCCCTCGACGACCCCGCCCGCCACCGGCCGGACGTCGGCCACCATGCCGTACGCCAGCGCCGTCGCGGCGCCGACCGTGTGACCGGCGGTCTGCCCGACCCCGGTCACGGCGCCGCCCGCGACGGGCAGCACGTCGTGCACCGCGCCGGTGGCGACCGGCAGCACGCCGCTCACGGCGCCCGTGGCGACCTGCGTCACTCCGGCCACGGCGTGGGTGGCCGTGGGCGCGACCCCGGCGACGGTCTGCCGGGCGACCGGGACGGCGCCCGCCACCGCCTGTCCGGCGACCGGCGTCGCGCCCTGCACGGCGTGGCCGGCGAGGGGCGGCACGACGACCGCGGCCGTCTCCGCGACGACCGGGGTGACCGTGCCGGGAACGCTCTTCACGGTGCCGACGACCTTCTGCTCGACCCCGCCGACCGTGCCCGTGACATGGCCGGGAACCCCGGCCACGGAGGCCTGGGCGGCACCGGCGACGACACCGGCCTCACCCTGCGCGAGACCCGGCACGCCCGCGGCACGGTCCTGAACGCCCGCCGCGGTGCGGCCCGCGCCCGCGACGGTCTGCTGCGCCTTCGTCCGCACGACGCCGTCGACGCCCTGCGCCCGGGTGCGGGCCGCCGACTGCACACCCTGGAGCTTGGTCTGGGCGGCCGCCAGCGCCTGCTCCAGCTCCGGCGCGAAGGCGGCGAGGGGGCCGAAGAGGTAGTCGACCTCGCCCCGCGGGGAGGAGGTCGTGTCGGTGACGGTGGTGACACCCCGGGCGGCCGCGGACTTGGCCTCGGCCTGCGCGGCGCGAGCGGCCTTGGCGCCCTGGATGGCGGCGGCGCCCTTGACCTTGGAGGCGTTCTTGACCGCCTGCGGGGCGGACACCTTGGCGTCGACGTACCTACGGGCCTGCTCGGCGGTGCCGCCGGGCGCAGACTTCTTCGCGCCCGTGACCGTGGAGGTCGCCTCGGCCGCGGTGGAGCCGGCCGTGCCGGTGACGCCGGAGACGGTGTGCTGGACGCCGGTGACGACGCCGTCGACCGTGCCGGTGACGGTGTCGGTCAGCGCGCCGAGGGTGCTGCCGGAGTCGACGGTCGCGTCGGTGGCGGGATCGGTGGTGGGATCGGTGGTCGTGTCGGACACGGACAGGGAGGAAGAGGGCAACTCGTCGGCGCTGGCGACGGCCGAACCGAGCGCCCATGCGCCGGTGACACCGGCGGCTATGACGATGGAGCGGCGGATGTTCTTGTTCATGCGTGCGTCAGATCCTTAGATCCCGGGAAGCTCCGCGCTCCTTGATCTCGGGGGAGATCCGGGGAGTTCCGGGGCTTCTTCGAAAGGCTTGGGGACAATTCCGGCGCCGTGTCCGGTCCTGGTCCGGGGAGTCGGGACCAGCGGAGTCGGCGGTTTGCGTCCGGAGAACGAAGAGGTGTCCGGACGGGCGGGCAGACCTGCTCCACCCCCGCGCGGCAGGTCCGTGGCGGGGGGAGGGCCTGCCCTAGCCGGGGAATACGGGAATGTCCCGGTGCCTGTCCCGGGTACCGGCCACGGCGGCGCGAACGGCCGCGCCGGGCACCAGCCGCACGAACGGCCGGTGGTTCAGGGCGACGGCGTGTGCGTCACCGTGCCTCGAGGTGCCGTTGTCGACCGCGGCCCGGTTGGCCGGAACACCGGCCGGGTCGCCGCCGGGGGCCTGCTGTTCCGGGGTGTACCCGGCGCCTGCGGCCCTGCGGCCACTGCCCTGCACGGTGGTGGCGTCGCCCGCGGTCACGTCCACGACGAGCCGCGGCCCGTGCGCCGTGCCGCTCGCGGCCGCTGCGGAGCGCCTGTCGTCCACGGCACCTTCCGTCGCCGGGCGCCCTGCGACACCCGGCTGCGGCGCCTGCGCGACGGGCGCGGGAAGTATCCGGCCCGGCGCCGAAGGAAAGCCGGGCAAGGTGGGCAGGCCAGGCATCGACGGGGACCCGGGCAGCCCCGGCAGGGCGGACAACGACGACAACGGCGGTATCTGCGCGGTCACCCTGCCCAGCCCGGCGGTCACCCTCTCCACCGGACCACCGGCCGGCGGTACGACACGATCAGCCACCGAGCGGACGAGCTCACTCAACGGAGTGAGGGCCTGGCCGGGATCGGCCGGTGCCGAGACCGGTGCCGGTGCGGCGGGGGGCGTCGGCTTGGGCTTGTCCGGAGCGGCAGGCTGAGGCCGGGGTGCCTGCGTGAGCCGAGTGACCGTAGCGGCTGTGTCGCTCGTCAACGCCCGGACGCCGTCCGCCGGAGCGGTCGCCACGACCTCGGACGAGGAGGCGGCCGGCGCCCTCTCCGCCGCATGCGCCTGTTCCCCGCAGAGGAACCCCAGCGCGAACAACCCGCCCACCAGCAGGACCACTTGCAGCGCACGCCGTCCGGCCGCCGTGCGCATCACGCGCAGAGCGGCACCGGGCAGGGCTGCTGGCCAGGTCAAGAGGGGGTGGTCCTCCCGTGCGGCGGAACGAATTTCACGTAACGAGCCGTAACGAGCTACGAGTCGGCGCGACGCGGTGCGGTACGGACGAGGCGGCGCAACGGCGCGCCACTGATGAGGCGTCGATCCTCGCACGGCCCTCCCGAGGTTGCGCAAGCCCCCTGTTACTGATGGGTAGGCATGTCCGTTTTGCTGGGCGAAGTCGGACGACGATGCATCGACAAATCGTCAGTGACCGTTCCCTGTCCGCCCGGTCGCGCCGTTTCCGGTCATGCCGTGCCGTGTCCGGTCATGCGGTGTCAGGTATGGGCAGCGGTCGCTTCTCGATGGCCGCCGCCATCACTTCGGGGAAGAGATCGGGCGTGCAGGCGAACGCCGGTGCCCCCAGCGCGGCGAGCGCGGCCGCGTGCTCGCGGTCGTAGGCCGGCGCCCCTTCGTCCGAGAGCGCGAGCAGCGTGACGAACTGCACTCCGGACGCCTTCATCGCGGCGACCCGCTTGAGCATCTCGTTCCGAATCCCGCCTTCGTAGAGATCGCTGATGAGCACGACCACCGTCTCGGCGGGCCGGGTGATCTGCGACTGGCAGTAGGCCAGTGCCCGGTTGATGTCCGTACCACCGCCCAGCTGCGTGCCGAACAGCACGTCCACCGGGTCGTCGAGCTGGTCGGTGAGGTCCACCACCGCCGTGTCGAAGACGACGAGTCGCGTGTTGATCGACCGCATGGACGCGAGCACCGCCCCGAACACGGACGCGTAGACCACGGATGCCGCCATCGACCCCGACTGGTCGATGCAGAGGACGACTTCCTTCTTCACGGACTGGGACGCCCGCCCGTAGCCGATGAGCCGCTCCGGCACGATCGTCCGGTACTCGGGCAGGTAGTGCTTGAGGTTGGCCGCGATGGTGCGGTTCCAGTCGATGTCGTGGTGGCGCGGGCGGTTGATCCGGGCGCTGCGGTCGAGGGCGCCGGTGAGGGTGGCCCGAGTGCGGGTGGCGAGCCGCTTCTCCAGGTCCTCCACGACCTTGCGCACAACAGCCCGTGCCGTCTCCTTGGTCGTCTCCGGCATCGCCTTGTTGAGCGAGAGCAGCGTGCCGACGAGGTGGACGTCGGCCTCCACTGCCTCCAGCATCTCCGGCTCCAGCAGCAGCGCGGACAGCCCGAGCCGGTCGATGGCGTCGCGTTGCATGACCTGGACCACGGAGGAGGGGAAGTACGTCCGGATGTCCCCGAGCCAGCGCGCCACCGAGGGCGCCGACGCCCCGAGCCCCGCCGACCGGTCCCGCCCCGCCTGGCCTTGTTTGTCGCCCTTCCCGTAGAGCGCGGCCAACGCCCCGTCCATCGCGCTGTCCTGCCCCGACAGAGTGCATCCCGTGCCGTCGGCGGCGTCGCCCCCGAGCACCAGCCGCCAGCGTCGCAGCCGCTCCTGCGCCGGGGCTGCCGGGTCCATCGCCTCGGCCGTCATCGGCTCACCCCCGTGCAAGGCCGGTCCCAGAGCGGCATCACGGCGACGGCGACCGCCGGACGGTCCTTCGCCGTGCCCCCGTACCTGCCGCGATTCCTGTTGCCGCTCCTGTTGCTGCCGACGGCCGTTGTGCCGACGTCCTCCTGGGCCTGCGTCAGTCCGTCCTTCGTCATCCCGCCACCCCCGCAAGGTCGTTGTCGATGTCCTCTTCCACTCCGCCCTGGTGGTCCGGTCCGTCCAGGCCCAGCAGCAGCCGGACCACCGGCAGCACGGCGTCCGCGCGCCCGGGGTCGAAGTCGGCCGCGAAGCCCGGTACGCCGGAGCCGGCGGCCGTCACGCTCCCCCGCTGCCCCGGTCCGCGCCGGACGAGCTCGCCCAGCGTCCGGCGCACCCCCGGCTCGTACGCCGAGAACGTCCGCCGCAGCAGGGGCAGTACGTCCGTGAACGCCTCCGCCGGCACCCCGGTCAGCCAAGAGTCGACCAGCCCGAGCAGCCGTTCGTCGTGCACGAGAAGCATTCCGCCGCCGGACCCTCCGCCGACGAACCCCTCGATCCAGGCGGCGGCATCCCCCGGCGGAGTCCCCGGCGACAGCACGAGACCCATGAGCCGTGCCGCCTCGTCCTGCCCCAACTCCCCGCCGTCGAGCAACAGCCGCACGGCCCGCCCACGGATCACACCGGGCACGGTGTCCCGCACTGACAGCACGCGCAGCACCGAGTGCCAGCGGCCCCGCAGTTCGCGGTGGTCCGGCGCGGTCGCCTCGCCCAGCAGCCCCACCGCCCCGTGCACCGCGTCCACATGGCGCCGCATCTCCTCGGCGGCGTCCGCGTCCAGGGCCGCGCAGGCCGGGGGCAGACCGACGAATATCCGCTCGGCGAGGCCCGCGGCCACCCCGGCCAGCGCTCCTGTGTCCGTGCCGCGCACATCGCCGTACCGGAGGGAGCGGACCAGGGCGGGCAGGGCCTGCGCGAGGTGGCCGACGTCCGTGTCGAGCGCGGCCCGGTCGGCGAGGACCTGCATCACCACCGGGAGCGCCTGGGGGAGTTCGGCCAGCAGGCAGCGCTCGGCGAGTCCGGTGACATCGGCCAGGGCCTGTGCGGCGACGGCGTCCGCCTCCGCCTTGGCCGTCGCGGCGGCGAGCACCGTCGTGCCCCACACCCCGGCCTCCGCCACCCGCACGGCCAGCTCCGGCTCCCAGCGCAGCCGCCATGTCTCCCGGAACGTCCCCGTGCTCCCCCGCGAAGCCACCGGTTCACCCCACGCCACGCCCAGCAACCGCAGTCGGTGCAGCAGCCTGCTGCGGCCTGCGTCGGTCTCCTTGCGCAGGTCGAGCTCCAACTCCCGCTCCAGCGGCTCCGGTTTGAGCCGCAGCCGTCGCTGGATCCGGTCCAGGTCCCGCTGCAAGGGCACCGCTGGCGCCGCCTGCGGCACCTCCCCCAGCACATCCCCGACGACCAGCCGGTCGTGCACCAGCGCCAGCGGTACGTCCGAGCCCTCGCACATCACCGCGCGCACGGCATCGGTCGTCTCGCCGAGCCCCGGCAACGGGCGGCCCCGCATCGCCGCGAGCGTCTGCGCCAGCCGCACCGCCTCGATGACATGCGCCGAGGAGACGATCCGGTCCTCGCCCCGCAGCAGCCCGGCGACCTTGGTCATCCACCGCTCGACCGGGCGGTCCGGGGCGGCGAAGAGATGCCCGTACCAGCCCGGCGAGTCGATGCCCGCCCCGTATCCGCTGACCCGTGCGAGCCTCCGGTACGTCCACGGCACCCATGTCATGTCCGTCTTGACCTTGGGCAGCCCCTTCACCAGCGCCCGGTCGGCTGCGACGGCCGTCTTCTGCCGCAGCGCGGGCACATGCCAGGCCCCGCACACGACAGCCACGGCGTCCCCGAACTCACGCTGCGCAGCCCGCACCTGGAGCCGCATGTACGCCTCCCGTACGAGGTCCCGGTCATGTCCCCCGCTGCCGTACGCCTCCCGCAGCGCCCCCATGGCCTCTTCGAGCACCAGGAACGGCGCGAATGCGTCCCCCTCCCCCAACCCCCGGTGCTCGACGACGTCCTCCCACCACCGCTCCGGGTCGTCGTACCCGGCGGCTTCGGCGAGCACGGCGAGCGGGTCGATACGGACGTCGGTCTCCCTGGCCGACCTGTCGGCAGAGGGCCGGCCATCGCGGTCGGCACCCGGATCGGCGTCGGCACGCCTGCCGGTGTCAGGGGTGACATCGACCCTGGAGCCGGTTCCGGTCTCGGCGTTGGATCCGGCTCCGGTCTCGGCATCGGCCTCGGCGTCGGATCCGGTGTCGGCTGCCGCGCCGGGGTCGGCGTCTGGCCTGGCCCGGAGCACTGCGGCACCACCGGACCCGGAGTCGGCTTGCGATCCTGCCCCGGCACCGGAGTCGGCCCCGCCCTCGCGCTCGGCACCGTCGCCGCCCGCGGCCCCCTCGGCGTCGCCCTCGCGTCCGTCGCCCGCTCCCCCGCCGAGTTCGCCCTCCGTGTCCTTGCTCCACGCCAGGGTGTGAGTGGCCGGCAAGTCGATGAAGCGCGCCGGTACGTCGTGCTCCAGCGCCCACCGGATCGCCACCCACTCCGGGGAGAACTCGGCGAGCGGCCAGAACGCCGAGCGGCCGGGCTCGTCCACCGCGTGGGCGAGGAGGGCGACCGGCGGGCGCATGTCCTCCTCGGCGGCCAGCGGGATCAGTACGTCGGCCTCGGGCGGCCCCTCGATCAGCACGGCCAGGGGCCGGGCGGCGTCCAGCGCCGCCCGTACCGCTCGTGCCGAGCCGGGTCCGTGATGTCGTATGCCGAGCAGCAGCGGCCCACCGCCGGCCGCGCCGCTCCCGCCCCTCGCCGTCCCTGTCACGCCGTCCCCCTCGTCGTCCTGGTCATCGCGCCCCTCGAATACGGCCGCCGGATGCCTTCCGGGCGCCCTCCAGGCCGCTGCCGTCCCCGCCGCACACGCCGTCCTCGTGCGCCCTGCACACCGGTCCGCCCGATACCCGGCCCCCGCCCGATCCCTTGCTCCCGTTGTTTCCGCCGCTCCCGCCCGAACGGCCCCACCCCAGGTCGTTCACGCGCTCACCTCACGGCAGGCCCGGTAGAAGTCCTTCCAGCCCTCGCGCTCGCGCACGACCGCCTCCAGGTACTCCTGCCAGATGACCCGGTCGGCCGCCGGGTCGCGGACGACGGCGCCGAGGATGCCCGCGGCGACGTCACCGGCCCGCAGCACACCGTCACCGAAGTGGGAGGCCAGGGCGAGTCCGCTGGTGATGACCGAGATCGCCTCCGCCGTCGACAGCGTGCCGCTCGGCGACTTGAGCTTCGTACGCCCGTCGGACGTGACCCCGTCACGCAGCTCGCGGAAGACGGTCACGACCCGGCGGATCTCGTCGATGCCCTCGGGCACGGCCGGCAGGTCGAGCGAGCGGCCGATCTGGTCGACGCGGCGCGAGACGATGTCGACCTCGGCCTCGACGCTCTCCGGCAGTGGCAGCACCACCGTGTTGAAGCGGCGGCGCAGGGCGCTGGAGAGGTCGTTGACCCCGCGGTCCCGGTCGTTGGCCGTGGCGATCAGGTTGAAGCCGCGGACGGCCTGCACCTCCTGCCCCAACTCCGGTATCGGCAGCGTCTTCTCGGAGAGGATCGTGATGAGCGTGTCCTGGACGTCGGCGGGGATACGGGTCAGCTCCTCCACCCGCGCCGTCATCCCCTCCGCCATGGCCCGCATGACGGGGCTGGGCACCAGGGCGGCCCGGCTCGGGCCGTTGGCCAGCAGCTGCGCGTAGTTCCAGCCGTACCGGATCGCCTCCTCCGGCGTGCCCGCCGTGCCCTGCACGAGCAGCGTCGAGTCGCCGCTGACCGCCGCGGCCAGGTGCTCGGACACCCAGGTCTTCGCGGTGCCGGGCACGCCGAGCAGGAGCAGGGCGCGGTCGGTGGCGAGTGTGGTGACGGCGACCTCGACGATGCGGCGCGGGCCCACGTACTTCGGTGTGATCACCGTGCCGTCCGGCAGGGTGCCGCCGAGCAGGTATGTCGCCACTGCCCACGGCGACAGCTTCCAGCGGGCCGGGCGCGGGCGGTCGTCCTGCGCGGCCAGCGCGGCGAGTTCACCGGCGAAGGCGTCCTCGGCGTGCGGCCGCAACGCCTCTGCCGGCTCCTTCTCGGGCACTTCGGCCGCTTCGACGATCGTCGGTTCCACGGACACAGACATGGCTGAGGCCCCCTCCAGCTCGGCCGGTTCGGATCTGGCATCCACGTTGCACTACGCCACTGACAATCTGTTCTGACCTGCGGAAACGCCTGTGCGGGAGCGCTCGCAGGGCCGATTGTCAGTGGCGGGATCTACCTTCGATGGCATGACTCAGCAGGGGGTGCGCTGGAGCGCGGATCAGGTGCTGGCGCTGGCGCCTGACGCCGCGTCACGCAAAGCGGGCAGCAAACTCGGCGCGGCGGGGCCGTGGTCCGAGGCGGGGAGTTCAGACGAGGGGGCGGTGTGGGGGCAGTGCAAGGGCAGTGGCAGCAAGCCGTATCAGACGGTTGTGGACATCGCGGATGCGGCGGGCCCCGCGTACAAGTGCAGTTGCCCGAGCCGCAAGTTCCCGTGCAAGCACGCGCTCGGGCTGCTGCTGCTCTGGGCGGGCGGGGACGGTGCGGTGCCGGCGGCGCAGGCGCCGGACTGGGCGGAGCAGTGGATAGAGGGGAGAAGGCAGCGCGCCGAGCAGAAGCGGGCGGCGGGGGCGGCCGGTTCCTCGTCCGGGTCCGGTGATCCGGAGGCCGCGCGGCGCCGGGCGGAGCGCAGGGCCGAGCGGATCACCGCGGGTGCGACGGAGTTGGAGCAGCGCCTGGCGGATCTGCTGCGCGGCGGTCTGGCGAGCGCGGAGCAGGCGGGGTACGGGCTGTGGGAGGAGACCGCGGCCCGCATGGTCGACGCCCAGGCCCCTGGACTGGCCGCCCGGGTGCGGGAGTTGGGGGCGATCCCATCGTCCGGTCCGGGCTGGCCGGTGCGTCTGCTGGAGGAGTGCGCGCTGCTCCATCTCCTCGACCAGGGCTGGCTGCACCGCGAACGGCTCCCGGACGGCCTGGCGGCGACGGTCCGCTCCCGGATCGGCCTGCCCGGCTCGGCGGACGGCCCGCCGCTGCGCGACCGCTGGCTGGTCCTCGCCCAGTACGACACCGCGGACGCACGCCTGACGACCCGCAGGATCTGGCTGCACGGCACGGACTCGGGCCGCACCGCGCTCCTCCTCTCCTACGGCGCCGCGGGCCGCGCCCCGGAGTTGGCGCTCCCCGTCGGACTGACCCTGGACGCCGAGGTGTCCGCCTATCCGGGCGCCGGGCAACCACGCGCTGCCTTGGGCGAGCAGTTCGCGCCACCGGCACCGTCGGTGACACGGCCGCCGGGAGTGACGACGGCCCAGGCGGCCGCCCGCTACGGCGAGGCGCTGCGGGACGACCCCTGGCTGGATTCCGTCCCGGTCACGCTGGACCGGGTGGTTCCGGTCCCGGACGGCGACTCCTGGCAGTTGGCGGACGCCGACGCGGATGCCGCGCTGCCACTGACTCCCGCTGCCCGTACCCACCCCGGCCTGTGGCGCCTGGTCGCCCTCTCGGGCGGCGCCCCGGTCAAGGTCTTCGGGGAGTGCGGCCACCGGGGCTTCACGCCGCTGACGGCGTGGCCGGAGGGGGCGGGAGAGGCGGTGCGGCTGTGCTGACCCGACAGTCGCAGGACCGCCGGACGACGCCCACAAGGACGGGAGCTTCACGGAAAGGAACCGCATGAACACGACGTCGACGCCGGTGCATGCGCCCGCCTCGGGTGCCTGGGAGGAACTCGTCACGGCGGCCCTGCTCGGGACGGAGCGGCGCACCCCGCCGGGCGGAGCGCCGGGGCGGGAAGCGCCGGTGGCACTGCTGGACACGGCGGCCGCGGAGACCGTTCGGCGGCGGGCCGGGCTGCGGGCGGCGCGGGCGGCCGCACGGCCCGAACCGGCTGCCGAGGACCCACGGCCCGTGCTGCCCCCCGCGGCGGCCCGCAGGCTGGCGCTGCTGCTGGCCGACCGGCCGGGCACGGGCGGCGGCCGTAGGGGCACGGCGCCGGACCTCATGGAGCTGCTGCCCCAGTGGCTCGCGGCGGCGAACGCCCGCGGTTTCGCGGCACCCCCTCAGGCGCTGCCGGCGCTGCTGGACGCGGCCCGGGGGCGTACGGATCTGCGGCCGGCGGCGCTGGCGTTCGCGGGGCCGCGCGCCGTGTGGCTCGCCCGGCTGAACCCCGACTGGCGGTTCGCCCTGCGTGCGACCCCGGGCGGGGGCGCCTCCCTGCCGCACCCCGAGGACACGGAGCAGAGCCGGCGCCTGTGGGAGGAAGGCCTGTTCGCCGAGCGGGTGGCGCTGCTGTCCGCCATACGGGCCCGCGAGCCCGCCGCCGCCCGTGAACTGCTCGCCACGACCTGGTCGACGGAGCGGGCCGAGGACCGCCTGATGTTCCTCGACTCGCTGCGCACGGGACTCGGCCCGCAGGACGAGCCCTTCCTGGAACAGGCGCTGGCCGACCGCAGTCGCAACGTGCGGGCGACGGCAGCGGAGTTGCTCTCCGCACTGCCGGGCTCGGCGCTCGCCGCGCGGATGGCCCTCAGGGCCGCCGCCTGCGTGGCCGTCGACCACACGGGCGACTCACCGATGATCACCGTTGAGGCTCCGCACGAGTGCGACGCGAGCATGGAGCGCGATGGTGTCGTGGCCAAGGCTCCGGCAGGACGGGGTGAACGATCATGGTGGTTCGGTCAGTTGGTGGAGGCGACACCGCTCGGGACCTGGTCCACGCGGCTGGGCGGGCGTACACCGGGGCAGATCGTGGCCCTGCCGGTGACGGACGGCTGGCAGAGCGAACTGCACGCGGCCTGGTGCCGGGCCGCGGCGCGGCAGCGGGACCCCGAGTGGGCCCGGGCGCTCCTCGGAACCCCGTCCGCCCCGGAGGCCGGCGGTCCGGGCGCGGTGTCGCTGGCCGAGCGCGCCAAGCTGCTCGGCACCCTGAGCCCAGCCGAACGGGCCGACTGGGTGGCCGGGTTCATCGCGGCACACGGCCTTTCCGAGGCGTTCCAGCTGCTCGGGGTGTGCGTGGTGCCCTGGTCCGCGCCGCTCGGGCGGGCGGTGGTGGACGCGCTCAACATCGCGCGGGACGCGGGGAGTTATCCCTGGAGCTTCAGCGGAGTGATGGGTCTGGCCGAACGCTGCCTCGACCCCTCCGAGGCGAGCCGCCTCGACGGCCTGCTGGCGATACCCGACGAGACGGAGGACGCCTCACCGGGGGCGGGCGGCTACTGGGCGGAGGCGTTCCAGCGCCTGGTGACGACCTTGCGGTTGCGGGCGGCGATGGCGGAGGAGCTGAGGGCGTAGGGTCTGTCTGTTGCGGCGCTCTCCGGCACTGCTTCGGCGCCGGTCAGCACATTTCAGCCCGTCCGGCGTTTGAGGCCGGTCAGGCCGAAAGGGGGTCTGGGGGCGAAGCCC
Organism: Streptomyces sp. NPDC049541; assembly: GCF_044465725.1. NCBI lineage: Bacteria > Bacillati > Actinomycetota > Actinomycetes > Kitasatosporales > Streptomycetaceae > Streptomyces > Streptomyces sp. NPDC049541. Next base: position 177,634 of record NZ_JBITLY010000005.1, on the reverse strand, counting down.
CCAGGTCCGGCCATCCCAGCCCACCCGCACGGGACAACGCCCGCACCGCCGGAGGCCTACGCCTCTGCCGGCTGCCTGACGTTGGCCCGCACCCAGTCCACGATCGACTGCGTCGTGGCCCCGGGCGTGAAGATCTCCGCGACGCCCTGCTCCTTCAGCGGAGCGATGTCCGCCTCGGGGATGATCCCGCCGCCGAAGACCAGGATGTCCTCGGCGTCCCGCTCCTTGAGCAGCTTGATCACCGCGGCGAAGAGCGTGTTGTGGGCACCGGAGAGGATCGACAGCCCGATCGCGTCGGCGTCCTCCTGGATCGCGGTGTCGACGATCTGCTCGGGGGTCTGGTGAAGGCCGGTGTAGATGACCTCCATACCGGCGTCGCGCAGCGCACGCGCGATCACCTTGGCCCCGCGATCGTGGCCGTCGAGCCCCGGCTTGGCCACTACCACGCGGATCGGACCGGCTGCCACACCCATCACTGCCTCCATGAAGCGACTGCATCCATCCCTACCGACAAGTACTGGGTACCCGAACCGGCCAGGAGAGTGAACGAACGTTATCGCCAGCATCCCGCAACCGGCAGTTTCGCGGTGAAGACAGAGGGGGAAATCACACGATGGGACACGTTCACCGCGCACCGTTCCGGCGGGAACACGCGCAAGGGGAGCCGCAAAGAGGTCGCCGCACCACCGCGCCGCAGGCCGCGCGCCGTGGCGATGCGGCATGTCGACGGTGCCGTGAAGGGCTGCCGACCGCCTTCCTCGCGGCCTCCCACGAGGGCACACGGGGGACAGAGGCGTCCTCCTGCGTGCCGACAGGAGGTCGGCCATGAAGGTCACCAGGGCAGCGCTGCCCTTTCTCCCGCTCTGTCAGCGACTGCTCCCGAGCAGACTGGCGGGACTCTCCCTGGCCCTGCTGAAGGCGACCGCCCTGGAACTCGCGATCCTCGCAGGACACCTCCTCCTCTATCCCTCCGGCGTCACGCAGGAACGCCGAGGACCATCGGCCCCGCTCCCGTCGGCGGACGGCGCCGCACAGCTGCCGACCGAGTACAAACCCCCGGTCGTCCTCCTGCACGGCTTCATCGACAACCGCTCGGTCTTCCTGCTGCTGCGCCGCAGCCTCGCCCAGCACGGCAGGCAGCAGATCGAGTCGCTCAACTACTCGCCGCTGACCTGCGACATCCGCACCGCGGCCGAGCTGCTGAGCCGGCACATAGAAGAAATCTGCGAGCGCACGGGCAGCGGACAGGTCGACATCGTCGGACACAGCCTCGGCGGACTGATAGCGCGGTACTACGTGCAGCGGCTGGGCGGTGACCTCCGCGTCCGCACTCTGGTGACGCTCGGCACCCCGCACTCCGGCACCCGGGTGGTGCCGCTGGCGAACGCGCACCCGATCGTCCGCCAGATGCGCCCCGGCTCGGAGCTGCTCGAGGAGCTGACCCGGCCCGCCCCGGGCTGCCGTACGCACTTCGTGAGTTTCTGGAGCGACCTCGATCACCTGATGGACCCGCTGGAGACCGCCTGTATCGACCATCCCGACCTGATGGTGCAGAACGTGAGGGTGAGCGGGATCGGACATCTCGCCCTGCCCGTGCACCCAGCCGTCGCGACCGGGATACGGCAGGCCCTCGACGCCGAGCAGACAGGAGCAGAAGCCGCCGCGCAGGCAGGCGGTCTGACCGTGGCCTGATCCCGTCCCTTGCGGCCGCGTCCGGTACAGCCGCATCCCGCACAGCCTGCCCACAGCACTGGGACGGCACCCGGACAGCATCCGCACGGCCATGCGACAGCCATTTGGCCTCGAACATGCTTCGAACACAGGGCCAAAGCCGTGCCCGTCGTCCCCCGAAACACGGCCGAATGCCCGTTTCCTGCGCGCACGAAACCTGTTGAAGATTGTCGAGCCCGTATACCGCCGGGTACAGTCACCGCACTGCTCTGGCAGCCCCTGTTGTCGAGGCGAAAGAGAAGTTGGTGAACGACCGTCACCCGTCGGGGACCATGACCCCGGCCCCGGCTTCCGATGCCGCCTCGGCGCACTACGCGTCGTACGGCACGCAGGAAGCCCAGTACGGGGACTTCACCATGCACGGCGACTACGACTCCCAGGGTTTCGCGACCGGCAGCCATGCCACCGCGACCTTCGCCGCAGACCCCCTGTTCGGCAGCCTCCCGGGCGAGAGCACGGGTTCGTACGACACGGGCCACTGGGCCACGGGCGGCCACCAGACCCTGAACTACGACGCGTACGCGGCACAGCACCATGCCGCGTACGACACCGGCGTCTACGACACGAGCGTCTGGGCCGCCGACCACCAGCCGCTTCCCGTCATCCCGCCGCAGGCCACCGGGCACGACATCTCGGGCCAGTGGGATGCGAACGCCTGGCTGCAGCCCGACCACGCGGGCGGTCACGCAGACCAGACCCAGCAGTGGGAATGGGGCACCCAGGCCTTCGACACCGGCGCATACGACGCCACGCAGTGGAACTCCGAGGGCCCCGAGGCCGGCGACACCACCGCTACCGCAGGACCCGCCGACGACTACGAGCAGGCCGAGCACGGTTCCTACGACGGATCCGTCCCGAACGGCGGCCAGCCGGACGCCACCGGGGAGCTGCCCCCGGTGACCCCGCTCCTCGACGAGCAGGAAGAGGTCACCTCGGCTCCGGCATCGCGCGCGGGCTCCCGCAGCGGGGCCCGTTCCCGCCGTCGCGCACCCGCCAAGCGGTCCGCCCTGCTGACCATCGCCGTGCCCTCGGTGTGTGTGATGGGCGTGGCCGGTATCGCCGCCGCCTCCGTGGGCACGTTCACCGGCGACCAGGACACCTCGACGACCGCGTCGGACGGGCAAGCGGTGAAACCATCCGCCGCCAACAACAAGCTGGACACCCAGCTCCGGAGCCTGTCCGCCGGCGCAGACGACTTCGCCGACCGGGCCAGCCGTACGCAGGAGCGCATCGACCTCAAGGCCCAGCAGGAGGCCGAGAAGAAGAAGGCGGCGGCGGAGGCGGCCCGCAAGGAGCGGCTGCGCCCGAAGTACGTCCTTCCGGTCACCCAGAAGGGGCTCAGCGCCTACTTCGGCCAGGCCGGGATCAACTGGATGTCCGTGCACACCGGCATCGACTTCCCGGTCTCGTACGGCACGACGGTGATGGCCGCGACCGACGGCACCGTCCGCACGCAGTGGAACAGTGCGTACGGGAACATGATGATAGTGACAGCGAAGGACGGCACGGAGACGTGGTACTGCCACCTCTCCAGCTATCGCGTCGCCTCCGGTACGACGGTCAAGGCCGGCGACCCCATCGCGTACTCCGGGAACTCCGGCAACTCGACCGGTCCGCACCTGCACTTCGAGGTCCGCCCGGGCGGGGGTTCGGCGATCGACCCATTGCCGTGGCTGCGGAGTCATGGGCTGGACCCGACGTAGGTGAGCTGGGGGCTGCGCCCCCAGACCCCCCTTTCGGCCTGAACGGCCTCGTCCTCAAACGCCGGACAGGCTGATTTGTCTCACCGGTAGTTACAGCTTCTCGACCGGTGCGTACCGCAGCAGCAGGCGCTTCGGCTTGGTGTCGCCGAAGTCGATCGTCGCCTCGGCGTTGCCGCCCGTGCCCTTCACGGCCACGACCGTGCCGAGCCCGAACTGGTCGTGTGTGACCCGGTCGCCCACGGCCAGCGAGACCACCGGCTTCTCGGAGGCGCGGCTCGTGGCGAAGCCGGACGCGCCCGAGGCCGACGAGCGCGAACGGGAGGACGACAAGGAGGCGGCAAGGCCCGACGCGGGACCGGAGGAGACCGGGGCGGTGGCTCCCGTCCGCTTCCAGTCGACGTGCTGCGCCGGGATCTCCTCCAGGAACCGGGAGGGCGGGTTGTACGACGGCTGCCCCCACGCGCTGCGCAGCGACGACCGGGTCAGATACAGCCGCTCACGCGCGCGCGTGATGCCGACGTACGCGAGCCGCCGCTCCTCCTCCAGTTCCTTGGTCTGGCCGAGGGCGCGCATGTGCGGGAAGACGCCGTCCTCCATGCCGGTGAGGAAGACGACCGGGAACTCGAGGCCCTTGGCGGTGTGCAGGGTCATCAGGGTGATGACTCCGGAGCCGTCCTCGTCCTCGTCGGGGATCTGGTCGGAGTCGGCGACGAGCGCGACGCGTTCCAGGAAGTCGGCGAGAGAGCCCGCCTCCTCGCCCTCACCGGACTCCTGCTCGAACTCCAGGGCCACGGCGGCGAGTTCCTGGAGGTTCTCGATGCGGGTCTCGTCCTGCGGGTCGGTGGAGGCCTGCAACTCGGCGAGGTAGCCGGTGCGTTCGAGGATCGCCTCCAGGACGGTCGCCGGGCCCGCGCCGGACTCGACGATCGTCCGGAGGTCCTCCATCAGCGTGTTGAACCGCTTGACGGCGTTGGCCGACCGCGCGGCCATGCCGTATGCCTCGTCGACGCGGCGCAGCGCCTGCGGGAAGCTGATCTTCTCGCGCTGGGCGAGGGCGTCGATCATCGCCTCCGCGCGGTCGCCGATGCCGCGCTTGGGGACATTGAGGATGCGGCGCAGCGGCACCGAGTCCTCGGGGTTGGCCAGCACCCGCAGGTAGGCCAGGACGTCCCTGACCTCCTTGCGCTCGTAGAAGCGGACACCACCGACGACCTTGTAGGGCAGGCCGACGCGGATGAAGACCTCTTCGAAGACACGGGACTGGGCGTTGGTGCGGTAGAAGACGGCGACGTCCGAGGCCTTCGCCTGGCCGGCATCCGTGAGACGGTCTATCTCGTCGGCCACGAACTGGGCCTCGTCGTGCTCCGTGTCGGCGACGTAGCCGGTGATGCGGGCGCCCGCGCCCGCGTTCGTCCACAGGTTCTTGGGGCGGCGGGACTCGTTGCGCTCGATGACCGCGTTGGCCGCGGAGAGGATCGTCTGCGTGGAGCGGTAGTTCTGCTCCAGCAGGATCGTCGTCGCGTCCGGGTAGTCCTCCTCGAACTGGAGGATGTTGCGGATGGTGGCACCGCGGAAGGCGTAGATCGACTGGTCGGCGTCTCCCACGACGCACAGTTCGGCGGGCTGCAGGTCGTACTCGTTCGGTGGTACGTCCTCGTCGTGCGCCCCGGTGCCGACGAGTTCCCGTACGAGCGCGTACTGGGCGTGGTTGGTGTCCTGGTACTCGTCCACCAGGACGTGCCGGAAGCGGCGGCGGTAGTGCTCGGCGACGTCCGGGAAGGCACGCAGCAGGTTGACCGTCGTCATGATCAGGTCGTCGAAGTCGAGGGCGTTCGCCTCGCGCAGCCGCGACTGGTACATGGCGTAGGCCTGGGCGAGGGTCTTCTCGAAGCCGTCGGCGGCCTGGGCGGCGAAGTCCTCCTCGTCGATCAGCTCGTTCTTCAGGTTCGAGATCTTGGCGCTGAAGGACTTCGGCGGGTAGCGCTTGGGGTCGAGGTCCAGGTCTCGGCAGACCAGGGCCATCAGGCGCTTGCTGTCGGCCGCGTCGTAGATCGAGAAGGAGGAGGTGAAGCCGAGCTTCTTCGACTCCCTGCGCAGGATGCGCACGCAGGCGCTGTGGAAGGTCATCACCCACATCGCGTTGGCGCGCGGGCCGACGAGCTGCTCGACGCGCTCCTTCATCTCGCCCGCGGCCTTGTTGGTGAAGGTGATCGCGAGGACCTGGCCCGGATGCACGTTCCGTTCGCCCAGGAGGTAGGCGATGCGGTGGGTGAGCACGCGGGTCTTGCCGGAGCCGGCGCCGGCCACGATGAGCAGGGGGCTGCCGGAGTGGACGACGGCCGCGCGCTGGTTCTCGTTCAGCCCGTCCAGGAGCGCGGCCGCGTCGATCGCCGGGCGGGGGGCGCCGTTGCGGTAGTAGGCCTCCCGGTCCGGTGGCACGTCGAACTTCCCGCCGAACAGATCGTCCGGAACCGGCTCCGGTCCGTGATCGTCCTCGGGCGGCGGCGGAGGTTCCTCCTCGTGCCCCCGGGGGGCCTGGAGGTTCGCCAGGAAGCTGTCGTCAAAGAGGCTGCTCATCGCTCTCCGAGTCTAGGGTGCCCCACTGACAGCCCGCCGCCGCCCTGAGCACATCGCCGGAATCCTCGGGCTCCCCTGGGCCTCCGCGGCCACAGAATCCCCTGATTCTTCCAGACCTGGCCGCCAGCCGTCCTCTCGCTCTCCAGAACCGCGCCGTCACGGACCGCGATCGACCCCTCCCGGATCACCGACCGCGTGCGACCCGCTGACCGAAGGTCACGAAAATGTATCGGGCATATCGAACATCAACCTTCACAGGGGCCACACGAGTTGGCTACCGTTCCGGCAGGCCGCACGACCCCCACCGGCGAACGTCGCCGGGCCGCGTGGCCTCCGCCGAGTCCGGGGCGCCGCCGCGCATCCGGAGCCGGGGACCCACACCGACCTTGGGGTGAATCGGTCCTCCTCCCTTGCGGAGCACGGACCGTAGGGCAACCCTTCCGAACCACCCGCCCGAACCCGACAGCTAACTCGGCAGGCGGAGCATGGAAGGAGTCGCCTCCCTTGGCGTCGCACCGCAAGTCGCGCCCCGCGGGTACGCGCGTAGCAGGCATACGCACCCCCGCCCTCGCCACGGCCGCCTTCACCTCGGTGGCCCTGCTGTCCCAGTCGGCGAACGCCGCCCCCGCCGCCGACGGCAAGCCCAGCCTCGAAGAGGTCGAGAAGAAGGTCGACGACCTCTACCGCCAGGCGGAGTCGGCCACCGAGAAGTACAACGCGGCCAAAGAGAAGACCACGAAGCAGCGCAGGAACGTCGACACCCTCCTCGACGACGTCGCCAAGCGCATGCAGAAGCTCAACGAGGAGCGGGACCGGCTCGGTTCCTTCGCCGCGGCCCAGTACCGGACCGGAGCCGCCGCACCCGACACGGCGACCTTCCTGCTCGCGGACTCCCCGCAGGACTACTTCGACCAGACGCAGTTGATGGGGCGGCTGACATCCCGTCAGAAGAGCGCGGTCGACGAGTACTTCACCGAGCAGTCCGCGACGATGAAGAAGCGCCAGGAGGCCTCCAGGAGCCTCGAGACGCTGACCGCGACGCAGAGCGACCTGCAGACCGCCAAGTCCACGGTGCAGAAGAAGCTCTCCGATGCGCGCGAGCTGCTGTCGAAGCTGACCGCCGAGGAGAAGGCGCGGCTCGCGGCGATCCAGAAGCAGCAGCAGGAGGCGGCGGCCCGCAAGGCCGCCGAGCTGGCGAAGCAACAGGCGGCGGAGAAGGCCAGGGAAGCGGCCGCGGCCCAGGACAGCGGCTCCGCCTCGGGCTCGGGATCCACCTCCGCCGGCGACTCCTCGTACGCCACCAAGGCCGAGAAGGCGCTCGCCTTCGCCCGCGCGCAGATAGGCAAGCCGTACGTCTGGGGCGCCACCGGCCCCGGCTCCTACGACTGCTCCGGCCTCACCCAGGCCGCCTGGAAGGCCGCGGGCGTCGACCTCCCGCGCACCACCTACGACCAGGTGAGCGCCGGCACCACGGTCTCCCTCACCGACGCGCAGCCCGGCGACCTGATCTTCTTCTACGACGACATCAGCCACGTCGGGGTCTACATCGGCAACGGCATGATGATCCACGCCCCGAAGCCCGGCGCGTACGTCCGCGAGGAGTCGATCTACTACGGCGGTGAATCGATCATCCACAGCGTGGTGCGGCCTGCCTGAGGCACCAGCAGGGCACGCGCGCGTGCGGGGCAGTTCGTGAGGCACGCGCGCGTGGCCCGCGCCGCACTCCTTGGCATCGGCCCCATGTCCGGCCCGACCTTCCTCCGCGCCGTCGCCGAGGCGGTCCGGCCGCGGCGCGGCTACGACGTGCGGCGCTGGGCGACCGTTTTCCCGCTGGGGATGACGGCGACGGCCGTGCTGTCCGTCGCCGCCGTCCTCGACACCCCGTGGCTGAAGGGGCCCGGCCAGGTGCTGCTGTGGATCGCGGTGGCGGCGTGGCTGGCCGTTGCCGCGGGCGCCGTCGCCGCGGCCCGCGCCGGCATCAGGTCCACAGCACCGCGATGAAGATGTTCGTCGTGGTGAGCAGGCCCACCAGCCCGAACAGGCCCTTGTCGATCTTCTCGTCGTCCCGCTTCACATAGACCAGGCCGAGGATCACGATCAGCAGGGCCAGCTTGATGCCGATCTTGATGTTGTTGACGTGATGGTCGTCGGCCTGGTTGAGGCCGACCAGGATCGCGCCGGTGACCAGCATCGTCAGCGCGCCGTGCAGCATCGCCGGGACGAAGCGGGCCTCGCCGCGGCCCATCGCCTTCATCTGGGTGAAGAAGCCGCCGAGGAGCGCGGCGATGCCGATGATGTGCAGGCCGACGAAGAGATGGATGAGTACGTCCATGAGGCCGGAGCTTAAACAGGGGTGCACGGGGCACCGGACACCGCCCCGGCCACCATCGGCGGATCTTGCATATATGCGGCCCATAGCACTCCGCCCCCTGCACGCGTCCCGGAACCACCACATCGGTCAGCGCACTGCGTGAAGTCGACGGCCTGAGTCCTGGATCACGGCCGCATACGGTCACCCGGCGATCCGCCCGGGGCACTTCCGCACATCGCGTTACCGGGCCGACACAGACAGGTTTAACGTCCTCCACCAGGTGACCGGCTCCCCACCGCCGCCCGGGCCAGGGGCGGCAGTCGGCCACCACCGCCGAGAAGGTCCGGCGGCGGCCCGCTCCCCCTGTGCGGGCCGCCGCCGGACGCGTAAGCCGCCCCGGAAACGGGGGGTCGTACGAAAGGACGGGGAGTCCACGTGGCAGCGCATCGAAAGCCCAGTCGGCGCTCGCTCAACGGCCGACCGGCCCGGACTGCGTTCACGATCGCCGTGGCGGGCGCGGCGACCGCGACGGGCTTCGAGGGGACCGGGCACGCCGAGCCTGAACTGACGCCGACGCAGGTCAGGGCGGAGGTGGACAAGCTGTACCAGGAGGCGGAGGTCGCCACCGACAAGTACGACGGGGCGAAGGAGCAGGCGGACGCCGCCGAGCGGCGGCTGTCGACGCTGCGGGACGAGGCGGCGCGCAGGACGGACAGGCTCAACTCGGCGCGCGACGCGCTGGGTTCGATGGCCGCGGCGCAGTACCGGGACGGCGGCCTCGACCCGGCACTGCAACTCGCGCTGTCGGACGACCCCGACCACTACCTCGAGGGCGCCGAGTTCGTCGACCGGGCGGGCACCCGGCAGGCGGCGGCCGTGGCCGACGTACGCCAACAGCTGCGGGAGATCGAGCAGTTGCGCGGGGCCGCCCGCATCGAGCTGGCCGGGCTCAGATCACGGCAGGCGGAGCTGAAGCGCGACGAGGAGACGATCACCGGGAAGCTGGATGCGGCGCGGCGCCTGGTGTCCCGGCTGTCGGCCGCCGAACGCGCTCGGCCCGGGAGCGGCACCGACCGCGCCTCACGGTCCGCCGCGGGCAGCCGGGACGGCCTCGTGCCTCTCGGCTCCGCGACCGCCGAGGCGCCCGACTCCCGTGCCGCCGCGGCCCTCTCGTATGCGTACTCCAAGCTGGGCAGCCCCTATGTGTGGGGCGCGACCGGCCCGGACGCCTTCGACTGCTCGGGGCTCGTCCAGGCCGCCTACCGCTCCGCGGGCATCTCCCTGCCCCGCACGACCTACGCCCAGATCGACGCCGGCCGCCGCGTCTCCCGCTCCGAACTGGCCCCGGGTGACCTGGTGTTCTTCTACTCCGGGATCAGCCACGTCGGCATCTACGTCGGCAACGGCATGATGATCCACGCTCCGAACCCCTCGGCGCCGGTGCGGATCGCGCCGATCGACGAGATGCCGTTCGCGGGCGCCACACGCGTGGTGTGAGCTTCGGATGGTGTGAGCTTCGGACGGACGGCCTCAGACCAGCCGTCGCGCCGTCGCCCACCGCGTCAGCTCGTGCCGGTTCGACAGCTGCAGCTTCCGCAGGACCGCCGAGACATGGGACTCGACCGTCTTCACGGAGATGAACAGCTGCTTGGCGATCTCCTTGTACGCATAGCCCCGGGCGATCAGACGCAGCACCTCCCGCTCGCGCTGGGTGAGACGGTCGAGGTCCTCGTCGACCGGCGGGGCGTCGGTGGAGGCGAACGCGTCGAGGACGAAGCCCGCCAGACGCGGGGAGAAGACGGCGTCGCCCTCCTGCACGCGGAAGATGGAGTTGACGAGGTCCGTGCCGGTGATCGTCTTGGTGACGTAGCCGCGTGCGCCGCCCCGGATCACGCCGATCACGTCCTCCGCCGCGTCCGACACGGACAGTGCGAGGAAGCGGACGGGCTGCTCGGTGTCCGCCATCAACGCGGCGCAGCGGCGCAGGACTTCGACGCCGCCGCCGCCCGGCAGGTGGACGTCGAGGAGGACCACCTCGGGGCGGGTCGCGGTGATGACCGTGACCGCCTGGTCGACGTCCGCGGCCTCGCCGACGACCTCGACTCCGGTCTGCTCGGTCTGGCCGATCTCGGCCTGGACGCCCGTACGGAACATGCGGTGGTCGTCGACGAGGACCACACGCACGTGCCGTTCGCCCGCGCCACCGCCGGCCGCCGGCTCCCCAGGGTCCGCGTTCGCCTCGGTCGGGTCGCTCATCACGTCTTCTCCGCCCTCTCCATCTCCAGCTCGACCTCCGTGCCGCCGTCCGGCACCGCGCGCAGCCGCGCCGTACCGCCGTGGCGCTCCATGCGGCCGATGATCGATTCTCTGACGCCCATCCGGTCGGCGGGTATCGAGTCCAGGTCGAAGCCGGGGCCGCGGTCCCGGACCGACACGAAGACGGTCCTTCCCTCGACTTCGGCATAGACCTGGACGGCGCCGCCCTCGCCACCGTACTTGGCGGCGTTCACCATCGCCTCGCGCGCGGCCTGCAGCTGCGCGGCGATCCTCTCGTCGAGCGGGCAGTCGCCGACGATGACGACCTCTATGGGGACGCCGTGCTTGTCCTCCACCTCCGCGGCGTTGCGGCGCACCGCGTCGGCCAGGTCGGTGGGTTCGTCGGCCTCGTCCTTGCCGGTGCCCTCGGGCTTGTACAGCCAGGTGCGCAGGTCGCGCTCCTGGGCGCGGGCGAGGCGGCGCACCTCGTTCGCGTTCTCCGCGTTGCGCTGGATCAGGGTCAGGGTGTGCAGCACGGAGTCGTGGACATGGGCGGCGACCTCGGCGCGCTCCTGCGCGCGGATGCGCATCAGGCGCTCCTCGGAGAGGTCCTGGGTCATACGGACCAGGTAGGGCCCCGCGAGGAGCGTTATCCCGACGAGGACCGCGAGGGCCGCCTGCAGGACGGAGCCGAGGTGGGCGGCGGAGCCCTGGAGCACGAAGATGCCGGAGACGCCGGCGGTGACGAGGAGGACACCGCCGGCCGCGCGCAGCAGGGTGAGCGTGCGCCGGCGGCTGCCGACCTCGACCCAGCGGGCCCTGCGGGCGTTGTCCGCCTGGCGCCAGACGAGGGCGACGCCCGCGCCGACGAGGACGGCGGGCCACAGGTAGGCCTTGGTGCCGCCGCCCACCTTCACATTGCCCACGAAGACCAGGGCCACGACGACCATGAGGAGCAGGGCGACGATCTGGCCCTTGTCCGGCTTGCGGGCGACCAGTCTGCGACGGCCGTCCGGGGAGGTTTCGGTACTGACCAGCGAAGGGGGTTTCTGGCCGCCGACGCCACCGACGCCGAGCGGCACGAAGAACCAGAACGCGGCGTACAGCAGCGCGCCCAGGCCGTCCGCCATGAACAGGCCGACGAACACCAGCCGCACCCAGATGACCGGCAGCCCGAGATGCCCGGCGAGCCCCCGCGCCACGCCACCGAGCCAGCGTCCGTCGCTGCTGCGGTAGAGCTTGCGCGGCGGCCGCGGTTCGACGAGTGGCGCTGCAGCGGCTTCCGGCATGCCATCGATACTCGCAGGGTCGGCGGACAGGGGCATCAGGGTCGACCCCCGAGACACCCCTGATCTTCGAACCCGGGCCCGGTCGAACGGTTCCCGGGCGCCGGTTCAGGGGCGATATCAGGGTCCGGCCAGGGTCGTACCGACTCCCGTCCGAGCTGCTCGCCCGTCACCATGGACACATGACAGATCACGAGCGCGCCGCGACGGGTCCCGGGCCCGGCTCCGGCCCGCGCCCCGCTCCGGGCGCCGGGCCGCAGGATGCCGCGCCCGCCGCGGACGCCGCACCCGCCGCCGGGGCGGGGCCCGGTGCGGGAGCGGACCCGGGCGTCGACGCCCGGGCCGACGCGGGCGGGGGCTCGCGCGCGCACGGGCGGGCGGGCGCGCGGAGAGAAGAAAGGGGTGCGGGCGCGCAGGCAGAGGGGGGTGCGGGCGCGGAGGCCACCGAGGCTCCCCGCAGGTTCCGCCGCGACCGCCGGCACAAGGTGCTCGCGGGGGTCTGTGCCGGGCTCGGGCGGCAGTGCGACATGGATCCGGTGATCTTCCGGATCACGCTCGCCGTGCTCTCCGCGACCGGCGGCATCGGCCTGCTCTTCTACGGCTTCGCCTGGCTCCTCATCCCGTACGAGGACGAGGAGGAGAACGAGGTCCGCAAGCTGCTCACCGGCCGCGTCGACGGCCAGGCGCTGACCGCGGTGATGTTCGCGCTGGTCGGCTGCGGGGTGTTCCTGTCGCTGCTGAAGAACGGCGGGGTGCTGGCCTTCGCCGTCGTCCTCTCCCTGCTCCTCGCGGGCGCCGGTTACTGGTCGCGGCAGCGCGGCGCCCCCGACCCCGACCCGCTGGCCGCGCAGGCCGTCGCTGACGCACCGCCGGAGGCCCAGGCACCGCCGGTCCCCGCCGCCTACCCCTCCTGGTGGCGGGACCCCATCGTCAAGGACGGCACGCATGTCGGCGGCACCGGCTATCTGTGGGGCCCCCGGGACTCACGCGAGCGGGACATCGCGGCAGCGGTCAACATCAGCCTCGGCACGTCCTGGACCAACCGTGCGGACATCCGCGCACCGCGCCCCGCGGCACCCAGACCGCGCGGCCCCCGCTGGATCGGCGGCTGGGTCTTTCTGCTGGCCCTGCTCGCGGGCGGCCTCGGCACCGGGCTGACCTGGGACAGCCATACGCTCGGCACCAGCCTGCAGACCGGGCTGTCCTGCGCGCTCCTGGTCTTCGGTCTGGGCATCGCGGTCAGCGCGTTCCTGGGGCGTACGGGCGCGGGTTCGGTCTTCCTCGCCATCGTCACGGCGGCCCTGCTCGCCGGCTCGGCGGCCCTGCCCAAGGACGTCGGCACACACTGGATACGCACGACCTGGCAGCCGGCCGCGGCGGCCGACGTGCGGGGGAAGTACGAGGTCGGCAGCGGGGTCGGCACCCTGGACCTGAGCCGGCTGCACCCGGCCGAGGGGAAGACGGTGAGCACGAGAGCCGACGTCGGCCTGGGCCGGCTGAAGGTGATCGTGCCGAAGGACGTGACCGTGAAGCTGAGCATCGATGTGGGCGTGGGCGACATCCAGCTGCCGGGCGACAAGCCGGGAGACGTGGACGTGGAGCCGGGCAAGCACAAGGAGGTGACCCTGTCGCCGGTCTCGGGCGGCAAGAACACCGGCACGCTCGACCTCGAGCTCCAGGTCGGCCTCGGACAGGCGGAGGTGAGCCGTGCTGCGTCATGAGTTCCAGCCGGGAAAGCTGGTCGCCGGCGTCTTCCTGGCCCTCGCGGGCGCCCTCTACGCCGGTGACGCGGCCGGTCTGTGGGAGACACCGTGGTTCGCGGTGATCCCGGTCGTCACGGGCGGCCTCTGCCTGGCCGGAGTGGCGGGAGCACTGGCCCGGGGCATACGGCGGCGCAGGGCTGCAGTGTCCGGAAAGGGCACGAGTGAGGCACAGCTGAACGCACCGGGCACCTGACCGGACCCAGGCCGTGCCCCAGGGTTCGCCACCGGTGGCCGCCGCCGGCCAGGGGCTAACGGTAACCGGCCGCCCGTTGCCTGCGCCGTGCGCGGAGTGCGGCATCCAGGGAGAACGTGGCGGCGCCCGCGAGGACGAGGGGGAGCCAGGCCATCAGATAGGCGAGGTCGTTGCCGTAGTAGTACGGGTCGGAGGCCCAGCTCACGGTCAGCCACAGACTGAGGGAGATCAGTGCGCCGCCGAGCGCTGCCAGGCGCGCGAACAGGCCGATCAAGGTGCCGATGCCGACCGCCAACTCACCCAGGGCGATGGCGTAGCCGAAGCCCACGGGGTTCTTCAGGGCCATGTCGACCATGGCCGGGATGGCAGAGGAGTCGCGGACGTTGCGCATCATGTCGCCGATGGACCCGGAACCGGAGCCCTTCATGAACGCGCTGTCGGTGAGCTTGTCCAGCCCGGCGTAGATGAAGGTGACGCCGAGGAAGACGCGGAGCGGAAGGAGGGCGTGCCGGATGGCGGAGGCCCGCCAGCTCCGGTCGCCGTCGAGGTACGGGGTGTGCGTTTCGGTGCGTATGCCGTGAGTCATCGCTGTCGCCTCTCGCCCGCGGTGCCGGGACCCTCACAAGACGATACGTACGTCGAGGACGGTGCGCTCAATGCGTTCGTGCCGATTTCGGCGTCTGTGCCCTGGGTAGCGAGGGGGTGTCCCCTTCAGTCCGTCAGGATCGGTTCAGTCCGTCAGCATCGGTTCAGTCCGTCACGTCGATCGCGTATCTATTCGTCTCTACCCCCGCTGCCGTGACTACTTGCACCTCGACCCGCCCGGGTTCCACCTCCGCCGGCACGGGCACGGTCAGTGCCGTGTCCGTCGGGTTGCTGAAGCCGCCGGTCACCGGGACGAGAGGGACATGGACGTTCACCGTGCCGATGCGGACCACCATCCGGGTCAACCGGTCGGCGCCCTGGGCGCCCGGCGGGACGAAGCCCGCGCCGCGGATCTCGATGTCGTCGCCGGTGCGGATGGGCGCGTCGAGGTCGCCGGCCTCGCGGGCGCGCACCACGGAGAGGATCACCGGGCGGCCGCCCTCCGCGTACTTGCCGGCCACATAGGTCGCCGCCGACACCAGCACCACCACCGCGAGACCCCACGGCAGGTCGGGCAGCTGGTCCGGGCGGCGGGCCAGCCGTACCGCGGCGAACAGGACGGCGACGGTGCTGATCACGACGTACTGGATGTCGGCGAAGGTGCCCCGTCCCGAGTCGTCGGTGAGCAGGTCGGCCGCCCGGGGCCGGTCGGCCCGTACCTTCTGCAGCCGCTGGCCGAGGACCCGCAGCCCCACCACGCGCCGCACCAGCACCGCGATGCCGCACACCACGGCGAGGACGGTGACGACACCGGCGCCGCGGGCGAGTTCGAGACCGGAGATCACGGCGTCGCGCTCCGCGTGGTCGGAGGCCGCGGCGAGACGGGCGGCCAGCAGCAGCACGGCGTAGGCGACGAACAGCACCCAGGCCGCCGCTACCGTCCGGGAGGTGGACAGGCGGTTGTCCTCACCGACGACGGGAGCCAGCACACCGCCGCGCGCCCGGTGGAACCAGGACGCGGCGGTCAGCACACCGCCCACCAGCACGGCCGCGAGCAGACCCGCCGTGCGCGCCGTGGTCCAGCCCGCGCCGATGGCCGTGAGTGACTGCACCAGCAGCAACAGCACCACCAGCGCCCACACCGCACACACCGTCCGCCGCCACAGCCGGGCCAGCCAGGCCTCGCCCTCGGCGCGGCCGCGTTCGGCGACGAGTTCCGCGGACTGGGTGAGCTCCTCCGAGACCCACTGGCGGGAGGCGGAGGCCGAGTGGGCCACCGCAGCGGGCAGCCCCTGTCCGGCCGCGAAACCGTCGCGCATCAGCAGGAATTCGGCGACCGCGCGCCGGTGCCCCTCGCGCGCCCCGTGCGGGCAGTCCCCGCAGGTGCAGCCACCGCCGTGCGCACCTCTGCGGGCGCCCGCGTCCGCGCCGCCTCTCGCCTCCTGCACCGCCACGCCCGCCGCCCGCCTTCCCCGCAACACCCGTGTGATGACAGCGAATTGTGCCCTACGCCATGGCACCCCCGCCCGCCAGGTCTGGTCAGCCCGGGGTGAAGTGGGGCCGTCGTGTTGACCCGGCTGGGAGAATTTCCCCATGGCCGAGATCATCCAGCGGGACGGGACCTGGGCCTTCGACGGCACCACGGTCAGGATCACGCCGGGTCTCCACCGCTCCGTGCCGTTGTTCCGGCAGACGTACGGGGAGGTCGCGGTGCCCCTCGAAGCCGTCGCGGGCGTGGTCTTCGAACCGGAGCGCAAGCGCGGCAGGCTGCGGATACGGCTGCGCGAGGGCGCCGATCCGCTGCTCCAGGCGACCGGCGGGCGGCTGCCGGATCCGGCCGACCCGTACCGGCTGGTGGTGGACGTGGACCGGGCCGGGGTCGCCGAGTACGTGGCAGAGGAGATCCGCCAGGCCCTGCTGCTCGACCAGATCCCCAAGGAGCCGACCAAGGCGTATCTGCTGCCGGGGCCTCCCGTTCCGGTCTCGGTGCGGTCCTCCGACGGCACCGTCTCCTTCGACGGCACCCAGGTGCGCATCGACTGGGCCGACACCTCCGACCGGGTGAAGCGGGCGACCGGGCCGCGGATCATCGCCCTCGGGGACCTCGTGCAGGTCGAATGGCTGCCCAATTCCGGTTACGAGGACGGCTTCCTGCGCTTCGTGACCCGCGAGACGGTGTTCTCCAAGCTGCCTCCGGAGAAGGACCCGTACGCCCTGGACCTGTGGGGCAGCGCCCGCCGCGACCTGCTCACCGCGCTCGTGGCCACCGCGATCACCGCGCGGCTGCCGCATCCGTCCACCCGGGGCGGCGAGCAGACGCAGCGACGGCAGCCGACGGCGGCCGTGCCGCCCGCGGCCGACCATCACGACGTACTCCTGCGACGGCTGCGGGAGTTGGGCGAACTGCACCGGGAGGGCGTGCTCACGGACGAGGAGTTCGCGATGACCAAGGCGGCCGTATTGCGGGGGTTCTAGGCCCCGTCGTTTGGATCAGCTGAGCAGATCCGGCTCGCTGCGGCTGATGTCCTGCCACAGCGGCTGGTAGTTGATCCATGCCACCAGGTCGCCGCCGAGCTGCTCGCGGGTGGCCACCGCCGCCCTGTGGTCGATGAGCAGGGGGCGTCCGGCGGCCTTGGCGGTGAGCTGCACCTGGGCGGAGCGTTCCATGGACAGGAACCACCAGGCCGCCGCGTCCACCGAGTCACCGACCGTCAGCAGCCCGTGGTTGCGCAGTACGAGGGCCTTGCGGGTGCCGAGTGCGGTGGCGATACGGCGGCCCTCCTCGGCGTCGACGGCGACACCGGTGTAGGCGTCGTAGAGGGCGTGGTCCTCGTAGAAGGCGCAGCTCTCCTGGGTGATGGGGTCCAGGAGGTCGCCGAGCGCGGACAGGGCGCGGCCGTGCACCGAGTGGCAGTGGGCGACGGCCACGACGTCCGGACGGGCCGCGTGGACCTGGGCGTGGACGGTGAAGGCGGCCTGGTTGACGTGGTAGCGCCCCTCGATCACCTGGCCCTCGGAGTTGGCGAGGACCAGGTCGCTCACGGTGACGTGCTTGAACGGCATCCCGAACGGGTTGACCCAG
Source organism: Streptomyces sp. NPDC049541 (assembly GCF_044465725.1). Taxonomy (NCBI): domain Bacteria; kingdom Bacillati; phylum Actinomycetota; class Actinomycetes; order Kitasatosporales; family Streptomycetaceae; genus Streptomyces; species Streptomyces sp. NPDC049541. The sequence continues at coordinate 160,147 of NZ_JBITLY010000005.1, read as the reverse complement.
AAGCAGTCGCTGTACTCGGGGTCGCGCGCGGTGATGTGCCCCGAGACGCCGTCCTCGAAGCCGAGCCGACCGAAGATCCGCAGCGCGCCCGCGAGCCGCTCCTTGCGGTGCCGGCGCTCGTCGTCGACCGAGTCGTGCATCGGCGGCATGGCGAAGCGCAGCCGATCGCTGGGCAGCGGCGTCGGTCGGGTCGGCCCGGGCATGTGGTCCTCCGGCACTGGGTTGCTTGACGAGGCGGAAGTTACCCGCGGTCAGCGCAGGAGAACAGAGCTGTTTTGTAAAGATGACGCACGCAGCCGATACACGACAGAAGATGTCCGGTATCGGCGTCACTCTGGGACGTATGACATGGAACTGGGCAGCCTTCAGCGCCGCCGAACCCGAGTTCGCGAAGACCGCCGAGAAACGCTTCAGGGCCTTCACCCATCATGTCCTGGCCACGCTCCGGCAGGACGGCTCCCCGCGTACCACCGGCCTCGAGGTCCGTTTCCTGAACGGTGAGCTGTGGCTCGGGATGATGCCCGACTCGCGCAAGGCCCTCGATCTGCGCCGCGACGCGCGGTTCGCGCTTCAGGCGAACCCCGGGCAGGGCCAGTCCATGGGCGGGGGCGACGTACGGATCGCCGGGCGGGCGATCGAGGTCGAGGACCCGGAGGCGAAGGCCGCATACACCGAAGAGGTGGAACCGCCGGAGCCGTTCCACCTCTTCCGTACCGAGCTGACCGAGGTCGTGCGGACCTGTGTGGAGGACGACAAGTACCTCGTCGTCCAGGTCTGGAAGCCCGGTGAACCCCTGCGCACGATCAAGCGCACTTAGCGCCCGGGGCCTACTCCCACTCGATCGTGCCCGGCGGCTTCGACGTGACGTCCAGGACGACCCGGTTGACGTCGCGCACCTCGTTGGTGATCCGCGTCGAGATCTTCGCGAGGACGTCGTACGGCAGACGCGACCAGTCCGCCGTCATGGCGTCCTCGGAGGAGACCGGGCGCAGGACGATCGGGTGGCCGTAGGTCCGGCCGTCGCCCTGGACGCCGACCGAGCGGACGTCCGCGAGCAGGACCACCGGGCACTGCCAGATGTCACGGTCGAGGCCGGCCGCGGTCAGTTCCTCGCGGGCGATGGCGTCGGCCTCACGCAGCAGGTCGAGCCGCTCCTTGGTGACCTCGCCGACGATACGGATGCCGAGGCCGGGGCCCGGGAAGGGCTGGCGCTGGACGATCTCCTCCGGCAGGCCCAGCTCCTGGCCGACCATCCGGACCTCGTCCTTGAACAGCTTGCGCAGCGGCTCGATGAGCTGGAACTCGAGGTCCTCGGGGAGGCCGCCGACGTTGTGGTGGGACTTGATGTTGGCGGTGCCGGTGCCGCCACCGGACTCGACGACGTCCGGGTAGAGGGTGCCCTGGACCAGGAACTCCACCGCCGGGCCCTCGTCCGCGATGATCTCCGCCTGGGCCTGCTCGAAGACCCGGATGAACTCGCGGCCGATGATCTTGCGCTTCTCCTCGGGGTCGGAGACCCCGGCGAGCGCCTTGAGGAACCGCTCCTCCGCGTCGACGACCTTCAGCTGGACGCCGGTCGCCGCCACGAAGTCCTTCTCGACCTGCTCGGTCTCGCCCTTGCGCATCAGGCCGTGGTCGACGTACACGCAGGTCAGCTGGGAGCCGATGGCCTTCTGGACGAGGGCCGCGGCCACGGCGGAGTCGACGCCGCCGGACAGACCGCAGATGGCGCGCTTGTCGCCGACCTGCTCGCGGATCGCGGCGACCTGCTCCTCGATGACGTTCCCGGTGGTCCAGGAGGGCGTGAGCCCGGCACCCCGGTACAGGAAGTGCTCCAGGACCTGCTGGCCGTGCGTCGAGTGCATGACCTCGGGGTGGTACTGGACGCCGTAGAGCTTCTTCTCGTCGTTCTCGAAGGCGGCGACCGGGACGACGTCCGTGGAGGCCGTGACGGTGAAGCCCTCGGGGGCGGCGGAGCAGGCGTCGCCGTGGGACATCCACACCGACTGCTCGTCCGGGGTGCCCTCGAAGAGGGTGGAGCCGGTCTTGGAGACGTGCAGCGGAGTACGGCCGTACTCGCGGGCGCCCGTGTTGTCGACGGTGCCGCCGAGGGTCGTGGCCATCAGCTGGAAGCCGTAGCACATGCCGAAGACGGGGACGCCGGACTCGAAGATCTCGCGGTCGAGGCGCGGAGCGCCCTCCGCGTAGACCGACGAGGGGCCGCCGGAGAGGATGATCGCCGCCGGGTTCTTGGCGAGCATCTCCGCCACCGGCATGGTGCTCGGCACGATCTCGCTGTAGACCCGGGCCTCGCGGACGCGACGGGCGATGAGCTGGGCGTACTGCGCGCCGAAGTCGACGACCAGGACGGTGTCGGGAGCGGCGGCAGCGGGGGTCGCTGATGACACGGGGTGCCTTCCGGCGGTCGGGCGGGGGTCTGTGGTTTCGATTCTAACGGGGTGCGGGGTGGTCGCCGCCCGGTTGTTCCGGGGCTGCGCCCCCAGACCCCCGCTGTCGGCCTGAACGGCCTCGTCCTCGAACGCCGGGCGGGCTGGAGTCGCCGGACCCGGCGCTGACATTGCCGAGGCCCGGTCTCACGATGCGAACCAGGTTGGACCGGATCGTCCGGCCGGGCATACTGGCCCCATGCTCACGCACCCGACCTTCCTCTTTACCTATGGCAACCGGCCCGCCGGCTGCCATGGTCGTGCTGCTTGAGCTACTGACAAGCGACTTCCCAGGCGCCCCGGGCCGACAAGGCCCGGGGCGCCTGTCGTTTCCGGGTCCTGCCGCTCCGGGGCACCGCATCCCACCCACCGATGAGGAGCCCCGACATGACCGCCACCGCAGCTGAGAAGAACGTGGCCGAGAAGACCGGCGCCCGTACCGCGGAGGCCGCCGGCGTGATCACCGGCGCGCGGGAGCGCATCGACGCGCTCGACGACCGGATCATCGGCCTGATCCAGGAACGGATGGCCGTCTCCGCCGTCATCCAGGAGGCCCGCATCGCCTCCGGCGGGCGGCGCGTGAACCTGTCCCGCGAGATGGAGGTCCTCGGCCACTACAGCGAGGCCCTCGGCAAGCCAGGTACGTCCCTCGCGATGACGATGCTCGAACTGTGCCGCGGTCGCATCTGAGTTCGCAGCCCCTTTAACCCGTACGGCGCGTGACCGCCCGGCGAGCCCCTTCGTTGGTCGTGGTGTCCGTGCCAGCCAGGGGCGGGCCCGAAAGAACCACGCGTGGCTTGCTGGAGTGATGAGACGTGCGGGTCGTGCCGAACGTCGTGGGACCTCACTCCAGGGTTGTGACCGGACAGCAGGGGACAGCAGCCCGGTCACCCAAGTAAACGGTCGGCCCCGGGGACGCCCGGGGCCGACCGGCGGAAAATGCAAAAATGCACAACCCTGGGTCAAACGGTTGCGTACGCCCCGTCCATCCAGCACGATGCGTAGAAAGCCCCCAAGTCCCGCCGCAGACAACTGCATTGCTTGCACTTCCGTACCGTCAGAGGTCGAGACCATCCGCGCGCCCCGAATGCGCCGGGGCGGCGACCCAGGGCACACAGGACAAGCGGCGCAACCCCCCGGCGCCGCTCCCAGGCACCGGCGCTGCCCTGACGTCGGTGCTGACGGAGAAGGGCCCCGCGGCCAAGCCCGCGGGGCCCTTCGCATGTCCGTGCTCCGGCCGGAGTTCCGTGCACCGGTCGGTCCTCGGGCACCGGTCAGACCCTGGACACCGTCCCGCAGCCCTTCGTGAGGCCCTCGTCGATGCCCTTGCTGCGGTCGTACGGGTCCGTCGTCGGGCCCGTGGGAGGGGCTCCGGTCGCGGTGTCCGACGCGAACCCCGGATGCAGATAGCCGTCGTACACGTCACAGGCGGAGTTGCCGACGTCACGGTCGTAGCGGCGGATGGTGATCTTGCCGGGGGTGACCTTGTAGCGGGCCGGGTCGGACATCTGGATGTCGAGGACGCGGCGCACGATGGTGCGGGTGACCTCCTTCGAGCCGTCGGTGCGGGCGACCGGGTACACGAAGGTGTAGTCGGCGTGCACTGCGACGGAGGACTGTTCGCCGGCTTTGAAGGTGATGCGGCCGCGGGTCTTGATCACGTCGCCGACGAGTTTGATCTGCGCCGGGTCGAAGCGGCTGAACAGGGACAGCGGGTCGTGCTTCTCGTCGGGCTTGGCCAAGGCCGTGTTGAGCCGTGTGAGGAGCTCCGTCTGCTGCGGTTCGATCACGCCGAGCGCGGCGGCGGGGCGTTCGCCGCGCAGGGTGGCCGGGTCGAGGTTCCCGTCGACCAGGAGGGTTCTGGTCTGCTGCAGGGCCTGCTCGACCTGGGCCTTGGAGAGCGTGCCGACGGGGGTCGCCTTCGGCAGGACGATGCCCGCCGCACCGTCGGCCCAGCGCTCGGCCGGGGAGCCGGCGAACGGCCGGGCGAAGGAGGGGGTTTCGGAGTCGGCCGGGGAGGGCGGGGCGGTGGGGGCCACGGTCTCCGCCGGGAGGGGGGAGACGGAGGGGGCCGCATGGTCCTTCGTGCCCAGGGGGTCGCCGGGGATGACCGACGGCTTCACGGCCACGACGGCCACCGCAGCGGCAAGGAGGACCCCGAGCACCGGCCAGATGCGGCGGCGCCGTTCGGGGCGGGCCGGGGCGCGCCAGCTCTCCGGGCTCTCGCCGCGCGCGTCCTGCTGCCGCAGCCGCTCGGTGACCATGCGGGCGCGGGCGGAGGGCTCCTTGGGGGCGGCAGCGAGCTCCGCCTCGGTCTCCTTGAGGAACTTGTCCCACACGTCGTCGGGTATGGAAGGTTCCCCGCCGGAACCGGAACTCCGTTCTTCGGACGGTCTGTCGGCCACGACGCGGACGCCTTTCTGTCAGGGCTCATCGGGGTTGCCACGGGCTCGTCGAGGTTGCTCATCGGCGGCTGTCATGTGCATCGCCTGCCGAGCAGCAGAGCGTACGTGACCCGGCTTGCGCAAAGGATGGCGGCTTCGTGAACTGTCGCCCGCCGGGAGCGAGTGACGTAGGCCACATAAGAATTTGGTTAATGCCTGCGCAACCATTCACAGGCTTCACGGATCCAACCATGCGAACCAAGGGCCACACCCGCGCCCCACACGCGGAGCCCTCCCATTGGACTGGACTCCCTTGAGGTTGTCATGAAGCTTCGTCGTGCCATGGGCGTCGCGGCCGCCACCGCGGTCCTCGCGCCCCTCGCGCTGCTGTCCGCGCCCGCCGCCTTTGCGGACGAGACGCCGACCGCAGGCGCCAACGAAACCGTGTCCGAGACCCCCACCGAGACGCCGAGCGACACGGCCACGGCGACGCCGACGGACACCGGCCTGCCCACCGGCTCGGCCACGCCGACCGCCCCGGCGTCCAGCTCGACGCCGACCGGGAGCGCCTCGGCGAGCCAGTCCGGCGAGCCCACCCCCTCCACCTCGGCCGAGCCGAGCGAGGACCCCTCGGACCCGGACGTCCCCTTCTGCGAGGACGTCGACAAGAACTACGAGGGCGCCAAGGTCTCCGCGGACATCAAGGGCCTGCCGGGCAAGATCGTCGCGGGCGACGGGTTCCACAACTTCAAGCTGACCGTCACCAACGACGCGAAGACCACCGTGGAGGGCGTCGCCTTCTACGCCGAGGTGGAGAACTACGAGCTCGACGAGTCGAAGTTCCTGAGCCCGTACGTCGACCTGGAGTTCAAGAACCCCGAGACCGGCTCCTGGGACCGCATCGGTTCCGACGACTGGGCGGGTGACTACTTCTTCTACGTCCAGGAGCTGAAGGCCGGTCAGAGCCAGACCGTCTCCCTTCGCATCAGCATCGACGCCAAGGCCCCGGCCGGTGACGCCTACTCCTTCGGTTCCGGTGCCTACCTGGACAACGTCGAGGGACAGGACTGCATCGCCGAGGGCTGGGCACAGTACGACTTCGAGGTGCTGAAGGCCGGTTCGGCCAACACCGACCCGGGCTCCGCCACCCCCAGCGACAAGGGCAGCAAGGACTCGGTGAAGAAGCCGCAGGGCGAGATCTCCGCTTTGCCGACCGGCAACCTCGCCGAGACCGGCTCCAGCTCCGCCCTGCCGGTGATCGGCCTCGTCGGCGGTGTCGCCGTCGTCGCCGGTGCCGGTGCGGTGTTCGCGGTGCGTCGCCGTCGGGCCGGCGCGGGCGCGTAACAGCAGCTCACTGCACGGAGAGAAGGACCCGCACTCGGAGGGGGGTGCGGGTCCTTCGCCGTGTCCGGGCGGCTACTTCTTCGGCGGCATGGCCGGCATCCCCAGGAACGGCAGCTTCAGTGCGCCGAAGGCGTCCGCCGGGACCGCGGGGGCCTTGGGCTCCACCGGCTTCAGGCGTTCGTACGCCGCTCCCTGGGCCGGACGCGGGTCCTCCTCGCCCTTGTTGGGCCAGTACGACATCGCGCGCTCGGCCTGGGCGGTGATGGTGAGGGACGGGTTCACACCCAGGTTGGCCGAGACCGCCGCGCCGTCCACCACCGAGATGCCGGAGTGGCCGTAGAGGCGGTGGTACGGGTCGATCACGCCGGTCTCGCGCGAGCTGCCGATCGGGCAGCCGCCGAGGAAGTGGGCGGTGAGGGGGGTGCCCATGAGTTCGCCGACGTTCGAGCCCGCGAAGCCGTTGATGTCGGCGGCGATCGCGGAGGCGGCCTCGGAAGCGGCCCTGATCTGCTTGGGGTTGGGGGCGCCGTGGCCCTGGCGGGCGGTGAGCAGGCCCTTCCCGACGCCGTCCGGCTTGAGGTACGTCGTCAGGGAGTTGTCCAGCGACTGCATCACCAGGCCGATGATGGTCTTCTCCGACCAGCGGCGGTTGGAGAGGGAACGCAGCACGAGGACGGGGTGGCGGGCCGCGTTCGCGAGCCAGCCCATGACCCTCGACGAGCCCTCCGCGTACGGTACCTGGAGGATGGAGAGGCTGCCCATCGAGTTGGAGCCCTTGCCGTAGCGGACCGGCTCGATGTGGGTGTTCTCGTCCGGGTGGATGGACGAGGTGATGGCGACTCCCCTGGTGAAGTCGACCCTCGGCCGGCCGGTCGCCTTGCGGTAACGGCGGTTGTCCGTCTGCGCGCCGACCAGCGCCTCGGAGTTCGTACGGGTCAGCTCACCCAACTTGTCGGAAATGTACGGGAGTTGACCGCCCGCCTTCATGCGGTGCAGCAGGGTCTGGGTGCCGTAGGTGCCGGCGGCCAGGACCACCCGGCGAGCCTTGAAGATGCGGCCCTTGCTCTTCTTCTTCTCGTCTGTCGGCAGGGTGGCGACGGCGTAGCCGCCCTGCGAGTCGTCCGTGATCGACACGACCGTCGTCATCGGGTGGACGACCGCGCCCGCCTTCTCGGCGAGGTGGAGGTAGTTCTCGTTGAGGGTGTTCTTCGCGCCGTGCCGGCAGCCGGTCATGCACTCGCCGCACTCGGTGCACGCCTTGCGGGCCGGGCCCGCACCGCCGAAGTAGGGGTCGTCGACCTGCCCGCCGGGCGCCGCCTTCGCCTTCCCGTCCGCGTCCTTCCCGTCGCCGAAGAACACGCCGACCGGCGCCATGTGGAAGGTGTCGCCGACCCCCATCCGCTCGGCCGCGGCCTTCAGATGGACGTCGGACGGGGTCATCGTCGGGTTCAGCCGTACGCCGAGCATGCGCTGGGCCTGGTCGTAGTACGGCTTCAGCTCCTCCTGCCAGTCCGTGATGTCACGCCACTGGGGGTCCTCGAAGAACGGCTTCGGCGGTACGTAGAGGGTGTTGGCGTAGTTGAGGGAGCCGCCGCCGACGCCCGCGCCGGCCAGAACCATGACATTGCCCAGCAGATGGATGCGCTGGATGCCGTACATCCCGAGTTTCGGCGCCCAGAGGTAGTTCCTGAGGTCCCAGGAGTTCTTGGGGAGGGACTCCCGGGTGAAGCGGCGGCCGGCCTCCAGGACACCTACCCGGTAGCCCTTCTCGGTGAGGCGAAGGGCGGTGACGGAACCGCCGAAGCCGGAGCCGACGACGATGACGTCGTAGTCGTAGGTGTCCTGTGACACGTGCTCTCCTCGTTGAGAACGGGTGCTGCTACTTGAAGCGCAGGGCCTTCATCAGCCGGAGGCTGCGGCTCATGAACTGCGCGTACTTCTCGTCGTCCATGCCCAGCGAGGGGGCCATCGGCAGAAGCCGCTGGTGGGCGACCGTCTGGGCCTCCGTGTACTTGAGGATGCCCTCGGAGCCGTGGCGGCGGCCGAGGCCGGAGTCCTTCATGCCGCCCATGGGCGACTGGACGCTGCCGTAGGCGGGGGCGTAGCCCTCGTTGACGTTCACGGTGCCCGTGCGCAGACGGGCGGCGACCTCGCGGCCGCGGCTGCCGTTCCTCGTCCAGACCGAGGAGTTCAGGCCGTACGGCGTGGAGTTGGCGTGCTCGATCGCCTCCTCGTCGGTCTTGAAGCGGTAGATCGAGACGACCGGGCCGAAGGTCTCCTCGGTGCAGACCGACATCGGCTCGGTCACACCGTCGAGGATGGTCGGCTCGAAGAAGTACGGGCCGACGTCCGGGCGGGCGACACCGCCGGCGACGACCTTCGCGCCCTTCGCCACGGCCTCCTCGACATGGCGGGTGACGGTCTCCAGCTGGCGTTCGCCGACCAGGGAGCCCATGTCGGCGCCGTACGCGAGGGAGGTGCCGAGGCGCATGGCCTTGGTGCGGGTGGCGAAGCGCTCCAGGAAGGTGTCCGCGATCGACTCGTGGACGTACAGCCGCTCGATGGAGATGCAGAGCTGGCCGGCGGAGGAGAAGCAGGCGCGGACCGCGCCCGCGGCCGCCTTCTCGATGTCGGCGTCCTCCAGGACCAGCATGGCGTTCTTGCCGCCGAGTTCGAGGGAGACGCCGACCAGGCGGGCCGCGGCGCCCTGGGCGACCTCGCGGCCGGTGCGGGTGGAGCCGGTGAAGGAGACGTAGTCGGCGTGTTTGACGACCTCGGGGCCGACGACCGGGCCCTCGCCGAGGACGACCTGGAAGACGTCGGCCGGGAGGCCCGCCTCGATGAGCAGGTCGCGGGCCCACAGGGCGGTCAGGCAGGTCTCCGTGTCCGGCTTCATGACGACCGCGTTGCCCGCCACGAAGGCCGGGAGGGCGTCGCCGACCGAGAGTTCCAGGGGGTAGTTCCAGGGGGCGATCTGGCCGACCACACCGCGCGGGTGACGGAGTTCGGTGACCTTCGTCAGCGTCGGCATGGCGCCCGCGTGCCGCTTCGGCTTCAGGTAGGCGGCGGCCCGGCGGCCGTAGTGACGGGAGGCGACCGCGACGGCCTGGACCTCCTCGTGGGCGTGCAGCCGGGCCTTGCCGGTCTCCAGCTGGATCAGGTCGAGGACCTCCGCCTGGCGGGCGAGGATCAGGTCGTGGAAGCGGAGCAGGACGGCCGCGCGCTGCCGGACCGGTGTCTGCGCCCAGACCGCCTGCGCCGCGCGGGCCGCGTCGAAGGCCTTGGCGACGTCCTCGGGCGTGGACTCGGGCAGGTCGGCCAGCTTCTCGCCGGTGAACGGCGTGTGGTTGGCGGTGCGTCCGGAGCCGACCACGCCCTTGGTGAGCTGCGCGACCAGCTCGGGGGTGACCACGTCGGCGGCGGTACGGGCGCCTTCGGGGGCGGGGGCGAGGGGGTTCGTGCCGGTCTTGGCCTCGGCATGCGCTTCCGTCATGAGCCGCAGGGTATGACGGCGCGCGGCCTTTGGGTACCCGTCGGTAACGCGGCTTCACGCAGTACACACACCCCGCCAGTGCTCACTGGCAAGGTTTGCGCTGATCAGGCGTTGTGCGGGGACGACGAGGAGCGGTTCAGCTTTTTCCGATCACGAGGCGGTCGCGTGCGCCCTTGAAGAGGGCGGTGCCCTTCTTCTCGGCCGGGGTGCCCTTGGGCATGTCCACGCGCAGTTCGTACATGCGCCCGTCGTCGGTGCGGATCATCAGCTGCATCACCCGGGCCGGGGTGTCGCCCGGGGTGTAGGAGGTGTCCGCCTGGACCGCCTCGAAGCCGTGGAAGGTGGTGCGGGTGTACTGGGTGCGGGCGTCCCCGTGGTAGCTGTTCCAGACGCCGTGCGCCTGCTGCGCCTGGGCCATCGGGGAGCGGGGAGCCTTGTCCCACTGGGTGAGGCGGATGGTGACCATGCGGTCGGGCCCGTCGTACTCGACGAGGCGGGGCGGGCTCGCGGCGCTGCCTTCCCTGGCGGACTCCCGGTACCGGCTCGGCAGGGTCAGCACGGCGTTCATGCCCTGCTCCCGGTGCGCGGTCCAGACGGTGGCGCCGGGGCCGGGGGTCTCCTCGCGGGCCGGGGCCTCGGTGAGGGTGGCCGTCCGTTCGGTGACGCCGCCTCCACTGTCGGTCTCGACGAAGTGGGGAATGCCGAGCCAGGCGCCGCCGACGAGCAGGGCGGCGAGCGCGGCGAGGGAGGTGCGGCGGCGCAGGAGGGCACGCTTCGGGGCCGGGTCGGGGTGCGGGACGCTCGCCGTCGCGGGTTCGGCGGAGGGCTCGGGGCCGGACGAGTCGGCGTCGGCGGACCGCTCGGATGCCGGGCGGGGCCCTGAGGTGGGTGCGGTGTCGGATTCCGGTACGGCCACAGGGGCCGCCGCCTCGGCCGCAGCGGCCGGCGTGTCCGGCACGGGCGCAGCCCCCAGCCGTACGGTCCCCCTGTCGTCGGCGAACTCCCGCAAGCCTGCCGTGCCCTGGGCCACCTCCGCACCGGCCTCGGCCTGCGGCACCGGCCAGCCCTCCGCCACCGCCTCCAGCACCGCCCCGGTCTCCTTCGCGCCGGGCCGCTGCTCCGGGTCCTTCACCAGCAGCCGGGCGATCAGCGGGCCGAGCGGTCCGGCCTGTTTCGGCTCGGGCGCCTCGGAGGCGATGACCGCGGCGAGCGTGGACTCCACCGTCGTACGCCGGAACGGGGAGACTCCCTCCACGGCCGCGTACAGCAGCACGCCCAGCGACCACAGATCGGAGGCCGGACCGGCGCCCCGGCCCGACATCCGCTCGGGCGCGACGAACTCCAGGGAGCCGACGAACTCCCCGCTCACGGTGAGGGATTCCTCGCCCTGCACGTGGGCGATGCCGAAGTCGGTGAGAACGACCCGGCCATGGGGGTCCCCCCGCTCGAGCGAAGTCGAGAGTGGGGGAGCGCCGAGCAGGACGTTGGCGGGCTTGACGTCCCGGTGCACGATGCCGACCGCGTGCGCCGCGTCCAGGGCGCCGAGGACGGCGTGGCCGATACGGGCGGCCTCGGAAGCCTCGACCGGGCCGCGCCGCAGGACCTCGTGGAGGGACTCGCCGCGGATCAACTCCATGACGATCCAGGGCAGTCCGTCCTCCTCGACCACGACGTCATGGATGGCGACGGCGGCCGGATGGTCGACGCGGGCGGCGGCGCGGGCCTCGCGGTAGAGACGGTGGGCGGCCCGCCGGTGGTGCTCGTCCTCCGGGTCGCCGGGCAGCCGGGGCTGCTTGACGGCGACGTCCCGCTCCACGAGTTCGTCGTACGCCTGCCAGACGGTGCCCATGCCGCCGGAGCCGATGCGCTCGGTCAGCCGGTAGCGCCCGCCGAGCAGCCGACCTTCGCGCGTCCGTTCGCCGCCTGCACTCATGCCTCATGAGTACCTTGCGGAACGGGGAGTTGTCGACGCGGCGCCTGGATCACGGAGCCCAGCGGGCGAACGTGAGGGCGTCGCCGCTTCGCCGCACCTCCACCACCCCCGAGCCGCCGAAGTGGGCGGGGATCAGCAACTCGCCCTCGGCCACGGCATGTTCGAGCACCCGGCGGCGGCTGGTGGCCGCCTGCCGGGGGTCCAGGCAGAAGCAGCTGCTGCACTCGGGATGCAGGATCTGGACCGGGCTGTGCAGCAAGTCACCGACGAACACAGCCCGTTCACCGCCCGAGGTGACCCGCAGGACGGACGAGCCGGGGGTGTGGCCGGGGGTCGACTCCAGGGTGAGGTGCTCGTCGATGCGGTGCTCGCCGTCCCACAGCAGGGCCTGCCCGGACTTGTGCACGGGCGCGATGCTGTCCTCGTAGATCAACCGGTCGTCAGGGCGTACACCGCCGCCGTATCCGCCGTCCGGGCCGAAGTGGTGGTCGTCGGCGGCCGGGAGGAGATAGGTGGCGTTCGGGAAGGCCGGCACCCAACTGCCCTCCACGTCGTGGGTGTTCCAGCCGACGTGGTCGCCGTGGATGTGGGTGTTGACGACGACGTCCACGTCCTCCCGGCGCACTCCGGCCTGCGCCAGGCGGCCCGGGAAGTCGCCCTGCCGCTGGTGGAAGAGGGCGTTGCCGGGCCGCTCGCGGCCGTTGCCCACGCCGGTGTCGACGAGGACGGTGCGGCCGGCGCTGCGGAGCACCCAGGTCTGCACCGCGACCACGGCACGGTCGCTGCCGGGCTCGCAGTGGTCAGGGACGAGCGTCTCCCGGTCGTCCCGCCACACCTCGGGGCCGACGCCCGGAACGAGGTCCCGGACAGGGGCGTAGGGCCCCCGCCACTCGACGACCCGGAGCACCTCGACGTCACCGATCATGAAACTCTGCACGTTCTCATCAGCCATGACAGTGACTCTAGAAGCACTCACCTGAGCAACCCAATGCCTGCATGGCTCATTCAGATACGCTTGCGTCTCATGGATGTGGTGAGTGACGCGATCTCCGCGATACGCATCGGACAGCCCTCCTCGAACCGGCTGCGGGTCGCCGGCACCTGGTGCACGCGACTCGCCCCGTACGAGGGCGCGGGGTTCCATGTGGTCCTCGCGGGTGGCTGCTGGCTGCTGCCCGACGGGGGCGGCGAGCCGGTGACGCTGGGCGCCGGGGACGTCGTACTGCTGCCGCACGGGGTGGGGCATGTGCTGGCGGACGCACCGGGCGATACGGCGCGGGCCGTGCCGTTCGAGGAGATGCGGCCGCCCGCGGAGGCGCCGGGCGGGCGTGAGGTGGAGTTGCTGTGCGGCAAGTACCGCCTCGACCGCAGCCGGGTGCACCCGCTGCTCGCGGAGCTGCCGCAGGTCGTCCATCTGCCGAACCGGGTCGGCTCCCATCCCGAACTGCGCGCTGCCGTGGACCTGTTGGCCCGCGAGCTCGACGAGCGCCGCCCGGGTTCCTGCCTGGCCCTGCCGAGCCTGCTCGACCTGCTGCTGATCTACATGGTGCGGGCGTGGACGACGGAGGCGGACACGGCGACGGGTGCCTGGCCGGCCGTGCTCAGCGACCCGGTGACCACGGCCGCCCTCCGCGCCCTGCACTCGGACCCGGCCGCCCCGTGGACCAACGACCGGCTGGCCGCCGAGGCGGGCGTCTCCCGTGCCACGCTGGCCCGCCGGTTCACCGCCCTGGTCGGCCGTCCGCCCATGGCGTATCTGACCTGGTGGCGGCTGACCCGCACGGCCACGCTCCTGCGCGACACCGACGCCCCGCTGGCCTCGGTGGCCCGCGAGACGGGATACAGCAGCCCGTACGCCCTGTCGCACGCGTTCAGCAGGGAGTTCGGGGTGACGCCGGGGAGGTACCGGGCACAGGTGCGGCGCTGACGGCGGTCTGAGTCTGCCGACGTCTCACACGAACTCCGGGATCCGCGCCTCACCCGGCCGCGAAGGTGTCCACCGCGACGTCGAAGTACTCCTTGGCCTCCCGCACCTTGCCGACCGGCGCCGACACCCACACGTCGTACATCCGGCCGCCCTCCTCCCAGCACAGGTCGTAGGTGTGCCGGGGGCCCTCGGCCGTGCTGAAGCCGTTCCAGGTGAACTCCCAGAGGGCGGCCGGTTGTCCGTGCTGGGTGGTCGAGGTGACCCGGCCGTCGTGGTAGCCGGGGTTGGTGTCGGAGCCCGCGGCGGCGGCGCGCCGCATCACCGCGAGCGGACCGCCCGTCCCCGGGTCGGTGACCTTGATGCCGAGGCGGAAGGTCTCCCCCGGTGACAGGTAGAAGACGCGCTCGCCCTGCGGTGAGCGGGTGAAGTCCTCCGGTACGGCGAGGGAGAAGCCGGCCGGGTCCTCGGCGACGCGGTAGCCGGAGGGGGCGGAGGGGCGGGTCGCGGTGACGGGGGACTTGGAGGGCGTGCGCGAGGGGCTCGGCGTGGTGGAGGTGGGTGACGGCGACGCGCTCACCGAGGTCCGCGGCGGCGCACTCGTCGGCGTACCACCCCCTTCGCCGCCCTGGTTCATGAGCAGCGCCGCCGCCGAGACCCCCGCCCCGGCCATCGCGGCGACCAGCAGCGCGGCCACCAGCACGCCCCGGGTGGACTGCCTGGTCTCCACGGTGGGTGACGGCGTCGGTGCCGGCGTGGGCACCTGCGTGGGCGTGCGGGGCACGTCCTGCTCGGTCGGTGTGTAGGCGGCGGGCCGGGCCGGGGTGCGGCCGGTGTCCCGGTAGGCGCGCAGCATGCGCTCGGCCTGCGCCGCGTCCAGCCGGCGGTCGGGGTCGCGCTCCAGCAGGCCCAGGACCACGGGCAGCAGCGGCTCGGCCTGTGCGGGCGGGCGTATCTCGTCGAACACGACGGCATGCAGGATGCCGCCGAGCGAGTCGCGCCGGAACGGGGACTCGCCGCTCAGCGCGGTGCACAGCAGCGCGCCCAGCGACCACAGGTCGGACTCGGGGCCGGTCCTCGCCCCGGACATCCGCTCCGGCGCGGTGTACTCGGGCGAGCCGACGAAGGAGCCGGTCTCGGTGAGCGTGGTGGCGCCCGCGACCTGCGCGATGCCGAAGTCGGTGAGGACGACCCGGTCCGTGCCGGACTCCAGCAGGACGTTGGCGGGCTTGATGTCGCGGTGCAGCACCCCGGCCTCGTGCGCCGTGCGCAGGGCGCTGAGCAGGGCGGCGCCGATCCGGGCGGCCTCGGCGGGGGCGAGCGGCCCGCGCTGGGAGATGCGGTCGGCGAGGGAGCCGCCGTCGATCAACTCCATGACGATGTAAGGGCGTTCGTCCTGCTCGACGACATCGTGGACGACGATGATGTGCGGGTGGCGCAACTGGGCCACCGCACGCGCCTCGCGCAGGGTGCGGTCGCGCTGCCGCCTGGTCTCCTCCGCGGAGAGCGTCTCGTCGAGGTCGAGGGGGAGCTCCTTGACCGCCACCTGCCTGCCGAGCAGCTCGTCGGTCGCCCGCCACACCACACCCATGCCACCGCGCCCGAGTCTCGACTCGAGCCGATAACGGCCCGCTATGACACGGACGCCTTCCCCCTCGGTCCCCATGCGCCCCATCATGCCCCACCGGACGGATGTGCTCCGGGGCGGTGACCGGCCAACCCCCGTCCGGCCCAACGGTTACTGGGAGGTCTTCTCCTGCCAGCCCTGCTGGACCCACTTGAACTGCTTGCTCGTGGTGGCCCAGTCGGCCGCGGGCGAGGAGATGTAGATCGCGTACTCGGTGCCGTCCCCGGACATGTACGTCTCCTCGACGGCCCGGCGCGGACCGGGGAAGGGGACTTCCGGTTGACCCTCCAACGCGGTCCAGGTGTACTCCCAGACGGAGCCGGGCCGGTCGCGGTAGATGTTCGTCTCCAGTCGTACGCGGTGGTAGTCGGCGAAGCGCCGCTGGAGCTGGTGCTCGAGGCTCACCTGGTGGGAGTAGGCGTCCTTGAAGTCCGGTGCGGTGTCCATGGCGATGCGGACGAAGTGCTTGCCTTTGTCGGGTGTGTAGTCGACCTGCTTGATCTCGCCGGAGACGCCGAAGACCTTCCGGCTCCAGCCCTTGGGCAGGTAGAGACTGAAGCCCCAGGGGTCGTCATAGCGCCGCCATGCCGCAGGAACGGTTCCGTTGGCGTTCGGGCTGGGCGAGCCCGTGGGCGTCGGGCTCTGCGTGGTGGAGCCACCGGCTGTGCTGCTCGGCGTTTTCTTGTCCCACGACTGGAACGCCACGGCCGCGCCTGCGCCGACGATCGCCGCGAGGGCGATCGCGAGGACGGCGGTGCGCAGACGGCGGCGTTTCGGCGCGGGGCCGGTGCTCGTCCGGTGCTCCGGGCCCAGCCCGGTCGGCCCGATCGAGGTCGGCCCGGTCACCGGCGGGTACGGCGTGGCGGAGCCCGTCTGCGGTCCCGTGCCGGAGCCGATGTGCGGGCCGGTGGCGGTGGTCCCGGTCTCGTAGCGGGAGCCGGTGTGCTGGGTGGGCACATACGCCTGCGCCGCGTTCGACCGCCGGCCCTCCGCCGCCTCGGCGAGCATCTGCTCGGCCTCGGCCGCGGACGGCCGTGCGGCGGGGTCCTTGTGCAGCAGCGCGGCCATGACGGGCCCGAGCGGACCGGCGTACTGCGGGTCGGCGGCGTTCTCCTCCACGACCGCCTGCATGGTGGACAGCGGCGAGGTGCGGCGGAACGGCGACCTGCCCTCCACCGCCGTGTACAGCGTGGCGCCGAGCGCCCACAGGTCGGAGGCGGGGCCCGGGTCGTGGCCGCGGACCCGCTCGGGGGCGAGGTAGTCGACGGAGCCGACGACCTCTCCGGTGCGGGTGATCGTCGTATCGCCCTCGATCTGGGCGATGCCGAAGTCGGTGAGCAGCACGCGGCCGTCGTGCCCGATGAGGACGTTGCCGGGCTTCACGTCGCGGTGCAGCACTCCTGCGGCGTGCGCGGCGCGCAGCGCGCGCAGCACCCACAGCCCGATGCGCGCGGCCTCGGTGGGCTCGACGCGGCCCCGCTCCTTGACGGCGTCGGCCAGCGAGTAGCCCTCGACGAGCTCCATCACGATCCACGGACGGCCGTCGTGTTCGAGCACGTCATGCACCGTGACCACGGCGGAGTGGTTGATGCGCGCGGCGGCGCGCGCCTCCGCCCGGGTGCGCGCGAGCAGCCGCTCCTGTTCGCTCTCGGACACATAGAGCGCGGCGGTCAACTCCTTGATGGCGACAGCACGGTGCAGCACCTCGTCGTGTGCGCGCCACACGCGGCCCATGCCGCCGCTGCCGATCGAGTCGGCGAGCCGGTAGCGGCCCGCGACAAGCTGGCCCTGCATCTGATTCACGTTGCCCCGCAATGCTCTTGACAGGGTCAGACTAAGGACCGGTCCGTCAACAGGGAACAAGGGGGGTGCCAAGGAGACCGCACTGTGACGGTTGTCGCTTCGGTGCGCAGGACGCAACCATTCGCCCCTTCACGGGCTGCTCACAAACGGGATCAGCCGGTCACCTGATAGGTGGCCGACGCCTGCTCGTACAGCTTCGTCACCTCGTCCCGCTGCGACTCCGGTCCACGCACCTGCACGATGTGGTACCGCCCGTCGATGAGCATCACCAGGTTGCGCACATACAGGTCGTTGCCGCCGGCGTCGGTCCAGGTGAACTGTCCCTCAGCCATGGTCCGGGTCCCCACCGTGACGGTGCGCAGCCCGGTCGCGGTGGCCCAGCTGGAGCTGCGGTACGGCTGCAACTCGTGCTCCGTGTCCCGCTGGTACGCCATCGGGTCGCTGCCGTAGGTGACCGCGCCGTCGCGTCCCTTCACGACGATGAGCTCGAAGGCGCCGTGCGAGTACACCACCTGGTTCCAGCTGTTCTTTCCGGCCCGCGACCAGCCCTTGGCCACCGCGATGTGGAAGCCCTCCGGGTCCTTGCGCAGCGTGAAACCGTCGGCGACGGCCGGCCCGCTGGTCTGGCTCTCCGTCGCGGTCGCCGAATTCGAAGGGCTGTCCTCGGACTTGGGCGAGGTCTGCTCGGGGCGTGGCTGGCTGCTCGCGCCCTGGTCCGACTGCTCGGGGGCGGGGCTGACCTCCCCCGCACTGCCGGTACGGTCGCTGCCCGCGTCCTTCTGCCCGGCCTTCGGCATGAAGAGCACGGCGTACGCGACCGCCGCGGCCAGCAGGAGCAGTATCAGCACCAGCAGGGTGCGGCCGAGGCTGCGCGGCGAACGCACCTGCTCCTTGGCCCGCTTGTGCCGTCCGTGCGCGCTGGTCGCGGGCAGTCCGGCGCGCCGCCTGCGCACCAGCTCGCCCCGCCGCCGCACGATCGGCAGCCGGTTCGGGTCGGCAGGGGGTGCCGCGATGACATGCGTACCTGCGTCGGGCTCAGGAGCGGACCGCACCAGCGACCGCAGCCAGCCCCTGAGTTCCTCGAAGTCCGGCCGCTCGGTCGGGTCCTGACGCAGCAGGGACTCCACGACCGGCCTGAGCGGCCCGCACTCCTCCGCGAAGGCGGGCGGCTCGGCGCACACCATCTGCACCAGCTCGGCGGTCGACTCCTCCGGATACGGTGCATGCCCCTGTACGGCCCTGAAGAGCAGCGCCCCGAGCGCCCACAGGTCGGTGGCGGGCCCGATGGGCGCCGCCAGCTGCCAGTTCTCGTGCACGGGCCCGGCCTGTTCCGGTGCCCACCGCTCCGTCACGGGCCCCACCACGGCCATCCGCGCCTGCCGGGCCCGCTCGGCGGCGAGCGGGGTGGCGGGGCCGCGCGGGACGGCGGTGCCGGCCACGAGGTCGTCCCAGCGGCCGGGGGGTGTGGCGCCCGTGGGGGGAGCCTTGTCCAGGCGGGGGGTGGGAACGCCGGAGGTCGAGGACGCACCGGTGCCGGGTTGCGCCGCGTAGGAACCGCCGTCGCCCGGCGGGAGTGCCGTACGGCCGCCCTGGCCCGCGAGACCGGCCGCTTCACCGCCCTCGACGGCCGGCGCGCCGCCGACTCCGCTGCGGGGCGCGGCGCCGTGCCAGGCGCTCACGCCGTACGGGTCGGCTATCTGCCCCGGCGGGTTCGTGGTGCGCGGCGAGGTCCCGACGCCGTCGCCGGAAGTGTGGACCTGTGCCGAGCCGTTGGCCTGCGGGGCGCCGCCCTCGGGCGCGGAACGGGCACCGGGCAGCGCCGCCCGCCCGCTCTGCTGCGCCTCCTGGACCCTGGCCGCGGCCCGGGCACCCGCCCGGTACGCGGCGATCGCCCCGGCCCGCGCGGCCCGGACGTCCTCGCCGGTCTCCAGGGCCTTGGGCGCGAGCGCACCCGGCGCCCCCGCCCCGTTCGCCGTGTCCGCCCCGGCGCTCGGCAGTCCCCCGGCGGTACGCGCCCGGATGGCGGCACGCCGAGCGGCCTCGGGGTCGCCGTCCCCGGGACCGCCTTGAGCACCCTGGTGTCCGGCCGGGCCCTGGGCGGTCTGCGCCCCCTGGACACCTGGCAGACCGGGTCCGCCCGGCTCACCCGCGGGACCGCCCGCAACTCCGAACCCGCCGTGCCCGTCGTCCTCCGGAGCCGGCACCGGGTCGTACCCGCACAGCGCCTCCTCCGCCGCCCCGACCGCGAGCCCGGTCAGCATCACCCGGCCGTCGTCGCAGACCAGCACCGTACGGGCCGTGATGTTCCGGTGCACCCAGCCATGGGCGTGCAGCACCCGCAGCGCCATCAGGACGTCTGAGGCCACCTCGGCCGCCCGGTACGGCGTGAGCGGCTTCTCGGCGAGCAGCGCCGCCAGCGGCCGCGCCGACACCAACTCGCTGACGACCCACAGCGAACCGCCCTCGGCGAACACGTCGAAGACCTGGTCGAGCCGCGGATGGTCGGGGATCCGCGCCGCGGCCTGCGCGGCCTCGACCGCGCGCCGTACCGCCGGGTCGGTGGGCCGCCGCACCCCGGTGCGCGCCGCGGACCGACCGCTCCCCCGCTGACGCGGGTCACGCGCCGTGAAACCGTCCGGCAGCCCCTCCGCGTCGAGCACCTCCGCCTCGACGACTTCCGGCAACGGCACCTGCCTGACCAGGACTTCCTGACCGCTGTAGGTGTCGAAAGCGCGGGTGTCGGTGAGTTCGTACTCGTCGGCGGGTGGCAGCGGCAGGCGGTAGCGGTCGGCGAGAACCCGTCCCGCATAGTCGTCCACGTTGCCTCCCCCGGCCACCCGCTTGGTCAATTCCGTTCGCCTTGCGCCCCGTTCCGCACCCATACCTGGATGCGTACGGTCCGCAAACACTCACGATACGTGCCGGAGGCAACCCGCAATGAGGGGATGCCAGATCTCACGGCTCAAACGCGGGTTCGGTCACCTCACGCCTTGGGTTCGAACGTCTTCGCGAGGGTGTCCCAGGTGGCCTTACGCAGGTCACTGTCCCAGTTCGCGGCTTTCGCCGTGTACATCAGCGCATATCCGAGATGGTCGTTGACGACGAACCCACGGTCGATCGTCCGGTACTCCGTTCCGCTCTCCACATAGGTGAACTCCCAGTCGGCCGTGTTCCAGTCGTGGTAGTCCACCTGCTCTATCCGGATCTTCTGGTACTGCGAGCGCGTCATGTAGCGCTCCTGGTTCTTCCAGTCGGCCACCGGGTCGCCCTTGGGCGTGGACGTCCAGGCGACGAGCAGCTTCTGCCCGTCGGGCCCGGTGAACCGGTCCCCGGCGGAGCTCGCCGACTGGTACTTCCACCCCTTGGGCAGTCCTATCGAGTAGCCCTGGCTCCCCGTGTACTTCGTCTGCACCGCGCTGTCGTCGGACGACCCGCCCGCTCCCGCGCTGCTGCCGCCGGACGCGGTCGGGCTGTTGCTGGGGGTGCTGCCGTCCGTCGACGCCGACCCGGACTGCGAGTCGGCTCCGCCCGCACGCGTGCCGCCGCTCGCGTCCTCCTTGGTACGGGCACCTGCGGAGGCACTGGCCGCGGCCTTCCCGCCGCTGTTCCTGCCGCCGTGCGAGTTCTTGCCGTCCCCGCCGAGCACGAGGGCCAGCACGGTCCCGACCACGGCGAGCACGACCACCACCGCGATGATCACCAGCGTCCGCTTCGGCACCACGTCGGTGAGCGGCGCCCTGGGCACGGGCCGCGGCGGCAGATCCGGCGGCGGCACCACCGGCCACCCCGAACTGCGCCCACCGGCCCGCGCATTCGACCCCTGGGTACCGCTCTCCCGGCCCTCGGAGGCCGCACCGGCCGACGAGGCCGCGGCACCCGAAGCCGCCGATGAACCGGAACCGGCGGCGCTACCGGAAGTGGCTCCCGAAGCTGCCGAAGACGGCGACGCGGCCGACCGTGGAGCCGGCGGCACCGCAGGCATCGGAGTGGTGGGAGCGGGAGGGGCCGGAGGAGCAGAAGGTGCCGAGGAACCGGCCGCTCCCGACGCCCCGGCGGACTTGGTGCCGCCAGTTCCCGAACCGGCCGTACCGCTCCCCGACTTGCCGCGGGTCGCAGCCGCCGAACCGGCCGCCGCTCCCGCCGCAACCGCGGCCTTCCGCACGGAACGCAGTGCCCCGCGCAGCTTCTCCGCCGCCTCCTCGCCCCGCTTGACTCCGGAGCCGCCCGAACTCCCCTTGCCCTTGGGTGCATCGGGCTGCACCGGCAACGGCACCACCCGCGTCGCGTCCAGCGGCGGCTCCGGCTCGGCCTCCTTCGGCTCGGGCGCGTGGATCACACGGTTGAGCATCGCCCGCGCACCCGCGTCGTCGAGCCGCTTGGCGGGATCCTTGGTCAGCAGCCCGTAGATGACGTCCCTCAGCGGCCCCGCGTTCTTCGGCTCCTCCAGCGGCTCGGTCATCACCGCGGTGAGGGTGGCGATCGCGGAACCCTTGTCGTACGGCGGCACGCCCTCGACGGCCGCGTACAGCAGTCCGCCGAGCGACCACAGGTCCGCCGCGGGTCCCGGCTTGTGGCCGCGGGCCCGCTCCGGGGAGATGTAGGAGGGTGCGCCGACGAGCATGCCGGTCGAGGTGATGGACGGATCGCCCTCGACCTGGGCGATACCGAAGTCGGTGAGCACGACCCGGTCGGTGTCGGACTCCAGCAGGACGTTGGACGGCTTCACGTCACGGTGCAGGATGCCCTCGCGGTGCGCCGAGCGCAGCACGTCGAGGATCGCAAGACCGACCTCGGCGGCCCGCTTCGGCTCCAGCAGGCCGTCCTCCCGGATGACCTCGGCGAGCGACTTGCCCTCGACGAGCTCCATCACGATCCACGGCCGGTCGTCCTCCTCGACCACGTCGAAGACCGTCACCGCGCTGTTGTTGCGGATCCGCGCGATCGCCTTGGCCTCGCGCAGCGTCCGCGTGATCAGCCGCCGTTTCTCGTCCTCGTCGATGTTCGACGGGAACCTCAGTTCCTTGACGGCGACCGTCCGGCCGAGGGTCTCGTCCTCGGCCCGCCACACCGTGCCCATGCCGCCGCGGCCGAGCACCCTCCCCAGCCGGTACCGCCCGGCGAGAAGACGCTCGCTGTTGTCCTGACGAGTGTCCTGACGAGATGTCCCCGCCCGCTCCGCCTCCGACATGCGTCCCCTCATGCAACCCGCCCTGACAGAGCCTCCATTGTCCCTCACCCGACAAGTGCCCGACGCCCAGGGTGCCCGTGGCACCGTACGAGGAGCCCGCGCGCCCGGGACCCCGCCCGGCCGCGCGTCACGCCACCCTGGATGATGGGCCGCGACAAGGGAGGACCTCGCGATGCCGCCACTCAGGACGCTACTGGCCGCGCCCGTGTCGCTGGTGCTCCTCGCCCTGTCCCCGCCCTCGTCCTCGGCGCCCGCGGCACCGGCCACGGACACGCTCCTGCCCCTGCTGGTCTCGCAGGGCCAAGCCCCCGCCGCGGCCCTCCTCGCCCACGACGACTCCGGCACCCGCTACGCCCGGGCCGGCCGCGGCATCGCCCGTGCCGACCACTTCCGCGCAGGCAGCATCACGAAGACGTTCATCGCGACGGTCGTGCTGCAACTCGCGGCGGAACACCGGCTGTCCCTGTCCGACACCGTCGAGCAGCATCTGCCCGGCCTGGTGCACGGAGCCGGCAACGACGGCCGCACGATGACCCTGCGCGCCCTGCTCACCCACACCAGCGGCCTGCACGACTTCGCCGCCGACACCGGAGGCCTCGTTCCCCTCTCCCCTCGTCAGGCCGTACGCATCGCCCTCACCCACCCCCCGGGCGCCCCCGGCCGCTACTCCTACTCGAACACCGGCTACGTGGTGCTCGGCATGGTCATCCAGCAGGTCACCGGCCACTCGTACGCCACCGAGGCCGAGCGCCGCATCATCGCTCCGCTGGGTCTGACGGGCACCTCCTTCCCGGGCTCCCGCACCTCTCTGCCCTCTCCGCACGGCCGCGCCTACGCCACCGACGGAACCGACGTCACCGAACTCGACCCGCGGGTGGCCGGAGCCGCGGGCGAGCTGGTGACCACGCTCGCCGACCTGGACCGCTTCTACGCGGCCCTGCTGGGCGGCGAACTGCTGCCCTCGCGCCGGCTGCGCGAGATGCGCGACACCCGCACCGCACACGGCCTGTACGGCATGGGCCTGTTTCCCGAGAAGCTGCCGTGCGGCATCACGGTGTGGGGACACAACGGACGCATCACCGGCAGCTACGTGCGCACCGCAGCCACCGCCGACGGCCGGCATGTCCTCACCTTCCGTGTGAACACGACGGCGATCGCAGATCCCGGCCTCGAACCGGCCCTGCTCGCCGCCGAGTTCTGCCCTCGCACCGAGTAGAACGACCGGGTTCCGAACGAAGATCCCAGATCGCGCCACTCGTTCGAGTGAGGTCCCGGTGCCTGTCGCCCGGCGTCCTACAGCGGCACGATGTCCGGCGCCCCCAACCGCGCGGCGTCCGCCGTCAGGTCGTCCGGCTGCCGCTGCGACTCCCGCTCGGCCTCCACGCGCTTCTCGTAGTGCTCGACCTCGCGCTCGATCTGGTCCTTGTCCCAGCCGAGCACCGGCGCCATGAGCTCGGCCGCCTCCCGTGCGCTGCGCGTCCCCCGGTCGAAGGTCTCGATGGAGATGCGGGTGCGCCGGGTCAGCACGTCGTCCAGGTGGCGGGCGCCCTCGTGCGAGGCGGCGTACACCACCTCGGCGCGCAGATAGTCGTCGGCGGCCTGCAGCGGCTCCCCGAGCGAGGCGTCGCCGGCGACGAGGTCGAGGACCTCCTCCGCCATCGACCCGTACCGGTTCAGCAGATGCTCCACGCGCACCACATGAAGACCCGTCCGCGCCGCGATCCGCGCCCGCGCGTTCCACAGCGCCCGGTAGCCCTCGGCCCCCAGCAGCGGCACGTCCTCCGTCACGCACTCGGCGACCCGCATGTCGAGGCCGTGGACCGCCTCGTCCACCGCGTCCTTGGCCATCACCCGGTACGTCGTGTACTTGCCGCCCGCGACCACGACGAGGCCGGGCACGGGATGGGCGACCGTGTGCTCGCGCGACAGCTTGCTGGTGGCCTCCGACTCGCCGGCCAGCAGCGGGCGCAGCCCCGCGTACACGCCCTGCACGTCGTCCCGGGTCAACGGCACCGCGAGGACCGAGTTCACATGCTCCAGCAGATAGTCGATGTCCGCGCTGGAGGCGGCCGGGTGCGCCTTGTCGAGGTCCCAGTCGGTGTCCGTGGTGCCGACGATCCAGTGCCGGCCCCAGGGGATGACGAACAGCACGGACTTCTCGGTGCGCAGGATCAGCCCGGACGAGGAGCTGATGCGGTCCTTCGGTACGACCAGGTGGATGCCCTTGGACGCCCGGACGTGGAACTGGCCGCGCTCGCCCACCATCGCCTGGGTGTCGTCGGTCCACACACCGGTCGCGTTGACGATCTGCTTGGCGCGGATCTCGTACTCGCCGCCCGCCTCGACGTCCTGCACGGTCGCGCCGACGACGCGTTCGCCCTCCCGCAGGAAGCCCGTCACGCGCGCGCGGTTGGCGGCCCTCGCGCCGTACGCCGCCGCCGTGCGCACCAGGGTGGCCACATAACGCGCGTCGTCCATCTGGGCGTCGTAGTACTGCAGGGCCCCGACCAGCGCGTCCTTCTTCAAGGCGGGTGCCACGCGCAGGGCGTGGCGGCGGGTCAGGTGACGGTGCGTGGGCAGGCCGCGCCCGTGTCCGCGGGCCATCGACATCGCGTCGTAGAGCGCGACGCCCGAACCGGCGTACAGCCGCTCCCAGCCCTTGTGCTGCAGCGGGTACAGGAACGGCACCGGCTTCACCAGATGCGGGGCGAGCCGCTCCAGCAGCAGGCCGCGCTCCTTCAGCGCCTCCCGTACGAGCGCGAAGTCGAGCATCTCCAGATAGCGCAGCCCGCCGTGGATCAGCTTGCTGGACCTGCTGGAGGTGCCCGACGCCCAGTCCCGCGCCTCGACCAGGCCGGTGGACAGTCCGCGTGTCACGGCGTCCAGGGCGGTGCCCGCACCGACCACGCCGCCGCCCACCACCAGTACGTCCAGCTCGCGCTCGGCCATTCCCGCCAGTGCCTCGGCGCGCTGCGCCGGCCCCAGTGTCGCTGTCCTCACCGCTGCCTCCCGCTGTCGGTAGCGTCGGCCGCACCCGTCGGGCGAAGCCCGGTTCTATCCCCCATGCCCAAAATTCTGACCGGCTTGCCCGGCTTCAGCCACCAGTCGCCCCCAGCCTGTGGACAACATTCCCGAGACCTGCGGAAAACACGGACAACCAATCCCGCAAATCGGTCATATTTACTCCTAGTGTGACATTGCACTTCGCCTGTCCTGTCCACAGGACTTGCGCACCTGCCCCGCTTCGGTTACTGGGAGGACGGCCCACCCCATGCCCGCAGATCTCGCCGTCATCGGACTCGGCCCGTTCGGCCTGCCCCTGGCCCAGGCAGCCGTAGCGGCCGGCATCCCCACACTCGGCTACCGGACCGGGCCCGAGCAGGGCTCCCTCAGCCCCGCCGAACTGCGCCGGATGCTCTCGGGGGGCTTCCGGCACGCCACCAGCCCGGCCGAGCTCGGCCGCGTCCGCACCGCGGTCATCTGCGTGCCGACCCCACGCGGCGCCGACGGCAAGCTCGACCTCGGCCAGGTGGAGGCGGCCGCCCGCGCCCTGGCCGCCCGACTGCGCCCGCACACCACGGTCATCCTGGAGTCGCCCGTCCCCCCGGGCACCACCGAGGAGTTCCTGTGCCCCCTCCTGGAGGACGGCTCCGGGCTGCAGGCGGGCCGCGACTTCCACCTCGCCTACTCACCCAGCCGGGTCGACCCCGGCAACCGCGCCTTCACCCCCGCCAACATCCCCAAGGTGATCGGCGGCCTCACCTCCGCCTGCACCGAGTCCGCCGCCGCGTTCTACGGCCGTCTCACCGACAAGGTGGTACGCGCGCGTGGACTGCGCGAGGCGGAGACCGTGCAGCTCCTGGAGACCAACTTCCGGCACGTCAACATCGCGCTCGTCAACGAGATGGCCGTCCTCTGCAACCACCTCGGCGTCGACGTCTGGGACGTCATCCGCTGCGCGGAGACCAAGCCGTTCGGCTTCGAGGCCTTCCGCCCCGGCCCCGGCGTCGGCGGCCACGCCGTCCCCCAGGACCTGACCGGTGCCCCCGGCCGCCTGCGCATGGTCGAACTCGCCCAGCAGGTCAACAGCCAGATGCCCCGTTACGTCGTCCAGCGCGCCGCAGCCCTCCTCAACGAGCACGGCAAGTCGGCGCGCGGCGCACGCGTGCTGCTCCTGGGCGTCACCTACAAGCCGGACCTCGCCGACCAACAGGGCACCACCGCCCCGGAGATCGCCGTCCGCCTCATGGAACTGGGCGCCTCGATCAGCTACCACGACCCGCACGTCCCGTCCTGGAGCGTCCAGGGCCGGCCGGTCCCGCGCGCGGACGCCCTCTACGAGGCCGCGGCCGAGGCCGATCTGACGATCCTGCTCCAGCAGCACCGCACGTACGACCTCCAAGGCCTGTCGGTGAAGGCACAGTTGCTGCTGGACACCCGCGGAGCCGTGCCGACGGGGGCCGCCCACCGTCTGTGACGGCAAATTTCGCTGGTCGGCCTGCCCCCTCCACCTGTTACTCTCCCTTTACTCGTCGCACATGTGTGCGCACATTTCCTTCGCTTCACCATCCGCTTGTTCCATCCCGTGGGGGGATTTCTGTCATGAGCCAGTCAGCTCCAACGCCACCGCAGCAGCCCCAGTCCCAGCCGGCCGACGCCGACACGGACGGCCAGCAGCCGGGCACCGTACCGCCGCCTGCTGCGCCGGATGTTCCGTACGCACCGGCTCCCGCTCCGGTGAAGAACAACATCGGCCTCGGTCTGGCGGCGGCCTTCGTCGCCGCCCTGGTCGTCGCCGGTGTCTACGGCGCGATCATCGGCATGACCAAGCACGAGATCGGGTGGGCGGCGGTCGGCGTCGGCTTCCTGATCGGTCTCGCCGCGGGCCGCGTCGGCGGCCGCAACCCGGTGCTGCCGGTCGCGAGCGCAGTCCTGTCCCTGGGTGCCGTCTACCTCGGCCAGCTGGTGGGCGAGGCGATGCTGATCGCGGACCAGGTGAAGGTCGGCTTCAGTGAGGTCTTCTTCCAGCACCTCAGCGTGGTCCAGGAGGCCTGGAAGGCGGATGCCGACCCGCTGACGTTCGTGTTCTTCGCGATCGCGGCGTACGTCGCGTTCACGGGGGCCAAGAAGGCGGCGGTCTGACGCTGCCTGTGCGGGGCGGGGAGGCGCGTCGGTTGTGAAGGGGGGCGCGCGGGTGCGGCAGGCTCCGGGGCTGGTGGCATGGGGGGCGCGGCGCGGGTACCTTACGGAGGCAGGTGGGGCCGGTCGCAGAGGGCACTGCGGCGGGCTCGTGGATGGATCAGGGAGTGTCCGCCCCTAGGTTGTTTAGGGACGGCCGCTCACCATCACACCCACTAGGTGGAGCCCACCGCAGAGAGCGCTGCGGCAGGCTCCTGGATGGTGCACGGAGTGTCCGCCCCTGGTTGTCGTGGGGGCGGCCGCTCGCCATCCGAAAATCCGCAAGATCCACCTCCTCCGGCACTTCACCATCCACAGACGGCTTCGGTCCCAGCGGGTGGGCTTGCGGTGACGTCCCATGGGCGCCCCCTTCCACGAGGCCGCCCAGTGCCCGGTGGACGGTCCGTTGGAAATCGGGCAGGGCCCCGAGGAGCGGGGTCCGGAACCAAGTCCTTGGAAGGGGGCGCTCCAGCAACCTGGGGCGCCGATACGGACGTTATCGCCCTCGACCCGGCTGACCAGCCCGTTTCTGCGTCGAACGCAACCGCACGCCCCGCACCGCCCCACGCGCCCCGCGCAAGCCCCAGGCATACGAAGGGGGCCGGTCACCCCACCAGGTGACCGGCCCCCTTCACGCCGTAAGCCCTACCGCTTGTGCTGCGAGTCCGCCACCGTCACCTCGACCCGCTGGAACTCCTTCAGCTCGCTGTAGCCGGTCGTGGCCATCGCCCGCCGCAGCGCACCGAAGAGGTTCATCGAGCCGTCAGGAGTGTGCGACGGGCCGGTCAGCACCTCCTCGATCGTGCCGACCGTGCCCAGGTCGACCTTCTTGCCGCGCGGCAGCTCCTCGTTGACGGCCTCCATGCCCCAGTGGTGGCCCTTGCCCGGAGCGTCCGTCGCGCGCGCCAGCGGGGAGCCCATCATCACGGCGTCCGCACCGCAGGCGATCGCCTTCGGCAGGTCGCCGGACCAGCCGACGCCGCCATCCGCGATCACGTGCACGTACCGGCCGCCGGACTCGTCCATGTAGTCACGACGCGCCGCCGCCACGTCCGCGACCGCGGTCGCCATCGGGACCTGGATGCCCAGCACGTTGCGCGTGGTGTGAGCGGCGCCGCCGCCGAAGCCGACGAGCACGCCCGCCGCGCCCGTGCGCATCAGGTGCAGGGCCGCCGTGTACGTGGCGCAGCCACCGACGATCACCGGGACGTCGAGCTCGTAGATGAACTGCTTCAGGTTCAGCGGCTCGTGCGAGCCGGAGACGTGCTCCGCGGAGACCGTCGTACCGCGGATGACGAAGATGTCCACGCCCGCGTCCACCACGGCCTTGGAGAACTGCGCCGTGCGCTGCGGGGAGAGCGCGGCCGCCGTGACCACGCCGGAGTCGCGCACCTCCTTCAGGCGCGCGCCGATCAGCTCCTCCTTGATGGGGGCGGCGTAGATCTCCTGGAGCCGGCGCGTGGCCCGGTCCGCGTCGAGGCCGACGATCTCGTCGAGCAGCGGCTGCGGGTCCTCGTACCTCGTCCACAGGCCCTCGAGGTTCAGCACGCCGAGGCCGCCGAGCTCGCCGATGCGGATCGCGGTGGCCGGGGAGACCACGGAGTCCATGGGGGCGGCCAGGAACGGCAGCTCGAAGCGGTAGGCGTCGATCTGCCAGGCGATCGAGACCTCCTTCGGGTCCCGCGTACGGCGGCTGGGGACGACGGCGATGTCGTCGAAGGCGTACGCCCGGCGGCCGCGCTTGCCGCGCCCGATCTCGATCTCAGTCACGTCTGTGGCCTTTCCCTGATGCGTTTCAGCGTCTTCCAGTATCGCCGACGGGTACGACAAGGGCGGCCCCGGTGCTTCCGGAACCGCCCTTGAAGGAGCCTGCTGACTGCTTGGCGACTACTTGCGGCTGTAGTTCGGCGCCTCGACCGTCATCTGGATGTCGTGCGGGTGGCTCTCCTTGAGGCCCGCGGAGGTGATCCGCACGAAGCGGCCCTTGGACTCCATCTCCTCGATGGTGGCCGCGCCCACATAGCCCATGGTCTGGCGCAGACCGCCGACGAGCTGGTGCAGGACGCTGGAGAGCGGGCCGCGGTAGGGCACCTGGCCCTCGATGCCCTCGGGCACGAGCTTGTCGTCGGAGGCGACCTCGCCCTGGAAGTAGCGGTCCTTCGAGTACGACTTCGCCTGGCCGCGGGACTGCATGGCGCCGAGCGAGCCCATGCCACGGTACGACTTGAACTGCTTGCCGTTGATGAACTGCAGCTCGCCGGGCGACTCCTCGCAGCCGGCCAGCAGGCTGCCGAGCATCACGGTGTCTGCACCGGCGGCGAGCGCCTTGCCGATGTCGCCGGAGTACTGCAGGCCGCCGTCGCCGATCAGCGGGATGCCCGCCGGGCGGGCGGCGAGGGAGGCCTCGTAGATGGCGGTGACCTGCGGGACGCCGATGCCGGCGACGACACGGGTCGTACAGATGGAGCCGGGGCCCACGCCCACCTTGATGCCGTCGACACCGGCGTCGATGAGGGCCTGCGCGCCGTCGCGGGTGGCGACGTTGCCGCCGATCACATCGACGGACACGCTCGACTTGATCTTCGACATCCAGCTCAGCGCGTTGCTGTTGTGGCCGTGCGAGGTGTCCACGACCAGGAAGTCCACACCGGCCTCGGCGAGCGCCTGGGCGCGCTCCAGGGCCTCGGGGCTGGCGCCCACGGCGGCACCGACCAGCAGCCGGCCCTCGGCGTCCTTGGCGGCGTTCGGGTACTTCTCGGCCTTGACGAAGTCCTTGACCGTGATGAGGCCCTTGAGGATGCCGTTGTCGTCGACCAGCGGCAGCTTCTCGATCTTGTGGCGGCGCAGCAGCTCCATGGCGTCCACACCGGAGATGCCGACCTTGCCGGTGACCAGCGGCATCGGCGTCATGACCTCGCGCACCTGGCGGCCGCGGTCGGACTCGAAGGCCATGTCGCGGTTGGTGACGATGCCGAGGAGCTTGCCGGCCGGGTCGGTGACGGGGACACCGCTGATGCGGAACTTGGCGCACAGGGCGTCCGCGTCGGCGAGCGTGGCCTCCGGGTGCACCGTGATCGGGTCGGTGACCATGCCGGACTCGGACCGCTTGACCAGGTCGACCTGGTTGACCTGGTCCTCCACGGACAGGTTGCGGTGCAGCACGCCGACGCCGCCGAGGCGGGCCATCGCGATCGCCATGCGGGACTCGGTCACCTTGTCCATCGCCGCGGAGAGCAGCGGGATGTTGACCCGGACGTTGCGGGAGATGCGGGACGAGGTGTCGACCGCGTTGGGGAGCACCTCGGATGCGCCCGGCAGCAGCAGCACGTCGTCGTAGGTCAGCCCGAGTGTCGCGAATTTACCGGGCACTCCGTCGACGTTTGCAGTCATGACACCTTCCCCAAATGGCCTTGATCGGTGCGGATGTCCATGCTAACGGGAAGCACGGCTCTCGAATTCCACGGTTCCGCGTGACTCCGGGCTTCGTATGTTCGTACGGAATCGTCGGGAGCCCTGTTCAAGGAAGGCCCTTACGGCAGTGGGGTCACTGCTCCGCGAGCGCCCTGAGCCGGCTCAGTGCCCGGTGCTGTGCGACCCGCACCGCTCCGGGTGACATTCCCAACATCTGTCCGGTCTCCTCGGCCGTGAGACCCACCGCGATCCGCAGCAGGAGCAGCTCGCGCTGGTTCTCCGGCAGGTTGGCCAGCAGTTTCTTGGCCCATTCGGCGTCGCTGCTGAGCAGTGCCCGCTCCTCCGGGCCCAGCGAGTCGTCCGGCCGCTCGGGCATCTCGTCGGACGGGACCGCCGTCGACCCCGGGTGCCGCATCGCCGCCCGCTGCAGGTCCGCGACCTTGTGCGCGGCGATGGCGAAGACGAACGCCTCGAAGGGACGGCCGGTGTCCTTGTAGCGCGGCAGCGCGAGCAGGACGGCGACGCAGACCTCCTGCGCGAGGTCCTCCACGAAGTGCCGGGCATCACCCGGCAGACGGGACAGACGGGTGCGGCAGTAGCGCAGCGCCAAGGGGTGGACATGGGCCAGCAGATCGTGTGTGGCCTGCTCGTCCCCGTCCACGGCGCGATGGACGAGTGCACCGATCGCCCCTGCGGCATTCGCCGCCTCGTCGTCGCGCATCGGTCCATGGTGCCTTGCGGCCGCGTGGGCCGTGGCACCGTGTCCCATGTTGTGCACCGAAGCGTTATGAGCAGGTGCGCCGGAACTCATCCCTTGCGCCCTCCCCTTCCGCTCGACCGACTCGTCCCCGAGAGACTCCACACCTCAAGGATGCGGCATCCGCGCCGAAACGAGCATCGGGTGCCCGGCGGGGCCTTTTGACAAGCGGCTCCGAGGGGGTACGGGTGCCGTTTCCCGCGCCCCACGGGAGCGGCCGGCGTCGAGGCCGGCGCGTGCTCACGGCATGCCGGTCAAAGGCCCTCGCAGCAGAGCTGCCAGGGCCTTTGACCGGTGCACCGAAGCGCGCGCGTGCCGGGCGCTGTGAGGGCGTGCCCGAACTTCCCCGGGGTCGCCCGGTCCGACCCACCTCGCGGTGGGCGGGGGTTCTCGAACCCCCGCTGCAACACACCCGACCGGCCTAGCGGACCAGGCCCCAGCGGAAACCGAGCGCCACGGCGTGCGCCCGGTCCGAGGCGCCGAGCTTCTTGAAGAGCCGCCGGGCGTGCGTCTTCACGGTGTCCTCGGAGAGGAACAGCTCGCGGCCGATCTCCGCGTTGGAGCGGCCGTGGCTCATGCCCTCCAGGACCTGGATCTCACGCGCCGTGAGCGTGGGCGCCGCGCCCATCTCGGCGGAGCGCAGCCGGCGCGGGGCCAGCCGCCAGGTCGGGTCGGCGAGCGCCTGGGTGACGGTCGCGCGCAACTCCGCGCGCGAGGCGTCCTTGTGCAGATAGCCGCGGGCACCCGCGGCGACCGCGAGGGCCACGCCGTCCAGGTCCTCGGCGACGGTGAGCATGATGATGCGCGCGCCGGGATCGGCGGACAGCAGCCGGCGGACGGTCTCGACGCCGCCCAGTCCGGGCATGCGTACGTCCATCAGAATCAGGTCCGAACGGTCGGCGCCCCAGCGGCGGAGGACTTCCTCGCCGTTGGCCGCGGTCGTCACGCGCTCGACGCCGGGCACGGTCGCGACCGCGCGGCGGAGCGCCTCTCGGGCAAGCGGGGAGTCGTCGCAGACGAGGACGGATGTCATGGCCGCCCTCCGCAGCTGATGCACGTCACCTTGAGCCTCCAGGCTGGTACGAATCGTCACCTGTGCGGTCGACCGTCTCGGACGCCTGCCCGAGCACTTGTTGCTTCAACCGCCTCCGCACTCTCAACGATGGTCACTCGAAAGAGTTACGGGGCCGTGTGCCATCTTCGGCACTCTACGTGAGGGCACGGACACGGTGCAGACACACAGGGCGGACCCTCAACGTTTCATCACAACCCATGCCCCATTTAGCCCTTTTTCTTCCCATCTACTGGTGTCTGAGGCTAGATTCGCAATGAGTCATATTTTCATAACCTTAGATCGTAGATATACGGTCGTGGGCACCGTATCCGCTCAGAACGGCTACAAGGGGTCACGCAATGGCAGATTTCTCCCGCCTTCCCGGACCGAACGCGGACCTGTGGGACTGGCAGCTTCTGGCCGCCTGTCGCGGGGTGGACAGCTCGCTCTTCTTTCATCCGGAGGGTGAGCGCGGTGCGGCCCGGAGCGCTCGCGAGAACTCGGCCAAGGAGGTCTGTATGAGGTGCCCGGTGCGCGCGCAGTGCGCGGCGCACGCGCTGGCGGTGAGAGAGCCGTACGGCGTGTGGGGCGGCCTGACCGAGGACGAGCGCGAAGAGCTGATGGGGCGGGCACGGAACCGGCTGGTGGCGGCGGCGACCGCCGGGGACGGCGTCTCGAACAATTGAAGGAACGTTTCTGCGCTCCTGGGTCCCTGAGCTCCCGGAACCCGAGCTCCCCATGAGAAGGGCACGCGTGCGTGCCCTTCTTCACTGCCGCGCGGCTGCGCGCGCCAGTTGCTCCAGGGTCGCCGCGACCGCGGGCACCTGGGCCAGGTCGGGAAGCGTCAGCGCCACGATCTCCCGCCGCACCGCCGGCTCCAGCGTCAGCACGCGCGCGTGCCGCGGCCGTACCGACTCGATGGCGAGCTGCGGCAGCACGGCGACGCCGAGACCGGCACCGACCAGGCCGACGACGGCCGGATAGTCGTCGGTGGCGAAGTCGATGCGCGGGGTGAACCCGGCGCTCTCGCACACCTCGACCAACTGCCCGCGGCAGCGCGGGCATCCGGCGATCCACGGCTCGTGCGCGAGGTCCCCGATGGACACGGCCGGGGCCTGCGCGAGTCGGTGCCGCTCGGGCACGAGTCCGACGAGCCGGTCGCTCAGCAGCGGCCGTACGACGAGGTCGTCCCACTCCTCCGCGCCCGCCGCGCGCTCGTAGCGGAAGGCCAGCGCCACGTCGCAGTCGCCCTCGCGCAGCAGCTCGACCGAGGCGGGCGGTTCGGCCTCCTCCAGGGAGACCCGGGTGCCGGGGTGCGCGGCGCGCAGGGCCGCGAGGGCGGTGGGCACGAGCGTAGAGCTGCCGCTCGGGAACGAGACGAGCCGTACGCGGCCGGCGCGCAGCCCCGCGATGGCGGCGACCTCCTCCTCCGCAGCCGTGAGCCCGGCCAGGATTCCCGAGGCGTGCCGCACCAGCGCCTCACCGGCCTGGGTCAGCCGCATCTCGCGTCCGCCGCGGACGAGCAGCGGCGTGCCGACCGACGCCTCCAGGGCCTTCATCTGCTGGCTGACGGCGGGCTGCGTACAGCCCAGTTCGCGCCCCGCGGCCGAGAAGGACCCGGTGGTGGCGACGGCGCGCAGAACGCGCAGATGGCGGGCTTCGATCACGGTTCGAGGATAAGTGATCCTTTGGCCAGATGCCCGATAATGCGTCGACGCTTTGAGCCGGGTCACCTACTGTTTCGGGCATGAAGCTTCTGTCTGTGAACCTCGGCCGCCCGAAGGCCGTGCCGTACACCGGCCAGCCGGACGGGGTGACCGGCATCGACAAGCAGCCGGTCGACGGGCCGGTGCGGGTGGCGGCGCCGGGGCCCAAGGGGGTCGGTGCTAGCGGGCTGGCCGGGGACGCGGTGTGCGAACTGCGCCACCACGGGGGCGACGACCAGGCGGTGTACGCGGTCGCGCGCGAGGACCTGGACGACTGGGAGCGCGAGTTGGGGCGTCCGCTGCCGAGCGGCTCGTTCGGCGAGAACCTCACCACCGAGGGCCTCGACATATCCGGCGCACTGATCGGCGAGCGCTGGCGGATCGGACCGGAGGTCGTCCTCGAGGTCACCTCCGGGCGGATCCCCTGCCTCACCTTCCAGGGCCATCTGGGCGAGAAGGGGTGGGTGAAGCGGTTCACGCAGAAGGGTGCTCCGGGCGCGTATCTGCGGGTGATCGAGCCCGGCGAGATCCGTCCCGGCGACCCGGTCGAGATCGTGCACCGGCCGGACCACGACGTGACGGTGGCGCTGCAGTTCCGGGCGGTCACGACGGAGCGGCAACTGCTGCCGCGGCTCTTGGCGGCGGGCGAGGCGCTGCATCCGGACGGCCGCGAGGCGGCGCGTCTGTACCTGAAGAAGCACGGTTCCTGACGAACCGTCAGGTACTTGCCCTTCCCGCAGTCTTCACCGGCGTCGGGGGCCTGTGCAGGGATCGGAGCCCCCCAGTCCGGGTCACTACCCTTGGGCCATGACAACGGCTCTGATTACGGGATCGACCGCGGGCATCGGCGCCGCGTTCGCGCGGCGGCTGTCGGCCGACGGGCACAACCTGGTGCTCGTCGCCCGCGACACCAAACGGCTGCAGGAACAGGCGACCGAACTGCACGACCGGCACGGCATCGAGGCGGAGGTGCTCACCGCCGACCTCGCCACGGACGAGGGCATCGAGGCCGTGGCCGCGCGCCTGGCCGACCGCAGGAACCCCGTCGACCTGCTGATCAACAACGCCGGCTTCGGCAACAAGGGCCGCTTCCTCGACGTACCCCTCGTCGACGAGCTGCAGATGCTCAAGGTGCACTGCGAGGCGGTGCTGCGGCTGACCATGGCGGCGACCGAGGCGATGCGCGAACGCGGCCGCGGTGGCGTCGTCAACGTCGCGTCCGTGGCCGCCTTCGTGCCGCGCGGCACGTACGGCGCCTCCAAGGCGTGGGTCGTGCAGTTCACGCAGGGGGCGGCCAGGGACCTGGCGGGCAGCGGGGTGCGGTTGATGGCGCTGTGCCCGGGGTTCGTGCGCACCGAGTTCCATCAGCGGGCCGGGATGGGCACGGACAACATCCCCGGGTGGATGTGGCTCGATGCCGACAAGCTGGTGGCGGCGGCGCTGTCGGACCTGGCGCGCGGGAAGACGTTGTCCGTCCCGGACGCCCGGTACAAGGCGCTGATGGGGATCGTGAAGGTGACGCCCCGGGGCCTGCTGGGCGGGATCACCTCACGGACCGGCCGGAAGTACGGGCCGCAGTAGCCTCCCGGCGCTCGGGGGGCGCCGTGGGGCCCCGGTGGGAGAATGGTGCTGTTCAACCGGACCTTGGGGACCGGAGGCGAGACCATGACCTTCGTTCAGATCATCGACTGCAAGACCAGCCGGTTCGACGACATCAACCGGCTGATGGACACCTGGGTCGAACAGACCAGGGGGAAGCGGACGGCGACGCACGCGGTGGTCGGCAAGGACCACTCCGACGCGTCCCACTTCATCGAGATCGTGGAGTTCCCCTCGTACGAGGAGGCGATGCGGAACTCCAACCTGCCCGAGACCGACAAGATCTTCCGCGAGATGGTGGCTCTCTGCGACGAGATGCCGACCTTCACCGACCTGGACGTCGTGCGCGACGAGCAGTTGTACGCGGCGAACGTGCGGCGGTTCTTCGAGACCATCGCCGTCAGGGGCGAGCTGCCGCCGCTCGACGATCTCATCGCCGAGAACTACCACGACCACGATCCCGCCAACGAGCAGGACACCATGGGCATGGACGCCATGCGGCGTGAGATCGGCATGTGGCGCAGCGGGTTCGACTTCACCTTCGGCATCGACGACCAGATCTCGCAGGGTGACCGGGTGAGCACCCGGTGGACCTGGCGCGGTACCCAGACCGGTGAGTTCATGGGGCTCCCGTCCACCGGGAAGAACGTCGTCATGACGGGCACGACCATCTTCCGGTGCAATGAGGAAGGGAAGATCGTCGAAGGCTGGTGGGAGTACGACCGGCTGGGGCTGATGGCGCAACTGGGCGCGCTGGAGGGGCTGGAGAAGTAGGCGGACGGCGAAAGGCCCGGCACCCCCAGGGGTGCCGGGCCCTCGTGGCGACTGCTGACCGAGGTCAGTGGGCGTGGCCGTGGCCGTGGCCCGCGGCGGCCGGCTCTTCCTCTTCCTTCTTCTCGACGACCAGGGTCTCGGTCGTCAGCAGCAGGGAGGCGATGGAGGCCGCGTTCTCCAGGGCGGAGCGGGTGACCTTGACCGGGTCGATGACGCCGGCCTTGACCAGGTCGCCGTACTCGCCGGTGGCGGCGTTGAAGCCCTGGCCCTTGTCGAGCTCGGCGACCTTGGAGGTGATGACGTAGCCCTCCAGGCCCGCGTTCTCGGCGATCCAGCGCAGCGGCTCGACGACCGCGCGGCGGACGACGGCGACACCGGTGGCCTCGTCGCCGGTCTTGCCCAGGCCGCCCTCGAGCACCTTGGCGGCGTGCACCAGCGCGGAGCCACCACCGGAGACGATGCCCTCCTCGACCGCGGCGCGGGTCGCGGAGATGGCGTCCTCCAGACGGTGCTTCTTCTCCTTCAGCTCCACCTCGGTGGCGGCGCCGACCTTGATCACGCACACGCCGCCGGCCAGCTTCGCGAGGCGCTCCTGGAGCTTCTCGCGGTCCCAGTCGGAGTCCGTGTTCTCGATCTCGGCCTTGATCTGGGCCACGCGGCCGACGACGTCCTCGGAGTTGCCGGCACCGTCGACGAGGGTGGTGTCGTCCTTGGTGACCGTGACGCGGCGGGCGGAGCCGAGCACGTCCAGGCCGACCTGGTCGAGCTTGAGGCCGACCTCCTCGGAGATGACGGTGGCGCCGGTGAGGATCGCCATGTCCTGCAGCATCGCCTTGCGGCGGTCGCCGAAGCCCGGGGCCTTCACCGCGACGGCGTTGAAGGTGCCACGGATCTTGTTGACGACCAGGGTGGACAGGGCCTCGCCCTCAACGTCCTCGGCGATGATCAGCAGCGGCTTGGAGGAGTTGGTCTGGATGACCTTCTCCAGCAGCGGCAGCAGGTCGGCGATGGAGGAGATCTTGCCCTGGTTGATGAGGATGTAGGGGTCCTCCAGGACGGCCTCCATGCGCTCCTGGTCCGTCACGAAGTACGGCGACAGGTAGCCCTTGTCGAAGGCCATGCCCTCGGTGAAGTCCAGCTCCAGACCGAAGGTGTTCGACTCCTCGACGGTGATGACACCGTCCTTGCCGACCTTGTCCATCGCCTCGGCGATGAGCTCGCCGACCTGCTGGTCCTGCGCGGAGAGCGCGGCCACGGCGGCGATGTCGGACTTCTCGTCGATCGGGCGGGCGGTGGCGAGGAGGTCCTCGGAGACGGCCGCCACGGCCGCGTCGATGCCCTTCTTCAGCAGCGCCGGGGAGGCACCGGCGGCGACGTTCTTCAGGCCCTCGCGCACCAGCGCCTGGGCGAGCACGGTGGCGGTGGTGGTGCCGTCACCCGCGATGTCGTTGGTCTTGGTCGCCACCTCCTTCACCAGCTGCGCGCCGAGGTTCTCGTACGGGTCCTCGACCTCGACCTCACGGGCGATGGTGACGCCGTCGTTGGTGATGGTGGGCGCACCGAACTTCTTGTCGATGACGACGTTGCGGCCCTTGGGGCCGATGGTCACCTTGACCGTGTCGGCCAGCTTGTTGACGCCGCGCTCGAGGGCGCGACGGGCGTCCTCGTCGAACTTCAGGATCTTCGCCATGGGAGCGGTTCAGCCCTCTCGGAAAACGTGGGTGAAACGAACCGCGCCCCGGACGCCCGGCTTCATAAGGTCGCGGGAACCCGGGGCGCAGCTCACAAGCAAAATGCTTCGGTGAAGAAGCAGGTGCAGGATTTCTGGGGGTGACCCCAGATCCCCTTACTTCTCGATGATCGCGAGCACGTCGCGAGCCGAGAGAACGAGGTACTCCTCGCCGTTGTACTTCACCTCGGTGCCGCCGTACTTGCTGTACAGCACGATGTCGCCGGTCTTGACGTCGAGCGGCAGGCGCTCGCCGTTCTCGAAGCGGCCCGGGCCCACGGCGAGGACGACGCCCTCCTGGGGCTTCTCCTTCGCGGTGTCCGGGATGACCAGGCCAGAGGCCGTGGTCTGCTCGGCGTCGAGCGGCTGGACCACGATGCGGTCCTCGAGCGGCTTGATGGCAACCTTGGAGCTGGCGGTCGTCACGATCCGACCTCCCCCTTCGGAGATCTCACGGGGTTAACTGTCTGAGGTGGCGACCAGGTGGATCCGTCGTCGCGGGTGCCGGACCTGCCCGTCGCGTGGTTGGCACTCTCCAGTGGGGAGTGCCAGAGCCGAGACTATGACCGCGATTAGCACTCGGTCAAGCGGAGTGCCAATGCCCGCGGCGCGTCGGCGGGTTTTCGGTGACCGGGGGCTCGGTGGACGTCCTGGGGGGCTGCCGCCCCCAGAACCCCCGCTTCGGCCTGAACGGCCTCGTCCTCAAACGCCGGACGGGCTGAGGCGCCGTGCCCGGTACTGATGAAGAGTCAGCGGCCGTGGACTTCAGACGTAGTCCTCCAGGCGGGCGACCGCATAGCCCTCGGCCGTGACCCGGTTCAGGAAGCGGCGCATGTCGTCGACCATCGTGCCGTCCCACTCGTCACGGCCGCGGAAGTGGGTGAGGACGATGTCGCCGGGGTGCAGGTCCCGGTCGTCCTCGCGGTACTCCCAGTGGTCGACGAAGACCTCCTCGTCCCAGATGGGCGCGTACTTGATGCCGCAGGACTTGGCGGCCATCAGGGTGTCCTGGTTGTAGTCCCCGAAGGGCGGGCGGAAGAGGGTCGGGGCCTTGCCGAACCGCCTCTTCATGATCTTCTGCATCCCGCAGATCTCGTGCTTCTGCTCCCGGTACGACAGGCCCGGGAGGTAGGGGTGGGTGAGTGTGTGGTTGTTGAGGGTCACCCCCTCGGACTGCATCCGGCGGAAGTAGGCGTAGTCGTCCTCGATCAGGAAGTTGCTGAGGAAGGCGGAGTAGGGGATCTTCAGGTCGCTCATCATCCGCAGGAACGCCGGGTCCTTCTCGGCGCCGTCGTCGATGGTCAGGAACACGACCTTCTGTTTGGTCGGGACGGTCGTGAAGACGGGCGGGAGGTTCAGCTCCTCCTGGTCGTCCACCTCGAAGCCCTTGCGCGCCCTGATCTTCGGCTTCTTCGCGGGCGGCGGCGGCGCCGTCAGCGGGACTCTCTTCAGGCCCCAGTGGCGCGCCGCGGCGGCGCGCGCGACGTACGCGGAGCGCAGCTTCACGGCGTACGAGTCGAGGGCACGGGCCGGGGGCGCGTGCAGGGGCGCCTCCTGGCCGGGGGCCGGGTGCACCGGCGGGCCGCCGAACTGGGCACAGCCCGAGGCGATGGCCGCGACGGCGAGCACGGCGATCCCACCGCGGAGCCATGTCACCCCATAGGCACGATTTTTATCGTTTTGTACTACTGCTCGCATGGTGCCGGATCATCGCAGGCCACCGTCCGGATCCCGGCCCGCCACGCGGCCGGAGGCGCACCGTCCACCGACTGGCCCACAATGGGCCGGTGAACGACCTCGCCGACCTGCTCACCCCCGAAGGCCGCGCCCTCCTCGACGAGGTGCGCGGCACGGCCCCCGCCGACGAGCTCGCCGTCGCCACCCGGCTGCGCCGCGACCACCCCGCCGGGCTGGTGTCGGCGGCACTCGGGCAGGCGCGGCTGCGGCAGCGGGCGGCGGCCAAGTTCGGCGCCGAGGACGCGGAGCGGATGTTCTTCACGCCGAACGGGGTGGAGCAGTCGACGCGGGCGAGCGTCGCCACGTACCGGGCGGAGTGCTTCCGGGCGGCGGGCGTGCGGTCCGTGGCCGACCTGTGCTGCGGGATCGGCGGGGACGCCGTCGCGTTCGCCCGGGCCGGGATCAAGGTCCTCGCCGTGGACCGGGATCCGGCGACGGTGGCCGTGGCGCGCGCGAACGCCGACGCGCTCGGGCTGGCCGGACTGATCGAGGTGCGCGAGGCGGACGTCACCGAGGTGGACACGGCCGGCTACGACGCCGTGTTCGTCGACCCGGCCCGGCGCGGCGGGCGCGGCCGCATCTTCGACCCGGAGGCCTACTCCCCGCCCCTGTCGTGGGCCGTCGAGGCCGCCCGCAAGGCGCCGCGCGCCGCGCTGAAGATTGCGCCGGGCATTCCTCACGAGGCGATTCCCACGGACGCGGAGGCCGAGTGGATCTCGGACGGGGGTGACGTCAAGGAGGCCGTGCTCTGGTTCGGCCCTCACACGACACCGGGCGCGCGGCGGGCAATGCTGCTGCCCTCCGGAGCCGCTGTGTGGGCTTCACCCGCCGCGACACTGCCCGACCCCCAAGTCCGGCCCGTCGGGCGGTACTTGTACGAGCCGGACGGCGCCGTCATCCGCGCCCATCTGGTCGCCGAGGTGGCCGAGCAGCTGGACGGCGGGCTGGTCGACGCGACCATCGCGTACATCACCGCCGACGAGTTGCGGCCGACGCCGTATGCGGCCTCGTACGAGATCACCGATCAACTCCCCTTCAACGTCAAGAAGTTGAAGGCGCTGCTGCGGGAGCGGGAGGTCGGGACGCTGACCGTGAAGAAGCGGGGGTCGGCCGTCGAGCCGGAGGAGCTGCGGAAGAAAGTGAAGCCGCAGGGGCCGAACGCAGCCACCGTGTTCCTGACCCGTGTGGCGGGGGCGCCGACCATGCTCGTCGGGCACCCCGCCTGATCAGGACGGCTCGGCCGCACGGCGCAGCAGCAGCTCCCGCTCCCGTTCGTTCCTCGCAAGCCCCGCCGCCCGCTCGAACTCCTCGCGCGCCTCGGCCGTGCGCCCCAGCCGTGCCAGCAGGTCGCCACGCACGCTGGGCAGCAGGTGGTAGTCGCGCAGGGTGGGTTCGGCGGCCAGGGCGTCGACGAGCGCCAGGCCCTGCGCCGGGCCCTGAGCCATGGAGACGGCGACCGCGCGGTTGAGTTCGACGACCGGGGACGGGGCGCGGGCGGCGAGCAGGCCGTACAGCGTCGCGATGCTCTTCCAGTCGGTCTCCTCGTAGGTGTACGCGTGCGCGTGGCAGGCGGCGATGGCGGCCTGTAGGGCGTACGGGCCGGGGGCCCCCGTGGCGGTGGCGTCCGCGCGGTGGAGGGCCGTGATGCCGCGGGCGATGAGCATGCGGTTCCAGCGGCGGCGGTTCTGGTCCCTGAGGAGGACGGGTTCGCCGTTCGGGCCGGTGCGGGCGGCCGCGCGGGACGCCTGGAACTCCAGGAGGGAGGTCAGGGCGTGCACCTCGGGCTCCTTGGGCATCAGGCCGGACAGCACGCGCGCCAGGCGCAGCGCGTCCTCGCAGAGCGCGGGACGCAGCCAGTCGTCGCCGGCCGTGGCGGCGTAACCTTCGTTGAAGATCAGGTAGATGACGTCCAGGACGGAGCCGAGCCGGGCCTCGCGTTCGGGGCCGTAGGGCACCTCGAAGGCGATGTTCCTGGTGGCGAGGGTCTTCTTGGCGCGGACGATGCGCTGGGCGACCGTGGGCTCCGGGGTGAGGAACGCGCGGGCGATCTCGGCCGTCGTCAGACCGCCGAGGAGGCGCAGGGTGAGGGCGATGCGGGCCTCGGCGGACAGGACCGGGTGGCAGGCGGTGAAGACCAGGCGGAGCAGGTCGTCGTCGATGTCGTCGGGGTCGGCGGGCTCCTCGGGCGGGGCGGTGGTGTCGAGGGTGCGGCCGATCTCCTGCAGCTTGCGGGCGTAGTTCTCGCGGCGCCGGATCAGGTCCACGGCGCGGTGGCGGGCGGTGGCCATGAGCCAGGCGCCCGGGTTGTCGGGCACGCCGTCGCGCGGCCACTGCTCCAGGGCGGCCACCAGGGCGTCCTGGGCGAGCTCCTCGGCGATGCCGACGTCGCGGACGAGACGGGCGACGGCGGCGATGATGCGCGGGGATTCGAGGCGGAAGACGGTCTCGATGGCGTGGCGGGGGTCGGCGGGGGACTGTGGGCTCACAGCCCCCCATTCGACACCCGCCCCGGCGTCAGGCCAAGGAAGAGCCCTCAGCCCTCCGCGATCTCCCGGACCTCGCAGGTCACCGTCCAGTGCTCCTCGTGAACCTTCACGAACCGCTTGGTCCACTCCAGGGCCTCGTCCATGTCCTTGCACTGCATGATGGCGTAGCCGCCGATGACCTCCTTGGACTCCGTGAACGGCCCGTCCGTGACGGTGAGGTCCCCGCCCTCCCAGTGCACCCGCTTGCCCTGGACCTGCGGGGTCAGCCCGGCCGTGTCGAGCATGACCCCGGCCTTGGTGATCTCCTCGATCAGCTCGCCCATGCGCTCCATCAGCTCGGGGCTGGGGCCCTCCGCGGGCACGGTGCTCTCGTCGAGCTTCACGATCGACAGGTAACGCGGCATGGTGACTCCTCGGTGCTACGGGGCCGGTCCTTCCCGGCCTCTCACCAGTGCGTCGATCGGGAGAGGCCGGGATCGACAGACCCCGCGGATTTCTTCGGAGATTTTTTCCCGGCCCCTCAGGCGTGGGCCTGACCTGCTACGACAGCGAACCGCCGAACCACGCCCGGTCGGTCGGCGCCCCGACCGTCCGGGGACCGAAGGTGAACGCCGCGTCCGTCACGATGCCTGCGGGACGCGCCCGCAGCGACCAGACCGCGCCTTCACCGGTGTTCCCGCCTTCCGGCCTGTTCTCGCCGGCCGCCGCCGCCGCGAGATCCGCGTAGCCGTTGCCGTTGATGTCGAGGAGGCTGACCGCGTTGCCGAAGTTGTCGCTCGCCTCCGCGGCTCCGGGAACGCCGTCGGTGTCCTGGCTGAAGCCCTGGGCGCCGGTGCCGGTCAGACCGTCGCGGCCGCCGTAGAGGACGTCGACCATGCCCGCCCCGTCCTTGTCGCCGAGCTTCTCGCCGGGCGCGCCCACGGCCACGTCGGCGAAGCCGTCGCCGTTGACGTCACCGGCGGACACCGCGTAGCCGAAGAGGTCCTCCTCCTCCTTGGCGCCGGGGACTCCTTCGGTGTCCTGGTTGTACGACTTCCAGGTCGACGACGGCTTCAGACCGGAGGCCGAGCCGAGGGCCACGGTGACCGTGGAGTCGTTCGGGACGCCCCGGACGACGTCGTCGAAGCCGTCGCCGTTGACGTCGCCGAAGGCCACCTGGCCGCTGCCCTGGGGCGAGTCGGCATACGTGAAGGCGCCTCCGGAGGGATTCGCCAGGAAGAGCTGGGAGCCGATGCCGCCGTCGCCGGTGTAGACGGTCAGCGCGAGGTCGTCACGGCCGTCGCCGTTGACGTCCCCGGCGGCCGCGTACATCACGTCGAAGGGCTCCACCCTGGTCGAGCCGAAGTCCTGCGTGGCGGTCGGCTTCCCGGTCCTGGAGATCGGGCCCCGCCAGACGGTGGCCTCGGTGCCGAGCGGGTCGTCGCCCGGGGCGCGGCCGCCGCGGAACAGGACCAGGTCCTGCTTGCCGTCGCCGTCGAAGTCACCGGCCTGGGTGGTCGCGGCGGGCACGGACACCCCGCCGGACAGGCCGTTCTGGCCGCCCCAGACGACGACCGCGTCCCGGGTCGAGGAGGCCTGCCCGATGATCAGGTCGGTGTGCCCGTCGCCGTCCAGGTCCCCCGTGGACAGCTGGTAGCCGAAGTTCTCGCCCGCTTCGGGATCGCCCGGGATTCCGCTG
This sequence comes from Streptomyces sp. NPDC049541, assembly GCF_044465725.1. NCBI lineage: Bacteria > Bacillati > Actinomycetota > Actinomycetes > Kitasatosporales > Streptomycetaceae > Streptomyces > Streptomyces sp. NPDC049541. The sequence continues at coordinate 115,895 of NZ_JBITLY010000005.1, read as the reverse complement.
GTGGAGCGGCTGATGACGGTGCGGTGGTCCTTGGTCAGACCGTGCGGGCCGCCGTACATGACGGTGACGTAGCCCGCACCCCGCTTGCCGCCGATGGTGGCGATCGGGGCGCCGACGGCGAGGTCCTTGTAGCCGTCGCCGTTGAAGTCGTCCTTGACGCTGTGGACGGACTGCGGGGCGGCCGCGGCGCTGCCCGCGAGGGCGGGGATCCCGCCGAGCGCGAGTAATCCGGCGATCAGCGGTACGGACCAAGCTTTGTACGAACGCGAGTTGGACATCAGTGTTCCCCCGTGATGACTGCTGTGTGGTCACTGCAACAGACACCACTGGACGCCCGCTGGTTGCAGCAGTCGTCCAGCTTTTCGGTGAACACGTCAGCGAGAGTTCAGCGGAGCGACTTCCAGAGTTCGCTCGCCGCAGGCTCCTTCGCCACCACCCGGTTGGGGTCCGAGGGCGCGGTCACCACCGGCATCATCACCGTCTTCACCCGGTCCGCGGACAGGCCCCTCAGGCTCTCGCCGAGTCTCACCAGTTCGCTCAGCGAGTCCAGGCCGGTGTCGGTGGTCAGACTGCTGGTCACCGCCTCGGCCACCGAGTACAGCTTGGCGGGATCGGTGAACAGGTTCGTCGAGGAGATCTGTTCCAGCAGCGCCTTCACCAGCTTCTGCTGCAGGCCTATGCGGCCCAGGTCGCTGCCGTCGCCTATGCCGTGCCGGGTGCGGGCAAGGGCGAGGGCCTGCTTGCCGTTCAGGGTGTGGGTGCCCGCCTTCAGGTGAAGGTGGCTGTCGTCGTCGTCGATGTCCTGGTCGGTGGTCACGGTGACACCGCCGAGTGCGTTCACCAGCTTCGCGAAGCCCGAGAAGTCGATCTCGATGTAGTGGTCCATGCGGACGTTCGTGATCGACTCGACCGTCTTCACGGCGCACACCGCGCCGCCCACCGAATAGGCGCTGTTGAACATCGTGTTGTATGCCACCGCCGTCTTCCCGCCGGACTTCAGCGGGCAGGACGGACGCGTGACGAGCGTGTCACGCGGGATGCTGGCGAAAGTGGCCTGCTTCCGGCCCGCGTCGATGTGCACGACCATCGCCGTGTCGGAGCGGGCGCCGGAGCTGTCGCCCCCGCCGAGCGCCTTGTTCTCCTTGCCGCTGCGCGAGTCCGAGCCCAGCACCAGGATGTTCAGGGAGCCGGTCGGGAGGGGGGATGCGGACGGCGAGGGTGTGATCAGCGCCTTCGCCGGGCGGTCGTCGCCGAGCGCCTGGTTGATGTCGACGCTCTTGATGTTGTGGTCGAGATGCCAGTACGCCCAGCCCGCCGCAGCCGCGCCCAGCACCAGCACGCCCGCCATGGTGAGGCCGGCGATCTTCAGTACCTTCGACCGCCGGCCCCTCGGTCTGCCCGCGTCCGCGCTGTCATCGAGTCCCGTCACGGACAGGAACGTAAGTCCGAATTATTAGGGGATTGTTAGTGACGACGGCGTGAAACGGTTTTCTTCGGAAATTCTCACGCCCGGCCCAGCGTCACCTTCGGCGCCGGATTGCTGCCGCTCCAGGACCCGTTGAACCCGAAGCTCACCGAACCGCCGTCCGGCACCGAGCCGTTGTAGGAGGCGTTCGTGCAGGTGACCGCCGCACCGGACTGACTGCAGGTGGCGTTCCAGGCCTGGGTGATCTGCTGGCCCGCGCCGAACGTCCAGTTCGCCTTCCAGGACGACAGCGAGGCGCCCGAGCAGGCGATCGTCACCTGGCCGGTGAACCCGGTGTTCCACTGGCTGGTCACGCTGTACGTCGCCGTGCAGGCACCGCTGGGCGGCGGTGTCGTCGTACCGCCGAGGGCCTCCCCGATCGCGCGGTACGCCGGTTTCGGCGCGTAGTTCTCGTCGTACGGCGTCGCCGCCCCGTACCCCGGGAACGTGCTCGGCACCCAGGAGTCGGAGTCGGTGAAGCCCCAGACGGTGACGCCCGCGCACCGGGTGACAGCCACGCAGGCGCTGAACACCGACTTGTAGTCGGCGGCCTGCTGCGCCAGCTTCGCGCTGTCCGCCGGCAGTGCCATGCGCACGTCCAGCTCGGTGATCGACACGTCGACGCCGAGGTCGGCGAAGCGCTGGATGTTCTGCTGCAGGGACGAGGGCACCTGACCGAGGATCAGATGCGCCTGCAGGCCCACGCCGTCGATCGGGACACCGCGGCTCCTGAGGTCCTTCACCAGGTTGTACAGGGCGGTCGACTTCGCGTTGACCCCCTCGACGTTGTAGTCGTTGATGTACAGCTTGGCGGCCGGGTCGGCGGTGTGTGCCCAGGTCAGGGCGTTGGCGATGTAGTCGGCGCCGAGGGTGTCGTACCAGAGGTCCGAGCGGTAGGTGCCGTCCTCGTTGAAGGGTTCGTTGACCACGTCCCAGGCGGTGATCTTGCCCTTGTAGCGGCCGACCTCGGTGGAGATGTGGTTCTGCAGGAGGCTGCTGAGCTGGGCCGCCGTCCAGTTGCCGTTGGTCAGCCAGCTCGGGTTCTGGTTGTGCCAGACCAGGGTGTGGCCGCGCACCTGCTGGTTGTGGGCCTGCGCGAAGGCGACGATCCGGTCGGCCTCCGCCCAGTCGAAACTGCCCCGGTTCGGCTCGACCGAGCCCCATTTCATGGCGTTTCCGGGGGTCAGCGAGTTGAACTGCGCGCCGGCGAGGTCGCCGTACGTCCCGGTGAGCTTGGAGCCGGTCACCGCCGTGCCGATGACCTTGCCCTGGGCGGCGGCGAGGTCGCGCAGCGGGGTGTCGGCGGCGTGCGCCGCGGGCGCCGTGAACAGCAGCGCGGCGCCGGTGGCGAGAGCCGCCAGGAATGAGCCTGTTCTCAGAGAAGTGCTCGGAGATGTACTCAGAGATCTCATCGCGGGTGCCTCCGAAAGTTTCGGCCGTGCAACCGATTGGCTTCGGAGGAGTGTCGTGGCGGCCGTACCACCCGTCAATACGTCACCTTCCGGCCACCCGTGGCGCGTGCGTCACGCCGGTGGCGGTGCCGTGCTGCTGCGCACCACCAGGCTGGTCGCCAGTTCCACCCGGGTCGCCACCGCCTGGTCCTCCCGCCCGAGATCGAGGACGAGCCTGGCCGCCGCCTCCGCCATCTCCGTCAGCGGCTGCCGTACGGAGGTCAGCGGCGGCCCGACCCAGCGCGCGACGGGCAGGTCGTCGAAGCCGACCACGCTCAGGTCCTCGGGGATGCGCAGGCCCAGTTCGCGCGCGGCCTCGTACAGACCGAGCGCCTGGAGGTCGTTGAGCGCGAAGACGGCGGTGGGCCGGTCCGGACGGCGCAGCAGCTCCAGGCCCTGCCGGTAGCCGGCCTCGTGGTGGAAGTCGCCGGTCGCGATCAGCGCCGGGTCGACCGGCAGGCCCGCGGTCTCCAGCGCGGCCCGGTAGCCGTCGACACGGGCGCGGCTGCACATCATGCGGGACGGTCCCGTGATGGCGCCGATGCGGGTGTGGCCGAGTTCGATCAGGTGCCGGGTGGCGGCGAGACCGCCCTGCCAGTTGGTCGCGCCGATCGAGGGGACGTCGACGCCGGGGTCGCCGGCCGGGTCCATCACCACGAACGGGATGGAGCGGCTGGTCAGCAGCGCCCGCTGGGACTCGTCGAGGCCGGACAGCACCAGGATCACCCCGTGCGGGCGGCGGGCGGCGACCTGGTCCGCCCAGGTCCGCCCGGGCGTCAGCCGCCCGGCGCTCTCGCTCAGCACCACGCTGAGGCCCGCGTCCCGGGCCACGTTCTCCACGCCGCGGATGACCTCCATCGCCCACGCGCTCTCCAGCTCGTGGAAGACCAGGTCGATCAGGGGCGAGCGGCTCGCCTCGGCTCGTCGGCGCCGGTAGCCGTGGGCGCGCAGCAGTGCCTCGACGCGGCCGCGGGTGGCCGGGGCCACGTCCGCGCGGCCGTTGAGGACCTTCGAAACAGTCGGCGCGGACACGCCGGCCTCGCGGGCGATCTCGGCGAGCGTCGCGGTCTGCGCCGACCGCCCCGCCGTCGGGCTTGTCGTCCGCGTTTCAACGGGCTCCGGGGGTGTCATGGCGGCGATCGTATCCCTGCGCGACCTCTTGACGAAGCCTCCGGAGGGCCCTAGGTTCCCGGAACATTCGATATACATAGCGAAACATTCGCCGCCAACAGCTTTCCAGCGTTCGTGAGAGGGCCACCCCCACTCGACCAGAGCAGGAGTTTCATGACCACCGCCCCCTGGCGTGACCCCGCCCTGCCCGCCGCCGTCCGCGTCGACGACCTCCTCTCCCGGATGACCCTCGAGGAGAAGACCGCCCAGCTGTACGGCGTGTGGGTGGGCGCCGCCACGGACGGCGACGGAGTCGCCCCCCTGCAGAGCGAGATGACCGCCGACTACGACTGGGACGAGCTGATCACCCACGGTCTGGGCCAGCTCACCCGCTCCTACGGCACCGCCCCCGTGGACCCGGCGCTGGGCGCGCAGGCACTGGCCCGCGCCCAGCGCCGTATCGCCGAGGCGGGCCGGTTCGGGATCCCGGCCGTGGCGCACGAGGAGTGTCTGGCCGGGTTCACGGCCTGGGGCGCCACCGCCTACCCCGTCCCGCTGGCCTGGGGCGCGAGCTTCGATCCGCCGCTGGTCGAGGAGATGGCCCGCGCCATCGGCGGCGACCTGCGCACGGCCGGCGTGCACCAGGGCCTCGCCCCGGTCCTGGACGTCGTACGGGACCCGCGCTGGGGCCGGGTCGAGGAGACGATCGGTGAGGACCCGTACCTGGTGGGCACGATCGGGGCGGCCTATGTGCGCGGTCTGGAGTCCGCCGGGATCGTCGCCACGCTCAAGCACTTCGCCGGGTACGCGTCCTCGGCGGGCGCCCGCAATCTGGCGCCCGTGCGGGCCGGCATCCGCGAGTTCGCGGACGTGACGCTGCCGCCGTTCGAGCTGGCGCTGCGCGAGGGCGGTGCCCGCTCGGTCATGGCGGCGTACACCGACACGGACGGCATCCCGGCCTCCGCGGACCCGTCCCTGCTGACCGGACTGCTGCGCGGGGAGTGGGGGTTCACCGGCACGGTGGTCGCGGACTACTTCGGCATCGGCTTCCTGGAGACCCTGCACCGGGTGGCGGGCTCCCCCGCCGAGGCGGCGCACGCGGCGCTGGCGGCCGGCATCGACGTGGAGCTGCCGACGCTCAAGTGCTACGGAAAGCCGCTGCTGGAGGCGGTACGGGCGGGCACCGTACCGGAGTCCCTGGTGGACCGCGCGGCCCGCCGGGTGCTGCTCCAGAAGTGCGAGCTGGGCCTCCTGGACGAGGACTGGGACCCCGAGCCCGCCACCGTGATCGACCTGGACTCGGCGGCGAACCGGGCCCTGGCCCGCCGTCTCGCCGAGGAGTCGGTGGTGCTCCTGGACAACCCGTCCGGGGTCCTTCCCCTGCCACCCGACACCCGTGTCGCGGTGGTCGGACCGCGTGCGGCCGACGCGCTGGCGATGCTCGGCTGCTACTCCTTCCCCTCCCACGTCCTCGCCCACCACCCCGACGTTCCCATGGGCGTGGAGATCCCCACCGTCCTTCAGGCGCTGCGGGCCGAACTCCCGGACGCCAAGGTGACGTTCGCGGAAGGCTGCGACACCTCGGACCCGGACCTGTCGGGGATCGAGGAGGCGGTGGCGCGGACCGCCGAGGCCGACGTGTGCGTGGCGGTCCTCGGCGACCGGGCGGGCCTGTTCGGCCGGGGCACCTCGGGCGAGGGCTGCGATGTGACCGACCTCCGGCTCCCGGGCGTACAGGGCGACTTGCTGGACGCGCTGGTCGCCACCGGGGTGCCCGTGGTCCTCGTGCTGCTCACCGGCCGCCCGTACGCCCTGGGCCGCTGGGACGGCCGGCTGGCCGCGGTGGTGCAGGCGTTCTTCCCCGGGGAGGAGGGTGGCCCGGCGGTGGCGGGAGTGCTGTCGGGACGCGTCAACCCCTCCGGCCGCCTCCCGGTGAGCGTCCCGCGGCTCCCCGGCGGCCAGCCGTGGACCTACCTCCAGCCCCCGCTGGGCCTCGCGGGCGAGGTCAGCAACCTCGACCCGACCCCGCTGTACCCCTTCGGCCACGGCCGCTCGTACACGACGTTCACCTGGGAGTCCGAGTCCGCCGGGGCGGAGATCGGCACGGACGGCTCGTACGACGTGACGGTCACCGTCCGCAACACGGGCGAGCGGGCGGGCGCGGAGGTCGTGCAGCTCTACCTCCACGACCCGGTGGCCTCGGTGACCCGCCCGGACGTACGCCTGATCGGCTATCGGCGGCTGGAGCTGGAGGCGGGCGAGTCGGCCCGGGTCACCTTTCATTTCCACTCCGACCTCTCGGCGTTCACCGACCGTTCGGGCCGCCGGGTGGTCGAGCCGGGCGCCCTCGAACTACGGTTGGCGGCGTCGAGCGCAGAGGTACGCCACACGGCACACCTCCAGCTCACCGGCCCGGTGCGAGTGCTCGGCACGGAGCGGCGGCTGCGCTGCGAGACGGAGGTGTCGGGGACCGGGTGACCCCGGGCCGAGGAACCCGGGGGATGCGATGGTCAGATACGTGCGCCACGAACTGGCGTCAGGTGCGGCGAAGGTGGCCGGGATCGTGGCCGGTACGGCGCTGGCGGTCGGCACGCGGCAGGGCCGGCAGTGGTCGGCCACCGACACGGAGAACGCGGCGATCGTGGCCGTCGCCTTCCTGGTCATCGCGGCACTCGTGCGCTCCACCCGTTTCGGCCACCGCAAGGACTTCGAGTCGGCGGGCCCGCTGCCGGACACCGGTCAGGCGTCCGGCAGCGAAGAGACCGCGGTGCGCTCGGGCTCCCTCTTCGTGCTGGCGGCCGGCCTCGTCTACGTCTGGTCCGACATCTGGGTCCTCGTTCTGCTGGTGGCGTCGGACTACCTGGCCAAGGGGGTGGTCGGCGGCCTGTGGCAACGCCGGCACGGCAAGCTGCTGTGGCGGGTGTCCGAGGAGGACGGGGAGCACCGGCTGGCGTACTCGCCCCTCAGCCCTCCCCCAGCGACTCGAACCGCCACCGATGCACCGCCCGCATGACCAACTCGCCGTCAAGCTCCGGTAGTTCGGGCAGCTGGGCGTCGGGGGCCGCCTCGTCGGCTTCGACCACGCGGACCTCTACCTGTCGGCCGCCGTCCCGCCGATGAACCTCCACGAGGCCCATGTCCTGGCCGCGGAGCACTATCCGGCCTGCCCCGACTGGTTCCACAACAACTTCGACGACTGGGAGGGGACCTACCCGGCGGAGTTCCTGACCTCCCGGCAGTGGCGCTTCTGGTGGGACGGAGACCGGGCGACCGGGCGAACCGCCCTTCACCAACCGCTCACACGTGTGGACGGCTGAAACAGGGGCGCTGGAACTACCGTGGGAAAACCGACCGGCGACCGCCGCGAGACGGGGGTCTCGGGGGAGGCGGAACCGGCGCTTCGGATTTGGGGGAACGATGGTCCGGTACGTGCATCACGAGTGGTGGGCCGCCTCGCTCGTCCTCGCCGGCATCGCCGGCGGCTGGGCGGCGGCGGTCGGCACGGACCAGAGCCCGCCGGTGCGGACCGGAGCCCTCGGCGTGCTGATCACCTTCGCGCTCGGCTTCCTCGTGGTGTCGACGCTGCTGCGGGCCTCCCGGCTCAAGTGGATCGGCCGGCTGCGGGAGTTCGAGGCGGCGGCGCTCGCGCCGGACACCGAAAAGCGTCCGCACCGCGCCGCCTTCTCACCCGGCATGACCGGACTGTTGCTGCTGTCGGCCCTGTGCGTGTTCGTCATCCGGGACACCGGAATCGTCGTGGTCCTGCTGGCCGTCGGCCTGGACTGGCTCGGCAAGGCGGTGGCAGCCACGGGCTGGGAGCACAGCACCGGCCGACGCCTGTGGCTGGCCCCCGCCCCCGGGGAACGGTGGCACATCTCGCACTCACCCGCCGGAGCGGCGCCCAGCCACGGCTGAACGGACGGAGTCAGTCCGCCGCCACCGTAGAAAACCGCCACCGGTGCACGGCACGGGACGTCAACTCCCCGTCCGGCTCGGGTAGTTCGGGCAGGTCGGCGTCGTACGGAGCATCCCACCAGGTGATGACGAGGACACGGTCCTCAGGGGCACGGAAGGTCTCACGGCGCAGCGGCCGGGCGGGCAGTTCCTGCGCCCGCGCCCAGGCGAGCAGCTCCTCGCCCCGGCCCTCGGCCGCCCGCGCCTCCCACATCAACGCGACCGTCACGAGTACAGGTTCTCCTTGCTGACCTCGTGCACATGGTCGTGCCCGGGTACGTGCGCCTCCGTCACCGGCAGCGAGGAGTCCGCGGACAGGTCCCAGTTCGACACCGCCCGGTTGCGGGCCACCAGCTCGGCGCCGAGCGCGGCCACCATCGCCCCGTTGTCGGTGCACAACTTCGGCCGCGGCACCCGCAGTTGGATGCCGGCCGCCTCGCAGCGCTCCTGCGCCAGCGCGCGCAGCCGGGAGTTGGCGGCCACCCCGCCGCCGATCATCAGATGCCCGACCCCCTCGTCCTTGCAGGCCCGTACGGCCTTGCGGGTCAGCACGTCGACGACCGCCTCCTGGAAGGAGGCCGCCACGTCTCGCACCGGCACCTCCTCACCCGCCGCCCGCTTGGCCTCGATCCAGCGGGCCACGGCGGTCTTCAGACCGGAGAAGGAGAAGTCGTACGCGGGGTCGCGAGGACCGGTCAGCCCGCGCGGGAACGCGATCGCCGAGGGGTCGCCCTCACGTGCGTAGCGATCGATGACCGGGCCGCCGGGGAAGCCGAGGTTCAGCACCCGGGCGATCTTGTCGAAGGCCTCGCCGGCCGCGTCGTCGATGGTCGCGCCCAGCGGACGTACGTCCGAGGTGATGTCCGTCGACAGCAGCAGCGAGCTGTGCCCGCCGGACACCAGCAGCGCCATCGTCGGCTCGGGCAGCGCGCCGTGCTCCAGCTGGTCCACGCAGATGTGGGAGGCGAGGTGGTTCACACCGTAGAGCGGCTTGCCCAGCGCGTACGCATACGCCTTCGCCGCCGACACGCCGACCAGCAGGGCACCGGCCAGGCCCGGACCGGCGGTGACCGCGATGCCGTCCAGGTCCCGCGCGCTCACCCCCGCCTCCCTCAGCGCGCGGTCGATGGTCGGCACCATCGCCTCCAGGTGCGCCCGGGAGGCGACCTCGGGCACGACGCCGCCGAAGCGGGCGTGCTCGTCGACGCTGGAGGCGACGGCGTCGGCCAGCAGGGTGGTGCCCCGGACGATGCCGACGCCGGTCTCGTCGCAGGAGGTCTCGATTCCCAGGACCAGGGGTTCGTCAGCCATGGATCTCGGTTTCTCGTTCGGAAGTCGGTCCCGCGGCGGGGCCGCTGTCGGATTGCGTGGTCAGCCGCATCACCAGGGCGTCCACATTGCCGGGCTGGTAGTAGCCGCGCCGGAAGCCGATGGCCTCGAAGCCGAAGCGCTCGTAGAGCTTCTGGGCGCGGATGTTGTCGATGCGGCACTCCAGCATCACTTCGGCGCACTCGAAGGCGGTGGCGGCCCGCAGCAGCTCGGCGAGGAGCCGTCCACCGAGGCCGGTGCCCCACTGGTCGCGGGCGACGGCGATCGTCTGGATGTCGGCGAGGTCTCCGGAGGCGGCGAGCCCCGCGTAGCCGACGACCCGTCCCTCGCCGTCCTCGGCGACGACATAGCGGCGGGTCGCCTCGGGGCCGCGGGCGTGGGCGAGTTCCGACCAGAACATGCCGCGGGACCAGGCGTCCTCGGGAAAGAGGTCCTTCTCCAGTTCGAGCACGCGGTCGATGTCCCACCAGCGCATCTCGCGCAGTCGAGAGGTCACGGGTTCGGTCACTTGGGGGTGACCACCTTGTAGTTCTTGGGGACCTGGGCGTCCGGGCGGCGCAGGTACAGCGGGCGGGCCTCGGGCAGTTCCTCTCCCTCGGCCAGCCGCTCGGCGGCCAGACGCGCGAGTGCGGCGGCCGACACGTGCTCCGGTTCGTGCACGTTCGGGAAGGTGTCCGGGTACAGCAGCGCGCCCGCGCCGACGGCGGGCAGCCCCGCCACCTGTTCGGCGATGTCGGCGGGCCGGTCCACGGCGGGGTCGGTCAGCCGGGTCCGGGAGTCCGCGTAGCGCGCCCAGTAGACCTCCTTGCGCCGGGCGTCGGTCGCCACCACGAAGGGGCCCTCGTCGATGTCGGCCGCGTACGCCAGACCGTCCAGCGTGCACACGCCGTGCACGGGGACACCGAGCGCGAGCCCGAAGGTGTCCGCGGTCATCAGACCGACGCGCAGCCCGGTGTAGGGGCCGGGCCCGATGCCGACGACGATGCCGGTGACGGCGTCGAGCCCGATCCCGGCCTCGGCGAGCACCCGGTCGACGGCCGGCAGCAGCAGCTCACCGTGCCGGCGGGCGTCCACCTGACTCGAGGAGGCGATGACGTCCGTGCCGTCGTGCAGGGCGACGGTCACGGCTGGGGTTGCGGTATCCAGAGCGAGCAAGAGCACGCAAACAGCCTACGGCTCCCAGGGCCCGGGTCGGACGCCCAGTCGTCCGCCCGGAGGGGCGCGAGGGCGTGCCGGGCGTGGCGGTGCGGGCAGGGCGTACGACACGGGCCTCCACCTCGGGCATCGCCGTCCCGGTCAGGCGTGTACGGGCTGCTACGGTCGCCGCAAAGCATGACGTTCGAGGCGAAATGGGGCAGGTGACGACCGTGGCGAGGAGCAGCTCCGGATTCGTGTTCGGGCTCACCGTGGCCGCCCTGGCCACCGTCGGCTTCCTCGGCTACCGGGCCTCCGTGACCGCGCCGGCCGGCTTCGGCAAGCCGCAGGCGAGCGCCTCACCCGCCGCGGCCGTCCCGGGAGCGCCCGGTGCCCAGCGCAAACCCGGCCTGCCGCCCGCCGCGTCCGGCGCCGGGGAACGCGTGGTCTACTCGGTGGGCTCCGACCGGGTCTGGCTGGTCGACGCGCGCAACCAGGTCCTGCGCAGCTTCACGGTCGCTCCGGGCAATGTCGACCCGGCGCCCGGCGTCTACGGGGTGACCTCCCGCTCGAACTCCGCGATCGGCACCGACGGCACCGCCATCGAGCACGTCGTGCGCTTCACCAGCGTGGAGGGCGTCCCCGTCGGCTTCAGCGCGGCGGTCAGAACCTCGCCTGCGGCACCCGACCCGACGGTGCGCACGGGCGGGATCCGCGAGTCCCGCAAGGATGGCGCCGCCCTGTGGGAGTTCGCCACGATCGGCGCGCAGATCGCCGTGATCCCCTAGGCGGCGTGCTCGTGCCGGGCCGGTGGCCGGGACACCTCGGGATCCGGCAGCCGCGGCGGGGTCGAGACCGCGTTCGCGGCGGCACACGACGCCAGCAGTTCGCGCATGGATACCGCGGACTCCACATGCGGCAGCGTCTCGTCTCGTTCGGTGACCGGCATGGACGCCTCCTGAGGACCCGGGGGCGGGCGTAGTTAGGTAGACCTAACTACGAACTGGATACCATGTGACCACGCACAAGACACCGAATGCAATATCTTGCCGACGTCTTGTCGGAACGTTCACGGAATGGTGGGCCGGTCGTACGGCCGTCAGGCGGACAGCACGCTCAGGTCCACCGCCGACCACCGCCCGCCGAGCCCGGTCAGCGTCACGTGACGCACCTCGTCCGTGGTGTCACCAACGGCCCGGTGGATGACGACGTGCAGCCGGTCCTCGGTCAGCTCCTCGACCTTGCCCTCGCCCCACTCCACGACGATCACCGACTCGGGCAGCGAGACGTCCAGGTCGAGGTCCTCCATCTCGTCGAGCCCGCCGCCCAGGCGGTAGGCGTCGACGTGCACCAGCGGCGGACCGTCGCCCAGCGACGGATGCACTCGGGCGATCACGAAGGTCGGCGAGGTGACCGCGCCCCGCACGCCGAGCCCTTCGCCCAGCCCGCGGGTGAGCGTCGTCTTGCCCGCGCCGAGCTCCCCGTTGAGCATCACGAGGTCGCCGGCGCGCAGCAGCTTGGCGACGCGGCGGCCCAGGTCCCGCATCTGCTCGGGGGCCGTGACGGTGATCTCCACAGAAGGCAGGGGGGAGGACACAAAGGCCTCGGTCTCAGCCGGGTTGTGCGGTGCTGCTGGTGCTTCCATAGCCACCCACGGTAGCTCCTGCCGGCACGGCACCCGCACGGGTGAGCAGGTCGGCCAGCCGGTCGGTGACCACCTCCGGGTGCTCCAGCATCACCAGGTGCCCGGCGTCCGGGACCAGCACCAGTTCGGCGTCCGGCAGCAGGTCGGCGATCGCCTCGCTGTGCTCGCTGGGCGTGACGAGGTCGCCGATCCCGGCCAGCACCAGCACCGGCAGGTCAGCGAAGTGCACCAGCGCCTCGGTCTTGTCGTGCTCCGTGAACGCCGGGTAGAACTCGGCGACCACGTCGATCGGCGTGCCCTCGATCATCCGCTCGGCGAACCGCGCGACGGCCGGGTCGACGTCCCGCGAGGCGAACGAGTACCGCTTGATGATCCCGGCGAACAGATCGGCGGTCGCCCGCCGCCCCTTCTCCACCAGCGCGGCCTGCTGCCCGAGCGCCTTCAGCACGCCGGGCAGCACCCGCCGTACGGCATTCACGCCCGCGACCGGCAGCCCGAAGTTGACCTCGCCGAGCCGCCCGGACGACGTACCGACGAAGGCGACGGCGACCACCCGCTCGCGGATCAGCTCGGGATACTGGTCGGCCAGCGCCATCACGGTCATGCCGCCCATGGAGTGCCCGACGAGCACGATGGGCCCGTCCGGCGCGGCGGCGTCGATGACGGCCTTCAGGTCGCGGCCCAGCTGGTCGATGCTGACCGGCACGCCGTCCTGCACCTGCTGCACACCGCGCCCGGAACGCCCGTGGCTGCGCTGGTCCCAGTGCACGGTCCGTACGACACCGCGCAGGGCCGCCCGCTGGAAGTGCCAGGAGTCCTGGTTGAGGCAGTAGCCGTGGCTGAAGACGACGGTGACGGGAGCGGGCGCCTTGCGGCCGAACAGCCGGCGGCGGCGCGGGCCGAGCGCGGGCACGGCGTCAGGGTCGACGTCGTCGACCTCGTAGTACAGCTCGGTGCCGTCGTCGGCCGTGGCCTTGCCGGGCGTGCCGCGCAGTGCCCCGTACGGTCCGGTCGAGTCGAGCGCGAGCCGCGCCTTCCTCCGCATCCCGCGGCCGACGGTGAGCCGCTCTATGGCGACGCCGGCCGCCGCGCCCGCGGCGACCACGCCTATCGCGGCGCCCGCGATGCCGGTCGCCCTGCGCCAGCTACCGGCCGCCCCCGTGGCGGAGGCGACGGCTGCGACGGCCTCCGCAGTGCTCTCGCTCACGTACCGCTCCTCTTCGCCGGGTCATTACTGCTGTTCGCTGGGTCGGGTGATGCAGGTGTTGCTTGCGTTACTCGTGTTGCCTGTTGATACCGCTGTTGATCGACTGCCCGATGTTGCACGCATTACGGGTGCTGCACTTCTGCCGGTCCGTGCGCTGTCGGGCCTTTGTGCGGTGACCCGCTTTGTTCTTCATTCACGTAGACGCGTGGAACGCGCGTTCCGATCCGCGTGACGATCTCGTACGCGATGGTGCCCGCGGCCTGCGCCCAGTCCTCGGCGGTGGGCTCGCCGCGGTCGCCTGGCCCGAACAGCACCGCTTCGGTGCCGACCTCGGGCTCGTCCCCGCCGAGATCGACGACGAACTGGTCCATGGCGACCCGCCCGGCGACGGTCCGCCACTTGCCGCCGACCAGCACCGGGCCGGTCCCGGAGGCGTGCCGCGGGACGCCGTCGGCGTACCCGACGGGCACGAGTCCGAGGGTCGTCGCGCCGGGGGTGACGTAGTGATGCCCGTAACTGACGCCGTGACCCCCCGGGACGTGCTTCACGAGCGCGACGGAGGCCGACAGTGTCATCACCGGACGCAGCCCGAAGTCGGCGGGGCTGCCCAGCTCGGGGCTCGGGGAGATGCCGTAGAGGGCGATCCCGGTCCGTACGAGGTCGAAGTGGGCCTCGGGGAGGGTGAGCGTGGCGGGCGAGTTGGCGATGTGCCGCACCTCGGGGCGTACGCCCTGGTCCTCGGCGTACGCGAGCATCTCGCGGAAGCGGGTGAGCTGGAGGTCGATGGAGGGGTGGCCGGGTTCGTCGGCGCAGGCGAAGTGCGACCAGAGCCCGGTGATGCGGACGAGCCCTTCGGCCTCGGCGCGCAGGGCGGCCGCGACCAGCTCGGCCCAGTCCTGCCCCGGCTGACAGCCGCCCCGCCCCAGCCCGGTGTCGGCCTTGAGCTGTACGCGCGCGGGGATGCCCGCCGCCCGGGCGGCCTCGGTGACCTCGTCCAGGGCCCACAGCCCGCTCACCGACACGTCGATGTCGGCCTCGACGGCCTCCCGCCAGGGCCCGCCCGGCGTCCACAGCCAGCACATGATCCGTCCGGGCAGCCCGGCGGCCCGCAGTGCGAGCGCCTCCTCGGGCGTGGCGGTCCCCAGCCATGCGGCTCCCGCCTGCACGGCGGCCCGGGCGCACGGCACGGCCCCGTGGCCGTACGCGTCGGACTTGACCACGGCCATGAGGGCAGCGCCCGGCGCGAGGGCGCGCAGGGTCCGCACGTTGGCGCGCAGGGCGGCCAGGTCGATCTCGGCGCGGGCGCGCAGGGGCGCGGTCGGGGCAGCTGCTGTCTCAGTCATGGCGCCCCCAGTGTCTCAGAGGGGTCGGACACCCCCGAGGCACCGGCCCCCGTCCAGGCACTCCGTCCATGCGCCTACTTCCCGGGCCGGTGTCCCCACACATACACACGGTCGCCCTTCTTCAGCACCCGCCAGAGCTTCCGGGCGTCGCCCAGCCGCAGATTGATGCACCCCCAGGAGCCGAGGGTGGTGTAGATGCTGTCGTGGACGCCGTGGAAGGCCTGCCCGCCGCTGAAGAACTGGGCATAGGGCATGGGCGCGTCGTACAGCGTCGACCAGTGGTTCTTGTGCTTCCAGTAGATCTTGTGCCACCCGGTCCGGGTGGCGTGCCCGACCCGGCCGCTGCGCATCGGGACGGGCCCGTAGACCACCTTGGTGCCCTTCTGCACCCAGGTCACCTGCCGGTCGAGATCGACACACGCGACCCGGCGCTTGCGTACGGGGCACTTGTGCTTCGCGTTCGGATTCTCCCTGGCGGAGACGAGCTGCATGGTGGCCCAGGTGGCGGGCCCGGCGTACCCGATCGCGGGCTTGATCCCGTGCTGCTCCTGAAAGTCCCGGATGACCTTGCAGTCGGCGGCCGACTGCTTCCCGTCCGCCTTCAGCTTCAGCCACTTCTCGACCGCCCGCTGATGGGGCCCGGTCCTCCGGCTGCACTTCACCTTCCCGGCGGTGTCCTGGTGCGGCACGACCTCGACGACGTCCCCGTCCTCGACGGCATCCTCGTCGTCGGCGGTCCGGTGAACCGAGCTCGACCTGGGATCCGGAGGCGAGGGCGCGGCGGAGGCCGAAAGGGCGCCGACCGGGAGGACCGTGACGGCGGCGAGCACGACCGCGACACCCTGGCAGCCGATATACGCAAAATGTCTATTGATCACGTGTCTATTGATCATGCAATCAGAGAAACGCGCAGGGCCGACAGGCCGGGAGCGGCGCGCGGCCGGTTCACCCTTTCCGACGAGCGCCGCACTGGCATGACCAGGTCACTCCCGCACGTCCCGCCACGCCCCCGGAATGGCCTCGGCGACATCATGCGCGCCCGCCGGTGCACCGTCGGCGGCGAACCGCCCGGCCAGCCCGTGCAGATACGCCGCCGCGCTGCCCGCGTCCAGCGCGGAGAGCCCGGACGCCAGCAGCGATCCCGCGAGCCCCGACAGCACATCGCCGCTGCCCGCGGTGGCGAGCCACGGCGTCCCGGTCGCATTGACCCGCACGACCCCGCCGCCCGCGTCGGCGACGAGCGTGGTGGACCCCTTGAGCAGCACGGTCGCCCCGTACCGCAAGGCGAGTTCGCGCGCCGAGGCCAGCCGCGCCCCCTCGACCTCCTCCCGCGCCACACCGAGCAGCGCGGCGGCCTCCCCTGCGTGCGGGGTCATCAGCGTCGGGGCGCTACGGGCCCGTACGGCATCCCGTTCGGCAAGCCGCAGCCCGTCCGCGTCGATAAGCACGGGCACGTCCGCTTCCAGCACCTCGGCCACGGTCGCGGCGTCGTCCCCCGCGCCGGGCCCGACCACCCAGGCCTGCACCCGTCCGGCCTTCGCGGGCCCCTGATCCGATACGAGGGTCTCCGGGAACCGCGAGACGACGGCGTCCCCGGCGGGCCCGACGTACCGCACGGCTCCCGCACCACCCCTCAGCGCCCCGGACACGGCGAGGACGGCGGCCCCCGGATAGCGCGCGGACCCGGCGGCGATCCCGACCACCCCCCGCCGGTACTTGTCGCTCTCGGCACCCGGTACGGGCAGCAGCGCGGCGACGTCGGCGTGCTGCAGGGCCTCCAACTCGGGCTCTTCGGGGAGTGCGCCCCCCAGTCCGATGTCGACGAGCCGCACCGACCCGGCGTACTCCCGCGCGGGATCGATCAGCAGCCCGGGCTTGTGCGTCCCGAACGTGACGGTGAGATCGGCGCGAATGGCGGCACCGCGCACCTCCCCCGTATCAGCATCGACACCACTGGGCAGATCGACGGCCACGACGGCGGCACCGGACTCTTCGACACACGCGGCCAACTGCGCGGCCTCGGGCCGAAGTCCACCCGTCCCCCCGATCCCGACGATCCCGTCGACGACGAGATCGGCCCGGAGAATCGCCTCCTCGACGGCACCGACCCCGGCGGAGGCGGCAGCCCCGGCGCCCGCCCCGCTGCCTACGATCCGCCCTCCGGCGCGCAGCAGGGCGGCAAGTCCCCCGGGATGGGCCCGCTCGGGCGCCAACAGCACGGCCGCAACGGCGGCCCCCCGCCGGGCGAGCCGTGCCCCGGCATACAGCGCGTCGCCCCCGTTGTCGCCGCTCCCGACGAGCAGCACGACCCGGCTGGCGTACACCCGCCCGATGAGATCGGCGCAGGCAGCCGCAAGCCCCGCGGCCGCCCGCTGCATCAACGCCCCCTCGGGAAGCCGCGCCATGAGCTCCCGCTCCGCTGCCCTTACCGTCTCCACGCTGTACGCAGTCCGCATGGGGTCGAGTCTGCCCTCAGCCCTCGGCGATCACCACCGCCGAGGCCACGCCCGCGTCATGGCTGAGCGACACATGCCAGGACCGCACCCCCAGCTCGGCTGCCCGCGCCGCCACGGTCCCCTTCACCCGCAGCCGCGGCTGCCCGCTGTCCTCGACGACGACCTCGGCATCCGTCCAGAGCAGCCCGGCCGGCGCGCCGAGAGCCTTGGCCAGGGCCTCCTTCGCAGCAAAGCGGGCGGCAAGCGAGGCAACGCCCCGACGCTCCCCGCTGGGCAGCAGCAACTCCCTCTCCAGGAACAGCCGTTCCGCCATCCCGGGCGTCCGCTTGAGCGACGCCTCGAACCGCTCGATCTCGGCCACGTCGATACCGACCCCGATGATGCTCATTCGGGCACTCTATTCCGGGGCGGCCGCCGCGCCCTCGCTGAGCAGGCCCTCGGCTCGCTCGACCGTTCCGGCCCGGCCGAGCCAGTCGTCGAGGCGAGCGAGGTCCGCCATGACGAACGTGCGTTGCGCGACCTTCCAAACCGGAACCTTCACTATCTTCATACAAGCCCTGGGAACCTCAGAGATCATCATCGCCCCCCACCCCCAGTAATCTTCCCGGTGACCGGCGATCCGTGTTGCGACGCGGAGCGCCCTGCATGTAACGGGAGGACACAGCTTTGAAGTTGAAGTCTCTGGGCACCGCGCTGACCACCGTGGCCCTCATCGGTACGGCGATAACGGGCACCGCCGGGACCGCCGCCGCGGCGTCGGCTCCGGACTGCACCAGCGCACTGGTCAACATAAAGCCCAAGGAAACCGTCAACATCCGCTCCGCGCACACGACGTCCGCCACGGCCCTCGGCACCTGGGGCAAGGGCAAGAAGGGCTCGATCTGCACCACCGACGGCAAGCCCGTCAAGGGCGGCACCTACACGGCCTGCGGCAAGAAGAGCAACGGGTGGTTCTACGGCGGCCCCTACGGCAGCGACATTTCGGGCTGGGTGCCGGCGACCTGCATCCCCTAACCGCATGACCGCATGGTGAAGGGGGCGAACGGCACTCGACCGTTCGCCCCCTTTTTCCTGAGCTCAGCTCACTCCACCGTCACCGACTTCGCCAGGTTCCGCGGCTGGTCCACCTCGTTGCCGCGGGCCGTAGCCAACTCACACGCGAACACCTGCAGCGGCACCGTGGCCACCAGCGGCTGCAGCAGGGTCGGAGTGGCCGGAATCCGGATCAGGTGGTCGGCGTAGGGCACGACCGCCTTGTCCCCCTCCTCCGCGATGACGATCGTCCGCGCCCCACGCGCCCGGATCTCCTGGATGTTGGACACGATCTTGTCGTGGAGGACGGACCGCCCCCGAGGCGAGGGCACGACGACGACCACCGGCAGATCGGGCTCGATCAAAGCGATCGGCCCGTGCTTCAACTCCCCCGCCGCAAAGCCCTCCGCATGCATGTAGGCGAGCTCCTTCAGCTTCAGAGCCCCTTCCAGCGCGACCGGATATCCCACATGCCGCCCCAGGAACAGCACCGTGTTCTTGTCGGCGAGCGACCGCGCAAGCTCCCGTACCGGTTCCATGGTCTCCAGCACCCGCTCGACCTCACCCGAGATGTGGGACAGATCGCGGATGACGGCCCCGATCTCGTCGCCCCACTTGGTGCCGCGCACCTGCCCCAGATACAGGGCAACCAGATAGCAGGCCACAAGCTGCGTCAAAAACGCCTTGGTGGACGCGACGGCCACCTCCGGCCCCGCATGCGTGTACAGCACCGCATCCGATTCGCGAGGAATGGTCGACCCGTTGGTGTTGCAGATGGCCAGCACCTTGGAGCCCTGCTCCCGCGCATGCCGCAGCGCCATCAGGGTGTCCATGGTCTCGCCGGACTGCGAGATGGCGATGACGAGAGACCGGACACCCAGAATCGGATCCCGGTACCGGAACTCACTCGCCAGCTCCACCTCACACGGAATCCGCGTCCAGTGCTCAATGGCGTACTTGGCGATGAGCCCGGCATGAAAAGCGGTACCGCACGCCACGATCACCACCTTGTCGACTTCCCGCAGCTCGGCGGCGCTGATCCGGACCTCGTCCAGCGTCAGCGAGCCCCCCGCGTCGATGCGCCCCAGCAACGTGTCGGCGACCGCCTTGGGCTGCTCGGCGATCTCCTTGAGCATGAAGTAGTCGTAGCCGCCCTTTTCCGCGGCGGAGGCGTCCCAGTCGACGTGGTACGAGCGCACGTCGGCCGGGCTGCCGTCGAACCCCGTCACCGTCACCCCGTCGCGCCGCAGCTCGACGACCTGGTCCTGGCCCAGTTCGACCGCCGACCGGGTGTGGTCGATGAACGCGGCGACATCGGACGCCAGAAACGCCTCGCCGTCCCCCACGCCCACCACGAGCGGTGAGTTCCGCCGCGCGCCCACGACCACATCCGGCTCATCGGCATGCACCGCGACCAGGGTGAACGCCCCCGCCAGCCGCCGGCACACCAGCCGCATCGCCTCCGCGAGATCCGCGCAGGCCGAGAACTCCTCGGCGAGCAGATGCGCGACCACCTCGGTGTCCGTCTCGGAGGCGAGGTCGTGTCCCCGCTCCTCCAGCTCGGCCCGCAGCAGGGCGAAGTTCTCGATGATCCCGTTGTGGACGACGGCGACCCGCCCGGCATTGTCCAGATGAGGATGCGCATTCGGATCCGTCGGCCCGCCATGCGTGGCCCACCGCGTGTGCCCGATCGCCGTCGAGCCCGTCGGCAGCGGCCGGTCCACCAGCTCCTTCTCCAGGTTCACCAGCTTCCCGGCCTTCTTGGCGGCCGCCAGCCCGCCGTCCGCCAGCACGGCGACACCCGCCGAGTCGTACCCCCGGTACTCCAGCCGCTTCAGCCCGGCCATCACGACCTCGAGCGCCGACTGCGACCCCACGTATCCCACGATTCCGCACATGGGCCGCAGCCTACGATCCGACGGCCCCCGGAACTGCCCTCCGCTTGCCCGAATTCGGAAATTTCACCGGGGTGCGAAGGCCTACGGCGATCCAGCCGAAGCGAAACTTGTGCGGTTCCGCGTGTACATGCCTATGCTGTCGCCGCGTATGCGCCGAACCTGACCATTCCGCCTTCATGCGCACCAACCAGCGACCGGGGGGAACGCCGTCGCTCACGGGGAGGGGTCGCGTCGCCATGCCGTCATACGCCTTTCCGGCCCGCATCCGCACCCCCGGCTGAACGCAGAAAGGGATGCTCCCATGCGCCCCAGACCGTGGTTCCGCCTGCCACCCTGAAGGCGCTGCGCACGTTGCGCATCGACGCAGACACGTTGGCGGGTATCGAGCGGTCGGCGCGCATCTCCGAGGAGTACCGCGTCGCCTGTGAGACCAACAGCTTCCCCGGCGCCACCGAGGTGCTCATGGCGAACGGCTCACACCGGCCCATCAGCCAGGTGGGCGTGGGGGACCCGCCTCGAGTCCATGGATCCGGCCACCGGACGGCTGCAGACGCGGCAGGTCAGCGACACCTTCAATGCCAAGCGCGGCCTGCTGGCCGGTGAGGCCGGAAAGGCCACGGACTACGAGATGTCCCTGATCGCAAGAGCCGTCGCCAATGGTCAACGCGCATGGAGTTCGGTGAAGTTCTACTATCCGACGGGCGCCGACGGCGCCATGGAGCGCAAATTGATAGATCAGCCGGATCCGTCAAAGTTGGGGAAACTTGACCCCGTAGACGGGGGCAAACTCACCTATTGCCACCACTGCTGAGGAATCCGACGAACATGGAAACCAACCGGAAATCCCTGTACCCGGACGTGACCGCTGCGGGCGGCCTCGGGCCGGCCATGCGTGAGGCGGCACAGCTGCGCGGATGCGACACCGGGGTGGCGCCATGGGCCGTCGACGTCGTCGTCATCCAAACGGCGCGGGGTTTCCTGGCGGTCGACCCTGAGACCGAGGAACGTCTTTTCCGGTTGAGTGTCCGTATCCCCGGGTTCGACTGGGAGATCGGCTCCACTGGCGACCTTGGACTGCTTGTGGAAGCGGTCGCCGCATGGCGGGACGGCACACCGTTCGACGAACTGGCGGAGGGATTCGGGTTCTTGGAGCTCGACGCATTCGTCGGGGCACTCGAACGTGGGGATCCCACCTCCTCGCAGTGGACCGAACTCCTGTCGTCCGACTTCAACCGGAACCAGTGGAACCTTTTGCGCCGCCTCCGTGCGGACGAGGTACTGCGGAACATGTTCCCGACGATCACCCACGGCGCCGTGCGCCTGCAGGTCGATCCGTTGGACGGAACAAGCCGTCAGGTTCTGGTGGCCGAGTTGGACGGGGAACGCTGTGAGGTCATGCGCGTCGGGGTGCCCGAGGCCACCTGGGTCGGGGTTCCGACCGGCGATCTGATCGCGTACCTGCGAGCTGCCTTGAACGAAGAGTGATCCCGGCAGACGGATGAGGTCGACCCCCGCCAGGTGCCCCCTGGCGGGGTTTCCTCTGATCGGAGACGACCTCACACCGCTTGATCACGGAACAAAGTGACCGACCCCACCCCCCACCCCGTTCAAACTCCGTTAACAATGGACTGTGATCTCACCGGTCTCCTCGACGCTCCGGAGCGCCCACCGGCCCAGGCCGGAGGCGACTCCCTACGTCGACCTCACCCGATCCGAGTGGAGCGCGCTGCGTGAGAAGACGCCGCTCCCCCTCACCGCCGAGGAGGTCGAGAAGCTCCGTGGCCTCGGTGACGTCATCGACCTCGACGAGGTGCGGGACATCTACCTGCCGCTGTCCCGGCTCCTCAACCTCTACGTCGGGGCCACCGACGGCCTCAGAGGCGCCCTGAACACCTTCCTCGGTGAGCAGGGCACCCAGTCCGGCACACCCTTCGTCATAGGGGTCGCCGGTTCCGTGGCCGGCGGCAAGTCGACCGTCGCCCGCCTCCTGCAGGCCCTGCTCTCCCGCTGGCCCGAGCACCCCCGCGTCGAGCGCGTCACGACCGACGGCTTCCTGCTTCCCACCAGGGAGCTCCAGGCCCGCGGCCTCATGTCGCGGAAGGGTTTCCCGGAGTCCTACGACCGCCGCGCCCTGACCCGCTTCGTCGCCGACATCAAGGCGGGCAAGGACGAGGTGACGGCCCCCGTCTACTCCCACCTCATCTACGACATCGTCCCGGACCAGCGGCTCACGGTCCGCCGCCCGGACATCCTGATCGTCGAGGGCCTGAACGTCCTGCAGCCCGCCCTCCCCGGCAAGGACGGCCGTACCCGCGTCGGTCTCGCCGACTTCTTCGACTTCAGCGTGTACATCGACGCCAGCCCCGAGGACGTCGAACGCTGGTACCTCAACCGGTTCAAGAAGCTGCGTCAGACGGCCTTCCAGGACCCGCACTCGTACTTCCGCAAGTACACCCAGGTGTCCGAGGAGGAGGCCCTCGAGTACGCCCGCACCCAGTGGCGCACCATCAACAAGCCCAACCTGGTGGAGAACATCGCCCCGACCCGCGGCCGGGCCACCCTGGTCGTCCGCAAGGGCCCGGACCACAAGGTCCAGCGTCTGCGTCTGCGCAAGCTGTGAAGCCGTGACACGGCCTGTTAAAAAGGACCATGCTGCACCTGCGTCTGATCACGCCGTCCGACAGGACCGACGACGTGGTCCGCCTGATCGAGAGGACCGTCGGCACGACGCATCTCGTCGTGCTGCCGGGCGCCGCCCGCAACCCCGTCGGCGATGTCGTGATGTGCGACGTCGCACGCGAGGCGGGTGACGAACTCATCGGCGAACTCAGGGCTTTGGAGCTCGATCGCACCGGATCCATCGCCGTGGAGAACATCGACCTGTCGCTGTCCAGGCGAGCCGACAAGGCCGAGGCGGAGGCACCCGGCGAAGGCGCGGACGCGGTGCTGTGGGAGCACCTCACCGACGCGACGCACGAGGAGTCCACGCTCTCCGTCACCTACGTCGCCTTCCTCACGCTGGCCACGATGATCGCGGCCTGCGGTGTCGTGCTCGACAACGCGATCCTGATCGTGGGCGCGATGGCGGTGGGCCCGGAGTTCGGCCCGTTGGCGGGCATCTGCACGGCCTTCGTGCAGCGCAGCCCACGCCTCGCCCTGCGCTCGCTGACCGCCCTGCTGGTCGGCTTCGCCGTCGCCATGCTGGTGACGGTCGGCTTCACCTACTTCATGGACGGCGTCGACCTGTTCACCAAGGTCCGGCTGGCAGCCGAACGCCCCAACACCAACTTCATCTACCGCCCCGACGCGTTCTCGTTCGTCGTCGCGGTACTGGCCGGAGCAGCCGGCACCCTCTCCCTCACCTCGGCGAAGTCGGGCGCCCTGGTGGGAGTGGCCATCTCGGTGACCACGGTCCCGGCCGCCGCGAACGCGGCCGTGGCCTTCGCCTACGACGAGTACCGACAGGCCTGGGGCTCCACCGAGCAGCTCCTGCTGAACCTGCTCGGCATCGTCCTCGCCGGCACGCTCACACTCCTGGCCCAGAAATGGCTCTGGGCCAGGCAGCGTGAACGCACGGCCAAGGCGGGCGGCGTCTAGGAGCGCGACTCGCAGTCCGCGGCGACGCTGTCGCCGGGGTCGGCGAACACCGCGTCGGAGCCGCCGTCACAGCTCACCGTGTCGACGGCGGGCGAGTCGCCGCTCACTCCGATCGTGTCGTTGCCGCTGCCGGTCGCCACGGTGTCGGAGCCCGTGCCGGCGTCGACGAGGGTGCGCAGCGAGACGCTCGTCCCGTCGAAGCTGTCGTTCAGGTCGCCCAGTCCGATGGAGAGCTGGGAGGTGCCGGTGACGCTGCCGCAGTCGACGCTGGTGGCGGACAACCGGGTGCACCCCGGCCCCAGCGCGATGCCCGTGGAGTCCGTGAGAATCACACGACCCGTGGTGGTACTGGCCGTGACCTGGTTGACCGCGCCTGAACGTGCGCTGAGGATCACCATGCCGAAGAGACGGAACGCGGTGGAGCCGGGGGTCTGGGCCGCGGCCGGGGTGGCGAGGGCAGGGACGGCGAGACCCGCCACCAGGGCCGGAACCGCCGCTCGTTTCAGGGTGCTGCTGATTGTCTTCATGGTGCCTTTCTCACTTCCGTCGGGGACGCCACGCGCAGGCGGCCTCGACGCCAGTGAAACAATCAGTAACCCATTCGGCACATTATGTTACGGCCTTCGGGTGACGCGGGTCGGCTCTAACCCAGCGCCGACTTCACCACATCGGCGAGCCGTCCGGCCACGGCCCGGGCCTGGTCGATGTCCGCGGCCTCGACCATCACCCGCACCAACGGCTCGGTCCCCGAGGGCCGCAGCAACACCCGCCCGGTGGACCCGAGTTCCCGCTCCGCCTCGGCCACGGCGGCCGCCAGCTCCGCGGAGGTCCTCACCCGCGCCCGGTCCACGTCCGGCACATTGATCAGCACCTGCGGCAGCCGCTCCATGACCCCCGCGAGGTCCTTGAGCGTACGGCCGGTCTCGGCGACCCGGGCCGCCAGCAGCAGCCCGGTCAGCGTGCCGTCACCGGTGGTCGCGTGATCGAGGATGATCACGTGCCCGGACTGCTCACCGCCGAGCGCGTACCCGTGCTCCTTCATCTCCTCCAGCACATACCGGTCCCCGACCGCCGTCTGGACGAGATGCAGACCCGCCCGCTCAAGCGCCAGCTTGAAGCCCAGGTTGGACATGACCGTGGCGACCACGGTGTCCTCGCGCAGTACGCCCCGCTCCCGCATCGCCAGCGCCAGCACGGCCAGGATCTGGTCGCCGTCGACCTCCGCGCCGGTGTGGTCCACGGCCAGGCACCGGTCCGCGTCCCCGTCGTGCGCGATGCCGAGCGCGGCCCCGTGCTCGACGACGGCCGCCTTCAGCAGGTCGAGGTGGGTCGAGCCGCAGCCGTCGTTGATGTTGAGCCCGTCCGGCTCGGCGCCGATCGTGATCACCTCGGCACCGGCCCGCGAGAACGCCTCCGGCGACACCCCCGCCGCGGCACCGTGTGCCTCGTCGAGGACGATCTTCAGCCCGTCGAGCCGGTTCGGGAGCACTCCGATCAGATGCGCGACGTACTGGTCGAAGCCCTCGTCGTACGACCGCACCCGCCCGACGCCCGCACCGGTCGGCCGCTCCCAGGGCTCGCCGTGCCGGTGGGACTCGTACACGGCCTCGATCTTGTCCTCGAGCTCGTCGGCGAGCTTGTGGCCGCCGCGGGCGAAGAACTTGATGCCGTTGTCGGGCATGGCGTTGTGGCTGGCGGAGAGCATGACGCCCAGGTCGGCGCCGAGCGCGCCCGTGAGATACGCCACAGCAGGAGTGGGCAGCACGCCGACGCGCAGGACGTCGACACCGGCGCTGGCGAGGCCCGCGACCACGGCGGCCTCCAGGAACTCTCCGGACGCGCGCGGGTCCCGTCCGACGACCGCCGTCGGCCGGTGGTCCTCGAAGGTGCCCGCCTCGGCCAGTACGTGCGCCGCGGCCACGGAGAGGCCGAGCGCCATCTCCGCCGTCAGGTCCGCGTTGGCGACGCCGCGCACGCCGTCCGTGCCGAAGAGTCGTCCCACTTGTCCTCCTGAGGAAACGTCAGTTGTCGCAGGCGTACCGGCAGCCCATCACACAAGCCGTTGAGGGTCTTGTGCCGTTATACGCCCCCGACGGGGATAAACGAACGCCCCGACAGCACTGAGGCGTGCCGCCGGGGCGTACGTACGAGCAGGCAGCGAAGCTGCTTAGCGCTTGCTGTACTGCGGGGCCTTGCGGGCCTTCTTCAGACCGGCCTTCTTGCGCTCGACCGCACGGTCGTCGCGGCGGAGGAAGCCGGCCTTCTTGAGCGGGCCGCGGTTGTTGTCGACGTCGGCCTCGTTCAGCGCGCGGGCGACACCGAGACGGAGCGCACCGGCCTGACCGGAGACACCGCCACCCGCGATGCGGGCGATGACGTCGTAACGGCCCTCGAGCTCGAGCACCTTGAAGGGCTCGTTGACTTCCTGCTGGTGCACCTTGTTCGGGAAGTAGTCCTCGAGGGTGCGACCGTTGATCTTCCACTTGCCGGTGCCCGGGACGATCCGGACGCGGGCGATGGCGTTCTTGCGACGGCCCAGGCCGGCGGCCGGCTGGGGCTCGCCGAAGCGGGACGCGAGGGACTCCGAGGTGTACTCGCCCTCGACGGGGACCTCGGACTCGGTGGTGTAGCTGTCGATGTCGACGAGCTCAGTCTCTTCGACCGGCTGCTCAACGGTGGTCTCGGCCACGATTCTCCTCAGATTCTCTTCAGTCTTAGGGGGTGGCCGGACTTACTGCGCGACCTGGGTGATCTCGAACGGCACCGGCTGCTGGGCAGCGTGCGGGTGCTGGTCGCCCGAGTAGACCTTCAGCTTGGAGAGCATCTGACGGCCCAGGGTGTTCTTGGGGAGCATGCCCTTGACGGCCTTCTCGACGGCCTTCTCGGGGTTGTTCGCGAGGAGGTCGTCGTAGCGGACCGAGCGCAGACCACCCGGGTAGCCGGAGTGGCGGTACGCCATCTTCTGGGTCCGCTTGTTGCCGGAGAGGTGCACCTTGTCGGCGTTGATGATGATGACGAAGTCACCGGTGTCGACGTGGGGGGCGTAGATCGGCTTGTGCTTGCCCCGCAGCAGGGACGCGGCGGTGGTGGCGAGACGGCCCAGGACGACGTCCTGAGCGTCAATGACGTGCCACTGGCGAGTGACATCGCCGGGCTTAGGGCTGTACGTACGCACTTCTCAGCCTTCTTCTTCAGGGATGGGTGCTGACACAAGGCATCCTTGAAGCGATCATGCAGCTGGGGGCGACAGAAGCCGGGCCCACTGCCCGTATGCCGCCCACTGGTAACTGCTCCAGGGAACCTACGTAAGGGCCTTCCGCCGGAGAGCGACCAAGCCAATACGCATAACAAACCGCAAGGGTACTAGCGCTGCCCCAGACGGGTCAAAACGAGGCCGCCGCCGCGCCCCGGAGAACGGGCGGAGACCGAGATGTGCACCCCTGTCGGAAAGGTTCCCGGCGGCTCCACCGGAGGCACACCGGCACCCTCCGCCCCCCGTCTAAGATGCGCCCCATGAGCTTTGGGCAGCAGGGGGGACCGCAGTCCCAGTGGGACCCCTGGAAACCGCACTCGCAGCAGCCGTGGACCAGCGGCGGTGACGGCCAGACCCCGGACTGGGCAGCGCTCGCCGAGGCCTCCGAGACGCGCAACAAGAGGCGCCGGCTGCTGTTCATCGGCGGCGGCGCGCTCGCCACGATCGCGATCGGCACCGCCGTCGCCATGGCCGTCGTCTCGGCGAACGGCAAGAACGAAGCCTCGGGCAATCCGTCCAAGCTGCCCGCCGGCGGCGCCATCCCGAGCGGCAGCGCCTCCGCGCCCTCCTTCGCCCCGACCAGCGCCCCGCCGCCGCTGGACCCGAAGGAGTTCATCGCCAGCAAGGCCAAGGACACGGCCCCGCTCAGCGTGCAGAACCTCTTCCCGCTCGCGCAGCTGACCATGGAGTCGAACGTCTACAAGCGGGGCGCCACGGCCGACACCAAGAACTGCGCCTCGGCCGCCCAGGAAAGCCTCTCGAAGATCCTCACCAGCAACGGCTGCACCCGTCTGCTGCGCGTCACCTACAGCAAGGACGGCGTCGCGGTGACCGTCGGCGTGGCGGTCTTCGACACCGAGGCGGAGGCGACCAAGGCGAGGGCCCAGTCGGACGCGGCAGCCAAGGCACGCAAGAAGTCCTTCGTCACGGCGCTGCCGGGCAACGGAGTGAAGGCCTTCTGCAACGCCGCCCGGTGCCTCACGACAGCCAACTCCGTCGGCCGCTACGCCTACTTCGCCACCGTCGGCTTCACCAACGGCAAGGACGTCACCAACCAGTCCACGTCCGTCTTCAAGACCGGCAACGACCTGCAGCTGTACACCTTCCGCCAGATCCATGCCCGCGGCGAGGCCCAGGCGTCGGCAGCGGCGAACCAGTAACTAACAGCACCCGGCCCCGGGCAGCGTCCGCTTGTTGCGCGCCTCCTTGTTGCGCGCGGCGAGCAGCTCGTCGGCCGGGTAGCCGACCTCCTCCAGGGTCAGCCCGTGCGGCCGTACGACATGCACGGCCGAGTCCCGTACGCCGGCCGCGAGCACCTTGCCCGGCCAGTCCGGCCCCCGGTGCCCGTCCCCCACGAACAGCAGCGCCCCGATCAGCGAGCGCACCATGTTGTGGCAGAAGGCGTCGGCCCGCACGGTCGCGGTGATGATCCCGTCGTCCCCGCGCACCAGGCTCAGCTGCTGCAGCGTACGAATGGTGGTCGCGCCCTCCCGCTTCTTGCAGTAGGCGGCGAAGTCGTGCTCCCCCAGCAGCCGTTCGGCGGCTTCGTTCATGGCGTCGACGTCGAGCGGCCAGTCGTGCCACAGGACGTGGTTGCGCAGCAGCGGATCGACCCCGCCAGGGTTGTCGGTGACCCGGTACGCGTACCGCCGCCAGACCGCCGAGAAACGGGCGTTGAAGCCGCTGGGCGCCTCCCTGAGGGCCCACACCCGCACATCCCGGGGCAGCCGCCCGGCAAGCCGCTTGAGCAGCTTGTCGTGGTGCGCACCCCAGACCTCCTGCGGCAGGTCCACATGGGCCACCTGCCCCCGCGCATGCACCCCGGCATCGGTCCGCCCGGCCACGGTCAGCTCGTAGGTCTCCCGAGACCGCGTGACCGTACGCAGCGCGTCCTCGATCTCCCCCTGCACGGTCCGCCGTCCCCCGGCCTGCTTGGCCCACCCGGAGAACTCGGAACCGTCGTAGGACAGGTCGAGACGGACACGAACGAACCCGGGCTGCACTTCGTCACTCACACAGAGATCCTCTCAGGAACACAAAAAGCGGGCCCGCTCCTCAAAGGAACGGGCCCACTGAGCGCCCCGTAAGGGGCGCGGGGAACTGCGCGAGCAACCACGACGAACGCCGCACCCGCCGACGAACAGCCCCCCGGCAGAACGCTTACGCGTCCTTGGACTCCTCGGCAGCAGCGTCCTCGACCTCGTCGGCCTTGGCCGTGTCGACCTTGGCGTCCTCGACCGGAGCCGCAGCCTCGGCGTCCTTGGCGGCACGCTTGGTGGCAGCCTCGGCCTCGCCGGTCGCCTGCTGCGCGACCGTCAGCGCCTCGACCAGCTCGATGACAGCCATGGGCGCGTTGTCGCCACGGCGGTTACCGATCTTGGTGATGCGGGTGTAGCCACCCGGACGGTTCTCGTAGCGCGGGCCGATCTCGGTGAAGAGCGTGTGGACGACGCTCTTGTCCGTGATGACCTGCAGCACCTGGCGGCGGTTGTGAAGGTCGCCCTTCTTCGCCTTGGTCACCAGACGCTCGGCGTACGGCCGCAGACGGCGGGCCTTGGCCTCGGTGGTGGTGATACGGCCGTGCTCGAACAGCGACTTCGCGAGGTTCGCGAGGAGCAGCTTCTCGTGCGCGGCGCTGCCGCCCAGACGGGCACCCTTGGTGGGCTTCGGCATTGTTCTTCTCCTGTGTGTCTGCCCCGGCCGTATCAGGTACCGGGGTCAGGAACCCGATGAGCGGATGCTCACCGGCATCGACCGGTCAAGTACTGATCAGTACTGCTCGGTCTCCACGAAACCCGCGTCCGCGTCGTCGTCGGCGCCGAAGGCGTCGGCGGCGGCCGTGGGGTCGAATCCGGGCGGGCTGTCCTTCAGGGCCAGGCCCATGCCGGCCAGCTTCGCCTTGACCTCGTCGATGGACTTCGCACCGAAGTTGCGGATGTCCAGGAGGTCGGCCTCGGAGCGGGCGACGAGCTCACCCACGGAGTGGATGCCCTCACGCTTGAGGCAGTTGTACGACCGAACGGTGAGCTCCAGCTCCTCGATCGGCAGCGCCAGGTCGGCGGCAAGGGCGGCGTCCGTCGGGGACGGGCCCATGTCGATGCCCTCGGCGTCGATGTTCAGCTCGCGGGCGAGACCGAACAGCTCGACCAGGGTCTTGCCGGCGGAGGCCATGGCGTCACGGGGACGCATCGCCTGCTTGGTCTCGACGTCGACGATCAGCTTGTCGAAGTCGGTGCGCTGCTCGACACGGGTCGCCTCGACCTTGTAAGTGACCTTCAGCACCGGCGAGTAGATGGAGTCGACCGGGATACGGCCGATCTCCTGGCCCACCTGCTTGTTCTGCACGGCGGAGACGTAACCGCGGCCACGCTCGACCGTGAGCTCCATCTCCAGCTTGCCCTTGCCGTTGAGCGTGGCGAGGACCAGGTCGGGGTTGTGCACCTCGACACCGGCCGGGGGCGCGATGTCGGCGGCGGTGACGAGACCCGGGCCCTGCTTGCGCAGGTACATCACGACCGGCTCGTCGTGCTCCGAGGAGACGACCAGCTGCTTGATGTTGAGGATCAGGTCGGTGACGTCCTCCTTGACGCCCGGCACGGTGGTGAACTCGTGCAGAACGCCGTCGATGCGGATGGACGTGACCGCCGCACCCGGGATCGAGGAGAGGAGCGTACGACGCAGGGAGTTGCCGAGGGTGTAGCCGAAGCCCGGCTCCAGCGGCTCGATCACGAACCGGGAGCGGAACTCGTCGACGACCTCTTCGGTCAACGAGGGACGCTGAGCGATCAGCATGTGTGGATCAGATCCTTCATTCGTGGACGCCCGCTATTTGACGCCCGACGGAACCGCCCCCGGCAAAAGGGACGGGTACTGCAAGGGTACGGGCGATACGGCGCTTTCACTGCGCCGTACCGCCCGAAACCCGAAGACCTACCAGCCGTGCGTCAGACGCGACGACGCTTGGGCGGACGGCAGCCGTTGTGCGGGGTCGGGGTGACGTCCTGGATGGAGCCGACCTCGAGACCCGTCGCCTGAAGCGAACGGATCGCGGTCTCGCGACCGGAGCCCGGGCCCTTCACGAAGACGTCGACCTTGCGCATGCCGTGCTCCTGCGCGCGGCGGGCGGCCGACTCGGCGGCCATCTGCGCGGCGAAGGGGGTGGACTTGCGCGAGCCCTTGAAGCCGACGTGGCCGGCGGAGGCCCAGGAGATCACGTTGCCCGAGGGGTCCGTGATCGAGACGATCGTGTTGTTGAACGTGCTCTTGATGTGCGCGTGGCCGTGAGCGACGTTCTTCTTTTCCTTGCGGCGCACCTTCTTGGCAGCGCCCTGACGACCCTTGGGGGGCATCTACTAACTCCTACGGGGAGGTGGTCGGTCCTACAGCGAAGACCGCTGATGAAGCGTTGTCCGCTGAGGACTACTTCTTGCCCGGCTTCTTCTTGCCGGCGATGGCGCGACGCGGACCCTTGCGGGTACGGGCGTTGGTGCTGGTGCGCTGACCGCGGACGGGCAGACCGCGACGGTGACGGAGACCCTGGTAGCAGCCGATCTCGACCTTGCGGCGGATGTCGGCCTGGATCTCGCGACGGAGGTCACCCTCGGTCTTGATGTTGTTGTCCACGTACTCGCGGATCGCGACGAGCTGCTCCTCGGAGAGGTCGCGGACGCGGGTGTTGGGGTCGACGCCGGTCGCAGCCAGCGTCTCCTTCGAGAGGGTCCGGCCGATGCCGAACACGTAGGTGAGGGCGACCTCCACGCGCTTTTCGCGCGGGATGTCAACACCGGAAACGCGTGCCATTCAATGGCTCCTGGTGATCTTCGGAGGTCTTCCACAGAACCGGTTCCCAGCCGCCGTACCAGGTACGAACTGGGTCCCCGGCCTCCGAACCGGGGGTGTCAGGCGATCGCTCGCCTGGGTTCTGCGTATGAACATATTCAGCTCGCGTCGCGCGAATCTCTGCGATATCGATGCAGAGGGATCGGTCGATCGTGCGTCAGCCCTGGCGCTGCTTGTGGCGCGGGTTCTCGCAGATGACCATGACCCGACCGTGACGGCGGATCACCCTGCACTTGTCGCAGATCTTCTTGACGCTCGGCTTGACCTTCATGGGATTGAGGTTCTCCGGGTCAGTGCCACCACCCCGCCGAAGCGGAGTGCGGGCAAGATCTACTTGTAGCGGTAGACGATCCGGCCACGCGTCAGGTCGTACGGAGAAAGCTCCACCACGACCCGGTCGTCAGGGAGGATGCGGATGTAGTGCATACGCATCTTGCCGCTGATGTGTGCCAGGACCTGGTGGCCGTTCTGGAGCTCGACCTTGAACATGGCGTTCGGCAGAGACTCGACGACAGTGCCCTCGATCTCGATGGCACCTTGCTTCTTGGCCACGCTTCGCCCTTCGAATCGACTACCTTGATCGACTCCCGCCAGCGCATGAGGACATGCGGGTACACGAGAGCCGACGAGTCAGTCTACGTCAGCGCACTCGGAAAGACGAATCGAGGAAGGATGCCCCAGCGGGGAGATCATTAAGCGCGGACCGCGTACAACCTATGCCAGCGGATCCGGCGCAGCGGTGACCCCGTACTCGGCCAGCTTCGCCTTGCCCCCGTCGGGAGCCGTCAGCACCAGCGGACCGGCCTCGGTCAGTGCCACCGAGTGCTCCCAGTGGGACGACCACGTACCGTCGAGCGTGATGACGGTCCAGTCGTCGGAGAGGACCTCGGTCTTCGGGGTCCCGAGGGACACCATCGGCTCGATCGCGAGGCAGAAGCCGGGAACCAGCTTCGGGCCCTTCCCGCGGCGCTTCTCGACGTAGTTCAGCAGATGCGGATCCATGTGCATCTCGGTGCCGATGCCGTGGCCGCCGTAGTCCTCGATGATCCCGTACTTGCCGCCGCCCGGCTTCGGCTGGCGGCGGATGTACGTCTCGATGGCCCTCGACACGTCCACCAGCCGGTTGCCCTGCTTCATCGCCGCGATGCCGGCCCACATCGACTCCTCCGTGACCCGCGAGAGCTCGATCAGCTCGGGGGCGTGGCCGGAGCCGACGAAGGCGGTGTACGCGGCGTCGCCGTGCCAGCCGTCGATGATCGCGCCGCAGTCGATGGAGATGATGTCGCCGTCCTTCAGGACGACGTCGTCGGACGGGATGCCGTGGACGACGACCTCGTTGACAGAGGTGCAGATGGTCGCCGGGAAGCCGCCGTAGCCGAGGAAGTTCGGCTTGGCGTTGTGCTCGGCGAGCACCTTGCGCGCGACCTGGTCCAGATCCTTGGTGGTGGCCCCGGGCACCGCGGCCTCGCGAGTGGCCGCGTGGATGGCGGCTACGACCAGCCCCGCCTCACGCATCTTGGCGATCTGCCCGGGGGTCTTGAGTTCCACCACGATGGATTGCGCCTCCTGGCCACTGGAATCACGGCCCTCCAGGATACGCGTACGTACTGGCCTGCATCGAACTGGGCGGGAAGCAGCACGCCGAGCGCGACGAAGCCCCGGTCGCACCGACCGGGGCTTCGACAGAGCACTGTGCTCAGGACTCGGAGAAGTACACGGAGTTGTACCAGAGGTCGTTGCCGTGCCAGTTCACGATCATTTGGTACGCCTGGCGGCCGATGATGTCGTAGGTCTTCCAGTCACAGCCGCTGTCACCACCGTCGTCGATGGTGAAGACGTCCTGGATCCGGCCGTCGACAGCGGTCTGCAATTTCCCGGTGACGCCGTAGCCGTCAGCCTTGGTGTCGCAGACCTCGAACTTGTCACCGCCGTCGTAGTACTCCATGAAACCACGGCCGGACGGAAGGTTGACGACCTGGCCGCCAGTCGCTGCTGCAGCCGGAACACTCGCAAAACCAACCACTGTGGCTGCTGCCGCGGCGGCCATTGCCACACGCCTCATCGTGGTCTTAGTCATTCGATTTCCCACCCCTTTTACTCATGGGCCTTAAACCGGCCCAACCAATCTGCAGAACCGCTTTGGGGCGGTTCCGGTGATCCAGGTTTACCCTACCGACCAAGTTTCTGAATGTCCACAGTCAATCGACTCTTGACAAGTAGGGGAACCAGAAATGCGAGCAGCAGTCAGGCGTACGGAAAATCCCAGCGCCGCTGAATCCGGACGCCGAAGGCGACAAGACCCAGAGCTCGCGATAGCCAGAGTCTCGCTCTGTACGTCAGCGATTGCTGAGGATCGGAGTCCAGCGACTGGGGTCGCGAAGGTCAGAATTCCGGAAGCCGGAAAGGGGGATAACGTCTTTTCCGTCCAGGCTGGCAAGAACGAGTTGGTTTCGGAACTCACCCTTACCGGGGTCACATTGCTCGGGATCACACCTGAAGGCGATGAGCCAATCGTCGTCAGCCCAGGCCAGCAACTGCTGACCGGGCACGAGTGCGTCGCGCTTGCCGGTCCTGACATCCAACACCTCGGAGACGATCTGGTCACCGTCGCCCGCGTACTGGCCTGTTACCAGCTTCCCGTCGGGGGAGAGGATCGCTCGCGGGGACCTCAGTGCCTCCTCCGACCTGGGGGCAGGCACCTCTTCACCGTCCACGCGGTAGAAGACCCTGCCCACCTTGGTATCCCAGGGCTCCCACAGCAGCGTGCCGTCACGGCTCCAGCCGAGGTCCTGGCGCCCGCCACCGACGACGAACCCGTGGTCGTCCTTCCTGGGCGGGCGGGCAGTGAAATCCGCCCGACCAGAGGCGGCATCGATGACATAAAACCCCGTACGGCTCGGCTTCGGCCCCGGCACCACCTTGCCGTTCAACCGGTAGGACGCGTCCTTGAAAAGCCCATCGGGATTGGCGTCATAGGTGGTTGCCACCAGACGCTTGCCATCCGGCGAGAACTGCACACCGCCAACGCCATGGTCTGTCTTTATCCACCGTTCCACCTTGCCGGTGGCGAGATCCACCAGCCCAATGCGGTTGACCGGCAGACCGCGCTCCAAGACCGCTGCAGTCTTCATCCCCGGCGCCACATCGAGCCACGCCCAGCGAGTTTCGTTATACCGGTCGGTGGTTGAGTTCAGGAGGTTCCACTTGTAGGCAAGGGCTCCATCGCCGTTCGCCCACTTCTCCACCTTCACCGTGTAGTACGCCGAAACGGCGACTTTCCCTGCGGCTATGAAATCCCTCGGCGGAGACTGGTCCGGATGAGCCACCAGGCCCACGGGAGCATTAACGGCCCCCTTCTGAGCATCACCGTCGGCCGCGATCAGTGCCACCGCGACGCCCGCCCCGACGAGCACTGCACAGATGCCGGCCACGACGAAACGGCGGACCTTCCGACGTCGCGCGCCAGACGGCGACTCGCCTTCGCTGTGGCGCATTCCCTCCGCAGCCCGCTCGGGATCCTCGCGGACCAATTGTCCGGGGTTCATGTCCGTACCTCCACAGGAAAGAAGACTGGATTGAGGATCTCGTGGCCGCCCTTGAAATTCACCGGTTCGGTCAGAGGTCGACAATGAGAAGCAGCACTTGGCCGTGAAGGAGCGACTGGGGGGTCTGGTCTGCCTGACTTAAAAGCGATCTTATACGTTTGTGATCACTTGGCAAAGGAATTTGAGGCTTTCTTGAGGTTCGCACCCCTTACCGAAGGCGAGCGGGGCGGGGGTTTCCAACGGAGTCGGGTGGCCGATCACACAGCAATCGGGACAGACATGAACAGATCTGGTCCTGCCGAGAACGCAGCACCCCTCAGCGAGTGATGTATGCCAAAGCCAAGAGGTCCGCCGCTGGTGACCGCGTCGAGCAGGGCTTGGAGTCGATCAGGGGCTGGTGGCGGCGTATGGCACGACCTGATGCGGGAGCATGCCGCCGCGGGGCGAGGCAGGTTGGTGGCCGGTTACCAGGTCGCCTTCTCCGGCAGGGCGGCCGGGTCGGTGGTGGTCACGACCGGGCTGTGCAGGGGAAGTCGGGGCCGTAGCCGGCCAGGCGGGCATCGGTGGCCCACCAGGTCTCGGTGTGCCCGTCGCGGAAGTGGCGCTCTGCCGGCGTCCACTCGCCAGGCCGGTCGGCTGTCCGCCGGACCAGGGCGTGGGAGGCGTCGATGGGGTGGTGCGGCTGGTCGGCCGGGCCCCAGCCACCACCGCCCCGCAGCCGAAGCCTGCGTCCTTCGCCTGGGTACCACGGCCGCCACCTGGTCTGCGCCGGGACCTCGCGGATCACCGCGCGACGGCGGCGATCAGTTGGGGGACGGTGACCTGGGTGACGACGGCGTCGTCCAGCACCGTGGAGTCCAAAGCCCCCCGCTGCTTGCCCTTGAGGACCCCGGTGGCCTTCACCAACTCGCGCACCGCCGCGAGCACCCGGTTGGGCCGGACCGAACACCGCAGACGGCGGCGGAAGTAGGCCGGCGGGGACGGGGCGGACGCCATGTCGTTGAGCCATGGCCCGCAGGCGGCCCGTTCCCCCTTCACCACAAAAAGCAGTCCGGCCCCACCGCTCACGCGGCGGGGCCGGACCCAAGATCTTTACGCGCCTTCTAGTCCTCGTCCCGCTTAAGCGCTTCCATAGCCCGAGCCGTGACTTCCTCCACCTTGCCGAGCGCCGAGATCGTGACCACCAGGCCCTGGGCCTTGTAGTAGTCGATGATCGGCTCAGTCTGGGTGTGGTAGACCTCCAGCCGCTTGCGGACCGTCTCCTCGGAGTCGTCGTCACGCTGGTAAAGCTCGCCGCCGCAGACGTCGCAGACGCCTTCCTTCTTCGGCGGGCTGTACGTCACGTGGAACACGTGCGCCGAGTCGTTGCGGCAGATGCGCCGACCGGCGATCCGCTTGACGACCTCTTCCTCGGGGACCTCGAGGTCGAGTACCGCGTCCAGCTTGATGCCCTCGGTCTTGAGCAGCTCGTCCAGCGCCTCGGCCTGCGAGACGTTGCGCGGGAAACCGTCGAGCAGGAAGCCGTTCTCCGCGTCGGGCTGCTCCATGCGGTCCTTGGCCATCGCGATGGTGACCTCGTCGGGCACGAGGTTGCCGGCGTCCATGTAGGACTTCGCGAGTTTCCCGAGCTCCGTCTGCTGGCTGATGTTGGCGCGGAACAGGTCACCCGTGGAGATGTGCGGAACGCGCAGCTTGTCAGCAAGGCGAGTGGCCTGCGTGCCCTTTCCTGCACCCGGCGGCCCGACGAGGACGATTCGCATCAGCGGAGGAACCCTTCGTAATTGCGCTGCTGGAGCTGGCTCTCGATTTGCTTCACCGTCTCGAGCCCCACACCCACGATGATCAGGATGCTGGTACCACCGAACGGGAAGTTCTGGTTTGCCTTGAAACCAACCAACGCCATTGTCGGGACGAGAGCGATCAGACCCAGATACAGCGAACCCGGCCAGGTGATCCGGTTGAGCACGTACGACAGGTACTCAGCGGTCGGTCGGCCAGCCCGGATGCCCGGGATGAAGCCACCATACTTCTTCATGTTGTCGGCGACTTCCTCGGGGTTGAAGGAGATCGCCACGTAGAAGAACGCGAAGAAAACGATCAGCAGGAAGTAGGTGGCCATGTAGATCGGGTGGTCACCCTTGGTCAGGTTGTTCTGGACCCACGTCTTCCAGCCGGAATTGCCGCCCGAGAACTGGGCGATCAGGCTCGGGATGTAGAGCAGCGACGAGGCGAAGATCACGGGGATGACACCCGCCTGGTTGACCTTCAGCGGGATGTACGTGGACGTACCGCCGTACGACCTGCGTCCGATCATGCGCTTCGCGTACTGCACGGGGATCCGCCGCTGGGCCTGCTCGACGAAGACCACCAGACCGACCATCACCAGGCCCACGGCGATCACGGTGCCGAACTCGATCCAGCCGTCGGCGAGCTTGCCCTGCAGCTTGATCGTCCACAGCGCGCTCGGGAAGGTCGCGGCGATCGAGATGAACATCAGGATCGACATGCCGTTGCCGATGCCGCGGTCGGTGATGAGCTCACCGAGCCACATGACGACGCCGGTACCGGCGGTCATGGTGACGACCATGGTGATGGTGGTGAAGATCGACTGGTCGGGGACGATCTGGCTGGCCACCGGGCAGCCGGAGAACAGCGCACCACTGCGGGCGGTGGCGACCAGACCCGTGCCCTGGAGGATGGCCAGCGCCACCGTCAGGTACCGGGTGTACTGCGTGATCTTCGCGGTGCCGGCCTGGCCCTCCTTCTTGAGGGCTTCGAGGCGCGGGATCACCACGGTCAGCAGCTGCAGGATGATGCTCGCGGTGATGTACGGCATGATGCCGAGCGCGAAGATCGTGATCTGCAGCAGCGCGCCGCCGCTGAACATGTTGATCAGACTGAACAGGCCGCGGTTCGAGCTGGCCACATCCATGCACGTCTGGACGTTCTTGTAGTCGACGCCCGGGATCGGGATGTGCGTACCGACCCGGTACACCACGATGATGCCGAGCGTGAAGAGCAGTTTCTTGCGCAGGTCGGGCGTCCTGAACGCCCGGGCGAACGCGGTGAGCACGGTGCCTCCTGCGACCCCCGCGCAACTGCGTCAAGGGTGACGGTCTTGAGGTTCGACGGATACAAAAAAGAACAGTGCAGGCTACCTTACCGGCGGCACGGCTCCCCTTGGAACGACCGACCGGGGATACCCCATTGTGAGGTATCCCCGGTCGGGACTGCTTACGTCATCGAGACGTCCGAAAAGCTCAGACGAGCTCGGTGACGGTGCCGCCGGCAGCGGTGATCTTCTCCTTGGCGGAGCCGGAGACGGCGTCGACCGTCACCTGCAGCGCCACGGAGACCTCGCCCTGGCCGAGGACCTTGACGAGGCTGTTCTTGCGAACGGCACCCTTGGCCACCAGGCCCTCGACCGTGACCTCGCCACCCTCGGGGTAGAGCGCGGCCAGCTTGTCGAGGTTCACGACCTGGTACTCGGTCTTGAACGGGTTCTTGAAGCCCTTCAGCTTCGGGAGGCGCATGTGGAGGGGCATCTGCCCACCCTCGAAGCGCTCCGGAACCTGGTAGCGGGCCTTGGTGCCCTTGGTACCACGACCGGCCGTCTTACCCTTCGACGCCTCACCACGACCGACACGGGTCTTGGCGGTCTTGGCGCCCGGGGCGGGACGGAGGTTGTGGATCTTGAGCGGGTTGTTCTCCGCCATGATCAGTCGACCTCCTCGACCGTCACGAGGTGGCGGACGGTGTGCACCATGCCGCGGAACTCGGGGCGGTCCTCCTTGACGACCTGCGTGTTGATGCCCTTGAGACCAAGGGAGCGCAGGGTGTCACGGTGGTTCTGCTTGCTGCCGATGTAGGACTTGACCTGCGTGATCTTGAGCTGCGCCATGATTACGCACCCGCCCCGGCACGCGCACGCAGCAGAGCCGCGGGAGCGACGTCCTCGAGCGGCAGACCACGGCGGGCCGCGATCTCCTCGGGACGCTGCAGGCCCTTCAGGGCCTCCACGGTCGCGTGCACGATGTTGATCGCGTTGTCGGAGCCGAGCGACTTCGACAGCACGTCGTGGATACCGGCGCACTCGAGCACGGCACGCACCGGGCCACCGGCGATAACACCGGTACCGGGGGACGCGGGCTTGAGCAGCACGACGCCGGCAGCCTTCTCACCCTGGATCGGGTGCGGGATGGTGCCCTGGATACGGGGGACCTTGAAGAAGTGCTTCTTGGCCTCCTCAACGCCCTTGGCGATGGCGGCCGGCACCTCCTTGGCCTTGCCGTAACCGACACCCACGGTGCCGTCACCGTCGCCCACCACGACCAGCGCGGTGAAGCTGAAGCGACGACCACCCTTCACAACCTTGGCGACGCGGTTGATCGCGACGACGCGCTCAACGTACGCGGTCTTCTCGGCGGCAGCAGCGCCGCCGTCACGGCCCTTCCGGTCCCGCCGCTCGCCGCCACCGGCACCGCTTCCACGGCGCTGGGGTCCAGCCATTGGATTACCTCTCTCTTTCCGCTAGCTACAAGCGGCTCAGAACTTGAGCCCGGCTTCGCGGGCGGCGTCCGCCAGGGCGGCGATGCGCCCGGCGTACTGGTTGCCACCACGGTCGAACACGACGGCCTCGACACCGGCGGCCTTGGCGCGCTCGGCGACCAGGGCACCGACCTGCTTGGCCTGCGCGGACTTGTCGCCCTCGCCACCGCGGATCGAGGTGTCCAGGGTGGACGCCGACGCAAGGGTGTGACCCTTGAGGTCGTCGATCACCTGGGCCACGATGTGGCGGTTCGAGCGGGTAACGACCAGACGCGGACGCTCCGCCGTACCGTTGATCCGCTTGCGGATCCGGATGTGACGGCGCTTGATCGCGGCGCGCTTGTAGGCGTCGCCCTTGAGGATCTTCTGTCCGTATGCCATGGCTTACTTACCCGCCTTTCCGACCTTGCGGCGGATGACTTCGCCCTCGTACTTGACGCCCTTGGCCTTGTACGGGTCGGGCTTGCGCAGCTTGCGGATGTTGGCCGCAACCTCGCCGACCTTCTGCTTGTCGATGCCCTCGACCGAGAACCGGGTGGGGGCCTCCACCTTGAAGGTGATGCCCTCGGGGGCCTCGACGGTGATCGGGTGGCTGTAGCCGAGAGCGAACTCGAGGTTCGAACCCTTGGCGGTCACTCGGTAACCGACACCGCTGATCTCGAGCTTCTTCACGTAACCCTGGGTCACGCCGGTGATCATGTTCGCCACCAGCGTGCGGGACAGGCCGTGCAGGGCCTTGTTCTGACGCTCGTCGTTGGGGCGGGTGACGTTCAGGACGCCGTCCTCACCCTTGGCGACCTCGATCGGCGCGGCGACGGTGTGGGTCAGCGTGCCCTTGGGGCCCTTGACCGAGACCGTACGCCCGTCGATGGTGACGTCCACGCCGGCGGGAACCGCGATGGGGAGCTTGCCGATGCGCGACATAGCTGTTTCCTCCGTTCCCTTCCGCTACCAGACGTAGGCGAGGACTTCCCCACCCACGCCCTTCTTGCCGGCCTGCTTGTCGGTGAGGAGCCCGTGCGACGTGGAGATGATCGCCACGCCGAGGCCGCCGAGCACCTTCGGCAGGTTGGTGGACTTCGCGTACACCCGGAGACCGGGCTTGGAGATCCGCTTGATGCCCGCGATGGAGCGCTCACGGTTCGGACCGAACTTCAGCTCGAGAACGAGGTTCTTGCCGACCTCGGCGTCCTCGACCTTCCAGCCCGTGATGAAGCCCTCCTGCTGGAGGATCTCCGCGATGTGCGACTTGATCTTCGATGCCGGCATCGACACGGAGTCGTGGTATGCCGAGTTCGCGTTCCGCAGACGCGTAAGCATGTCTGCGATCGGATCAGTCATGGTCATGAATTGGCCTTCGGCCTCTCTCGCCGGGGTTTCCAGGTGCCCATCCCTCTCCTCGATCCGAGACGAGGCGGGTGCGGTGCGGTGGACCTACGGCGTAGTAAGTCGTACGGGCAATCGTCAGACGCCCAACCCTCCAAGCCTAAGCCATGGAAGGGAGGGCGCCTGACACGCCCATTGCTTACCGAGAGCTTCGGGAATCCCTAAATGCGGGATTACCAGGAGCTCTTGGTCACGCCCGGCAGCTCGCCACGGTGAGCCATCTCACGAAGGCACACGCGGCACAGGCCGAACTTGCGGTACACGGAGTGGGGACGGCCGCAGCGCTGGCAGCGCGTGTAGCCACGCACGCCGAACTTGGGCTTGCGAGCAGCCTTCGCGATCAGAGCCTTCTTCGCCATCTCGCTCACGCCTCCTTGAAGGGGAAGCCGAGGTGACGAAGGAGCGCACGGCCCTCAGCGTCGTTGGTCGCCGTGGTCACCACGGTGATGTCCATACCCCGGACGCGGTCGATCTTGTCCTGGTCGATCTCGTGGAACATGACCTGCTCCGTGAGACCGAAGGTGTAGTTGCCACGGCCGTCGAACTGCTTGGGGGACAGGCCACGGAAGTCGCGGATGCGCGGCAGCGCGAGCGACAGGGTGCGGTCCAGGAACTCCCACATGCGGTCGCCACGGAGCGTGACGTGGGCACCGATCGGCTGGCCCTCACGCAGCTTGAACTGCGCGATGGACTTGCGGGCCTTGGTGACGGCCGGCTTCTGACCGGTGATCGTGGTGAGGTCGCGGACGGCGCCCTCGATCAGCTTGGAGTCGCGGGCGGCGTCGCCCACACCCATGTTGACCACGATCTTGACGAGGCCGGGGATCTGCATGACGTTCTCGTACTTGAACTCGTCACGCAGCTTGCCCGCGATCTCCTCGCGGTACTTCGTCTTGAGACGCGGAGTGGTGGTGGTAGCCATCAGATGTCCTCACCCGTCCGCTTGGCAACGCGGATCTTGTTGCCCTCGTCGTCGAAGCGGTAACCGACACGCGTGACGACCTTGTTGCCGTCCTTCTCAACGACCAGCTGGACGTTGGAGACGTGGATCGGCGCCTCGGTCGTGACGATGCCGCCGGCCTGCGAACCGCGAGCGGTCGGACCGGCCTTGGTGTGCTTCTTGACCCGGTTGACACCCTCGACCAGGACGCGCTCCTCGCGCGGGTAAGCGGCAATGACCTTGCCCTGCTTGCCCTTGTCCTTGCCGGTGATGACCTGGACCAGGTCGCCCTTCTTGATCTTCATGCTTACAGCACCTCCGGAGCCAGCGAGATGATCTTCATGAACTTCTTCTCGCGCAGCTCACGCCCGACCGGGCCGAAGATGCGGGTGCCGCGAGGGTCACCGTCGTTCTTCAGAATGACGGCGGCGTTCTCGTCGAAGCGGATGTACGAGCCGTCCGGACGGCGGCGCTCCTTGACGGTGCGAACGATGACCGCCTTGACGACGTCACCCTTCTTCACGTTGCCACCGGGGATCGCGTCCTTGACGGTGGCGACGATGACGTCACCGATGCCCGCGTAGCGGCGACCGGAGCCACCGAGCACACGGATGCAAAGGATCTCCTTCGCACCAGTGTTGTCGGCGACACGCAGTCGCGACTCCTGCTGGATCACGTCTATCTCCTGTTTGTCTGCCGGTTCCCTCCGGGGGTTGACCCGGAGAGCCTGGCGGAACCGTCCTGCGAGGATTGCCCCGCAGGAATTACTTGCGCCTCTTCAGGCGGAGACCCACGCCGGGGTCCGGGGCGGAGCCCCGGCGGGGGCAG
This sequence comes from Streptomyces sp. NPDC049541, assembly GCF_044465725.1. Classification (NCBI taxonomy): domain Bacteria; kingdom Bacillati; phylum Actinomycetota; class Actinomycetes; order Kitasatosporales; family Streptomycetaceae; genus Streptomyces; species Streptomyces sp. NPDC049541. Next base: position 72,935 of record NZ_JBITLY010000005.1, on the reverse strand, counting down.
CGGGGCGAACCCCGCTTGATTACTTCGCCTTCTCGAGGATCTCGACGACGCGCCAGCGCTTCGTCGCGGACAGCGGCCGGGTCTCCGCGAGGAGGACACGGTCGCCGACACCCGCGGCGTTCTGCTCGTCGTGCGCCTTGAGCTTGTTCGTACGGCGGATGACCTTGCCGTACAGCGCGTGCTTCACGCGGTCCTCGACAGCGACGACGACGGTCTTGTCCATCTTGTCGCTGACGACGAGACCCTCACGGGTCTTGCGGGCGCCACGTGCCTCGGTCGTCTGCTCTTCAGTCACATTGTTCTCGCTCATCAGGCGTTCTCCACCGTTTCGATGCCCAGCTCACGCTCGCGCATCAGGGTGTAGATCCGCGCGATGTCCTTGCGGACCGCCTTCAGACGGCCGTGGTTCTCGAGCTGACCCGTCGCCGCCTGGAAGCGGAGGTTGAACAGCTCTTCCTTGGACTCGCGGAGCTTCGCCAGAAGCTCCTCGTTGCCCAGCTCGCGCAGCTCGGACGCCTTGGTACCGGCCGACATCACGCTTCACCTGCCTCGCGCTTGACGATCCGGCACTTCATCGGCAGCTTGTGGGCGGCACGAGTGAGGGCCTCACGCGCAATCTTCTCGTTGGGGTACGACAGCTCGAACATCACGCGTCCGGGCTTGACGTTGGCGATCCACCACTCCGGAGAACCCTTACCGGAACCCATGCGGGTCTCGGCAGGCTTCTTGGTGAGGGGACGGTCCGGGTAGATGTTGATCCAGACCTTGCCACCACGCTTGATGTGACGCGTCATGGCGATACGAGCGGCCTCGATCTGACGGTTCGTCACGTACGCCGGGGTGAGCGCCTGGATGCCGTACTCGCCGAACGCAACCTGCGTGCCGCCCTTGGCAGCGCCGGAGCGCTTCGGGTGGTGCTGCTTGCGGTGCTTGACCCTACGGGGGATCAGCATGTCGGTCAGGCCTCCGTTCCGGTGCTCTCAGCCGGAGCGGCGGCGGGAGCCTCGGCCTTGGGGGCCTCGGCACCGGCAGCCTGCTGCGGCTTGCGACCGCGCCGCTCGCCACCGCGGCCACCACGGGCCGGGCGGTCGGCACCACCACGGGCCGGGCGGTTACCCGCACGGGCCGCAGCGTTCTCGGCGCGGACCTCGGCGATGTTCTTGACGTCGCCCTTGTAGATCCAGACCTTCACACCGATGCGGCCGAAGGTCGTCTTGGCCTCGAAGAAGCCGTAGTCCACGTTCGCGCGGAGCGTGTGCAGGGGCACACGGCCCTCGCGGTAGAACTCCGAGCGGGACATCTCGGCGCCACCGAGGCGGCCACCGCACTGGATCTTGATGCCCTTGGCGCCGGCCTTCATCGCCGACTGCATGCTCTTGCGCATGGCGCGGCGGAAGGAGACGCGGGAGGAGAGCTGCTCGGCGACGGCCTGAGCAACCAGCTGAGCGTCCGTCTCGGGGTTCTTGACCTCGAGGATGTTCAGCTGGACCTGCTTGCCCGTGAGCTTCTCGAGGTCACCGCGGATGCGGTCGGCCTCGGCGCCACGGCGGCCGATGACGATGCCCGGACGCGCGGTGTGGATGTCCACACGCACACGGTCACGGGTGCGCTCGATCTCCACCTTCGAGATGCCGGCGCGCTCCATGCCGGACGTCATCATCCGACGGATGGCGACGTCTTCCTTGACGTAGTCCTTGTACAGCTTGTCGGCGTACCAGCGGGACTTGAAGTCCGTGGTGACACCGAGCCGGAACCCATGCGGGTTAACCTTCTGGCCCATTACCGGGTTCCTTCCTTGCTGCTGACGACCACGGTGATGTGGCTGGTCCGCTTGCGGATCCGGTAGGCACGGCCCTGGGCACGCGGACGGAACCGCTTCAGGGTCGGGCCCTCGTCGACGTACGCCTCGGAAACGAAGAGGCTGTCGGCGTCGGTGTGGTCGTAGTTGTGCGCGGCGTTGGCGATGGCGCTGTCCAGCACCTTGCCGACGGGCACTGAGGCTGCCTGCGGAGCGAATCGCAGAACAGCCTGAGCCTCCGTGGCATCCATGCCACGGATAAGGTCCACCACGCGGCGGGCCTTCATGGGCGTAACGCGGATGTACCGCGCCTGGGCCCTGGCTTCCATGGTTGTCCCTCTCAGTTACTTACGTGTCTGAATGCGATCCGCTGCTAGCGGCGCTTCGACTTCCGGTCGTCCTTGACGTGACCCCGGAAGGTGCGCGTCGGCGAGAACTCGCCGAGCTTGTGGCCGACCATCGACTCGGTGACGAACACCGGGATGTGGGTCTTGCCGTTGTGCACCGCGATCGTGTGGCCGAGCATGGCCGGGACGATCATCGAGCGACGGGACCAGGTCTTGATGACGTTCTTGGTGCCGGCTTCGTTCTGAGCATCCACCTTCTTGGCGAGGTGCTCGTCGACAAAGGGCCCCTTCTTGAGACTGCGCGGCATCTAAACCCGCTCCTAGCGCTTCTTGTTCGTCTTGCGGCGGCGGACGATGTACTTGTTCGACGCCTTCTTGGGCGAACGAGTACGACCTTCCTTCTGACCCCAGGGGCTGACCGGGTGGCGACCACCGGAGGTCTTGCCCTCACCACCACCGTGCGGGTGGTCAACCGGGTTCATCGCCACACCGCGAACGGTCGGGCGGACGCCCAGCCAGCGCTTGCGGCCGGCCTTGCCCCAGTTGATGTTGCTCTGCTCGGCGTTGCCGACCTCGCCGACCGTGGCGCGGCAGCGCTGGTCGACCAGGCGGATCTCACCGGACGGCATGCGGAGGTGGGCCATCGAGCCCTCCTTCGCGAGCAGCTGCACGGAGGCACCGGCGGAGCGGGCGAACTTGGCGCCACCGCCCGGACGAAGCTCCACGGAGTGGATCGTCGTACCGACCGGGATGTTGCGCAGCGCCAGGTTGTTGCCGGGCTTGATGTCGGCGCCGGGACCGTTCTCGATCCGGTCGCCCTGCGTCAGGCCCTTCGGCGCCAGGATGTAGCGCTTCTCGCCGTCCGCGTAGTGGAGCAGCGCGATGCGCGCGGTGCGGTTGGGGTCGTACTCGATGTGCGCGACCTTCGCCGGCACGCCGTCCTTGTCGTGACGACGGAAGTCGATCACGCGGTAGGCGCGCTTGTGTCCGCCACCCTGGTGGCGAACGGTCACACGACCGGCGTTGTTACGGCCGCCCTTGCTGTGCAGCGGGCGGACCAGCGACTTCTCCGGCGTGGACCGCGTGACCTCGACGAAGTCGGCGACGCTGGAGCCACGGCGGCCCGGCGTAGTCGGCTTGTACTTGCGGATTCCCATTTCTCAGTCCTCGTCCGATATCGGACGATCCGACCCGCTTACGCGGTCGGACCGCCGAAGATGTCGATACGGTCGCCCTCGGCGAGGGTCACGATCGCGCGCTTGGTGGCCGCACGCTGGCCGAAGCCGGTGCGGGTCCGCTTGCGCTTGCCGATGCGGTTGATCGTGTTGACCCCGGTGACCTTGACCGAGAAGACCGCCTGGACGGCCTGCTTGATCTGGGTCTTGTTGGCACTCGGGTCGACGATGAACGTGTACTTGTTCTCGTCGAGAAGCGCGTAGCTCTTCTCGGAGACGACCGGCTTGAGCAGCACGTCACGGGGGTCCGTGTACGACTTGCTCAGCGGGGTCTCGACGGTGTTCTTGCCCTCGGCGGCGTGGCGACGCGCCTTGGCGACGCGCGCGGCCTTGGCGGCCTTCGCAGCCTTGGAGGCAATGCTCGGGTGACGCGTAGCCATCAGGCCTCGCTCCCTTCGGTGTCGGCGGCCTTGGGGCCAGACACGAAGGACTCGAAAGCGGCCTGGGTGAAGACCACGTCGTCCGAGACGAGAACGTCGTACGTGTTCAGCTGGCCCGGCTCCAGGATGTGGACCTGGGGCAGGTTGCGGGCGGACAGCCACGCGGCCTCGTCGGCGCGCTCGACGACCAGGAGCAGGTTCTTGCGCTCCGAGATCTTGCCGAACAGCGTCCGGGCGGCCTTCGTCGACGGGTTCTCACCCTCGACGACGCCGGAGACGACGTGGATGCGGTTGTGACGGGCCCGGTCGGTGAGGGCGTGACGCAGCGCGGCAGCCTTCATCTTCTTCGGGGTCCGCTGCGAGTAGTCGCGCGGCACGGGACCGTGCACGACGCCACCACCGGCGAACTGCGGCGCACGGGTCGAGCCCTGACGGGCGCGGCCGGTGCCCTTCTGGCGGTACGGCTTCTTGCCGCCACCGCGGACCTCGCCACGGGTCTTGGTCTTGTGCGTGCCCTGACGGGCAGCGGCCAGCTGCGCGACGACGACCTGGTGGATCAGCGGGATGCTGACCTTCTCAACGCCGAAGATCTCCGCGGGGAGCTCGACGGAACCGGCCTTGTCGCCCGCCGGCGAAAGGATGTCAACAGTGCTCATCGGTTACCTCAGGCCCCCTTGGCCGCGGTGCGGACCAGGACGAGGCCGCCGTTCGGACCGGGAACCGCGCCCTTGATGAGCAGCAGACCCTTCTCCGCGTCAACGGCGTGGACGGTCAGGTTCTGGGTGGTGACCCGCTCGTTGCCCATGCGACCCGCCATGCGGAGGCCCTTGAACACACGGCCCGGGGTGGCGCAGCCACCGATGGAGCCGGGAGAGCGGTGCTTGCGCTGGGTGCCGTGACCGGCGCCGAGGCCACCGAAGTTGTGGCGCTTCATGACACCGGCGAAGCCCTTGCCCTTGCTCTTGCCGGTGACGTCGACCTTGACGCCCGCCTCGAACACCTCGGCGGTGATCTCCTGGCCGAGGGTGTACTCGCTGGCGTCAGCGGTACGGATCTCGACGAGGTGGCGGCGGGGGGTGACGTCGGCCTTGGCGAAGTGGCCCTTGAGGGGCTTGTTCACCTTGCGCGGGTCGATCTCGCCGAAGGCGATCTGAACCGACTCGTAGCCGTCGCTGTCGTTCGTACGCACCTGGGTGACGACGTTCGGGCCGGCCTTGACGACGGTGACCGGAACAACACGGTTGTTCTCGTCCCACACCTGCGTCATGCCGAGCTTCTCGCCCAGGATGCCCTTGATCTGCTTAGCCATTCTCAGATCACCGGCCCTCAGAGCTTGATCTCGATGTCGACACCGGCCGGGAGGTCGAGTCGCATCAGAGAGTCAACGGTCTTGGGCGTCGGGTCGAGGATGTCGATCAGGCGCTTGTGCGTGCGCATCTCGAAGTGCTCGCGCGAGTCCTTGTACTTGTGCGGCGACTTGATGACGCAGTACACGTTCTTCTCAGTGGGCAGCGGCACCGGGCCCGCGACCGACGCACCAGTGCGGGTCACCGTCTCGACGATCTTCTTCGCCGAGGAGTCGATGACCTCGTGGTCGTAGGCCTTGAGCCGGATGCGGATCTTCTGTCCCGCCATGGCTACTCAGTAGTCCTTCGTCTCTTCACGCTCTGGAACCCGGTCCTCCGTACGCTCCTTCGCCGACCCACGCGGTCGGGCGTGTCGCGCTTCCACTGACACAGATGTCCCTTGTTCGGACATCCCTTGCCTGGGAAAGAGGTTCACCCGGGTGCCTGGCCAGTGCCGCACCGCACTTCCCGGAAGATTCCCGTACGTCCGCCCCAGTGCTGCCTTACGGCAGTTAGGGCGACGAGTACTGTGGGACTCGCTTCCGGTCCCCCCGGCGGGAGGCGCGCAGCATCAACACTCGACCGAGCAACTCCGACAGTCTGCCATACGGGGCAGGGGCCTGGCCAATCGAGCCGGAGAGAATACCCCCAGGGTGACGCAGGTCAAACCCGCACCCTTGACACCCCCCGGACGAGCACCGGGCAGACTCTCGCCGGAACCCCCTTTCTATTCATGTCCATGAATAAGAATCAAGCACACAACTATTGACGCGTCCATAGCAAGCGCTTACGTTCCCCTTCGGCACTACTGGAAAGCGCTTTCCCTTGCACGGCACCCCTGGTCACGGACGAACCCGGAGGCACCACCATGCAAGTGAGACCCGTCATCGCGTGTGTCAGCCTGCTGTCCGGCGCGCTCGTCGCGCTGTCCGGCACCCCGGCACAGGCCGCGAGCACCACGCAGTACGTGTCGCCGAGCGGCACCGCGAGCGCGGCCGGCACACAGTCCGCCCCCACGACGCTCGCCACCGCGATCAGCCGCATCGCACCCGGCGGCACCATCTATCTGCGGGGCGGGACGTACAACTACTCGTCGACGATCACCATCCCGGCCGGCAGCAACGGCACCTCAAGTGCCCGCACCACCCTGTCCGCCTACCCGGGCGAGACCCCGGTGCTCAACTTCTCGGCGCAGAGCGAGAGTTCGTCGAACCGCGGCCTTCAGTTGAACGCCAACTACTGGCACGTCTACGGCCTCAGCGTCGAACACGCCGGCGACAACGGCATCTATGTCGGCGGCAGCAACAACGTCATCGAGCGCACGGTGACGGCGTACAACCGCGACACGGGCCTGCAGCTGGGCCGGATCTCCTCGAGCACCCCGAGCAGCCAGTGGCCGTCGAACAACCTGATCGTGAGCTCGGAGTCGCACGACAACATGGACTCCACCGGCGAGAACGCCGACGGCTTCGCGGCGAAGCTCACCACCGGAACCGGCAACGTCTTCCGCTACGACGTGTCCCACAACAACATCGACGACGGCTGGGACCTGTACACCAAGTCCGACACCGGCGCGATCGGCCCGGTGACCATCGAGTACTCGCTCTCCTACGGCAACGGCACCCTGACCGACGGCACGCAGAACGCCAACGGCGACCGCAACGGCTACAAGCTGGGCGGCGACGACATCGCCGTCAACCACGTCGTCCGGCACAGCATCGCCTACCGCAACGGCCATCACGGGTTCACGTACAACAGCAACCCCGGCACGATGGCGATCTCGAACAACGTCGGCGTCGACAACGCCGAGCGCAACTTCTCGTTCGACAAGGGAACGTCCGTGTTCCGGACGAACACCTCGTGCCGCTTCAGCGTGAGCGGTTCGAACGACAAGACCGTCGGGGACGCGGACGGCTCCAACCAGTTCTGGACGGGCACGAACGGCTCCCGCTGCTCGTCGTACGCGGGCGCACTCGGCTGGTCCTTCGCCTCGAACGGCTCCCTCGCCGTGACCTTCGGCGGCAAGGTGGTGACGCCGTGACCAGGGGTCTCTGATAGTCCTGCGGCTTCGCCACGGCGGTGGCACCGCGCCTGAAGGCGCGGGGAACTGCGCGACCAGCCTTCAGCACGCGGGCCGCAGGCCGCGGCGAGCATCGCGGCCGCGCCCCACACCCGGCCAGAAGGGGCAGCCGCGGGGCAAGCGAAAGGGCCCGTACGACCGAAGTCGTACGGGCCCCTTCAGGAGCTCGCGCTGGAGCTACCAGGTCAAGTCAACAAGCTCACTTGTTGATCTTGGTGACCTGGCCGGCGCCGACCGTCCGGCCACCCTCACGGATGGCGAACTTCAGGCCCTCTTCCATGGCGACGGGCTGGATGAGCTCCACCTTCATCTCGGTGTTGTCACCCGGCATGACCATCTCGGTGCCCTCGGGGAGGGTCACGACGCCGGTCACGTCCGTCGTACGGAAGTAGAACTGCGGACGGTAGTTGTTGAAGAACGGCGTGTGACGGCCACCCTCGTCCTTGGAGAGGATGTAGGCCTGCGCCTCGAACTCGGTGTGCGGGGTGACCGAGCCCGGCTTGATGATGACCTGGCCGCGCTCGACGTCCTCGCGCTTGATGCCGCGGAGCAGCAGACCGACGTTCTCACCGGCCTGGCCCTCGTCGAGCAGCTTGCGGAACATCTCGATGCCGGTGACCGTGGTGGTGGTCTTCTCCTGCTTGATACCGATGATGTCCACGGTCTCGTTGACCTTCAGGACACCACGCTCGATACGGCCGGTGACGACCGTACCACGACCGGTGATCGTGAAGACGTCCTCGATCGGCATCAGGAACGGCTTGTCGACGTCGCGCTCCGGCTCCGGGATCGCGGTGTCGACGGCGGCCATCAGGTCCAGGACCGACTGGCCCCACTCCTTGTCGCCCTCGAGCGCCTTGAGCGCGGAGACCTTGACGACCGGAACGTCGTCGCCCGGGAACTCGTACTCGGAGAGCAGCTCACGAACCTCGAGCTCGACGAGCTCCAGGATCTCCTCGTCGTCCACCATGTCGGCCTTGTTCAGGGCGACGACGATGTACGGAACGCCGACCTGGCGGGCCAGGAGCACGTGCTCCTTGGTCTGCGGCATCGGGCCGTCGGTGGCGGCGACCACGAGGATGGCGCCGTCCATCTGGGCAGCACCGGTGATCATGTTCTTGATGTAGTCCGCGTGACCGGGGCAGTCGACGTGGGCGTAGTGACGGGTCTCCGTCTGGTACTCGACGTGCGCGATGGAGATGGTGATACCGCGCTGGCGCTCCTCGGGAGCCTTGTCGATCTGGTCGAACGCCGAGGCCTCGTTCAGGTCCGGGAACGCGTCGTGCAGCACCTTGGTAATGGCGGCCGTGAGGGTCGTCTTACCGTGGTCGATGTGACCGATGGTGCCGATGTTGACGTGCGGCTTAGTCCGCTCGAACTTCGCCTTCGCCACTGGGGTCCTCCTGTGGAGTGGTTCTGTACGCCTTGGTTCAATCGGCGCCAGGTGATCTTTGCTGTCAAATCCCGGGCCCCGGGTCATTCCGCCACGAATATGGAGGAACGACCCGTGAGGCTCCGGGGTCAAGCCTAAGGCGTGTGAACGCGGTGCGTTAAACGCAGGTGCGTTACTCGCCCTTGGCCTTCGCGATGATCTCCTCGGCGACGTTCCGCGGAACCTCGGCGTAGGAGTCGAACTGCATGGAGTAGCTCGCACGGCCGGACGTCTTGCTGCGCAGGTCGCCGACGTAACCGAACATCTCCGAGAGGGGCACGAGGCCCTTCACGACGCGGGCACCGGCCCGCTCCTCCATGGCCTGGATCTGACCACGGCGGGAGTTGATGTCGCCGATGACCTCACCCATGTAGTCCTCGGGCGTGGTGACCTCGACGGCCATCATCGGCTCGAGCAGCACGGGGCTGGCCTTGCGCGCGGCCTCCTTGAAGGCCTGCGAACCGGCGATCTTGAAGGCGAGCTCGGAGGAGTCGACCTCGTGGTAGCCACCGTCGATGAGCGTGACGCGGACGCCCGTCATCTCGTAGCCCGCGAGGATGCCGAACTGCATGGCCTCCTGCGCACCGGCGTCCACCGAAGGGATGTACTCCTTCGGGATGCGGCCACCGGTCACCTTGTTCACGAACTCGTACGAGGCGTCGCCGCCCTCGATGGGCTCGATCGCGATCTGCACCTTGGCGAACTGACCGGTACCACCGGTCTGCTTCTTGTGGGTGTAGTCCACGCGCTCGACGGCCTTGCGGATCGTCTCGCGGTAGGCGACCTGCGGCTTGCCGACGTTGGCCTCGACCTTGAACTCACGGCGCATACGGTCGACCAGCACCTCGAGGTGCAGCTCGCCCATGCCACCGATGATGGTCTGGCCGGTCTCCTCGTCCGAGTGGACCTGGAAGGACGGGTCCTCCTCGGCCAGGCGCTGGATCGCGACGCCCAGCTTCTCCTGGTCGCCCTTGGACTTCGGCTCGATGGCGACCTGGATGACCGGCGCCGGGAAGTCCATGGACTCCAGGATCACCGGGGCCTTGTCGTCGCACAGCGTCTCACCGGTCGTGGTCTGCTTCAGACCCATGACGGCGATGATGTCGCCGGCGCCCACCGCGTCGATCTCCTCACGCTTGTTCGCGTGCATGCGGTAGATCTTGCCGATGCGCTCCTTCTTGCCCTTGACGGAGTTCAGCACGGCGGTGCCGGACTCCAGGCGGCCCGAGTAGACCCGGACGAAGGTGAGCTTGCCGAGGTGCGGGTCGCTCATGATCTTGAACGCCAGCGCGGACAGCGGCTCGTCGTCGGACGGCTTGCGCTTGACGACCTCCTCCGGGTCGTTCACGGCGTGGCCCTCGATGGCCTCGACGTCGAGCGGGGAGGGGAGGTAGCGCACGACCGCGTCGAGCAGGGGCTGGACGCCCTTGTTCTTGAACGCGGTGCCGCAGAACACCGGGGTGACCGTGGTGTCCTTGGACTTGCCGGACGCGATGGTGATGCGACGGATCGCGGCGTACAGCTGCTCCACGGAGGGCTCGGTGCCCTCCAGGTACAGCTCCATGATCTCTTCGTCGTTCTCGGCCACGGCCTCGAGCAGCTTGCCGCGGTACTCCTCGGCGGCCTCGGCGTGGGTGTCCGGGATGTCGACGACGTCGTACATCTCGCCCTTGGTGGCCTCGGCGGACCAGACCAGGGCCTTCATCGTCACGAGGTCGACGACGCCCTTGAAGTCGGCCTCGGCACCGATCGGGAGCTGCATCACGATCGGCTGAGCGCCGAGGCGGTCAGAGATCATGTCGACGCAGCGGTGGAACTCGGCACCGGTGCGGTCGAGCTTGTTGACGAAGCAGATGCGGGGGACGCCGTAGCGGTCCGCCTGACGCCACACCGTCTCGGACTGGGGCTCAACGCCGGCGACGCCGTCGAACACCGTCACGGCACCGTCGAGCACGCGCAGCGAACGCTCCACCTCGACGGTGAAGTCGACGTGGCCCGGCGTGTCGATGATGTTGATGGTGTGGTCGACGTCTTCCAGCGGCCAGTGACAGGTGGTGGCAGCAGAGGTGATCGTGATGCCACGCTCCTGCTCCTGCTCCATCCAGTCCATGGTGGCAGCGCCGTCGTGGACCTCACCGATCTTGTACGAAACGCCGGTGTAGAACAGGATCCGCTCGGTGGTGGTCGTCTTGCCCGCGTCGATGTGGGCCATGATCCCGATGTTGCGGACCTTGGCCAGGTCAAGTGAAGTGGTAGCCATAAGGCTTCAGTCTTCTCTCGGTCTCGATGTGGGTAGCGACTACCAGCGGTAGTGCGCGAAGGCCTTGTTGGACTCGGCCATCTTGTGCGTGTCCTCGCGCTTCTTGACGGCCGCACCGAGGCCGTTCGAAGCGTCGAGAAGCTCGTTGAGCAGACGCTCGGTCATGGTCTTCTCGCGACGGGCGCGGGAGTAACCGACCAGCCAGCGCAGCGCCAGGGTGTTGGCGCGGCCGGGCTTGACCTCGACCGGCACCTGGTAGGTGGCGCCACCGACACGGCGGGACTTGACCTCGAGGGTCGGCTTGATGTTCTCCAGAGCGCGCTTCAGCGTGATGACCGGGTCGTTGCCGGTCTTCTCGCGCAGGCCCTCCATGGCGCCGTAGACGATGCGCTCGGCGGTGGAGCGCTTGCCGTTCAGCAGCACCTTGTTGATGAGCGACGTGACCAGAGGAGAACCGTAGACCGGGTCGATGATGACCGGGCGCTTCGGGGCGGGGCCCTTACGAGGCATTCTTACTTCTCCTTCTTGGCGCCGTAGCGGGAACGGGCCTGCTTGCGGTTCTTGACACCCTGGGTGTCGAGGGAGCCACGGATGATCTTGTAGCGAACACCCGGCAGGTCCTTCACACGGCCGCCGCGCACGAGCACGATGGAGTGCTCCTGCAGGTTGTGTCCCTCACCCGGAATGTAAGCGGTGACCTCGATCCCGCTGGTCAGACGCACACGCGCGACCTTACGCAGGGCCGAGTTCGGCTTCTTCGGGGTGGTCGTGAACACACGCGTGCAGACGCCACGACGCTGAGGGGAACCCTCGAGTGCGGGCGTCTTGTTCTTCTCGACCTTGTCCTGCCGGCCCTTGCGGACCAGCTGCTGGATCGTAGGCACTACTTCTCCGGTTTCTGTGTGCCGATGGGTACAGCTAACCTGGAACGTCGCCGACCCACGCGGTCGGGTGTGTCGAATCCGGCAGACTCCCGCCGCCAGGCGGAAAGGGCGCAGATTACGGTGGCCAATGACGGCTCGCCATGCGGTTGAAGGCACGCACGAGAGCCAGGGCACACCCCAGGCACAAGGTCTGAGCGTACCTACCTCATACGCTGCGGTCAAAACAAATGGGCCGCGCCCGCATCGCCATGCGAAGCATGTCAAGACCCTACGCCGTACATGATCTTCGAATTCTCGTTCCCGACACGTCGAGGAGCTATGTCACCGCAGCTCGCCCCTGGTCACGCGGAGGCCAGAGCCGCCGCGATGAGGATGGTGATGATCAGCGCCCAGCCGGCGACCGACAGCCAGCCCAGGACGAGGCCGGTCATGGCGAAGCCCTCGCCGCGCTCACCGGTGCGCTGTATTTCGCTGCGGGCGGAGTGGCCGAGGATGACCGCGGGGAGGCCGGTGATCCCGGCGGTGAAGAACGTGAGGATCCCGCAGACCAGGGAGCCGACCGCCTTGCCGTTCGTGGGCGGCGGGACCGGCAGAAAGGTCGCGGGCACGTGCGGGGCGGCCTGATGGACGGGCACGGGGCCCTGCGGCAGATCGGCGACCAGCAGGGCCAGCTCCCCCACCGTACGGGCCGCGTACGCCCGCGCCACCCGCCGGTCGAACTCCTCCTTCTCCAGCCGCCCCTCCCCGTACCCCGCCCGCAGCACGTCCACGGCACGCTCACGGTCGGCGTGGGAGGCGAGCATGGACGGAGCGGTCTGCCCCTGCCAGCTCTGCCCGAAGCCCTGAACCGGCGGTGAGCCGCCCGGCCACGGCTGAGGCAGACCCGCCTGCTGCCAGGGCCGCCGGGGCACGTCCTGCCCCGACTGCGGGACGTCCTGCGCCCGCTGCGAGTCCCCCTGCCCGGACTGCCAGGGCTGCCATGACGGATTGGACACGAGTACCTCCCCGAACCCCCGAGTCACTCCATGATGCGCCGAAGCGGCGTTTTCGGCACAGACCGCAGCATCTGCTTCTACGCTGACAGGTCATGGACATGAGAAGCGGGCGGGGCCGGACGGGGAACCGCGGCTGTCCCTCGACGCCATGACGGCGGACTTCGTCGTGGACGTCGCGAACGCGACCGAGTCGGCGCATCGGGAAGCGGTGGCCGTACCCCCGACCCCGTGGAACCCGCCACGACCCCGGAGCTGTCGAAGCCTCCGACGAACAGCTCTGGCAGGCCCTCGAGGACGCCGAGCGGCAGCTGGACGCGGGCCGTTACCGAGCTGCCGACGTCGCGTTCGGACGGCTCTCGCAGCGGCCGTACGCCGAAGCCCGGCACGGGCACTACGGCTCCAGCAGCCGGGCGGCCTCGCCGTCCCCGTCCCGGCCAAGGACCCGCGCGGTGCCCGCCGCGATGCTCAATACCCCGGTGGGGAAGCCCAGTTCGACCCCTTCCGGGGTGTTCTTCCGGCGGGTGCGTGCGACGCCCCCGCCGCTCAGGGAGTACGGGGTGAAGCAGGCCCGGCACACGAGCTGCCCGGGCCCTTCGGCCACCGCTCCGCACGGACAGCGGCGCATGCTCTCCCCATGGCATCGCTCCGGGACCGCCCCGCCCGTGATGGGACGCGGACAACTCCCGGCGCGCCGCAACTTGGAGGATCACCCTGTGGTCGTATCGCGAAACCGCGTATGCGGGAACGCCGAAGGGCGGCCACCCCCAACGGGGTGACCGCCCTTCAACTCAAGCTGCTCGCTTACTGGTTGTACGGACCGTAGTCGTAGTCCTCCAGCGGGACGGCCTGGCCGGAGCCCGTGCCGAACGGCGAGTAGTCGATGTCGTCGTAGCCGACGGCCGAGTACATCGCGGCCTTGGCCTCCTCGGTCGGCTCGACCCGGATGTTGCGGTAGCGGGACAGGCCCGTACCGGCCGGGATGAGCTTACCGATGATGACGTTCTCCTTGAGGCCGATCAGGGAGTCGGACTTGGCGTTGATCGCCGCGTCCGTGAGGACCCTGGTCGTCTCCTGGAAGGACGCCGCCGACAGCCACGACTCGGTCGCCAGCGAGGCCTTGGTGATACCCATCAGCTGCGGACGGCCGGAGGCCGGGTGGCCGCCTTCCTGGACCACACGACGGTTCTCGACCTCGAACTTCGAGCGCTCGACCAGCTCGCCGGGCAGCAGCTCGGCGTCGCCGGACTCGATGATCGTCACACGGCGCAGCATCTGCCGGATGATGATCTCGATGTGCTTGTCGTGGATCGACACACCCTGCGAGTTGTAGACCTTCTGGACCTCGCCGACCAGGTGGACCTGGACGGCACGCTGGCCCAGGATGCGCAGCACGTCGTGCGGGTTGGTGGCACCCACGGTGAGCTTCTGGCCCACCTCGACGTGCTCGCCCTCGCTGACCAGGAGACGGGCGCGCTTCGAGATCGGGTACGCCGTCTCGTCGCTGCCGTCGTCCGGGGTGACGACGATCTTCTTGGTCTTCTCGGTCTCCTCGATCCGGACGCGGCCGGAGGCCTCGGAGATCGGGGCGACACCCTTCGGGGTACGGGCCTCGAAGAGCTCGACGACACGCGGCAGACCCTGGGTGATGTCGTCACCGGCCACACCACCGGTGTGGAAGGTACGCATCGTCAGCTGGGTACCGGGCTCACCGATGGACTGGGCGGCGATGATGCCGACCGCCTCACCGATGTCGACCAGCTTGCCGGTGGCCAGCGAGCGGCCGTAGCACATGGCGCAGGTGCCGACCTGGGACTCGCAGGTCAGGATCGAGCGGGTCTTGACCTCCTCGACACCGTGGTGCACCAGCTGGTCGATGAGCACGTCGCCCAGGTCCACGTTGGCCGGCGCGATCACCTTGCCGTCGATGACGACATCCTCGGCGAGCATGCGGGCGTAGACGCTGGTCTCGACGTCGTCCGCCTTGCGCAGCACACCGTCGGCGCCGCGGTTGGCGATCCGCAGCTTCAGGCCGCGCTCGGTGCCGCAGTCCTCCTCGCGGATGATGACGTCCTGCGAGACGTCCACCAGACGACGGGTCAGGTAACCCGAGTCGGCGGTACGCAGAGCGGTGTCCGCCAGACCCTTACGGGCACCGTGCGTGGAGATGAAGTACTCCAGCACGGACAGACCCTCACGGAACGACGCCTTGATCGGACGCGGGATCGTCTCGTTCTTCGCGTTCGACACCAGACCACGCATACCGGCGATCTGACGCATCTGCATCATGTTGCCTCGTGCACCCGAGTTCACCATCATGAAGATCGGGTTGGTCTTCGGGAAGTTGTCGTTCATCGCCTCGGCGACCTCGTTGGTCGCCTTGGTCCAGATCGCGATGAGCTCCTGCGTGCGCTCGTCCTTGGTGATCAGACCGCGCTCGTACTGCTTCTGGACCTTCTCGTCCTGCGCCTCGTAGCCCTTGACGATCTCCTTCTTCGCCTCGGGAACGACGACGTCGGAGATGGCCACGGTGACACCGGAACGGGTCGCCCAGTAGAAGCCCGCCGCCTTCAGGTTGTCGAGCGTCGCCGCCACGATGACCTTGGGGTAGCGCTCGGCGAGGTCGTTGACGATCTCGGAGAGCTGCTTCTTGCCGACCTCGTAGTCGACGAACGGGTAGTCCTCGGGCAGCAGCTCGTTGAAGAGCGCGCGGCCCAGGGTCGTCCGCAGCCGGAAGGTGTCACCCTGCTGCCACTCCGGCTCGCCCTCCTCCTGCGCCGGCGGGGTCCAGCCGCGCGGCGGGATGGTGCCCACCGGGAAGCGGATGTCCACGCGCGACTGCAGCGAGAGCTCGCCGGCGTCGAACGCCATGATCGCCTCGGCGACGGACGCGAAGGAGCGCTCCTCGCCCTTGACGTTGCGCATCTCGCCGTCGGTGGTGAGGAAGAACAGACCGAGGACCATGTCCTGGGTCGGCATCGTCACCGGACGGCCGTCGGCGGGCTTGAGGATGTTGTTCGAGGACAGCATCAGGATGCGGGCCTCGGCCTGCGCCTCCGCGGACAGCGGCAGGTGCACGGCCATCTGGTCACCGTCGAAGTCCGCGTTGAACGCGGTGCAGACGAGCGGGTGGATCTGGATGGCCTTGCCCTCGACCAGCTGCGGCTCGAAGGCCTGGATGCCGAGGCGGTGCAGGGTGGGAGCACGGTTCAGCAGCACCGGGTGCTCGGCGATGACCTCTTCGAGGACGTCGTACACGACGGTGCGGCCGCGCTCCACCATGCGCTTGGCGCTCTTGATGTTCTGCGCGTGGTTCAGGTCCACCAGGCGCTTCATCACGAACGGCTTGAAGAGCTCCAGCGCCATCGCCTTCGGCAGACCGCACTGGTGCAGCTTCAGCTGCGGACCGACGACGATCACGGAACGCGCCGAGTAGTCGACTCGCTTACCGAGCAGGTTCTGACGGAAACGGCCCTGCTTACCCTTCAGCATGTCGCTGAGGGACTTCAGCGGACGGTTGCCGGGGCCCGTGACCGGGCGACCACGACGACCGTTGTCGAAGAGGGCGTCCACGGCCTCCTGGAGCATGCGCTTCTCGTTGTTCACGATGATCTCGGGCGCACCGAGGTCGAGAAGCCGCTTCAGTCGGTTGTTCCGGTTGATCACACGGCGGTACAGGTCGTTCAGGTCGGAGGTCGCGAAGCGGCCACCGTCCAGCTGCACCATCGGACGCAGGTCCGGCGGGATGACCGGGACGCAGTCGAGGACCATGCCCTTGGGGCTGTTGGAGGTCTGCAGGAAGGCAGACACGACCTTCAGCCGCTTCAGGGCGCGGGTCTTCTTCTGGCCCTTGCCGGTGCGGATGATCTCGCGGAGGCGCTCGGCCTCCTCCTCCAGGTCGAAGGACTCCAGGCGCTTCTGCAGCGCCGCGGCACCCATCGAACCGTCGAAGTACGTGCCGAAGCGGTCACGCAGCTCGCGGTAGAGGAGCTCGTCGCCCTCCAGGTCCTGGACCTTGAGGTTCTTGAACCGGGTCCACACCTCGTCGAGTCGGTCGATCTCGCGCTGCGCGCGGTCGCGCAGCTGCTTCATCTCACGCTCGGCGCCCTCGCGCACCTTGCGGCGCACATCGGCCTTGGCACCCTCGGCCTCGAGCTCGGCCAGGTCGGACTCGAGCTTCTTGGCGCGGGCCTCCAGGTCGGCGTCCCGGCGGTTCTCGATCTGCTGACGCTCGACCGAGACGTGCGCCTCCAGGGAGGGCAGGTCGCGGGTACGGCGCTCCTCGTCGACGTACGTGATCATGTACGCCGCGAAGTAGATGACCTTCTCGAGGTCCTTGGGCGCCAGGTCCAGCAGGTAGCCGAGGCGCGAGGGGACACCCTTGAAGTACCAGATGTGCGTGACGGGGGCGGCCAGTTCGATGTGGCCCATCCGCTCACGGCGCACCTTGGCGCGAGTCACCTCGACGCCGCAGCGCTCACAGATGATGCCCTTGAACCGGACACGCTTGTACTTGCCGCAGTAGCACTCCCAGTCCCGGGTCGGACCGAAGATCTTCTCGCAGAAGAGTCCGTCCTTTTCGGGCTTGAGGGTGCGGTAGTTGATGGTCTCGGGCTTCTTGACCTCGCCGTGGCTCCACTGACGGATGTCGTCAGCGGTGGCCAGGCCGATCCGGAGCTCGTCGAAGAAGTTGACGTCGAGCACTATGCGTCAATCCCTCTCAGGGTTGTAAGTCTTTGGTCTGATACGGGGGTCCAGGGGCCGGCCGGAGGGTCCTCACCAGGTCCTCCGGCCGGACTCCCGTCAGACCTCTTCGACGCTGCTCGGCTCGCGCCGGGACAGGTCGATGCCGAGCTCCTCCGCAGCGCGGAAGACATCCTCGTCGGTGTCACGCATCTCGATGGACATACCGTCGCTGGACAGCACCTCCACGTTCAGGCAGAGCGACTGCATCTCCTTGATGAGCACCTTGAAGGACTCGGGGATGCCGGGCTCGGGGATGTTCTCGCCCTTGACGATGGCCTCGTAGACCTTCACGCGGCCGGTGACGTCGTCGGACTTGATGGTCAGCAGCTCCTGGAGGGCGTATGCGGCGCCGTATGCCTCCAGCGCCCACACCTCCATCTCGCCGAACCGCTGGCCACCGAACTGGGCCTTACCACCCAGCGGCTGCTGGGTGATCATCGAGTACGGGCCGGTCGAACGCGCGTGCAGCTTGTCGTCGACCAGGTGGTGCAGCTTCAGGATGTACATGTAGCCGACCGAGATCGGCTCCGGGAACGGCTCACCGCTACGGCCGTCGAACAGCCGCGCCTTGCCGGACGGGAGCACCATGCGCTCGCCGTCGCGGTTCGGGATGGTGTGCTGCAGCAGACCCGCGAGCTCGTCCTCGCGCGCACCGTCGAAGACGGGGGTCGCGACGTTCGTGCCCGGGTCGACCTGGTCGGCGCCGATGGCCTGCAGGCGCTGCGCCCACTCGTCGGCGAGACCGGAGACGTCCCAGCCACGGCTGGCGAGCCAGCCGAGGTGGATCTCGAGCACCTGTCCCGGGTTCATTCGGGACGGCACACCCAGCGGGTTGAGGATGATGTCGACCGGAGTTCCGTCCTCGAGGAACGGCATGTCCTCGATGGGCAGGATCTTCGAGATGACACCCTTGTTGCCGTGCCGGCCGGCGAGCTTGTCACCGTCGGTGATCTTGCGCTTCTGCGCCACGTACACGCGCACGAGCTGGTTCACACCGGGGGGAAGCTCGTCGCCCTCCTCGCGGTCGAAGACGCGGACGCCGATGACCTTGCCGGTCTCGCCGTGCGGCACCTTCAGCGAGGTGTCACGGACCTCACGGGCCTTCTCACCGAAGATCGCGCGCAGCAGGCGCTCCTCCGGGGTCAGCTCGGTCTCGCCCTTCGGGGTCACCTTGCCGACGAGGATGTCGCCGGCGATGACCTCGGCGCCGATGCGGATGATGCCGCGCTCGTCGAGGTCGGCGAGCACCTCCTCGGAGACGTTCGGGATGTCCCGGGTGATCTCCTCGGGGCCGAGCTTGGTGTCACGGGCGTCGACCTCGTGCTCCTCGATGTGGATCGAGGAGAGGACGTCGTCCTGCACGAGGCGCTGCGACAGGATGATCGCGTCCTCGTAGTTGTGACCCTCCCACGGCATGAACGCCACGAGCAGGTTCTTGCCCAGCGCCATCTCGCCGTTCTGGGTGGCCGGGCCGTCGGCGAGGACCTGGCCCTCGATGATCCGGTCGCCCTCGTTGACGATGACCTTCTGGTTGACCGAGGTGCCCTGGTTGGAGCGGGCGAACTTGGCCAGGCGGTACGTGATGTACGTGCCGTCGTCGTTGGCGGTGGTGATGTAGTCCGCGGAGACCTCCTGGACCACACCCGCCTTCTCGGCCTTGACCACGTCGCCGGCGTCGACGGCGGAGCGGTACTCCATGCCGGTGCCGACGAGCGGGGACTCGCTCTTGATCAGGGGCACGGCCTGACGCATCATGTTCGCGCCCATGAGGGCACGGTTGGCGTCGTCGTGCTCGAGGAACGGGATCATGGCGGTCGCGACCGACACCATCTGGCGCGGCGAGACGTCCATGTAGTCCACGTCGTCACCGGCGACGTAGTCGACCTCACCGCCACGGCGGCGGACCAGCACCCGGTTCTCGGCGAACCGCATGTCGTCGTTGAGCGTGGCGTTGGCCTGCGCGATGACGAAGCGGTCCTCCTCGTCGGCCGTCAGGTAGTCCACCTCGTCGGTGACCTGACCGTCGACGACCTTGCGGTACGGCGTCTCGACGAAGCCGAACGCGTTGACACGGCCGTAGGAGGCGAGCGAGCCGATCAGACCGATGTTCGGGCCTTCGGGCGTCTCGATCGGGCACATGCGGCCGTAGTGGGACGGGTGCACGTCACGGACCTCGAAGCCGGCCCGCTCACGGGAGAGACCACCCGGGCCAAGAGCCGACAGACGGCGCTTGTGGGTGAGACCCGACAGCGGGTTGTTCTGGTCCATGAACTGCGACAGCTGGCTGGTGCCGAAGAACTCCTTGATGGAGGCGACGACCGGCCGGATGTTGATCAGGGTCTGCGGCGTGATCGCCTCGACGTCCTGGGTCGTCATGCGCTCGCGGACGACGCGCTCCATACGAGCCAGACCCGTGCGGACCTGGTTCTGGATGAGCTCGCCGACGCTGCGCAGACGACGGTTGCCGAAGTGGTCGATGTCGTCGGTCTCGACGACGATCGACTGGCCGCTGTCGCCAACGGTCTCGGTCTCGCCCGCGTGCAGCTTCACCAGGTACTTGATCGTCGAGATGATGTCCTCGACGGTCAGGATGCCCGCGTCCAGCGGAGCGTCCGCACCCAGCTTCTTGTTGACCTTGTAGCGGCCGACCTTGGCGAGGTCGTAGCGCTTCGGGTTGAAGTAGAGGTTCTCGAGCAGCGTCTGCGCGGCCTCACGCGTCGGGGGCTCGCCCGGGCGCAGCTTGCGGTAGATGTCGAGCAGCGCGTCGTCCTGGCCCTGGGTGTGGTCCTTCTCCAGGGTGGCGCGCATGGACTCGTACTCGCCGAACTCCTCCAGGATCTGCTCGGTCGTCCAACCGAGAGCCTTGAGCAGAACGGTCACGGACTGCTTGCGCTTGCGGTCGATGCGCACACCGACCATGTCGCGCTTGTCGATCTCCATCTCCAGCCAGGCACCCCGGGACGGGATGATCTTGGCGGAGAAGATGTCCTTGTCGGACGTCTTGTCGATGGAGGAGTCGAAGTAGACGCCGGGCGAACGGACCAGCTGCGACACCACGACACGCTCGGTGCCGTTGATGACGAAGGTGCCCTTGTTCGTCATGAGCGGGAAGTCGCCCATGAAGACCGTCTGGGACTTGATCTCGCCGGTCTCGTTGTTGGTGAACTCAGCCGTCACGAAGAGCGGAGCGGCGTACGTGAAGTCGCGCTCCTTGCACTCGTCGATGCTGTTCTTCGGCGGCTCGAAACGGTGGTCGCGGAACGTCAGCGACATCGACCCGGAGAAGTCCTCGATCGGAGAGATCTCCTCGAAGATCTCCTCCAGACCGGACTTGGTGGGGACGTCCTGACCGGACTCCAGAGCCGCCTCGACCCGACTCTGCCAGGCGGTGTTCCCGAGCAGCCAGTCAAAGCTCTCGGTCTGCAGCGCGAGCAGGTTGGGAACCTCGAGGGGCTCCTTGATCTTTGCAAAGGAGATGCGCAGCGGGGCGGTGCTGGCACCGTTGTTCGTATTCGCGGTCGAGGCAGTGCGCGAGGCGGCCAAGAGGGGGTCCTTCCGAGGGCTCGGACTCACTACGCGCGTACCGGTCCCTCTCCCACACACAGAGACAGGACTCCCCGATTTAGCCGAAAGGCCAGGTCAGGGACGTTCTGATCGTCGGTGTTCAAGCGAGGGCATGCCCCTGGTGACGGGCAGGGGACAGCTAACAGGCAGCGCAAAGGGTCAGTGTAGCCACTCGGCACACTGATGTCCAGCCCCGGTTTTCGGAGACCCTCGTTGTTCTCAACACCTGCGGCAAGCCCACGCCCTCAATGCACGTTGATACTGCCCTCTTCATCGTCGATCCATGCCTCGGATTCGGATCCTTGTGACGACGCGTCCTGAGAATTGCGCGCTGCGTGCGGTTCGTCAAGGCCCCCATGGCCCAAACCACATACCACCTGGGGTGCTTGGAGGCACGACGAAGATCACCATACTCCGCACACCCGAGGGTGCAAGGCAGCCACCACCCGGCGCCCAGGAACGCCGAAGAGCGACCACCCGGATGGATGATCGCTCTTCAGAGCTCAGGCGTTACAGCCCCTGGGGGGCCGAAGAAGCCTTACTTGACGTCGACGGAGGCGCCGGCGCCCTCGAGGGCCTCCTTGGCCTTGTCCGCGGCGTCCTTGGCGACCTTCTCGAGAACGGGCTTCGGGGCGCCGTCCACGAGGTCCTTGGCCTCCTTCAGGCCCAGCGAGGTCAGCTCACGCACGACCTTGATGACCTGGATCTTCTTGTCGCCGGCGCCGGTGAGGATGACGTCGAACTCGTCCTTCTCCTCGACGGCCTCGGCACCACCGGCGGCACCGCCGGCAGCCGGGGCGGCGACGACGGCCGCGGCAGCGGCGGTGACGTCGAACTTCTCCTCGAACGCCTTCACGAACTCGGAGAGCTGGATGAGGGTCATGCCCTCGAACTCGGCGAGCAGTTCGTCCTGGGTGAGAGCCACGATGGCTTTCCTTCCACTAATTTCGGCTGGTGCCGGGATGTACATGTCTGGCGGGCGTACGTTCGGCCCGCTGTGACCGCTCCTTGGGCGGGGAGCCTCAGGCGGCGGTCAATGCGCGAGCCGAGTTACTCGGCACCGCCCTGCTCGTCCTGCTTGGCGCGAAGGGCGTCCACGGTGCGGACGAGCTTCGTCGGAAGCGCCTGGAAGAGCTGTGCAGCCTGCGTCTGCTTGCCCTTCAGGGCGCCCGCCAGCTTGGCGAGCAGAACCTCGCGGGACTCGAGGTCCGCAAGCTTCTTGATCTCGTCGGCGGACAGCGCCTTGCCGTCAAGGACACCGCCCTTGATGACGAGGTTCGGGTTGTCCTTGGCGAAGTCACGAAGACCCTTCGCCGACTCCACCGGGTCACCGGTGACGAAGGCGACCGCCGTCGGACCGTTGAACAGGTCGTCGAGCGTCGAGATCCCGGCCTCGTTGGCCGCAATCTTGGTCAGCGTGTTCTTCACCACGGCGTACTGGGCGTTCTCACCGAGCGAGCGGCGCAGCGTCTTGAGCTGCGCCACGGTGAGACCCCGGTACTCGGTCAGCACAGCGGCGCTTGAGCTACGGAACTGCTCCGTGAGCTCGGCCACCGCGGCAGCCTTGTCGGGCCTTGCCATGAGCGTCGGCCTCCTTCCGGGTGATGACGACCGCTCGGAAGGGGCTGGGAAAACGAAACGCCCCGGCGCAGGCGCACGGGGCGTAGCTCTACCGGATCATCACAGCGCCAGCTGCGAACTCCGGGAGCACTTCCACAGTCACCTGCGCGGGTCGTCCGCGGTTCAGCGGATCCTTCGGCCACCGCACCCTCCAGGAGCGCACGGCAACGACCAGCGGTCTTTGGCTTCCTCAGGAGAGTACGGGACCGGACGGCCGTCGAGCAAATCCGCCCGTACGGGTCAGCTCTGGGCGCCCTTCATCATCGCGGCGAGGTCGGCGGTGTCCTTGGCCGGCGGGGCCGTGACCTGCACCGGCTTGTTGATGTCGAGGAACGTGAAGGTCAGGTCGAGCGGTCCCTTGTCGGCCTCGCCGCGCATCCGGAACTGCTTGGTGTGGTCGTCGCCGTCGATCCACATGTCCATGGTGAACGCGTCGACGCCCATCTTCTCGAACTGGTCGAGGCTCTTCTCACGCTGTTCCCGGACGGTCGTGTTGACGGTCTTGTCCTTCTCCTTGAGCGAGGCCTTGAGCTCGGCGACGGTGACCTTGCCCTCGTAGTGGGTGGTCTTCACGCCCTCGACGGTCTCGGTGCCGACCTTCTTCACGTTCTTGGAGCCGGTGAGGAAGGTGGAGTTGGCCGCCGGGTTCTGGTTGGCCTGGCCGGCGCCCAGCTGATCCGCGTTCAGCCCCTTGCCGCCGCCGAGCGCGGACATGTCGAGCTTGATCCAGCTCTTGCCGTCCATCTCCTTGGCCATGGAGGCGTTCCCGCCGATGTACATGGCCTTGCCGACGAGGCGGATCTCGACGGGGCCCTCGGTGGCCTGGTCCGGGGCCGTCATCTTCATGCTCATGGCCAGCGGCTTCATGCTCATGGCCGCCTCGGCGGTGACCCGTCCCTCGCCCGGGACCTTGCCCTTCATCCGGTAGTGGACGGACTTGATCTCCTCGCTGTTCTTCGCCGCCCTGGCGACGGCCGCCGCCGGAGTCATCGCGGGCGACTCGGCGGAGTCGCTCTTCTGACAGCCGACCGCTCCGCCGGCGAGCAGCAGGGCCGCGAGCCCGGCCCCCGTCGCTTTACGGCGCGCTGAAACGCGTACGGAAGTCCTCATTGATTCCCCCCATGGAATGCATGGCTGATACACAGTAAGGAGGCGAGCCTAACCTCAGGAGGCTGCGGGAGTCTTCCGTATTCCCCGGGACATCAGCAGCCCCCGCGGCCTCAGGAGCTGCTGCCGGATCCGCTCGCGGTGTCGCTGCTGCCCGGTGTCCAGCCCTGCTTCTTCATCAGCTGCGTGAAGTCCTCGGTGTCGCTCGCGGGCGGCTCGGTGGCAAAGACCTTCACGCCGTAGTCGCTGTAGTACGCGGTCTGGGTGTACTCCCCGGCCGACATACGGCCCTTCTCGACCTTCTTGACCAGGAGGTTCTGGTCGTCGACCCAGATGTCGACGGACTCGGTGCTGACACCGGCCTGGGTGAGCTGCTTCTTCAGGCCGGCGAGCTGGCTCGCGGTGAGGTTGGAGTTCTTGCGGGCGAGGTCGGCGACGTCCACCGTGCCCGCATAGTGCGTGGTGTCGACGCCGCGCACCTTCTCGGTGCCGACCTTCTTGACGTCCCCGGAGGCCAGCAGCAGCTTCACCGACTGGTTGGGGGTCGTGTTCTGCATCTGGTCCTTGAGGTACGCGCCGGAGCTGCCGCCGAGCGCGGCGAGGTCCGCGTAGCCGTACCGGAGCCAGTGCTTGCCGCCCGCCTGCCGGGCGAACTTGTCGCCCATCTTCGCGTAGTAGGCGTCGGGCAGATAGCGGGCCTCCATCGACGTGGTGCCGAGCCGGCGCATGGTGTCCGCGATGGTGCCGCCGGTGTACGTGATGGTCATGTTGCCGGTGAGACCGTCCGCCCAGCGCAGGGCTCCGTTGCCCGTCATGGACATCAGGGAGCCCATGGTGGTCGTGGACTCCACCTTCGCCGAATCGGCGCCGTCGGTGGACTTCTCGGCGGTGCGCAGGGCCGCTATGGGGCTGACGTGCGTCACGCCCTTGCCGGAGGCCCCCTCGCCCTTGCCGGAGGAGCCCGGGGAACTGCAGGCGGCCACGCCCGACAGCGCGGTCACCGCTGCGATCGAAAGGCTCACCCGGCGCACGGTCGTGCTCTTCATCGGTCCCCCACCCCTATGCGATTGCTGTGCCCCGACGCTAACGCAGAGCACTGACACCCGTCCGGGAAAAGGGACGAGCCCCGCACCACTCAGGTTGCGGGGCTCGTGGAAAAACGCGTACGCGCGACTGCCGTCAGGATCAGACGGCGGCCGGGTCCTCCTCGACGAGGAGGTTGCGGGTGCGGTTCGGGTCGACCGGGATGCCGGGGCCGATCGTGGTGCTGATCGCGGCCTTCTTGATGTAGCGACCCTTGGCGGCGGACGGCTTCAGACGGAGGATCTCCTCCAGCGCGGCGCCGTAGTTCTCCACCAGCTTGCTGTCGTCGAACGACACCTTGCCGATGATGAAGTGCAGGTTCGAGTGCTTGTCGACGCGGAACTCGATCTTGCCGCCCTTGATGTCGTTGACGGCCTTCGCCACGTCCGGGGTCACGGTGCCGGTCTTGGGGTTCGGCATGAGACCGCGGGGACCGAGCACACGGCCGAGACGGCCGACCTTGCCCATGAGGTCCGGGGTGGCGACGACGGCGTCGAAGTCCAGGCGGCCCTTCGAGACCTCGTCGATCAGTTCGTCGGAGCCGACGATGTCGGCGCCCGCGGCCTCCGCGGCCGCAGCACGGTCACCGGTCGCGAAGACCAGGACCCGGGCGGTCTTACCGGTGCCGTGCGGAAGGTTCACGGTGCCACGGACCATCTGGTCGGCCTTGCGCGGGTCGACACCCAGACGGAAGGCGACCTCGACGGTGCCGTCGAACTTGGTCGTGGAGGTCTCCTTGGCGAGACGGACGGCCTCGAGCGGGGCGTAGAGCTTCTCCCGGTCGACCTTGGCGTCCGCAGCGCGGAGAGACTTGCTGCGCTTGCTCACTACTGCTCCTGTTGATTCTTAGGAGTCGTGGTCCGGGCCGAGCAGGCCCTGCCACTTCTGCTGATGTACGGGGGGTTGGGACTCAGCCCTCGACCGTGACGCCCATGGAGCGCGCGGTACCGGCGATGATCTTCGCGGCGGCGTCCAGGTCGTTGGCGTTGAGGTCGGGGAGCTTGGTCTGGGCGATCTCGCGGACCTGCGCCTCGGTGATCTTGGCGACCTTGGTCTTGTGCGGCTCGCCGGAGCCCTTCTCCACACCCGCGGCCTTGAGGATCATCTTGGCGGCCGGCGGCGTCTTGGTGATGAAGGTGAAGGAACGGTCCTCGTAGACCGTGATCTCCACCGGGATCACCCAGCCACGCTGCGACTCGGTCGCGGCGTTGTACGCCTTGCAGAACTCCATGATGTTGACGCCGTGCTGGCCCAGCGCGGGGCCGACCGGCGGAGCCGGGTTCGCCGCACCGGCGTTGATCTGGAGCTTGATGAGCCCCGTGACCTTCTTCTTCTTGGGAGGCATTGCTCTCCGGGTCCTTTCGATTGAGGCGTGCCCCCACCCGGGTCGCGTCCCGGATGAAGGCATACCGCACAACGATAACGGGTATAGATGCGCGGCTAAAAACCGAGCAGGTCAGGCGGCCGCTCGAGCGTTCGCCTGACCTGCGCGGAAGCGGTCCGTCCAGAAGCTGCTAGTTCTTCTGGATCTGGTCGAACGAAAGCTCGACCGGCGTCTCGCGGCCGAAGATCTCCACCAGACCCTTGACCTTCTTCGAGTCGGGGTTGATCTCGTTGATGGTCGCCTGCAGCGTGGCGAAGGGGCCGTCGGTGACGGTGACCGAGTCGCCGACCTCGAAGTCCAGCACCTGGACCTCGACCTTGCGCTGCGGAGCGGGCTTGCCCTCGGCCTCGGCGGCCTCGCGGGCGGCCTTCTCCTCGGCCTCCGGGGCGAGCATCTTGACGATCTCGTCCAGGGTCAGCGGGTACGGGTCGTAGGCGTTGCCCACGAAGCCGGTGACGCCGGGGGTGTTGCGGACGACACCCCAGGACTCGTTCGTCAGGTCCATGCGGACCAGGACATAGCCCGGGAGCTTGTTCTGCTTGATCGTCTTGCGGTCGCCGTTCTTGATCTGGACGACCTCTTCCTGCGGCACCTCGGCCTGGAAGATGTAGTCCTCGACGTTCAGCGAGACGGCGCGCTGCTCCAGGTTGGTCTTCACGCGGTTCTCGTAGCCGGCGTAGGTGTGGATGACGTACCACTCGCCGGGCAGGGAGCGCAGCTCCTCGCGGAGGGCCTCGACCGGGTCGACCGGCTCGGACTCCTCCTCCGCGATCTCTTCCTCGGCGGTCTCGTCCTCGTCCACGACCTGCAGGGCGGCCTCCTCGGCCGGCTCCCCCGCCTCGGCCTCGGCAGCCTCGAACTCGTCCTGCTCGTCCGCGCCCTCGACGATGTCGAGCTCGTCGTCCACGGACTCGTCCGGCTCGATGGCGTCGTCGTTCAGGTTCGTGTCAGACACGGTGGCTGCTTCTTCCTGGATACATAGGGGTGGAACATGCGAAAGGGGCGCCGGGTACCTCGGCGCCCTTCGCTCTCGGCTCAGCCGAAGACGTACTTGGCCGCGTGGTTGAGCCCATAGTCAATCACGGTCACCAGGGCGATCATGACGGCGACGAAGAAGATCACCACGGTGGTGTACGACGTCAGCTGGTTGCGCGTAGGCCAGACGACCTTGCGGAGCTCGGCGATGATCTGGCGGTAGAAGAGGGCAAGCCTCTTGAACGGACCCTTCTTGGCCCGCTTACCGCCCTTGCGGGCCTTCTTCTTCGACTCCTGCGCCTCGTCCTGGGCGTCAGGCGTGTCGATGGAGCCCACGGCGTCCGCCATTCGTCCTCACCTGTTCCCGGGTCGTGGCCGTGCCGCGCCCGGTCTGAGCCGCACGGCGTTGCATTGCTGTACGTACATGCGCACACATCCTGGCGAAGGTGTGTGTAGCAGGGCCGGAGGGACTTGAACCCCCAACCGCCGGTTTTGGAGACCGGTGCTCTACCAATTGAGCTACGACCCTTTGTGTGTCCCCCAACGTACCGCATCCGACCGGGTGCTCGGTGTGCACCGCCTGCGGCGCGGCTGCTGATGGCCAACGAGGTGAGAGTGTACGTGGTCCGGAGCGCATCGTCGAACAGAAAGCGCCCGTAGGGGCCTTGGCGGAGGAAGATCGCCGGAAAACCGATGGAAGATCACCCAGGCCACCGGCTGATTCCGGACAGGTGTTCAGTGGCCGACCCACACATGTTCAGTACGTGAAACCCGCGTGCCGGGGCCGTTTCCGGTCTGAAACGATGGGCCCCATGAGCGCTGCAACCCCTCCCACCGAGCGCCGGGTCTCCGCCCGAGTCGGCGCGATCTCCGAGTCCGCCACCCTCGCCGTGGACGCCAAGGCCAAGGCCCTCAAGGCCGCCGGGCGTCCGGTGATCGGCTTCGGCGCCGGTGAGCCCGATTTCCCGACCCCGGACTACATCGTCGAGGCGGCCGTCGAGGCCTGCAAGAACCCGAAGTACCACCGGTACACCCCGGCCGGCGGTCTGCCCGAGCTGAAGGCCGCGATCGCCGCGAAGACTCTGCGCGACTCCGGCTGGGAGCCCGACGTCTCGCAGATCCTTGTCACCAACGGTGGCAAGCAGGCCATCTACGAGGCCTTCGCCGCGATCCTCGACCCGGGCGACGAGGTCATCGTCCCGGCGCCGTACTGGACGACGTACCCGGAGTCGATCCGGCTCGCGGGCGGTGTTCCGGTGGAGGTCGTCGCCGACGAGACCACCGGCTACCGCGTCTCGGTCGAGCAGCTCGAGGCCGCCCGCACGGAGAAGACCAAGGTCGTCCTGTTCGTGTCGCCGTCCAACCCGACCGGCGCGGTGTACTCCGAGGCCGACACCGAGGCGATCGGCCGCTGGGCCGTCGAGCACGGCCTGTGGGTGCTGACCGACGAGATCTACGAGCACCTGGTGTACGGCGACGCGGTCTCCGTGTCCCTGCCCGCGCTGCTGCCCGAGCTGCGCGACAAGTGCATCGTGGTCAACGGTGTCGCGAAGACGTACGCGATGACGGGCTGGCGCGTGGGCTGGGTCATCGGCCCGAAGGACGTCGTCAAGGCCGCCACCAACCTGCAGTCGCACGCCACGTCGAACGTGTCGAACGTCGCCCAGGTCGCGGCGCTGGCCGCCGTCTCCGGCGACCTGGAGGCCGTCGCGACGATGCGCGAGGCCTTCGACCGGCGGCGCAAGACCATCGTGCGGATGCTCAACGAGATCGACGGCGTGGTCTGCCCGGAGCCCGAGGGCGCCTTCTACGCGTACCCCTCGGTCAAGGGCCTGCTCGGCAAGGAGATCCGCGGCAAGCGGCCGCAGGACACCGTGGAGCTGGCCGCGCTGATCCTGGAGGAGGCCGAGGTCGCGGTCGTCCCCGGCGAGGCCTTTGGCACACCGGGTTATCTGCGGCTGTCGTACGCCCTGGGTGACGAGGATCTCGTCGAGGGTGTCAGCCGGATCCAGAAGCTGCTGGCGGAGGCGCAGGACTGACCTGTGCGGACGGATGCGGACCCCCTCGTGCGAGGGGGTCCGTTTTTTCGTGCGAGCAAGACCACGTACGGGGAATCCGCTTCCGGGACGGCTGGGGCGTACGGCAGGATCCTCGAATGGAGCGTGTACGTGATGTCTCTGAGCTGCCGAAGGCCCATCTGCATCTGCACTTCACCGGGTCGATGCGGCCCACCACCGTGCTGGAGCTGGCCGACAAGCACGGTGTGCGACTGCCCGACGCCCTGACCGAGGCGCTGACCAGCGGGGAGCCGCCGAGGCTGCGGGCGACGGACGAGCGGGGCTGGTTCCGCTTCCAGCGGCTGTACGACGCGGCACGCTCGTGCCTGAGGGAGCCCGAGGACATCCAGCGTCTGGTGCGGGAGGCCGCCGAGGAGGATCTCAAGGACGGCTCGGGGTGGCTGGAGATCCAGGTCGACCCGACCTCGTACGCGCCCCGTCTGGGCGGTCTGATCCCGGCGCTGGAGATCATCCTGGACGCGGTGGAGACGACCTCGAGGGAGACCGGGCTCGGGATGCGGGTGCTGGTCGCCGCGAACCGGATGAAGCATCCTCTGGACGCACGGACGCTGGCCCGGCTGGCGGTGCGGTACGCGGACCGTGGTGTGGTCGGCTTCGGGCTGTCCAACGACGAACGCCGGGGCATGGCGAGGGACTTCGACCGGGCGTTCGCGATCGCCCGCGAGGGCGGGCTGCTGTCGGCGCCGCACGGCGGGGAGCTGACGGGTCCTTCATCGGTACGGGACTGTCTCGACGACCTGGACGCGAACCGGATCGGGCACGGGGTGCGTGCCGCGGAGGACCCCCGGCTGTTGAGGCGGCTCGCGGAGCGGGGTGTGACGTGCGAGGTCTGTCCCGCTTCGAACGTGGCGCTGGGCGTGTACGAGAAGCCGGAGGACGTTCCGCTGCGGACGCTGTACGACGCCGGTGTGGCGATGGCGCTGGGCGCCGACGACCCGCTTCTGTTCGGTTCCCGGCTGGCCGCGCAGTACGAGATCGCCCGTCAGGCCCACGGTTTCTCGGACGCCGAACTCGCCGAGCTGGCCCGCCAGTCGGTCCGGGGCTCGGCCGCCCCGGAGGACGTCAGGGCACGGCTGCTGGCCGGCGTGGACGAGTGGCTGGCCCGCCCGGCGGCCTGAAGTGGGCATAGGGCGGATATGCCTTGAAGCAGATCAGCACCTCGACCGGATGCCCACCGCCGGGCGGGTCGTCCAGGGGGCAGATCGATCCCATGTACGCCGTGCGCCCCTCGCCGACACCCTTCTGAAGCGGCCCGTGGCCCGCCGCATGGGCGAGCCGGACCGCGGTGTCGGCGAACAGGTCGCGGTCACCGAAGAAAAAGAGCGTACGCGCGTGCGTGGCGTGCCTCAGCGCGTCCCGGGAACCGGTCCGCTCCTGGCGTGTGCACCACGCGGCGGCGTCCCGCGCGGTGCGCGCCTCGTCGGTGCGGACGGTGAGCGGGGTGCCCTGCCGTAGTCTGCGCCGCAGTTCCGGCCACTGGCCCGCGCGCAGGCCGAGGCCGTGGTGGACCAGGACGAGGTCCACCAGTTCGCCGACGCCCTCGTCGGGCGGCACGCCGTCGCGCAGCGGCACATGGACGATGGTGCGCGGGGAGCAGGCGGCGAAGGAGAACAGGCCCGACAGCCTGCTCAGTCCGTCGTGGTCACCGAGCAGCAGGCCGATGGGGTCGGGAGCGCGCAGGGAGGTGTGCCGCAAGGGGTGCCGGGGCTGGACGACGCGGTAGGCGTGTGGTCCGGTGCGGGGTCGGAACTCGCGCAGCCTCAGCCGCATACGGTGCTCTGCGAGGCGGCCGTCCGGGTGCTTGTCATGCGCCCAGCGTGAGGGTCACGCGCGCGTGGGCGCAACGGAGATTCCGCCGAGCAGTGTCCTCGCGAGCCGTGCGGCGAACGCGTCGACCGGCGGCCGCTCCCCCGTGCCGGTCATGTCGTAGGCGAACGCGCGCTGTGCGCAGGCGCCCAGCAGGAGGGAGGCGGCGGCGAAGGTGTCGGCGTCGGCGCGGACGCGGCCGAGGGCCTGTTCGGCTCGCAGGTAGGCGTCCAGGTCCTCGATGGGCCGGTGCGGGCCGGCGCCGAGGGTGCGCAGGGCGTCGTCGTGGCGCCGTTTGAGCTGGGGCTCGGCGTACAGGGACGCGGCGATCGGGAAGCTCTGCTCGTAGAAGAGCGCGGCCTGGCGGGCGATCTCTGTGAGGTTGCCCTCCAGGGTGCCCTGTCCCGGTTCGGCGGTGAGGGCGGCCAGGAGCGGGGTGAGCCGGGGCAGCCGCTCGGCGAGCACACGCACGAACAGCTCCTCCTTGCTCGCGAAGTACTTGTAGAGGGCCGCTTCGGAACAGCCGGCCGCCCGGGCGATCTCCTTGGTGGTGGTGCGGGCGAGTCCGACGGTGAGCATGAGCTCGTGGGCGGCGTCGAGGATGCGGACACGCGCCGGCTTCGGCTCCATGGGACGTCCAATCGGGCTTGACGAGTGAGTGAGTGATTACCCACTCTAGGAGGAAGCAGGGGTGAGTGAATACTCACCCACCCATCCCGAGTACGGGAGCACTCATGAACCTCACCGTTTTCGGCGCCACCGGCGGCATCGGCCGGGAGATCGTGCGTCAGGCCCTCGGCGCCGGCCACCGGGTGACCGCCGTGGTCCGCGATCCGGCCCGGCTCGACGTCACGGGGGACGCACTGGAGGTGTTCCGCGCCGACCTCACCGACCCCGACGAGTTGCGTGCCGCCGTCAGCGGCCGGGACGCCGTCCTCTCCGGCCTGGGCGCACGCAGCCGCAAGGACGCCGGGGTCGCCACCCGGCTGACCCGTACGGTGCTGCGGGCCATGGAGACCGAGCGCGTACGACGGCTGCTCGTGGTCAGCGCCGCTCCCGTCGGCCCGGCGCCTGACGGCGACGGCGCGTTCGACCGTGCGATGCGCGGTGTGGTGTCGGCCGTCCTGAAGGACATCTACACCGACCTGCGCGGCATGGAGGACGAGCTGGCCCGCAGCGGCACGGACTGGACGTCCGTACGGCCACCGCGGCTGCAGAACAAGCCGCTCACCGGCCGCTATCGCACCGTCGTCGGCGGCTTCCCGCGCAAGGGCCGCTTCATCGCACGCGCCGATGTCGCGCACGCCATGCTGGCGATGATCGACGACGCGGGGACGGTGAAGCAGGGGGTGGGGCTGGCGTACTAGGCGTACGCCCTGTGCCCTGTCCGTCCGCCCGGCGGACGGGCCGGCGCTACAGGCTGACGCCGACCGTCACCGGCTCGTTGACCAGGGTGATGCCGAACGCCTCGTGGACGCCGGTGACGACCTCTCGGGCGAGCGCCAGCAGGTCCTCCGTGGTGGCGTCGCCGCGGTTGGTGAGGGCGAGGGTGTGCTTGGTGGAGATGCGGGCGGGGCCCGTGCCGTATCCCTTGGTGAAGCCCGCCTTGTCGATCAGCCAGGCCGCGGAGGTCTTGGTGTGTCCTTCGCCCGCCGGGTAGGCGGGGGGCTCGACGCCCTCGCCGAGCCGTTCCTGCACACGCGCGTGGAAGGCGGCGAACTGCGCGTCGGTGAGGATCGGGTTGGTGAAGAAGGAACCGGCCGACCAGGTGTCGTGGTCCTCGGGGTCCAGGACCATGCCCTTGCCGGCGCGCAGTTTGAGGACGGTCTCGCGGGCCGCTGCGAGGGGGACGCGGTCGCCGGGTTCGACGCCGAGGGCGCGGGCCGTCTCGGCGTACTTGACGGGGCCGGAGAGGCCGTCGGCGTCCTCCAGTTCGAAACGGACGCGGAGGACGACGTAGCGCTCGGGGTCGGCCTTGAAGCGGCTGTGGCGGTACGAGAAGGCGCAGTCGGCGTTCGGGACGGTGACCGTCTCGCGGGTGTGGCGGTCGTAGGCGATCACCTCGGTGATGGTCGAGGAGACCTCCTGGCCGTACGCGCCGACGTTCTGGATGGGGGTCGCGCCGGCCGAGCCCGGGATGCCGGCCAGGCACTCGATGCCGGCGAGTCCGGCTTCGACGGTGCGGGCGACGGCGTCGGTCCACACCTCGCCGGCGGCGAGTTCCAGGCGGGTGCCGTCGAGGTCGAAGCCCTTGGTGGCGATGACGAGTGCGGTGCCGGGGAAGCCCTTGTCGCCGATGACCAGGTTGGAGCCGCCGCCGATCAGCAGGAGCGCGGTGCCGGTGTCGTCGGCCTCGCGGACCGCTGCGATCACCTCGGCGTCGGTGGTGGCGGTGATCAGCCGGGTCGCGGGACCGCCCAGCCGGAAGGTGGTCAGCGGGGCGAGGGGGGCGTCGTGTCGTTCCTGCACGGGCTCAAGGGTACGAGACGGGGGGTGGGCGGGTGGGGTGCGGATGCCTGCGGCGCTTTGGCGGGGTGCGGGTGCCTGCGGCGCTTTGGCGGGGTGCGGGTGCCTGTGCGGTTTTGCGGTGTCGGCTGGGTCTGCGTGCCTGCGGCGCATGTGCGGCTTCGGTGGGGGGTTCGGCCTGCGGCGCTTGTGCGGTTGTCTGGTGGATGCCTGCGGCGCCTGTGCGGTTGTCCGGTGCGGGTGCCTGCGGCACCTATGCGGTTGTCCGGTGCGGGTGCCTGCGGCACCTATGCGGTTGTCCGGTGCGGGTGCCTGCGGCGCCTGTGCGGTTGTCCGGTGCGGGTGCCTGCGGCACCTATGCGCCTTCGGTGGGGGTGCGGGTAGCGCCTGTGGTCGGCGGGTGGGGCGGGGCCGCGCCGGGGGTGTCCGTCCTCGGTCCGGCGGTTGCTGGAGCTGCGGCCGTGCTCGGGGTGGACGCCGACCGGTGCGGGCGGAACACCCCTGTCCCGTCCCCTTCCCGCCGTACGCGACTGCGGGTGCGCACCTCGGCTCCTCCGCTTCTCCGCCGCCGCTGCGGGCAGTCGTGCCGCTGAGGGCGGCACGGGTGGGCCCAGCGGCGCCCCGCAAACGCGGGCAGTCGTGCCGCTGAGGGCGGCACGGGTGGGCGCAGCGGCGCCCCGCAAGCGCGGCTGAGCGACCCCGCCCCGGGTTCCGGGCGCCGGGCGTGCGCAGTGGCCCCGCCCTTACGGACGGGGCCACGGTGGTGGGGGTCAGCCTGCGATCGGCTCGAGTGCCGGAGTCGGTTCGTCCGCCGGGGTCGGCGCGGTGGCTTCGGTGGCGCGCCGCCTGGGGATCAGCAGCGCCGCCAGAGCGGCGAGCGCAACGACCGCGGACCCGGTCACCAGCGCCGGCTGCAGGCCGTCGACGAAGCTCTGCGCGGACTCGTAGCCGCCCTGCGCCGAGAAGATCGACGACATGATCGCGATGCCGAGCGCACCGCCCACCTCGCGCAGCGCGTTGTTGGCCCCGGAGGCGATGCCCTGCTCCTTGGCGCGGACACTGGACATCACCAGGTTGGCGGCCGGCGCGAAGTACAGCCCCATGCCGATGCCGCTGATGATCAGGGCGGGCAGTTGGGCGGTGTAGGAGACGCCGGGCGCCACCACGGAGGCCATCCAGCCGAGGCCGACGGCCTGCAGGAACAGGCCGGTGGCGACGACGGGGCGGCCGCCGATGCGGTCGGACAGGATGCCGGCGATCGGCGCGGCGATCATCGGCATGCCGGTCCAGGGCAGCATGCGCAGGCCCGCCTCGGTGGGCGAGTAGCCGAGGACGCCCTGCATGAACTGGCTCAGAAGGAAGATCGAGCCGAACATTCCGAGGAACATCAGCAGGCTCGCGGCGTTGATGCCGGAGAAGGCGCGGGAGCGGAACAGTCGCATCGGGAGCATGGGGTTCTTGGCGCGCAGGCTGTAGCCGACGAACGCTGTGAGCAGCGCGGTTCCGGCGAGGAGACCGGTCAGGACCAGGGGGGCGGTCCAGCCGTCGGAGGGGCCGCGTACCAGGCCGTAGACGATCCCGAAGAGGCCGCCGCTGGCGAGCAGGGTGCCGGGTATGTCGAGCGGGGCGCCGGTGCCGTACGACTCGTCGAGGCGCAGGCGGGCCAGCGGCAGCAGGGCGAGGCCCAGCGGGACGTTCAGCCAGAAGATCCAGTGCCAGGAGACGTGCTCGGTGAGGCTGCCGCCGATCAGCGGGCCGGAGGCGACGGCGAGGCCGTTGACGGCTCCCCAGATGCCGTACGCCATCCCGCGCTTGGCGGCGGGCACGGCAGCCGTGAGGAGGGTGAGCGTCAGGGGCATCATGATCGCGGCGCCCACGCCCTGCACCGCACGGGCGGCGATCAGGGAGTTGATGCCGGTCGCCATGGCCGCGGCCGCGGAGGCGCCGGTGAAGACGGTGAGGCCGGCGAGGAAGAGCCGGCGGCGGCCGAACCGGTCGCCGAGCGCCGCGCCGAACATCAGCAGGACGGCGAAGGTGAGGGTGTAGGCGCTGACGGTCCATTCCAGGTCGCCCAGCGCTCCTCCGAGGTCCTTTCGGATAGAGGGCAGGGCGGTGGTGACGACGAGGTTGTCGAGGGCCGCCATGAATCCGGCGACGCTGGTGATGACGAGGGCCCAGACGGTTCCCCCGCGACGTGCGGTCTGCTGTGACATCGCTCCCCCAGAGGGTGATCAGTCGCTCAATAGGTCTGTTTGGTTAGTTATTGATGACTAACTTTCACGGGCAAGAAAAGGCGGTTGCGGCGCCTTTCCCGCGGAGTACGTGGACTACTTCTCCAGACGGCCTTCCAGCCGTGCCTCGGGATACAGCCCCTCCCAGACTCGATGCTCGGGAGGAAAACCCATGGCCACCAGGCAGTTGATGAGCATCCCGTACGCCATGAACGTCGTCGTTCCGTCGATGTCGGCACCCAGCGGCAGATGGACCGTGTCCCACAGCCGCATCCATCCGTTGCGCACCGCCTCGCCGAGCTCGTGGTCACCCGCCTGCTCGGCGGCGCCCACGGTGACGTACATCTGCATCTGCATGAGCAGCCGCTCGGGCTGCTCGGCGATGACCTTGGTGTACGCGTTCGCCATGGCGCGCAGGGCTTCTTCGCCCTCCAGCCCCTTGGCGGCCTCCTCGAAGGTGCGGATGGTGTCCTCCATGCACCGCTGCGCCACAGCGAGGAAGAGTGCCTTCTTGCCCGGGAAGAGCCGGAAGAGATACGGCTGCGAGACACCGACCCGCTTGGCGATCGCCTCGGTCGACGTACCGTAGTAGCCGCCGCGGGCGAACTCCGTGGTCGCCGCTCGAATGACGCTCTCGCGCCTCTCTTCTGCGCTCATCCTGACCATGCGAGTAAGTTAGTACTCAATCACTAACTAAGTCAAGCCCGTGTCGGAACCTTCCTCGGCGCGCGAGACGTTGTCGCAGGCAGGGGGCCCACATGCCAGTAAAGGGCGCCCTCCACGGAGAGCACCCCTTACAAGCAGTACGATTCGCACACCCTCAGGCCAGCCGTACGACCGCCCGTGACATGCCCAGCACCTTCTGTCCGGCGCTGGTCGCCGTGAGGTCCACGCGGACCGTGTTGTCGTCGAGCTTGGCGGCCACCTTGGCGCTGACCTCGATGAGGGCGCCCTGGGCGTCGTTGGGCACGACGACGGGCTTGGTGAAGCGGACGCCGTACTCGACGACCGCGCCCGGGTCGCCGGTCCAGTCGGTGACCACCCGGATCGCCTCGGCCATGGTGAACATGCCGTGGGCGATGACGTCCGGGAGGCCCACCTCCTTGGCGAACTTCTCGTTCCAGTGGATGGGGTTGAAGTCCCCGGAGGCGCCGGCGTACTGGACGAGCGTGGCGCGGGTCACGGGGAAGGTTTGGGCGGGCAGTTCGGTGCCGACCTCGATGTCGTCGTATGCGATCTTCGCCGTCATGTTCTCGCTCACGCCTCCTCTGCCGCGCGCGCGACCAGCTTCGTCCAGGCGGTCACGACGTGCTCGCCGGCCTCGTCGTGGACCTCGCCGCGGATGTCCAGGATGTCGTTGCCCGCCATGGACTTGATCGCCTCGATGGTGGAGGTGACGGTGAGGCGGTCGCCGGCGCGGACGGGGCGGACGTAGGAGAACTTCTGGTCGCCGTGGACGACCCGGCTGTAGTCCAGGCCGAGCTGGGGGTCCTGGACGACCTGTCCGGCCGCCTTGAAGGTGATCGCGAAGACGAAGGTCGGCGGCGCGATGACGTCGGGGTGGCCGAGTGCCTTGGCGGCCTCCGGGTCCGTGTACGCGGGGTTGGGGTCCCCCACCGCCTCGGCGAACTCGCGGATCTTCTCGCGGCCCACCTCGTAGGGCTCGGTGGGCGGGTAGCTCCGCCCCACGAAGGACTGGTCGAGCGCCATGGCTCGGCACCTCCTGTGTCTGCCTGCTGACTACTGAACTACTGACTGCCGGCCGTCGGCCGCCTGGTTCCTGGCTGCGCTGGTGGCTGCTGTGGGTGTACGCCGGACAGCTGTTCCGGGCGACTGTGATCGGGCGGAACCGGCCGGTAACCGGGGGTGAAACGCCGCGAGGCCGCCCCCCGCTGGTGGGGACGGCCTCGCGTACGAGCCTGATTTATCGCGTCTCGCGGTGCGCGGTGTGCGCGTTGCAACGCGGGCAGTGCTTCTTCATCTCAAGACGGTCCGGGTTGTTGCGCCGGTTCTTCTTGGTGATGTAGTTCCGCTCCTTGCACTCCACGCAGGCCAGCGTGATCTTCGGGCGGACGTCGGTGGCAGCCACGTGAGTGCTCCTTGACGAACGGATGGGACGGTTTAACGCATAGAAGAGTAGCCGATCGAAGGACCGACCCCGCAATCGGCTACTGTCAGTAGCGGTGACCGGACTTGAACCGGTGACACAGCGATTATGAGCCGCTTGCTCTACCGACTGAGCTACACCGCTGCGATGCGATCCGTTCCCGTCTTGCGACGGGAACCTCACACACCAGAGCCCCAATACGGAATCGAACCGTAGACCTTCTCCTTACCATGGAGACGCTCTGCCGACTGAGCTATTGGGGCGAGCGATGAAGACATTACACGCTCGGCCGCCGTTCACCCAAATCCGTTTCGCGGCCCCCGTCCCGGCCTGTTCCACAGGCGGCCCGGGCCCCATTCCCGGCTCTCCCAGGAGCCACTGAGGCCGCTGCGATACGGCGGACCACACCGGTACGACTATTGCGCTCCTCCCCGACGCGGGCGGATCGCCACCCTAGGCTCGACTCACTCTGCGTGATCTTGCGTTCCCCTGCGCAGCCCCCGAGCCCCTGGAGTGCGATGCCCGACAGCCAGCCGCAGCCACCCCACTCGTCGTCCTCGTCCTCGGGCTCGTCGTCCTCATCGGGGTCCTCGGGTTCTCCGGGGTCCTCGGGACGCGTGGGCGACCCGGCCGCCCTGCTGCTGTGCGGGGCCCGGCTGACCGACGGCCGGACCGTGGACGTGCGGCTGAGCGGCGGGCGTATCGAGGCGGTCGGCACGGCCGGAAGCCTGGCTGCCGGGGGGGCACGGGACTGCGGCATGCGCGTGGATCTCAGCGGCTATCTGCTGCTGCCGGCCCCGGCCGAACCGCATGCGCACGGGGACACCGCGCTGTCCGCGGAGGACGACGGTCCGGCCTCGTACGAGCCCCAGGACGTCCAGCGCCGGGCCACCGAGGCGGCGCTGTTGCAACTGGGGCACGGGGCGACCGCGCTGCGGGCACATGTGCGCGTGGGCGACGTCCAGGGGCTGGGCGCGCTGGGTGCCGTACTGCAGGCGCGGCGTTCGCTGCACGGGCTGACGGAACTGACGACGGTGGCGATGCCGCGCATGCTGACCGGCGTGGCCGGGGCGGACGGGCTGGCGATGCTGCGGGACGCCCTGAAGATGGGCGCCTCCGTGGTGGGCGGCTGTCCGGACCTGGATCCGGATCCGACCGGGTACGTCGAGGCGGTGCTCGAGGTCGCCTCGGAACACGGCTGTCCTGTCGACCTGCACACGGACGCCGCCGATCCGGCCCGTCTCGCCCGCATCGTCGCGATGGCCGGGGGGCTGCGGCCCGGGGTGACGCTCGGGCCGTGCGGCGGTCTCGGCCGGCTGCCCGCCGAGACGGCGCGGCGCACCGCCGACCAGCTGGCGGCGGCCGGGGTGACGGTGGTGTGTCTGCCTCAGGGCGGCTGCGGCGGCACCGACCGGCGCGACACGGCTCCGGTACGGCTGCTGCGGGCGGCCGGCGTACGGGTGGCCGCGGGCAGCGGCGCCCTGCGCGACGTGTCGAACCCGGTGGGGCGCGGGGACCCTTTGGAGGCGGCCTATCTGCTGGCCTCCCGGTACGGGTTGCGGCCCGAGGACTCGTACGACGCGGTGAGCACCTCGGCGCGGTCGGCCATGGGGCTGCCGGAGGTACGGGTGGAGGCGGGTTTCCCGGCGGAGCTGCTGGCCCTGCGCGGCGACCGGCTGGCTGGGGCGTTGTCGCTGGCGTACAGCCGCATCGTGGTGCACCGGGGGCGGGTGGTGGCGCGGACGAGCGCGGTACGGGAGTACTGCAACTCGGCCGCGGCGGCGGAGCTGGGGTTGCCTCGGCAGGGGCGGGGGGAGTTGTCGTGAGGGGTTGGGTGGGGGTGCGCCAGCGGGAGTGGGGGTGGGGGCGTTTGTTTGTGGGGGTGTGAGAGGTGGGGCGCACGCGTCGCGGGGGCGCGAGAGGTGGGCGCACGCGTCGCGGGGCGCGCGCCATGGGAGTGCGTGTTGTCGGGATGTTGCGGCCGTGGTGAGGGAACCCGGCGGCTGTGGCAGGGAGTCTCGGCGGGCGTGGTGAGGAATCCCGGCTGGCGTTGAGGGGCGTGCTGGGGGCGCGTGTAGGCGTTGAGGGCGGTTGGTACGGGGCTTGTGCGCGAGGCGCACGCGGGCGCACTCCGGGCGGGTGCGCCTGCCGGGTTGGGCGCTGTGCTCCGATCCGCTGGCGGGGGCGGTGCGGAGTCACGCCCTCGGTTCGGGCGACGGAAACGCGTGCCGGCGGAGCCCCTTCCGAGGTGTTGCACAAGGAGTGAGCGGGCAGCGTGGGCCTCAGCTACGTGCGCCGGGAGCGCATGGTCAGAGCGCGCGCTCGGGGCTCACGCGCCCAGCGCGCACCCTCCGTCTGCGCGCTCCGCGTGCGCACCCTGAGGCATGGCTCAAGTCGTGCGGCGGACGCGGCCGTCCGGGCGTACGGTCGGAAACATGCGCATTGTCATCGCTGGTGGTCATGGTCAGATCGCGCTGCGGCTGGAGCGGCTGCTCGCTGCGCGCGGAGATGAGGTCGCGGGGATCATCCGTCACGCCGAACAGGGCGACGACCTGCGGGAGGCCGGTGCCGAACCGGTTCTGCTCGATCTGGAGTCGGCCTCGGTCGAGGAGGTCGCGGCGCATCTGCAGGGCGCCGACGCGGCGGTGTTCGCAGCGGGTGCGGGTCCTGGCAGCGGGGCGGCCCGCAAGGACACGGTGGACAAGGGGGCGGCGATCCTGTTTGCGGACGCGGCGGTTCGGGCGGGCGTACGACGACATGTGGTCGTCTCCTCGATGGGTGCCGACCCCGCGCACCAGGGGGACGACATCTTCGACGTGTACCTGCGTGCGAAGGGTGAGGCCGATGCGTACGTGCTGCGGCAGGACGCCCTGGACACGACGATTCTGCGGCCCGGGATGCTGACCAACGACGCCGGCACCGGCCTCGTACGGCTGGAGGCGCACACCGGCCGCGGCTCCGTCCCCCGCGACGACGTGGCCGCCGTACTGGCGGAGTTGGTGGAGACCCCGGCGACGGCAGGACTGACCCTGGAGCTTGTCAGCGGATCGGCGCCGGTGTCGGTCGCGGTGAAGTCGGTGGCCGGGAACTGAGGGTGGGCGGCGAGGGATGCCGGAGAAGGGAGCGGCTTGAGAGGCTTCCGCTGGGTTTGCTGTAAGTCCTTTTAGAACAGCGGCAGTTGGCCGGGCATCTCCGGGACGACGTATCCGTCCGGTGACGGCTGCACCGCGTCCAGTTGTGCCTGGCGTCGCGAGCCGGGGCAGGAGACGAGTACGCCGTTCTCGCGCGCACCGGGCGGGTCGTGGCGAGCGAACCGTCCGGCGACGACGGCGATCTCGCGACGGCATTCGGGGCAGCGTCTGCGGCGAGTGGACATGGGGTCAGTGTGCCCCGGACTAGGGCGTGTTGTGCGCGGGGCGCACGCTCCGGCCCGCATGAACCTCGCGCGCCGTCGGGTGGCCGATGGAGCCACCCGCCCCCCGACCCCCTGCCCCGCAGTCGCCCCGAAGCCTTCACTGGGGCGCCACGAAATCCGTCCACACTTGCTTAAGTCAATCAACCGATTTACTTTAAGGAGGGTCTCCCCCACACCCGATGCCCTTGCCCACGGAGGCCCGACCCATGTCCCACGCCCTTCCCCGACCCGCCGACAACGGGGTGGTCTCCGCAGCGCCGCGGGCCAATGCCGTCGTAGCGGTCCTGGCCTTCGGCGGGATCGTGGTCTCGCTGATGCAGACCCTGGTGATCCCGATCGTCCCGGAGCTGCCGAAACTCCTCAACGCCCCGGCGTCCGACACCGCCTGGGCCGTCACCGCCACACTGCTCGCCGCCGCCGTGGCCGTCCCGATGATGGGCCGACTGGGAGACATGTACGGCAAGCGCCGCATGCTCCTGGTCAGTCTGGTCCTGCTGGTCGCGGGATCGGTCACCGCAGCGCTCAGCGACTCCCTGGCGCCGCTGATCGTCGGGCGGGTGCTGCAGGGCACGGCGAGTGGGGTGATCCCGCTCGGCATCAGCATCATGCGGGACGAACTGCCCGCCGAACGGCTCGGTTCGGCCACCGCTCTGATGAGCGCCTCGCTGGGCGTCGGCGGCGCTCTGGGCCTGCCCGCTGCCGCCCTCATCGCGGACCACTTCGACTGGCACGTACTTTTCTGGAGCTCGGCCGGCATGGGTGCCGTGGCGCTCCTGCTGGTGCTGTTCGTCGTCCGCGAGTCCAAGGTCCGCACGGGCGGCCGCTTCGATGTCCTCGGCGGCCTCGGCATGGCGGTTGGCCTGGTCTGCCTGCTGCTCGGCATCTCCAAGGGCGGCGACTGGGGCTGGACCGGCGGCACCACCCTCGGCCTGTTCGGGGCGGCCGTCGTGGTGCTGGCGCTGTGGGGCTGGTACGAGCTGCGCACCGAGCAGCCGCTGGTCGACCTGCGCACCACCGCCCGCCGTCAGGTACTGGTCACCAACCTCGCCTCGATCGCCCTCGGCTTCGGCATGTTCGCGATGTCCCTGGTGCTTCCGCAGCTTCTGCAGTTGCCTGAGTCGACCGGCTACGGTCTGGGCAAGTCGCTGCTGACCGCCGGTCTGGTCATGGCCCCCTCCGGCCTGGTGATGATGGCGATCGCCCCCGCCTCGGCCGCCCTTTCCAAGGCCAGGGGCCCGAAGGCCAGCCTGATGCTGGGCTCGCTGATCGTGGCAGTCGGCTACGGCCTGCAGATCCTCCTGATGTCCGAGGTCTGGCAGTTCGTCCTGGTGTCCTGCGTCATCGGTTCCGGTATCGGCTTCACGTACGGCGCCATGCCCGCCCTCATCATGGGCGCCGTGCCCCCGTCCCAGTCGGGCGCCGCCAACAGTCTCAACACCCTGATGCGGTCCATCGGCACGTCGACCGCCAGCGCCGTCGCCGGCGTCATCCTGTCGCAGATGACCACGGACCTGGGCGGGGCCCCGCTCCCCTCGGAGAACGGCTTCAAGACCGTTCTGGCCATCGGCGGTGGAGCAGCGCTGCTCGCCTTCGCCGTCGCGTCCTTCATTCCACGGCATCGGGCGACTGCGGCTGGGGGCGACTCCGCGTCCGAGGAGAGGGCTGTCTCCGAAGGCACGTCCGCTACGGCGACAGCCCTTGCGTCTGCTACGACGCCGTCCGCGCCCGGGGGCGGGAAGGACGCCCCCGGGCCAGCCGAGGAGGGCGCGCCGGGACGGACCGCGGCGGCGGCTCCGGCCGCGATCGGGGAGGGTGCGCCCGGTCTGTCGGCCGCGCGCTCGGACGGGTCCTCGTCCAGGCCCGCGTCCTCATCGGCTTCCAATGCGTCCGCCGGGCCTGACAGGGCGAGCGGCTCCGCCAGCGGCGGAATCCCGGTAAGCGGGCATGTCCTGGGGGCGGAGCGGGTCCCGGTGGCAGGGGCCGCGCTGACGCTCATCTCGCTCGGCGGGAAGCAACTGAGCCAGTCGGTCTCAGGAGCCGACGGTTCCTACGGTGTCGACGCGCCCGCCGCCGGTTCGTACGTCCTGATCGCCTCCGCCGACGGCTTCCAGCCACAGGCCTCGACACTCGTCGTCGCCGACAGGCCGGTCTCGTACGACGTCCTGCTGAGCGGCACGAGCGGCCTCGCCGGGTCGGTGCGGTCGGCCGACAGCGGGGCACCGGTCGCCGACGCCGTGGTGATCGTGACCGATGTGCGCGGGGAGGTGCTGACCACCGGACGGACCGACGGGCTGGGCGAGTTCACGGTCACCGACCTGGTGCCGGGGACGGTGACGCTCGCCGTCAACTCCGCCAAGCACCGCCCGCTGGCCCTGCCCGTCGAGATCGGCGGCGCGGGCACCACCCGCATCGAGGTCGAGCTCCGGCCCGGCGCCCATGTCCGGGGCACGGTACGCGGAGCCGGCGCCCCACTGAGCGACGCCCGGGTCACCCTGGTGGACGCCGCGGGCAACGTGGTCGCCACGACCCGGACCGGGCACGACGGCGCATACGCCTTCTCCGACCTGGACAGCGGCGCGTACACGGTCATCGCGACGGGCTATCCGCCGCATGCGGCCACGGTGACGGTACCGGGCGGCGGCACGGACGACCACGACATCGAACTTGCACACAGCGGGGAGTAGTTGCGCCTGCGGCAGTGCGGGGGTACATCCGTCTTCCCACAGCCCGAACGACAATCTGGGCCCACCGTGAGTCACGGCCGCATGGACACCTTGAGCGGAGGAGTTCGTGCGGCCGTCGCTCTTGGTGGCGTGATGGTGTGATGACGAAGGCAACACATGAAGAGACCCCCTTTGATCTGCGTTTCCGCAGATCAAAGGGGGTCTCTTCATCAAAGTGGCGGCGCCAGGATTCGAACCTGGGAAGGCTGAGCCGGCAGATTTACAGTCTGCTCCCTTTGGCCGCTCGGGCACACCGCCGGGTTTGCTGCCGTTCGAACCGCTTTTCGGCGGTGCTCCCTGGCAACGACGTAAACAATACCCGATGCCGAGGGGTGCTTCGCCACCCGATTGATCTGCGCCCCGAGCACGACGGGTGGCTAGGCTTGTCCGGATGCGGCCCGGACCACGCCGGGCTCGGCGCCCGCCCCCACGTACGCCGATACGCCCCCGTACGCACCCCATCACGCACCGATACAAGGAGCCACAGGACATGGCCGACTCCAGTTTCGACATCGTCTCGAAGGTCGAGCGGCAGGAGGTCGACAACGCCCTC
The DNA here is from genome assembly GCF_044465725.1 of Streptomyces sp. NPDC049541. Lineage (NCBI taxonomy): Bacteria > Bacillati > Actinomycetota > Actinomycetes > Kitasatosporales > Streptomycetaceae > Streptomyces > Streptomyces sp. NPDC049541. Next base: position 28,323 of record NZ_JBITLY010000005.1, on the reverse strand, counting down.
AACCAGGCCGCCAAGGAGATCTCGCAGCGCTACGACTTCAAGGGCGTGGGTGCCTCGATCTCGTGGTCCGGTGACAAGATCCTCATGGAGGCCAACTCCGAGGACCGGGTCAAGGCCGTCCTCGACGTCTTCCAGTCCAAGCTGATCAAGCGCGGGATCTCACTGAAGGCGCTGGACGCGGGCGAGCCCCAGCTCTCGGGCAAGGAGTACAAGATCTTCGCGTCGATCGAGGAGGGCATCTCCCAGGAGAACGCGAAGAAGGTGGCGAAGATCATCCGCGACGAGGGCCCCAAGGGCATCAAGGCGCAGGTGCAGGGCGACGAGCTGCGCGTCAGCTCGAAGAGCCGTGACGACCTGCAGGCCGTGATCGCGCTCCTGAAGGGCAAGGACTTCGACTTCGCGCTGCAGTTCGTGAACTACCGGTGAGCCACTGGTTCACCGTTGTCGGCTGACAGTCACCGGCCGGCGGCTGCCAGTCCACGAGGAAGGGTGGGCACCTGGCCGGTGCCCACCCTTCTCGCCTGCTGGCTGCGGTCCGGGGCGTTCTCGGTCGTGCTCAGTTGCGCGAGTTGCCGAACAGGATGCGGTAGACGATCAGGAGCACGAGTGAGCCGCCTATCGCCGCGGCCCATGTCGCGCCGTCGTAGAAGTTCTTGGTGATCGGATGGTCCAGCCAGCGCGCCGAGATCCAGCCGCCGATGAAGGCACCCGCGATGCCGATGAGAGTCGTGCCGATGAAGCCGCCCGGGTCTCTGCCCGGCAGCAGGAACTTGGCAATGGCTCCGGCCAACAGCCCCAGGATGATCCAGCTGATGATGGTCATGCCGTGAACCTGCCCTTCCGCACTGTGGCTGCACTTTCCAGACAGTGAGATTTCGGTCAAGATCCGCTGCGCGCCGCGTGCTTGTTCCGGCTCTGTCGATGAACAGGACGTCGCAGCGGCACTCCTCGGTTGCGGTGATCAGTAGGGTGCGGGACATGGCATCGACCGGTACTGCTTCCGAACTGCGGCGCACGCTGGGCGTGGGCGACGCCGTCGTCATCGGGCTCGGCTCGATGGTGGGGGCGGGGATCTTCGCCGCCCTGGGACCCGCGGCGCGTGCGGCCGGGTCCGGGCTGCTGATCGGCCTCGCCGTCGCCGCCGTCGTCGCCTACTGCAATGCCATGGCGTCGGCGCGGCTGGCCGCTCTGTATCCGGCCTCGGGCGGCACATATGTGTACGGGCGTGAGCGGCTCGGCCCGTTCTGGGGTTATCTCGCGGGCTGGTCGTTCGTGGTCGGGAAAACTGCCTCCTGTGCGGCGATGGCGCTCACCGTCGGGGCGTACGTCTGGCCGGGGCAGGCGCATGCCGTGGCGGTCGCTGCCGTGGTGGCACTGACTGCGGTGAACTACGGCGGTGTTCAGAAGTCCGCGTGGGTCACGCGGGTGATCGTGGCGGTGGTGCTGGCTGTCCTCGCTTCCGTCGTGGTGGTGTGCCTGGGGTCCGGGGCGTCCGACGCGGGGCGCCTGGACGTCGGCACCTCGGGCGGTGTGGGCGGGGTGCTGCAGGCGGCGGGGCTGCTGTTCTTCGCGTTCGCCGGGTACGCGCGCATCGCGACCCTGGGCGAGGAGGTTCGGGATCCGGCGCGCACCATCCCGCGCGCGATCCCCTTGGCTCTGGGCATCGCGCTGGCGGTGTACGTGTGTGTGGCGGTGGCTGTGCTTTCCGTGCTGGGGGCCGGCGGCCTCGGGGGTGCGGGTGCTCCGCTGGCCGACGCGGTGCGGGCGGCCGGCGTGCCGGGGCTGGTTGCGGTGGTGCGGGTGGGGGCCGCCGTGGCGGCGCTTGGTTCGCTGCTCGCCCTGATCCTCGGCGTCTCTCGGACGACGCTGGCCATGGCCCGCGACCGGCACCTTCCCGGCGCGCTGTCGGCCGTGCATCAGCGCTACGGGGTGCCGCATCGGGCCGAACTGGCCGTGGGCGCAGTGGTGGCCGCCCTGGCCGCCACGGTGGACGTACGGGGTGCGATCGGTTTCTCCTCCTTCGGTGTGCTGGCGTACTACGCCGTGGCCAATGCCTCCGCTTGGACGTTGAGTTCGGCCAAGAGGGCTCGGCTGTTGCCTGCGATGGGTCTTCTCGGGTGCGTGGTACTGGCGTTCTCGCTGCCGGCGGTTTCGGTGGTCGTGGGCGCGGGAGTGCTGACGTTGGGTGTGGGCGTGTACGGCGTGCGGCGACGGGTGGCTGCGCGGTAGCGCACTGAAACGGACACCAGTTGGGGCGGGCGGGCACCTGATCAAGGCTTCCGGCCCAGGGGTGGGCATGTCCGGCCGTCAGGGCCGGGGGCAGAGCGCGTTCTTCCTGCTGTGGTCTCGCGGGATCTCCGCAGGTGCCGTACTAGAGGGTTCGCTGCACTGTCGTATGCACGATGTCGCGGCTGCTAGGACGCTCGTGCCGCCGTGGTGCGTATGCGGAAGTCGGTCCAAGGGGTCATCTGGAGTTCCTCGTTCGTCTTCTCGTACCAGCCCGTGCCGTCCGCCCAGGACGTCAGCCAGGCCGTGAGGCTGGGGGCGTCGACGTGCCAGGCGTGGTCGGCATCGTCGGCGTTCGGCTCGAAGAGGAGGACCGGGGCCTCCGCGGTGCGGCAGTCCACGCTCGCGTACATCGCGCATCCCCAGTGGGATATCGGCAGGACGCCTTCGGGCCAGGACCAGTCGGGGTCCCTGCGGGCGCTCTCGCGGTTGGTGAGGTACCGCATTACGGCGGCGGGCTCGTCGGCGGGCGGGCTGTCGAGGAGGGACAACAGGCCGTACTCCGGGCCGAATCCGCCGTCTCCTATGCGCAGGTAGAGATCGGCGAGCAGCGGAGGCAGGGGGAAGCCCAGGGCGGTCTCGGCCCGGGTCGGCGTGGACGCGTCGACGGGCTCCGGGAGTGAAGGCCAGCCCCACGGGCGGGTGTTGTGCGCCTTGGCCGACACCCGTGCCAGCAACTGCTCGTTCTCGGTCATGGGTTCATGATGCAAGGCGCCACTGACAATCGGTCGGGCCTGTGGACAACCTTCGAGCTGTGGAAAACCTGGTCACTCAGATGGGGGGCGAGCGGGCCGACCCTGCCCTTGGTCCCAGTCGGTCAGCGAGTGGCGAACGGCTGGTCCGTCGGCACGATTTCGCGGCCGAGCGGCAGCAGCGAGACCGGGATCAGCTTGAAGTTGGCGATGCCGAACGGGATGCCGATGATCGTGATGCACAGGGCGACGCCCGTGACGATGTGCGTGAGCGCGAGCCACCAGCCCGCGAGGATCAGCCACAGGACGTTGCCGACGCAGGAGGGCGCACCGGCGTCGCGGCGCTCGACCGTCGTGTACCCGAAGGGCCACAGGGCGTAGACACCGATGCGGAACGCCGCGATGCCGAACGGGATCGTCTTCGGACGTTCCCAATCACGCCACAAGGCCGTTGCGGTTCCGCCTGAGGGCCTGACCTGCTGATACTGGTCTAGGCAGGCAACGCTCGCGACGCAACCTGGAGAGGTCCCGATCATGAAGGTGCTCAACCTGCTGTTGAACCTCCTGTGGCTGATCTTCTGCGGTATCTGGATGGCTCTCGCCTACACACTCGCTGCGCTGATCTGCTTCGTCTTGATCGTCACCATCCCGTTCGGCATCGCTTCGCTGCGTATCGCTGGCTTCGTGTTGTGGCCGTTCGGTCGGACCACTGTGGAGCGGCCAGACGCCGGAGCGCCGTCGTTCGTCGGGAACGTGATCTGGGTGATCTTCGCGGGATGGTGGCTGGCGTTGGGGCACCTGCTCACTAGCATCCCCTTGTTCCTGTCGATCGTTGGCATCCCCTTCGGGTGGGCCAACCTGAAGTTGATCCCAATCTCACTTATGCCCTTGGGACGAGACGTGGTTTCAACAGATCAGGCCTTCGGCGGGCGATAGCCTTTATCTGATCGGTGGTCACCGCAGCCCCGATGCGCGTAGCCTAGACGCGCCCGGCATGCAAGGGTAATTGGGGAGCAACACCTTCTGGACAGGCAATGTAAGCGCGAGAGGGTCTCCTGAGATCACGCAAGGAGACCCACTTGCACCCTAGGGGGCGAGATTGATCAACGTTATCACTTGCGATAAATTCCAGAAGTCCCCCTTCGGGAAACATCACAGCCTCAATCTGCATGCACACGCTTCAAGGAAATCAAAGACAGTTGCCGTATTTGTTCATGGGCTAAATGGCAGCGGGTACGGAACTTGGAAGGACTGGCCCGGGCTCGTTTTTGAAAATCCCGACTCTCCGATCGATGTCGCACTTTACTATTACCCCAGCCTTTTCCGCGCAGTTCGACACCTGCAGCGCGGTGCGGACATCGATGTTCAAGCAGAGCAACTAGCCGAGCATCTGGAAGAGCTCGGCCAAAAATACAGCGAAGTCTATATCATTGCACACAGCCTCGGAGGGCTAGTCGCCGAAGAGGCAGTGAGTCTCTACCTTCAAAAGCTTCTAGTCCAAGACGGAACATACCCAGCCGCAACCCCAATCGCTGCGATCTTCTTGATGGCGTCTCCCCGAGGCGGTTCCGGTAAGGCATTGTTTCCTTTCTGGTTCTTTCGCGACGTGTACCGATTGCGTCACCTGTCGAAGGAGCATGCCCGATCATCTAGCTTCTTCAGCTCTAATGTACAGGTTCAAGCACTGGCCTCCACCGGAGGATATCGCTTCCTTCTCCCCAGATATGCCGGAATCGCCACCCTCGATGTTGCAGTCAGCTCTGCCAGTGCTTCAGGCAGCATTCCCGAAGTACAACAACAACGCTTCAAGGGGAATCACTTCTCCGTTGTGAAACCGTCCCACAGAGACGACCCACAGCATGTATGGCTCTTGCAGAGCATCAAAGAGGTAAAGGAAATTCGCATTCAATGGGCTAGGAATGAGAAGCATAGACATTTGAACGATGTGCGTGATTTTGAAGCGCCTCCATTTATCGTGACAAAAATGCGCGGCGAATATCGAAAATCAGACTGGGACGCACTGTATACCGAGGTTAGGCAATCGGCATCCCGACCCTACGCCGACGTAATCGATCACGAAGACCTTAAGCCTGGAACCAAAGTTGACCTGCTGATTACGATTAATGAATCCGTTAATGTACTGAACGGAGTTCCAGCATCTAAACGTGTTGTAGACGAGGCTGTTGAGGATTTCGAAGCAGGACGCATCGCCACAGCCGGAATCTGCCCAATCGGAGCTGGATATTCAGCCGCCGAAACAGAAGTCCGCAAATGGCTTAACCAAACCACGGAAACACAGTTTTACGTTGAGGGGTCTGCGGATATGGAAGGGCTCCGTGAACGTCTCACGCAATGGATCGACGTCGTAATGCTTCGACATCCTGACAGGCAACTCAGAAATCAGTACACCCGAGTTGCACTGGCCCAGTTCGACAACTATGAGGAAGTCGAGTAGTCATGAACATCGCTTGGATGGTAGCCGTCCTCCGTCCTCGGGACCTGCTTGTCGGGCGGTCCGAATCGTATGATCCAGCTACTCGACTAGCCGCACTCGTCTACGGAGAAGCGGTGTACCTTCATGCCGCCGAAGACGATCAGGCACAGCCACAAGACCGTGGCGTCAACTATGCCGCGAAGACGCTTCGATACGAGACCATCCAAGAGGGGGTGAAAGAGCTAGTCCAAGAAATTTTGGACACTGGGGCAGATGACCTGGCGCGGGCCGGCGCGCTTACATTGATGGCATGCAGCGCTGCTGCAGAATTGGATGATTACGTTACCTGCACCCAGGTGCTGGATTTTCTTATCGAACTTACGTCTTCATGCCAGAAAGACGCATCAGCACTACTTGTACGCGCAGCAGTTCTCCAGCAGAAGAGTTTGCGCCTTTGGGACTCCGGTCTTGACCCGCAACCCACCTCTGCAGAGGCCCTCCGCACACTGGACAACATCGACATGTCCAGTTTTCCGCACTTTTCAACGGGTCCGTATACGACCTCGCGTCGCACTCTCGAACACGTAATTTCTGCCCTCCGTCACGCCATCTGGAGTCTTGCTCCATTTTATCCAACGGCAGTAGGCGCATCCCACGAATGGCCAGACTTCCCAAGCCGTGACGAAATGCTGGAGAGCCCTAAATCGGAGGAGCTGATCCGCATTAGGGCTGACCGCGTCGAGTCGTACTCAAAATTTGTCAGCCAAACCTTCAAAAATCAATATAGAAGCCGAACTAGGTACCTGCTGGGGGGGCCTGCTGTACCTGACATTTTCCCGCAAGCTCTGGCCCTAGAGCTAATTGGACATGCAGGTGTCAGAGAAGCTCGAAAAGAGCTCGCGCTACTCCGGCTAGTACAGATTGATACGTCTGGAGATGCTAGCCAGGTCCGTGACGCCCTTCGTTTGCTACGACACGCCGGAGCGGAGACAGAGCTATCTCTCGCTGTCGAAAGAATGCGATCCGGTGGCCCGCTTTGGGCACTAAGCGAGGATGCCCGGCAAATTCTACGAGAACGCGGCACGGCGCATCTGCTTCGCAGTCCAGAACTTCGTGTGCTGCGTGGAGCCGCAGAATTGATGACACCCATCGAAGCGAAGCGGGCACTGGGAGTAGTTCGCAGCATCCTCGAAGAGGGTGGACCAGCAAACATTCCAGGGCGCTGGCAACGAGACTCCGAGCGTGTTGGAGACGCCTGGCTAACCGCAGCAAGGTTGGCCAATTCGGCAAGCCTCGCTGACGAAATGGCACGGTACTTCCTAGAAATCGCGAAAAGTAGCGCGCGCCCAGATGAGCTAATTGACAGAGCGCTCGCCAAGGCTACAAACGTACTCGACTGGGAAGCTGTCTCAGTGTCAGCAGTTAATTATTGGTCTACGTGGGTGCAGGGAACGGGAGAAGGCTGGCCCGCCACATCAGAAGTGGTCGGACAGCTATGCGGGCTGAGGTCTGGCGAGTCTACGATCCCAGAGGATCTCGAGGCAGTCGCGCTTCAAGTAAACCAGGCAATTAGGGGTACTGAACTATCTCAATCAATGGTGACTGCTAGTAGCCCGCTCGTTGCTGGAGCGCTACGGAAATTGACAGATGACGCACGCAAAGGCCTCCACTCATTTGGGTCGCTTGATCCCGCAGACATCGGTGCAGCATTGATTTCCTACGGTAATGCTGACCTGTGGGAGGAACTCGGAGCCTGCCTCGTCTCACCGGCAACTACTCGCGAGGAAACAAATTACGCTTTCGAGCGTCTAGCTCACGAGCGCCCAAGCATGCCAATTCACTGGAAAGACATCTTTAGTAAGAATCACGAACAGATCCTCTCTAAAGAAAACGACACATTTAGAGAACAGAAATCCATCTCTCCGTATCCGCCCGCGCTTCGCTTCCTCGCCGCTTATAATCTGATCGATGATGCGACACTGTTTACCAGCATTGCGAAGCTGGCTGGGGAAATCAATGTACGTGCTCGCGAAGAAGCTGCTCGAACGGTGGCACTCTTGGCGACTCTGCGCTCTGACACCTGGCTACTCGCTATTGGCACGCAACTCAGCCACGATCACGACGTCTCTACACGCTCCCATGCCGGTCGCTCGCTGGCATTGTTCTCGACGCGAGACCAAGAGGCGTCCTCGATGCTCTCGTCCCGCATCGTCCAGCTACTAAGAGAAGATGGGGTAGAAGTTCCGATCCGTCTCTTGGGTGCTCTTAAGGGAAAGCAGCCACGCCAAGCAGCGGTTAGGAAGGCGATTGAGCAAGTAGCCAGCGATCATCCATCCCGTCTCGTTCGCAGTGCCGCGTTGGCAGTAGTCAGGTGACAGCGGGCCGTGTTTCTGCCATCGCGCTCCTACCCACGCTCAGAACTGCGCAGTAGGAGAGGATCGCTGCTGACGGCTGGTCGGAGACCAGTCGCGCCCTCGTCAACCGCCTCTGCTCGTAGGTACGGTCGTCATCGTGTCCGGCGGACATCGGGCTTGGTCACCCATAGATGTGCGCTGGTTGATCGCGCGCGACTAGGGGAGCTGGTACGGGCATGGCGGTTGACGCTGCTCGGTCGGAAGACGGGTTCACATCGGCGAGGGCTGCGCGGGTGATGCGTGCCGCGTGCCAGGCGGCGGGGCTCGATGACAGAGGCGCGGAGTTGATCCGGCTCGGGGAGAACGCTCTGTTCCGGCTGGCCTCGGCGCCGGTGATCGTGCGCGTGGCCCGAGGGGAGGAGTGGCTGCCGAAGGCTCGTACGGAGGTCGCTGTCTCGCGGTGGCTGGCGGAGGAAGGGTTTCCCGCGGCTCGGATCGTTGAGGATCTTGAGCAGCCGGTCTTGGTCGATGGGCATCCGGTGACGTTCTGGCATCTGATTGTCGAGGGCGACCGTAAGGCCACCTATGGGGAGTTGGGTGGTGTCCTGCGGGATTTGCACTCCTTGAAGGTGCCGGAGGGACTCGAACTGCCGTCGTTTGAGCCCTTCGACAAGCAGGAGCTGCGGATGGATCGGGCCGTGATCCCGCAGGATGACAAGGTCTTCCTGCGGAAGCGGTGGCGGGAGCTGCAAGACAAGTACGCGGAGCTGCGGTTCGAGACGCCGAAGGGGCCTGTGCATGGGGATGCCCACGTGCAGAACCTCATGGTCGACGATCGCGTGCAAGTGATCCTGATCGACTTCGAGGCCTTCTGCTACGACCACCCTGAGTGGGATCTCATGGTCACGTCCGTTGAGCATCACAGCCTTGGGTGGCAGACCGATGAGCAGTACGCCGACTTCGTGGACGCGTACGGACGGGACCTGTACGACTGGCCCGGGTACGAGACGCTTCGGGGCATCCAGGAGTTCGGCATGACGACGTGGCTCATGCAGAACGTGCAGGAGGATGAGGAGACGGCGGCGGAGTACCGCCGGCGCATCGCTGGTCTGCGCAACGATCACGCGCCTCGGGACTGGCGGCCTTGGTAGCCGCTACTCGTCGTCGTCCAGGCGGGCGAGGGCATCGCGCACCTGGTCGTTGAAGGCGGCCACGATCGGGTTCGACGCGTGGATGCTGAGCTCCGCCTGGAAATCGGTCACGTAGCGCTGGAAGCGGGTCGACTGGAGGGTGTCGCCGCCGTCCACGGCCAGGCTGGCTGTTGTGACGGCGGCTTCCAACTCGTCCTTGAGTAGCTGGCTTTGGGCGAGGACCATGCGGCAGAAGCCGAGGGTGCGGGCGTACTTCGGGTCGGTGCTGTCCACGGCTCGCTGGGCTTGCTCGACGGCTTCGCGGCGCATTTTGAGATCGCGGAAGCAGTGGCAGAGTTCGCCCATGAGCTCGGCGGGGTCGAAGTAGCTGAGTCATGTGGGGTCTTCGGCTGTGTCAGCGTGCTCGAAGTGGCGTTCTGCCTCGTTCATGGCGCGGCCTGCGGCGATGCGGTCGCCTGCGTTGGACAGGGCTCGGGCCTCCATCGCCGAGTTGAGCGCCATGGCGCGCGGGGTGGCGCGACCCTTGGCGCCCTCGACGGCGGCGCGGGCGAGTTGGATGGCCTGTGCGTGGTTACCGAGGTAATTGGCCTGGTGGCTGAGGTTGCCGAGGACGCGGGCGCCGAACATGCGGTCGTCGATGACCTGGGACAGGCGCAGTGTGGATGTCAGGTAGCGGTGGGCTAGCTGGTGGTTGCCGGTGTCGTACGCCGTCCATGCGAGCAACTGGGAGACCTCGGCGGCGGCGCCGAATAACGCCGTACCTACCTTCTCGCTGTAGCTCGCGTCCAGCAGCGGCAGGACTTTGTGGCGGAAGTAGTGGCGCAGTGCCTTGTGGCCGTGGCCTCCGCCGTACTTGAAGTCGAGCTGCATGAACATCCCGGCGGCGTCCTTGATTGCTCGGACGTCGCGCATGCCTACGCGTTGATGGCTAGGTCTGTCGGACTGGATGCCGTCGGGGCGCGCGATCATCCATGACAGGACTGCTGCGCTGAGATCGCCGTCTGCGACGACCAAGCGGTCCGGCGTTGGTGCGTCTGCGCTTTGGTCGGCAAGGCTCTCCAGCATGGACAGGACGTCGGGCACGCTGTCCGGGTAGCCGACGGGTTGGGGAGCCGTCTGGTGTGTGTGGTCGAAGAAGCCGAGATCGCCAGGTGTGATTCGGCGGCCCAGTTTGGCGCTCAGGGCGTCCGCCATGATGGCCGCTGTCTGGGGCTGGATGCCTGCGCCATCACGCCATCGCTGCACGGATACGTGAGTGGTTCCGAGATTCACGCCGCGCTGGGCGGCGGTGTCCTTCATCCTCTCTAGGAATACTGTGGAAGTTGAAACAAGCGCCCCGGCAGCGGCTGGCACCGCCCCGGGGCTGGCCGACTGACTAGGAGTCGACGTGTCCCATGAAAACACAGGCATGCCCTTAGCCATCGAGACTGCGGCTCGGGCAGTCGCAACACGCACACTGCGTGCGGTCGACTACCTGCGTGTCTCGACCGAGGAGCAGAAGAAGGGCTACGGAGTAGCCAGGCAGAGCCGGAAGACCACTCGACATATCGCCCTCAAGCAGTGGGTACACGTCGGGACCTACAAGGACGAGGGAGTCTCCGGCTCCCTGGAAGCGGCTGATCGCGGCGACCTGAAGCGTCTGATGGATCAGGCCCAGCAGACTCCACGCCCTTTCGACATCGTGGTCGTGCCGGACGGCCGTGTGATCGGCCGCAAGGGCCGTGCCTTCTGGCGCTGGGTCTGGGCTCTCGAAGACATCGGCGTTTTCGTCGCCGTTGTCGCCGACGACTACGACAACACCACGACCGAGGGGCGCAAGAAGATGCGCCGCGATGCCGACTACGCCGAAACCGAGTGGGAAACGATCCGCGACCGTACCCAGGGCGGGTTGCAGGAGAAAGCGGAACTGACACCAGCCGCGCATATTGGCGGGCGTCCCCCCTACGGCTACCGCATCGCCAACAAGGGGACCCCGGGTTCATACCTCGTGATCGATGAGGACGAAGCGAAGGTCATCAAGCACGTCTACGACCTGGTCGTCGGTGAAGGCCTCAACCTCCGCAAGGCCGCCATTCGCATCAACGCCGAAGGGATCACGGCCCGTTCTGGGAAGGTATGGACACGCGACAACCTTCGGGACCGTGTCATGTCGACTCCCGTACTCGATGGCGTCCTGATCTTCCGCGGAAAGCATGCCAAGACCGATGAGGACGGCCGTCCCTTATGGGGCGACTCCATCAGAATCGAACTACCTCGGATCCTGACCGAGGAGCAGAGCACAGAACTACAGCGCAAGGTTGCCGAGACAGCCAAGCACAGCAGCGGGCAGCGATCCCTCTACCCGCTGAGTGGCCGGGTGGTGGGACTCTGCGGAAGGGTGTATTCGGGATTCGGCTACGCCTCGTCGGAACGCGAATTCGCCCGGTTCTACCGGTGCTCCGGGGGTACTCCCAGGGACCTCAGCCAGAAGCCCTGCGGCTGCTCCCGCATCGACGCCCATGCGCTGGAGAATCACGTCTGGAAACACGTCACCGAGATCGCGAGTGACAGCAAGAAGCTTCAGGAGCTTGCTGGCGAGTGGATCGGCATGGCGGAAGGGGACACGTCCGCGCTCGTTGATCGGCTCGCGGATCTCGACCAACAGATCGAGGGCATGAACGCCTCGATCACGGCCGTCATCGTGGCGACTGCCAAGCAGAGCAAGGCGGCCGATGCCATTGAGGCGGCTACAGCGGTCCTGCACGAAGAACTCCAGCAGCTACAGAGCCTCCGTGACGAGGCGGCTGAATGGCTGGCAGAGATGCGGGAATCAGACCAGCGCACGCGTGACCTCATCGCGCTGGCAGCCATGGCGCAGAAGTCGTTCCCGGACATGGCCCCAGAGCAGCAAGCGGCCATCTTGTCCATGCTCGCACTGAAGGTGACGATCACGGGCCCTGTGCCCGACGACCGGCGCGGTGGTGTCCCCTGCACTGTGCGGGCCTGGTACGCCGCTGCTGGTCTCGGGGTTCCCGCTGCCTCCCTCTCAGACGAGGACTGGGAAAGGATCGCTCCTATGCTGCCGAAGGGTCGCAGGGGCACCGTCCGCCGCTCCGTGGATGCCATCTTCTACAAGGCACGCACCGGCAAATCATGGCCCGAAGTGATCAACGAGACTGGGGCCACGCGCCAAGCCTCCAAGCACTTCAACTCTTGGGTTTCTGACGACACCTGGAGCCGCGTGAACGCCGCCCTGGCGGCCGTAGATCAGGTTGCGCTCCCGGAACCTCGGCTACTGCCATCAATGGTCATCGAAGGGCGAGTCGACCCGAGCGCGATGCTGAACGTAGAAGAACGATCCCGAACGGGATGCCGATGATCGTGATGCAGAGAAGAATGCCCGCGGCCAGGTAACCGAGGAACAGCCAGAAACCGCTCAGGACGAGCCAGATGACATTCAGGATGGTTTTCACTGGGGGCGACCTGCCATCTTCTCGAGCCGGGCGATGCGCTCCGCCATCGGCGGGTGTGTCGAGAACATCTTGGAGAGTCCCTGGCCCGGGCGGAAAGGATTCGCGATCATCATATGGCTCGCGGTCTCGATGCGCGGCTCGGGCGGCAACGGCAGTTGCCTCGTACCTGCTTCGAGCTTGCGCAGCGCACCGGCGAGCGCGAGGGGATCGCCGGTCAACTGCGCGCCGGAGGCATCGGCTTCGTATTCCCTGGAGCGGCTGATGGCCAGCTGGATGAGAGTGGCCGCGAGTGGACCCAGGATCATGATCATCAGCATGCCGAGGATTCCGGGACCGTCATCGTCGTCGGAGCGGCCGACCGGGATCAGCCAGGCGAAGTTGACCAAAAACATGATCACGGAGGCCAGGGCCCCGGCGACCGACGAGATGAGGATGTCGCGGTTGTAGACATGACTGAGCTCATGACCGATGACACCGCGCAGTTCGCGCTCGTCCAGGATGCGCAGGATGCCTTCCGTGCAGCACACGGCGGCGTTGCGCGGGTTGCGGCCCGTCGCGAAGGCGTTCGGCGCCTCCGTCGGGGAGATGTACAGGCGTGGCATGGGCTGGCGGGCCTGGGTGGAGAGGTCGCGGACCATGCGGTACAGGGCGGGGGCCTCGAACTCGCTGACGGGGCGCGCGCGCATCGCGCGTAGCGCCAGCTTGTCGCTGTTCCAGTACGCGTACGCGTTCGTGCCCAGTGCGATCACAACCGCGACGACGAGCCCCATGCGGCCGAAGAAGCTGCCGATGACGATGATGAGGGCGGACAGTCCTCCGAGGAGAACTGCGGTCCTTAGCCCGTTGTGCCGGCGGTGCACGGTACGCCCTCCAAGTCGTGCAGCAGGAGAACCCTTTGCTTGCTGATCTCGGGTGCCACTGGTGCCGTGATGTCACGTCCAGTGGACCCTCCCGTACTGGTCAACGCCAGGCGAGGGCCACTAGTTCCCTTGTGCGCACGGCGACCTGCGTGGGCCGTCCGGGTGACGGCGGCCCCTGGTGGCCGGCGCCGGCTCAGAAGAGGGCTGTGCCGGCGAAGCGCAGGACCAGCTGGGGTGCTCCAGAGAGGGCGACGCCGAGGACGCCGGTGAGGGTGATGGCCGCGGTGAGGGGCGCGGGGAGGCGGTGTTTGACGGGCTCGCCCTCGGGGGCGCGGAACAGCAGTGCCGTCCATTGGAGGTAGTAGAACAGCGCGATGACGACGTTGACTGCCATGACCACGGCCAGCCAGCCCAGTCCCGCGTCGACCGCTGCCGAGAACACGGTGACCTTCGCGAACAGGCCGATGATGCCCGGGGGCAGTCCGGCCAGGCACAGCAGGAAGAAGGCCAGCAGCAGGGCGGCGACGGGATTGCTCGCGTAGAGGCCGCGGTAGTCCGTGATGCGGTTCGCGGACCTGGTACGGCCCACCAGTGCGGCCATCGCGAAGGCTCCGAGGTTCACGGCTGCGTACATGAGGGCGTAGGCCACCGTGGAGCCGATCGAGTGCTCGGCGTCGTCGGAGTAGGCGGCCGCGGCGATCGGTACGAGGAGGTAGCCGGCCTGGCCGACCGACGACCAGGCGAGAAGGCGTACCGCGCTGTACGCGCGCGTGGCTTGCTGGCGCAGGGCGCCGACGTTGCCGACCGTCATGGTGAGCGCGGCCAGCGCCGCGAGCGCGGGACCCCAAACCTCGGCGTACGAGGGGAACGCGACGACCGTGACGAGGATCAGGCCGGAGAAACCGACCGCCTTGCCGACGACCGACAGATAGGCGGCGATGGGCAGGGGCGCGCCCACGTAGGTGTCGGGGACCCAGAAGTGGAAGGGCACGGCGGCCGTCTTGAAGGCGAAGCCGACGAGAGTGAGGACGACACCCGTTTGGGCGAGCGTGTGGAACTGCCCGTCGACGTGCTGGATCCGCTCGGCGACCCGGGTGAGATAGAGGGTGCCGGTGGTGGCGTACACGAAGCTGATGCCCATGAGGCTGACGGCGGTCGCGGTGACCGACGACAGGAAGAACTTCAGGGCCGCTTCGGAGGACTTCTTGTCGCCGTGCCGGATGCCGACGAGGGCGAAGGCGGGCAGGGAGGCGACCTCCAGGGCGACGATCAGGGTCGCGAGGTCGCGTGAGGCGGGCAGCAGAGCGGCGCCGGCCGCGGAGGAGAGCAGCAGGAACCAGTACTCCCCTTCGGGGAGTTGTCTGCCGGCGTCCTTCAGGGCAGTCACCGACAGGAGGGCGGCGAGAAGGGCGCCGCCGAGGACCAGGAACTGGATGACGAGCGTGAAGCGGTCCGCGGTGTAACTGCACGCGTGTGTGCCGTTCACGCAGAAGGTGCTGCGGTCGCCGTCCAGGAGGGGCAGCAGCAGGAGCGCGGAGGCGGCGAGGCCTGCGACCGAGACCCAGCCGAGGAGTGCCTTCCTGGCGTCGGTGACGAACAGGTCGGCGACGAGGACGACGAGTCCGACGACCGCCGTGAGGGTGGGTGGCGCGATGGCGAGCCAGTCGACGGACTGGACGACACTCGCGGCCAGCGGCTGCGCCAGGGAGCTCATCGGGTGCCTCCTGAGAGGAGCTGCTGCACGGCCGGGTCGGTCAGGCCGAGGAGGGCCCTGGGCCACAGGCCGGCGGCGACGGTGAGGGCGACGAGCGGGGCCCAGGCCGCGAACTCGTACGTGTGGACGTCGGCGAGCTGTGGTGCTTCGTTCGGTACAGCGCCCATGCAGACGCGGCGGACGACGACCAGCATGTACGCGGCCGTGAGCAGAGTGCCGAAGGCCGCGATCGCCATGAAGGTGAGGAAGGCCGGCCGGCTGAGGTCGCCGGCGGGCCTGAACGCGCCGAACAGGGCCAGCATCTCGCCCCAGAAACCGGCCAGGCCCGGCAGACCGAGTGAGGCCACCGCGCCGAAGGCGAGCAGACCGCCGAGGCGGGGGGCCTTGCCGTAGAGCGCGGCACCGGTCTCTTCGGCGAGGGTGTCGAGGTCGGTCGTGCCCGTGCGGTCCTTGAGCGCGCCGACCAGGAAGAACAGCAGGCCGGTGATGAGACCGTGGGCGATGTTGGCGAACAGGGCGCCGTTCACACCCGTCGGGGTCATGGTCGAGATGCCGAGCAGGACGAAGCCCATGTGGCCGACGGAGGAGTAGGCGATGAGGCGCTTGAGATCCCCCTTCGCTCCCCGCTTGGCGAGCGCCAGGCAGGCCAGCGAACCGTAGATGATCCCGACGACGGCGAAGGCGGCGAGGTAGGGCGCGAAGGTGTGGAGCCCGTCCGGCGCGACCGGAAGGAGAATCCGGACGAACCCGTACGTACCCATCTTCAGTAGGACACCGGCCAGCAGGACCGAGCCGACGGTCGGGGCGGCGGTGTGGGCATCGGGCAGCCAACTGTGCAGCGGCCACATCGGTGTCTTGACCGCGAGCCCGACACCGATCGCCAAAACGGCGATGACCTGCACGGATGTGGTCAGCGACCGGCCGTTGTCAGTGGCGAGTGCCACCATGTCGAATGTGCCGGCCTTGATCCCGATCAGGAGCAGGCCGAGCAGCATGACGACCGAACCGAGCAGTGTGTAGAGGATGAACCGCCAGGCGGCCTGGGTCCGGCCCTCGCCGCCCCAGCGGGCAATGAGGAAGTACATCGGGACGAGGACCATCTCGAAGGCCAGGAAGAACAGCAGCAGATCGAGGACGGCGAAGCTGGCCAGGGTGCCGGACTCGAGGACCAGCAGCAGTGCGACGAAGGCCTTCGGGGTCGGGCCCGCAGGCATCTTGAAGTAGCTGTACAGCGCGCAGAGGAAGGTCAGCAGCGCGGTCAGGACCAGAAGGGGGAGGGAAATGCCGTCGATGCCGAGGTGGATCCGCACGTCAAGTGCGGGGATCCAGCTGATGTCGGTCGTGGCCTGCATCTTCGACGGGTGGTCGTGGTCGAAGCCGAGCGCGAGGACGATCGCGGCGATGAGGACCGCGCCGGTCACGGTCACGCCGTGGCGCAGCACCGCCTGCTCGGGCGACTTCCCCTTCAGTCCGGGCGGAGCGGGCAGGAGAGCGGCGACGGCCCCGAGGAGCGGGCCGACGACGACGAATGCCAGAAGGAACTGCATCACGGACTCGTTGATATCGATCACGCCTGCTCACGCTCCCGTGGCGACGAGGAGGACGGCGACCGCCAGGACGACGGTGCCGGCGAGCAGCGCGCTCACATAGGTCTGCACATTGCCGGTCTGGGCGCGCCGTACGGCGGCACCGAGCAGACGCGGCAGGGCGCCCGCGCCGCGTACGTAGGTCTCGACGACCTCGCGGTCCAGGAAGCGGACGAGGCTCGCTCCGGCCTGGACCGGGCGGACGAACAGGGCCGCGTACACCGTGTCGAGGTGGAAGCCGACGGCTGCGTGCCGGTGCAGCGGGCCGAGCAGCAGCCGTCCCGGGTCCGCCGGGTCGGGCGCGTAGGCCACTCCCCCGTAGGCGGGCGCGTGGCTGGCGATGGCCTCGGCCTCGACGAGTCCGGCGTCGCCCTCGGGGTGGGCCGCGACCGCGCCGAGCGGGGCGCGGGACGCGAGGGCGGTGGTGTGCCGCCAGGCCGCATAGGTGACGATGCCGCCGACCAGGGCCACACCCGTGCCGAGCACGGAAGTGGTGAGCGTCGGGGTGAGGTCACGGCCGTCGAACCAGTCGGGCAGCAAGCGGTAGGTGAGCCCACCGAGCGCGAGGGAGGGGACGGCGAGAACCCACAGGACCACGGTCATGGGCAGTGGCTGGCGGCCGTGGTCGGGGGCTTCGGTACCCCGGCCCTGGAAGGCCAGCAGCCACAGACGCATCGCGTACGCCGCGGTGAGTACGGCGGTGAGCAGGCCGGCTACGAGGGTGATCCAGCCTGCGGCGAGGGGGGCGTTCCCGGTGTGGCCGGTGACCACGTGCTCGGCGGCGCCGAGGACGGACTCCTTGGAGAAGAAGCCGCTGAAGGGCGGGATCGCGGCGAGCGCGAGAAGCGCAACGGTCATCGTCCAGTAGGCGTCGGGGATGCGGTCGCGCAGGCCCCGCATGCGGGACATGGTGGCCAGCGAGTTGGTGCCGGCGGCGTGGATGATCACGCCGGCCGCGAGGAACAGCAGCGCCTTGAAGGCGCCGTGGGACAGGAGGTGGAAGACGGCCGCTCCGCGGTCGCCGACTGCGAGGGCGCCGGTCATATAGCCGAGCTGCCCGATCGTCGAGTAGGCGAGGACGCGCTTGATGTCGTCCTGGGCGAGCGCGGCGAGACCCGAGCCGACCATCGTGACAGCCGCCATGACGGCGAGGACCACCATCGCGGCCCGGGAGGCCTCGAAGACCGGGAGGAGGCGGGCGATGAAGTAGACGCCGGCGGCCACCATCGTCGCGGCGTGGATCAGCGCGGAGACGGGCGTCGGGCCCGCCATCGCGTCGGGGAGCCAGGCGTGCAGCGGGAACTGCGCCGACTTGCCCGCCACGCCCGCCAGGAGCAGCAGAGCGATCAGTGTCGGGTGGTGGAGCCCACCGCCCGCCACGGTGCCGAGGACCTTGGTGATGCGGAAGGAGCCGGCATCGGTGGCGAGGGCGAACAGACCGATGAGAAAGGGGACGTCACCGAGCTTGGTGACCAGGAAGGCCTTGATGGAGGCGGCGCGGGCCTCCGGGGTCTCCCAGTAGTGGCCGACCAGGAAGTACGAGCAGATACCCATGATCTCCCAGCCGACCAGCAGCACGATCAGGTCGCCGGAGTAGACGACGAGCAGCATCGCGGAGGTGAAGAGGGAGACCAGGGCGGCGTACGAGGGGTAGCGCGGGTCGTCGCGCAGGTAGCCGGTCGAGTAGATCTGCACGCAGGTGGCTACGACGCCGACCAGAACGGCGACGAGGGCGGCGAAGCCGTCGATGTGCAGGGCGAGTTCGATGGGGACCGAGCCGGTGGGCGTCAGCTCGGTGGCGGCGTCGATCGCCTGGTCACCGCCCTGGCGCACGGCGACCAGCACGGCAAGGACGAAAGAGGCAAGGGTCGGCAGGACGGCGAGCGGGCGGACGAATCCGGGTGCCGTGCGGCCCAGGAGCAGGCCGCAGGCGGCGCCCAGGAACGGCAGGAGGGGGACGAGGACGGCGAGGGTGGTCGTGGTCACGCGATGGCCTCAGCCTTCCCGGTCTCTTCCGCCGTGAGGGCGTTGCCGTCGGGTCCGTCGCTCTCGTGGCCCTCGGCGCTGTCGCGAAGCCTGTCGATGTCCGAGGTGCCGCGGTTGCGGTAGACGGCGAGGACGATCGCCAGGCCGATGCCGATCTCGGCGGCGGCGATGGCGATGGTGAACAGGGTCAGTGCCTGGCCGGAGTGCAGCTTTTCCTGGGCGGCCTTGCTGAGCCAGACGTCGAAGGCGACGAGGTTGAGGTTGACGGCGTTGAGCATCAGCTCGACGGACATCAGGACCAGGATCGCGTTGCGGCGGGCGAGGACGCCGTACAGGCCGGTACAGAAGAGGAGGGCGGAGAGTACGGCGGGATAGGCGAGGTGCATCAGCGGGCGCCTTCCTGCTCGGCCGGGCTGGTTCCCTCGACCCGGTCGTTCCGCTCGATCGGGTGATTACGGGAATCAGGGACGGATGGGGAACCACCGGTTGCTGCCCGGGAGTTCACAGGGGGAGAGCTCAGCTCCGCCTTCGCCTTGCGGGACAGGACGATCGCGCCGACCAGGGCGGCGAGGAGGAGGACGGAGAGCGCCTCGAAGGGGAGGACCCAGTTCTGGAAGAGGCTCGCTCCGGTGACGGCGGTGGAGCCGGCCGCCGGTCCGTCCAGGTCGATCCAGGTCGTGCGGAAGGCGTCGACGACGACCCAGACCAGGGCGGTGGCCGCCGCGAGGGCCACGGTGAGCGCGGCCCACCGGTTGCCGGAGTCGGCGTCCGGGGAGCGGCCGATCGGGGCCTTGGTGAGCATCAGACCGAACAGGAGGAGGACGACGACGGAACCCACATAGATGAGGACCTGCACCCAGGCGATGAACTCGGCGGTGAGCAGGAGGTATTCGACAGCAAGGCCACCAAGGGTGACCACCAGCCACAGGGCGGCGTGCACCAGTTGCCGGGTGGTGACGGTGACCAGGGCTGCGCCGAAGGTGGCGAGGCCCACGAGCAGGAAGGCGATCTCGACACCGGTCGGCGAGAGGAAGCCGTGGGCGCCGGCGGCGGTCGTGGGGGCGAGGGCATGGGCTGCCGTCGCGTGAGCTGCCGTGGCAGGTGCCACCGTCGCGGTGGCTGCGATGAGGGTCACGACGCGCCTCCCTCGGGTTCGGTCGGCCGGGAAGGCTCGGCGGCTTCGGTGGGCGCGGTGGGCTCGGCCTGGGCGGCCGCGAGCTTCTCCGCGGTCTTGCGGGCGGCGGCGATCTCCTTCGGCTCCTCCGCGCCGGGGTCGAGGGCGGGCGGAGCCGGGACCGTCCACATCCACTCACGGAGCTTGTCGCGCTCGTGGGTGAGTTCGTGGATGTCGGTCTCGGCGTATTCGAACTCCGGCGACCAGAACAGGGCGTCGAAAGGACAGACCTCGATGCAGATACCGCAGTACATGCACAGGGAGAAGTCGATGGCGAAGCGGTCGAGGACGTTGCGGCTGCGTTCCCGGCCGCCCGGGGTAGCCGCCGGAACCGTCTCCTTGTGGGAGTCGATGTAGATGCACCAGTCCGGGCACTCCCGGGCGCAGAGCATGCAGACCGTGCAGTTCTCCTCGAACAGGCCGATGACGCCGCGGGTGCGGGGTGGCAGGTCGGGCTGGACGTCCGGGTACTGCTCGGTGACGGTCTTGCGCGTCATCGTGCGCAGGGTGACCGCCAGACCCTTGGCCAGGCCGGAGCCGGGGATGCGGGAGCGGGTGGGCGGGAGCGGCTCAGCCATCAGGAGATCACCACCTTGACGATGCCGGTGAGGGCGATCTGAGCGAGGGAGAGAGGAACGAGGAGGGTCCAGGAGAGCTTCTGGAGCTGGTCCTCGCGTAGCCGGGGATAGGTGACGCGAAGCCAGATCACGAGGAAGGCGAGTACGGCTGTCTTCAGGAGGGTCCAGACCCAGCCGAGGCCGTCGGCGCCCCAGGGGCCGTGCCAGCCGCCCAGGAAGAGGACGGTGGTCAGGCCGCACAGGACGATGATTCCGGCGTACTCGGCGAGGAGGAACAGGGCGAAACGCAGGCCGGTGTACTCGGTGTACGCGCCGAAGATGATCTCCGAGTCGGCGACGGGCATGTCGAAGGGCGGGCGCTGGAGCTCGGCGAGACCGGCGACGAAGAAGACGATCGCGCCGACGATCTGCCAGGGCAGCCACCACCAGTGGAAGGCGTCCAGGATGCCGGGGAGGGAGACCGTGCCGGCCGCCATCGCGACGGAGGCGGCGGCGAGGAGCATCGGGAGTTCGTAGGCGAGGAGCTGCGCGGCGGTGCGGAGGCCGCCGAGGAGGGAGAACTTGTTGGCGGAGGCCCAGCCCGCCATGAGGGAGCCCAGGACACCTACGCCCATCACCGCCAGGACGAAGAAGATGCCCGCGTCCAGGACCTGACCGACGGCGCCCTCCCCGGGGCCGATGGGGATGGCGAGGAGAACCAGGAGGTACGGGAGGAGCGCCACGGCGGGGGCGAGCTGGAAGATGCGGCGGTCTGCGCCCGCCGGGACGACGTCTTCCTTCTGCGCGAACTTCACGCCGTCGGCGACGAGTTGGGCCCAGCCGTGGAAGCCGCCGGCGTACATCGGGCCGAGGCGGCCCTGCATGTGGGCCATGACCTTGTGCTCGGTCTGGCCGACGACCAGGGGGAAGGTGAGGAAGACGACGAACACGATCAGGAGTCGCAGGGTGACGTCCAGGGCGTCGGTCACTGCGGGCCTCCTGGGGGGTCTTCTGGGTTCGAGGTCGGATCTTCGACGGACGGATCTTCGGGGGTGGCGCGGGGGGGCTCCTCGGCGGGGATCTCCTCGGCGAAGGCCGGCCTTGAGGGGCTGCCACCGGGGGTTGACTCGGCGGAGGATCCTGCACCCGTGTCGGGGCCGCCGGACGGTTTCGGGCTGGGTTCGGCTTCGCTCGGCGGTTCGGCGACGGGCTCGGCACCCGGACTCGGCTCAGCCGCCGGCCGTCGCTCGGGAACCGGGCTCGGTTCGCCCTCCGGGGCCGACTTCGAGTCCGCGCTGGGCTTCGTTTCCGGGCTCGACTTCGTCCCAGGCCCCGCTTCGGTCTCCGGGGCCGGCCCACCCTCCCGGGCCGGCCCGCCCTTCAGCCTCGTCTCGCCCGCAGGCCCGGTCTCCGGCTCGTCGAAAGCCGGGCGGGCGTGGTGCCACGGAGCGTCCGAACTGCGGGGGGCGGGTGCGGGTCGGGTGGTCGGGCTCTGTGACGACGGGGTTCGGGGAGGCTGCGAGGCCGCGCCTTCACTCACGCTGCGTGTACGTCGCGGCGCTGCAGCACCGGAGGCACCCGGCTCCTGATCGGCAGAGGAGCCCGCCGCCGGAGCCGACGCCTGCCGGTCGGCCGGGGCGCCCTCAGCCGGGGTCGACGCCGCCTGGCTAGCCGACCCCTCCGCCGCCGACCGCGCACGCCGGGGAGCAGCCGGGGCATCGGCATGCCCTGCGCCCGCCGCCGGACCGCTCGCACCCTCCACCTGGCTAGCCGACCCCTCCGCCGCCGACCGCGCACGCCGCGGAGCAGCCGGGGCATCGGCAGCGGGCGGTGTGGCCGCCTGGGTTGCCGAGCCCTCCGCTGCCGAGCGGGTGCGGCGGGCCGGGCGGTCGCCTGCTGGGCGGGCCGGGCGGTCGGTCGGGGGGCGGCCTGCGGCTCGGCTGGGGCGGGCCGGGGCAGGGGGGAGTTGGCCCTTCAGGGGGCCCCACTCGTTCGGGTCGGGGACGCCCGGGGGGAGCATCTGGCGGCGCTTGGGGCCGCCGTGGTCGGACTCGCCGGGTTCCTTGGCGCCCGGCCAGGCCTTGGCCACACGGGCGGCCAGGACGAAGTCCTTGCGCAGGGGGTGGCCTTCGAAGGTTTCCGGGAGGAGGAGGTGGTCCAGGCCGGGGTGGCCCTCGAAGACGACGCCGAACATTTCGTGGGTCTCGCGTTCGTGCCAGGCCGCGCCCGCGTAGACGCCGACGGCGGAGGCCAGTGTCGGCGCCTCGTGCGGGACCGTGGTGCGCAGCAGCAGACGGCGCACGGGAGACAGGGAGACGACGTGCGCCGAGACGCGGAAACCCGTGCCCGGTTCGTCGACCGCGCTGAGCCAGTCGAAGTAGGTGCACGACAACTGGTCTCGGGCCACCTGCAGCGCTTCCAGCCAGCTCGCCGGCGGGACGTCGACCGTCAGGAGTTCGTACGACTCCTCGGCGGTGGCCTCGGCACCGAACAGCTCGTCGGCGGGGGCGGGGAGCCAGCCGACCGTGCTCATCGGTCCTCCCCCGAAGGAGCGTCGGGAGCCGACGGAGAGTCCGGAGCCGACGGGGATCCCGCAGCCGGTGGCCTCACCAGGCCGCTTTGCAGGGCCGCCGTCGACGGGCGGCCCGGTGCGGTTCCGTACCGCTCCCCCAGCGACTCGCGGGCGATCTTCTCCTGGAGCTTGAGGATGCCCTGGAGGAGGGCCTCGGGGCGGGGCGGGCAGCCGGGGACGTAGACGTCGACCGGGATGATCTGGTCGACGCCCTTGGTGACGGAGTAGGAGTCCCAGTAGGGGCCGCCGCAGTTGCTGCAGGCGCCGAAGGAGATGACGTACTTGGGCTCCGGCATCTGTTCGTACAGGCGCTTGACGGCCGGGGCCATCTTGTCCGTGACCGTGCCGGAGACGACCATCAGGTCGGCCTGGCGGGGACCCGGCGCGAAGGGGATGACGCCCAGGCGGATGAAGTCGTGGCGGGCCATCGACGCGGCGATGAACTCGATCGCGCAGCAGGCGAGGCCGAAGTTGAAGACCCACAGCGAGTACCGGCGGCCCCAGTTCAGGACCACCTTCATCGGCTCGGGGGCCAGGCGGGCGAGGGCGCCCAGCCGTTTCGGCTCCGGGAGGAGTACGGGCTGACCGTTGGTGTCCGGCGTCGTCACGTCCATGCCAGGACGCCCTTCTTGTATGCGTACAGCAGGCCCACGGCAAGGAAGCCGAGGAAGATGAACATCTCCACCAGTGTGGTCACGCCGTACCCGTGCGCGGCAAACACAGTCGCCCAGGGGAACAGAAAGATCGAGTCGACGGCGAAGATGACGTACAGGAAGGCGTAGACGTAGTAGCGGACCTGGGTGTGGGCCCAGCCCTCGCCGACGGGGTCGACTCCGCACTCGTACGTGAGGAGTTTCTCGGGGGTGGGGACCATGGGCCGCAGCAGTCGGCCGGCGCCGAAGGCGACGGCGACGAAGAGCACGCCGACGACGGCGAGCAGTCCGACGACCGAGTACGACTGGAAGTAGTCCGCCGCGACGACGGTCGGACCGGCGACGGTCGATTCCCGCACGTCCGTACCCCTCGCTCCCTGCGACCTTGATGAACGCTGCTGTTCGACGATCTGTACGCACGGGAGTCTAGGCCCTGATAAAGACACGGTAAGCAGCCCGTCACCGCTTGAGACGACCTTGAGATGCCGGGAAGCCGCCGAGGAGCTGCCGGGGTGGGGTTTTCCCCAGGGGACCGGGGGCGGCCGACCTCATGGCGCGGGCGCCCGGCGCGCGGCACGCTGGCCCATATGACCGAACGACACGCGCGCCCGATGGGGGCCACGCAAGGTGACGGCGACCGTCTGCCGCCGGCCCGTTTCGCCTACGACCGGCACACCTGGAAGGAGATCGCGCATCTGCTGGCGAACCTTCCGGTGTCGCTGATCGGATTCGTCTACGTCGTGACGGTGCTGTTCACCGGCTTCTGGCTGACCGTGACGGTGATCGGGTTCCCGCTGCTGGCCGCTGGTCTGACCGGCGCGCGGCTGCTGGGCAGGATGGAGCGGGCGCGGGCCAGGAAGCTGCTCGGGGTGCGGGTGGACGAGCCGAGCCGGCTGCCCGGACGCGGCACCGGCTTCCTCGCGTGGATGTGGATGCGGGTGAAGGACCCGGTGGGCTGGCGCACGGTGCTGTACGACTTCATCCGGCTGCCCTGGGGGATCCTGACCTTCGTCATCACGTTGACCTCGCTGTTCGTGCTGTGGCCGGTGCTGCCGTTCATCGCGCGGGGGCTGGCCAACGCCGACCGGGCGATGGTGCGCGGGCTGCTGTCGCCCTCCGACGAGCTGGAGCGGCGTATCGCGGAGCTGGAGTCGGACCGGGGGGTCGTGGTCGACACCGCCAACGCCGATCTGCGGCGGATCGAGCGCGATCTGCACGACGGGGCGCAGGCCCGCCTGGTCAATCTGGCGATGGGTCTCGGCCTGGCCAAGGAGAAGCTCCTGGAGGACCCCGACTCGGCGGCGGAGATGGTCGCGGAGGCGCACGGCGAGGTGAAGCTCGCGCTGCAGGAGCTGCGGGATCTGGCCAGGGGGATCCATCCCGCCGTACTGACGGACCGGGGGCTCGATGCCGCGCTGTCCGCGGTCGCCTCGCGCTGCACCGTCCCCGTGAAGGTGACGGTCGACCTCGACTCACGGCCCGCCGCGGCCATCGAGGGCATCGCCTATTTCACCGTCTCCGAGCTGCTGCAGAACATCAGCAAGCACAGTGCGGCGAAGACCGCGTCCGTGGAGGTGTGGCGGGCGACGGACCGGCTGCTCATCCAGGTCGAGGACGACGGCCGCGGGGGCGCGCGCCTCGACGGCGGCTCGGGGATGCAGGGGCTCGCCGACCGGCTGGACGCCGTGGACGGACTGTTCGTCATCGACTCGCCGCAGGGCGGACCAACCGTGGTCACGGCGGAGCTGCCGTGGCGCGACCGCGCTCCCGGCAAGGGGTAGGGAAAACCCCCCTTCCAAGACGCCGACGGCCTCCATGGTCCGCGGACCTGCGGCGCAGCAGTGTGGGGGTACGGCAGGACAGCCGCAGCCGGACAGGGCGAACGGGACGAGTAGAACGGACGACGCCGATGGCCACGGAGTACGGACAGGGCTACGGGCACGACAGCGGGCTCGCCTTCACCGAGGGGACGCGGCGCCGGCTGCCGGCCGGGCTGCGGGCGCCGTTCGAGGGGCGCAGCTGGCGCGAGTTCGGGTATGTGCTGCTGAGCCTGCCGATCGGCATCGTGCTCTTCGTCTACGCCGTCACGATGGTGTCGCTCGGGGCGGGACTGCTGGTGACGTTCCTCGGCATTCCGGTGCTGGCGGCGGGCCTGGCCGGCTGCCGGGGCTTCGGCGCACTGGAACGGGCGCGGGCGCGGGGGCTGCTGGGTCTCGAGGTGGGCGACCCGGAGCCGCTGCGGATGCCCAAGCCCGGGGTGATGGCCTGGATGGGGGCCGTGTTGAAGAGCGGCACGTCGTGGCGGGCGCTGCTGTACGCGCTGGTGCAGTTCCCGTGGTCGGTGTTCTCGTTCGTGGTCGCCGTGAACTTCTGGGCGTACGGCTGGGGGCTGCTGACGTATCCGCTGTGGTTCTGGCTCTTCCCGATGTACGGCGGTCAGGGCGGGCTTCAGCTGTACGGCGACGGCAGCCACAGCATCTACCTCGACAACCCCTTCGAGATCACCGTCACCGCACTGGTGGGGCTGCTGTTCACGCTGGCCACGCCGTGGATCGTGCGGGCGCTGACGATGGTGGACCGGGTGCTGGTGCACGGGCTGCTCGGGCCGTCCCGGCTGGCGACGCGGGTGGTGGAGCTGGAGTCGGACCGGGGCGTCGTGGTGGACACGGCGGCTGCGGATCTGCGGCGGATCGAGAGGGATCTGCACGACGGGGCGCAGGCGCGGCTGGTGGCGTTGGCCATGGATCTGGGGCTGGCGAAGGAGAAGCTGGCGGAGGATCCGCGGGCGGCGGCGCGGATGGTGGACGAGGCGCACGGGGAGGTGAAGACGGCGCTGCAGGAGCTGCGGGATCTGGCGCGCGGGATTCATCCGGCGGTGCTGACGGACCGGGGGCTGGATGCGGCGCTGTCCGCCGTGGCCTCGCGGTGCACTGTGCCGGTGCAGGTGGAGGTGGATCTGGCGGAGCGGCCGGCGCCGGCGATCGAGGGGATCGCGTACTTCACGGTGTCGGAGCTGCTGCAGAACATCAGCAAGCATGCGCGGGCCACGTGGGCGGCGGTGGATGTGTGGCGGGTGGAGAGCCGGCTGATGGTGCAGGTCGTGGACAACGGGGTGGGCGGGGCGGATGCCTCGGGGGGCTCTGGGCTGGGGGGGCTTGCCGAGCGGCTGGATGCGGTGGACGGGATTCTGGTGGTGGATTCGCCGGTGGGGGGGCCTACCCGGGTGACTGCGGAGTTGCCGTGGCGGGGGGAGCGGGCGGTGGGGTGAGCCGCGGCGGAGCCGCTGAGGGATGCTCGCCCCCGCCGCCCTTACCCGTCCCGTCCCCAGGGGCTGCCGCCCCTTCGACCCCGCCAGGGGCTCCGCCGCGGACCCGGCGGGGACTGCGTCCCCTGCACCCCTCCCGGGGCTCCGCCCCTCCACCCCGCCGCCCCTCCGCCCCGGACCTCGATCGGCATGAACGGCCTCGTCCTCAAACGCCGGACTGGCTGAAAAACCCAAACTCCGGAAGGGTGAAGACGCAAACGCCGGACGGGCTGAAAAACAACGCCGGACGGGCTGAAAACTCAGGGATTCCCGTTGATTCCCGTTGGTCAGAGGCGCGCGGGTCCGAATGCTGGAATGCTGGACCACTGGCAGACGGAGTCGGGCTGGCGGGGGGCCGGGGAATCGTGGAGGACAGGGTGCGGGTGGTCATCGCCGAGGATTCGGTGCTGCTCAGGGAGGGGCTGACCCGGCTGTTGACCGACCGTGGGCATGACGTGGTCGCCGGGGTGGGTGACGGGGACGCGCTGATCAAGACCATCACCGAGCTGGACGCACAGGGCGAGCTGCCCGATGTCGTGGTCGCGGACGTGCGGATGCCGCCGACGCACACCGATGAGGGGGTGCGGGCCGCGGTGCAGCTGCGCAAAGCCCATCCGGGGCTCGGGGTGCTGGTGCTGTCGCAGTACGTGGAGGAGCGCTACGCCACCGAGCTGCTGGCCGGTTCCAGTCATGGCGTCGGATATCTGCTCAAGGACCGGGTGGCCGAGGTCCGGGAGTTCGTGGATGCGGTGGTGCGGGTGGCCGAGGGCGGTACCGCGCTCGACCCGGAAGTGGTCGCGCAGCTGCTGGGGCGCAGCCGTAAGCAGGACGTGCTGGCCGGGCTCACCCCGCGGGAGCGGGAGGTACTGGGGCTGATGGCCGAGGGGCGGACCAACTCGGCCATCGCGCGGCAGCTGGTGGTGAGCGACGGCGCCGTGGAGAAGCACGTCAGCAACATCTTTCTGAAGCTCGGGCTGTCCCAGAGTGACGGGGATCACCGGCGCGTTCTCGCGGTCCTCACCTATCTGAACTCCTGAGGGGCTGACACTGAGTCAGTAAGTGCGCGTTCAGTCATCGATCCAGGATCGGTCCAGCCTCCGTCCACGCCCAGAACCGAACGAATCGCACGAAGCGTCTTCAAGGGGAGCGCTGGAGGGCGAGAAATCATGACAAGTCAGGGCGCCGCACCGTCTCAAAACTGTGTCCATGATGCGAATGGCCACGGGAAGGCGACCCTGACGGACGTAGGGTTGATTTTGGGAAGGCCCGCGGGAAGGCCGGTCCCAGACAGCCGCCTCGAGGGAGGTCCAGTTCAGTGACCAGCCAGGTCAGCAGGACAGCGGAGCAGGCAGACGGAGCCGTCGTCGGAGAGCAGCGGGGGCCGGGCGGAACGAAGGGCGTACGCAAGCTGGACCGGGTGATCATCCGGTTCGCGGGGGACTCGGGTGACGGTATGCAGCTCACCGGTGACCGTTTCACCTCGGAGACCGCGTCCTTCGGGAACGATCTGTCCACTCTTCCGAACTTCCCCGCCGAGATCCGGGCCCC
>NZ_JBITLY010000004.1:0-735271 GCF_044465725.1 Streptomyces sp. NPDC049541 | reverse complement strand
GAAAGCGGTCACGGTCTGCTTGTTCTGCTCAATGGTGTCCATACGGAAAATCCTCGGCGCACCAAGTCGGCTCCGGAACCCCAACTCTTTGGGGTATCCCGGAGCGGCGGGGCACTTCGGCGCGTACGACCTGGCCGTCGCTGCTCGCCTCCGTGTCGAAGCGCCTGTGCTGCCATGTGCCCCTCTGGCGTCCGCCTGGCGCCCTGGCCGGGATGCGGGGCCGGAGGGAGGGGCAGATGATGGACGCGTAGGCCGCGGCGCGATCACCATCCTGGGGGCATGGAGATGCGACATGCCGGTTCACAAGGTCCGCCCGGACATCAGCGTTCTGAATGACAGCATCGAGGTACCGGGGATCGGGCACCTCCCGGTCAACGCCTTCGTACTGCTCGCCCCTCAGCCAGTCGTCATCGACACCGGGCTCGGGCTCCCCGACAGGAACTTCCTCGAGGTGCTCGGTTCCGTGCTGGATCCCGCCGATGTGCGATGGCTCTGGCTGACACACCCCGATCGTGATCACACGGGCGGGATATTCGATCTGCTGGCCGCGGCGCCCAAAGCGCGTGTCGTGACCACGTTCCTGTCCGCCGGGTTGATGTCCTGCGAGAGGCCGCTGCCGCTCGATCGCCTGTATTTGATCAACCCGGGGCAATCCCTGGACGTCGGCGACCGCACGCTCACCGCATTCCGGCCGCCGCTGTTCGACAACCCGGCCACGGTGGGCCTCTTCGACGACCGCTCAGGGGTCTGTTTCAGCTCCGACTGCTTCGGCGGGCCGATGCCCAGTGCCGAAGCGGCACACGCCGATGACGTCGGTGCCATCGGCGTGGAGGAATTGCGGACCGCGCAGCTGCTGTGGGCCACGGTCGACAGTCCATGGGTACACACCGTAGACGTGGAGAAGTTCCTCGGCACCTTCGCGACGCTGCGGGAAAGGGAGCCGGAGCTCGTCCTCTCCACGCATCTGCCACCGGCTCCGGGGATCACCCCGTCGATGATCGACACGCTCGGATCGGCAGCCGGGCAGCCGGAGTTCGTCGGGCCGGACCAGGCGGCACTGGAGCAGTTGCTGGCAGGGTTCGAGCCCACCGGCGGCGGGCACCAGCCGGCGCCCGCCAGCCCAGGATGACTTCAGCGCGCCGACAGCACCAGGTTCGCTCAGGCGGGTGAGCCCGGTGGCCTGGATCCCATGGCACGGGCTTTCGTCGCCGACCGCTGCCCTCAGTGCGGTCGACGGCGTGGGTCATTGTTCTGCTCTTGGCAGACCGCGCCCGACGGCAGGATCCAAACCCGCGAAACTGGCCGCATGGCGAAGAACATGGCGGTGCGTCGGCTCGATCTGGGGTACTTCATCCGGCCCGCGTCGGAAACCGGCGGACCGCAGCCGCGGGTCGAGCCTGTGCTCGCCTACCTGGTGCAACACGATCACGGCCTGATCCTCTTCGACACCGGCATCGGCAAGGCGGACCCCGAGACCGAAGCCCATTACCGTCCCCGACGGCGGGACCTGCGGGATGCCCTGTCCGCGTCCGGAGTCGCCCCTGACGACATCTCACTCGTCGCGAACTGCCACCTCCACTTCGACCACTGCGGCGGCAACCCTCTTCTGGGTGGCAAGCCCATCCTGGTCCAGGACGTCGAGCTGGCCACTGCCCGCAACGGCGACTACACCTTCGACGAGCTGATCGACTTCCCCGCCGCGTCCTATGAGGAACTCTCCGGTGAGGCCGAGGTCCGGCCTGGCGTCTGGATCATTCCGACACCGGGGCACACCCAAGGGCATCAGTCGCTGGTCCTCCAGCAAGGAGACGGCACCGTGCTCCTCGCCGGCCAAGCGCACGACTTCGCTTCGCACTACGCATCAGACCAGTTGGCCCAGCAAGCGGCACGTGACGGCGTGGAGCAGCCGCTTCCCGCCTACCGGCACTGGATGGAGCGACTCGCCGACTTCGACCCACGACGCGTTCTCTTCGCTCACGACTGCTCGGTCTGGGAACCGTCACGGAGCACCTTCCACGCCAGGTCGGACTAGACGGGCATCCGGCGGACTTCACCCAGCTGCACGTCGTCACTGCCGGACGCGAAGGAGGTCACGGGAGGCCAGGAGCCCGAACAGCCCGCGCCGGTCCTGAAGTTGGGCAGCGGCACCGGACGCCAAGCCGGTCGACCGGCGTCACCATCGGCCTGGTCCTGGCCGCGGTGGCCTGACGCCGGGCCGACCGAACCTTGCCGGGCGGACCGGCGTCGTAGCAGTAGCCGTCTTCGAGGGAGTCGTCATGGCCGCCGTACGCTTTCGTCCTCGGGTCCTGTCCGTCGCCGCACTGGTCGGAGCCCTGCTGTGCGCGACCGCCGCATGCGGTTCCGGTGAGTCGCAGACCGCCACAGCGCTCGTGCGCACGACCTGGCAGGAACCCGAGTCATACGCCTACACGCTGACCTCCACCACCCAGGTCCTGGCAGGAACCTTCCGGGTCAAGGTCCGCGACGGCAAGGTGACGGAGGCGGTCGGCGTCGACAAGGACAGCCGGCGGCAGGTACGGGAGCTGCCCGGTGAAGTGCCCACGATCGGCGAGCTGTTGAAACGGCTGGCCAAGGCCCGCAGCGACCACGCGCACACCGCGAAGGCGGAGTACGCGACCGACGGGCATCCCCTGCGGATCACCCTGGACTGGGACCAGAACGCCATCGACGACGAAGCCCTGTACGTGATCAGCTCCTACGAGCCGACCCCCGCCTGACCGCTCGACGGTTCTGTCCGTCGGCCGCGGTTCACGGTTCTGCGGCTTTGCGTCGCTGACCTGTCGGACTCGTCACAGCCTTGGTCCCTGCCCTCGGGGTAGACGCCCTGCGTGGACGGGAGGTGCGTGTGACCGGACTGGCAGTCCCGCTGTGGGACGTGGACAACGGACAGGGCCTGCGTCAGCTGGCCGAACTGGGGCTCGCCCTACTGCTGTCCAGCCTCATCGGCTGGGAACGGGCGGCCCAGCAGAAGAGCGCGGGCCTGCGCACCCACACCCTGGTCGGGATCGCCAGCGCCTTGATGATGGAGGTCTCCCAGCACGGCTTCACCAACGTGCTCGGCCTGGACAACGTCTCCTTCGATCCCTCCCGGGTGGCGGCGCAGATAGTCTCCGGTATCGGCTTCATCGGCGGCGGCCTCATCTTCGTACGACGGGACGCGGTCCGCGGTCTGACCACCGCCGCGACCATCTGGCTCACCTGCGCGGTCGGCATGGCTTGCGGAGGCGGCCTGCCCATCCTCGCCTGCGCCGTCACCGCCCTGCACTTCCTCGTCGTACGGGGCACCCCCTGCTGGCCGACCGTCTGATACCCGGGGCGACCGCGTCGACGTTCGAACTGCGCATGACGTACCGCACGGGCACGGCCCTGCTGCCCCAGCTCATGGAGACCTGCACCCGGCGCGGCTTCCGCATCCTCCAGGTCAAGGTCGACCGCCTGCCCGGCCGAACCGATCCCGCCGCACGCGTCCTGCTCGAACTGGAGGGCACCGCCGACACCGGCCCACTCACCGCCGAGCTGTTCCAGAACGACGGCGTGATCGACGTCGAAATGACCGCGGCCACCGACGAATAGGTGCGAGCGCCTTCAGGGGGTATCTGCTGTCCTCGGGCCGGCAGCAGCGCCGATGACGCGGGTGCCGCTCCTTGGCCGCGACCGGAACGCCGGCCCCGTTCAGCGTCTCGTCGACGAACTCGGCCGCCCGTGCGCCGAGATGCCGTACGCGGCGGCCGGGTCCTCGAGGGCAATGCCTCGACCAGGCGGTGTACTCCGGAGTGGCGTGCGTCTGCGGATGGGCGCTGATCAACGGCTACGACCGGTGCCGCCCGAAGCTCGGCCATCCGCCGTAACTGCACACCTGCCTCACCGACATTGCCACGAAGGAGCGCGCCGGCCGCTGCTGACGGACACGGATCAGTCGCGCCCCGGGATCAGCGAACTGGAGTCTGCAGATCGTCCGGGTCCGGATCCGTCGACGGCCGACTCGCGTGCGTGGCCACCGCGGACGCGCCGCAGAACCGCTCCTGGCTGCTCACCTCGGTCCGTTCGGACCGGCCGGGTCCTTCTACCGCCGTCAGGGCTGGACGCAGGCCACGCGTCCTTCGCCGAAGGCCAAGGCACCGCCGCCCACCTGGGCTGCCGTCGTCCCGCCCGTACGCCGGCTGCAATCCCCCTCAACCCTGCGGCGCGGGCAGCCCGTCCACCGTCGCCGTGAGGACGGACAGCAGTCGGGCGAGTTCTCCCTGGTCGCCCACGGCGCCCAGGAGCCGGGTCTGGTCGGAGTGGACGCGACGGGCGGCGCGGTCGTGGAGGATGCGGCCGCGGGCGGTGAGGTGGAGCAGGACGCGGCGGCGGTCGTGGGGGTCGGGGCGACGGTAGACCAGGTTGCCGGCGACCATGCGGTCGACCAGCTTGGTCAGACTGGGCGCCGGCATGAGGACGTGCTCGGCGATCTCGGTCATCGGATGGCCCTGCCCGTCGGCGACGGCCGCCAGGACACGCCACTCCTCCACCGAGCAGCCCTCCTGCGCCAGCACCCCCGCCAAGCGCTGCACGAGGCGTCGCTCGGCATGGCTGAGCAGGTGGGCAAGGTCCGGCGAGGAGGATGGGGACGGCATTGCCGGTGTCCTTCCACTAGGTCTACTGTGCGGGCAGATTACGAGCCTCTGCGAGGGCGCCGGGGCCCGGACCGGGATCCGCGCGCCCATGCCCTCACGGAGGTGATCTGTGCATCCGGTGCCGCCCCGTGGGAACGGCGACTCGAGCACGACGCTGGTCGTGGCTCTGGTCGTGCCGTTGCAAGGGCCGGCGGGGGTCTTCGGCCCGTCCTGCGAACTGGCCGCGCAACTGGCCGTGGAAGAGCTCAACGCGGCGGGCGGCGTGCTGGACCGGGAGGTCAGGCTCGTCACGGTCGACGGCGGGGGATCGCCCGAGCAGGTGGCTGCCGAGGTCGAGGCCCTGGTGTCGCTGGGCGCCGTCGACGGAGTGCTGGGCTGGCACACCTCGGCGGTCCGCCAGGCACTGCTGCCGCGGATCGCGGGCCGGGTGCCGTACGTCTACACCGCCCAGTACGAGGGCGGCGAGCGCACCCCCGGAGTCTTCCTGACCGGCGAGACCGATGGCGCCCAACTGCTCCCTGCGATGCGGCTGTTGGCCGAGGCGACCGGGGCGCGGCGTTGGTGCACGGTGGGCAACGACTATGTGTGGCCGCGGGTGACCGCTCGTGCCGCGCGACGGTATGCCCGCGCCTGTGGTGGCCGGGTGCGGGACGAGGTCTTCGTGCCGCTGGGGACGCACGAGTTCGGGCCGGTGCTGCGCCGGATCGAGCGGAGCGAGGCCGATGCGGTGCTGATGCTGCTGATCGGGGACGACGCGGCCCGCTTCAACCGGGCGTTCGCCGCATACGGTCTCCACCAGCGGTGTCTGCGCCTGAGCACCCACATGGACGAGAACATCCTGCTGGCCACCGGCGCCGAGGCCACCGAGGGGCTCTGGGCGGCGGCCGGGTTCTTCGAGACGCTCGCGACCGCGGAGAGCCTGGACTTCAGCGCCCGTTACGCGGCCCGCTTCGGGGTGCAGGCACCCGTCGTGGGGAGCCTCGGCGAGTCCTGCTTCGAAGGGGTACGGCTGCTGGCCGCGCTGGCCGAGCGGACGCGGTCGCTGGACGTCCGGGCGATGTGCGCCGTCGCGGACACGGTGTCCTACGAGGGCCCGCGGGGCGTGCTGCGGCTGGACGGCAACCATCTCACCCAACGGCTGTATCTGGCACGGGCGGACGCCTTCGACTTCCACATCGTCGCCCAACTCTGACTCCCCGCCCTCCAGTTGGAGCTGGTCGGCGCACCCCTCAGGCCGCTGTCCCGCGTGGCCGTTGACAATACCCTGCCGCAGAAATAGTTTCTATGGGAAGTATCAAGCGAGGCAAGTCGCCATCCATGACGCAGGCCGCGCTGGGCACCTGCCCTCCCGCCTTCCCACCCGGTGGCGCGAGACGGGCACCGACGAATCCCCGCCGGACCGTACGCAATCGCGAAATTCACCCTACCCCGTAAACAGCCGTCACCCACCCGGCCGTTCGACGGAGAATTGCGTCCGGAATCCGCACGGCACCACTCATCCTCAGCCGCGGATAGCAACGAAGTTACCAGCTCAGAGAGCACATCCAGACACCCTGACCACCTTCTTCAATTCGGGATACCCTATTTTCTACGCGCGTCACATAAAGGGATCGTCAAAGAACTCGCCTTTAAAGAACGCGAAACGCTCAAGAAACAGAAGGCCCTGACTCTTCCCTGAAAACACCCGGGGTCATCCGGGTCGTGTCCCTGCGTCCGGAAGAGGGAAGAGTCGTGACGGAGATCGTCGACAAGGAAGCGCCACCGGCGAGTGCGGGCGGACGGACGTACAACAACTGGGCACAGAACGACACGTTGGAGGACTACTCGCTGCGCTACGCGCCGAAGTCCTTCCGCCGCTGGACCCCCTACGTGGTGGCGACCACGGCGCTGGGCGGCATCGCATACCTCGCCGACTTCGCCATCGGCGGCTCCATCGCCATCTCCAACGGCTTCTCCAGCGCCATGGTGGCCATCCTCGCCGCGGCGGTGGTCATCTTCCTGACCGGCATCCCGATCTCGTACTACTCGGCGAAGTACTCCATCGACATGGACCTGTTGACCCGGGGCGCGGGCTTCGGCTATCTCGGGTCCACGCTCACCTCGGTCATCTACGCCAGCTTCACCTTCATCTTCTTCGCCCTCGAAGGCTCGATCATGGCGCAGGCGCTGGAGCTGGGGCTGCACATCCCGCTCGCCGTCGGCTACTTGATCTGCTCCCTCATCATCCTGCCGCTGGTCATCTACGGCATGACGGCGCTGTCCAAGATGCAGGTGTGGACGCAGCCGGTCTGGCTGGTGCTGATGGTCGCGCCGTTCGTGTCCATCGCCATCCAGGAGCCGGGCAAGTTCTCGCAGTTCACACACTTCGCCGGCAACTCCCCCACCGGCTCCAGCATCAGCATGCTCGGCATCGGCGCGGGCGCCGGCGTGGCGCTGTCCCTGATCGCGCAGATCGGCGAGCAGGTCGACTACCTGCGGTTCATGCCCGACAAGACGCCCGAGAACAGCCGGAAGTGGTGGGGCGCGGTGCTCTCGGCCGGCCCGGGCTGGGTGGTGCTCGGCGCGGCCAAGCAGATCGGCGGGGCGTTCCTCGCCTTCTACATCGCCGGCAGTGTGGGCCTGGCCAAGGCCAACGAGCCCATCCAGCAGTACGTGCACGGCTTCAAGACCTTCGCCGCGCCCGTGGCCCTGGGCCTGGCCACGTTCTTCGTGATCCTCTCCCAGATAAAGATCAACTCGACGAACGCCTACTCGGGTTCGCTGTCCTGGTCGAACTTCTTCTCCCGGCTCACCCATCGTCATCCCGGTCGGGTCGTCTACATCTTCCTCAACGTCGGGATCGCCCTGGCCCTGATGGAGGGCGGCGTGTTCGGCTTCCTCAACACGGTGCTCGGCTTCTACTCCAACGTCGCCATCGCCTGGATCGGCGCGGTCGTCGCCGACCTCGTCATCAACAAGCCGCTGAAGCTCAGCCCCTCGTACATCGAGTTCAAGCGCGCCCACCTCTACAACTTCAACCCTGTCGGCTTCGGTTCGATGCTCATCGCCTCGGCCGTCTCCATCGCCGCGTACTTCAACGCCTTCGGCGACTACGGCAAGGCGTACTCCCCGTTCATCGCCCTGTTCCTGGCCATGGTGCTCTCGCCGCTCTTCGCGGTGCTGACCAAGGGCAAGTACTACATCGCCCGTGTCGACGACCTGGAAGAGCCGCTGCTCGGCGCCGACGGCCTGCCGTCGGCGGTCACGCTCACCTGCACCGTGTGCACCACCGACTTCGAGCGGCCCGACGTGGCCAACTGCTCCTTCCACTCCGGGGCCATCTGCTCCCTGTGCTGCAGCCTGGAGAAGGACTGCCACGACTCCTGCAAGAGCGGCGCCGGTACCGGACCGGTCATACTCGCCATGCCGACCGTCCGATCCGCGGACTGACCCCCACCCGCACATCCATGAGTGATCGGCTCCGGCCCGCGTCCTTCGACGCGGGCCGGAGCCGATGTCGGTTGCCCTTCGGGCGGTGGGTCCCCGCCCTGGCCTGCGCACCACCGCCACCCGCGAACTGTCCGGAAGACCTGCCCCCCACACAAGTCGGAGCCGCGGGTCGTTCAGTTCCCGGCCATCCCGGCGATATCGAGGCACCGGAAGCGCGGGAGGAGCACGAGCGCGCGCCGGACGTCGACCGCGCACCCAGCCGAGGCGGAGGCGCGCGTCCGGCCGCGTCGCGCCGGGTATCCCTCGGACGGTCCCTGCGGCCGGCGGTTTCGGACACCGATGCGCCGCGACCCCACATTCACGGAGGTGGAGCAGCATGCCCGAGACCAACGGACTGGAGCCCGTGGCGACCTTCTGCGGCAACTGCGACTGCGGTTGTCCCCAACTGTTCGTCGACCCGAGCGCCCCCGCCGAACAGCGAATCATCCTGACCGACGACTTCGGCCAGCGTGTGCAGATGAGCGCTGACCAGTTCTCCCACCTGGTCTCCGAGGCCAAGGCCGGCAAGCTCGACGGCATCGCCGTGCCCTGATCCCCGGCTACCGCGACTCCGGTCGTCGTCGCCCCGGTGATCGCCTGCGACAACCATCACGAAGAACGCACAGGTCCCACGCACAGCTCACCGCGGCACCCGCCGCCGGTGGAGGGCGACTTTACGGTGGCCGAACGGCGTAGCGATGCCGCGGCAAACGGCGGGGCCCAACTTACCTGTGCATGACGACGGGTTGGCTCAGTTCCGCGCGGCCGGTGATCAGGACCCAGGTCCGGTGGCTGGTCCGGTCCCTGGTGGTGTGCGCCGCGGTGTGGGCGGTTTCCCTCGCAGGTGCCGCAAACGCCTCGGCGCATGCCGCCCTGTTGTCGACCGACCCCGCCGCTAACGCGATCCTGGCCACCGCACCCCCGCACATCACGCTGACCTTCGGCGAGGGAGTGGGCATCGCCGACGACTCGGTCCAGGTCTACGGCCCGAGCGGCAGCCGTGTGGACGACGGCCCCCCACAGCACGCCGCGGGCGGCGACGCGATCGTGCGCGTGGCGCTGCGGGGCGGTCTGCCGCACGGGACGTACACGGTGACGTGGCACGTCGTGTCCGCCGACACGCACCCGGTGGCCGGGGCGTTCGTCTTCTCCGTCGGCGCTCCGTCCGGTCGTCTCACGGCCCCGCGGACCGGCTCGCCGAACGCGAGCGCGGCCGGTGTCCTGTACGGCCTGGGCCGGTACGCGGACTACATCGGCTACATGGTGCTCGTCGGAACGGGCGTCTTCGTCCTGCTGTGCCGGCCGACGCGGCAGGCGATACGGCCGCTGCGCCGGCTGCTGCTCACCGGCGGGGCGGCGACGGCGCTGTCGACGCTCGCCCTGCTGGTGCTGCGCGGCCCGTACACCGAGGAGCAGGGGCTGGACCGGGTGCTGGACGTCACGCTGCTCCGGAACACCCTGGACAGCACGGCAGGCATCTTCCTCCTCGTACGGCTGCTGCTCCTGCTGGGGACAGGTCCGTTCCTGCTCCTCCTGGCCGGGCGCTTCGGCTTCCCGTCCGCACTCGGCGAGGAGGACGCGAGGAAGGGGCGGGCCCGTCGGCTCGGCCTGTCCGTCGCCGTGGCGGTCACGGCCTTCGGCCTGGCGGTCACCTGGTCCCTGGCCGAGCATGCCTCGGTCGGCCCTCAGGTGCCGCTGGCGGTGCCCCTCGATGTGCTGCACCTCGTGGCGATGGCGGTATGGCTGGGCGGCCTCCTGGCCCTGCTGACCGTCCTGTACCGCGCGCCCGCCGATCAATCCGCCGATGCCGAGACAGCACGGTGCTTCTCCGTCGTCGCGCTCGTCGCCGTCGTCACGCTCGTCGCCACCGGCCTCTATCAGTCGTGGCGTCAGGTGGGTTCCTGGGATGCGCTCGTCACGACCGCGTACGGGCGGTGGCTGCTGCTCAAGGTCTACGGCGTGCTGATGATGCTGACGGCCGCCTTCTACTCCCGGCGCTGGACGGCGGGGCTGCGTGCGAGGGCCCGCGTCCGGGAGAGCGAGCCCGTGCCGGTGATGGCGGGTCACTCCGGCGGCACCCGGCCCGAGCGCATCGGTGACGCCCCGTCCTCGACGGCACCGCTCTCCACGGCCTCGGACACGGTCGGCTCCTACCGGCGGGCCCTTCGCCGGACGGTCGGCATGGAGGCGGTCGTCGGCATCCTCGTGCTCGCCGTGACCACCGTGCTCACCAACACCCAGCCGGCGCGAACGGAGGCACACGGCGCCGCCGCCTCGCAGGCGGGGCCGGTGCACGTCGCCGTCCCCTTCGACACCGGTCAGGCCGACGGCACAGGCCGAGGAACGGTCGAGATCACGCTGGCCCCGGGCGGTCCGGGAACAAACGCCCTCAAGGCCGTCGTCCTGGGCCCGCACCACACCGCCGTGCACGTCCCGGAACTGGACGTCGCCTTCGCCCTCCCGGCGCGCGGCATCGACCGACTCAGGGCAGTCCTCAAGGAATCCGGGAACGCCTGGGTGGCACGGGGGCTCCAGCTGCCCGCCCCGGGAACGTGGCAGCTCTCGGTCACCGTACGGACCACCGCCATCGACGAGGTCACCCGGACCAGGACGGTGCGGATCCCCGGAGAGGGACGGTAAGCCTTGGCCCGCGTCGTCCAGCTCACGGAGCACTCCCGCCGACACAGGCCCCCAACTCGCCCGTGCCGCACGGAAGTTCACCACCCGGCGTCGAGGGCACTGCGGAGCCTGCGGGCCGCCGTGTTCGCCGCGGTGTGCGTGACGCTCGCGGCGGCCGGACACAGCCTCGCGGGACATCCGGCGCCCGCCTTGTGGGCCGACGGCATCGGCTTCGCCACGGTCTTCGCCCTGGGCTGCCCGCTCGCGGGCCGCGAGCGGTCGCTGGCCGGGATCTGTGCCGCCATGGCCGTGGTCCAGGTCGGCCTGCACATGATCTTCGACGCCACGTCCCTTCACACCGGGCCCGCCACGCCTGGTGCACCCGGCTCCATGACGGCGTCCGTGATGACGCAGCACGGAGCCGACGGACGGGCGATGACGGCGCACGCCGCGGCGGCACTGGTGGCCGCCTGGTGGTTGCGGCGCGGTGAGGCGGCCGTGTGGTCGCTTCTGCGACAAGTTGCCACGCTGGCCCGCGGTTCCGGCCTCCGGTGGCCGGTGACCGTCGCCCTCGCCGAGCCGCCGCCCCACACGGTCGTCCGGGGGCGTGACGCGCGGCAGCGATGCATGCGGCAGCTCCAGCTGCGGCATGCCGTGACCCGCCGGGGACCTCCTTCGAGGGGGCCGGTCACGGCCCCGCCCCGGTGAGCCGTCCTCGTACGGCTCCTTCACCCGCACCCGCCACGAACGGCGGCCC
Source organism: Streptomyces sp. NPDC049541 (assembly GCF_044465725.1). NCBI lineage: Bacteria > Bacillati > Actinomycetota > Actinomycetes > Kitasatosporales > Streptomycetaceae > Streptomyces > Streptomyces sp. NPDC049541. The sequence continues at coordinate 723,790 of NZ_JBITLY010000004.1, read as the reverse complement.
CCCTTCGACGCTGCACCGGCGCACTTCGCTGCCGCCGGTCGCCCCTACAGACCCTTTCGGAGTCCTCGCATGTCTGCGACCCCTCTCGCTTCCACCCCCCTGCGCGGGCTGCGGCGCCTGGCCGTGGTGGGCGCCCTGACCACCGCCGGTGTGCTGGCCGGTGCCGGCGCGGCGTTCGCCCACGTCACCGTCCACCCCGACAGCTACCCGCAGGGCGCCTCCGACGGCACGTTGGCCTTCCGGGTGCCCAACGAGGATGACCACGCCCGCACCATCAAGGTCGACGTCGTCTTCCCCGCCGACCATCCGATCCCCTCTGTCCTGGTCAGTCCGGTTGCGGGCTGGACGGCCCGGGTGAAGAACACCCACCTCAAGACGCCGATCAAGACCGACGACGGCGACATCACGAGTGCCGTCTCCGAGATCGTCTGGACGGGCGGCGGGATCGCCCCTGGCGATTACCAGGACTTCACCGTCGCCTTCGGGCAACTACCGAGCGGCACTGGTCAACTGGCGTTCAAGACACTGCAGAGCTACTCGGACGGCAGGATCGTCCGCTGGATCGAAGAACAGCAGCCCGGCCGTCCCGAGCCCGAGAACCCCGCCCCGACGCTGAAACTGACGGCAGCGACCACCTCCGACTCCGACTCACCGGGCGCCGCCTCGACCGCCTCCGCGAAAGCCAGTGACTCCACCGCCCGTGCCCTGGCCGTCGGCGGCCTCGTCGTCGCCGTACTGGCTCTGATCGCGGGCGGCCTGGCCCTGTCCCGAGCTCGTCGCGCTCGCCAGTAACCGCACCTGGTGCAGGGGCTCCGACCGGAATCAGGCGGTCGGAGCCCCTGGGGCGGCCGGTGCTGCACGGGCACTGGCGCCCGACGACGGCGACGGTCCGCGGCAGCAGCGGGTAGTTCACCGGGGGCGGGTTGCGGCGTCGCCCGAGCAGACTGCGCACCGCCTCGGTCAGGCGCCGGCGGGCCGGGCCGTGGGCGGCGGCCGGGGCGGCCTGGTAGCGATCGCCGCAGGCTTGTGGCAGCGCTCGTCCGGCTTCGGGCCCGACGAGGTCCGTAGCGCCCTCGGCCCCAGGTCGGAGCTGGCGCAGGTCACCGAAGCGGTGCGCGAGGCGGCCGACGAGATGCCGCCGGGGGATGCGACACCGGGGAACACCGCAGCGACACATATCGACTTGCGCAAGCTCTAAACTGATCGTCGTGGAAACGATCGGCATGACGGGGTGGGAGACCGCGGTGCTCACCGGAGGGCCCGCGGACGGACTGCGGATGAAGGTCTCCGACCGGCCGCGGGTGATCCAGGTGACGTATCCGTGCCAGGTGGAAGCCGGACCGGAGGGTCTGCGCGCGGACGGGGTGTACCTCTACCGCCGCGACTACGGCGTCACGAGCGAGCCGCTGCGGTACGGCTTCGACATAGCCAGCCCCTGATGCACGGGGCGCGCTGAGATCAGCGGGCCGGGTGGCTCTCCGCGGCGCGGCGTACTCACGCCGGGCGCAGGGCCGACGAGGTGACTTTTCGGCCATCGAGAACCAGTACTCTTCCGCCTGCGTCGTACGGCAGTGTGCCGACGGCTCGACCTGTGGGGGGACCACATGAGCAGTGAGATCTACTTCAGCAACAACTACCGTGACCTGTGTGAACGCAACGGCACCGGGGCCGGTTTCCAGTTCGAGTTCTCCTGCTCCCGCTGCTACGACACCTGGCGGTCGCCCTTCGAGGCGTATGTCGGCGAGCGGGCCGCGAGCTGGCTCCAGAAAGGGGCCGACGTCGCCTGGAGCCTGCTCGGCAACACGGGCAGGGGTGTGACGTCGGCGGCCGACGGGCTCGCGGGGGCCGGCTGGGGACAGGCCCGCGACCACGCCTTCCAGCGGGCGATCAACAATCCGCAGGGGCACTTCAACCGCTGCGCCCGCTGCACCAACTACGTCTGCGGGCGCTGCTGGAACGCCGCGCAGGGACTGTGCCTGCACTGCGCCCCCGACACCGCGGCCGAGGCCATGGCGGCCCAGCAGCGTGGGCTGAACGACATGGCCTCGCAGCGGTCCTACGCCGCGGGCCAGCAGGCGGGGCAGTCCTACGACCCGTCCACGCCCCGGCAGTTGGTCTGTCCGCAGTGCCGTACCGAGACCCATGGAGCCGCCTACTGCTCCGGCTGCGGCTACCACCTCGCCCAGTCCGACCGGTGCGCCTCCTGCTCCGGCGTCGTGCCGACCGGTGCGGCCTTCTGCCCGGGCTGCGGCACACGCCAGTAGCCGGCCCGGCAGAGGCAGCCGCGTACGCCTGCGCCGGGGTCATCGGCACGCCGTTGAGCTGCACCGTCCTGCAAGGGCTCAACCGGCTGTGACCACGCTTCCCGCCTTGGCCCAGTTGGCGTTCAGCTGGTCCAGGTAGGACTGCGCCTGGCTGCCCGGGGTCGCGCCGCGCGCGAAGGCGAGCATGTTGCCCGCGCCCGTGTTGTAGCCGAGGGCCAGCAGTTCGTTCTTGGTGTACGCGCCGCGCCAGGTGGCGGGCAGCTGGGCCGCGAGGTCGTGCAGGTACCAGGCTTCGGCCTCGATGGCCAGGTCCCGGTCGTCGGGCAGCTCCTCCCACCGCCGGTCGGCGAAGTCCCGCCCCTTCTTGACCTCGTCGAAGGTGGCGCGGTGCATGTTCGCGATGCCGAAGGCGGCGTCCGGCTTGTACTTCTGCCAGGCCCGCTCGAGGGACGGGTCGTGGGGTTTGTACGACTCGTTGTAGAGGATCGCCATGAGCAACTGGGCGCTGACGCCCGTCTGTCGGGCCCGGGTGCGGACCTGGGAGGCGTAGTCGGCCGGGTCGTACGACGAGGCCGTCGTCGCCGAGGTCGAAGGAGCCGCCGTGGCCGCCGGTGTGGAGACGGATGCTCGTGCCCGGGGTTGCGCGTCGCCCTGCGGGGTCCCTGCCGCACGCACCATCACGTACAGCGCCAGGGCGAAGACCACAACCGGGCACCACCGCCGGCGCTTCGGCGTCTTCGACTCGGACATGCCTCGCCCTCTCCTGCAGCGCGCCCCGTTGGCCGGCACCCTTCTACAACAGGCGCATTAAGACCTGCGTGAGGCGCCGCTGTGTCCGCGCCGCAGCCTGGTCCGGCTCGGTCCCGCCGTAACGGCCGCGGCGGACTCAGACACCTGCCGCGTTCAGTCGGCGCACCGGTGCTGCGGCCTTTCGCGTCCGGGCGGTCAGCTGCCCGACCATCACGCGGACCACGGTCACGACGTCCGGGTCGTCCACGTAGTAGACCTGCCGGCGGCCGTCGCGTCGGGCGCGGACGAGCCCGGCGAGCTTCAGCTTCGCCAGGTGCTGGCTGACCGCGGGCAGCGCGCCGCCGACCCGGTCGGCAAGATGCGTGACGTCGCTCTCGCCCTGGGACAGCGCCCACATGATGTGCAGCCGGGCCGACGAGGCAAGCAGTCCGAAGGCCTCGGCCGCCTCCGCCAGGAGCTCGGCGGACGGATCCTCATAGCCACCGACGTTCCGCGCCACAGTCGTCTCCCGCCCCCAGCCTCGTCACAGTGCCCGCACACGCGCGCACCCAGTGTAGGCGTACGGCCTCGGTGTACAGGTGGTACCGGGTACCCGGCCGTCCCCGTCGGAGGCCGGGCAGGCCGCACTTCCCCGGGTCATTCCTCGTAGTAGTTATTGACGATCACGTCCGGTTCGTCGTCGTCGAACGCCTCGTTCAGCAGCGCGCCGCCGACCAGACCGGCCGCACCGGCGCCGATGAGCGCTCCGGCGCCGAAGCGGCGACCGCCGCCCTGCTGCTGTTGGTGGTGGTCCGCGTACGGCTGCCCGTAGCCCTGCTGGGGATAGCCCTGCGGCGCGGGCTGCGGGTAGCCCTGCTGGGGCGGCGTGTAGAACGGCGGCGGCGTGCTCTGCACGCGCTGAGCGCAGCCGCCGCACGCCTGGATCGGCCGGGGCACTCCCCACTGCGGAAACCAGGTCACGGTCGTCGTGCCGGGGCCGTGGTGGGGGTCGAAGAAGCACGTCACGGGGGAACCTCCGGTGGGTTGCGAGGTGGGGGCGAACGCCGGTGGCGGCGGGGAGACGACGGTCGGGGTGGGGGGCGCGGGCGGCACGTACGCAGGACTGCTCACCGGCGCCGCGGCGCTGGGAGCCGAGTCGGGGGGCGTGTCGCGCAGGACGTTCACGCCGTAGTCGGTGGCAATGCCGGCCAGCCCGGAGGCGTAACCCTGGCCCACCGCCCGGAACTTCCACTCCGACCCGTGTCGGTACAACTCGCCCACGACCAGGGCGGTTTCGCTCGACAGGCCGCCGGAGGCGAGGTCGTAGCGGGCCAGTTCGGTGCCCGCTTCCCGGTCGAGGACGCGGATGTGGGCGCGGTGCACCTGCCCGAAGCTCTGGCCGCGGGTGGCGGCCTCATAGAGGGAGACGAGAAAGACGATCTTCGTGACGCGGTCCGGGACCAGGGCGAGGTCGACCTGGATCTGCTGGTCGTCCCCGCCGACCGCACTGCCGCCACCGGAATGACGGACCGAACCGTCGGGACTGGTCAGGTTGTTGAAGAAGACGAAGTGCTCGTCGGAGAGCACCTTCCCGGACTGGTCGCACAGCAGGGCGCTGGCGTCCAGGTCGTAGCCGGTGTCCGCTTGCCAGCCCAGCCCGACCGTGACCGCAGTCAGGCCCGGGGCCTGCTTGCTGAGCGACACGTTGCCGCCCTTGGTCAGGGACACACTCATGCACGTCCTCCGCAGTTGCCGTTCCGCTTTCCGCGGGCCTCTTGGTCAACTCGACCCTAACCTTTCACTTGCTGGGTTGCGCAAATGTCTTGATCAGGTGACAGAACCTCAACGGCTCGTCTGCAGTGACCAGCAGGCTCTCGTCAACGCGCCCCGGCCGTTCCTAGGCTTGCGCAAACACGCAACACGCAGCATCAGGACTCGGCGGACCCCGCCCGGCCCGACCCGACTGGAGGACAACACCGTGGGCATCATCAGCTGGATCATCCTCGGCCTGCTCGCCGGAGCGATCGCGAAGGTCCTGCTGCCCGGCCGCGACCCGGGCGGTCTGATCGGCACCACCCTCATCGGCGTCGCCGGTGCCTTCGTCGGCGGCTGGCTCTCCGCGCGGTTCCTCGACCGCCCGGTGGAGAAGAACTTCTTCGACCTCTACACCTGGGGCGCGGCCATCGGCGGCTCCCTGATCCTGCTCATCGCCTACCGGATCCTGTTCGGCAACTCCCGCGACTGACCTGCGGACCGGCCCGCGTGGCGCCACGGCGAAGGTCTGGCCGGCGCCCCCGGTCCTTTGGTGAGGCTGGCGGACAGGCGGACGGGGCGGTGGGTGCAACGGGAGCACGCGGCCGTGCTCAAGGTGGCAACGAGCTGTTGCATCCGCCGGTCGAGCCGTGGCACCGGACTGCGGAGCGTGGGTGCCGCGTTCGACGATGCGGCCCTGGTCGAGGACGACGATCTGGTCGGCGTGGCGCACGGTCGACAGGCGGTGCACGATGGTGATGGTCGTGCGACCGGCGGCCAAGCAGTCCAGCGCCTCCTGCACCGCCCGCTCGGTGCGGGTGTCCAGCGCGCTGGTGGCCTCGTCACCGGCACCCGGGCGTCATGACGGTGTCATAGCCTCCGGCAGGCTTTCCACCAGGCCGTGGAGCTGCGCCGCGCGCGCCGCGGCGGCGAGTGCCCCGTCCGTGGCGCCGGGGCGGGCGGCGCGCAGGTGGTCCGCGAGGCTCGCGTGAGAGAGGTAGAGGCGCTCCGACTCCAGCGAGAACTCCTCGGTGAGGGCTGCCCGGCGGCCCAGCACCCGGCCGAGCAGAAGCCGTCGAGCGAGAGCCACTCCTGGACCAGCGAGGAGAGCGCGGCGAGCGGTTCTCAGGGTCCTGCCACCGCGACGGTCGAGCACCGAGATGCACCGGACCGTCGAGCAGACGGGGCATCGGCTCCGCCGGTACCTCGGCGCGTGGGACGAACCGAATCTGAAGGCAAGGCGGGTTCTGCTGGCGGCCCCGACGTGCTGACGATAGAAAAAAACCTGCGCCCGACAGCGTTCTGCACGCCGTTGCCCGCCTGCCCGATGCCACAAAGGAGTGCGCCATGGGAACGTATGAGGATGTCTTCCGTTCCAGTACCGAAGACCCGGAGCGCTTCTGGCTGAGGGCCGCGGAAGGCATCGACTGGGATGTCGCTCCGCAACACGCCCTGGACTCCTCCGGTGCACCCTTCTACCGGTGGTTTCCCGACGGACGGCTCAATGTCTGTTTCAACGCGCTCGACCGGCATGTCGAGGCCGGCCTGGGCGATCAGCCCGCTCTCGTCTACGACTCCCCCGTGACCGGCACGCGGCGCACCTACACCTACGCGCAGCTGAGGTACGAGGTGGCAGCCTTCGCCGGAGGCCTGACGCGGCTCGGAGTGGGGCACGGCGACCGGGTGGTCATCTATATGCCGATGATCCCCGAGGCGGCCGTCGCCATGCTGGCCTGTGCCCGCATCGGTGCCATCCACTCGGTCGTCTTCGGCGGGTTCGCGCCGCCCGAACTCGCCGTCCGCATCGACGACGCCACCCCGAAGGTGATCGTCTCCGCCTCCTGCGGCATCGAGGGCAAGCGGGTCATCCCGTACAAGCCGCTGCTGGACCGCGCGATCGAGCTCGCCGGACACCGGCCGGAGAAGAGTGTGATCGTGCAACGGCCGCAGGAGCCGGCCGAGTTGGGGCCGGACGACCTCGACTGGGCCGACCTGGTCGCCACCGCGGCGCCCGTCGACTGTGTGCCGGTGGCCGCCACGGACCCGCTCTACATCCTCTACACGTCCGGGACGACGGGAAAGCCCAAGGGGGTCGTCCGCGACTGCGGCGGCTACGCGGTGGCCCTGCACTGGTCGATGGGCGCCGTCTACGACATCGGCCGGGGCGAGACCATGTTCACCGGCTCCGACGTGGGCTGGGTGGTCGGGCACTCGTACATCGTCTACGGGCCGTTGCTGGCCGGCGCCACGACCGTGCTGTACGAGGGCAAGCCGGTCGGCACCCCGGACGCGGGGCAGTTCTGGCGGGTCGCCGCCGAGTACGGCGTCAAGACCATGTTCACCGCGCCCACCGCCTTCCGTGCCATCAGGAAGGAGGACCCCAAGGGCGCCCTCGCCGCGGAGTACGACCTGTCCCGCCTGCGCTACCTCTTCCTCGCCGGCGAACGCCTGGACCCCGAGACCTACCACTGGGCGAGCGCCCTCCTCGACATCCCGGTGATCGACCACTGGTGGCAGACGGAGACCGGCTGGCCCATCGTCGCCAACCCGGTCGGCATCGAGGCCGCCCCGGTCAAACCCGGCTCGCCCACCCGTCCGCTGCCGGGCTGGGACGTCCGCGTCCTTGACCCCTCCGGGCAGCCTGTGCCGCCCGGCGTCGACGGCGCGATCGTCGTCAAACTGCCCCTGCCGCCCGGCGCGTTGCCCACCCTCTGGAACGACGACGAGCGCTTCATCGGCTCCTACCTCTCCGCCTTCGACGGCTACTACCTCACCGGCGACGGCGGGCACATCGACGCCGACGGCTATGTCTTCGTCATGGGCCGCACCGACGACGTCATCAACGTCGCCGGACACCGGCTGTCCACCGGCAGCATGGAAGAGGTCCTGGCCACCCATCCCGATGTCGCCGAATGCGCCGTCATCGGTGTCGCGGACGCCCTCAAGGGCCAGATCCCGCGCGGCCTCGTCGTCCTGAAGGCGGGCACCGTCCGCGAACCGGCCGAGGTCGAGGCCGAGCTCGTCCAACTCGTGCGCGAACATATCGGCGCCGTCGCCTCCCTCAGGGACGTCGCCGTCGTACCGGCCCTGCCCAAGACCCGCTCCGGAAAGATCCTGCGCAAGACGATGCGCGGCATCGCCGACGGCCTGGACGAGCCCATCCCCTCCACGGTCGACGACCCGAGCGTCATCGAGGACCTGCGCCCCGTACTGCGCCGCGGCCCCGGTCACCACGTGTGAGGGACACTCCTCGCCGGCGGACCGGATCCGTGACGCGGGCCCGTCCGCGGGCCCCGGGTCACCCCCGGCCGTCGGCGGGGGCGAGGACGATGTCGAAGCGGACCTGTGTCCAGGTGCCGTCGACGGCCCGCCCGTCGGGTGTCGGTGTGCCCGGCGGACGCCGGTCGAAGTCCTTGACCAGGGACTCCTTGACGCCGAAGACCGTGTCGGAGTCGAGCAGTTCGTCGCCCCGGACGAAGATGTGCGTGACCAGGGCGCGGCAGCCGGGCGCCTCGACCATGAAGTGCAGGTGCGAGGCCCGCATCGGGGAGCGGCCGGTCGCCGCCGGCATCCTGCCCACGGGGCCGTCGTGCGGGAACGGGTACGGCGTCGGTGTGGCGCCCCAGTGGCTCCCGCCGGCGTCCGTGAACAGGTGCGCGCGGGCGGCCACCCGGTCGTCGTACCGGACGTCGTAGAACCCGTCCTCGTCCGCCTCCCACACCTGGATCGCGGCTGCTGTCGAGCGGGCCCGGACGCACCGGCCGGAGCGCCGTGGAGCGCGGGACGATCTAGGCTGGAGGCAGCCGCTGGAAACCAGCCCTGACGGGCACGGACGTCCGGACGGAGGCATGGCGCGTGGAGATGGCCGGCAACCAGGACGCCCCCACTGCCGTTGCCGTGGTGGGCCCCGACGGTTTGGTGAGCGGCTGGAGCGAGGGGGCTCGGCTGCTGCTGGGCTGGACGGCGCAGGACACCGTCGGCCGCCCCGTGGCCGATCTGCTGGTCGACCCGCCACCCGGCTTCCCCGAGGGCTACGGCGCCGGCCCCGACCCCACGGGCTTCGTCCCCCTGCGCCACCGGGACGGCTCCACGCTGGACGCCGTGGTGGCGGCTCACCCGTTGTTCGGCCCCGACAGCCGGGGGCTGGGCCACGCGCTGACCATCCAGCGCTGGGGGCGGCGCCCCGTGATCGCCGACCGGGCCTTCGAGCAGAGCCCCTTCGCTCTGGGCGTCTACGACCCCGAGCTGCGGTTCCTGTGGATCAACGCCTCCTCGGCCCGGGTGATCGCCCACACCGAGGAGCAGGTGCTCGGCAAGAAGTACCGCGACCTGTTCCCCGAATTCGACCGCACGCTGTTTCCCGAAAGGGACGACAAGCCCTACACCGACGCGCTCGCCCAAGTGGCGAGGACGGGCGAGCCCATGCGTCTCATCACCGTCTTCCAGCCGCTCGGCAGCAACTACGCCAACGCCTGGGCCACCAGCATCTGGCCCGTCCGGGATGCCGAGGGCAGGGTCCGCGCGGTCGCCAACTGGGGATTCGACATGAGCGCCGAGTACTGGGCTCGGCAACGCCTGCTCCTCCTCAACAAGGCCAGCGGCGGCATCGGCCGGACACTCGACGTGATCGGCACCGCCCAGGAACTGGCCGACACATCCGTGCCGGGATTCGCCGACCTCGTCACCGTGGATCTCTTCGACGAGGTGCTGCGCGGGGAGGAGCCCCCTTCGGTGTCCGCGTCGGGCCCCGGAGAGACGATCGTGCTCAGCCGTGCCGCCCGGCACAGGGCGAACGAGGACACCGAGCCCGCCCCCGGTCCCACGACGCCGGTCGGCCACCCTCCCGGTTCTGTCGCCGCCCGCTGCATGACCACGGGTCGGTCCACGGTGGAACTCGCCGGCGAGCCCGGCGAGGGCGGCGAATGGGCCTTCGGGCCCGGGCTCGCCGCCGACCCGGCCCACTGGCCGCCGGACAACCCGGTGATCGAGGAGTCCCTGGCCGCGGAGGGGCTGACCGGCCGGATCACCGTGCCGCTGCGGGCCCGCGGCGCGCTGCTCGGCGTCGTCGCCTTCTCCCGCCTCGACCGGCCGGAGGCCTTCACCGCCGACGACCTGATCCTGGCCGAAGAGCTGACGGCCAAGGCAGCCGTCGCCATCGACAACGCCCGCCGGTACTCGCGTGAGCGCACGACGGCGCTGACCCTGCAGCGCAGCCTCCTGCCGCAGGGGCTGCCCAAGCAGGAGGCGGTCGAGGTGGCGTCCCGCTATCTGCCCGCCGGGACCGGAGCAGAAGTGGGCGGTGACTGGTTCGACGTCATCCCGCTGTCCGGCGCCCGGGTCGCCCTGGTCGTCGGCGATGTCGTCGGTCACGGACTGCACGCCTCGGCCAGCATGGGCCGGCTGCGCACGGCGGTCCGTACCCTCGCCGACGTCGACCTGCCGCCGGAGGAGCTGCTGACCCACCTGGACGACCTGGTCCTGCACCTCGCCAGCGACCTCCAGGCCACCGGCGACTTCCAGCAGACGGGCGAGTCGGGGGCCACCTGCCTGTACACGGTCTACGACCCGGTCTCCCGCCGTCTCACGCTGGCCAGCGCCGGCCATCCCCTGCCGCTGATCATCTCCCCGGACGGCACCAGGAGCCCGGTACCCGCCCATCCGGGGCCACCGCTCGGCATCGGGGGGCTGCCTTTCGAGGCCACCGAGCTGGAGCTGCCCGAGGGCAGCCTGCTGACCCTCTACACCGACGGACTGCTGGAAAGCCGCGAGCGCGACGTCGACGAAGGGATCGCCGAACTGCACACGGTCCTGAACCCTTCGACGACCTCACTGGAAGCCCTGTGCGACACGGTGATCGACGCCATGCTCCCCGAACGCCGTACGGACGACGCCGCCTTGCTCCTCGCTCGCACTCGCGCGCTGGATCCCCGCCACGTCGCAGACTGGGACGTCGAGCCCGACACCGCCCAGGTGCCGCGCGCCAGGAAGTTCGCCGTCGACCAGGTGGACGCCTGGGGCCTGGAGGAGGCCTCCTTCGTCACGGAACTGGTCGTCAGCGAGCTGGTCACCAACGCCATCCGATACGGCGAGCCGCCGATCAGGCTGCGGCTGATTCGCGACACCGCCCTGATCTGCGAGGTCTCCGACGCCAGCAACACCGCTCCGCACCTGCGCCGGGCCCGCGCCTTCGACGAGGGCGGCCGGGGCCTGTTGCTCGTCGCCCAGCTCACCCAGGGCTGGGGCACCCGGCACACGACCAACGGCAAGACCATCTGGTGCGCGCAGTCCCTCCCCGAGCCGCACTGATCGCCGGATCTAAGGGCCCGAGCCGTCCTCCAGCTTCTCGAAGAAGAACTCGTGTTTCAGGAAGGAGACGTCGTACTCGTGACCGGGTTGCGGTGGCAGCAGTTGGGAGGCCTGGAACAGACGCCACCCGTCGTGCAGTGCGGCAAGCCCCGTGGGATAGGGCGGCTCGTCGCTGTCACCGGTCGTGGGACGGGTCCGGGCGGTCCCGTCGTACCGGGACCAGCCCACGACGTCGGAGTCCAGCGCCGACGTCGCGAGATAGAGGACCAGAACCTGCTGCCTCATGCGTGACTCCTCGTCAGGGTCGGCCGGTTGCTGACGCGCGTGACCCAGTACTCGACATCGAACGAGTCGTCACCGGTGAGGGCCCGCCACAACAGGACCCGGTTGTAGATCTCCAGTCGGCCCGTGGCCTGCTCGTACCAGGGGAAGTGCGTGTTGAGTTCCGCGGTCACCGCAGGGTCGTGCAGGTCGGAGAGGTCCCACAGACGTACCTGCGGCACGGTCGGGTTGAGACGGAGCTTGTACATGGAGCGGCGGTCCGCGGTGTCGTTGCGGCGGCCGCCGTGCCAGATGCCGTGGTGCACGAGCACGACCGTGCCTGCCGGGCAGGTCAGACGGGTCTGCCCCTTGAGGTTCTGGACACGGCCGACGTCCGTCTCGTTGATCCTGCGCAGATGGCTTCCGGGCACGCTGAGGGTGCCGCCCATCCCGGCGGTCACCTCGTGCGGGTAGTACATGAGCTGGATGTCGAACGCATCCGGGCGCACATCGATGATCGCGTCCGCATGGAGCGGCTGTGCCTGCCCCTCGTACGGCTCGCGGACATGAACCGCCTGGTGGTCGACGGTCGGCTCGGGGCCGACCAGGCTCTCGACGGCGCCCGCCACGACCGGCAGGGCGAGCAGCTCGTGGACGAAGGTGTCCGGCGCGAACGCCTTGCGCAACGGGGTGCCGTAGGACACTGCCGGCAGACCCTCGGTCAAGACCGCGACGGCCCGTTCATTGATCCCCTGCGGCACCACCCCGTCCAGGCGCAGGAATCCCTGCGCGACGAAGCGAGCCACCTGAACCGATGTCAGGAGTTGCTTGCTGGTTGACATACGACGAACGTACGGGCCCCGGCCCGCTCGGTCGTGGGCTGAAATCGTCCAGTGCTGGTAGTTTTCCATCCTCGTGAAGCATGTGACGCTACGGCTCGACGAGGCGCCCGGCGTGGTCGCTGCCGGCATCGGCGTACACGGCGTCTCCACCGCCCACGACGTCTTCCGGCTGCCCGACCTGTGGCAACTGCACCTCTACCACTACGAGGGTGCTCTGTCCCTCGGGCAGTCGGTCCACCCCATACGTCCCGGCCACGTCAGCCTGGTGCCGCCCAACACCGAGGTGCACTTCCATTACCGGGGCAGGTCGGAGCATTTCTACGTCCATCTGCGGCTGCCCGACGGCGGAACCGCGCGGGTGGTGCCGGTGATGCAGGACGCCGCGACCGAGAGCGCCCGCCTGGCCGATCTGCTGCGACACGCCGTCACGGCCATGCCGACCTCTTCCCTGCGCGCCACGGCCGAGGTCTGGACCGCGCTGTGGCGCATCGCCGAGTTGCCGAGGGGGGAGAGAGCCGGGCGCCGCCACCCCTTCGTGGCCGCCGCGCAGGCCTACGTCGAGGAACACCTGGCCGGACCGCTGTCCGTACCGGAGGTCGCGCACGCCGTCGGCATCTCCCACACGCACCTGACGCGCGTGTTCCGTGCCGAGACCGGCCGCACGGTCGTGTCGTACATCCGGCACCGACGCCTTCAACGCGCCCGCCACCTCCTGTTGTCGTCCACGCTTTCCATCACCGCCGTCGCCGCGGCCGTGGGCATCGCCGACCTCCAGGCCTTCAACAAGGCCTGCCGCCGTGAACTCGGCGCGAGCCCACGTGACGTACGAGCACAGGCCCTTGCGGGGCTGGACCGCCGAGAACCGTGAGTGACGCCGACGGCGGGCCACAGGATCTGCGGCAGCCCGCAGGCCGTCACTCCCCCGGCGAGGGCGGCGGCCTTCATCGGCGGAAGACGGGCGGCCTGCTCCTCAACGGCGGGCCACCGGCGGATGCGCTCGCTCGGCGTGGGTCACCCGCGGTGGAACCGGCCCGGTGACCTCCACGGTGGCCGGACGCAGCAGTTGCTCGCCGAGCCGGTAACCGGGACGGAGGACCGTCGAGCACACCAGGCCCTCCCGATCCGAGACCTGGTACGTCAGGGCGTCGTGACAGGCGGGGTCGAACGGATCGCCCGCCTCGCCGAACGACGTGACGCCCAGCGAGCCGAGCTGGTCCTTCAGGCTGTCGGCGATGTCCTTCAGGCCGGGCGTGAGCGGCTCGTGTGCGCACGCCCGGTCGACGGCGTCCAGGACCGGCAGCAGCGCCCGGAACACGTTCGCCACCGCGATCTCGCGCACGGCCAGGCGGTCCCGCCGCACCCGCTTGCGGTAGTTGTCGTACTCGGCCTTCACCCGCTGCAGGTCGGCGGTCCGCTCCTCCACCAGGCGCCGCAGCTCCTGCAGTTCGGTGCTCAGCGGCCCACTCCCGGTCATCGTCAGCCGGCCTCCGGCTTGTCGTCGTCGACGATCTCGGCGTCCACCACCTCGTCCTCCGACGAGCCACCGGCCGTACCGCCCGCGGACGCCCCGGCCGCGCCCGCCGGCTGCTCGGCCCGCGACTTCTCGTACAGGGCCGTGCCGATCTTCTGTGCGGCCTGCGAGGCACGGTCGATCGCCTGCCGGATCGCCGCCGTGTCCGTGCTCTCGTCCTTCAGCTTCTCCTTCAGGTCGGCCAGCGCGGTCTCCGTCTCGCTCTTCGCGTCGGCGGGGATGTTGTCCGCGTTGTCCGTGAGGAGCTTCTCCGTCGAGTAGACGAGCTGCTCGCCCCGGTTGCGGGTCTCGGCGGCCTCCCTGCGGCGCCGGTCCTCCTCGGCGTGCTGCTCGGCCGCGCGCACCATGCGGTCGATGTCGTCCTTGGGCAGCGCGGAGCCGCCGGTGACGGTCATCTTCTGCTCCTTGCCGGTGCCGAGGTCCTTGGCGGAGACGTGCATGATGCCGTTGGCGTCGATGTCGAAGGCGACCTCGATCTGCGGCAGTCCGCGCGGGGCCGGGGCGATGCCGGTCAGCTCGACCGTGGGCTCGCCGCCCTCGAGGACCGAGACCACCGAGTTCGTCGTTCCCAGGTCGATACCGACCGAGCGCGCCATCTCGCTCTTCCTCCTCACCCATGCGCTGCTTCACGTCTGTGGTCAGCCGGCGTCATCCGGACGGCCGCTCCCACCGGACGGGACCGGCGCGCAGCAGGGGCTCGGGGCGGGCCTCCCCCAGCAGCACCACAGACCGCGGGGCGGGACCGGCCGGCCGCACGAACACGGGTGCGCGGTCGTCTGCCCGCTCCGTCGTCCGTTCGTACGTCCGGTCGTAGGCCGCGCGCAGGGCCGGATCGCGAAGCGTCTCGTACGCCGCCCGTGCCTCACCGAACCGTTCGGCGGTGGCCGCGTCCACACGAGTGTCGGGGCGCAGCTCCCACACCCTGGCCCGGAAGGCGGAGGTGATCGCCTCGGCGGTTGCCGAGGGCTCCACCCCCAGCACCGCATACAGATCCGCTCCGCGGTCTTGCGCCTGCCTCCCGGCCACTTCCTCACCTCCTGCGAGCTGCGGCTTCGCCCTCACTTGCCTCCAGTCCCGAAATAAAACTTGAGCGCGTTGTTGTCAAGGCTTGATTTGGCGCACCGGGCACATCACGCCACGTCGGTCAAGCCATGGCAGAGGCGAGTTTCGGCCACGACTTCCTCAGCAACAGCATATGAACGCCCCAGAAAGAGCAAAGGAACGTCTCTGATTCAACAACCATCTTGTTGTCGTGACCCCGACATCCATACGGTCTGCGCGATCACGGTGCACACCCGGCACCGAGGTCGTACCCGCGCACCCCCCACAGCCCTTCCCGGTTCACCCACTATGCGAAGGACGTACGTTGCGCAGAACCGTTTCCCTCGCCGCCGTGGCCACGCTCGCCACGGCCGCCCTCGCCCTGGCCGCCCCGGTCGGCCAGGCAGCCCAGGCCGGCGCCTCCCCGTCCCACGGTGTCACCGTCGCCCATGCCTGCGCGACCCCGACGAAGAAGGGCGAGATGGCCTGCAACGCCCTTCAGGTCACCTCCGGCACCCCGAAGTCGGCGCACGCCGAGAGTGACCTGACGGCCGCCGCCGCGCCCTCCGGCTACGGCCCCGCCTCGCTGCAGTCGGCGTACAACCTGCCCTCCGGGAGCGGGGGTTCGGGCCAGACGGTGGCGATCGTCGACGCCTACGACGACCCCAACGCCGAGGCCGATCTCGCCACCTACCGCTCCCAGTACGGCCTGTCCGCCTGCACCACCGCCAACGGCTGCTTCAAGAAGGTCAACCAGAGCGGCGGCACCAGCTACCCGCGCGGCGACTCCGGATGGGCCGAGGAGATATCCCTCGACCTCGACATGGTCAGCGCGGCCTGTCCGAACTGCAAGATCCTGCTGGTGGAGGCCAGTTCGGCGAGCATGACCAACCTCGGTACGGCCGTCAACACCGCCGTGCGACTGGGCGCGAAGTTCGTCTCCAACAGCTATGGCGGCTCCGAGTCCTCCAGCGACTCGACGTACGACTCCAGCTACTTCAACCACCCGGGCGTCGCCATCACCGTCTCCTCCGGCGACAACGGCTACGGCGTGGAGTACCCGGCCGCGTCCAAGTACGTGACGGCGGTGGGCGGTACGTCTCTGAAGACCGCGTCGAACGCGCGTGGCTGGTCCGACACCGTATGGAGCGGTGCGGGCTCCGGCTGCTCCACGTACGACGCCAAGCCCAGCTGGCAGAAGGACACCGGCTGCACCAGCCGCACGGTGGCGGACGTGTCCGCGGTCGCCGACCCGAACACCGGTGTCGCGGTCTACGACAGCTACCGCTCGGCCACCGGCTGGATGGTCTTCGGCGGCACCAGCGCCTCCTCCCCGCTGATCGCGGCGACGTACGCACTGAGCGGTGCACCGTCCGCCGGTTCCTACCCCGCATCCTTCCCGTACGCGCACACCTCGGCGCTGTACGACGTCACCAGCGGCTCCAACGGCAGCTGCGGCGGTTCCTACCTCTGCACCGGCACCACCGGGTACGACGGCCCGTCCGGGCTCGGCGTCCCGAACGGGACG
Source organism: Streptomyces sp. NPDC049541 (assembly GCF_044465725.1). NCBI lineage: Bacteria > Bacillati > Actinomycetota > Actinomycetes > Kitasatosporales > Streptomycetaceae > Streptomyces > Streptomyces sp. NPDC049541. Next base: position 707,536 of record NZ_JBITLY010000004.1, on the reverse strand, counting down.
GCCGCGTTCACCGGCTGAACATGACGTGACCCGGCCGGAGCCGACGGCGACGTCGGCTCCGGCTCATCCCAAAAGGTCGCGTCCTTCACGAAGGTCGACGTGCCGTCGTTCGCGTCCAAGCGGCCCCGGAAGTCGTAGGGGCGCAGGTAGTTGCCGGATGCGTCGCGGAAGGAGAAGGCGTTCGAGTCGGCGAGGCCCGCGACGACCGTGAAGGTGGACGCCGTCTTCTCGGCCAGTAACGCGTGGGGCAGTTCGCCGACTGGAAGGAGCGCGTCACGTTCTTCGCGAGGCTCGGAGCGGCGGACACCGTCTCCTTGACGACCGTGAAGTGGCGTGCCGTGCCGGAGATCGAGGGCAGCGCCTTCGGGGCCGTCCACGTCGCGAAGGTGTCGTAGCTGTGGAGCTGGATCACGGACGGGCCCTCGCGATAGCTGCCCCAGCCCGCCCAGTCGCCGGTCCGGGTGATCGTGAACGGGCCGGGTGAAGATCCACTCGTCGCTGGTGAGCGAGCAGGCCACGATGATGCTCACGCTGCCGTCGCTGTCGACGAACCACTCGGGCGCCCAGGCCCGGGACAGGTGAGGAACGGGACGATGGCGTAGCGGGTGGCGGAGCCGCTCGCCGGTGCTGCGGCCGATGCCGTGCCGAGCAGGCCGGGCAGTTCGCCCAGAGTCCAACCGAAATCCAGCCGAAACGTGATGTTCGATATGTCGGACACAGTTCGACAAGTCGACCGGGAGGTAAAGGTGGGGCGTTTGTGCGTCAATGGATTGAGCAGGACTGGATGGCGCCTGCGTGGTGGCTGTCCTTCCGGCGAATCGCCGCCGAGGGAAGGGATGTTCGAGATGCCGTACCGCTTCGGCCCATAGGACGTTACCGTTCAGTAGACAACGCCGTCCCGGAGAGGTGTCCCGTATGACGCTCGACCGTGCCGCAGGCCTGGCGGAGTCCGCCCGAGCTCTTGCCGAGGGGGAGACCACCTCCCGCGCACTCGTCGAGCAGGCCCTCGCGCGGATCGAGGCGACGCAGTCCACCCTCAACGCCTTCCGGATCGTGCGCGCCGAAGCCGCCCTCGCCGAGGCCGACGCGGCGGACGAACAGCTGGCCGCCGGGGTGCGCACACCGCTGCTCGGCGTGCCCGTCGCCGTCAAGGACGACATGGACGTGGCCGGCGAGCCGACCGCCTTCGGCTGCGACGGGGAGTTCCCGCCGGTCGCCGAGGACGGCGAGGCCGTACGGCGGTTGCGCGCGGCCGGGGCCGTGATCGTCGGTAAGACCAACACCTGCGAGTTCGGACAGTGGCCCTTCACCGAAGGGCCCGCCTTCGGCGCGACCCGCAATCCGTGGCACACGGAGCACACGCCCGGCGGCTCGTCCGGCGGGTCGGCCGCCGCCGTGGCCGCCGGTCTGGTGCCCGCCGCGCTCGGTTCGGACGGCGCCGGATCCGTGCGCATCCCCGCCTCCTGGACCCACCTCGTCGGCATCAAGCCGCAGCGCGGCCGCATCTCCACCTGGCCGCGCGGCGAGTCCTTCCAGGGCATCACCGTCAACGGCACCCTTGCCCGCACGGTCGCGGACGCCGCCCTGCTCCTCGACGCCGCGAGCGGCAACCACGAGCGCGATCCGCACCGGCCGGCGGCCGTCAACGCCCTGGAGGCGGTGGGCCGCGAGCCCGGGCGGCTGCGCATCGCGCTCTCCCTCAAACCGCCGTTCACCGCCGTGCCCGCCCGCCTGCAGCCGGAGGTCCGCGCCCGCGTGCTCCAACTGGCCGAGCAGCTCAGCGCGTTGGGGCATGTCGTGGAGGAGGCCGACCCGCCCTACGGGCAGATCGGGCTCACCTTCGTACCCCGCGCCACCGCGGGCATCGCAGAGCGCGTGGCCGAGACGCCGTTCCCCGCTCTCCTGGACCGGCGCACCCGCGAGGCGGCCCGCCTGGGGCGGTTGCTCGGCGGGGTACCGCTCAAGGCGGCGCGGCGCGCGGAGGCGGTGCTGCAGCGTCGTATCGGCGCCTTCTTCGAGTCGTACGACGTGGTCCTCGCACCCACGACCGCCGCTCCCCCGCCGCGCATCGGCGCGATGCTCTCGCTGAGCGGTTTCGCCACCGACCGGGCGATGATCGCCGCCTGCCCTTACGCCTGGCCGTGGAACGTGCTGGGCTGGCCCGGGGTCAACGTGCCCGCCGGGTTCGTGAACGGCGGACTGCCCGTGGGGGCGCAGCTGCTCGGGCCGGCCGGCAGCGAACCCTTGCTGATCTCGCTCGCCGCGCAACTGGAGGCGGAGCTGCGCTGGCACGAGGCGTGGCCGCCGCAGCGGGCCGTCACGGACTCCCCGGCGGCGTAGGCGGGTTCGGCCCGTACGCTGTGGCCATGGACGATGCGTCGATGGTCGGGCTCATGGGGCGGGTCACCGGTACGGTCGGGCCCGGGCTCGTCGGCGAGGTGATCGTCCGGGTGCGGGGCGGGGCCGAGCACTTCCTCGCGTACGCCGCCACCGGAACCGACCGGATCGAGCGGGGCACGGTCGTGATGGTCGTCGAGTACCTGCCGCCCAGGACCGTCTACGTCACCGCCGCATACGACAGTTGAGCATGCTCCGCCCCAGGTGAGAGCCTTGGCAAGGGGGGACGTCAAGAAAACGACAAGGATTCACAGGCGTCTTCTCACCGGCCTCGCGCAGGAGCACACTCCCTTCGTTCGGTGCCGAAAGGGCACCATGCAAAGGGGGCGTATGCCGATGGTTGTCGGCGTCGTTGCGGGAGTGGTGGTTGCCTCCATTCTCGTTCTGATCGGTCTGTTCAAGCTCATGTGGCGCGTCGCCGAGCCCAACGAGGCGCTCGTCATCTCCGGCTCGAAGCACAAGACGGAGGGGCTCGGCGAGGGCATGGGATTCCGCATCGTCACCGGGCGCGGCACGCTGGTGCTGCCCGGTGTGCAGGCGGTGCGCAAGCTCTCGCTCGACCTGAACGAGACCGAACTGCATGTGGACTGCGTGACCCACCAGGGCATTCCGCTCAAGGTGCGGGGCGTGGTCATCTTCAAGGTGGGCGACGACTACGTGTCGATCGCGAACGCGTCCCGCCGCTTCCTCGACCAGCAGAAGCTGATGGCGGAGCGGGTGCACAACGTGTTCGCCGGTCATCTGCGCTCCATCGTCGGCGGGTTGACCGTCGAGGACATGATCCGCGACCGGGAGAAGCTCACCGCGCAGACCCGGGCCGCCTGCGGCACGGAGATGGAGAAGCTGGGGCTCATCGTGGACTCCCTGCAGATCCATGAGATCGAGGACCCGACCGGGTACATCCAAAACCTGGCCGCACCGCACGCCTCCGCCGTCCAGCGGGACGCGCGGATCGCGCAGGCGGAGTCGAACCGGCTGGCCACCGAGGCCGAGCAGCAGTCGTTCGCGCGGATGGCGGAGGCGACCCGGGACAGCGAGATCCTGCAGGCCGGTTACCAGGCCGAGCGGGACAAGGCGGCCGCACAGGCACGGCAGGCGGGCCCGCTCGCCGATGCCGCCGCCCGGCAGGAGGTCGTCGTCCAGGAGACCCGGGTCGCCGAACTCGAGGCGCACCGGCGGGAACAGCAGCTCCAGGCGGACGTCCGCAAGCCCGCGGACGCCAAGGCCTACGAGAAGCGCACGCTGGCCGAGGCCGAGCGCGACGCGCGGATCTCGGCGGCGCAGGCCAAGGCGAAGGAGACGGAGCTGGCGGCCGCCGCTGAGGCGACCCGGGTCAAGACGGCCGCGAGCGCCGAGGCCGAGGCGACCAAGGCACGCGGTGCGGCGGCCGCCACGGCGACCAGGGCCACCGGTGAGGCCGAGGCGGCCGCCGCGCAGGCCAAGGGTCTGGCGGACGCCGAGGCCACCAGGGCCAAGGGCCTCGCCGAGGCGGAGGCCATCAAGGCGCGGGCCGCGGCCCTGGCCGAGAACCAGGAGGCGGTCGTCGCCCAGCAACTCGCCGAGAACTGGCCGGAGATCGTCAAGGCGGGCGCGTCCGCTTTCGGCAGCGTCGACAACATGGTGGTGCTCAACGGCGCGGACGGCATGGCCGAGATGCTCGCCAAGGCGCTCACCATGGGCGGCGCCGGCCTCGGCCTGGCCCGCCAGCTGCTGGCCTCGATGAACCAGAACGGGCAGACCCCGCACGGCACTTCGCCCTCCCTGAACGGAATGGCGGTACCGCCGTCGCAGAAGGTACCGGTGGAGAAGGAGGGATAACCGCACCCGGCGCAGGTACGACAGCAGCCCCCGGGGGCCCTCGTTTTCGAGGGCCCCCGGCCTGCTGAGGCGCCCCGCCCCTCTAAGGTGCCTGCGTGACTGCGTTTACCGATGAGAACGTCCCGGGCCGCTTCGGCCCCACCGCCACCACCGAGGCCGACCCCCGCCAGGTCGGCAGGGTGCGCACCGAGTACTCCCCCGCGCACGACGGCGACCCCGACCCCGGCGAGATCGTGTGGACCTGGGTGCCCTTCGAGGAGAACGACGGCCGCGGCAAGGACCGCCCGGTGCTCGTCGTCGCCCGTGAGAGCGCCGGCACGCTGCTCGCCGTACAGCTGTCCAGCAAGCGGCACGACGACGACCGGGAGTGGGTGGCGATCGGCAGCGGGCCCTGGGACCGGTCGGGGCGCGACTCATGGGTCGACGTGGACCGGGTGCTGCGGCTGCACGAGGACGGCATGCGCCGCGAGGCCTGCGCCCTGGACCGCGGCCGGTTCAACCTGGTGCGGCAGCGGCTGGCGGAGCGCTACGGCTGGAGCTGAACACGGGGCCCCGGCCGGTCAGGCCGGGGCCCCGCGCAGTCATACCGGTTCGGGCCGGGGCTCCAGTTGCCGTACCGGAGCCGGCGTCGGCTCCCACGCTCCGGTGGTCCGTACATAGTCGTAGATCACCGAGATCATCGCCAGCAGGAGCAGCGGCCCGAACAGCCACGCGTGCCTGGCCATCTCCATCGGCAGACAGCGGTACGACACCAGCAGGGCGGCGAAGACCGTTGCGCCGTGGGCGACCAGCTGGATCCCCGACCGGTCCCAGCCGCGGGTGTGCGCGCGCAGAGCTGCCTCGATGGTGAGCGTGAACACCGCGCCCGCGATGAGGTCCGCGCCGTAGTGGTAGCCGAAACCCAGCGTGGCGCAGAGCGTCGCGATCAGCCAGAACGTGCCGGCGAAGCGCAGCGCCCGTGGGCCCTTCCGGGAATGGATGAAGATCGCGGTGGCCCATGCCGTGTGCAGGCTGGGCATGCAGTTGCGCGGTGTGTACGCGTCGAACGGCATCGGATGCGGGGCATGGAGCGGCGGGGCCGTGCCCGGCCACAGGTCGGCCACCGCCCAGTGCACGGTGGGCAGTGCGTCCGGCGCCAGGTCGGGCGAGGGCCACTGGTCCGTGCCGGTGCCGTAGGCGAAGATCGGCCCGACCACCGGGAAGATCATGTAGATGGCCGGTCCGAGGAGGCCGATCACCAAGAACGTGCGCACCAGATGGTGACTGGGGAAGCGGCGCTCGGCGGCCACATTGCGCAGTTGGTACAGCGTCACGACGACGGCGGCCACCGCGAGCTGGCCGTAGACGAGGTCGAGAAGATGGAAGCCGACGGGACCAGTGGCCTTGACGACCCGGCCCACCAGCCAGGACGGATTGCCCAGCGCGTGATCGGCGGTTGCCACGTACTGGTCGAGCACCATGTGGCGCGACTTCGACGTGATGAGCAGCCAGGTGTCACCGGTCTTGCGCCCGGCCACCAGCAGCAGGGCCAGCCCGACGCCCTTCAGCAGCAGGACACGTTCCTGGCCGGTGCGGCGTGTGACGGCGATGACGGCGCAGCCCAGAATCACCCACAACGCACCGTTTCCGAACGGATGATGCCCCTCGGTCACCTTGACATCGCACGCCCAGCGCACCACCACGAAGACGATGTCGATGCCGATCGCGGTACCCGCCGCGATGAACCGTTGCCGCCGGGTGAGCACCACCATCATCAAGCCCATGCTGGCGTACAGCAGGAAGCCCGATTTCGGGGGCAGTACCACCTCCTGCGCCTGGGTCGTGAGTGGCCCCGGCAGGCCGTAGTGGCGCGCGGCGACCTCCAACGCGAGGAGGAATCCGAGCACCACTACACCCGCCGCGGTCCACAGCAGCGTCCGCGGCCGCCACCTGGTGGCGAAGGGAGAACTGGATCTCGTTCGCGGGAACCACCGCGATTCTCTGGGTATCAATTGGCTGGCCGATTTTTCAGATGTTGGTTGGTCAGGTCGCTTTTCGTGCTGGTCGGCAAGGTTTCTCGGCAGAGGGCGGACTGGGGCGGCGATCGTCGTGGGCTCGAACATGCTATCGGGGCGGCGCAAGTGGGTTTCGCTGGTCACGGACGCTCTCTCGACGCCCGCACCGACTGAGAAGACCCGTGCGGCCCGAAGAAGGTTCCCTCACCCGGCAGTCAGCAGACCGATTCCCAGGACGATCAGGGCCGCGACCTTGGCGGCTTCGAGGGCGACGTAGTACAGGTGGTCTCGCGAGCGGGGCAGGTCCTCGCCCGCCAGGACCCGGTCCGACCTACGGTTGAGGCGCGGGCGTACCGCGAGCAGTTGCGCGAGGAGCAGCACCACCACGGCGGCGGCCGACGTCACGACCCGGCCCGGCGGATCGCCCGCCGCGACGGCGGCCACGACCACGACGGCGAGCACGGCCTCGGTGAGGTTCAGCGCCCGGAAGACCAGCCGGCCGATCCCCAGCCCGACGGGAAGGGTCACGCCCGGCGCACGGAACTTCAGCGGTGCTTCCAGGAAGGAGATCGCCAGCACCATGCCGAGCCAGACGAAGGTGATCGCCGCCGCCACCGCGGCCCACGTGGGGTACATCAAGGATGCCTTTCTGCTGTCTGCTGCGGTGCGGGCGCCAGACGGGCCAGGCATGCATCGGGTTCGGCGAACGGTTCCAGCTCGGTCACGCTCAGCGGGGCACGCAGTTCGGCCAGCGCGCCCTGCATCAGCGCCAGATGCAGGGGGCAGACCAACTGGCCGTACTCCTCGGCGAGTTCGAGGAAGGGGCAGTGCCGCAGCCGGATCCGTGCGGGGACCTTGCCGCCTTCCGGGTCCGGGGCGAAGCCGAGACCGTCCAGCAGCTCGACGAGCCGGCCCGCCGACTCCTCGGGGGTGGGCCGCCGGGACGGGGGCGGCGCCTCGACCAGGGAACGGCCCCAGGCTCGGCCGGCCTCCATCGCGGTGGACCGCGCGTCGGGCCCCTTGGCGGCGATCCGGCCGAGCAGCATCTGCGCGAGCAGCCGATAGCTGCGGACTCCGCCACGGTCCATGCCGGGCCTCGGGGCGTAGACGGTGCGCGGCCGCCCGGGCCCCGAGGGCTCCAGTACACGCCGCTCGACCAGGCCCGCGCCGACCAGGGCCTCCAGGTGGAAGCGGACGGTGTTGGGGTGGACGCCGATGCGCTCGGCCGTCTCCGCGACGCCGAGCGGGGCCGCGGCCGTGCGCAGCACGTCGAGGACCTCGCGCCGGCGCGGGCTTCTGCGCGCCCCTGACATCCCCCACTCCCCTCCCACCTGCGACCATTTTCTCCAAATAATACTTGTAATAATTGGTGGGCAAGCAGTGGGACCGGCGAGTGCGGACAACTGGAGGGGAGCCGATGAGCAAGGCCGAGAGGCAGGTCGGCCAGGATGCGGAGGCCGCGGTCCCGCGCATCCTGGGCAACACCGACGCCTTGAGCGCCACGGCTTCCAGCGATACCGCGGTGCTGTGGAAGCTCGCCGAGAGCGGACGCCAACTCGACGCCAATGTGGTCCGCTTGACTCCGGGCCGCCATATCGCCCCGCACGCGGAGCCCGACCTGGACGTACTGGTGCTCGTCGTCGCGGGCGACGGCGTCCTCGGCGCCGGTCCGCAGGACGAGCCGCAGGCCCTGAACACCGGCACCCTGCTCTGGCTCCCCCACGGCTCCACCCGCAGCATCACCGCGGGGGACGACGGCCTCGCCTATCTGACAGTCCACCGCCGCCGCCCCGGCCTTCAGATCGGCCAGGCTCCCTGAGACCGCGCCGCACGGCCCTCCAGGGCATGTGCGAGAGCAACTGGAAGCGAAGCTCTGGGTCGGGGAACTCGGACCGTCTTTCGTCCGTCTTCCTCTGTGAGTCCCCCGCAGCATCCCCCGTCTGCGGGGGGCTCACCGACTCGACTGTGTCTGCTCCACGGGAAACGCGTGTGCGAACGCGCCTCGGACCGTGTGGCCCGTCGTGCGGTCCAGGATCCCGAACGTCACCCGCTCGAAGGTCCGGGTGAAGCGGCCGCCGGGGCCGAGAAGCACCCGGAAGGCGTCCGCCACCTGGGCCGGGTCGTTCTGGAAGACCCCGCAGCCCCACGCGCCCAGCACCAGTCGCCGGTAGCCGTTGAGGGCGGCCGTCTCCAGCACCCGCTCGGCGCGGGCGGCCAGGGCCTGCGGCAGTTCGGTGGCGCGCTGCGGCGCCGTACGCCTGATCACTCCCGCGTTCGGGGCGGCGGCGGTCAGGAAGCCCGCGGTGTACGGCTCGTCCAGCAGGCGGCCGCGGTCGTCGCGGAAGACGGGCACCTCCGGGGAGTGGATGACCCGGTCGGTGTAGAACGGGTCGCGGTGGGTGCGGTGGTGGTCGTAGAACTCCGGGGCCCGCAGCAGGCAGGTGTACAGCGCGGAGGCGCGGCACAGGGCCTCTTCCTGGGCCTGGGCGCCGTTGCGGAAACCGCCGCCGGGGTTGCGGGCCGAGGCGAAGTTCAGCACCGCGACCCGCCCGCCGATCCGGCGCGCCGCCTCGAGGCTGCTCTCGCCCGTGACCTCGAAGAACGTATCGGCAGTGGCGGCCGGTGACACCTGCACGGGCTCCGGCCCGTACATCCGCGTACCGGACCGCGCCGCCTCCACCGCCGCGGCAAGGGACACCTCGCGCCCGTTGGACGCCTGATACGCGCCCGCCGCCACGATCTGTTCCGTCTGCCGCGCGATGCCGCGCAGGCGCGCGCTCATGGCGCCACCCCCGTGTGCGCCATGCTCGCGCGCCGTGCGCGCTCCCCCGTCGTGCTCATGGACCGATCGTGGGCGATCCTGGACATGCGGTGCAACAGAGTTTCCGCGTCCGCGAACGCCCAGGAACGCCACAGGAAACGCCCGGAACGAGGAGATTACCGAGCCGGAACATGCCGATACGCACCCTTGTGCGATGCGGCGGGAGGGTCTTGGGTGGGACGAGTGCTGCCGTCCGGGTACCTGACGGGCCGGGCCGACGGCACGGTCGAATCTCAGGAGGTTCCCGACATGTCAGATACGTCGAGCGCCGCTCCGGCGAGCGACTGTAAGGAGCCCCGCACCGCCCTCACCCCAGCCGAGGTGGAGGCACTGGTCCGGGGCATCTGTTTCAAGACCGGACCGCCCCGCACCGTCGGGGTCGAAGTGGAATGGCTCGTCCACGAGCTGCGCACACCGCAGCTCCCCGTCACACCCGAACGACTCGAAGCGGCCTACGCCGCACTGCGGACCGTGCCCCTGAGGTCGGCGCTCACCGTCGAGCCCGGCGGCCAGCTGGAGCTGAGCTCGCCGCCCGCCACCTCCCTGATGGAGTGCATCGGTACCGTCTCCGCCGACCTCGACGCCGTCCGCTCGGTCCTCGCCGGGCAGGATCTCGGACTCGTCGGCATCGGCCACGATCCCTGGCATCCGCCCCGCCGTTTCCTGCACGAGCGGCGCTACGACGCCATGGAGACCTGCCTGGACCGCACCGGCCCGTCCGGGCGCCGCATGATGTGCACCTCGGCCTCCGTCCAGGTCTGCCTGGACGCCGGACACGAGGAGCCCGGCCCCCTCGGCCACGGCCGCCGTTGGTGGCTGGCGCACCAGCTGGGCGCGGTCCTGGTGGCCGCCTTCGCCAACTCCCCGCTGGCCCGACACGAACCCACCGGCTGGCGCTCCACCCGGCAGTTGCTGTGGCTGGAGATCGGTCCCGGCCGCGCGGGCGCACCCCCGCTGGACGGCGATCCCCGCCGGGCCTGGGCCCGGCACGTCATGGACGCGCCGGTGATGTGCATACGGGGGGACCACGGGCCCTGGGACGTTCCGGAGGGGCTGACCTTCCGGGAGTGGACCAGGTCGGGGGCGCCGCGACCGCCCACCCGCGAGGACCTCGACTACCACATCACGACGCTGTTCCCGCCGGTCAGACCGCGCGGCTTCCTCGAACTGCGCATGATCGACGCACAGCCCGGCGAGGACGGATGGATCGTCCCGCTCGCCGTGACGAAGGCGCTCTTCGACGACCCGGAGGCCGCGGAGACCGCCTATCGCACCGTGAAGCCCCTGGCCGAACGGGCGCTGACGCTGCCGGCGCCGCACAATCCGCTGTGGATCGACGCGGCCCGAAGCGGCCTGGCCGACCCCGAGCTGCAGGAGGCGGCCGTCACCTGCTTCACGGCAGCGCTCGAGGCCCTGCCCCGGCTCGGCGCCACCACCAGGGTGACGGATGCCGTGTCGGCGTATCTGGACCGCTATGTCAGCCAGGGCCGCAGCCCCGCCGACGACCTGCTGGACCAGGTGCGCGGCACCGACCGGCGCCCGCACGGGAAGGACCTCCGCACATCATGACCGACCCCGCCCTCGACGAACCCTCGATCGACGCCGAGACCCTGCGCGAGCGGGCCCTGACCACCCTGACCACCGCTCGCGCCCGCACCACGCTCCTGACCAGCTGTGTCGAGGAGCCCGACCTGACCGCGCAGCACTCTCCGCTGATGTCGCCGCTGGTGTGGGACCTGGCGCACATCGGCAACCAGGAGGAGCTGTGGCTGCTGCGGGCGGTCGCCGGCCGGGAGGCGATGCGCCCCGAGATCGACGGCCTCTACGACGCCTTCGAGCACCCGCGCTCCGAGCGGCCCTCGCTGCCGCTGCTGCCACCCGCCGAGGCCCGCACCTACGCGGCCGAGGTGCGCGGCCGGGTGATGGACCTGCTGGAGAACGCCGACTTCCACGGCACCCGGCTCACGGATGCGGGCTTCGCCTTCGGGATGATCGCGCAGCACGAGCAGCAGCACGACGAGACGATGCTGATCACCCATCAGCTCCGCAAGGGCCCGCAGGCCCTGACCGCCCCGGACCCGGAACCCGTGCCGCTGTTCACGGGCCCGGCCGAAGTGCTCGTCCCGGGCGGCCCGTTCACCATGGGCACCTCCACCGAGCCGTGGGCGCTGGACAACGAACGCCCGGCGCACCGGCGCGAGGTGGCGTCCTTCTACATCGACACCACTCCGGTGACGAACGCCGCCTACCAGGCGTTCATCGACGACGGCGGCTACGACAACGAGCGCTGGTGGACGGCGGCCGGCTGGGCGCACATCCGCGAACACTCCCTGCACGCCCCGCTGTTCTGGAAGCGTGACGGCAAGCAGTGGCTGCGGCGCCGCTTCGGCGTCACGGAGGCCGTACCGCCCGACGAGCCGGTCCTGCACGTGTGCTGGTACGAGGCCGACGCCTACGCCCGCTGGTCCGGACGCCGGCTGCCCACCGAGGCCGAGTGGGAGAAGGCCGCCCGCCACGACCCCACGAGCGGCCGCTCGATGCGCTACCCGTGGGGCGACGCCGACCCGGCGCCCGAGCACGCCAACCTCGGGCAGCGGCATCTGCGCCCGGCCCCGGCCGGCAGCTACCCCGCGGGCGAATCCCCGCTCGGCGTACGACAGCTGATCGGCGACGTGTGGGAGTGGACGTCGAGCGACCTGGCGCCCTACCCCGGCTTCGAGGCCTTCCCGTACAAGGAGTACTCGGAGGTGTTCTTCGGGCCCGAGTACAAGGTGCTGCGCGGCGGTTCGTTCGCCGTGGACCCGGTGGCCTGCCGGGGGACGTTCCGCAACTGGGACTACCCGATCCGGCGGCAGATCTTCTCCGGGTTCCGCACCGCCCGCTCCGCGGGAGACGTCTGATGTGCCGTCACCTGGCCTACCTGGGGCCCGAGGAACCGCTCGGCCGCGTCCTCGTGGAGCCCGCCCATGGCCTCTACCGCCAGTCGTGGGCGCCCCGGCGGCAGCGGTACGGGACGGTCAACGCCGATGGTTTCGGGGTGGGTTGGTACGCCGCGGGCGACCCGGTGCCGGCCCGCTACCGCCGGGCCGGGCCCATCTGGGCGGATCTGTCCTTCGCCGACCTGGCCCGCGTCGTGCGCTCGGGGGCGGTTCTGGCCGCCGTACGGGATGCGACCCTGTCGGGCGCCGACGCGGAGGCCGCGGCGGCGCCGTACGCGGCCGGTCCCTGGCTGTTCAGCCACAACGGCGCCGTGAAGGGGTGGCCGGGCTCGCTGGCGCCCCTGGTGGCAACCCTGCCCGCGGTCGACGTGCTGTCGATGGAGGCCCGCAACGACTCGGCGCTCGTGTGGGCGCTGGTTCTCGCACGGCTGCGCGCCGGCGACGACGAGGCGCAGGCGCTGGCCGACACGGTCGTGGAGGTCGCCGAGGCGGCCCCCGGCTCCCGCCTCAACCTGCTGCTCACCAACGGCGAAACGATCACCGCGACCACCTGGGGCGACACCCTCTGGTACCTGTCCCGGCCCGGCCGCGGCACCGTCGTCGCCTCCGAGCCCTACGACGACGACCCGCACTGGCAGGAGGTCCCCGACCGCACCCTGCTCGCGGCGAGCCGCACCGACGTGCTGCTCACCCCCCTCAAGGAACCGAGCGACGCCTCGGCCCCCGCACTGCCGAAGGAGCCCCGTACGTGAGCCCGTTCCTTCTCACCCGCACCCTGCCCGAGGACGCCACGGACGCCGCCCTGCGCGCCGACGTCCTGCACGGCCTCACCGGCACCCCCAAGACGCTGCCGCCGAAGTGGTTCTACGACGCCCACGGCAGCGAGCTGTTCGAGCAGATCACCGAGCTGCCCGAGTACTACCCGACGCGCGCCGAGCGGGAGATCCTCATCGCCCGCTCCGCCGAGATCGCCGCGGCGACACGCGCCCGCACCCTGATCGAACTCGGCTCCGGGTCGTCGGAGAAGACCCGCTATCTGCTGGACGCGCTGAGCGAGCTGCACACGTACGTGCCCGTCGACGTCAGCGAGAGCGCGCTCACCCAGGCCGGGCAGGCGCTCGTCGCCGAGCGTCCAGGCCTCCAGGTCCATGCGCTCATCGCCGACTTCACGGCGAGCGTGACGCTGCCGGACACGCCGGGCCCCCGGCTGATCGCGTTCCTCGGCGGCACGATCGGCAACCTGCTGCCGGTCGAACGGGCAGCCTTCCTCGCCTCGGTCCGCTCCCTCCTGTCCCCCGGTGACGCGCTGCTGCTCGGCACGGACCTGGTCAAGGACGAGCAGGTGCTGGTCCGGGCGTACGACGACACGGCCGGAGTGACGGCGGCCTTCAACAAGAACGTCCTGGCGGTCGTCAACCGCGAGTTGGGCGCCGATTTCGACCCGGACGCCTTCGACCACGTAGCCCTGTGGGACAGCGCCAACGACTGGATCGAGATGCGCCTGCGCTCGCGTGCAGCGCAGTCGGTGAAGATCCCCGCCCTCGACCTCGCCGTCGACTTCGACGCGGGCGAGGAGCTGCGCACCGAGGTGTCGGCGAAGTTCCGCAAGGAGGGCGTACGGAGCGAACTGTCCGCGGCGGGGCTGGAGCTGGCCCACTGGTGGACAGACGCGGAGGGTCGGTTCGCGCTGTCGCTGAGCGTGGCGCGCTGACCTCTGCACCCTGGGCCCGACAGCCGTTCCCGGCGGTCGGGCCCGTCGGTGGTGAGTGGCCCGACAGCCCTTGCCGACGACCGGGTCCCATAACCTCGTGCAGGGAGATGTCGGATGCCGCGAGGAGGCCATGGTGCTCGAGAGGGGCACGCGGTTGCTTGCGGGCGCCATGCTCGTGGCCTGCATGCTGCTCGTCGGCCCCAGCGTCCCGGGCGGCGCCCTCTTCGCCAGGTCACTGCCCGCCGACGCCGCCACGGATGTCGTACCGAACCGGGTCATGACGTGGAACCTCTGCAACCCCTGCGAGGCGGGCAACGTCGACCGGGCGGCGGAGATAGCCACGTATGCGCCCCAGGTCATCGGCCTGCAGGAAGCGTGCGTGAGTGACGTCGAGCGGATCCGGTACTACCTGAAGCGCCTCTACGGGCTGGTCTACCACGTCGAGTACGGGCCGGTCCTACGGAGTTGGGGACGCTGCGGTGGGGCGCCGTGGAGTCCGGGAGGTTTCGGCCAGGCGGTCCTCTCGGCGGCGCCGATGACGGACCGCGTCACCGTGGAATACCCCGACGGCGGCTCCGAGGGCCGTGGCTACATGGCCGTCACCACCACGGTGGACGGCCGACCCATCCGAGTCTTCAACACCCATCTCGCCCAACGGCGTCAAGAGGCAGTCCGCGCGGAACAGACCGCCGCGCTCGCCACCGAGGTCGCCCGGCACGACCGCGCCATCGTCCTCGGCGACTTCAACGCCGTACCGGACGCGCCCGAACTGGCCAGGATGTGGGCACTGGCCGCGGACGCGGACCCCCGGTGCCGCCCCTCGCCCGTCGGCACCTGCGAGCCGACCACCGACTGGTCCAGCAGGTTCGACTACGTCTTCCTGCGAGGCATCGCCCCGCTCGCGCACCGGGTGCAACCCACCTCGTACTCGGATCACCACCTGCTCTTCGCCGACCTGGACGCGACGTAGGCCCATTCACCGACTTCAGCAGTCGACACATCCTTCGAAACATTCGAGATATCCCGCCCAATGACGGTCCAGATATCCGTTCCTCTGGCAGATAACTGCTGCCCAACTCTACGAATGTTTCGCGATCAATGCCGAAACCATTGACGCTTGACGGGGACAGGCCAACACTCTTGGAACCAAAACCCGGCCTCAGTCCGGCCTCGGACGACGAGGAGGAACCCGCACATGGACATCGCACCCGCACACACGATGAGCCGCAGGGGCGCCTGCGCGCTGCTGCTGGGCACCACCGCGGCGCTGGCCCTGCCCGGCACCGCCCGCGCCGCCACGGTCGTCACCACGAACCAGACCGGCACCGACAACGGCTTCTACTACTCGTTCTGGACCGACGCCCAGGGCACGGTCTCCATGACCCTGAACTCCGGCGGCAACTACAGCACAAGCTGGAGGAACACCGGCAACTTCGTCGCCGGCAAGGGCTGGAGCACCGGCGGGCGCAGGAACGTGAGCTACTCGGGCAGCTTCAACCCATCCGGCAACGGCTATCTGTCGCTGTACGGCTGGACGTCGAACCCGCTCGTCGAGTACTACATCGTCGACAACTGGGGCAGCTACCGGCCCACGGGGGCGTACAAGGGCACGGTCTCCAGCGACGGCGGCACCTACGACATCTACCAGACGACGCGGTACAACGCGCCGTCCGTCGAGGGCAACCGGACCTTCAACCAGTACTGGAGCGTGCGGCAGTCGAGGCGGACCGGCGGCACCATCACCACCGGCAACCACTTCGACGCCTGGGCCCGCGCCGGAATGCCCCTCGGCAGCTTCAAGTACTACATGATCCTCGCGACCGAGGGGTACCAGAGCAGCGGCAACTCCAACATCACGGTGTGGGGGTGAGCACCGGACGAGGTCTCCCGTTACGTCCCTGGACGACGACGCTGGCCGCCGTCGCCCTGGCCGCAACCGGCGCCCTCACCCTCCACGCCGCCCCGGCGCAGGCCGCCACCTGCAACGGCTACGTCGGACTCACCTTCGACGACGGCCCGTCCGGCAACACACCGGCCCTGCTGGGCGCCCTGAGGCAGAACGGGCTGCGGGCCACGATGTTCAACGAGGGCCGCTACGCCGCCGCCTACCCGGCGCAGGTGAAGGCCCAGGTCGCCGCGGGCATGTGGGTCGGCAACCACAGCTACACCCACCCGCACCTGACCCAGCTCGGCCAGGCGCAGATCGACGCGGAGATCTCCCGCACCCAGCAGGCCATCTCGGCAGCGGGAGGCGGCACACCGAGACTGTTCCGGCCGCCGTACGGGGAGACCAACGCGACCGTGAAGACCGTGGAGGCCAAGTACGGTCTGACCGAGGTCCTCTGGCAGGTCGATTCGCAGGACTGGAACGGCGCCAGTACGGACGCGATCGTGGCCGCCGCCAGCCGGCTCACCAACGGACAGGTCATCCTGATGCACGACTGGCCCGCCAACACGGTCGCCGCGATCCCCCGTATCGCGCAGGGCCTGGCCGCCCGCAATCTGTGCGCAGGCATGATCTCGCCGCAGACAGGCCGCGCCGTGGCCCCGTCCTGACCGGGACCACCCGCACGAACACCGGCCGCCATCCCGGTCACGATCCGACGGGGTGGCGGCCTTCGACGACCAGCATCACGACCAGTACGGCGACGAGCAGCAGGACGTAGGCGAGGGAGTGGACGCGGTCCGGGACCCGGGCGGTGAGCCGCCTCGCCGACGCGATGGTGGGCAGCGAGCCGAGAAGCAGTGCGGCTCCCGCGGTGAGGTCGACGTAGCCGAGTTGGCCCGTGCAGGCCGGTGCGGTCGGGGCGAGGGCGTAGACGAGGGTCGCGGCCACGGCGACGGGGACGCTGAGCGGGTTGGCCATGGCGGTCGCCTCGGCCATGGGCAGGCCCCTGCGGCGCAGCAGTGGGACCGTCATGACGCTGCCGCCCACGCCCAGTCCGGCGGCCACGAGACCGATTCCGGTTCCGCCGAGGGTGGTCGTGGCCCGGCCCAACGGCTTCGGGCGCGTGCGGTCCGCAACCGTGAGGAAGCCCTTGCGCAGCAGACTGTCGGCGATCGTCACCAGCAGGTAGGCGGCGAACAGCAGGCGCAGTGCCGTACCGCCGATCAGGGTGGCCGCGAAGGACCCGGCGCCCGCGCCGACCGCGATGAACGCCGCCAGCGGCCACACATACGCGCGGCGCAGTCGGCCTTGACGCCACTGGGCCAGCGCCGCCGCCATCGAGTTGACGACCATGACCGCCGCCGAGGTCGCCACCGCGATGTGCATGGCGTCCGCGGCGGAACACGCCGTGACGCTCAGGACGCCGTAGACGACGGGAACGGTGATGAAGCCGCCGCCGAAGCCGAAGAGGACCGTCGTCAGGCCGGTCACGCAGCCGAAGAAGAGGAGGGTGGAGAAGGAGATCAGCACTGGTCAAACGCTAGGGATCAGGTCATGTGGCGGGCAATCGTTGAACTGCCGTTCTCCTACGCGCAGCAGACACAACGCGTGGCCGTGCGTAGTCTCGCGGCATGCGCAACATCCCAGTCGCTGAGGTGGACGACCTCGGCCGTGCCGTGCTGGCCATCGGCACCGACTACCCCCGCGAGCATCTGCTCGTCTGGCACGAGCACCGCCGTGCCCAGGTCCTGTATGCGGCCACGGGTGTCATGCAGGTCGAGACGGACGACGGCAACTGGACGATTCCCACGGCCCGCGCGGTGCTGATCCCGCCCCTGACCAGGCATCAGGTCACGATGACGGGCGTCAGCACCCGCAGTCTCTACATCGAACCCGCCGCCGTGCCGTGGTTTCCCGCCCGCTGCCAGGCCGTGGATGTCTCCGACCTGCTGCGGGCGCTGATCCTGGCCGCCGTCGACATGGACCCGTGCTACGCCGAGCACAGCCGCGACGCGGCACTCGCCGCCCTCCTCCTGCACGAGCTCAGGCACCTCGCCCCGCTGCCCCTGGATGTGCCGTTGCCGTCCGAGCCGCGGCTGCGCGGGCTGTGCGAGGCGTTCCTGCAGAAGCCGGACATCCACGACCCGCCGGCACGCTGGTGCGCGGCCCTCAACATCAGCGAACGCACCCTCGCCCGCCTGTTCCGCAGCGGCACCGGTCTGAGCTTCTCGCAGTGGCGCCAACGCGCCTGCATCCTGCGCTCCCTGCAGCACCTCACCGCGGGCATGCCCGTCACCCGCATCGCGGCCCTGCTCGGCTACGACAACCCCGCCGCCTACACGGCCGCGTTCAAGAAGCTCCTCGGCCGACCACCCACAGCGCACAAGCCACAACCGACCCCATGAAAAAGGCGTTATAGGGGCACCGGGTGAACGGTGGGCGGTAGGCGGGACGTAAAGACATATGCCGGGCCTGCGTCGAACGTCAGGCGATCCCGTAGCGATAGGACGAACTTGCCGAACACGGTTTCCCCGACATCCGAAGACCCGCCACGGAGGTCCCTGACCGGCAACTGGCCCGTGGCCAGGCGTCTGCGGGCCGTGCTGCTGATCCCCGTCATCGTCGCCCTCGTCCTCGGCGGCATCCGGGTCAAGCACTCCGTGGACACCTGGCAGGCAGCCGACGATGCGGTCCGGGTGGCCGAGTTGGTGCAGGCGGCGAACAAGTACGCAAGCGACGCGATCAACGAGCGTGATGTGTCGGTCATCCCGCTGCTGAGGGGCGAACGGACCGCCGCCGCCGTGGTGCAGGCCCGCAGGACCACCGACGAGGACGCCGAGGCATTCGACCGTGCCGTCGACCGCATGCCGCAGAACTCCGGCCTCCTGCGGCGCGTCGGACTGGTCCGCGCCGGCGAGAAGCAGTTGCCGACGGTGCGCGCGAACGCCTTCACCTCACGCCTGACCGGCGTGCAGACCGAGGAGAGCTACCACCTCGTCCAGCATCCCCTGATGGAGATCTCGAACGAGCTGGGCTTCGGCAGCAACAACCAGGCCAGCTTCGGCCGCACCCTCTACGCCATCTCCCTGACCCAGGCGGCCGAGTCCCTGATCCGCTCCATCGGCACCCATCTGCTGGCCGAGGACCGCGGCACCCTCGCCCCGGGCGAACTGGACAGCCAGCTCGCGTCCTTCCGCTCGTACGCCTACCTCGAGAAGGTCGCGCTCCAGGAGTACGCGGGGGCCGGCACCGCCGACGACATGGCACGGCTGCGCAAGGCACTGGCGGACGCGGCCGCGCAAGGCCAGCAGCAGCGGGCCGACGCAGTGGCCAAGGCAAAGGCGGCGGGCCGGAGTTACGTCACCCCACCCGACCTGGACAAGATGGTCGGGGAGATCGCCGCCGGCCGGACGACCGCGCAGCTCACCGCCGAGGGCATCACGCCCGAGTCGTTCTTCGCCGCGTCCACGCTCGGCTTCGACGCCTATCGGAGCATCGAGGTCCACCTCACCGACACGGCCCTCGCGGGCGCCCGCGACATCGCCGACGACGCCCGCCGTGACGCGATCATCAACGCGGTGCTCGTCATCGCGTCGGTGCTCGTCGCCTTCCTCCTCGCCGCCTGGGTGGCGCGCACGATGACCCGCCGGATGCGCCGGCTGACTGCCTCCGCCATCGAGATCGCCGGGCAGCGGCTGCCCGCACTGATCACCCGGCTCTCGCGGGCCGCACCCGTCCAGGTCGACCCCCGGGTCGCCCCCATCCCGATCACCAGCACGGACGAGATCGGCGAGGTCGCCCGCGCCTTCGACCACGTCCACCGCGAGGCCGTGCGGCTCGCCGCCGAACAGGCCCTGTTGCGCGGCAACATCAACACGATCTTCAGCAACCTGTCGCGGCGCAACCAGTCGCTGATCGAGCGTCAACTGGCCCTGATCACCCACCTGGAGGACCACGAGACCGACCCGGACCAGCTGGAGAACCTGTTCCGGCTGGACCACCTCGCCACCCGGGTCCGCCGCAACGGCGAGAACCTCCTCGTGCTCGGCGGTGAGAAACCCGCCCACCAGTGGGACCAGCCCCTGCCGCTGATCGACGTCATCCGTGCCGCCTCCTCCGAGGTGGAGCAGTACGAGCGCATCACCTTCTCCGGCATTCCGGAGGCCGAGATCCACGGCCGGGCCGTGACCGACCTCGTCCATCTGCTGGCCGAGCTGCTGGAGAACGCCACCTCGTTCTCCTCCCCGCACTCGGAGGTGCGCGTGACCGCCGTCCATCTGCCGGACGGCCGCATCATGCTCGAGATCCACGACCAGGGCATCGGCCTGCCCGCGGAGGACTTCGCGATGATCAACCGCAAGCTGGCCGATCCGCCGACCGTGGACGCCGAGATCTCCCAGCACATGGGACTGTTCGTGGTCGGCAGACTGGCCGGCCGGCACGGGATCCGCGTCCAGCTGCGTCCCGCAGGCGAGCAGTCCGGAACGACGTCGCTCGTCATGCTGCCGGACACGATCACCTACCGGACGGCGGCCGAGGAACCCGATACCGAAACGCTGGTGCTGGCCGCCGTGAAGGAGGCCTCCTTCACCCCCGGGGAAGCGCCGCCGGCCGGGCTCGACGGGTTCCAGGGGTACGAGGCCTGGAACGACCGCCCGGCCGACACGCCACCGCCCAGCCGCGACGAGGCCGCCCGCAAACCGCGGGCCAAGGGCGCTCGCTCGCGACGGCGCGCGCGCCGCACTCCCAAGCAGGAAAGCAGCCCGGACGTGTCGCGCTCCGTGCCGCCTTGGGGCACGGTGGAGTGACGCGTGACGCAGGTGTCACGGAGAGGAGCACCCGCATGACGAACCACACCTACCGGGTCACTGAGATCGTCGGCACCTCACCCGACGGAGTCGACCAGGCCATCCGCAACGGCATCACCCGCGCCTCGCAGACCCTCCACAACCTGGACTGGTTCGAAGTCACCCAGGTCAGGGGCCAGATCGAGGAAGGCCGGATCGCCCACTGGCAGGTCGGCCTGAAGGTGGGCTTCCGCTTGGACGAGTCGGCCTGACGGTGGGTTCGGCGGCCGCCGAACCCACCGGGCGGACGGCGCACTGCGGCCGCGCTGAGCCTGCCGGGCCCACCAAGCCCCATGGGCCCCCGCAGACAGGCGCCAGCATGCCGGGCAGGAGGCGCCCACCGGGGCGGCCGCGAGGGCCCGCCGGTCGTCGCACTGGTGCGTGACGAGCCGGGGCACCTCAGTCGGCCGCCGAGGAGAAGCCGGGCGGCACATTCCCTGGCCGGACGGACCCCTCAGGTCCGCCCCTCCACCTCCTGCGCCCTCTCCAGGGCGGCCGACGGGGCCGTCCAGTGGGCCCGTACGACCGCGAAGCCGGCCCGTTCGGCGTCCCCGCACACCAACTCGTCGTCGTCCACCAGCACGCGGACCTCCCGGGTGCGGGCCAGGCTGCGCAGGATCTCCAGCTTGGTGCGGCGGGCGGGCCTGCGATCGTCGTTGCGGCGCATGTGGACGTGCCCGTCGGGCAACCCCTGCGCAGCGAGCCAGTCCAGCGTGTCGCGCCGGCAGCGCTCGGGCCGGCCGGTGAGATAGACGATCTCGCACTCCTTCGCGCTCTCCCGCACCAGCGCGATGCCCTCCGGGATCGGCGGGTCGTCCGGTGCGGCGGCGAAGAACGCGTCCCAGTCGCGCGGCTTGCGTTCCAGGAACCGCTGGCGGTGGGCCGTGTCGGCGAGGGTGTTGTCGAGGTCGAACACGGCGATCGGGCGCTTGCTGCTGTCGGTCACACGCCCACCCTAAGGATTGGTCAGCGATGGGCGGCCAGCACTGCACCGAGGCCTTCCTGCAGGTCCTTGACGAAATACTCCGGAACTTCCAGCGACGGGAAGTGTCCCCCGGCTTCCGGCGAACTCCATCGGACGATCTGCCGGTACCGCTCCTGTGCCCAGGGACGCGGGCACTTCTCGACGTCGCGGGGATACATGGTGACCGCTGACGGGACGTCGACCCGGAGTTCCGGATCGAGCGAGTGGTGGCTCTCGTAGTAGATGCGGGCCGCCGACGCACCCGTCCGCGTCAGCCAATACAGGGTGATGTCGTCGAGAACGCAGTCCCTGGAAATCGTCTCGAACGGGCTGGACTCCCAGTCCGACCACTCGGCGAACTTGTCGAGGATCCAGGCGAGCAGGCCGACCGGTGAGTCGACGAGCGCGTACCCGATGGTCTGAGGCCGGGTCGCCTGCTGCTTCGCGTAGGCCGCCCGGTGACGCCAGAAATGACGGGTCTCCTTGGCCCACCTGCGCTCGCCCGCCGTCAGCCCGTCCGTCGACAGCCCGGGCGGCCCCTCCGCGAACGTCGTGTGGATACCGAGAACGTGCGCCGGGAACCTGCCGCCGAGAACCGTGGTGACATTGCCTCCCCAGTCACCGCCGTGGGCCAGGAACTCGCCGTATCCGAGCCTCCCCATCAGTTCCACCCACGCGGCCGCGATCCTTTCGGTGCCCCACCCGGTGGTGGCCGGCTTGTCGCTGTAACCGAAGCCCGGCAGCGAGGGGACCACGACGTGGAACGCCGGCTTATCCGCATCTTTCGGATCCGCCAGTTCGTCCACCACATCGATGAACCGAGCAATGCTGTCCGGCCAGCCGTGCGTCATGAGCAGAGGAGTGGCGTCCGCACGCGCGGATCGGCGGTGCAGGAAGTGGATTCCCAGATCGTCAATGGTCGTACGGAACTGGCCGATCGCGTTGAGGCGCTCTTCGAACGACCGCCAGTCGTACCCGGTGCGCCAGTAGTTCACGACGTCGACGAGGACAGCGAGAGGAACGCCTTGTTCCCAGCGGCGAGGGCCGGGCATGGCGGGATGGACCGTCTCGGCCTCCGGTAGCCGCGCCGCGGCCAATCGCGCGCGCAGATCATCGAGGTCGGCGTCAGTCGCGTGGGCTTCAAATGCTTGTACGTCGTCGGCTGGACGGGACATGAGACCTCCTGGCCATTGCGGAACCGGCTAAGACGGTTCTAACAGTCCTTCGAGGCGCACCGCAACCGGCTAAGGTGGTTCCATGCGTGACGGGTTCCCCGACTTCCGCCTCGGCAGCGTCCTGGCGACCAGCTTCACCGGCACTCTGTCGGAGCGTCACGGCGACGCCGTGGAGCGCATTCCGACCCCGCAGCGACTCGTCGACTGGCTGACCGTGAGCGGCCTCGCAGTGGACTCCTGCACCCCCGCCCAGCTCGACCGCGCCCGTGAACTGAGGGAGTCGATTCACGCCGTCGCGACAGCCGCCGCACTCCAGGACGCACTTCCTGCGCCCGCCGTCCAGGTCATCAACGACTGCAGCGCTCAGGGCCGGGCCGCGGCGTTCCTGACGGCCGAGGGCAAGCGGCAGTGGCGGCTCAGTTCGGCTTCCCCCGTGGAAGACGCCCTCGGCGTGATCGCCGCCGACGCGATCAGCATCATCGCGGGCGAACGCGACGGAAAATTGGCCTTGTGCGCCTCACCGACCTGCCGAGCGGCCTTCTTCGACACCAGCCAAAGCCGCACCCGGAAGTGGTGCGACATGAACACGTGCGGGAATCGCCAGAAGAAGGCGCGCTTCCAGGCCAAACAACGCAATCCCAGGTCAGCGGAGTGATCGCGCCTTGGACACGCCTCAGTCAGACGCGTCAGGGGCGCTCTGCAGGAAGTCGACGAGGGCCGCGGTGAGTTCGGCGGGGGCGTCCTCCTGGACCAGGTGGCCTGCGCCCGTGATGGGTTCGAGGCGGGCGCCCGGGATGCGGGCGGTGAGTTCGTGGCCCTTCGCCGGGGGGATCCAGGTGTCCTCCTGGCCCCAGCACACCAGGGCAGGGATACCGATCTCGCCGTAGCGGTGCTGTATCTCGTCGGTGTGGCGCTGGTCCGCCTGGGCGATCTGCCGGTAGAACGCCGCCTGGCCCACCTCCCCGAGCCAGGGCCGCGCGAGCCGGTCCAGCACGGCCGGGTGCAGGCCGGGGCTGCTGGCTGAGCTGATGTATTCGCGTACCAGGGCGCGGTGCAGGGCGGGCGGCAGTTGCTCGAAGACCTCGCAGTGCCCGCCGACCAGCCGGAAGAACGGTGATCCCCAGGGCGCCAGCGCGACCGGGTCGACCAGGGCGAGCGCCCGGTAGCGGGCTCCGTGCAGCAGATGCGCCCGCAGGGAGACGGCACCGCCGAAGTCGTGGGCGACCACGAGCGGTTCGGCAAGTCCCCAGTGCGCCAGGAGTTGGGTGAACACCCGACCCTGGGCGGCGAGGGAAACGTCCTGCCCGGCGGACATCTGCGATGCGCCGTAGCCGGGCATGTCCCACACGAACACCTGGTGCCGGCGCGCGAGCGAACGGGCCACGGCCCGCCAGACGTACGAGGAGAAGGGGGTGCCGTGGCAGAGGACGACCGGGTTTCGTCCCGGCTCGCCGAGGTGGTCCCAGCGGACGTCACCGGAAGTGCTGCGGTAGGTCTTGGTCAGCGGCCAGTCACTCACGGGGCAACTCCTGGGGTCTGTCTTTCCGTCAGGCTCTTTGATCGGTTTCGTCGGTGACACCTGGGATAACATCACCCGGGCTGTTGATCGTCCCGGTAGCCGTCCTACCGAAGAGGGAGCCATGTGGCGAACGCTGGCCGGTGTGGTGTCCGGTCTGCTCATGCTCTTCGTCGGCAGTCTCGCCTTCAACGCGGCATCCGGGCAGAGCCATTGGCCGGGACCGCTCGACCTCGTGCGGGTCCACCCGTGGTGGGTGCTCCTCCTCCTGATTCCCGTGTCGCTGATCGGTCTGTGGCAGGCGCCGCGCCGCGACCGTGGTGAGAGTCCGCGCGCGCCCATGACGTACCAACTGCCGCCGCGCAACACCGACTTCACCGGCCGCGACGCCACGCTGCGGGAGCTGAGGCAGCGCCTCACCTCGGCGGACGACGTCGCGAGGCTGGTCGTGCACGGGATGGGCGGGGTCGGAAAGACGCAGCTGGCGGTCGAGTACGCCTACCGCTACCTCGAGAAGTACCGGTTCGTCGCGTTCGTACATGCCGAGAACCCCGATCGGGTGGCAGGGCAGTTCGTCTCTCTGGCCGGGGAGCTGGGGCTGACCGAAGCAGACTTCGACCAGGTCATCCCGCGGGTGTACGGCAAGTTGGTGGACCGCAGGCCCTGGCTGATCATCTTCGACAACGGGGAGCAGCAGGACACGCTCGCCCACGCGCTGCCGCCGGGTGGCCTGGCGAGCAACGGCCATGTCATCGTCACCACCAGGGTGAGGAACTGGTCGAGGTGGGCCGGTCTCATCGACCTGGACGTGTTCGCCAGGCATGAGTCGGTGGGGCTGCTGACCCATCGGGTGCCCAGCCTGACGGCGGCGGTGGCGGACCGGATCGCCGAGGAACTGGGAGACCTGCCGCTGGCGTTGGAGCAGGCAGCCGGGCACATGGACTACAACCAGACGCCACCTGACGACTATCTGGCGCTCGTGACGTCCCAGCTGGAGGAGATGGTCTCGCTGCGTGCGCCGGGAGACCTGTCGGCGGTGAAGATCGCGGCCCTGTGGCAGCTCAGTGTGCAAAGGCTGCAGGCGGAGCGGCCGCAGGCGGTGCGGCTGCTGAGGCTGTGTGCCCTGCTGGCGCCGGAGCCGATCCCGCTGGACCTGTTCACCCGCAACGCCGCGATCCTGGACGTGGGCGCGGCCGACCGGCTGATGTGGGACACGACGGTGGGTGCCCTGGCCGGTCTGGGGCTCGCGCGGCGGGGCGACGCGTCCCTGGTGGTGCACCGGCTGGTGCAGGCCACCGTCCGGGCCGACATGCCGCAGGAGGTGCGCACCGACGCCCGGGTCCAGCTGTGCCGGGCGCTGGTCGCGTCCGTGCCCCACGACATCCACGGCGACCCGGACGCGCGGCCACGGTGGCAGGAGCTGCTCCCGCACGTCCTCACGGTGACCAAGGACGATCCACCGGCCGAGTGCGCTGCGGAGACGGCGGTACTGCTGAGACTGGCGTCGGAATTTTTCATCCAGATCGGGGACTACCGGATGGCGCTGCGCCTGTGTGAGCGTGCCCTCGCGATCGACGAGTCGCTGGAGGGCCGGGATGCGGAGACCGGATTCGATCTGATCACCCTGGCCCAGATCCACCGGGAGCTCCACGCGCCCGAGAGGGCACGCCCACTCGTGGAACGCGCGCTGGCACTGCATGAGTCCTGCCTGCCGGCGAACGACCCCGCCATCGCGACGGACCTGGCCACGCTGGCACGCACGCTGTGCCTTCTCGGTGAACACGAGGCGGCGCTGCCCCTGGCCGAGCGGGCGCTGGAGATCGACGAGGCGGCGCACGGTCCGGACGACCCGTATGTGAGCTTCGACCTGATTGCACTGGCGAACGTCCACGTCGACCTCGGCAACCACGAGGCGGCCCTGCCGCTGATCTCACGGGCGCTGCGGATCCGCGAGGCCGTGTACGCGCCGGACCACCTGTACATCGGCTACGTCCTCGTGTTCCAGGCCCAGGTCCTGCACGCGCTGAACGACCCGACCGCCGTGGATTTCGCGCGCCGGGGCGCACAGATCCTGCAGACCCGACTGGGCAGGACCCACGCCAAGACCGAGGACGCCTTCGCTCTGGTCGACCGGCTACGGTGACACCGTCGTCCCGGCGCCTCCGCATTGGCCTCGGACAGCCGCGTGACCTGGGCCGATCCAAGGTCGTTGACCCGGCTATGAAGAAGCTCAGCGCGCTTGCCGTCCTGACCATGACCGGCCTTGCGCTCGCCACCCCAGCCCACGCCGCCGACGACGACAACCCCCGCGGCCACATGACCGTCAGCCACCGAAGCCCCCTCGCCACCGGCCTCTGCAAGGAGGCACTCGCCCTCGTCCCCGTGTTCGCAACCGGAACCGACCAGGCGGTGGACGACGCCTGCAACAACCGCGACCACGCCGGCGACTGACGCGACCAGTCCACTCGCTCCGGCTCCGCGACGCTGCCGCCGGCGGCGGGCAACCTTCGGGCTTCAGCGCGGACCCGGCCCCGCGCGCGGCCAGCGGTTCGCTGCCGCCGCAGTTCCTGATGGCGCAGAGCGGCGCGAACATCGGTGCCGTTCTGATCCGATCGCCCCGGTGCGGCGGGACGCAGGGCGGATGGATCATGCTTCTCCCATGCCATCCGCCTTTCCCTCTCCCCGCCGCACGTTGATCGGCGCCGCCCAGCAGCGCCCCTGCACCCTCGTCGTCTGCCGGGGCTGCTGCTGCGGCGACCCGCGCAAGCACCCCGGCGCCGACCACGCCTGGCAGCTCGAGCGGCTGCGCGCCGCGGCTGCCGAGCATGGCTTCCAGGTCCGTACGACCGACTGTCTCGGCCCCTGTGACCAGGCGAACGTCATCGTCGTGCAGCCCTCGGCGGCGGGGCGCCGGGCCGGTGGGCGGGCCACCTGGGTCGGATTCGCCATGGACGACGACTGCACCGAGGAGCTCATCGGCTGGGCGGCGGCGGGAGGTCCGGGGGTCGCCGAACCGCCCGTGACGCTGGAGCTGCAGTTCATCCAGCCGCCTCGGGACGCACGCGTGCGCAGCCGCCGGTGAGCCACCGACCATCCAATTGTTAATGGGATCCATTTTCATGTAGCGTCCTCGGTGCTTGCCCACCGAGGAGGTTTCCCATGGCTGTCCCCAAGCGGAAGATGTCCCGCAGCAACACCCGTCACCGCCGCGCCCAGTGGAAGGCGACCACCCCACAGCTGGTACCGCTCACCCTCGACGGCGTGCGCCACCTCGTACCGCAGCACCTGGTCAAGGCGTACGAGCGCGGGCTGCTGCGCCCCGAAGGCTGAGCCCGCGATGCCGTACGACAAGCCGCATGCCCGTCTGCCCGTCACCGTTCTGTCCGGCTTCCTGGGGGCGGGCAAGACCACGCTCCTCAACCACGTTCTCGCCAATCGCGAGGGCCTGCGGGTGGCCGTGATCGTCAACGACATGAGCGAGGTCAACATCGACGCCGCGTTGGTGCGCGGCGGTGAGGCCGCGCTGTCGCGGACCGAGGAACGTCTCGTCGAGATGACGAACGGCTGCATCTGCTGCACCCTGCGCGACGACCTGCTGGAGGAGGTGGACCGGCTGGCCCGCGAGGGACGCTTCGACCACCTCCTGATCGAGTCGTCCGGGATCTCCGAGCCGATGCCGGTCGCGGCCACCTTCGCCTTCGCCCGCGACGACGGCGCCACTCTCGGGGATGTCGCCGAGCTGGACACCATGGTCACGGTCGTGGACGCGGCGAACTTCCTGCCGGAGCTGGCGGGCGGCGACGAACTCGCCGAGCGCGGCCTCGCCCCGTACGAGGACGACGAGCGCACCGTCAGCGATCTCCTCGTCGACCAGGTCGAGTTCGCGGACGTCATCGTCCTCAACAAGCTGGACCTGGTCGACTCCCGCGCCGCCGACGGGCTGCGGGCGACGCTCGCCCGCCTCAACCCCCTCGCCCGCATCGTCGCGGCCACCCACGGACGCGTGGACCTCCGCCAGGTCCTCGGCACCCGTCTGTTCGACCTCGAACGCGCCCAGCAGGCGCCGGGCTGGGTGCGGGAGCTCAACGGCGACCATGTGCCGGAGACGGAGGAATACGGCATCTCGTCGACCGTCTTCCGCTCCGAGCTCCCCTTCCATCCGGGCCGGTTGTGGACCTTCGTCACCGAGGAGCTGGACGGCGGCGCATTCGGCCGGGTGCTGCGTTCGAAGGGCTTCTTCACCCTGGCGGGCCGCTCGCAGGTGACGGGGCTGTGGTCGCAGGCCGGTTCCGTGGCCCGCTTCGAGCCGTCGGCCGTGCGGGACCCCGAAGCGCCGTTTGCGCAGGAACTTGTCCTGATCGGCGTCCAGTTGAATGCCGACAGGATTCAAACCGCCTTGACGAACTGCCTCATGCGGCCCGGTGAACGCCCCCCGGACGTCGACCCGTTCCCCGCCTGGGACACGTACGGCAGCGACGACTTCTGCGCGCCCGAGCAGCAAACCGGCCATGCGCCGACTCCTGTCGACCTCCTGGACACGGTCCGAACTCGTGAGGATGCTCAAGTGCAAGCGGTGTGACAGCGCGGCACGCCACCGTGGGCGCGCCCGCCACCGTGACGAAGCGCGCCGAGAAGCTCCTGGCGGCCGAGCCCACCCCGGACGAGGTGAAGCAGCTGGAGAAGGCACCGGAGGATCACCAGGACCTCCTGTGACCGGCAGCCGCAGGTGGGCGGGAATGCCGTGGCCCGTCACGCGTTGACATCCGTGTGAGTTCCCTGATCGCCGCCACCCGCTTCTCCGTCCTCGACCGCTCCCGCATCCGCGAGGGGCACACGGACGCGGAAGCGTTGCGCGACACCGTGCGGCTGGCCCAGGAGCTGGAGGAGCTCGGCTATCACCGGTTCTGGGTGTCCGAGCATCACGGGGTGCCGGGCGTGGCCGGTTCCGCGCCCACCGTGCTGGCCGCCGCCGTCGCGGGAGCCACGCGCAGGATCCGGGTCGGCACGGGCGGTGTGATGCTGCCCAACCATCAACCCCTGGTCGTGGCCGAGCAGTTCGGGGTGCTGGAGTCGCTGTTCCCCGGGCGGATCGACATGGGGCTGGGGCGGTCGGTCGGCTTCACGGGTGGGGTGCGCAAGGCGCTGGGGCGGGACAAAGGCGACGCCGAGGACTTCGGGGCGCAGCTGGAGGAGCTGCTCGGCTGGTTCCGCGGGACGTCCCCGACGGGTGTGCACGCGCGTCCCGCGGAGGGTCTGACCGTGCCGCCGTTCGTGCTGGCCATGGGCGAGGGCGCCGCGGTCGCCGCCCGCGCGGGCCTGCCGATGGTCATCGGCGACCTGCGAGGCCGCGAGAAGATGCAGCGCGGCATCGACCACTACCGCGCCCACTTCCGGCCCTCCCCGTGGGCGAGCGAACCGTACGTGGTCATCTCGGGCACGGTCGCCGTGGCCGCCACTCCCGAGGAGGCTCGGCGGCTGCTGGTCCCGGAGGCGTGGTCGATGGCGTACTCCCGCACACACGGCACCTTCCCGCCGCTGCCCCCGGCCGAGCGCGTCGAGGGGCTGGCCATGACCGAGAAGGAACGCGGGTTCTACGAGTCCGGGCTCGCCGGCCACCTCGCGGGCACCGAGGAGCAGGTCGCGCACGAGCTGGAGACGGTGCTGAAGGAGACCGGCGCGCAGGAGGTGCTGGTCACGACCAGTACGTACGACCGTGCGGCGCTGGTCGACTCCTACCGGCGCCTCGCCCGGATCACCTCCCGGTAGTGATCACCATCCGGAAGCGGGCGGTGCCGGAGAGCATCTTCCGGTAGGCCTCGCCGGCCTGGACCAGGGGCAGGGTCTCGGTCATCGGGCGGATGCCGTGCAGGGCGCTGAAGGCCATGGTGTCCTGCACGTCCTGTGCGGTGCCGGACGGGTGGCCCCGGATGATCCTGCCGCTCATGAGCAGCTGGACCGGGCTGATGCCCAGGGGTTCGGGGTCCGCCCCGATGGCGACGAGTTCGCCGCGGGGTGCCAGGCCGTCCACGGTGGCCGTGATGGCCTGGGAATTGCCCGCCGTGGCCAGCACCACCCTGGCGCCGCCGAGGGACTGCAGCGCCTCCGCGACGGGGGTGGCCGCCGTGCTGTCGACGTAGTGGTGGGCGCCGAGCTGCTTGGCGAAGTCGGCCTTCTCGGCACCGCGGGCGATCGCCACGGTCTCGAAGCCCATCGCCGCCGCGTACTGCACGCCCAGGTGCCCCAGGCCGCCCAGGCCGAGCACGGCGACCAGATCGCCCGGCCGGGCGGAGCTGCGCCGCAGCCCGTTGTAGGTGGTCACGCCCGCGCAGGCCATGGGCCCGGCGTCGGTCGCGGACAGGGCGTCCGGGATCCGGGCCAGGGCGTCGACCGGGGCGATCAGCATCTCGGCGAAGCCGCCGTCATACGCCCAGCCGGGCACCTTGAGGTTCACGCAGACGACGAAGTCGCCCTGCCGGCAGGGCGTGCAGTGGCCGCAGCTGCCGCCGAACCAGCCGACCGTCACCCGGTCGCCCGCCTGCCAGCCCTGTTCAGCGGCGCCCTCGCCGAGCGCTTCGATCCGTCCGGCGATCTCGTGTCCGGGGACCACGGGGAAACTGATGCCCGGCACGCCGCCGTTCACGAACAGGGTGTCGCTGTGGCAGACCCCGCAGGCCTCCACCGCCACCCGTACATGACCCGGGCCCGGCTGCGGCACCTCGCGCTCGACGATCTGGAACGGGCCGCCGGCCTCGATCGCCTGCGCGACTCGATAGGTAGTGCTCATCTGTCCCTCCGGGGTGGGCAGGAACGGGGCGAAAGCCCCGGGGTCCAGCACATCAGCTCGAAGCCGATCCCGCGCGCGAAACAGACGAACCGATCAAGGACGACGACCCGGCCTCACGAAATGGCCCGCAGCCCCCCGCGGGGTCGGCGGCGGAGTTGCTCGACGGCCTGGGCCGTCTGTTCGTCCGCGGGCAGGAGGACGACCAACTGCTGGGCGTCCGAAGGGAGTTCGAGCACCTCGCGGGTCAGTCGGAGCTCGTACCCGGACGGGTGGTCGAGGCGGAGGTCCCCGCGCTGCGGCACCACATGACGGTGCAGACGGCGTGTGAAGTCGGGGCCGGCGACGGGGGCGAGTTCCGTGCTGAACCACTCGGAACTCTCGGCCGACGGTGCCAGCCACAGGTCGAAGGCCTGCTGGTCGGCGATGTCGTCCCAGTCGGCGAAGAACGTCCGGGCGCGCGGGTCGGTGAAGACGTAGCGGGTGAGGTTCGGGGTGTCCGCGTCGAGCAGTCCGGTGTCGCTCATCACCGACGCGTAGCCGCTGGTGTGGGCGAGGACGTCGCCCAGCCGGTTGGTGACCATGGCGATGCCCGGTTCGAGGAGGCGGAGGGTCTCCAGGACCGTGGGACGAACATCGCGGCGGGGAGGCGCGGGCTGGGTGTGCGCGACACATTCGCCGCCGGTGATCTTCGCGAGGTAGCGCAGATGGTTGCGCTCGGCCGCATCGAGGCTGAGCGCATCGGCGAGCGCGTTGACCACCGCCACCGACGGGTTGCGGTCCCGTCCCTGCTCCAGACGGGTGAGGTACTCGACGCTGATGCCGGCCCGCGCGGCGAGATCCAGCCGCCGCAGACCCGGTGAGCGGCGGCGGCCGTGATGGGGCAGTCCCAGCGATTCGGGCTGGATGCTGTCGCGCTTGGCCCGGACGAAGTCCCCCAACGGTGTCCCCATGGGACGAGCATAGGTCGCCGTGCGCCGGTCGCGGAGGGCTCAGCCTGGCCCTGTGGGGGCCAGCCTGCGCACGGTCTGGCTGACGTCAGGGCGCGGCGTGATCGTGGTGGGCATGGACAACAACGAGCAGAGCAGGCACCAACTGGTGATCATCATCGGAAGCGTCCGGGACGGACGGTTCGGCCCGGTGGTGGCCTCGTGGGTGGCCGAACAGGCGGTCGCTCACGGCGGTTTCGACGTGGAGGTCGTCGACCTGGCCGAGATCGACGTCCCGTTGGCGCTGCCCGCCGTGTCGCCGAAGTACGCGGGGGACGCCTACCCCCGTCCGGCCGGGATGGCGGCGCTGACGTCGGCCCTGCAGGGCGCCGACGCGTTCGTCGTGGTCACACCGGAGTACAACCACAGCTATCCCGCCTCGCTGAAGGCGGCGATCGACTGGCACTTCACCCAGTGGACGGCCAAGCCCGTCGCCTTCGTCAGCTACGGCGGCGCGGCAGGCGGCCGGCATGCCGTGCTGCACCTGGAGAACGTGCTGACCGAGCTGCACGCGGTGACGATCCGCGACGGTCTCGCCTTCCCGAACTACTTCACCGCCTGGCAGGACGGCCGTCCCCTCGACCCCGGCGCCGCCGGGTACGCCAAGACGCTGCTGGAGCAGCTGGCCTGGTGGGCCGGTGCACTGCGCTCGGCCCGCGAGGCCGCGCCCTACCCGGCATGACCTGGGACGACGCCGCACAGGCAACCCCGACGGCTTAGAATCGCGGCGTTTGTCCCGCCGCAGCCGAAGACCCGTACGGAGTTCTCGTTCATGCACGACCCACACGACCCCTACGTCCGCGTCCGCGGCGCCCGCGAGCACAACCTCAAGGGCGTGGACGTCGACATCCCGCGGGACGTGTTGACCGTGTTCACAGGGGTCTCCGGGTCGGGGAAGTCCTCGCTCGCCTTCGGCACCATCTACGCCGAGGCCCAGCGCCGCTACTTCGAGTCCGTCGCCCCGTACGCGCGCCGTCTGATCCACCAGGTCGGCGCGCCGAAGGTCGGCGAGATCACGGGACTGCCGCCCGCGGTCTCCCTGCAGCAGCGGCGCTCGGCTCCGACGTCCCGCTCGTCGGTCGGCACGGTCACCAACCTGTCGAACTCGCTGCGGATGCTGTTCTCCCGGGCCGGCGACCACCCGCCAGGCGCCGAGCGTCTCGACTCCGACGCCTTCTCCCCCAACACGGCAGCCGGCGCCTGCCCGGAGTGCCACGGCCTGGGCCGGGTCCACCGTACGACCGAGGAGTTGCTGGTCCCCGACCCGTCGCTGTCGATCCGCGAGGGCGCGATCGCCGCCTGGCCGGGCGCCTGGCAGGGCAAGAACCTCCGTGACATCCTCGACGCGCTCGGCCACGACGTGGACCGCCCGTGGCGTGAACTCGCCGCCGACCAGAGGGAATGGATCCTCTTCACCGACGAGCAGCCGGTCGTCACCGTGCACCCGGTACGGGACGCGGACCGCATCCAACGGCCCTACCAGGGCACGTACATGAGCGCCCGCCGCTACGTCATGAAGACCTTCTCCGACTCCAAGAGCGCCACGCTGCGGGCCAAGGCCGAACGCTTCCTGACCAGTGCGCCCTGCCCGGCGTGCGGCGGCAGCAGGCTGCGCCCTGAGGCGCTGGCGGTGACCTTCGCCGGCCGTACGATCGCGGAGCTGGCCGCGCTGCCGCTGACCGACCTCGCGGGCTGTCTGGTGGCGGGCGACGAGACCGCCCGCGTCCTCACCGAGGACCTCACCTCCCGTATCGCGCCGGTCCTCGAACTCGGCCTCGGCTACCTCAGCCTGGACCGCTCCACCCCCACCCTCTCGGCGGGCGAGCTGCAACGGCTGCGCCTGGCCACGCAGCTGCGCTCCGGGCTGTTCGGTGTCGTCTACGTCCTCGACGAGCCGTCCGCCGGCCTGCACCCGGCGGACACGGAGGCCCTGCTCACGGTCCTGGAGCGGCTGAAGTCGTCCGGCAACTCGGTGTTCGTGGTGGAGCACCATCTCGATGTCATGCGCGGCGCCAACTGGCTGGTGGACGTCGGCCCGCTCGCCGGCGAGCACGGCGGAGAGGTGCTGTACAGCGGGCCGGTGGCGGACCTGGCCTCGGTCCCGCAGTCCGCGACGGCCCGCTTCCTCTTCGACCGCTCCCCCTCCGCCGTACGCCAAGTGCGCACGGCCCGCGGCCAGTTGAAGGTCGGGCCCATCACCCGGCACAACCTGCGCGGGGTGACGGCCGAGTTCCCGCTCGGCGTGTTCACCGCCATCACGGGCGTGTCCGGGTCCGGCAAGTCGACGCTCATCGGTGAGATCACCGAGGACCTGACCGGCGTGCGACGTCTGGTCTCCGTCGACCAGAAGCCCATCGGCCGCACCCCGCGCTCCAACCTCGCCACCTACACGGGCCTCTTCGACGTCGTACGCAAGGTGTTCGCGGCCACCGAGGAGGCGCAGGCCCGCGGTTACGGCGTCGGCCGCTTCTCCTTCAACGTCGCCGGTGGGCGCTGCGAGACCTGCCAGGGCGAGGGGTTCGTCAGCGTCGAGCTGCTGTTCCTGCCGAGCACCTATGCGCCGTGTCCGGACTGCGGCGGGGACCGCTACAACCCCGAGACGCTGCAAGTGACCTACCGGGGCCGGAACATCGCGCAGGTGCTGGACCTGACGGTGGAGAGCGCGGCGGAGTTCTTCGCGGACACCCCGGCGGTGGCGCGCAGTCTCGCCACCCTGCTCGACGTGGGCCTCGGCTATCTGCGCCTGGGCCAGCCCGCGACCGAGCTCTCCGGCGGCGAGGCCCAGCGCATCAAGCTGGCCGGTGAGTTGCAGCGCGGCCGCCGCGGCCACACCCTCTACCTCCTCGACGAGCCGACCACCGGTCTGCACCCGGCGGACGTAGAGGTCCTGATGCGGCAGCTGCACGGTCTCGTCGACGCCGGTCACACGGTGATCGTCGTCGAGCACGACATGTCGGTCGTGGCCGGCGCGGACTGGGTGATCGACCTGGGGCCGGGCGGCGGGGACGCGGGCGGGCGGATCGTCGCGGCAGGGACGCCGACGGAGGTGGCTGGCGTCGCGGGGAGCGCTACGGCACCGTATCTGGGACGGGTGCTGCCACCGCGGCAGGCGTGAGCCCAGGCGCCGAAGCTGCCTCCGGCATCACAGGGATGCCAGCCAGGCGGCGGTGTCGTCGGGATGCGGGAAGCGGACGGTGTGGAGGGGCGCGAAGCGGGGATCGCTCGTGCGCCGTGCGATCTCGCTGCGGCGGCCCGCGTGCTGCGACCAGGCCCACCACACGGGGTGCTCTTTGCTGAGCCAGCCCGCCCAGGTTTCCCTGTTGCCGCCGAAGATGCGCTCGCGGGTGAGCGAGCGCCGGAGTGAGCGGCGCAGCACGCGCGGCAGCACGACCCGCTTGCCGTAGTCCAGCCACAGCACGGTGTCGGCCTGCTCCCAGAGCAGGTCACGGACCTCCGGATAGCCGATGGAGTCGATGATCCAGCGGGACTCGGCCAGAACCCGGGACACCGCCTCGCCCAGCTTGTCGTTGACTGCCCAGTCGGGTCCTGTGAAGTACAGCGCGTCCATCTCGTGATACGGCACGTCCAGCCGCTCGCTCACGGCCCGCGCCAGCGTGGACTTGCCCGCGCCTGTGACACCCACCACCAAGATCCGCTCCATACCGCGAAGCATATGGCGGCGCTCGACGCCGACCGCTCGGCGGACCGGACCTGTCTCTACGCGGTGGCGCTGAACTGGTACGAGCGCCTGCTCGGCACCGTGCCGGCCTTCTTCCCAACGACACGGAAGCCGTCTGGGAACTCGCGCAACACCTGTACGTCTACATCGAACACCGTCCCGGCCACCGGACGGCAACGAGTTCGCCTTCGGCGGCGCTCCAGCTGCGCGGTGAGCTCGTTGACCGGTCGGCTGAAGCAACTCTTCCTCGTGTGCGGCGGTCTTACTGGCCGTCGTACTCAGAGGCCCGGCCTCTGTCGACCCGTAGCGGTGAATCGACCGGAAAGGGCGCACTCCATGGTGCTGGATCCCAACTTCTGCCTTGATGTTCCACCGGGTTTCGACGACTCGGACGCTGAGAGCGGGGTGCATCCCATGGCGAGGAAGCTCTTCCCCGCCACAACTGCCGCGGAGGCCTTCAAGAAAGCCCACGAGTGGGTGCGGGATCAAAGCATCCACCTGGTGGACGTGTCGTGGGACTTCTTCCACGACGAGGAGGAGCCCTACTGCCTGAGCATCTATTTCACGTTCGACCTCGATCCCGAGGACAGCTGACAAAGACGCACCACTTGCCGGACGCGACCCGCGGTACCGCCATCCGCGCCGGCGCATCCACCGGGCCGGCCGGGGCGGTGACGCGCGTCAGTCGGTCGTGAGCAGGCCGGCGACCAGGTCGCGGGGCAGGCCGTGGGTGTCGTGGAGGTAGCGGTAGTCGTCCTCGCTCAGTGGGCCCTTGAACTCCGGGCGGGAAAGCACCCGTTGACCTCGTTCGAGGAGCTTGGTGAAGCGCAGTTCCTCCTCCAGGAGCAGCTCGCGGACCGTGCCGGGATCGTAGGACTGACGGAAGTGGTCCAGCGTGTGGCCGATGAGTTCCAGGGGGAGGTCGGTCAGGGTGCGTGAGCGGCCGTCGCGCCGGAGTGTGGTGAGCAGGCGGCGGATCAGGCGGCGTAGTACATAGCCGCGGCCGGTGTTGGACGGGCGTACGCCGTCGCCGATGACGACGATGCTCGAACGCAGGTGGTCGCAGACGAGGCGCATGGGCCGTTCGTCCAGGTCCCACAGCGGCGGAAGGAGTCGCATCCACGGTTCGAACACGTCGGTGTCGTAGACGGAACGCTGCCCCTGCAGGACGGTCACCAGCCGTTCCAGGCCCATGCCCGTGTCGATGCCCGGCCGCGGCAGGGGTTCGAGACTGCCGTCCTCGTGGCGGCGGTAGCGCATGTTCACGTGGTTCCAGATCTCCACCCAGCGGGGGTCGGTGGTGGGGGTGCCCTGGGGTGGGGTGCCGGGGCCGCCGGTCCAGAAGAAGATCTCCGAGTCGGGGCCGCAGGGGCCCACGGGCCCGTTGGACCACCAGTTCTCGTCCTCGGTCGGCTCCACGGGCAGCCCCAAATCCTGCCAGGTGCGCAGCGATTCGGTGTCGGGGCCGACCTGGCCGTCGCCGCCGAACACCGTGACGTGCAGCCGCTCCGGCGGGATGCCGAATCCGTCGCGCAGCAGCTCGTATCCCCAGCGCAGACTCTGTGAGTGGCCGTAGTCGCCGAGCGACCACGAGCCGAGCATCTCGAAGACCGTCAGATGGGTGGAGTCGCCGACCTCGTCGAGGTCGGTGGTGCGCAGGCAGCGCTGGACGTTGGTCAGGCGCCGCCCCTGGGGATGCGGGCGGCCCTGGAGGTAGGGCGTGAGGGGGTGCATGCCGGAGGTGGTGAACAGCACCGAGTCCGAGGGCGGCGGCAGGAGGGAGCTGCCGGTGATGGGCCGGTGCCCGCGCTGACGGTAGAAGTCGGTGAACGTCCGCACGGTCTCGTCGGTGCTCATCCGGGTGTTCATGTGCCTGCTCATGACGGTGTTCCTTCGGGTCGTGCGACCGGAACGAACCGCGGGAGCAACACCTGCGAGACCGCAGGCCGGCGAGGGCGGGTGAGCCACATCCCGGCGATCCGTTTCCGGCCGCCGGGGAAAGGTGGAGGGTCAGGCGTCGGCAGCCGGCGAGTTCGTCGCTCGCGCGGCCGCGGTGTGGCTGCAACAGGTCCTGACCTTCATGCATGCAACGCTAACAGGGGGCGCCGGGTCCGTCGCCGGGTTTTGCCTTCGGGGCAGGGCGTTAGGGTCGTATGTCATGCGACTGACAGTTCTCGGCGGCTGCGGCGCCTGGCCCACGGCCTTGCAGGCGTGCAGCGGCTATCTCGTCGAGCACGAGGGGTTCCGCCTGCTGGTCGATCCCGGCTACGCCACCCTGCCCCGCCTGCTGCACCACCACACCGTCGATGCGGTCGACGCCGTGCTGGTCAGCCATGGGCACCCCGACCACTGCGCCGACCTCAACCCCCTGCTCCGGGCCCGCGGGCTGAGCGAGGACCCTCCGCCGCCCCTGCCCGTGTACGCCCCGCACGGGGCCCTCGACGCGGTGCTGGCCCTCGACAAGCCGCGCATGCTCGCGTCGGCGTACCGACTGCACGAGTTCACCCCCGGCGACCGTTTCGCCGTGGGCCCGTTCACCGCCGACACCTGGCTGCTGCCGCACTTCGTGCCCAATGCCGGCATCCGGCTCAGCACCCCGGGCGGTGTGCTCGCCTACACCGGCGACACCGGTCCGAGCGCCGCCGTCGTGCGCCTCGCGGAGGGCGCCGACCTGTTCCTGTCGGAGGCCACCTACGTCCACGAGGTGCCAGCCGCCGATGCACCCTACCTGCTGACCGCACGCCTGGCCGGACAGTACGCCCGCCAGGCGGGCGCCGCCCGGCTGCTGCTCACCCACCTGTGGCCGGGCACGGATGCGAAGGCCGCACGGGAGGCGGCCGCGGAGCACTTCGAGCAGGCGGCCGACGTCGCCACCCCGGATCTCGTCATCGGGGTCACCGGGGCGTCCGACTGATCCGGGCGCCGCGGGACGGGCCGGGGCACCTACGCCACCAACGCGGCGTGGATCCAGTCGGCCTGAGCCGCTGCCCCCGGCTGCGCCGCGCGGGCCAGGGAGCGGCGGTCCGGGTGGCTGCCGGGCGCGAGGGCGTCCCGTACGTCGACCTCGGCCACCAGGCCTCGCGCCGACACCACCCGCCAGACCGACGCCAGCAGCGAGTCGTCGCCGATGAAGGCGGGCGCCGTGCTGGCCGTACCCCCGGCGATCCGGTAGCGCAGACGTACCGGCTGTACGGGGACGTCCGCGTCGAGGGCGGCCTGGAAGACGGCGCGGCGGAAGGTGCCCTGGGCGCGTCCGCACCAGGTGCTGCCCTCGGGGAAGACCCCGACGGCCTGTCCGTCGCGCAGCGCGTCCGCGATGCGGGCGACGGTTTCCGGCAGGGCGCGCAGCCGGTTGCGGTCGATGAACAGCGCGCCGCTCCGCGCCGTCAGCCGGCCGGCCACGGGCCAGTCCCTGATGTCGGACTTGGCGAGCATGCGGGCCGGGCGGACGGCGGCGAGCAGCGGGATGTCCAGCCAGGAGATGTGGTTGGCGACCAGGAGCAGTCCTCCGGTGGGCGCGGCGGTGCCGGTGACACGGACCTGGACCCCTGCGGCCCGCACGATCCACCGGCACCACCGCTTCACCAGCTCGGCGGGGATCCTCCCGCCGAGCGGCGACAGCACGACCCCGGCGAGCACCAGGGCCACGACTGCCGCCATCCGCAGCACGGCTCGCGGTACGGCCGTGGCGGACCCCCTCGCCTCTATGCACGCCCCGGGGGTGCAGGGCGCGCTGGGCTGCCAGACGCTCATCAGGCCGGCATGAGGGAGAGAAAGTGCCGCAGATAGCGCGAGTTGACCCGGCGCATCGACAGCAGGACATACAGGTCGGCGACCCCGAAGTCCGGGTCGTGGGCGGGCTGGCCGCACACCCAGGCGCCGAGGCGCAGGTAGCCGCGCAGCAGGGCCGGGAGTTCGGCGGAGGCGGCGGCCGGGGTCGCGGTGTCCGGGACCCAGGGCAGCAGCGGCCGTACCCGGTACTCCTCCGGGGCCAGGTACTTGCCCCGCGCCTTCTCCCAGGTGGCGGAGGCGAGCGCGCCGCCGTCGGCGAGGGGGACGGAGCAGCAGCCGGCCAGCCACTCGTGGCCGCGGTCCACCATGTAGCGGGCGATGCCTGCCCAGATGAGGCTGATGACGGCGCCGTCGCGGTGGTCGGGGTGGACGCAGGAGCGGCCGACCTCGACCAGGCCGGGGCGGATCCCGTCGAGCGCGGTCAGGTCGAACTCGCCCTCGGAGTACAGGCGTCCGGCGACCGCGGCGCGCTCCGGCGGCAGCAGCCGGTAGGTGCCGACGACCTGTCCGGTCGTCTCCTCCCGTACCAGCAGGTGGTCGCAGTACGCGTCGAAGGCGTCGATGTCGTGGCCGGGCTGCGGGGTGGCCAGCAGGGCCCCCATCTCGCCGGCGAAGACCTCGTAGCGCAGCCGCTGCGCGGCACGTACGTCGGCCTCGTCGCGGGCGAGGGACACGGTGTAGCGGGCGGGTGCGGCGGGCTTCGGGGGACGGTCCAGAGTGGTGACGCCGGTCATGGCTCTCTCCAGGTCGGCTGCCGGGGACGGCGGAGCGTGAGCAGACCGTTGGCGCGTGATCTGCCGCCCTTGTTCTTCCGATGCCGGCTGACCTTCGCGTGACAGGCGCAGAGAGAGCGGGTGTGGGCTTGTTGAACGGCTCGCCCCACGAAAGCGAGACGGGGCCGGGGAGCACCTCCCGACCCCGCCCGTCCGCACGATTTCGGCGAACGTTCACTGCAGCGCCCCGCAAGGGGAGCGGGGCTGCATCGACATGCGGCTCCGCCGTGGGGCGCGACAAGCCACGACGAACCCCGCAGCCCGAAAACAACAACTCCCCCAACGGCGCTACCGCGCCACCTTGCGAGTCGCCCGCAGCCACTCCTTGTTCATGCTCGTGATGGACACCAGCGGAATGCCCTTCGGGCAGGCGGTGGCGCACTCCCCGGTCAGCGTGCAGCCGCCGAAGCCCTCCTGGTCCATCTGCGCCACCATGTCCAGCACCCGCGTCTCACGCTCGGGCGCGCCCTGCGGCAGCACGTTCAGATGGTTGATCTTGGCGGAGGTGAACAGCATCGCCGCCCCGTTGGGGCAGGCCGCCACGCACGCCCCGCAGCCGATGCACTCGGCGTGCTCGAAGGCGAAGTCGGCGTCCGGCTTGGGTACGGGGGTGGCGTGGGCCTCGGGTGCGGAGCCGGTCGGGGCGGTGATGTAGCCGCCGGACTGGATGATCCGGTCGAACGCCGACCGGTCCACCACCAGGTCCTTGATCACCGGGAAGGCGGAGGCCCGCCAGGGCTCGATGTCGATCGTGTCGCCGTCCTGGAAGGACCGCATGTGCAACTGGCAGGTGGTGGTGCGCTCCGGGCCGTGCGCATCGCCGTTGATGACGAGCGAACACGCACCGCAGATGCCCTCGCGGCAGTCGTGGTCGAAGGCGACCGGGTCCTCGCCCTTGAGGATGAGCTCCTCGTTGAGGGTGTCGAGCATCTCCAGGAAGGACATGTCGGAGGAGATGCCGTCCACCTCGTATGTGGACATGGCGCCTTCGGCGTCGGCGTTCTGCTGCCGCCAGACGCGCAGGGTGAGCTTCATGCGTAGCTCCGCTGAGTGGGG
The DNA here is from genome assembly GCF_044465725.1 of Streptomyces sp. NPDC049541. Taxonomy (NCBI): domain Bacteria; kingdom Bacillati; phylum Actinomycetota; class Actinomycetes; order Kitasatosporales; family Streptomycetaceae; genus Streptomyces; species Streptomyces sp. NPDC049541. The sequence continues at coordinate 666,396 of NZ_JBITLY010000004.1, read as the reverse complement.
TGGACGTACTCGAAGACCAGGTCTTCCTTGTGCAGGGTCGGGGCCTCGCCGGTGCCGGTGAACTCCCAGGCGGCCGCGTAGGCGAACTCGTCGTCCTTGCGGGCGGCTTCACCGTCCGGGGTCTGGGACTCCTCGCGGAAGTGGCCGCCGCAGGACTCCGCCCGGTGCAGTGCGTCCAGGCACATCAGCTCGGCGAGCTCGAGGTAGTCGACGATGCGGTTGGCCTTCTCCAGCGACTGGTTGAACTCCTCGCCGGTGCCGGGCACCTTGATGCGCCGCCAGAACTCCTCACGGATCTGCGGGATGCGCTCCAGCGCCTTGCGCAGACCGGAGTCCGTACGGGCCATGCCGCAGAACTCCCACATGAGTTCGCCGACTTCGCGGTGGAAGGAGTCGGGGGTGCGGTCGCCGTCCACGGACAGCAGGAGGTTGAGGCGGTCCTGGGTCTCCGCCAGCACCTCCTGGACCACCGGGTGCTGGACGGTGACCGGTTCGTGGTGCGGGTTGCGGGCGAGGTAGTCGTTGATGGTCGCCGGCAGCACGAAGTAGCCGTCGGCCAGGCCCTGCATCAGGGCGGAGGCGCCGAGGCGGTTCGCGCCGTGGTCGGAGAAGTTGGCCTCGCCGATCGCGAACAGGCCCGGGACGGTGGTCTGCAGGTCGTAGTCGACCCACAGTCCGCCCATCGTGTAGTGCACGGCGGGGTAGATCCGCATCGGGACGGTGTACGGGTCCTCGGCGGTGATCCGCGCGTACATGTCGAAGAGGTTGCCGTACTTCTCCTCGACCGCCTTGCGCCCCATCCGCTTGATGGCGTCGGCGAAGTCCAGATAGACGCCCTGCCCGCCGGGGCCCACTCCCCTGCCCTCGTCGCAGACGTTCTTCGCGGCGCGGGAGGCGATGTCGCGCGGGACCAGGTTGCCGAAGGAGGGGTAGATGCGCTCCAGGTAGTAGTCGCGCTCGTCCTCGGGGATCTCGTTCGGCGGCCGGTCGTCGCCCTTGGCCCTGGGCACCCAGATCCGGCCGTCGTTGCGCAGCGACTCGCTCATCAGGGTGAGCTTGGACTGGTGGTCGCCGGTGCGCGGGATGCAGGTCGGATGGATCTGGGTGAAGCAGGGGTTGGCGAAGTAGGCGCCGCGCCGGTGGGCCCGCCAGATGGCGGTGGCGTTGGAGTTCATGGCGTTCGTCGACAGATAGAAGACGTTGCCGTAGCCGCCGCTCGCCAGGACGACGGCGTCCGCGAAGTACGTGTCGATGCGGCCCGTGATCAGGTCCCGCGCCACGATGCCGCGCGCCTTCCCGTCGATGACGATCAGGTCGAGCATCTCGGTACGCGGGTGCATCTCGATGTTGCCCGCGGCGATCTGCCGGCTCAGCGCCTGGTACGCGCCGAGCAGCAGCTGCTGGCCCGTCTGTCCACGGGCGTAGAAGGTCCGCGAGACCTGTACGCCGCCGAAGGAGCGGGTGTCGAGCAGGCCGCCGTACTCACGGGCGAAGGGCACGCCCTGGGCCACGCACTGGTCGATGATCTCCACCGAGATCTGCGCGAGCCGGTGCACGTTCGACTCCCGGGCGCGGAAGTCGCCGCCCTTGACGGTGTCGTAGAACAGGCGGTGGATGGAGTCGCCGTCGTTGCGGTAGTTCTTGGCGGCGTTGATGCCGCCCTGCGCGGCGATGGAGTGGGCGCGGCGCGGGGAGTCCTGATAGCAGAACTGGACGACGTGGTAGCCCTGTTCGGCGAGGGTGGCGCCGGCGGAGCCGCCCGCGAGACCGGTGCCCACCACGATCACCGTGTGCTTGCGCCGGTTGGCCGGGTTGACCAGCTTGGCCTCGAAACGGCGCTTGTCCCAGCGCTCGTTGATCGGTCCGGCGGGCGCCTTGGAGTCGACGACCGGCTCACCCGTCGTGTAATCCACGTACTCAGCGGTCATGTTCAGCTCACCACTCCGGTCATGACGCCCACGGGTACGGCGATGAAACCGGCCGTGAGCAGCAGTGCGAGGACGTTGGCGACGGTCTTCAGCGCGCGGTCGCGGCTGCGGCTGCCGACGCCGAGGGTCTGGGCGGCGCTCCAGAAGCCGTGCCGGATGTGCAGGCCGAGGGCGAGCATCGCGACGATGTAGATGACGTTGCCGTACCAGGTGGAGAAGGTGTCCACGACGTTCTGGTACGGGTGGCCCTCCTGGAAGCCGCCCGAGTGCACGGTGCCGGTGGTCAGGTCCAGGATGTGCCACACGATGAACAGGCCGAGGATGATCCCGCCCCACCGCATGGTCCGCGTCGCATAGCTCGCTTTGGCCCTCTTGTGGACGTACTTGCTGGGCCGTGCCTTGATGTCGCGGCGGCTGAGCTGGTACGCGGAGACGGCGTGTGCGACGACGGCGACGATCAGCACGACGCGGACCAGCCACAGCGTCCACTCGTAGTGCATGAACGGCTCGCCCACGGTGCGCAGCCAGTGCGCGTAGTGGTTGAACTCGCCGGCGCCGAAGAAGATCTTCAGGTTGCCGATCACATGGGCGACCAGGTACAGCAGCATGATCATGCCGCTGACGGCCATCACCGTCTTCTTGCCGACGGAGCTGTCCCACACCGTGCGCGCCATCGACGGCCGTCGGTCCGTCCGCGTTGCCAGAGCCATGACTCAAGACGCTAGAGCCGAAGGTCCCGATCGGTCCAAGACATGGTCCGGCTTGATTCCATAGGAAGCGGCTATCGTACGAGGATGCAGTTCCAGCAGCTCCAGTACTTCGTGGCCGTCGCCGAGACGCGGCACTTCACCCGGGCCGCGGACCTGGTCCATGTCGCGCAGCCCTCCCTGTCCCAGCAGATCAAGGCACTGGAGCGGGAGCTCGGGGCGGATCTGTTCCTGCGGGCGCGCGGCAACATCACGCTCACCGACGCGGGCGAGGCGCTGCTGCCGCTGGCCCGCCGCATCCTCGCCGACGCGGACACGGCCCGGCACGAGGTGCAGGAACTGGTGCAGCTGCGCAGCGGCCGGGTGCGGCTGGGCGCGACCCCGAGCCTGTGCACGGGTCTGCTGCCCGACGTCCTGCGCGCCTTCCACGACCGCTATCCCGGCATCCGGCTGCTGATCGAGGAAGGCGGCTCCCACGATCTCGTACGGGAACTGGCCCGCGGCGCCCTGGACTTGGCGCTGGTCGTGCTGCCGCTGCCGTCCCCCTCCCCCGCGCTGACGACGGTGGAGCTGCTGCGCGAGGACCTGGTGGTGGTCTCGTCCCCGGAGTCGCCCCCACCCGCCGGACCGGGCCGGCGCACGGTCCGCATCGCCGACCTGGAGAGCGAACCCCTGGTGATGTTCCGGCACGGCTACGACCTGCGCGAACTGACCGTGGCCGCCTGCCGCGCCGAGGGCTTCGAGCCGGACTTCGCGGTGGAGGGCGGTGAGATGGACGCGGTGCTGGGCTTCGTCCGCGCGGGGCTCGGCGTGGCCGTCGTCCCCCGCATGGTCGCGACACGCTCCGGCCGGGGCCTACGGGTCACTCCCCTGGCGCGCCCCGGCCTGCACCGTACGATCGCGCTGGCCCACCGCAGCGATGTGGCTCCGCCGCGGGCGGCTCGGGAGTTGCAGCGGATGCTGTTGGAGCGGTGAGCGGGCGTATCGCAGGGCGATGTTGCTTTCGGAGAGGGAGTGGACGAGTGGTGCAGACGGCGTTCGACGAGTCCGAGCGGCGGGCCTGGGCGGGGCAGGCCGATGCCTATGCCGCGAGTTTCGCCAAGCTCTGCGCCTATCCGGTGCCCGGGCTCCTCGACGCTGCCGGGGTCGGGAAGGGTGTACGGGTCCTCGATGTGGGGACGGGCACGGGCACCGCCGCCGCAGCTGCATGTGAGCGGGGGGCGAAGGTGGCGGCGGTGGATGCCGAACCCGCCATGGTCGCCCGGGCCGCGCGGGCGGCTCCGGAAGCCGAGGTGCGGCTTGCTGCGCTGCCTGGCCTGCCGTTCGCCGACGACGAGTTCGATGCCGTGATCGGCAACTTCGTCCTCAACCACGTCGGACGGCCTCGGGAGGCCCTGACGGAGTTGCGACGGGTGACGCGGCCGGGCGGGCGGATAGCCGTCACCATCTGGGCGGTTCCCGCGGCGCCCGGGCAGGCCCTGCTCGGCAGGGCTGTCCAGGCCGCCGGAGTCACGCGCCCGGCTCATCTGCCGGCCCTCGCTCCCGAAGACGACTTCCTCCGTACCGAAGAGGGCTTCGCCGCGTTGCTCGGTGAGGCAGGTCTCGCGGACGTGGTCTGCGAGACCTTGACATGGGACCACCGGACGACACGTGAGGAGTGGTGGAGCGGACCCGCCGCGGGCGTGGCCACGATCGGCCGGCTCGTGACGAGCCAGACCGCGACGGTCGTAGCCGAGATCAGGAGCCACTTCGAGTCGTTGTCCGCGGAGTTCGCCGACCCGGGCGGTGCACTGGTGCTGCCTCACGCGGCCCTGATGGCGCGTGGCAAGGCTTGATGCCGCCGCCGAGTGCCCTCTGGGCCCGGTCCAGATCGCCGGCCGGCTGGGCATGTCCGCCTCGACCGTCCACGCGGTCCGGACCCGGTACCGGCCCCGGACGATGCCTCCACGGGCCAGACCAGCGCCCGCACTCCCCCGCGTGGCGTTCTTTGTGGTCGACCGGATCGAACGTCGACGTACGGCCACCGCGAAAACCGTGCTTCTCCGGGACGGTGCAGCGGATCCCCCGTCGGCGCAGGTGGGTGCGATTCGCACGGGAGCTGTAGGCCTTGTCGGTGCGGACCTTGTCCGGCCGGGTGCACGACGGGCAGGTCGGCGTCGGCCCGTCGCGCGGCATCCGCGTCAGCCCGTCGCGTCCACCAACGCCAGCTCGTGCAGCCGGTCCGGTGGGCCCGGGCGGGCGTAGTACCAGCCCTGGGCCGTGTCGCAGCCCAGTATCCGCAACTGCTCGGCCTGGGCGCCGGTTTCCACGCCCTCCACCGTGACCGCGAGGTCGAGGCTGTGTGCGAGCGACACGATCCCCTCGACGATCTTGAGGTCGACGGGGTCCGCCGGGAACTGCTGCATGCTCTGGGTGAAGGAGCGGTCCAGCTTGAGGATGCTGACCGGGAGGCGGCGCAGGTTCGCCAGGTTCGAGTACCCCGTGCCGAAGTCGTCGAGGGCGATGTCGACGCCCATCTCGGCGAGTCGGCGCAGCGGCTTGAGAAGGTCGTCGTCGGCGCCGATCAGCGCCGACTCGGTGACCTCCAGGCACAGCGCGTCCGGGTCGACGCCCGTGCGTTCCAGGATGTCGACGGTGTCCTGGACCAGGCCGGGGTGGCTGAGCTGGCACGGCGAGAGGTTGACGTTGATGCGCAGGGGGCCCGCGTCCTCGTAGCGTTCTCGCCATTCGCGGGCCTGGCGGACGGACTGTTCCAGGACCCAGCGGCCGAGCGGCACGATCAGGCCGGTGTGCTCGGCGAGCGGGATGAAGCGGTCCGGGCCGAGGATGCCGTGCTGCGGGTGCAGCCAGCGCACCAGGGCCTCGGCGCCGCGCACACTGCCGTCGCCGAGGTGGACCAGCGGCTGGTACTCGATGAAGAACTCGCCCCGGTCCAGGGCGGCCGGCAGCGCGGTGGTCAGGCTGTGCCGGGTGATGGCGCGGGCGTCGGCCTCCTCGTCGGCGAGCTCGAAGCGGTTGCCGCCCGCCGACTTGGCCCGGTACATGGTGATGTCGGCACTGCGCAGCACCTCCGCCGGGCTGCGCTCACCCGCCGGGCCCTCGACGATGCCGATGGAGCCGCGCACGGTCAGCTCGCGGCCGTCGATGCTGATCGGGGCGACGAGGGCGTTCATGATGCGGGCGGCGAGCTCGTCGACCTCGCGTTCGGTGTCGGTGCCGGTGGTCAGCGCCACGAACTCGTCGCCGCCGAGCCGGGCGACCATCTCGCCGGGTGCGGTCGCACATGCCTGCAGCCGGTCGGCGACCTCGACGAGCAGCCGGTCGCCGGCCGCGTGGCCGAGGCTGTCGTTGATGGTCTTGAAGCCGTCCAGGTCGAGGTAGCACAGGCCGTAGCGCTGGCCCCGGCCGGCGCCCAGCGCCTTCTCCAGGCGTTCGAAGAAGAAGGTGCGGTTGGGCAGGCCGGTCAGCGCGTCGTGCGTGGCCTCGTAGCGCAGCCGCAGGTTGAGCAGCCGCCGCTCGGTGGTGTCCTCCATGAGGGCGAGCTGGTACTGCGGGTTGCCGTCCGCGTCGCGCAGCAGGGACACCGTCAGGTTGGTCCACAGGACGGTTCCGTCAGGGCGGTAGAAGGCCTTTTCGACGTGGTAGTGCTCGCGCTCGCCGCGGACCAGCTCGTCGTAGAGTTTCCAGGTCTGTGGCGCGTCCTCGGGGTGGGTCCACTCCTGGACCCTGCGGCCGCGCGCCATGGCGTCCGTGATGCCGAACATGCGCAGCAGTGCGCCGTTGACCTGGAGGATGTGGCCGTCCAGGTCGGCGATGCCGATTCCTATGGCCGCGCCCTCGAACCACCGCGCGGAAGCGGGCCTCGGTGGCGTGCAGGGCCTGTGCGACGACGCCCTGCGCCTGGAGGGCGGCCGCGGAGATCGCCTCCTGCTCGGCCAGCGTCCGCTCGCGCAGCGCCGCGGCGAACCCCGCGGCCATGGCGTGCTGCAACCGTGAGGAACGTGCCCGCAGTTCTTCCCGGTCGCCGTCCTCGCCGCAGTAGAGCACCAGGTAGGCGTCCACGCAGTCCAGGGTGCGGGCCAGCGCGTCCGGGTCGGTGCAGTGCGCGGCGACCAGGGCGGCGCCGACCGCCCGGCCCGCCTCCGCGTCGAGGGTGCGGGTGTGCAGCGCCCGGCTCAGGCGACGGGCCAGCGGCAGGAGTTGCTCCTCGAACTCCGGCCTGGTCAGCGACGTCGAGGTCACCGGGAACACCGCCCGGCTCCAGATGGTCGCGAACCTGCGCAGTCTGTCCTGCTGCCCGTCCGGCTCCGCGGTCACGCCGTACGCCCCACGCCGGCGAACCCGGAGAAGGCATACGGATCCTCGTCCTCCGGCGCCTCCTGCGGCCGCCACAGCGGCGGCGCCACCAGTCCCGGTTCCACCATGTCGTACCCCTCGAAGAACCGCGCGATCTCCTCGCGCGAACGCATGATCAGCGGGTTGCGGATGTCCTTGTACACGTCCACCGCGCCCTCGGCCCGCTCCGCCGGCAGCGGAATGCCCTCGTACGAGGCGTGCGTGAGGACGAGCAGGCTGCCCGGCGCGAGCGCGTCGCGCAACTGGGCCACCGCCTCGTAAGGGTCGTCCGCGTCTTCCACGAAGTGCAGTATGGCAACGAGAAGCAGCGCCACTGGCCGGTTCAGGTCGATCAGGCGCTCCACTTCGGGGCTCGCGAGGATGTCCCGGGGCTTGCGGAGGTCGGCGGCGACGACTCCCGTGCCGTCGTTGCCCGCGAGTACCGCCTGGCTGTGCGCGACGGCCACCGGGTCGTGGTCGACGTAGACCACGCGCGCGCCGGGGTTCGCCGCCTGGGCCACCTCGTGGACGTTGCCGAAGGTGGGGATGCCGGATCCGATGTCCAGGAACTGGTCGATGCCCTCGCCGACCGCGAAGCGGACCGCGCGCCGCATGAACGCCCGGTTCGCCTGCATGATCTTCGGGAGTCCCGGCATGAACTGCATCGCCTTGCGGGCCGCCTCCCGGTCGACCTCGAAGTTGTGCGAACCGCCCAGGTAGTAGTCGTAGATCCGCGAGACACTGGGCACCGAGATGTCGATGCTCCGGGGGGCCCAGGCGGGACGCTCCATCTATCTCTCCAAGGCGTAGGCGATCCGGTGTTCGAGCTGAGGCTACTGATCGTCCGCCAACGGGGCGAGCCCAAACGGAAATTGACCGTCCGTTCCCGGTCACTGCCTGCGGCACTTGCCGCATTCGCCCGGAGCTGCGCCTTTCGGGGGCTGTCACATCAGCGGCTCCGCCGCGGCCCCCCCGACTCCCGGCGACAAACGCCAAAGGGTCCGCCCCCTCCGTGCGGTGCGGAGGGGGCGGACGGGGCCGAACGCGCTGTCCGGTGCAATCAACCCTGGGGAGGTGATGGCTACTTCTTCGGCGCGCCGACCGGCTTTCCGTCGGGCGACATGGCGTACCAGGTGCCGCCCACGCCCTGGCCGTTGGTGTCCCCGGGCTTGGTGTCGCCGGAGAAGGTGTACGCGGGCCAGCAGTCGACGGTCATCTGCTTGACGCCGTCGGGCCGGGTGAAGCCCATCAGGCCCTTCTTCTCGATGCCCTTGGTGTCGTCCTTGGAGACGATCCCGACCGCCGGCCACTTCTCCAGGCAGGAACCGGTGCAGTTCGAGATCGGCTTCGGCCAGGCCACGTCCTTCAGGAAGCGGTAGACCGTCATGCCGTTCTTGTCGACGACGATGTCACCGAGCTTGGGGTCCTTGCGCACGGACAGGCCGGGCAGGCTCGCCAGGGTGGCCTTCTTGCCGTCGGGGGCCAGCGCGAACCACTTGCCGCCCACACCCTGACCGGCGACGTCCCCGGCCTTGGTGTCCTTGGCATAGCGGTACGCCGGCCAGCCACCGATGGTCAGCTGCTTGGTGCCGTCGGCCCGGGTGACCTCGCCGAGCAAGGCCTTGTCGATGCCGGCGCCGGCGGCGGCGTCGTTCGCGGCGACCGGCGGCCAGGCCTTGGCGCAGTCGCCGTCACAGTTGGACTTGGGCGGCTCGGCGGTGTCCTCGTCGAAGCGGTACAGGGTCATCCCGTTGCCGTCCGTCAGCACCTTGCCGAGCTCGGCGTTCTGGGTGACGGCGAGCTTGCCCGCGGCCGAGGACTGGGCCCCGGAGTTCTGGCCGTCGGCGCCGTAGCCATTGCTGGGGCTGGCGCTCGCACCGGAACCGGCCGCGCCGACGCTGCCGTAACCGCCCGCCGGGGCGGTGGCACCCACGTTCTGGCTGCCCACCGACGAGGTTCCGCTTTCCTGACCGCACGCCGTCGTCAGCGCCAGTACAGCCGCAGCGCTTGCCACGAGTGAGGCGCTCCGCCAGGAGGTCTTCATCGTCAACTCCCCATTATCGCAAAGGTGTTGCAGCGCCCTGCTGCGTCGCCGCACGAGCATGGGTACGAATGGGACCCTCGGTTGTGTTCAACCGGCTCACAAATTTCTTTTTTGAACCTGGGGCGCCGGCGCGGTGGTTCGCACGGGCGTGCGGCTTTTTGTGCGCCGGGGTGCGCGGCGATCAAACCGCCGTGCGGGGATCATCCCCCGTTCGAGCCAATCGGGGCGCGATACGGCACGCCCCGGCGCACGAAGGCTCATGATCTTCGGCGTGTATGGACTCGAACCGACTCAACCTGCCTCCGCTGTACGGGCGTTGGTGCGTGGCGCTCCGCGGGACGGGGCTCGATCGGTCGCTGGTCGTCTGCGGCAGCGTCGTGGCTGTTCGCGCCCCGCGGCGGAGGCGCACATCGACACAGCCCCGCGCCGCTTTGGGGCGCGTCTGAGCTGTCTTGTTGCGCTGACCTGGATCCTGGTGGGGACGCCGGCGGGTGCGGCATCGGCCGATGCCTGTGCGTATGCCTCGGTCGGGCCGGACGGCATCCAGGCCGTGGCGGTCGCCGGAGACCTCGCCTGGCCGACTCCGCCGATCTGTCCCGTGCCCACGCCGACTCCGACGCCGACACCGACGCCCAGGCCCTCGCCGCCCGAACCGAAGCCGCCGCCTCCGGCGCCCGCCCCTCCACCGAAGCCGACACCCAAGCCGGAACCGAAGCCGGAACCGAAGCCGAAGCCGAAGCCGCCGTTGCCTTCCCTCCCGACTCCGAGGCCCGCGGCGCCACCCACGCGCGAAGCTCCCCCCGCCGCGCCACCCCCGGCGCCCGACCCGAAGCCGTCGGCCAAGCCCGCCCCCCGTCACTTCGTGGCTCCGGTGGCCTATCCGCGCTACCGGGCGCCGGCGCCCAAGCACGCGCCGCGCGGCGGCCCTTCACCCGTCACCTTTGTCCTGCTCATCACGGTTCCCGCCGTGATCGCCGTCGCCGCGCTGCGGCCGCGCTGATTCCAGGAGGAATCTCTTGTCGGAATGGCTTGTTCTCACCCTCGCGATGCTGGCCGCCTGCGCCGTGGTGATCATCGTCACCTTCGTACGGCACCGGGCCGCGCCCGAGGACGAGGACCCCAGCGAGACCCCGGACGTCATCGAGTACATGACGATGTGGATCGGCGTGGTGTACGCCATCGTCCTGGGCCTGGCCATCGCCGGGGTGTGGGAGGGGCGCAGCGCCGCCCAGGACCATGTGCAGTCGGAGGCGGTCGCGCTGCACGAGATCTCGGAGCGGGTGCGGGTCTATCCGACGGAGATCCGTGAGCGCATTCGTGACGATGTCAACGCCTATGTCGGACACGTCGTGCACACCGAGTGGAAGGTGATGGACGACGACGGGCACGTCACCCCGCGCGGCGACGAGCTCTTCGAGCGCATCCGCCAGGACGTCACCGACTACCAGCCGAAGTCCGACTTCGAGGCCCAGGCCTACCAGCCCCTCCTCGACCAGGTCACCGCGGCGGACCAGGCGCGCAGCGCCCGGGCCGACTCCATGGGGGCGACCATGCCGGGCGTGGTGTGGTTCGGGCTGCTCGCCGGGGCCGTGATCACCATCGGCATGGTCTTCGCGCTGCAGATCCGGCGCACCGTGCGCGAGCTGATCCTGGCGGGACTGTTCTCCGCCCTGATCGCGTTCCTGCTCTTCCTCATCTGGGACTTCGACGCGCCCTACACCCGGGGCATCACGGCGTCGGCGACACCCTTCCTCAACCTCTTCCCGCACCTCAGAGGCTGACGGGCGGGCCGTCACACGACGGGCCACCCGGGGACAGGGCGCCACGCCGCTGCCGTCCCCTGGGTGGCCCATATGTTTGCCCCATTCGCCCTACAGCGATCGCGCGATCGGACACCCGTTCCTAGCGTTTCGGTTATCGAGGTGCATTCAAGCCCCCCAGCGGAACGGGTCCGCAACTGCTCCTCGGGGACCGGAGGAACCACCATGCGCGCGATACGCATTGCTTCGGCCGCTCTGCTGGGCATCAGCACCCTCGCCCTCTCCGCACCCGCCGCCGTCGCACGGGACGACTGGCACGACATCACGCCGTTCGGCTTCAGCGTGCTGCCGTCCACCGCCGCGGCGGGCAGCGAGGTCAAGCTGCATGTGAACCGGGACGGCGACTGCAAGGGGCCTGCGAGGGTCACCTCGGTGGTGTTCGACACGGTCGTGATTCCGGTGGGACGGTCCTGGGCGACGGCGGTGGTGGACCGGGACGCGAAGCCGGGTGCGGTGTATCAGGTGACGTTCTCCTGCGACGGCGCGAGCGGATCCACGGATCTGACCATCGTGGGCGGCCGCCCGCACCACCCGACCCCGGTGCCGGTCGACCCGATTCCGATTCCGGCCCACCCCCATCGGGGTGTGCACGCCGGTGTGGGCGGCAGCATCGCCGGGTTCGACCTCAGGGAGATCGGCATGGGTCTCGCCCTCGTCACGGGCTCGATCGGCGCGGCGTACCACCTCTCGCGCCGCCGCAGCGGTGAGGAAGGTGTCTGACAAAGGGCCATCGCCCCGGCTCCTGTGGGGGAATCGGGGCGAGGGCCCTTCAACGTGCGGTCTCTACTACCACGGACTTGACGTGCGGTCCGCCTTCCGAGGCCGATGTGCGGTCTGCTCTCCGATGGGAGGAAGGTCAGATCCGCTTCTCGGACCTGCGGCGCAGCCAGAACGCTCCGCCGGCGAGGACGGCCGCGGCCACGAGCCCGCCGCCGATGGCCACGTCGGTCGGCGTCGCCCCGGTGGAGCTGCCGCCGCCGAACCCGCCCTGGACACCGCCGATGACGGTGAACGCGGCGGGGTTGGTCAGGGACTTGCCGCCACAGGTGACGGTGATGGGGTGCGTACCGTTTCTCGCGTCCCGGTTCACCGTCGCGGTGCCTCTCGCCGTGTTACTGCCAGCGACCGTCATCAGCGGCGTGCTCGGAAACGCGTCCGAGGTCGCGGTGGCTCCGCCCGGGCAGCCGTCGACGGTGATGGTCAACTGCCCGCCGCGGGCGATGACACTGGGCAGCGCGACGATGTTGCTGGGGTTGAAGTTCATGCCGTCCCGGGCGTCGGCCGCCGGTGTGGCGAGGCCGAGCACGGCGACCGCGGCGGCCGAGACCGCCAGGGCACGATGACTACTCATGTGATCCTCCGCGGAAGGCGCCCCGGGTCCCGTCCCCGGCAATGTCGGCGAGAAAGCGCCTCCCAGAAAGACAGTCAGATGCGCTGCACGCGCCCGCATTTCGGGGATGGTCCGTCCTGGTGAGAGGACACGCCGAGCAATAAGCAGATAATCACATATATCCGCAGGTCACGGACCGTCAGAAATTTCCTGCCCCCGGCAACTCGGATGGCGCACCCCTCTCGGGCGTGCCACCCGTTCGCATCCGCCCCGTCGCCGGTTTCGCACAGGCCATTTAGCTTTGCGTCATGCGCGATTGACGCGGCGACTGCCTCGTCGAGAGGGGAAACCAATGTCTGCGTCCGAACTGGCCGAACTGGCCGAAGAGGAGGAGCGACGGAAGAAGCGCGCCCCCTGGGGTGTCATAGCGCTTGTGCTGCTGACCGGCATCGCCCTCATTCGGAACGGTTCGGGGGAGTTCGACGTGGGTCCGCCGCAGCCCGCCACCGCGGCGGCGGCGGACACCCACGCCCCCGCCACCGTCGCCGCGGGCGCCGTCCAGCCGCTGCCGGCCTCCCCGCCCGACCGGGTCAGGATCCCCACGATCCGGGTCGACGCACCGGTGTTGCCGGTCGGTCTGGCCGCGGACGGCTGGGTCGGGGCACCTCCTCCCGAGGATCCGAACCTGGCCGGCTGGTTCACGGGTGCCGTCACCCCCGGCGAGAAGGGCACCGCGGTGGTGGTCGGCCACGTCGACAACAAACAGGGCCCCGCGGTGTTCTACAACCTCGGGGCGCTGAAGAAGGGAAATCGCGTCGAGATCGCCCGCAAGGACGGAAGGACGGCCGTGTTCGAGATCTACGGCATCGAGGTCTTCGCGAAGAACAACTTCCCCGGCGACCGCGTCTACGCCTCCAAGGGGGCCCCGGAATTGCGGGTCATCACCTGCGGCGGCGGTTTCTCCAAGAAGCACGGTTACGACGGGAACGTCGTCGTCTTCGCCCGCCTGGTCGAGGTCCGCTGAGCGTGCCCCGGCCGGGCGGGCGGATCCGGCTGGGGCCTGTCGTTCGGATCAGGTCGGCTGTAGCCGACGGCGCTTCCCGGCCGGCCCGAGCGGGCCATGGGGCCCCCACGCCCCCAAGGCAGCGGGAGAGGGCGTGCCAGGCCCCGGGGCGCCGGGCTGATCCAAACGCCAGAGCCTATGCGTGCCGCCGTCTCGGCACGGTGATGTGGTAGCCGGCATCCAGCAGGTCCGGCAGATAGTGGCGCAGGGCCCGGACGCTCTGCGAGCGGTCGCCCCCGGCGTCGTGCGAGAGCACCACGACACCGGGGGCCGCGCCCTCCTCGACCCGGTCGACGATCGTGCCGGTGCCGGGGGTGGTCCAGTCGAGGGTGTCGACCGTCCAGGCCAGGGGCTCCATGCCCATGTGGGCGCCGAGTTGGAAGGTCGCACGGTTCCAGGCGCCGTAGGGCGCGCGGAACCACAGGGGCCGCTCGCCGTAGGCGTTCTCGATGACGTCGCTGGTGCGTGCCATCTCGGAGCGGATCTCGGACCGGCTCAGACGGGTCAGCAGGGGGTGGCTCCAGGTGTGGTTGCCGACGATGTGTCCGTCGTCGGCCATACGGGTCAGCAGGTCCTGGTTGTCGACGGCCATCTCCCCGCACACGAAGAACATGGCGCGGACGTCGTACTCGGCCAGGGTGTCCAGGATGTCCGGGGTGTAGCGCGGGTCGGGCCCGTCGTCGAAGGTCAGCACCATGGTGCGACCGCGTCCGTACACGCGCAGGAACGGCTGGTGCCGCACCCGGGTCCTGCGCGGTGCCGGGCGCACCTGCTGGTATCCGGTCAGCGGCTGGAGGCGGTACTCGGACGGCTCGAGCGCATAGCTCTCCCGGGGCGCGGGATCGGGGCCGGGCGCGGGAGCGACGGGCCGAGCCGTCTCGCGCCCGCCCGATGCGAGCACCCCGGTGGCGCCGGCCGCGCCCAGAGCGGCGGCACCCGCGATCAACGCCCGGCGTCTCGTGAGCAACTGATCCTTCTTCATGACTCATCAGTCGCCCGAACCAGGACCGGCGGCCCCTCATGACACCGCACCGGCGGCAGGAAAGCACACGCCCGGCCCAAGCCGCCGTGCGTGTCCTGGACGGGTGCGGTAAGCGAAGCCCGCGCGGCCGAATTCGCTTTCCTCCTGCACCCGTCGCGGGTAGCGTCGGGTCCGTGCAGTGATCTCCCGCGGCGTCCCGGACGCCGCAGAGGCGAACCGGTCCGTCCTCGTGTCCGCGGCCGTCGGCTGTCGGCCGTGCCCGCTTCCGCTCGGAGAGATCACCGACATGCCTGCGCTTCCTCCTGCTTCCGGCGACACCCCCGAGGCCACCTTGGTGGCCTTCGTCGCCCGGGCCGCCGCCGATCCCGGAGTCCTCGGACTGGTCCTCAGCGGCTCCCAGGTGCACGACGGGATGCCGACCGTGCGCTCCGACCACGACCTGCACGTCGTGCTGAGCGACCGCGACGCCTCGCCGCTCAGCGAGCTCGACCGGTTCCGCTCGGCCCATCTGGACCTGGTGGTCCTCACACTCGCCGAGTTCCGCCGGCGCGGGCTGCCCGGCGACCCGGCCGCCTTCAGCCGGTACTCGTACGTCCACGCCCGGGTGCTCCTCGACCGGATGGACGGCGAGATCGCCGCCGTCCTCGACCGCAAGCGAACCCTGCACCCCGACGAGGCGCGCACCGCCGTGGCCGGCTTTCTCGACGCCTACGTCAACCAGACCTATCGCTCCCTGAAGAGCTACCGCGACGGCCGCGACGCGATGGGGCACCTGGATGCCGCCGAGAGCGTGCCGTACGCGCTGGAGGTGCTCTTCGCCCTGCACCGGCGGGTTCGGCCGTACAACAAGTACCTGCGGTGGGAGCTCGAGCGGCAGCCCCTCGGCGACGAACGGTGGAGCGCCGGGCGGCTGCTGCCGGTGCTGCGCCGCATCCTGGCCGACGGCGATCCGCACACCCAGCGGGCCTTGTTCGCCGACCTCGCACGGGCCGCGCGGGCCGCCGGGCACGGCGGGGTCCTCGACGCCTGGGGAGACGACCTGCGGCTGCTGCTCCCGCTGCGGGCCTGAGCGGTCAGCGGCGGCGCACCAGCGGGAAGGGCAGCGTCTCACGGATCGTCAGGCCGGTGAGGAACATGACCAGCCGGTCGACGCCGATGCCCAGGCCCCCGGTGGGCGGCATGGCGTATTCGAGGGCGTCGAGGAAGTCCTCGTCCAGTTCCATCGCCTCGGGGTCTCCGCCGGCGGCGAGCAGGGACTGGGCGGTGAGACGGCGACGCTGTTCGACCGGGTCGGTCAACTCCGAGTAGGCGGTGCCCAGTTCGGTGCCGAAGGCGACCAGGTCCCAGCGTTCGGCCAGCCGCGGGTCGCCGCGGTGCTGGCGGGTCAGCGGCGAGACGTCGGTCGGGAAGTCCTTGTAGAAGGTGGGCAGCCGGGTCTTCTCCTCCACGAGGCGCTCGTACATTTCGAGTACGACCTCGCCGCGGCCGTCGTCCGGCGTGTACGGCACGCCGGCGCGGTCGCACAGCCGGTGCAGCACGGGCAGCTCCGTGTCCGCGTCGACCTCCTCCCCCAGAGCCTCCCCGATCGCGCCGTAGACCGTCTTGACCGGCCATGCGCCCGAGATGTCGTACTCCTGGCCGTCCTTGCGGGCGATCGGCGCTCCGAAGGCGGCGGTGGCCGCGCCCTGGATCAGTTCGCGGGTGAGGTCGAGCATCACGTCGTAGTCGGCGAAGGCCTGGTAGGCCTCCAGCATCGTGAACTCGGGGTTGTGCTTGTAGGAGACGCCCTCGTTGCGGAAGGTGCGGCCCAGCTCGAAGACCTTCTCCAGGCCGCCGACGCACAGCCGCTTCAGGTACAGCTCGGGCGCGATGCGCAGGTAGAGATCGAGGTCGTAGGCGTTGATGTGGGTGGTGAAGGGGCGGGCGTTGGCGCCACCGTGGATCTGCTGCAGCATCGGGGTCTCGACCTCGAGGTAGCCGCGGCTCAACAGGCCCTGGCGCAGGGCCTGTACGGCGGTGGAGCGGGCGCGGATCACCTGGCGGGCGTCGGGGCTGGAGACCAGGTCGAGGTAGCGCATGCGGACCTTGGCCTCGGGGTCGGTGAGGCCGCGGTGCTTGTCGGGCAGCGGGCGCAGGCACTTGCCGATCAGCTGCCAGGAGGTGACGAAGACGGTCGGTTCGCCCTTGTCGCTCACGCCGGCCCGGCCGGTGGCGGTGATGTGGTCGCCGATGTCGGTGTCCGCGGTGAAGCGGTCGAGGGCGGGGCCGGAGTCCTCGCGGGTGAGGGCGAGTTGGTGGTCGCCGGACCAGTCGCGCAGGGTGACGAAGACGATGCCGCCGAAGTCGCGCACCAGCATGACGCGGCCGGCGACGGTGACCTGCTCGCCCTCGCGGACGTCGGCGAGGGCGTGGGTGCGCTGCGGGATGCCGACCGGGTAGGGGTCGATGCCCTCGGCGCCCAGCCGGTCGAGGGTGCGGTGCCGGATGCGGACCTGTTCGGGCAGGCCGGCATGGGGATCGCCGGGCCCGGCCTCGCCCCCTCCGTCGAGGCCGAGCGCCGACAGCGACGGCAGGCCCTCGGTGGTCGCGGGCCTGGACGCGCCCTTCGGGTGCCCCTTTCCCCAGAGTTTGCGCAAGGACGGTACCGAAACGAAACCTTCGGCTATGCCGGAGGCAAGCCCGATACGGGCGAGGGAGCCCGCGTCGCCGTAGCAGATGAAGCGCGGATACCACTCCGGCTGGTACTTGGCGTTGGAGCGGTACAGCGCCTCCAGCTGCCACCACCGGGAGAAGAACAGCAGCAGGCGGCGCCACAGGCGCAGCACCGGTCCGGCGCCGATACGGGCGCCCTCCTCGAAGGCCGAACGAAAGACCGCGAAGTTCAGCGAGATCCTGCGGATCCCCAGTTTCGGTGCCGTCTCGCACAGTTCGGCGACCATGAACTCCATGACGCCGTTGGGGGCGCTGCGGTCACGGCGCATCAGGTCGAGGGAGACGCCGTCGCGGCCCCAGGGCACGAAGGAGAGCAGCGCGAGGAGGCGGCCGTCCTCGCTGAGGGCTTCCACGAGGAGGCAGTCGCCGTCGGCCGGGTCGCCCAGGCGGTCCAGGGCCATGGAGAAGCCGCGCTCGGTCTCGGTGTCGCGCCAGGCGTCCGCCTTGTCGATCACCTCCTCCATCTCCTCGTCGGTGAGGGTGGCGTGGCGGCGGATGCGGCAGTGGGCGCCGGTGCGGCGCACGCGGTGCACGGCCTGCCGGGTGACGCGCATGTCGCGGCCGTCGAGGTCGAAGTCGGGCACGTGCAGGATCGCCTCGTCGCCGAGTTGGAGCGCGCCGAGGCCGGCGCGGGCGAAGGCCCTGGCGCCCTCCTCGGAGGCGCCCATCGCGGCGGGCGCCCAGGCGTGCCGGCGGGCCACGTCCAGCCAGGCGGCGATGGCGTGCGGCCAGGCCTCGCGGTCGCC
The DNA here is from genome assembly GCF_044465725.1 of Streptomyces sp. NPDC049541. Classification (NCBI taxonomy): domain Bacteria; kingdom Bacillati; phylum Actinomycetota; class Actinomycetes; order Kitasatosporales; family Streptomycetaceae; genus Streptomyces; species Streptomyces sp. NPDC049541. The sequence continues at coordinate 648,729 of NZ_JBITLY010000004.1, read as the reverse complement.
GACGGGGTCGCCGCTGGCGAGGCAGACGCCGGCCTCGACGCGGTAGGTGACGGCGGCCTTGCCGCTGGGCGAGAAGACGACGGCCTTGTCGCGGCGGGTGGCGAAGTAGCCGAGGGAGTCCTGCTCGCCGTAGGCCTTCAGCAGGGCGCGGATACGGGGCTCCTCGTCGCCGTGCAGGGCGCCTTCCAGGCGCTGCGAACGGAACAGGGTGGCGGCGGCGTTGAGCAGGGCGAGCGCGCCGAACAGGCCGAGCAGGAAGAACAGGGCACGTGGCGGGCGGCCGTCGAAGGAACGGCTCGAGACCAGACCGCCGCAGACCCGGTTGGCGGCCCACAGCAGGTGCTGGCTCTCGGGCAGGGTGCCGGGGAAGAGGGCCACCAGGCCCCAGCCGACGAGGATGCCGACGGCGATCCCGGCGAGCAGCACCCCCAGGGCCCGGCGGAAGGCGGCGCGGCGGGAGGCGGCGTAGAAATCCTTGCGGGCGACGATCAGCACGGTCAGGGCGAGGCCGCAGACGACGAGGGACGGGACGGACTGGAGATACAGGCCCAGGGCCACGCCGAGGATGTCGTCCAGGGCCAGCAGGCCGAGGTAGACGACCACCAGCCACCAGGCGATCTTCTTGCGGGCGGCGATCGCGGCGGCGAGCAGGAAGAGGAAGACGGCGTAGGCGAGATTGGCGCTGACCGGGACGATGATCACGTCGAGGAAGCGGACCACCGGGCGCAGCAGGACGCGCAGCGGAGGGATGAGGGCCAGCAGGCCGCACAGCAGGCCGAGGGCGCCGAAGAAGGCCGCGAAGACCTCGGGCACCTTGCTCATCGGACCGCTGCCGGGCGGCCGTATCGGGCCCGGGGGGTCCCTGGGCGGGGAGGCCTCCGCTGTGGCACTCATGGTTCCGACTGTAGGAAGGGCTCGGCCGCCTCGCCCGTCGAGAGGCCCCGCACGGCGGCGGGACCTGCGGTTTCCGATAGCCTCACAGCCGTGACGGAACAGCACTCGCACCAGTTCGAGCGGGGCACGGACGGGCCCAAGGTCATCGTGGTCGGGGTGGACGGCTCGGACTCCTCGATGCGCGCCGCGGCATATGCCGGTGGCCTGGCCAGACGCCAGCACGCGCTGCTCGCCGTGGTCTATGTGCAGCCGGTGATGGCCGCGGGCGCGGCCATGGGTGCGCCGGTCGCCGAGACGACGGACGAGATCGCCGAGGACCTGAAGACCCAGATCCGGGACGCCACCGAGCGGCTCAAGGGGATATACGAGGTCCGCTGGGAGTTCCACACCTTCCGCGGCGACCCCTACAGCGGCCTGGTCAAGGCCGCGGACGAGCTGAAGGCGGACGCGGTGGTGGTGGGCGCCTCCGAGCAGGCCGGGCACCGGATCATCGGCTCGGTGGCCGTACGGCTGGTGAAGGCGGGGCGGTGGCCGGTGACGGTGGTGCCGTGAGGCTCACGGATTGCGGGTGAGGAGCGGTATGCCCGCGGACGGCGCCGTCGTCGGTGGTGAACACCCCGTACGGTGTGCCGGACCGGCGGGCGTGTGCAGCGGTCCCGGTTGCGTTCGTCGCCCTGCAGGAGCAGATCGCTGACGTACGGCAGGCCGCCCGGTGAGGACGCGGACCAGCTCGGCGACCAGGGGCCCCGGGGCGGCGGCGTCGGGAACGCGGGTGAGCACCGTGAACAGCAGGACGACGTCGGCACTTGCCGAGGCGTGCGGCAGGACGGGCGGGGCGGGCAGGACCTCCAGGCGCAGGTCCGGCCTCACGCTGCGGCCCGCCCCCGGTGCGTGAACGTCCTGGTGGCGCCGGGGCCGTTCCAGTAGGCGGCCGGTCCGCCGGGCTCGTTCAGGCGGGGTCGGTGTCGAGTTGGTGGTCGGCCCAGACGTAGCTTTCCGGCAGCAGTTCGGTGACGGGGACGGCGCGGAGGCGGTCGCCTTGGCCGACGATGACCTTCAGGGCGGGGAAGTAGTCGAGCAGCACCTGCCGGCATCGGCCGCACGGAGGCACGACCCCTCGGTCGCGATCGCCCACCGCGACGATCGTGTCCAGTTCGTAGACGCCCTGCGTGGCCGCCGCACCGATGACGACCAGTTCCGCGCAGGGGCCTCCGGTGAAGTGGTAGGCGTTCACGGCGGTGACGATCCGCCCGTCCCGGGCACGGGCGGCCGCGGCCATGGTGTGGTTGTCGCCCCGGCAGCGGGTGCGGGCGACCTGGGCTGCGGCCTCGATGAGTTCGTGATCGAGGTCTTGGGTTCGCGTAGGCATGTCGGCACGGTAGCCGGGGGTACGGCCGGTCGTGGAAGGGGCCTTGGACCTGGGTCCTGACGGGGCCGTGGGCGCGGCTGTTCGGCCGGGTCGCGGCCGAGCCGCCGGTGGCGCTCGTGGTGGACGAGTGCGATGTGGCGTTCGACGAGCGCTTCACGGGCTGTCCGTACGACGCTCCGGCGCGCCGCGAGGCGGTGTGGCTGCGGCCGGGACGGCGCAGGAGCTGTGTCACGCCGCCGCTCCGTGACCGTTCACGCGGTGTGCAGTGCCTCTTCGCGGAGCCGGTCGAGGACCTTCAGGCGGCCCTCCGCGTCCATCCGGCGGGTCGTGATGCGGTCGGCATAGCACCTGCGGAACATCGAGGTGAAGTGGGTGCCGTAGTGGATGTACTCGCCGGGATCCGCATCGGCCTGCGGCCGGGCCACCGCGTTGAAGTTCGGCTCGTGGAAATAGGCGAGGGTGAAGCGCTCGCGGGCGGCCAGGCGGACCTTGTGCGGGGTGGAGAGCAGGGCGCCGCCGGTCATGAACTGCATGATGTCGCCGGGGAAGACGGTGAAGACGCCCGGGGCCGGGGTGACGTAGGTCCAGGGTTCCTCGTGCTCGTAGCGGCCTGCCATGGACTCCTCGGGCAGCCAGTTGCGGCCGCGCTGCTCGCCGGGTACGGGCGGCCGGATGTAGAGGCCGCCGACGTCGTCCTGGGCGGCGATGACGAGGAGGCCGTAGTCGGTGTGGGCGCCGATGCCGCGCTCTGAGGTGGCGTCGGCGGGCGGGAAGCGCAGGACCCGCATATGGTGCCAGCCGTCCACGGTGAGGCGGGTGAAGGTGTCGGGGTCGTCCATGCCGAGGCCCAGCGCGGTCAGTTGCAGCAGGCGGTGGCCGATCTCGCCGAGCGCAGCCATGTACCCCTTCATCGCGCGGGCGTAGTCGGGGGACGGCCAGGGAACGGGGCCGTGGCAGGGCCACTGTTCGATGACGCGGGGGTCGTCGGCGGGGATGTCGGGGCAGACGGTGAAGATCTCCGAGCCGTCCCGCTCCCCCGCGGTCTCCTCCTCACCGGAGGCGACATAGCCGCTGTAGGTGAGGTCGGAGACATGCGCGGCCTTCTCCCGCAGCGGGCGGGCGCAGAAGGCGCGGGAGGCGGCCAAGGCCCGTTCGGTGGCGGCCTGCTGGGCCGGGGTGGCGTGGATCTGGAAGATGCCGTCCGTCTGCCAGGCCGCGATCATCGCCCGGCCGAGAGTCCGGTCGGCGTCCGTGCCGTCGACGACGGGCGGGGGCCGGAAGGTCCGAAGTTGCGTCAGGGGCTGTTTGTCGCTGCTCATTCGAGGTACTCCGCGAGCGAGGCGAGTGGTTGCGCGCCAAACTACTGCGGTGCACTCCTTCCTGAACAGCCGTTCAGTTCAGGTGGTACGGGCAGGTATCTGCGCGGCGTCTTCCCTCCCGGTTGCCGCTGGGCCGTCATGATCGGCCGTCAGGCGTTGCCGAACGTGAAGAGGTGAGGCGCATGGCCCGGCTCAGCATGGGTGAGGGGATTCTCCGCCGCAAACCGATCGAGCACATCGAGGAGACGGAAGTCAGCGAAGGCGCCCGTCTGGACCGGTCGTTGGGGCTGTGGCAGCTGACCGCGATCGGCGTAGGCGGCATCATCGGCGCGGGCATCTTCACACTCGCGGGTACGGTGGCCAACGGTACGGCGGGACCCGCAGTCCTCGTCTCCTTCCTCATAGCCGGCGTGGCGAGCGCCGCGGCCGCGCTGTCGTACGCGGAGTTCGCGGGGCTGATCCCGAAGGCCGGTTCGGCCTACACGTACGGCTATGCGGTGCTCGGCGAGTTCGCCGGCTGGTTCATCGGCTGGGACCTGCTGCTGGAGTACACGGCGATCGTGGCGGTGGTCGCGATCGGCATCTCGGGCTACTTCAGCTTCCTGGTCGAGGACATGGGCGCCGAGTTGCCGAAGTGGATGCTGGGCGCACCGAGCACCGGGAGCGGGCACAAGGTAGATCTGTTCGCGGGGGTGCTGTGCCTGCTGATCGCCTATCTGCTGAATTTGGGCATCAGGAACGCGGCCCGCTTCGAGACCGCCGTGGTGGTGCTCAAGGTCCTGGTCGTGCTGCTGGTGGTCGCCGTCGGCGTCTTCCACATCGACACCGGCAACTACCACCCCTTCTTCCCCTACGGGATCGGCGGGGCGTTCACCGGTGCTGCGACGGTGTTCTTCGCGGTGTTCGGCTACGACGCGATGTCGACGGCGGCCGAGGAGTCCAAGGACGCCCAGCGGCACATGCCGAAGGCGATCATCTACTCGCTCGTCATCTCGATGGTCCTGTACGTGGCCGCCTGCCTGGTGCTGACCGGTATGCAGAACTACCGGCACATCGACAAGGAGAGCGGCTTCTCCTCGGCGTTCAAGTCGGTGGGGCTGAGCGGCCTCGCCGATGTGATCGCGGTCGGCGCGATCATCGGCATCCTCACCGTGATGTTCACCTTCATGCTGGGCGTGACCCGGGTGTGGTTCTCCATGTCCCGGGACGGGCTGCTGCCCAAGTGGTTCGCCAAGACCCACCCGACGCGGCACGTGCCGACCCGCGTGACCTGGATCGTCGGGGTGGCCTCGGCGGTCATCGCCGGGTTCCTGCCGATCGCCGAGGCGGCCGAACTGACCAACATCGGCATCCTGTTGGCGTTCGTGGTGGTGTGCACGGCGGTGATCGTGCTGCGCTACCGGCATCCGGAACTGCCGCGCACCTTCCGGACGCCCTGGATGCCGTTCGTGCCGGCGCTGGGTGTCGTCGCCTCGATCTGGCTGATCACCTATCTGCAGTGGCAGACCTGGGTGCGGTTCGCGGTGTGGTTCGTGATCGGCACCGGGATCTACTTCGGCTACTCGTACCGGCGGTCGGAGCTGGCCGGCCGCTAGGTCAGCGAGGCGAGTGCGGCGGGCGGCACCGCGTCGGCGGCTGCCGAACCGTGCAGCAGGTCCGCGAGGTCATGGGGGCGGGTCTGCTCGCCGGTGGTGGCCGCCGCTGTGATCCGGTCCAGCCGGAAGCCCCGGCCGGCCCGCCGGGTGCGGCACCAGGCGATGAGGTACCAACGGCCTTCTGCGGTGAGCAGTCCGGCCGGTTCCACTTCGCGCTCGCTCTCGCGTCCGGCCGCGTCGACGTAGGACAGGCGCAGCACCTCGGCGTCGGTGAGGGCCCGTTCCACGGCGGCGCGGACCGCGGGATCGGTCCGCGCCGGCAGCGCGACGATCCGGGCGGCGAGTTCCCGGGCCGCCGCCGAGCCCGGACCGGTCATCGAGGCCACGATCTTCTGGTACGCCGTACGGGCCGCCCCGGCATAAGGAGCGGAGGCGTCGGCCGCGGCCAGCGCGGCGGCCAGTGCCGCTGCCTCGTCGGCGGTGAAGTGCAGAGGAGGCAGCGTGGTCGCCGGATCGATCGTCCAGCCCCCGCCGCGCCCGGGCGTGGTGCGCACCGGGACGCCGGAGTCCATCAGCGCCTGCAGATCACGCTGGACGGTGCGGGTGCTGACCTCGAACCGCGTGGCGAGTACGGCGACCGTCAGCGGCCGCGGTGCCGCCGCGCGCAACTCCTCCACCAGCGCATAGAGCCGGGCAGTGCGGTTCATGAGGCCGACGCTACCGTCCCGCCGCGGCGAGGAACTCCCGCTCACGTGCCTGTTCCCGCTCGGTGACGGTCAGCGGGAACAGGGTGAATCCGTGCATCGCACCAGCGACGACGCCGAGCTCCACGGGAGCACCCGCCGCCTGCCACCGCTGGGCCAGAAACAGCGAGTCGTCCAGCAGTGGGTCCTCGGTGCCGACGACGATCCGGGCGGGCGGCAGGCCTGTCAGGTCGGCGTAGAGCGGCGAGATCTCCGGGTCGCGGCGCTGCTCCGCCTCCAATCCCGGGGTGAACAGCTCATAACTGCGGCGCAGTGAGTCGGTGTTGCTCAGCAGCCGCTTCGAGCCGAACGACCGCTGGCTCGGCGTCATCGACAGGTCGTACGGGCCGAACAGCAGCTGGGCCGCCCGGAACGCGCCGGTGATGCGGTGCCGGTCGCGCAGGCGCAGCAGGGTGACGACGCTCAGATGGGCGCCGGCCGATTCGCCGCCGATCAGCAGCCGCCCGGTGCCGAACTCGGCTGCGGCACGGTCGACCAGCCACCGGGCGGCCGCTTCGCAGTCGTCGGGCCCGGCGGGGAACGGGTGCTCCGGCGCCAGGCGGTACTCCACGCTCACCACCGCCAGCCGTGCCTGCGTCGCAAGCCGCCACAGCCTCTCGTCCTGCCCGCCCGCGGAACCGAACGCCCAGCCGCCCCCGTGCAGATGCAGATATACGCCGTCGATCTCGTCCGGCACGAACACCCGTATCCCGACCCCGCCCGCAACGACGCGGTCCCGGCCCTGCGGCAGTCGCACCGGTGGCGTGTTGCCACCCAGCCGGTTGCGCCGCAACAGCGCGAGCACGCTCGCGTCGGGCGTCTGCCCGCGGTTCGGGCGGCTTGCGGCCGTTGCCTCGAACTGCTCGTTGAAGGCCAGGGTCTCGGCGAGGCAGTCCTCGTCTGTGAGAGTCATGACGCCGACCCTCGCAGCCGTGCGCGACAACGCCCTGTCACCCTTTTCCGGTGAGCTGCGTCACGGCGGCCAGAGTGTGGCGTCGGCCCGGGCAACACCGGTGCGACACGGAGGGATTGAGCACTGATGGGTTCAGCTGGACGACATGACGGGCACGGGGCGGTCGTGGCCGCCGTGCTCGGTGTGGTGGCCGTACTGCTGCTCGGCGGGTGCGGGACGCAGGTGGCCGGCCGGGAAGCGGCGCCGTCGGCGACCGGCCCGATCCCGTGGACCGTCTTCGAGCCCTCGGGAGTCACCGGGGCCCGCCTCGCCGACGGCGGCCGTACGCTGCTGCTCGACGCGCAGGTGCCCAGCGGTGCGCGCGCCTGTGTGCGGGACTTCAAGGCGGTGCTCACCCACCCCGTGCAGAAGGACCTCGTGCGGGTCCAGCTCACCTTCTCCTCTCCGTCGGGGGACCGGCGTTCCGGCTGCACCAAGGAGCGGTCGGCCACGGCGCGGGTCCGGCTGCCCGTTCCCCTGGGCGGCCGGGAGGTGGTCGTCGACCACGATGTGCAGTTCACCGCGGACGGCGCGAAGGCGCCCGCGTTGCGGCTGTGCGGGGAACTCGGCTGCACCCCACCGGCGACCGGCTGTACGGACGCCTCCTACGACCAGGCGTTGATGGCGGTCGACGCGCCCGTGCACTCCTACCGGGACACGCAGGAGTGCGACGGCAAGTGGCTGGTCATGGACTTCTCCTGGCGGACCGGACCGGCCTGCGACGACGCCTCGGCGCCCGGCTGCTCGTCCCGGCTCGGTGACCGCTGGTTCTACCGGGCCGGGAAGTCCGGGTGGGTGCCGATCGTCGAGGGGACGGAGGGAGGCTGCCGGGTCGTGCAGCGCGCGGCGCCGGCGTTCCCGACCTCGCTGTGCAGGGGCCTGGCTCCGCTCCCTGCCTTCCTGCACCCGAGTTATCCGCCCGGGTCCGCCTCCCCGAGCCCGCCCCCTCGGCGAGCCGCTCCTAGAGAGCGCGGAGGAACTCCAGCAGGATCTTGTTGAAGACCTCCGGTTTCTCCATGTTCAGGTAGTGGGCGGTGTCCTCGACGGTCCGGGCACGCCCGTCGGGGACGGTGCGCGCGAGACGTTCGGCCGCGTCCAGCAGCTCGGGGGGCTCCAGGGTGCCGTTGACGGTGAGCACCGGGACGTCGATCTTCGGCAGGCGGGACCAGGAGTCGCTCACGCGCACGAGCCAGTCCTTCTCGCCCGGCGTGTGCTTGGAGATCGAGTTGAAGGCCATCTCCCGCAACCGGCGCGCGATGCCCGGGTCGACGTCGTCGGCGCTGCGGTAGGGGCCGGGCACGACCCGTACGAACGCTTCGAGCCAGCCCTCGATGTCGCCGGCGCCCAGGGTGCGGGCGTACTCGGCCTGGATCTGCCGGGTCCAGTCGTCCGTGTACTGGAAGTCGCCGGTCGCCGCGCCGCAGGTGACCACCGCGCGCACGAGTTCGGGGTGCTCCAGCACGGTGTCGGTGGCGATCACGCCGCCCATCGACAGGCCGACGAGGACCGCGGGGCCCGTGTCGAGATGGCGGAGCAGGGCGGCGAGGTCGTCGGCCCAGCGGAACGGCTTGGTGGCGTTGGCGGAGGATCCGTGGCCGCGTACGTCCGGGGCGATCACCCGGTACCCGGCAGCGAGGGCCGGTATCTGGTCCTCCCAGACGCGGTGGTCGACGAATCCTGAGTGGAGGAGGACGACGAGATCACCGGAGCCGGTGTCGAGGTAGGCGAGGTCACCGTCCAAGGACGGGAAGAGGCGAACGTCCGAAGCACCATTCATGACAACCAAGGTGTCATCTTCGGGGAGATTTGACAACCGGGATGTCATGATGGCCAGGTGAACGAGAGCGACAAGCCCCTCACCCCCGACGAGCTGGGCCACCGTTTGACCGAGGTGTTCGACCTGGTGGGCCCGCTGTACCGGCGCGCCGTCCGCAAGGTCGAGCAGGGCGAGGCGGTCGAGGGGATCTCCGTCGGCGTACGCGCCGTACTGGACCTGCTGCGGCAGAGCGAGCCCATGACGGTCCCTCAGATGGGCCGGGTCCTGGCCCTGAGCCGGCAGTTCGTGCAGCGCATGGTCAACGACGCGGCGGCCCAGGGGTGGGTCGAGGCCATCCCCAACCCCGCCCACCAACGATCGTCCCTGATCCGGATCACGCACGAGGGCCGGGCGACCATCAACGCCGTCCTGGACCGGGAGCACCATCTCAACCGGCAGGTCGGCGGGGATCTGACGGATGCCGAACTGCGGGCGACCGTGCGGGTGTTGAGGGAGATGCTGAAGGCCTTGGACCACGTGGACGTCGACTGACTACTGCCCCATGGTCAGCCCGTCCTTCGCCGCACCCCTGCTGAGCACCACGGTGCGGATGGCGTCGCGCACGCCCTTCACCTCGGCGCCCTGGGCGATGGCCTGGTTGAGGTTCACCGCCCGCCCGGCGTCGACGTCGAACATCAGCGGGACGAACTCCGCCTTGGTGACCTCCCAGCGGCCGCCCGCCCGGGCGGGCCGGGTGAAGGTGAAGCGGCCCAGGGTGGACTCGTTGCCTCGCGGATCCTGGACGCCCGGCCTGTTGGACATCTCGCCGGCGATCTGATCGCCCAGGCCGTAGACGACCCAGGTGCCGTTGACCTTCTCGTACGCCTGCGGGACATGGGCGCGGGTGCCGAGGACGAGGTCGACGTCGGGGCGGCCGCCGGTGCGGGAGGCCGTGAGCTGTCGGGCCAGGGTGAGCTGCTGCCGGTCGGGCGCGTCCTGCCATTCGGTGCCCCAGTGCACGCAGACGACGACCACGTCGGCGCCTGCCCGCCGGGCCGCCCGGGCGTCCTCGATGATCCTGTTCCCGTTCAGGAGGCTGACGGCCCACGGCGCGCCCTGGGGCAGCGGGCTGCCGTCGGTGTCGAGGGTGTAGGCGAGGTGGGCGACCTTGGCGGGGCCCGCCCGCAGGATCGTGACGGTGTGCGCCTCGGCCTCGGTGCGGGCCGAACCGGCGTGCCGTACGCCCGCGCCGTCCAGGGCGTCGAGGGTGCGGCGGATGCCGTCGGTGCCGTCGTCGAGGCTGTGGCCGGAGGCGGTGGAGCAGGTGTCGTAGCCGGTGGCAGCGAGGCCCTGCGCGATCTCGGGCGGGGACGTGAACGGGGAGCGTCCTGTGTAGTGGCCGTTCGGGCCGTAGACGGTGTCCATGTGACACAGCGCCAGATCGGCGCGGGAGACGACGGGTCTGACGCCGGAGAACATCGGCCGGAAGTCGTATCCGGCGCCGCCGCCGTCGAAACGGGCGCGGTCGATGATCGAGCCGTGCGGAATGATGTCGCCGGAGGCCACCAGCGTGAAGGTACGGGCCGCCGGGGCCCCCGGGTCTGCGGCACGGGTGGACGCCTGCCGATGCTGGGCCTGGCAGGCCGCGCCCGCGGTCAGAACGGCCATCAGGGCCAGGGCAACCTGTCGTCTCCGTGCAATCATCAGCTCACCCCACTGTTGTCAGATTTACGCATAAATAGGTACGAACCTGAGTCCGCGGCCAAACAACCGCGCCACCCCGATTAACCCGTCCGGTGCCCGCGAACGGGCGCCCCCGGACCGCTCGCGGGGAGCGCGGGACCGTTCGTCGTACCGTTCGTCGACGCGATCGACCGTCCGCCGCAGATCCCGGTACGGACCCTGTCCCGAGGCGGCACCCTGCGGTGCCATACGGCCATGACGGCCGCAACCACCCTCACGAACGCGACGACCGCCGAGCACGAGCTCGCCGCGCTGCAGCGCGAGCACGGCCGCCCCCTCTTCGCGCTGCTGCTGCGGCTCTGCGACGGCGACCGGCAGCGCGCCGAGGACCTGGTGCAGGAGACCCTGGTGCGTGCCTGGCAGCATCCCGAGGCGCTGCGCGCCGACGACTTCGACTCCGTACGGCCCTGGTTGATGACCGTGGGACGGCGGCTCGCCATCGACGCGCGGCGGGCCCGGCAGGCGCGGCCGCCCGAGGTCGGGGACGCGGTCCTGGAGAACGCGCGGGTGATCGGCGACCACGCCGAGCGGGCCGCCGCCGCCCTCGATGTCCGCGAGGCTGTGAAGACACTCACTCCGGAGCACCGTGAAGTCCTGGTGCTCGTGTATTTCCAGGGGGCAAGTGTTGCGGAAGCCGCGCAGACCCTTGGAATTCCTCCCGGTACGGTGAAGTCCCGCGCGTACTACGCGCTGCGCGCCCTGCGCCGGGTGCTTCCCGGATATGCGGCCGACCTGCGGTGAAACCGACGGCCGAGTCAAACCTCCGTAAAGCGCCTTGCTGAGGACCCCGGTTGAGCAATCAGCTGTCCTCATCCGTGTTCCGGACTGGGGGCTCGGGGTCCCGCGACCGGGGCCCGGAGTCGGGCGACGCGCACGCACCGGAGGAAGGCAGGAAGGGATGCTGCACAGAGGTCAAGAGAGCACGGACGGCACCGGCGGCGGTGAGCTGGTCGTCCCGATGGCCTGGCTGTACGCCGAGTACATCGCCGACGAGCTGCTGCGGACGGGCGATCTGATGCCGCCGACGTCCTTCGAGTTCCGCGCCGGGCGCGACGCCCTGGCGCTGACCGTCTTCCTCTCGGACACGGACGGCGAACTCCCGGGGATCCGGGTGGTCTCCCAGCTGGAGACCTGGCTGTCGCTGACGGCGTACGACCAGCCGTGGCAGGACTGGGTGCGCGAGCGGATGGCGAAGCTGGTCGCCCAGGCGGCCGAATCCGGCGGCCCCGCTCCCGACGTGGAACTGGCCCGGGCGGCCTGGCGCTGGCTGGAGGAGACCGAGCTGCTCGCGCCCGACCTGAACGCGGTGCCGGGCGGCGCGGCGGTGGTCGGCGAGGACGAGGGTCCGAAGGTGTGGACGAAGGCGTGGCAACTGGGCCTGCCGCTCGGCCACCTCGCCATCCACCTTTTTTAGCCTCGTTTTGATTTGGACCAATCCGCGGGCCGGGCGGCTCCGAATCCCAAGGTTGCGATTCTCCACATGCCCTGAGTGATTCGACTGTCTGGTGCGTACCTGTGGGAGCAAGGAGTAACCCCACCCGCACCCAACGGCACGAGGATTCGGCATGAGGTCCCAGGAGAGGCATCGCGACGTCGCCGCGTACGCGCTCGGCGTGCTGGACGAGGCGGACGCCTTCCGCTTCGAGGACCACCTCATGGAGTGCGCGCGCTGCGCCGCTCACGTGACCGAATTCGGGCCCATCACCCGGCAGATGATGCTGTACCGCCGGGCGACGCCACGGTTCGTGAGCCCCATGACCAGGCCCGGCCCGCAGCTGCTCGACCGGCTGCTCGGCACGGTGGCCGCCCGGCACCGGGCCGGCCGGCGGCGCTTCCTGTACGCCGTGGCCGCGTCCCTGGCGATCGGGGTGGCCGGGCCGGGAATCGCGATGACGATGGCCGGCGACGGCAGCACCGACTCGGTGCGGATCGCGGCCACCGACGCGAAGTCGGGTGTATGGGCCCAGGTGACCACCGAGGACGCCTACTCGGGCAGCCAGATCAAACTCGAGGTGAAGGACGGCGCGGGCCCGCGCCCCTGTCGTCTGATCGCCATCGGCCGCGACGGCTCCGAGCAGATTCTGACCAGCTGGACCGTTCCCAGCCACGACGCCCGCCCGATCACCATGCAGGGCAGCTCCTCCATGCACACCGGCGAGATCGCCCGCTACGAGCTGCGCACCGCTGACGGGGAGCATCTCGTCACACTCCAGTCCCAGTAGCGCCACCGCAGCAATGCCTCACCGCCCGGTGTGACACCCCCGTCCGGCGCTGCGCTGTAGCCAGTGGCGATGTCGGAATTCGGGATGGGTGTGCACGTGCTGCTGGCGGACCGCTATCAGCTGGAGGAACTGCTGGGCAGCGGCGCGATGGGCGAGGTGTGGCGCGCGGCCGACCGGGTCCTGGGCCGTCCGGTGGCGATCAAGCTGCTGAAGGCGGCGGACACCACCGACATCGAGCGGTTCCGCCTGGAGGCGCAGACCACGGCCCGCCTGAACCATCCGCATGTGGTGGGCGTGTACGACTTCGGCTCCGATCACGGCCGGCTCCATCTGGTGATGGAACTCGTGGACGGCTGGACCCTCGCGCGGGAGACGTCCCAGCGCGGCAGCCTGGCAGCGCGGGAAGCGGCCGCCATCGCCGCGCAGGTGGCGCAGGGGCTGGCCGCCGCACACCGCCAGGGAGTGATCCACCGGGACATCAAGCCCGCCAACGTCATGCTGACCGCCGACCGCACCGTGAAGATCACCGATTTCGGCATCGCCCGCTTCACCGACGAAAACGCCGGCACCGCGACCGCCACCGGAAAGATCCTCGGCACCGCCGACTACCTGGCTCCCGAGCGGGCCCTCGGGCGGTCCGCGCAGCCCGCCTCCGACGTGTACTCGCTCGGCTGTGTGCTGTACGAGCTGCTCACCGGCCGCCCGCCGTTCAGCGGCACGACCTCGCTCGCCGTGGTGCAGCAGCACGTCGACACCGCCCCGCCGCCGCCCCACCGGTTGAGCGCCGCCATACCCCTGCCGCTGTCCGACTATGTGCTGCGCCTGCTGGCCAAGGATCCCGCGCGGCGGCCCAGCGCGGAGGAGGCGGCCGAGTGGCTGGGCGCACAGGAGTGGGAAGCAGACCCGGCCGCATCGGCAGAACCGACGGAGCCGCTGGACCCCGTGGCCCCGGACGGGGCTCGCATCCCCTCGGACGACACGTCCCCACCGCCGCCGCAGGCCGGCGCCCCCGCAGCGCATTCCCGTCCCCACAACCGCCGAAGGCAGGTGTCCAAGGCCCTGCTGGGCGGCGCGGCGGTCGGCCTGTTCGCCGCGGCCACGGCCCTCGGGGCCGCGCTGAACTCCGACGACGACAGCCCTGCCCCGACCGTCTCGCCGAGGCCGGCGCCGACTCGGACGCCTTCCTCGCACACGACGGCCGTCACCTCACCGCCCACGCGCGAGACCGCCACCACCCCCGGCCTGCCGCCGTCCGCTGTCCTGTCCACCGCGCCGGCTCCGCCGAAGAACCACAAGGACGGGCCGCACGGCGGGAAGGACAAGCACGGCAAGGACAAGACGAAGGGCCGCAAGGGGCCGGCCGGCTGATCCGCGCTGCTACTTCAGCAGCCGCGACAGCCTCCGGTCCGCGAGCGGTTTGCCGCCGGTCTGGCAGGTCGGGCAGTACTGGAGCGAGGAGTCGCTGAAGGAGACCTCGCGGATGGTGTCGCCGCACACCGGGCAGGGCTCTCCGGTGCGGCCGTGGACGCGCAGGCCGCTCTTCTTCTCCGCCTTCAGACGGCCGGCCGCCACGCCCCGCGAGCGCTCGACCGCCTCGGTGAGCGTGCTGCGCAGGGCCTCGTAGAGGCGGGCGGTTTCCTCGGGGGTGAGGGTCGCGGCCAGTTTGAAGGGGGACATCTTCGCCGCGTGCAGGATCTCGTCGCTGTAGGCGTTGCCGACGCCGGCGATCAGGCTCTGGTCGCGCAGGGCGCCCTTGAGCCGGCGGCGCTCGGGTCTGAGGAGTTCCGCGAGGCGGCTTTCGTCGAAGTCGTCGGCGAGCGGGTCGGGGCCCAAACGGGCGACGCCGGGGATCTCCTGCGGGTCGTGGACGACGTACACGGCGAGGCGCTTCTGGGTGCCCGCCTCGGTGAGGTCGAAGCCCTCGCCGGTCTCCAGGGCCACGCGCAGTGCGAGGGGGCCCTTGCCGGGACGGGGCGGGCCGTCCGGGAGCCGGTCCTTCCAGTGCAGCCAGCCCGCGCGGGCCAGATGGGTGACGAAGTGCGGGCCGCCGTCCGTCTCCAGGTCGAGGAACTTGCCGTGCCGGTGCACGGCAGTGACCTCACGGCCCTCGACGGCGCTGAGAGGAGGGTCGTACGTCTTCAGTACGCTGATCGCGACGGGCAGCACCCGCACCATCTCGTGACCGACCAGGTGCTCGGTGAGGAAGTCCTTGAGTGCTTCGACCTCGGGGAGTTCCGGCATACGTCCAGAGTGCCACCCGGCACCGACAGTGGCGGGCGGGAAGGTCGTGGCGGGTTCAGTCGCCTTCGGTCCAGTCGCCTTCGGGGACCACGAACTCGCACCACACGCACTTGCCGCCGCCGCGCGCCTCCACGCCCCACACGTCGGTGAGCAGCTCGACCAGGAGCAGGCCGCGCCCGGACACCCCCGACTCCCCCGCCTCGCGGCGGCGCGGCAGGGCGCTGGAGGAGTCCTCGACCTCGACGCGCAGCCGCCGCTCGCTGCCGCCGAGGACCCGGAGGGTGACGATCGCGGATCCTTCGGTGTGCATCAGCGCGTTGGTGATCATTTCGTCGGCGACCAGCTCGATCTCGTCGGCGCGCTCCTTGGCGCCCCAGGCGCGCACCGTGGCCCGGATCATGTGCCGGGCCTCGGTGAGGGCCTCGGGGTCGCCGGGGGCCACGTGCTGCTGGAGCCGGCCGCCGGAGTGCTGGGCCTCCAGGCCGCGGCGGCGCAGCAGGAGCAGGGCCACGTCGTCGTCGCCGCCGCGTTCCTCGGCCACGGAGATGAGACAGTCCGCGAGATCCCGTACGTCGTCCGGGCCGCTGGTGATGAGGGCGGTGAGGGTGCGCATGCCGTCGTCGAGGTCGGCGCCGGGCTGTTCGACCAGGCCGTCGGTGCACAGCAGGAGGGTGTGGCCGGGGTCGAGTTCGAGGGTGCCCACCGGGTATTCGAGGCGCCCGAACTCGGCGGACAGTCCGAGCGGCAGGCCACCCGGCACGGAGATGCGACGGCAGTTGCCGTCGGCGTCGCGGATCAGCGGGTCGATATGGCCGGCCCGGACCACCTGGACCACTCCGGTGGCCAGGTCGGCCTCCGCGTACAGGCAGGTCGCGAAGCGGTCGGTGTCGAGTTCGTGGAGGAAGACGGAGGCGCGGGCCATCACGGTGGCGGGCGTGTGGCCCTCGGCTGCGTAGGCGCGCAGCACGATGCGCAGCTGGCCCATGACGGCGGCCGCGTGCGTGTCATGGCCCTGCACATCGCCGATGACGGCGCCGACCCGGCCGCCGGGCAGTGGGATCAGGTCGTACCAGTCGCCGCCGATGTCGCGGCCCAGGGAGCCCGCGGTGGAACCGGAGCGGTAGCGGACGGCGACGTCGGCGCCGCGGACGCTGGGGATGGTCCGCGGCAGCATCGCCTGCTGGAGGCCGGTGGCGAGGTCCTTCTCCTGCTCGTAGAACATGGCGCGCTGCATGCTCTGCGCGATGCTGCTGCCGAGGGCGAGCAGGACGTTGCGCTCCTCGGGCGAGAAGCCGCGCCGGTCGCTGTAGAGCAGGCCCATGGCGCCGATCGGCCGGGCCTGGACGATCAGCGGGAGATAGGCGGCCGCCGTGATGTCCAGGTCGGTCAGGTGCGGCCACAGCAGCGGGTAGCTCTCGGCGAACTCCTGCGGGGACTCGATGAAGCGGGGCGTGAGGGTCCGTACGACCTCGCTCATCGGGTAC
The DNA here is from genome assembly GCF_044465725.1 of Streptomyces sp. NPDC049541. Classification (NCBI taxonomy): domain Bacteria; kingdom Bacillati; phylum Actinomycetota; class Actinomycetes; order Kitasatosporales; family Streptomycetaceae; genus Streptomyces; species Streptomyces sp. NPDC049541. Next base: position 632,411 of record NZ_JBITLY010000004.1, on the reverse strand, counting down.
GGCTCGTCGATGCGGGTGACGTCGGTGCCGGGCACGAAGCTGCCCGCGGGACCCTCCGCTATCAGCCGGATGCGGCCGGCCTCGACCAGGCCCATCACCAGGCTGGTGGCGCCGAGGTGGGTGAGACCGTGGGTGTCCTTGAGGACGTCGATGACGTCCTGGACGGTGCGGGCGTGGGCGAGGGCGGCCGTGGTGAGCTGGACGACGTTGGTCTGCTCGCGCCGCGCCGCGTCCTCGGCGGCCTCCTCGCTGCGGTCCCGGCTCTCGCTCAGCTCCTGGGTCGCGTCCCGGACGATGCCGATGATCCGGCGGGGGCGGCCCGTCTCGTCGCGCCGTATGTATCCCTGGGTGTGGGTCCAGCGCAGCGTGCCGTCGCGGCAGCGGATACGGAAGTAGGCGCCGTAGTTCTCGCTGCCGTCCTTCAGTGCCTGGGCGACCAGCCCGTCGAGCCGGTAGGCCTCGGCCCTGGGGACCCGGATGGCGAGCGTCTCCGGGTGTTCGTCGTATTCGTCGGGGCGCACGTCGAAGACCTCGTGGGCCTGGGCGTCCATGTGGAACAGACCGGTGTCCAGGTCCCAGTCGAAGCTGCCCATGCGGTTGAGCGCCAGGATCGGATCCGGGTGGGCGGGCCAGTCGTCCGGGAGAGACAGGGCGCTCACGCCCCGATCAACCATGGGCCCACCTTGCCAGGGTTCCCCCGATTCTTCGACCGGGAAGCAGCGACGAATTCCCGGCTCTCCCGTAGCCATCGACGCTCGGTCGTCGAAACCGTTCCTGCCGCCTCACGTCAGGCAACTCGTCACTACCGTCTGCGTCACTCACTTGGGTTACGCAAGCGGAAGATGGACATACGGAGAGTCACATAGGGTACGGCGCGACAATGGAGTGAGGAGCGCACGGCCGTGGAGTGGTTCATCGCACCCGAGTACTGGTGGAGCCGGCTGGTCTTCCAGCGGGCTCTGGCCGGGCTGTACCTCGTGGCGTTCCTGACGGCGGCCCTGCAGTTCCGTGCGCTGATGGGCGAGCGGGGCATGCTGCCGGTCCCCCGCTTCGTCGGCCGGGTGCGCTTCAGGCAGGCCCCCAGCCTGTTCCAACTCCACTACTCGGACCGCTTCTTCGCCGCCTGCGCCTGGACGGGCTGCGCGGTCTCGGCGGCACTGATCACCGGAGTGGACTCCCGGCTCCCGCTCTGGGCGGGGATGCTGCTGTGGCTGATCCCCTGGGTGCTGTACCTCTCGATCGTCAACGTCGGCCAGACCTGGTACGCCTTCGGCTGGGAGTCGCTGCTGCTGGAAGTCGGCTTCCTCGCGGTCTTCCTCGGAAACGACGAGGTGGCCCCGCCGATCGTGGTCCTCTTCCTGCTGCGCTGGATCCTGTTCCGGGTGGAGTTCGGCGCGGGCCTGATCAAGATGCGCGGCGACGCGTGCTGGCGGAAGCTGACCTGCCTCTACTACCACCACGAGACCCAGCCGATGCCGGGCCCACTGAGCTGGTTCTTCCACCACCTCCCCCGGCCCCTGCACCGCATCGAGGTGGCCGCCAACCACGTCACCCAACTCGTCGTCCCCGTGCTGCTGTTCACCCCTCAGCCGATCGCCACGGCCGCCGCCTCGCTGATGATCGTCACCCAGTTGTGGCTGGTCCTGTCGGGCAACTTCGCCTGGCTGAACTGGATCACCGTCGTCCTCGCCGTCTCCGCCCTCAAGCTCCCGGCCGGTCCGCCGTCCGCCGTGCCAGGCGCCCCGCTCTGGTACGAGGTCGTGGTCCTCGCGGTCGCCGCGCTGCTCCTCGGGCTCAGCTACCACCCGGTCACCAACATGATCTCCCGCCGCCAGATCATGAACCGCTCCTTCGACCCCCTTCACCTGGTCAACACCTACGGCGCGTTCGGCAGCGTCAGCCGCATCCGCTACGAGGTGGTCGTCGAAGGCACGGACGATGCCGTACCGCACGAGGACTCGGACTGGCGGGAGTACGAGTTCAAGGGCAAGCCGGGCGATCCACGGCGCTGGCCGCGCCAGTTCGCGCCCTACCATCTGCGCCTGGACTGGCTGATGTGGTTCGCCGCGCTCTCGCCCTCGTACGCCGGCCCATGGTTCGGCGCCCTCGTGGAACGCCTCCTGGAGAACGACCGCGACACCCTCCGCCTGCTGCGCCGCTCCCCGTTCCCCCCGGACGCCCCGCCCCGCTACATCCGGGCCCGTCTCTTCCGCTACGAGTACACGAGCTGGCGGGAGCTGCGGGAGACGGGGGCGTGCTGGGAGCGGACGTATGTGCGGGAGTATCTGCCGCCCACGCGGTTGGCGGGGGTGGCTCAGCGGAGCTGAGCGGGGGCTACGCCGTCCCCACTTTCGGGCCGGCGGCCGCCGGCTTGTCCCGGCACCTCGTGCGCGGAGGGCACTTCCCTGCTGGGTGTGACGACGGCATCGGGCCGCCTGGCGTACCTGCCCGATCCGGTGGTCGTCGACCGCGCTCTCGCCGATCGTCTGCAGGCACCGGGCGGCCTCAGAGCCGCTACCGGTTCACCGGGCCGTGCGGGGAAGAAGGGTGCAGCGGTATCCGCGCCGACTGCCGCTGGTTCGCGCAGCGTGGCGTGGCCGCGTGCCGGGTCTGTCCCACGGTCGTCGCCGATGCCGGCGGCAGCGCCACCTACCGTTCTGCCCGTCCTGGTCAGAGTCCGTAGACGCGGTTGGCCGTTCCCTCGAAGATTTCGATGCGGTCCTTCTCGGCAAGTTGGGCGGTCAGCTCTTCTGCGGCGGAGAGTACTTCGCCGTACGTGGCCCCTTCCGTGCACACCGGCCAGTCCGAGCCGAACATCAGGCGGGTGGGCCCGAAGGCCTCCAGGGCCGTGTCGGTGTACGGGCGGAGGTCGTCGACGGTCCATGAGCCGGGGGCCGCCTCGGTGACCAGGCCGGAGAGTTTGGCGGTCGTGTTGGGCAGGGCGGCGAGGGCGCGCAGGTCGGCCGCCCAGGGTTTCAGGACTCCGGAGGCGATGGGCGGCTTTCCCAAGTGGTCCAGGACGAAGGTGAGTTGGGGGAGGTCGGCGGCCGCCCTGGTGCAGGCCGGCAGTTGGTGCGGGAGGACCACGAGGTCGTAGACCAGACCCGCTTCGGCCAGGGCCGCGAGGCCTCTGCGTACGTCCGGGCGCAGCAGCCACTCGGGGTCGGGTTCGCCCTGGACCTGGTGGCGGATGCCCTTGAGGTAGTGGCCGCCGAGGAGTTCACACAGGCGGGCAAGTTCGTCGGTGATGTCCGGGCGGGTGAGGTCGGTCCAGCCGACCACACCCGCGATCAGGTCATGCGCGGCGGCCAGGGCCAGGAACTCCGGGGTCTCCTCCGGCACCGTGATCGTCTGGACGAGGACCGTGCGGTCGACTCCGGCCGCCCGCGCCACCGGAGCAAGGTCGTCGAGGGTGAAGTCGCGGCGGAGCGGGCTGGCTTCGGGGATCCAGTCCTGGTCCCGGACGGCGAGGTCCCACACGTGCTGGTGGGCGTCCACCGTCATGGCAGCTCCCAGACCACGGGCAGGCCCGCGGCCGCGCCCGCGTCGGAGTAGTCGTGCACGACGTCCAGCAGCTGCGCCATACGGGCCTGCCAGGCGATGTTGACCGGGAGTTTCTCCAGCTCGGCGAGGAGGCGGGCGTAGTCCTCGCACTCCAGTACATGGAAGAGGTCGGTGCCGCTGCGCCAGATGGTCCAGGAGGCGGCTCCGGCCGCCCGGATCGCGTCCGTCAGTTCCTTCGGGACCTCGCGGTGGGCGGCCTCGTACTCGGCGATGCGGTCCGCGCGGACCTTGGTGTGCAGGGCGACTCTCATGACGCTTCCTCCGCGGGCACGGGGGCTTCGGCCGGCAGGAGCCCTTCCGCGCGCAGCTGCTGCCAGAAGGCGGCGGGAGGGGGCGCCGCGAACTGCTCGGCGCAGTCGCGGACCTCCGCCGCCGAGCGAGCACCCACGAGGACGCTCGCGACCGCCGGATGGGCGGCGCAGAAGGCGAGGGCGGCGGCCCGCAGCGTGGTGCCGTGCCGGTCGGCGACCGCCTTCAGGTGCAGAGCGCGGTCCAGCAGCTCCGCCGGCGCGGCCGCGTAGTTGTACGTCGCTCCCGGCTTGGGGTCGGCGAGCAGACCGGAGTTGAAGGCACCGCCGATGACCACCGACGTGCCGCGTTCCTGCGCCGCGGGCAGGAGTTCGGTGAGCGCCGGCTGCTCCAGGAGCGTGTACCGACCGGCGCACAGCACGACGTCGACGTCGGTGTCGCGCACGAATCGGGTGAGCATCTCGGCCTGGTTCATGCCCGCGCCGATGGCGCCCACGACGCCTTCCGAGCGCAGCTTCTCCAGCGCCGGGTAGCCCTCGTGGAAGGCCTGTTCGGCGTGGTCGTCCGGGTCGTGGAGGTAGACGACGTCGACGCGGTCGAGGCCGAGCCGTTCCAGGCTGGCCTCGATGCTGCGGCGTACGCCGTCGGCGCTGAAGTCCCACACACGGCGGTGGGTGGCGGGCACTGCGAAGCCGTTGGCGAGGTCGTCGCCGCCCTCGCCGGAAGGCTCCAGACGGCGGCCGGCCTTGGTGGAGATCGTGTAGGCGGTACGGGGGTGCTCGCGCAGGGCGGCGCCGAGGCGGCGCTCGGACAGGCCGAGGCCGTAGTGCGGGGCGGTGTCGAAGTAGCGGATGCCCTGCTGCCAGGCCGCGGCCACCGCCTCGCGGGCCTGTTCCTCGCTGACCTCGGTGTAGAGGTTGCCGATGACGGCACCGCCGAAGGCCAGGGCGCTGACCTCGACGGCGCTGCTGCCGAGCCGGTTCACTGGCCCACCGGCCTCAGACGCAGGCCCTGCATGCCGCCGTCCACGGCGAGCGAGGTGCCGGTGGTGGCGCCGGACAGCGGGCTCGCCAGGTAGGCGATGGCGCCCGCGACTTCGGCCGCGGAGACAAGGCGGCCGGTGGGCTGGCGGGCCTCCAGCGCGGCGCGCTCGGCGACGGGGTCGTCGGCCGCGTCCAGCAGGCGGCCGACCCACGGGGTGTCCGCCGTGCCGGGGTTGACGCAGTTGACGCGGATGCCCTCGCGGACGTGGTCGGCGGCCATGGCGAGCGTCAGCGAGTACACCGCGCCCTTGCTCGCGCAGTACAGCGCGCGCTGCGGCAGGCCCGCGGTGGCGCCGATGGAACAGGTGTTGACGATCGCCGCGTGCTGCGAGCGGCGCAGATGGGGCAGGGCGGCGCGGGCGACGCGGACCATGCCGACCACGTTGATGTCGAGGACGCGGTGCCATTCGGCGTCGTCGTTGTCCTCGACGGTGCCCAGCGCGCCCACACCCGCATTGTTGATCACGATGTCGAGGCCGCCGAGCTCGGCGACCGCGGCGGCCACCGCCTCGCGTACGGACGCGTCGTCGCTGACGTCGGCGCGGAAGCCGAGCAGCGGCTTGTCGACCGAGGACGGGTCGAGGTCGAGTACGGCGACCTGGGCCCCGCGCGCGGCGAGGAGCTCGGCGGTCGCCCGCCCGATGCCGGAAGCCCCGCCCGTGACCAGGGCCTTCAGACCCTCGAAGTCGCTCATGCCGCCCGTCCTTCTTTCTTCTCGTCGAGGTCTGCGGCCCAGAAGGTACCGCCGGGAAAGGTGTACCGCGCGATGGACTCCGGGCGCATGGCGGCCGAGAAACCGGGCGCTGCGGGTGCCGTGTAGTGACCCTTGTGGATCACCACCGGATCGAGGAAGTGGTCGTGCAGATGGTCGACGTACTCGATGACCCGGTCCTCGGTGGTGCCGGAGACCGCCACGTAGTCGAACATCGACAGGTGCTGGACGAGTTCGCACAGGCCGACGCCGCCCGCGTGCGGGCACACCGGCACCCCGAACTTGGCCGCGAGCAGCAGGATCGCCAGGTTCTCGTTGACGCCGCCGACGCGGGCCGCGTCGATCTGGAGGACGTCGAGGGCGCCGGCCTGCAGCAGCTGTTTGAAGACGATGCGGTTCTGGACGTGCTCGCCGGTCGCCACCTTGACGGGCGCCACCGCGGTGCGGATGGCGGCGTGGCCGAGGACGTCGTCGGGGCTGGTGGGCTCCTCGATCCAGTACGGGTCGAACTCGGCCAGGGCCCGGGTCCAGCGGATCGCCTCCTCGACGCCCCAGCGCTGGTTGGCGTCGATGGCCATGCGGACGTCGGGGCCGATCACCGAGCGGGCGACCCGGCAGCGCCGTACGTCGTCGTCGAGGTCCGCCCCCACCTTGAGCTTGATCTGGGTGAATCCGTCGGCGACCGCCTGGGCGGCGAGCCGGGTGAGCTTCTCGTCGCTGTAGCCGAGCCAGCCGGCGGAGGTGGTGTAGCCGGGGTAGCCGCGCTCCAGCAGCCGGGCCGTGCGCTGTTCGGAGCCCGCGCGGCCCCGGCGCAGGATCTCCAGCGCCTCCTCGGGCGTGAGCGCGTCCGTGAGGTAACGGAAGTCGATCTGGGCGACCAGCCACTCGGGCTCGGCCTCGGCGAGCAGCCGCCACAGCGGCTTGTCGGCGCGCTTGGCCGCCAGGTCCCACACGGCGTTGACGACCGCGCCGATCGCCATGTGCATCACGCCCTTCTCGGGTCCCAGCCAGCGCAGCTGGCTGTCGCCGATCAGGTCGCGGTAGACGGCTCCCGGGTCGGCACACACCTCGTCGACGGACCGTCCCACCACGTGGTGGCGCAGCGCGTGGATCGCGGCGACCTGGACATCGTTGCCACGCCCGATGGTGAAGGTGAAGCCGTGCCCCTCCGGCTCGTCCTCGCGGTCGGTGCGCAGCACCACGTACGCGGCCGAGTAGTCGGGGTCCGGGTTCATCGCGTCGGAGCCGTCGAGCTCGCGCGAGGTCGGGAACCGGATGTCGTAGGTGTCGACCGCGGTGATGCGGCAGGAGGGGCCGGGCGTCGGGGACACGGGGGGCCTTTCGGTCGGGGGCAGGGGCGGGGGGTCAGTCCTGGGCGCGGCCGGTGGTGAGGCGGGCGAGGATGAGCGCGAGCAGGATGATTCCGCCGTAGATGGCGTCGATCCAGAACGACGGCACCTGGGCCATGGTCAGCATGGTCTTGACGACGCCCAGCAGGAGTACGCCGGTCAGGGCGCCGAACATGGTGCCCTTGCCGCCGTCGAGGCTGATCCCGCCGATCACGGCGGCGGCGAACACCGTGAAGATCATGTTCTGGCCCTGGTTGGCGCCGATGGCACCCACGTAGCCGGTGTACATCAGACCGCCGATCGAGGCGAGGACACCCGCGACGGCATAGACGCCGAGCCGGACGCGGTCGACAGGGATGCCGGCGGCGCGGGCCGCCTCAAGGTTGCCGCCGATCGCGTACAACGAACGGCCCACCCGGTGGTACTTGAGCACCAGCCCGGCGATCGCGAAGGCCGCGGCGGCCACCCACACGGAGATCGGGATGCGCAGGAACGTGGTGGTGGCCAGCGAGAAGAACGCGTCGGGCATGCCGAACAGCGTCTTGCCCTTGGTGGCACCGACCAGCAGCCCACGCAGGATGATCAGCATGGCGAGGGTGACGATGAACGCGTTGAGCTTCACCTTCACCACGAGGATGCCGTTGAAGGCACCGATGGCCGCGCCGACCAGAGGGATCGCCAGGAGGGCGAGCCCGGCCGGGAGTTCCGTGCCCCAGCCGGCCTCGGCGGCCGGCAGCACCAGCAGCGCCGCGACCGCCGGCGCGATGCCGACCACCGACTCCAGCGACAGGTCGAACTTGCCGGTGATGAGGACCAGCGACTCGGCCAGCACCACCATCGCCAGCGAGGCCGACGAGGCCAGGATGGAGATCAGGGTGGCCTCGGTGAAGAAGGAGTCGTTCAGGAGGGCACCGAGCAGAAGCAGCAGCAACAGCGCAGGGACCAGGGCGAGTTCGCGGGCGCGGCGCAGCAGGACCGCCCTCGCCGCCCGGGCGTCGGGCATGCTCACCGGCTTCACCGGCGGGGCCTTGGTGTCAGCCATGGTCCACTCCTTCGATGGAGGCGATCAGCTCATGGTCGCGCCAGCCCGCCGGATGTTCGGCGACGACGCGGCCGTGGAAGAGGACGAGGACGCGGTCGCAGCGCCGCAGGTCGTCGAGTTCGTCGGAGACGACCAGGACCGCGGTGCCGTCCTCGCGGGCGCTGTCCACGCGGGCCAGCAGTGACTCCTTGGACTTCACGTCGACGCCCGCCGTGGGGTTGATCAGGACGAGCAGCCGGGGGTCGGAGGCGAGGGCGCGAGCCATGACGACCTTCTGCGCATTGCCGCCGGACAGGTCGGAGACGGGCTGCTCGGGGCCCTCGGTGTGGATGTCGAGGCGGTCGATCAGCTCGGCGGCGAAGCCGCGCCTGCGGTCGGTGCCGATGAACCCCAGGCGGCCGAGCCGGTCCAGGACGCTCATGGTGGCGTTGTCGCCGATGGTCATGCCGGCGACCAGGCCCTGGTCGTGCCGGTCGCGCGGGACACAGCCGACACCGGCCTTCAGGGCGGCCCGCACCGAGCCGAACTGCAGCCGCTCGCCGTCCAGTCGGGCGGTACCGCCGGTGGGTGTGCGCAGGCCCGCGATGGCCTCCGCCAGCTCGATCTTTCCGCTGGCGCTGGATCCGGCGAGCCCGACGACCTCGCCGCGGCGGACGGTCAGGTCGATGTCCTCGTACGACTCGGAGGTGAGCCCGCGGGCGTCGAGGAGCACGGGCGCGCTGTCGTCGACGAGCCTTTCCTGTACGGCCTGTTCGGCCATCGTCTCGAGGGACTCCCCCGCCATGGCCTCGATCAGCGCCGCCCTGGGCAGGTCGGCGACGGGTGCGGTGGTGATCCAGCGGGCGTCGCGCAGGACGGTGACGGTCTGGCAGACCTCGTACACCTCCTGGAGGTGGTGCGAGATGAACAGGAAGGTGACACCGGAGTCCTGGAGCGCGCGCATGCGGCTGAAGAGCCGCTCGATCTCGCGCTTGTCGAGCTGGGCGGTGGGCTCGTCCAGGATGATGAAGCGGGCGCCGAAGCTGAGCGCCCGGGCGATCTCCACCATCTGGCGGTCCTCGACCTTGAGGTCGGCCGTGCGGGCGTCCGGGTCGACGTGCACGTCCCAGGTGTCGAGGAGGGCGGCCGCCTCGGCCTTCAGCCTTCGCCAGCTGATGAAGCCGCGGTGCAAGGGCTGCCGGTTGATGAAGAGGTTCTCGGCGACCGTCAACTCGGGGACGACCGTGGGGTGTTGGTAGACGCAGGCCACCCTGCGGCGCCAGGCGTCGCGGTCGGCGGGCGGGGGCGCGGGCTCGCCGTCGAAGCGGACCGTGCCCTCGTCGGGCGCCTCCAGGCCGGTGAGGATCCGGACCAGGGTCGACTTGCCGGCGCCGTTGCGGCCGACGAGGGCGTGGGACTCGCCGGACAGCACGGTGAGCCGGCCGTCCGCGAGGGCGGTGGTGGGGCCGTACCGCTTGACGATGTCCCGCGCCTCGGCGAGCGGGGTGCTGGGGCTGCTCATTTGACCGTGTTGCCCCAGAGCTTGGGGTCGTCGACGTTGTCCTTGGTCACCAGCGGCGCGGGCAGCTGGTCCTCGAGGATGCCGCTGGGCAGCTTGACGATGGTCGAGTCGTGGTCGGTCGGGCCGGGCTTGAAGGTCTTCCCCTCCATCGCCGCCTTGATGTAGTACATGCCGTACTTGGCGTAGGCGTCGGCGGGCTGGGAGACGGTCGCGTCGATCTCGCCCTTGCGGATGGCGTCGAACTCCTGCGGGATGCCGTCGTTGGAGACGATGGTGATGTGGCCCGCGGTGCCGGCCTTCTTCAGCAGTCCCTTGGCTTTCAGGGTCTGCAGGGTCGGCGCCAGGTAGACGCCGCCGGCCTGCATGTAGATGCCCTTGATGTCGGGGTTGGCGTTCAGGAGGGTGTCGAGTTTGGAAGCGGCGGCGTCGGACTCCCACTTGGCGGGGATCTCAAGCACCTTGAGCTTGGGGTACTTCTTCTTCACGCAGTCGCGGAAGGCCTGGGAACGGTCCCGGCCGTTGACCGAGGCCAGGTCGCCCATGATCTGCACGACCTTGCCGCTGGTGATGTGCCCGCCGAGGTAGTCGCAGGCCTTGGTGCCGTAGGCGACGTTGTCGGCGCGGACGACCATGGCCACCTTGCCCTTGTCGGGCGCGACGTCGACCGCGACGACCGGCACGCCCTTGCGGTCGGCCTGGTCGAGGCCCGCCTCGATGGCGGCGCTGTCGAGCGGGGCGACGACCAGGCCCTTCACGCCCTGGTTGAGCTGGTTGGTGATGTCGGTGATCTGCTGGGACGGGTCACTGTTGGAGTTGACCGTCTTGAGCGCGTCGACGCCTTCGGACTTCGCCATCTTCGGCACGTAGTCGTTGTACGACTGCCAGAACGGCGAGGTCAGCAGGGGCAGGATCACCCCGACCTTGCCGGTGCCGCCGCCTCCGGCGCTGCCGGAGTCCCCGGTGTCCTTGGTGCTGCCGCACGCGGCGAGTGCGAGCGAGGCGCTCGCGGCCACGGCCATCACACCGACCATTCGAAACCTGTTCCGCTTCCCCACTGTCCTGCCGGGCATCTGGCGGCTCCTCGTTGAGCGTGTTCGAGCAGATGCCCGCATATTTATCAGACCACTTCCCCGAAACAACACCCTGCGACACCAGATTTTCGCGAGTTCTGACGGTATTGGTCGGACCACCCTCATGGTTAGACTGCGGCGCACCGGGTGACAGGAGGATTGGCGTGGACGAGACCGCCCCGCAGAAGGGCACGGTGACGCAGCGCGCCATCGAGCGGATCAAGGCGATGATCGGCGAGGGCCGTCTGGAGCCCGGCCAGCGGTTGCCCACCGAACGCGATCTCGCCGCCCAGCTGGGCATCTCCCGCAGCTCGATGCGCGAGGCCATCCGCGCGCTGACGGTGCTCGGCGTGCTGGAGGCCCGGCACGGCTCCGGCATCTACGTCACCCAACTGGAGGCCGGCGACCTGCTGGAGACGTTCGGGGTGGTCGCCGACCTGTCCCGGGGGCCGCGCCTGGTGGAGCTCCTGGAGGTGCGCCGCATCCTGGAGTCGACGGCCACCGCGCTGGCGGCCGCCCGCATCACGCCCGACCAGCTGGCCGAGGTGGAGAAGCACCTGACGGCGATGAACGCCACCGACGACCCGGAGGTGATCCTCGCCCACGACCTCGCCTTCCACCGCGAGATCGCGGCCGCCGCGGGCAACGACACCATGGCGGCCATCCTGGAGGGCCTGTCCTCCCGCACCTTCCGCGCCCGTGTCTGGCGCGGCTACCAGGAGGAAGGCGCCTTCGCCAGGACCCGCCGTGAGCACGCGGCGATCCACCGCGCCCTGGTGGCCCACGATCCGGAGGCGGCACGGGCGGCGGCGGCCGCGCATGTGGGCGAGGTGGAGGAGTGGCTGCGGGCGCAGCTCGGAGGCCAGGCGCGCGCGTCGGCCTCGCCGCCCTGACGGCGCCCTGCCGTGCGGACCGCCCTCGGCTCCGGTCGTCGCCTACGGTGTAGTCATGCGATGTGCCATCTCCATCCCGCAGTTCTATCGAGACGGCCAGTTCGATCCGGGAGCGTTCCGCGAGTACTTCGCGAGGGCCGAGGACCTCGGATACCACAGTGCATGGGCGCAGGACTCGACGTTGGGGGCCGGGTCGGTGCTGTCGCCCATGGAGGCCATGACGTACGCCGCCGCGTGCACGACCCGGCTACGGCTGGGCACCACCGTGTTCGTCAGCACGCTGCACCAGCCCGTGCACTTCGCCAAGGCGCTGGCGACCATCGACCAGATGAGCGGCGGCCGACTGGAGGTGGGGGTCGGCTCCGGCGGTCCCCACCGGCCGTTCGCCGCGTTCGGCATGGACAAGGCCCGGTACCTGGCCCGGTTCACCGAGGGCATCGCCCTCACCAAGGCCCTGTGGACGCAGCCGAGCGTCACCTTCGACGGCGAGTTCTGGCAGCTGGAGGACGCGGTGCTGGAGCCTAAGCCGCTTCAGAAACCGCATCCTCCGCTGTGGTTCGGCGGATCGAGCGAGTCGGCGCTTCGGCGTGCGGTGCGGCTGGGGAACGGGTTCTTCGGTGCGGGGTCGTCGACCACGGCCGCGTTCAGGGAGCAGGTCGCGTACGTCACCGAGGCGGCGGCCGAGGCGGGCAGGACGGACTTCCCGATCGCGAAACGCGTCTACATCGACATCGACGCGGACGCAGGGCTGGCGCGTGAGCGGGTCAACGCCGGTCTGGCCCGCATCTACGGCCGTCGCATTCCCGGCATCGAGGCCGCCGCGATCGCCGGCACCCCGGACGACTGCGTGGCCGCCGTCCGAGAGGTGATCGACGCGGGCGCGGAACTCGTCCTGTTCACACCGATCGGCGACCCCAGCGCCCTCGCGGAGCGCATTGCCACCGAGGTGATCCCGGCACTGCCGGTCTGACCTCGTACAAGCAGTGGCTGCGCTCGCGGGCTGAGACCCGGTGCGCGCAAGGTGCCGCGTTCAGTTGCTCGCCGCGGGCAGCGAGGCACTGGCGCGCTGCCCCTGTGTATCGGCCCACTCCCGCAGCTCGTTGTTGCCCACCTCCTCGATCGCTGTCTGCAGCGTGGCCCGCGCCGCCGCATCGCGTTCCGCGGGCGGCAGCAGCAGATAGCGGTCGACGGCTCGTCGCAGGGTCTCATGGGACTGACCGCCGGCGATCCAGCGTGCGCCCGGGTTGAACAACTGCCGTACGCCGGTGAAGAAGACGGCGCCGCCCGCGATCAGCGCGGTCAGCCAGGCCGGGGCGTGCAGCCCGGCCGCCACGACCGTCGCCGACGTGGAGGCGAGGGCGCCCAGTTCCGTGGCGTGGTGCAGCCGTCGGGCCCGATCGCGGGAGCGCCCGTAGAACGCCAGGTCCTGCCGCGCGAGCGCGAGTACCGGGTCCGGCTCCGCGGACCAGTCCGGGTCGGTGACCGTGCTTCGTCTCATCGGCACATCATCGGGGGCGCACACGCGCGGAGGAAAGGCCGACCGGGCGGCAACCCGGCCGGCAGTACACCGATCCCGCCTCCGGGCCGTCTTACGCATGCCGCACGTACGACGCGCGAGAACGACGAGGCCTGGCTGCCGACACCTCGGATGCGCCGCCGGGCCCGTGACCCCGTATCCGCACCCGTGCCGCAAGAGGAGCGGTGTCTCTCCCTTGCGGTACCCGCATTCCGGCGTATTCCCGACCCCCCGGTTCTCTGCTTAGCTGCCTCTCGACAGCGCGGAGCACCGGGGATTGCCGCTGTCACTCAACTACGGGGGTACGGCTGTGAAAGCCTCTCAGAGAATGTGATCTCTCCCAGGCGGAAGGCGGCGAACAGCGCCGTCCGCCCCGCCGTTTCGTAGCTGCCACCGTTTCCAGCGTTTCCCGCCGTGCGGCGACGTGTGCCCGCGCGGCGTGACGGACGCGCCCCGCCCCGTCCGGGCCCGGCCGCGCTCCGCCCTGCCCTGCCCGCCGTGCGACGGCCGGCAGGTGCCCCGACACGCCCCGAGCACGAAGGAGGGTTCCTCATGCCTGTCAACGACCCGCTGGACCTCGACCACCTCAGGTCGGTACTCGACCAGGCGGGCAATCCCTGGCACATGACCACGACCAGCATGACGGCGCTCACCGAGGAGCAGCGCGTGGTGCGCCTCGGCGTCCCCGTCGAGTCGGGCGACCGCTCCGCGATCGAGAGCGCGAAGCAGAGCAACATCGCGGCCGCCGTGTCCGCCACCGCCGACTCGGTGGGCGCGCCCGCCGCGTTCGACCTGCGCAACATCGGCGGCGTCAACTACACGACGCCCGTCAAGAACCAGGGCTCGTGCGGTTCCTGCGTGGCCTTCGGCACCGTGGGCATGATGGAGCACGTCACGCGCTTCAGCTACGGCGCGCCCTATCTGCCGGTCGACCTCTCCGAGGCGCAGGCGTTCTACTCCTACGGCCGCCAGGCCGGCCGCACCTGTTCCACCGGCTGGTTCCCGGAGCCGCTGGCCGACCAGGCGCGCGACAACGGCCTCACCATCGAGGAGTACTTCCCGTACACGGCGGGCGACCAGGACGCCTCCAAGCTCAACGCGGACTGGCCCAACCGCCTGGTGAAGATCCGCTCCTGGCAGTCCGTCACCAACAACCCGGCGGCGATGAAGGAGAACATCGCCCGCTACGGCTCCATCACCGCATGCTTCCTGGTCTACCAGGACTTCTTCAGCTACTCGAGCGGCGTCTACCGACACCGCACCGGTGACCTCGCGGGCGGCCACTGCGTCACGCTCGTCGGCTACGACGACGCGCAGCAGTGCTGGATCGGCAAGAACAGCTGGGGTCCGGGCTGGGGCGAGCAGGGCTTCTTCCGCATCGGCTACGGCGAGTGCGGCATCGAGACCTGGCACAACGTGGCGGCGCTCGGCACGCTCATCCACAACTGGCTGCCCGACCAGCGCATCCTCGCGCTGTGGAGCAACGAGACCGACGCCAACGTGTGGGCGTACGGCGAGCTGCGCGGCTGGCTGAACCTCAACGGCTCCGTCGGCGCGACGGATTCGGCGATGCTCGCCGAGCTGGCCGCGTCCAAGGCGAACGGTGCCAAGGTCGGCCTGTACGAGGACAACGGCAGCGTCCAGCAGATCTACGCCTGGTGAGACCGGGGAACCAGGGAGAGGAGAGCACGACATGAGCCCGCAGAACAGCGGCCCCAAGCAGCCGAAGCAGCAGCCGCCCTCGACGCGGTCGGTCCGCTCCGCGGCCGAGCAGGACGAGGCCGGGCGGCCCGTACTGCTGCCGCCGGGCGTGGACATCGGCCTGAACGGCAGTGCGCTCACCGCGCCGGGCAAGCCGGCCAGTGATGTGATGGTCGCACGCTTCGAGCAGACGGCGTCCGGCGAGGCCCGGCCGACGATCACACCCGAACTCCGCGGAGACCTCCAGGCGTTCGCGGCGGCGCAGGCCGCCACGGCGATCACGGGCACGTGGACGCAGAACGCGATCGTCGACGCGATGTGGTCGATCAACCAGACCCGCAACGCCTTCCTGCACGTCAAGGGCGGCGCCTGGAAGAAGATCTTCAACGGCAGCGACTGGGCGTTCACCGCGCTGACGACGCTGGCCTCCCAGGCCCGTCAGACGGGCCGGCCGATCTCCTTCCGTGAGGAGGCGGACGGCCTGGTCCACGAGATCTACCTGCTGTAGCCCTGCCCGGCGAGGGGCCGCGTCCGGGCAATGCCGGGCGCGGCCCCTCACGCGTCACTCGACGGTGATCCGCAGCGCGTACCGGTCGGCCACGTCCTCGCCCCACGGTTGCCTGAGCACGAGCTCGAGGCGTCCCTCACCGGCCTTGGTCGGCCGCAGCCGCAGCACCCGGGTGCCGCCGGCGCCCGGGGCGAGCTCTCCCGGCGGCGCATAGTCGCTGGCCGCCACCTCAAGGCCGCCCTCGATGCCCTCGACGTGCCACCGGTAGCCGGTGGTGGCGTTCTCGGCCAGCCGCACCACGAGGTCGTCGCCGAGCCCCACCCGCACCTCGCCGTCCTGCGCCGTCACCTGCACCTCACCCACGGGACCGCACCTCCTCGGCTCTGGTCCTATCGGTGTACCCCGCCTTCCGGGGCCTGGCCAGCCGGTGCGTCGGCCGGACCGACCGCGGTGTCAGAGCCGGAACAGGGCCCAGACGAGCTTTCCGCCGACGGCCCGCGGGTTCCATCCCCATGCGTCGCTCAGCACCGAGACGACCTGCAGTCCCCGTCCCGACTCCGCGAGTTCGTCGGCCTGCACGGCGGCGGGGATCAGGTCGCTCTCGTCGGTGACCGCGCACACGACGCAGGACCAGCGGTCCCAGTACGCAAGCCACAGTGCCGGCTGCAACTCCGTCTCGCCGTCCGCTGCTCGGCCGTAGCGCAGGGCGTTGCTCAGCAGCTCCGACACGGTGACCGCCACGTCCTCGACGCGTTCCCGCGTGGCCCGGTCGACGAGCGTGGTCCGCGTGAAGTCGCGGGCGATGTGGGCGGACTGGGCGATCGGCGGTACGGCGAGCACCGAGCAGTGGGCGGGCCCGGGGACGTCCGCGGAACTCGGTGGGAGGGGAAAGCTCAGCCCGGGTCCGGGCCGGCCGATGTGGTCCACGGCCTGGCACAGCCACTGCCAAGTCGCCTCGATACGCAGGGGGTTGACCGGTTGTGCGACTTGCTCTGCGGACATCGCGACCCCTGGTACCCCTGCGGAGAGAACAACCGAGCGCTACACCTGTGCGAAGTATCGTGCTACGTCCGGCAGTCCGCACGCAAGTGCATCGGCAATTACCGCTGCAATTGCAGATGATCTTGCGAGCAGCGGGCGCCGGGCGCTATCGTCCCGCACACCACCCGTGGATGCAATTGAAGATGCAATTGCAGCGCCGACCACGGGTCCACTCAACGCGACTACATCTCAAAGAGGTTCAGATGCAGCACGTGAGCAACGGCATGCCCGCCACCGAGCTGGCGGGGGCGGTCTGGCGCAAGAGCCACCACAGCAACCCCGAGGGCAACTGCGTCGAGCTCGCCGCCCTCCCGGACGGCAGCGTCGCCGTCCGCAACTCCCGCCACCCCCAGGGTCCGGCGCTCGTCTACACCGGCGCCGAGATCTCCGCCTTCGTCCGCGGTGTGAAGGACGGCGACTTCGACGGCCTACTCCCCGCCGGCTGAGGTCGGGCACACCCGCGGACAGCCGGAGGGCGCGGGCCACCGGTCGGCGCCCTCCGGCCACTTCACGCACCGCAGCCGTACGACGCCTCGGTGCTACCCTCCTTGGTTGAGTCCCGAACACATGCAGCAGCCGGTGCGGCGGCGAGGGGATGACCATGACGGCAGTTCAGCGAGAACCCGCTCCCTCCGGTGCCGACGTCCTGAGCCCGGGGCGCGGCGGGCCGACCGTGCAGCGCATCATGCTGGGCACCCGGCTGCGCCGCCTGCGCGAATCCCTCGGCATCAGCCGGGAGAAGGCCGCCGCGGCCATACGCGCCTCGGACGCCAAGCTGTGCCGCATGGAGCTCGGCCGCGTCGGCTTCAAGCAGCGCGACATCGCCGACCTGCTCACCCTGTACGGCGTCCAGGACCCCGCCGTGCGCCAGGACTTCCTGGACTCGGTGCGGCGGGCCAACGAACCCGGCTGGTGGCGGGCGTACGGAGACGCCTTCCCGACCTGGTTCGAGCAGCACCTGGGCCTGGAGGAGGCCGCCTCCGTCATCCGGACCTACGAAGTCCAGTTCATTCCCGGCCTGTTGCAGACCCCGGAGTACGCCGAGGCCGTCATCCGGCTCGGCCACCCCATCACCTCCCCGGACGCGATCGCCCGCCGGGTCGAGCTGCGCATGACCCGGCAGGAGCTGCTCTCCGGGCCGGACGCGCCGAAGCTGTGGGTCGTGGTGGACGAGGCGGCGCTGCGCCGCCCGCTCGGCGGGGCCGAGGTGATGCGCGCCCAGCTCCAGCACCTGATCGAGGCGGCCGCCTGGCCGAACGTGACGCTCCAGGTGCTGCCCTTCCACGTCGGCGGTCACGCGGCGGCCGGCGGACCGATCACCGTGCTGCGCTTCCCCGTGCCGGACCTGCCGGACGTCGTCTACCTCGAGCAGCTCTCCAGCGCCCTGTACCTGGACAAGCCCGAGGAGGTCGACCACTACCTCGCGGTCATGGACCGCCTCAGTCTGGTGGCCTCACCGGCCGTGGACTCGGTGCCCTTCCTCGAAAAGGTCCTCAAGGAGATCTGAGCCCGCCGCACCGCGAGAACCTCGCACCCGGCGCTTCGATCGCGCATTCGATTCATAGGGCCGGCGAGCAAGGCCCCCGCTGCCGGGTACTCGTACCCGGCAGAGAAGGGGGTCGGCAGATGCACGCTCTTGTCGACTGGCTCGCCGACCTGTCCGGGCCCGTGGTCTACCTCGTGATCACGGCCCTGGTGTTCGCCGAGGACGCGCTGTTCTTCGGGTTCGTCCTGCCGGGCGAGACCGCAGTGATCGTCGGCGGTGTGCTGGCCCGGCGGGGCAATGTGGAGCTGGTCTGGCTGACGCTCGCCGTCGTCCTCGCGGCGATCGCCGGGGACAGCGTCGGCTACGAGATCGGCCGGCGCGCCGGACCGCCGCTGCTCTCCCGCGGGCCCCTGCGCCGACGGGCCGAGCGGGTGGAGAAGGCGCGCGACCTGATCCGTCGGCGCGGTCCGGCGGCGGTCTTCGTCGGCCGCTTCGTCGCCCTCTTCCGCTCCCTCGTCCCGGCGCTGGCGGGCGCCTCGAACATGCCGTACCGCCGCTTCCTGCTCTACAACGCCCTCGGCGGCCTGGTCTGGGGCGTCGGCAACGCCGTCCTGGGCTATGCCGCGGGCGCCGCCTACGAACACGCCGAGAGCCTGGTCGGCCGCACCGTCGCCCTGGCCTTTGCGGCACTCGTCGTCGTGGCCCTTGTCGTCTGGCGCATCCGCAGGCACCGCCGCTCCCACTCCTGAGTCTGCCGACGGGCGGTCACCGGCGCGCCGACGCTCCCTGAACTCACCCATGCCACTCCACCTTGAACACCCACACGTGCTGTCCCGACCTCCGGGCCGTCTCGGGTACGTCGATCACCAGTGCCCCCTTGCTGACGGTCCAGGTCAGTGGCCGGTCGTGGCCGAGCATCGTCACCTTGTCGCCGGCGCGGATCGGCACCGGTGCCTCGACGGTGAGCTTCGCGCCCGGACGGGTCAGGGAGTGGACGTAGAAGGCCTGGTCCGGGCGGACCGTGAAGCGCAGGTCGTCGCCGAGCTGCGCCATCCGCGACCAGTACGTCGTGTCGTAGATCGCCTCGCCGTTGACCTTGAGCCAGGCGCCCGTCTCGCGCAGCCGGGTCTGCATGATCCGGGGGATGGTGCCGTCGGCGCGCGGGCCGATGTCGAGCAGGAAGTTGCCGTTCTTGGAGACGATGTCGACGAGACTGTGCACCACCTCCTCGGCGGTCATGTAGGCGTCGTCGGGGGTCGCGCTGTTGTAGCCGTAGCTGAAGGGGTCCAGGCCGCGGCTGGACTCCCACTTGGCGACGACGGTGTTCTCGTAGGTCGTGTACTCGGGGGTCGTGAAGTCGTGGAAGGCGATGCCCGAGCGGTTGTTGACCGTGACGTCGATCGGACGGGCCCGGTTCTTGGCGTGGTTGAAGTACTCGGCGAGGACGTGGAGGCTGTCGTTCACGCCGCCGATGTCGCACCAGATGAGCTCCGGGTCGTAGCCGTGGATCAGCTCGAGCAGCTGCGGGGCCTGGTAGTCCTTCACATAGTCCTTGCCCGCGGTGTATCCGGTGTACGGGACCGGTTCGAGGGTGTACGGATTGCGCGGGGCGTGACCCGTCCACGGGTTGTCGGGGTTGAACCACTCGGGCATCGAGAAGTAGAGGCCGCGGTGGAGTTCCGGGGCGTACCGCCGGGACGCCTCGAACAGCTCCTTGACCAGGTCCCGTTTCGGGCCCAGCTTCACGGCGTTGCGGTCGGAGACCTTGGTGTCCCACAGGGCGAAGCCCTCATGGTGCTTGCTGGTCAGCACGTGGTACTGGGCGCCCGCGTCCCTGAACAGCTCCACCCACGCGCGCGGGTCGAACTTCTCGGCGGTGAAGCGCGGGATGAAGTCGTCGTAGGCGAAGTCCTCGCCGTAGGTGGCCCGGTGGTAGGCGTAGGTGGGGTTGTCGGGGTCCTGCATCTGGTCCCAGTACCACTCGGCGTACTGCTTGCCGACCGGCGCCCAGGCGGGCACCGCGTAGACGCCCCAGTGGATGAAGATGCCGAACTTGGCGCCCTGGAACCAGTAGGGGGCCTGGTGGGCGGAGAGGGAGGCCTCGGTGGGCTGGTAGTCGGCCGTGCCGAGCGTCAACGGGCCCTTCTGTACGGCGACTTCGGTACCCCGTCCGGCGACGGTCACCGAGCCGTCCCGCCGCGTTCCGGGTGCGGTGCCCGTGCGGTTGCGGATGCCGACGCGGACGCGGGCCTGTTCGCCGGGGTCGAGGCGGCGGATCCTGGCGGGTTCGACGGTGCGGGCGCCGGGGACGTCGACCCGGACGGAGACGTCGTCGGCGGGCAGGACGGCGACGGTGCCCGCGTTGACGACGGTGGCCTCGACGCTCTGGGCGCCGGTGGCGGGCAGCAGGCAGTGGGTGGAGTGGGCGTCCCGGAGGGCCAACGCCCTTCCGTGGGCGGCGGGTTGGAGGGAAAGCGCGAAGACGTGCAGCGCGGTCTTGTTTGCCTCGGCCGGACTCGTGACTGGCAGGGTGACTGCGACGGCCTCGCGCTGCGGGTCCAGCCACACCTCCGAGGTGCCGATGCCCACGCCGTGTTCGTCCTTGGTGCCGTCCGGCTTGTAGCGGTAGGGCGCGGAGAGGGAGCCGCCGGCCGCGTACCAGTCGGCGCCGGTGAGGCCGGCGGTGCTGGTCGAGCCGTCGGCGTAGTGGACGGTGGCCTTGCCGGAGGCGTTCCCGTAGCTGCCGGCGGTGAGGAAGACGGCCGACAGATAGCGGCCCTTGGGCAGGCCGATGCGCTGGCCCAGTGCGACGAGGTTGTTCTTGGCGCCTGCCGTCGCGGCCGGGAAGAGGAAGGGAATGCCGTCGACCTCGACACGGCCCGCGGGCAGTTCCTCACCCGGGAACGTGTAGCCGGAGCCGTCGAAGTCGCCGCCGGGGGCGGAGGCGGTGTCGATGCCGTCGTTGTCGTAGAGACCGTCGAGCGGGACGGGGACCGGGTCGGGGACGGGGACCCAGCCGGAGGTTGCGACCTGGTCATCGGCCGGTTCGGCGGCGTGCGCCTCGGTCGCGATCGTGAGGGGCAGGGCGGCCGCGGCGGTGACTGAGGCGGCGGCCGTCAGGACCTGACGTCTTGGGCAGGGACTCATACTCATGAGCGGCTCCTGATTCATCCGATGTCTGATGATTGGATGGACTCCGGGACCTGTCAATGGGGCCTGATCGCACGATAGTTACCGCATTGATCGGATGACCGGCGAGTGAAGGCGCAATGACCGACGGACGCCCCGCAAAAAGTCCAGGAAGACCCACCCGAATGTCCCGGAGCGAGTGCTCTCGACGCGGGGGCCGCGGCGGGGCAGAGTGCTCTGCGTACTGATGAGTAGTCGCCTGCACCGCACCCCGAGGAGCGCCCGTGACCAGCTGGGTCGGCCGGACCGCCGCCGAGATCGCCGCCGCCGTACGCGAGAAGCGGGCCACGCCCCGTGAGGTGGTGGCCGAGCACCTCGACCGGATCGAGCGACTGGACGGACGGGTCGGGGCCTTCCGGGTGGTGCGGGCCGAGGCCGCGCTCGCCGAGGCCGACGAGGTGGCCTCCCGCGACGATCTGGCCGAACTGCCGCTGGCCGGTGTACCGGTGGCGGTCAAGGACAACCTCGCCGTGCGCGGCGAGTCCCACCGCGTGGGCTCCGCCGCGACGCCGGACACCCCCGCCACCGACGATCACATCACGGTGGCCCGGCTGCGCGCGGCCGGCGCGGTGGTGGTGGGCCTGACGAACGTGCCCGAACTGTGCGTCTTCGGCACCACCGAGGGCGTCCACGGCACCGCCCGCAACCCCTGGGACCTGACCCGCACGGCGGGCGGTTCCTCTGGCGGCAGCGCGGCCGCGGTCGCCGCCGGCCTGGTGCCGATCGCCCTCGGCAACGACGGCATGGGCTCGCTGCGCATCCCGGCCGCCAACTGCGGCCTGGTCACCATCAAGCCGGGACACGGGGTCGTCCCGGCGGGCATCAGCGACGGCGACTGGTTCGGCATGTCCGAGAACGGTCCGCTCGCCACGACGGTCGAGGACGCCCGCCTGATGCTGGCGGTGCTGGCGGACACCGGGGCGGCGCCGCCGTCCGAGCCCGCCATGCGCAAGATCGCCGTCTCACTGCGCAGCCCCCTGGCCGGCGTCACCATCAGCACGCCGTACACCACCGCGGCCCGCGACGCGGCCGGCGTCCTGATCAAGGCAGGTCACCAGGTCCGCCGCGACGACCCGCCCTACCCGCTCTCCCTGAGCACGATGTCCCTCGCCCACTGGACGGCGGGCACGGCGGTGGACGCCCAGGGGCTGGACCCGCGCCTGCTCAACCGGCGCACCCGGGTGCACGCCACCATCGGGCGCCGATTCCTGAGCAGCGTCCGGGGCGGCGACAGCCGGGAGCGACTGCGCCGCCGGATGGAGCCCTTCTTCGCCGAGTACGACGTGCTGCTCACCCCGGCGCTCGCCCGCCGCTCCCCCAGGTCGGTGGCCTGGCACGAGCGGGGCTGGCTGGCCAACGTCCTCGCCAACACCAACTACTCACCCCTGACCCCGCCGTGGAACCTGACCGGCTGGCCCGCCATGTCCGTCCCCTTCGGCATCCTGCCCTCCGGCGCCCCCTGCGCGATCCAGCTGGTGGGCCGCCCGGGCTCGGAGGCGATGCTCCTGGAGGTGGCGCAGCAACTGGAGAAGCTGCATCCGTGGCAGCGGACGGCCCCGCTGGACTGACCTTGGTACGGTGCCCCGATGTCAGCGATCAAGAAGTTCCAAGTCACCTTTGACTGCGCCGAACCTGAGCGTCTCGCTCGTTTCTGGTGTGAGGTGCTGGGGTACGTCGTACCGCCGCCGCCCGAGGGGTTCGCCACTTGGGATGACTTCAAGCGTTCGCAGCCACCCGAGCAGCGGGATTCATGGTTCGCCTGTATGGATCCCACAGGTGTCGGCCCGCGACTGTACTTCCAGCGCGTTCCCGAAGGGAAGGCCGTCAAGAACCGGGTGCATCTTGATGTGCGGGTCGGCACCGGACTCGTGGGGGAAGAACGCCTCGCCGCACTCGAGGCCGAATGCGCACGGCTGGTCCCGCTCGGCGCGGTGCACGTGCAAACGCTCTACGACGGCAATGATGCGTGCATCCCGATGCTGGACATCGAGGGCAACGAGTTCTGCATCGACTGAGCGGAAGCCCGTGGTCCCCGGAAAACAGGGCTGAAGAGCGGCCCCTGCCCGTGCTTGCATGGATCGCATGATGTCCACCGACCGTCTGCTCGCCTTCGCGGCGCTGTCCTTCCTGCTGATCGTGATACCCGGACCCAGTGTGCTGTTCGTGATCGGGCGGGCGCTCGCGCAGGGGCGCCGGGCCGCGCTGACCACCGTGGTGGGCAACACGCTCGGCGCCTATCTGCTGGTGGTGGCGGTGGCGTTCGGCATCGGGTCCGTCGTGGAACGCTCGGTGCTGCTCTTCACCGTGCTCAAGCTGGCCGGCGCGCTCTACCTGGTGTATCTCGGGGTGAAGGCGTGGCGTGAACGAGGGTCGCTGCGGGCCGTGTTCACGGGCGGCGAGGTGCCGGCACACAGCGGGCTGCGCACCTTCTGGGAGGGGTTCGCGGTCGGCGTCACGAACCCGAAGACCATCGTGTTCTTCGCGGCCGTACTGCCGCAGTTCGTGGAGCGAGACAGCGGACACGTCACGGCGCAGATGCTGCTGCTCGGCCTGGTCTTCAACGTGATCGCGCTGGCCTCCGACAGCGTCTGGGGCCTGATCGCGTCCACCGCCCGCGGCTGGTTCGCGCGCTCCCCGCGCCGGCTCTCGATGGTCGGCGGCGTCGGCGGCCTCACCATGATCGGCCTCGGGGTGACGGTCGCCGTGACGGGGCGCAAGGACTAGGCAGTCCCTGGGCTGGGCGTGACCTCAGCGTGCGAACTTCTCGACGGCCTCCCGGGTGACGGGGGTGAAGAAGTTGACGAGGTTGCCGTCGGGGTCGCGGAACAGCAGCGACCGGTTGCCCCAGGGCATCGTGGTGGGCCCGGCTACGAAGTCGGTGACGAAGCCGGTCAGGTTCTGGTGGACGCGGTCCACGTCCTCGACGAGGAACTCGGTGATCACGCTGTGGTTGTCCGCCGGGCGGGCCGAGCCCGGGGCGAACAGCGGGACGGTGCGGGTGCCGGCGATCGCGA
The DNA here is from genome assembly GCF_044465725.1 of Streptomyces sp. NPDC049541. Taxonomy (NCBI): domain Bacteria; kingdom Bacillati; phylum Actinomycetota; class Actinomycetes; order Kitasatosporales; family Streptomycetaceae; genus Streptomyces; species Streptomyces sp. NPDC049541. Next base: position 608,533 of record NZ_JBITLY010000004.1, on the reverse strand, counting down.
GGGTGGCGCCCGCGGTCCTGAGTTCGGCGAAGTCCTCGGTGGCCCACGTCGCCCGCGCCCCTGTGGCTCGTTCGTAGAACGCGACGAGCCGTGCGACGTCGCTGGTGATGATGCGGATCGAGACGAAGTCCATGGGGAATCTCCTTGGCCGTGCTGAAGGCGTGCATGTCGCAGGCTAGGAGAGATAGGGGACAGAATCGGTCCTGTATTCGCGTTAGGCTGCGAACATGCCACGACCCACCGGCCGGGTGCTGACACTCCTGGAGCTGCTGCAGTCGGGCGGCACCCGTACGGTGGCCGAGCTCGCCGACCGGCTCGGCGTCGAAGGGCGCACCGTGCGCCGGTATGTGGACCAGCTGATCGACCTGGACGTGCCCGTGGAGTCCTTGCGCGGCCGCTACGGCGGGTACCGGCTGGCCCCCGGGTACCGCCTGCCTCCGCTCATGCTCAGCGACGACGAGGCACTGGCCGTGCTGCTCGGCCTGGTCGCCGGCCGCCGAGCGGGCCTGACGACGGCGCAGCTCACGGCGAACGAGACGGCGTCGGCGAAGATCCGTCGGGTGCTGCCCCTGCACATCGCCCGCCGCTTCGACACCCTGCTGGACGCTCTCGCCTTCACCGATCAGCCGGGCGAGATGGACCACCCCGACGCCGGGCTCCTGCTCACCCTCGCCGATGCGGCGCGCCACCGCCGGCCGGTCTCGATCCGCTACACCGACCGCGAGGGACGGCGCAGCGAGCGCACCCTGCACGCGTACGGGATCGTCGCCCACGCGGGCCGGTGGTACGTCACGGGCAAGGACGCCCGGGTCGGCGAGGACCGGACCTTCCGGCTCGATCGCATCGCAGACGCGCGGACCCTGCCCGGTTCCTTCGAAGTGCCCGCGGGTCCCGGTCCGGCACAGCGCGTGCTGTCCGGATTCGCCACGGCCGAGTACCGGCACCGGGTGACCTTGCGGATCCACGGGACGGTCGAGCAGATCCGCGCCCGCCTTCCGGCCGGCGTCGCGAGCCTGGAGGAGCACGAGCCCGCCGCCGGCCAGGACCCGGCGGCCGAGCACTGGCTGCGCGTCGAGCTGCGCGCGGAGCGGCTCGACTGGTTGCCTCCGGTACTCGCCGCACTCGACCGGCCGTTCGTCATCGAGCGCCCCGACGAACTGCGCGAGCTCGTCGTCACGCTCGCCGATCGCCTCACGTCCTGCGCCCGCCGGGCCTGACGCAAGGAACCACCGTCATCGGACGGCACGACCGGCGGGCCCTACAGCGCCCGGTACATCACATGCAGTCCCACCCGCCCGTAACGCGGATGCTCGTACGCCTCCGGGACCGTGCCCAGGATCTCGAAGCCCAGGGACGTCCACAGCTGCACGGCCGGGTTCGTCTCGACGACGGCGTTGAAGACCATCCCCCGGAAGCCCTGGGACCTGGCGGCGGCCAGGACGTGTTCGGCGAGGGCGCGGCCGATGCCGCGGCCGGCCCGGTCGGGGTCGACCATGAAACCGGCGTTGGCGATGTGCGCCGCGGGGCCGCCGTAGTTGGGGGTGACGAAGGCCGAGCCGACGACGGCGCCGTCCTCGTCCTCGACGACGTAGACCCGTTTTGCCGGGTTCATCCAAAGGGCCCGGGCCGCCTCCTCGGAGGTGTCCGGGTCCCAGGTGTAGGTCTCTCCTGCGGCGACGATGCGGTGCCAGAAAGGCCAGATCCGCGGCCAGTCCTCGGCCGCGGCTTCTCTGATCTGCATGGGCGTGAGTCTCGCACGCCCATGCAGCCGGCGATCGCGAAGGTCCTGCCGGGTCAGTCCACGCTGGGCAGGATGTGGGGCTCGGCGAGGTCGTCCTCGTAGCCTGCCAGACGGATGGGGGCCGCGTGGGCCCAGACTTCCAGGCTGCCGAGTTCGTCCGACCGTCGGCCGGGGCGCTCCGTGCGTTCCTTGGGGCGCTGTTCGCGATTCGTCTTCTCCGGTGTCACCGCGCACTCCTTATGTGTCGGGTCACCCTCGGGGCATGCAGGCCACTGTGCAGTCCGGCGCCTGACGCCCGCTCGGGTGTGAGTCGAAAGCAGTTCGGACGCGGTGGCGCCGGCAACTCGTGTCAGAACAGGCCGTTGTCTGCCGGCTTGCCCCGGGACGGACGTGGGTGTGGGTTGGACCCGTTGGTGCTGTCCGTCCGCTCCAGATTAACCAAATGAGCGGGCGTCCGCTCTATGGGGCTGAAAACTTGGGGTTACTGTCATAAGTCGTCCGGTTTCCAACCCCTCTCCTGTCACTCGTTCGGTAGACAGGGCTGCCGAAAAGGCAACACCCGTTCCATGCTGGGTGCTAGGGGCCTGTCCGGGAGGGGGATGTCATGTCGTCCGTCACCTTCGACCGGGCCACCCGGTGCTTCCCGTCGATGGACCGGCCGGCCGTGGACTCGCTCGGCCTCGAGATCGGGGACGGTGAGTTCATGGTCCTGCTCGGTCCTTCCGGTTGTGGAAAGTCGACCTGTCTGCGCATGCTCGCCGGACTTGAGGACGTCGACTCGGGTTCGACCCTCATCGGCGTCCGGGACGTGACCCATCTTCCGCCCAGGGACCGCGACATCGCGATGGTGTTCCAGGACTACGCCCTCTACCCGCATTTGTCGGCTGCCGACAACATCGGCTTCGCCCTGAGGATCGCCCGCATGTCCCGGGCGCGTGCCCGGCAGCGCGTCGAGTACGCCTCGTTCGTCCTCGATCTGGAGCAGTTCCTGGGCCGTCCGCCCAGGTCGCCGGCGGGCGGCGAGCGGCAGCGTGTCGCGACGGGGCGGCTGCTCGTGCGGGATCCGCGGGTCTATCTGATGGACGAGCCCTTGTCCCATCTCGACGCCCGGCTGCGGGCGCAGACCCGGATGCAGATCGTCCGGCTGCAGCACCGTCTCGGCATCACCACGGTGTACGTCACCCACGACCAGGCCGAGGCGATGGCCGTGGGTGATCGCCTCGCCGAGCTCAAGGACGGTGCGCTGCAGCAGGTGGGCACGCCGAGGGAGGTCTACGCGCACCCGGCCAACACGTTCGTGGCCGGTTTCGTCGGCTCATCCGCGATGAACCTCTTCCGGCTTCCGCTGTCCTCGGCCGGGGCCCGGTTCGGCGCTCTCGACGTGCCGCTGCCCCGGGACACGGTGGCCGCGGCCGCGGCCGGGGGCACCGACGAGATCGTGCTCGGTGTCCGGCCCGAGCAGTTCGAGTTCCTCTCGCCCGAGGACCGGGACACCCCGGGGCTGGACCTCGTGGTGGAGAGGGTCGAGGACACCGGTGCCGTCGCCTACCTCCACACGACGGCGTGGTCGGGCGAGGGGCTCGCCCGGCTCGTCGTCCGGCTCCCGGGACGCCCCACGTACGGCGCCGGGGCCACGCTGCGGGTGGCGATCCGCGCGGAGGGCGTGCACTGCTTCTCGGCGCTGACGGGACAGCGGCTTCCCGGGGACACGGCTGCCTGACCGGTGACCCGAGGTCACGGAGCACGGTGAACCGGCCACGCAGTTCAAGTCCCGTTGGCCGAATCGCAAGGCGGCCATGATCTGCTGACGGGACGGCAACGGCTTGTCCGGCGGAAGGACTGGCGCATGGAGCTGCGCAGTGTCGAGGAGCTGATGGATCTGCTGTACGCCTGCCGGGGTTCGTGGGACGCCCCCGGCCTGCGAAGTCGCCGGGTCGATCTGCACCAGCATGCGCTGCAGACCGCCGCACTGCTGCGGCGCCGCCGCCCCGCCGACAAGGAGCTCCAGGTCGCGGGCCTGGTCCACGCGATCGGCCCCCTGCTGCGGCCGGGCGACGAGAGCGCCCACCCGCAGTGCGCGGCCGACGCGGTGCGGGGCCTGCTCGGGGAGCGCGTCGCCCGGCTGGTGCGCGAGCAGCATCGCGGCGGGCTGGCCGCCGACGAGGATCTGCAGTGCCTGCGCCAGGCGGACGAGGAGGGCCGCAGCGCCGGCTTCGACGCGGGCGTGCTGGAGGACTGGCGCACGGTGCTGGGGCTGGTCGCCGCACGCAACTCCCCTCTCGGGGCTGTCGACTGACGGCTCGTCATGAGACGGTACGGCGATGACGTCGTCGTACGCACACAAGGGCCACGCATTCGACGGGTACGGGCTCGACGGCAGGGCCGCGATCGTCACCGGGGCGACCCGCGGGATCGGACGGGCCGTCGCCGGACAGCTGGCCGCGGCGGGGGCGCTGGTGTGCGTGACCGCGCGGGACGCGGACGAGGTGCGCTCCACGGCCGAGGAACTGGGCGGCATCGGGGTGAGCGGCAGCGTCGCGGATCCGGATCATCTGCGGGAGGTCACGGAGCTGGCCCTGCGCGCGTTCGGCCGGATCGACGTCGTGGTCAACAACGCGGCGACGAACCAGCCGTACGGGCCGCTCATGGACGCCGATCCCGAGGCCTGGCGGGAGGCGTTCGCCGTGAACGTCGAGGCGCCGCTCCGGCTGGTGCAGTGGGCGTGGCGGGCCTGGATGCGCGAGCACGGCGGCTCGGTCGTCAACGTGTGCACGGAGGGGGCGGGGCATGTCGGGCCGAACGTCGGCGCCTACGGCACCAGCAAGGCGGCGCTGCTGCATCTGACGCAACAGCTCGCCGGGGAGCTGGCGCCGAGGGTGCGGGTCAACTCGGTCTCCCCCGGCCTTGTGCGCACCGAGATGGCACGGTTCGTGTGGGAGCGGGGCGAGAAGGAACTGGCCGCCGGGCTGCCGCTGGGGCGCATCGGTGAGCCGGAGGACGTCGCACGGGCCGTGGTGTGGCTGGCCTCGGACGCCGCGCAGTGGATCACCGGCGCGGATCTGCTGGTGGACGGGGGCACACGCGTCAGGACGGCGCACTCCGCGCGGGAGTACGCCGTCCACGACCGTCTTCGCTCATACGCACCACCTCGCTCGTGACGGTGGCTGTGGCTCCCTCACGGGAACAGTGCGATCCCCAGGAGGATCAGCAGGATGATGCCGGCGACGAGCGCGACCGTGGCCCACGTGCCGCGGTGCTTCACCGAACTCGTGCCCCCGCCGCCGCGCGGCCGGTCCTCCGGCAGTTCGGCATGGTCGGGGCGGTCGCTGCCATAGAACTGTTCGTCGGTCGGATAGCGGTTGCGCGGGTCGTTCTGCGCTCGCGGATCAATGCCGTGTGGACTGCTCATTGGTCACTCCCTGGCGCGGTAATCACCAGGGTCCGGGTTCCCTGCGGGCGCCGGGCCACACGTCGGGGCCGGTGGTTCACCACTTGCCTGGCGCGTAGTCCTTCAGGAAGACGCCGTACAGGTCCTCGCCCTGCTCGCCGCGCACAATCGGATCGTAGACCCGTGCGGCCCCGTCGACCAGGTCGAGCGGGGCGTGGAAGCCCTCCTCGGCCAGGCGCAGCTTGTCGTAGTGGGGGCGCTCGTCGGTGATCCAGCCGGTGTCGACCGAGGTCATCAGGATGCCGTCGGTCTGGAACATCTCCTGGCCACTGGTCCGGGTGACCATGTTCATGGCGGCCTTGGCGGCGTTGGTGTTGGGGTGGCCCGCGCCCTTGTAGCCGCGGCCGAAGACGCCCTCCATCGCGGAGACGTTCACGACGTACGCGCGCTTGCTGGCCGCCTTCCTGGCGGCGTCCGCCATGACCGGGCGCAGCTTGCTGATCAGGATGAACGGCGCCGTGTAGTTGCACAGCTGGGTCTCGAGGAGCTCGACCGGGGAGATCTGCTCGATGGTCTGCACCCAGGTGTTGGTGTCGACGACGTCGGGGACCAGGCCGCCGGCGTCGATGGCGGTGCCGTCGAGGTGCCGGGCGACGCTGGCGTTGCCCGCGACCAGGGCGAGGTCGGCGACCTGCTGGGCGTCCAGGCCGCTGGTGCCGAGGGGCAGTGCGGCCAGGCCGTCGACGGCGCCGGAGTTGAAGGCGCCGATGACGTGGTGGGCGGGCAGCTCACCGGCGGGCAGCGGGGCGCTCTCGCCGTCGACCAGGGCGGCGTAGGCGGAGGGCAGGCGGCGCACGGTCTGCGTCGCGTTGTTGACCAGGATGTCGAGCGGTCCCGCCTCGGTGACCTGGTCGGCGAGGGCCACGGCCTGCGCCGGGTCGCGCAGGTCGATGCCGACGACCTCCAGGCGGTGCATCCAGTCCGCGGAGTCGTCCATGGCCTTGAAGCGGCGGATGGCGTCCTTGGGGAAGCGCGTGGTGATGGTGGTGTGCGCGCCGTCGCGCAGCAGCCTGAGCGCGATGTACATGCCGATCTTGGCGCGGCCGCCGGTGAGCAGGGCGCGCTTGCCGGTGAGGTCGGCGCGGGCGTCGCGCTTGCCGCGGTTGAGGCGGGCGCAGTCGGGACAGAGCTGGTGGTAGAAGTAGTCGACTTCCACGTACCGGGTCTTGCAGGTGTAGCAGGAGCGGGGGCGCTGGAGTATGCCCGCGATCTTGCCCTCCTCCGTCGCCGACGACGGCAGGATGCCCTCGGTCTCGTCGTCGATGCGCTGGGCGGAGCCGGTCGCCGTGGCCTCCGTGACCGCCTTGTCGTGGGCCGTCTTGGCGGCCCGGCGCTCCTGGCGGCGGCGCTGCTTGACCGTGCGGTAGATGCCGGCGGTGGCCCGGCGCACGGCGATCGCGTCGGGGTGGTCGACCTCGAGCTTGTCGAGTTCCTCCAGCACGCTGAGGCAGACGGCGAGCCGCTCCGGGTCGATGCCGGGGCCGTACACGACCTCGTCAACAGGCTCGTGCACGACCTCGTCCGTGATCGCCGAGCCCTCGTCTGTCACCGTCATCGCGCTGCCGTTCCCTGATCACCCGCGCGGCGCTCCGACCGCGTCCGCTTTCGAACGGGGAATTGTACGGAGCGCCGGGCCAGTCCTCCAAAATCCGGGAGGCTAGGAACCGCAGGCGGTGAGGAGCGTGTCGACCTCCTCGGTGAGGGCGGCGGCCAGCCGGTCCAGGTCCGGTACGGCCCGGGCGTCGGCGACGAGGCCGTAGTGGACGTGTCCGCGGTAGGTGGAGACGGCCACCGCCAGGGACTGTCCGCGGGCCAGCGGCGCGAACGGGAAGACCTGCGTGACCGGGTTGCCGCCGAGCTTCAGACCGAGGCTGGGCAGCGGCACGCTGGTGACCAGGATGTCGAACCAGAGCCGGGCGGCCTGGCTGACCAGCGGTCCGCCGAGCCGGTGGCCGAGCGCGGGCACATGGTCGGCGAGCAGGGCGACGGCGCCCGCGCCCCGGTTGGGGCCGGCGTCCTTGTTGCGGTCCATGGCGGAGCGGACCGTGTCGAGGCGGCCGAGCGGGTCGGGGTCGTCGACGGGAAGCCGTATCACGTAGCCGGAGAGCCGGTTGCCCTGTGGGCTTGCGGTGCGCGGGCGGCGCTTGGAGACGGGGATCAGGGCGCGCGGCCGGACCCCGTCGCTGCCGTCGCCGCGCTCGTCCAGCCAGCGGCGCAGGGCGCCCGCCACGAGGGCGATCAGGACGTCGTTGACGGTGCCGCCCTGGGCCTTGCGGATGCGGTGGACGTCGTCGAGGTCGAGGACCACGCCTGCGGTGCGGCGGGTGCCGGTGGCCTCGGCGGTGAACGCGGGCGAGGAGCGCACCCCCAGGCTGGACACGGCCAGCGAGGCGCCGATGTCGAGGGCGCGTCCCACGTCGGACAGGGTGCCCCGGACCAGCCCGGGCAGCTTGCGCACGTCGGGCAGCAGGCCGGGCCCGGGCTCCGCGGGGCGGGGCTTGCGCTCCGGCATGTCCATCGGGTCCAGGATGGCGGCGGCGAGGGTCAGCGCTCGCAGGCCGTCGGCCAGGGCGTGGTGGAACTTGAACAGCACCGCGAAGGACACCCCGTCCTCCCCCGGCAGCACATGCGCCTCCCACGGCGGCCGCCCGCGCTCCAGCGACCGCTCCATGAGCCGGCCAGCCTCGGCGTGGAAGTCCGCGGTCGGCGCGTGCAGCCGCACATGGTGGAGCGGGTCGAAGCCGGGGTCGGGCTCACGGGTGGCGCTGCCGAAGGACAGCGGCCGCAGCGGGGACGGCTGCCATACGTCCCGGATGCGCATCCGCAGTCCGGGTACGGCCGCGGCCCGCGCGGCGAGCAGGTCGGCGGCGTGGGCGCCCGCGGTGGGCGAGTGCGCCGAGAAGATCCCCAGCGCGCCCAGGTGCATGGGGTGTTCCGCGGACTCGATGTTCCAGAACGCCAGGTCGAGAGGAGCGAGCAGGTCAGAAGTCAATGGCTTGCCTCGCGTCGACGAAGGGTGAGCCAGCAGTCAACCGCCCCCAGGCGATTACGGTCAAGTACGATCAAGCTACGCACAGTTAACAGCAGATTAAGTCCCGTCCCTCCGTGAGAGGCGGGACTCAAGACACACCCGAGGTCACTTCAGCACAGATGGCGCCACCCGCCCCGGCGCACCCCACTCAGACGGGCGCGAGCCGACCGTGAACTCGGGCGGGTGCGGGGAGCGCAGGGAAGCGGTTGTCAGGGGCGTGGACAGCCCCAAGGGCCCTTCAGGACACGGTCAAGTGCGGACCGGCCCGCGGGCCCCCAGTTCGGCTTGCCGCCGGGCAGGCCGTGGTCTCCGTTCCGGCCCATCGACATCAGGAACAGGCTCCTCATCGCGGCCAGTCCGCGCGCTCGCCGCACCGCTGCCTCGTCCGCCTGCGCGTAGCTGTCGAAAAACCGTGCAGCGCCGCCCGCGGGCAGTAGCAGCCAGGCGGCCGCGAGGTCCCACGCCGGGTCGCCGGCGACCAGGGCGCCGAAGTCGACGACCCCCGCCAGTGTCCCGTCCGCCACGACGACGTTCGCAGGATGCAGGTCTCCGTGCACCCACACCGGTGGGCCCTGCCACCGTGGGGCCGCCACCGCCTCGGCCCAGACCGCACGGATCTCGTCGGCGAGGTCGGCAGGGGCGACGGCCTCGAAGAAGTGCTCGAAGCCGTCCGCGCAGTCCTTGGGATGAGCACCGAAGTCCGAAGCGGTCGGTGCGTCGGCGGGCGCCTCCACGTGCAGCGCCCTGAGGAACTCCGACAGCGTCTCGGCCGCGTGGTCGCCGCGGGTGATCGAGCCGTGATCCAATGGCGTGCCCTCGACCCACGTCATGACGGTCCAGATCTTGGGGAAGCGCTCGGACGGTGCGCCGTCCCGTACGGGAACGGGAATCGGCAGCGGCAGGCGCGCGGCCAGCATCGGCAGCCACCGGCGCTCCTTGAGCTGCAGTTCGGGGCTCGTGTCCATCCGCTGCATCCGAACGGCCAACTCGTCACCGAGTCGCCACATCTGGTTGCCCCAGCCGCCCGCCACTTCGCGGATGGGCAGGTCGGCCAGGTCCGGATGCTGTTCGCGGAGCAGATGACGGACCAGATCCTCGCTGATCTCCATCTCCGATTCGATCATGCCGAGTCACCGTACTTGACGTGGGCGGAGGCCGCCCAGCACTTCGGGAGGCGAGGTCAGTCAGGCACGTAGGTGAGGATGACCGACCCGTTCTGCAGCCGTTTCTCGTCGGTGAGTCTGAGGTGCAGCCCTGCGGTGTCCACGTGTTCGAAGAGCCGTTGCCCTGAGCCCGCCACGACCGGCATGTACCAGAAGCGGAACTCGTCGATCAGGTGGTGTCGGACGAGGTCCGCGTCGAAACGAGTGGTGCCGTATTTGATGAGGTCCTTGCCGGGCCGGCTCTTCAGCTTCGCGATCGCGCCGGACGGGTCGGGACCGAGCAGGGTGGCATTCCACGTCGTCTCGGTCAGTGATCGGGACGCGACGTACTTGGGCATGGCGCTGATGCGCTCGATGTACGGGTTGCCGGTGACGTTGCCCCAGTTGGCGTAGAAGGTCTCGTAGGTCGTCCGGCCCATGACGAACGCCTCGTAGCTGCCGAGCTGTTCGAGCGAGTACGCCGAGGACTCGTCGTCGAAAAGGGACCAGCGTTCAGGGGCTTCGATGACGCCGTCAAGCGTGACGAGTGTCGATTCGATGAGTTTGCGCATGGTGGCTCTCCTGAGGGGTGATGTCGGTACGCCGGATGAGGAAGAAGGCGATGGGAACGGCGGCCAGGGCGATCAGTCCGCAGACCCACAGGGCGGTGTGGAAACCACCGGTGAGCGCGTCGGTGAGGGCGTGGCCCCGGGCCTGGAGGTCGCGGGCCCGGGTGGCCGCCAGGGTGGAGGCGACGGCGATCCCGACCGCGCCGCCGAGTTGCTGGGACGAGTCGATGAGGCCGGAGGCGATGCCTGCGTCCCGTTCGGTGACGCCGACCAGGGCTCCGATCGACACCGGGATGAAGATCCAGGTGACGGTTCCGGTGAGGAAGAAAGGGCCGGCCAGGTGCGCCCAGAAGCTGCCGTGGGCGGGCGCCTGGGCCGCCCACAGGATCCCGGCGCCGGTCAGGGTCAGTCCGGCCGCCATCACCAGCCTGATGGAGGTGCGGGTGACGAGCATCTGCGCGGGCCCGGCGAGGACCACTCCGGTCAGGCCTACGGTGAGCCAGGCGAGGCCGGTGTTCATCGCGGAGTAGCCGACCACCTGCTGCATGTAGAGGGTGCCGATGAAGATGTATCCGTAGAAACCGGCGCCGAGCAGAAACCCCACGGCGTTGGACCCGGCGAGGGTGCTCAGCCGGAACAACCGCAGCGGCAGCAGCGGCGCTTCTGCCCGGGCCTCGATGGCCACGAACGCGGCCAGCAGGACCGCCGACAACGCGAGCAGGGCCAGGGTCCGGGTGGCCGTCCACCCGGCGGTCGGCGCCTGCGAGATCGCGTACACCATGATCACCAGTGCCGCGGTCACCGTGACGGCGCCCAGCAGGTCGTAGCGGCGGCGTGCGTCCCGCAGCCTGCTTTCCGGCACCACTCGCCGGGTCAGCAGCAGCGCGGCGCCGCCGACGATCACGTTCAGGTAGAAGATGTAGGGCCAGCCGGCATACCGGGTGAGGGCACCGCCGGCCAGCACGCCGACGGTCGCACCGCTGGCTCCGATGGCACCCCACAGGCCGAGTGCCTTGTTGCGTTCGGCGCCCTCGGTGAACATGTTCATCACGATCGACAGCGCGGCGGGCAGCACCAGGGCGGCGCCCAGGCCCTGGACGCCCCGCATGATGATCAGGAAGATGCCGTTGTCGGCCAGCGCGCAGGCCAGCGAGGCCGCGGTGAACAGCGCCAGCCCGGCGGTGAACACGCGCCTGCGTCCGAGCAGGTCGGCGGCGCGCCCTCCCAGCAGCAGGAACCCGCCGAAGGTGAGGGCGTAGGCGGTCACCACCCACTGCAGGTCCGGCGGCGCGAAGTGCAACTCCCGGCCGATGGTCGGCAGCGCGACGTTGACGATCAGCATGTCGACGGCCGTCATGAAGTACGCCACGGCCAGCAGCGAGAACGCGCGCCACCGGTGCACGTGGCCTGATGGCACGGCATTGCCGCCGCCGAGGTCGTTGACGGGGTCTACCGCGGTGGCGCCTGTCGCACTGCGTTCGAGGCCTCGGCGTCCCGTCGCGGGCGGAGGTCCTTCTTTGCAGGGGTCCTTGATGAGGTCGTGTGACGGCTCCGGCATCGGTCTCTCCTGGTCTGATCGGGCGATCTCAGGAGGAGGACGAACGGCGGCCGCCGAAACCGGACACGCCTCTAGGAGATTTTCAGGCTTTCGATCCGGCGCTCGAAGGCCGCGCGCTCAGCGGGGCTGCGGGCCAGCGCGATCGCGTGCTCGTAGTGCTCCCGGGCCGGCACATGGCGACCCGCCCGCCGTTCCAGGTCGGCACGTGCCGCCCAGTAGAAGGGATACCGGGACAGCTTGGGCTCTTGTGCCAAGGCGATCAGCTCGCGGCGGCCCTCGTCCACGCCGTCCCGTTCGGCCACGGCCAGCGCACGGTTGAGCGCCACGACGGGGCTCGGGGACTGTTCGGCGAGGAGCTGGTAGAAGCCGATGATCCGGTCCCAGTTCGTCTCCTGGACCGACGGCGCGATCGCGTGCTCGCAGGCGATGCCCGCCTCCAGATGCCAACGGGACATGTGGTCCCCGGTGGCCGCGTGGGCGAGATGGATCAGACCGCTCTCGATACGCGCCCGATCCCAGCGGCTCCGGTCCTGGTCCTCCAGGGGGACGAAGACGCCTTGCCCGTCCATGCGGGTGGACAGACGGGCAGCGCCGAAGCAGAACAAGGCGGCCAGAGCGTGCACGTCCGGATGCGCGGTCGTCTTCGTCTGCAGCAGGAGCTCGGTGAGACGCAGAGCGTCGTCGCACAGAAAGGGACGGACCGGGTCCTGCGGGTTGCTGCCGTGGTAGCCCTCGTTGAACAGCAGATACAGCGATCGCAGGACCGAGCCCCGCCGGACGTCGAGGTCGGGCAGTTCGTCCACGTCGGGCAACCGGCCCAGCGCACGCAGGCGTCCGCGGCCGCGGTGCAGGCGCCGATCGATGGTCTGGGTGTCCACCAGGAACGCCTGACCGATTTCCTTGGGCGACAGACCACACAGCCACCGTAGGACCAGGGTGACTTGCGTCTCGCGGCTCAGGCTGGGATCACAGACAGCGAACATCATCGCCAGCTGGCTGGTTGCCTCGGCAGCCGGAGCCAGGGCCGCCTCGATGGTGTCGGTCAGCGCCGTCGTCGTCGCCAGTTCGGGCAGGAACGAGCGGCGCCGCTGTTCCCGGCGGATGATGTCGATCGCCCGGTTGTGGGCTGCCCGGATGATCCACGCCTTGGGGTCCCGCGGCAGCCCGAAGCGCCACGCCTGCATGGCGCTCACCAGCGCGTCCTGGACGACGTCCTCGGCGAGCGGGATGTCCGACGGGCCCAGGACCCGGACCAGCGCGCTGACCAGGTGCGCGTACTCCCTGCGGAACAGGTCCTCCACCAGCTCCGCAGGTGGGAGCGGATCGGGGTCTTCGGTCATGAGTGTCAGACCCGATGAGCGTGGGCCGGCCGCACCTCGACGGACCCGCCGAACTCGTACGTCGGGCACCCGCGCGCGACCTCGACGGCGTCTTCCAGCGAGGCCGCCTCGAAGATCATGCTGCCGGTCACCAGATCCTTCGACTCGGCGTACGGTCCGTCGGTGACCAGGTCGCGACCGTGAACTGTGGCCCCCGGACCCCCGAGCTCGATTCCGGTGTTGCGCCTGCCCTGTCCGGCCAGCTTCTCCGACCAGCGGTACCACTTCTCGACATGGGCCTGAAGCTCGGACGGCGACAGGTCGGGCCGCGAAACAGCACCCCCACGAAAGATCAACATGAACGTGCTGCGCGGGGCCTGGTCCTCGCCCACGGGTTCCGGCATCACGGCCTCCACATAACCGCCGTCAGGCGTGCTCGGGCTCAACAAATCCAGCTCGAAAGCAGTACCACACATCAAGACCGGCAGCGGCCCCATGCCCGGCCCTGTACTGCACAGCAGCAGATTGAGTCCCGCCCCTCCGTGAGAGGCGGGACTCCAGAGACATCTGAGGTCACTTCAGCGCAGGTGGCGCCGCCTGCGCCGAGGTTCCCCACTCGGACGGGCGCGGGCCGACCGTGAAGTCGAGCGCGCGCAGGGAGCGCAGGGAACCGGTCGTCAGGTATGTGCGCTCGTAGGGCCTCCCGTCCGTGCGGGCCGACTGGATGTACCGCTCGGCGGCGGACGTGCCGGGCGCGGTGATCGTCAGGGCTCCGCGCGGGAAGTAGCGGCGGTCCAGCGTCAGGTCGACACGGTCGAAGACCGGCGTGGACAGTCCCCAGGTGTCGTAGCCGGGCTGCACCGGGAAGATCCCGATCGACGACAGGACGTTCCAGGCGGACATGGTGCCCAGGTCGTCGTTGCCGGTCATACCGGTCGGGCCGTCCGTGAACAGGGTCAGCGCCGCGTGTACGACGTCGGTCGTCTTCCACGGCTCGCCGGTCGAGAGGTAGGTGTACGGGGCGATGAGGTCGGGCTCGTTCTGCGGGTTGTACTTGTCGGCGTTGTAGTAGTCGTACGGGCCGTTGACCCACACCTCGCGGGCCGTCTTCGCCGGGTCGGCCAGCAGCCGGTCGTAGGCGAAGAAGGAGTCGAGCCGGTCGTTCGCGGCCTGCTCGCCGCCGATCAGGCCCACCATGCCCGGCAGGTCCTGCGGCACCAGCCACTGGTACTGCCAGGACGTGCCCTCGTGGAAGCCCTCGCTCCGCGCCGGGTCGGACGGTCCGGTGAAGGCGCCGGAGGCGTCGCGGGCGCGGAAGAAGCCGGTCGACGGGTCGAAGAGGTGGCGGTAGCTCTGCGCGCGGGCGGCATACCGGTCAGCGTCCACCGCATGCCCGAGGTCGCGGGCCATCTGGGCGAGCATCGCGTCCGACAGGGCGTACTCCAGGGTCGCCGAGGCACCGTGGTCGTAGTCCGAATCGCCCGGCTTCACATGCGGGCGGCCCTTGATGTACGGCGCGAACCCCTCTGCGATGTACTCCCTGTTGGCCTCCCGGCCCACCGCCGGCGAGTCGGCGGGCGGCACCCCGTCCGCGTTCTGCTTCAGCGCCCGGTACGCCCGCGCTGCGTATCCTTCGGCCCCCTTGAGCAGCCCCTGCTGGTAGGCGTTGGTGAGGAACGGGGTGACCGGGTCGCCGGTCATGATGTTCGTCTCGACGGTGCCGTAGCCCCACTTGGGCAGCCAGCCGCTCTCCTCGGAGATCCTGATGACCGAGATCGCCATGTCACGCGCCTCGCGGGGCGCGAGCAGGGACAGCAGCTGGGACTGGGTGCGGTAGGTGTCCCAGAGGGACCAGTTCTGGTAGTAGGTGAAGCCGTCGGTGCGGTGGATCCTCTGGTCCCAGCCGGTGTAGCGGCCGTCGGCGTCGCTGCCGATGTTCGGGGCCAGGAAGGACCGGTAGAGCGCCGAGTAGAAGGTCCGGCGCAGGCTGTCCGCGCCGCCCTTCACCCGTACGTCGTCGAGGCGGTCCTCCCACGCCTGCTGCGCCGCATGGCGTACCGCGTCGAAGGAACGCCCGCCCTCCGCCCCCAGGTTGACCGCGGCGCCGTGCGCGTCGACGTAGGACAGGGCGGTGGTCGCCTCGACCGTGCGGTCCTTGGTGGTGTCGAAGCGGACGAACGCGCCGTCGCGCCCGCTCTTCGAGCCAGCGGTCACCGTCGAGCCGTCCCAGGTGCCGTACGCGGTGAAGGGACGGTCGAAGCGGGTGATCGTGTAGACGGTGTACGGCTGGGTGTCCTGGCAGAAGCCGCGGCCGGTGATGGCGGTGCGCACGGTGCGGCTGTCGAGGATCTCGACCTTGGTGGAGACCGTGGTGTGCAGCGACTGGGCCGCGTTGAGCAGGACGTCGGCCTTGTCGGTTGCCGGGAAGGTGTAGCGCTGCACGCCGGTGCGCGCGGTGGCGGAGAGTTCGGCCTCGATGCCGTTCTTCAGGCCGACCCGGTAGTAGCCGGGGCCGGCGGCCTCGTCGTCGTGGCTGAACTCGGCGGCGTACTCGGCGTAGTCCGTCTGCGTGACGTCACCCGTGGTCGGCAGCACGGGCAGATCCCCGCCGAGCCCGCAGCCGACGCCCGACAGATGGACCAGGGAGAAGCCGCGGATGTGGTTCTGGGAGTGGTCGTAACCGGTGTTGTGGCCGGTGTCCGGGGAGAGCTGCACCATGCCGAAGGGCACGGCGGCGCCGGGATAGGTGTTGCCCTCGTTCTCGGTACCGATGAACGGGTTGACCAGATCGGTGAGTTGACGGTGGTTCGGCTCGGTGGCCCGTGCGGTGGCGGGTGCGGCGAACAGCGCGGAGGCTGCCAGCGCACCTGCCGTGCACAGGCGCAGGCGCCGGGTCCATCTCATGGCGGAGGTCCTCCTCCGGGGTTCAGGGGGTGGGACAGCCTGCGGG
Organism: Streptomyces sp. NPDC049541; assembly: GCF_044465725.1. NCBI lineage: Bacteria > Bacillati > Actinomycetota > Actinomycetes > Kitasatosporales > Streptomycetaceae > Streptomyces > Streptomyces sp. NPDC049541. The sequence goes on along the minus strand of NZ_JBITLY010000004.1, from coordinate 592,775 downwards.
AGTCGTCTGGGAAGCGTCGCGGATCAGGGCCTGCTGAGCGGTGCGCACACGCTGGACGTCCGGCTTGAGCACCTTGCGGTCGCACGTCAGCAGGCCGTTGAGCTCGCCCTCGACGTCGGAGATCTGGGTGTGGACCGCGCCGTTGCTCCCCTGGCAGGCCAGCGCGTGCACTTCGGCGAGTCTGGCCAGGTAGTCGTCGGTGCAGGCGGCCGGGTCGACGTCGACGTACGACTGCTGCACGGACCAGGCGTGTCCCGGCACGGCGAGGCCGAGGCCGCCGTACTCGCCGCTGACCAGGGCGCGTCGGCCGTCGGGGTGGGGTGGCAGGACGGGGCTGGGGTAGCCGTGCTCGTCCATGATGTCGCCGGTGCCTCCGTCGGCCCCGAGGTTGAGCCCGGACACGGAGTTGACCAGCCGGGTCGGGTCCCAGGCCTTCGCCTGGTCGGCGATGCGGGCCTCGTCGTACTGGCCCCAGCCCTCGTTGAAGGTGACCCACATGACGACCGACGGGCTGCTGATGTGCTCGTCGATCATCTGCTTCATCTCGCGCTCGTACTCGGCGCGGGCCTCGGCAGACGGGTTCACCCCGGCGGTCCTCGCGGGCATGTCCTGCCACACCAGGAGGCCCAGCCGGTCGGCCCAGGAGAACCAGCGGTCGGGCTCGACCTTGATGTGCTTGCGCACGGCGTTGAAGCCGAGCTGCTTGTGGACCTTCGGGTCGTACGCGAGGGCCTCGTCGGCGGGTGCCGTGTACAGGCCGTCGGGCCAGAAGCCCTGGTCGAGGGTGATGTGCACGGAACCCCCATAACAACGTTGTCATGGACAGCAGTTGGCATGACAACACGGATTCCGCCTTGCGTCCAGGGACATGACAAGCCGAGGCCCGAGCGACAAGTGGCCCCCTCGCCCGCACCGGCGAAGAATGGGGATGTCACTCGGCAGAAAGGGGTGAGGGAGATGTCGAAGGTATCCAGAGAGACGGCCAGCCAGGGCGGCGACTTCGGGATCGTTCTCGACCGCTCCGAGGAGCTGGACGACTACACGGTGGATTTCGTGACCTTCCGCGAGAACATCGATCACACACCACTGCTCAAGGGACTGCCCGACGACCGGTGCCAGTGCCCCCACTGGGGTTATGTCTTCAAAGGCCAGCTGACCTTCCACTACGCGGACCACGACGAGGTCTACGAGGAGGGCGACGCCTACTACACGCCGCCCGGTCACGTCCCCGTGCGCACCGCGCCCGGCACCGAGGCCCTGCAGTTCAGCCCGACCCGGGAGGTGCGACCCACCAGCGAGGCCATCATGAAGAACCTCAAGGCGATGCGGGAGGCCTCCGGCTGACCCGCCCGGCGCCTACGTGACCAGCTGTCCCTTCCCGAGCGCGATCACTCCGCCCTTGGAGACGGTGTACAGCTCCGCGTCCCGCTCCGGGTTGACGCCGATCGTCGCGCCCGGCGGCACCTCGACGTTCTTGTCCAGCACCGCCCCGCGCACGACCGCGCCCCGCCCTATGTGGACGTTGTCGTGCAGCACCGAGCCCTGGACGACGGCGCCCGGGTCGACCCTGACGCCGGGCGACAGGATGGAGCGGGTGACCTGGCCGCGGATCAGGCAGCCCGCGCTGATGATGGACTCGCTGGCCATGCCGCCCGCGTTGAAGCGGGCCGGGGAGAGCTGGTTGGAGTGGGTGTAGATGGGCCACTGCCGGTTGTACAGGTTGAAGGCGGGCCGCTCGGCGATCAGGTCCATGTGGGCGTCGTAGTACGCGTCCAGGGTGCCGACGTCGCGCCAGTAGCCGCGGTCGCGGTTGGTCTCGCCGGGCACGTGGTTGGCGCTGAAGTCGTACAGCTGGGCCTCGCCGCGCTCGGTGAGCTGGGGCAGGATCGAGCCGCCCATGTCGTGCACGGAGTTCTCGTCGTCGGCGTCCCGCTGCAGTGCCTCGATCAGCGCCTTGGTGGTGAAGATGTAGTTGCCCATGGAGGCGAAGATCGTCTCCGGGTCGTCCGCGAGACCGGGCGGATCGACGGGCTTCTCCAGGAAGCGCTCGACCGTCAGGCCGTCCGAGCCCGGGGTGATCACACCGAACTGCGAGGACTCGGAGCGCGGCACGCGGATGCCCGCGACCGTGACGCCCGCGCCGCTCTCTATGTGCTGGGCGAGCATCTGCCGCGGGTCCATGCGGTAGACGTGGTCGGCGCCGAACACCACCACGTACTCGGGCCCTTCGTCGTGCACCAGGTTCAGCGACTGCAGCAGCGCGTCGGCGCTGCCCAGGTACCAGCGCGGGCCGAGCCGCTGCTGGGCGGGGACCGGGGTGACGTAGTTGCCGAGCAGGCTCGACATCCGCCAGGTGGTGGTGATGTGCCGGTCCAGCGAGTGCGACTTGTACTGCGTCAGCACGCAGATGCGCAGGATGTCGCCGTTGACGAGGTTGGACAGCACGAAGTCGACGAGGCGGTAGGTCCCGCCGAAGGTGACCGCTGGTTTCGCGCGGTCCGCAGTCAGGGGCATGAGGCGTTTGCCTTCTCCGCCCGCCAGTACGATCCCGAGCACCGAAGGTCCGCCACGACGCATGGCCGCTCCCCTCACCGTGGTTGATCCATGCCTGCCCCTGAGCAGCGCCCAGTAAGCCTGTTCGAGGAACCCGGCCGTTCTATTCCTGTTTGAGGATCTCCTCGTAAAGACGGACCGTACGGCGGGCGACGGCGTCCCAGCCGAACTCCCCCACCGCGCGCTCCCGGCCGGCCTCGCCCATCCGCCCGGCGGCCTCCGGGTCGCCGATCACCTGGTCCAGCGCTCGCGCGAGGCCCGCCTCGAAGTCCTCGTCCACGTCGACGAGCAGGCCCGTCTTGCCGTCGTCCACCACCTCGGGGATGCCGCCGACCCGGGACGCCACCACGGGTGTCCCGCAGGCCATCGCCTCCAGGTTGACGATGCCGAGGGGTTCGTACACCGAAGGGCAGACGAACGCGGCGGCGTGGGTGAGGAGTTGGATCACCTCGGGGCGGGGCAGCATCTGCGGGATCCAGTGCACGTGCTCGCGGACGCGGCTGAGCTCCTGGTAGAGGTCGCGGAACTCCCGGTCGATCTCCGGAGTGTCGGGCGCCCCGGCGCAGAGCACGACCTGCACGCCCGGGTCGATGTCCCGGACCGCGCGCAGCAGATGGGGCACACCTTTCTGGCGGGTGATGCGGCCGACGAACAGGATGTACGGGCGGTCGGCGTCCAGGCCGATGCGGTCGAGCACGTCGGTGCCGTGGTCGGGCCGGTACAGCGTGGTGTCGATGCCGTTGTGCACGACCTGCACCTTGGCCGCGTCCAGGGCCGGATAGCAGGTGAGGATGTCCTCGCGCATGGCGCCGGAGACGGCGATCACGGCGTCGGCGCTTTCGATCGCGGTGCGCTCGGCCCAGCTGGAGAGGGCGTACCCGCCGCCGAGTTGCTCGGCCTTCCAGGGGCGCAGCGGCTCCAGCGAGTGGGCGGTCATCACATGCGGTATGCCGTACAGCATCTTGGCGAGGTGGCCGGCGAGGTTGGCGTACCAGGTGTGGGAGTGCACCAGTTCGCGGCCTTCGAGGCCGGCGGCCATCGCGAGGTCCACGGAGAAGGTGCGCAGCGCGTCGTTGGCGGTGTCCAGGACGGCCCAGGGGCGGTGGCGTACGACGCCCACTCCGCGGCCCTCGCCCCAGCAGTGCACCTCGATGTCGACCAGGGAGTTCAACTCCCGGGCGAGGAACTCGACATGGACGCCGGCGCCGCCGTACACATCCGGCGGGTACTCCCGGGTCAGCAGTCCGACTCGCACCCGCAACCCCCAGCTCTCGGCGACCGGTTCCCTCATGGTCACCCAGATGCGCCGTGCGCGGAAGAGCGCGGCGGTCGTGTGAAGCAACAGTCACCGCATATGCCCCCGCCGGGCACACGGTAGTAGAGGCAGCAGCTGCGGCGCCGGAAGGAGGTGCCGGTGAGGGCGCCGGTGCCCGACAGGAGGGGGTGGGCGAGGAGTTCCGCGGCGAGGGTGCGGGTGCGGGCGGCGGTCTCGGTACGGCCGTGCAGGCGCGCCCACTGGTCCAGTTGCCGGGCGGCTCCCGCCAGCGCGGAGGCCGCGTTGCCCCACAGCAGGCCGGGGGCGATCCGGTGGTGCGCCCGCAGGGCCGTCGCCAGCGGGGCGAGGTGGCCGTGCAGGACGACGTCCGCGAGGGTCACGGGCTCCGCGGGCAGCGGGCGGACCTGGGTGAGCCACAGGTCGTCGGGGGCGGAGGCGTCGGGGCTCCAGTGCAGCAGCCCGGGATCCAGGTCGGGTACGCGGCCGTACAGCGCCGCACAGCCGAGTGTCACCGACCAGAGCCGGGCCGCCAGCCCCTGCTGGGCCACCGAGGCCGCGATCCGCAACTCGGGGGCACGGAGGACATGGGCGACCTTTTCGACCCGGAAAGTAATAGCATTTCCGTACATATCGGATGACCGGTTCTCGTACGCGTCGGCGAGCGTCGGCAGTGGCGTGCCTGGCGCTCCGCCCGTCCGCAGTGCGAAAAAGCCGCCGAGCGGTCCGAGGGCGGCAAGATCCTGATCGAGGTCCACGAAGAGCAGTAGTACCAAGCTCCCCAGGGGCTCCCACGGGAGGGTGTCCACCCCGTGTCGCCCACCCTGGGGAGGACGGCGCCCGATTCGTACTCCATCGGCAGTAGGACCCATTGACTGCTCTGGGACGACGACGGGAACAGATCGACAAGGCATCGTGTTCGCTATGAAGGCCGACCGTTCGCCGCGCAGGGCTCAGCGCCCCCGCCACACGCAGAGGAGCAACTCATGAGTGCCCTCGCGTTGTCCGTCCTCCTCTCGCTCGTCTCCGCCGTCGCCTACGCCGGCGGGGCGATCGTGCAGGAGTACGTGGCGGTGTCCTCGCCCGTTCAGGAGTACGCGCCGCTGCGCCGGCCGACCTGGTGGGCCGCGGTGGCGCTCAACGGCCTCGGCGGACTGCTGCACGTGGTGGCGCTGGCCTACGGCCCGCTGAGCCTGGTGCAGCCGCTGGGCGCACTGACCATAGTGTTCGCGCTGCCGATGGCGGCCCTGTTCGTGGGCCGCAAGGCCGGTGCGACCGCCTGGCGGGGCGCGATCATGGCGACCGTGGGTCTCGCCGGTCTGCTGGCCCTGGTCGGCTCCTCCGACGCCCAGTCCCTGGACACGGCCCAGCGGATCGCCGTCGCGGTGGTCTCCGGCAGCGTCGTGGTGGCCCTGATGATCGCGGGCCGGGCCGCCCACCGGCACCCGGCGGTGCGCAGCATGCTGCTCGCGACCGCCTCCGGCATCGCCTTCGGCATGTCCTCGGTGTTCACGAAGACCGTCGCGGTCGACTGGACGGCCGGCGTCTCCGCGGCCGACATCCCCGCCCTGGCCGTGATCGGCGTCTTCGCCACGGCCGGCATGCTGCTCTCCCAGGCCTCCTACCGGGGCGCCGGACTCGCGGCCCCGCTGGCCACGCTGACCGTCGTGAACCCGGTGGTGGCGGCCGCGGTCGGCATCACGATGTTCGGTGAAACCTTCCGCTACGGCAGCACGGGCACCGCGCTCGCCCTGAGCTGCGGCGTGGTCGCGGCCGGCGGCCTGATCCTGCTGACGACGGAGCGCCTCGCCCGCACCGCAGCCGAGACCGCACCGCAGCCGACCACCGGGCCGACCCCCGTCACGGAGCCCGTCGAGGACCTGCTCGCCGCGATCCCCGAGCAGCCGGTGGCCGCACTGCCCGCGGAGATCCTCGTCCCCGCCCAGGTCGGCCCCACCGTCCTCGCGGTGGCCTACGACGAGGACGACGAACGGCCCCCGGACCCCGCCCGCTACCGCTTCTACGGCCCCTTCTACGGCGGCTCGTACATCCCGTCGCCGGACGTCGACCGGCACCGGGAACGCGTCAGATCCTGACGCCACCGGCCCTGAGATACGCGAGAGGGTCGATGTCGCTACCGAAATCGGGCCCCGTCCGCACCTCGAAGTGCAGATGCGGGCCCGTTGCGTTGCCCGTCGACCCGGAGCGGCCTATGCGCTGCCCGCCGCCCACGCCCTGCCCGGCCTTCACGGAGATCGCCGAGAGATGGGCGTACTGGGTGTAACGGCCGTCGGCGTGCCGGATCACCACCTGATAGCCGTAGGCGCCGCCCCAGCCGGCGGAGACGACCCGGCCCGCGGCGACCGCCTTCACCGTCGTGCCGGTGGGCACGGGGAAGTCGACGCCGGTGTGGTAGCCCTTCGACCAGGAGGCCCCGGCCACGTGGTACGGAGTGCCGATCGGGCCGCTCACCGGAGCGACCAGCAAATGGCTGGTGGTGGCCTTCTCCTCGGTGGCCGAAGAGGCCGTCTCCACCGAGGACTTGGAGGCCGTGTGGTGCGTGGCGGGGGCCTTCGCCCGCAGGCTCAGCCGCTGCCCCGGAAGGATCAGGTCGGGGTCGGCACCGATGGTCCTCCGGTTCGCGGCGTACAGCCGCTGCCAGCCGCCCCGGACGTGCTCGGTCTCGGCGATCCGGGAGAGGGAGTCACCGCGGACCACGGTGTACATCTCGGCCCTACCGGCCCGGGACTGGGGCGTGGAGTGCGGCTTCACGTCCTCGACGGAGCTCTTCGCGGGGGTCTTCCTGGCGGCCGGGTGGACGTCCGGGCTGCCGCCGCCCCGGGTCAGCCCCGCCTTCTGAGAACACACTGGCCAGGCACGCGGCCCCTGCCCCTCCAGGACCTTCTCCGCCACGGCGATCTGCTGGTCCTTGGTGGCCAGGTCGGCGCGCCGCGCGTACTTCCCGCCGCCGTAGGACTCCCAGGTGGACTGGGTGAACTGCAGCCCGCCGTAGAAGCCGTTGCCGGTGTTGATGCTCCAGTTGTTCGTCGACTCGCAGGCGGCGACCTTGTTCCAGGTGGACACGTCGGCCGCGTGGGCGGTGCCGGTGCCGATCAGCGGGATCGCCATGCCGGCGCCGCCGACCGTGACGGTGAGTGAGGCGCGGTTGATCCTGTTCGGCTGATACCGGCGGTGCCGGCCGCGTACGGCCATGGAGATCCCCCTCGACCTATGCCAGAAGGGCCAAAACTAAGCGCCCCGAACAGGCCATGACAAGACGGCAATCGGCCGCCCTGTCCCTCAAACAACCAGCGGGGCACGCCGGTTGCAGAACGGCTGAGGCGGCTGGGGCCCGTCGTGCGTATCTGCCTGCGAAAAGTCGGCCACCCCGGACATGCGCTCGGCGTACCGGCACGTCAGGATGGTCCTCGGGGCGATACTGACGTGCACGACCGGCACCACCGATACCGGATCCTTTAGGAGCCAACCGAATGAGCAACTCAGCCCAGATCGGCGTCACGGGACTCGCGGTCATGGGCCGCAATCTCGCCCGTAACTTCGCGCGCAACGGCTACACGGTCGCCTTGCACAACCGCACAGTGGCGCGTACGAACGCCCTGGTCGAGGAGTTCGGGCACGAGGGCGACTTCATCGCGGCGGAGACCGCCAAGGAGTTCGTGGCGGCGCTGGAGCGGCCGCGGCGCCTGGTCATCATGGTCAAGGCGGGCGACCCGACCGACGCGGTGATCCAGGAGTTCGCCCCGCTCCTGGAGCCCGGCGACATGATCATCGACGGTGGCAACGCGCACTTCGCGGACACCCGCCGCCGGGAGCGCGAACTGCGCGAGCAGGGCATCCACTTCGTCGGCATGGGCGTCTCCGGCGGCGAGGAGGGCGCGCTCAACGGGCCGAGCATCATGCCGGGCGGCCCGAAGGAGTCGTACGACTCGCTCGGCCCGATGCTGGAGAAGATCTCCGCGAAGGCGAAGGACGGCGCGCCCTGCGTGACGCATGTCGGTCCCGACGGCGCCGGGCACTTCGTGAAGATGGTCCACAACGGCATCGAGTACGCCGACATGCAGCTGATCGGTGAGGCGTACCAGCTGCTGCGCGATGTGGCCGGATACTCCCCCGCGCAGATCGCGGACATCTTCCGCACCTGGAACACCGGCCGCCTGGACTCCTACCTGATCGAGATCACCGCCGAGGTGCTGTCCCACGTGGACGCGGCGACGGGCAAGCCGTTCGTGGACGTGGTGGTGGACCAGGCGGAGCAGAAGGGCACCGGCCGCTGGACCGTCCAGATCGCCCTCGACCTGGGCGTTCCGGTGTCGGGCATCGCGGAGGCGGTCTTCGCCCGCTCGCTGTCGGGCCACGCGGCGCTGCGCGAGGCCTCGCGCGGGCTGGCAGGTCCGAAGGCCTCCCCGCTGTCCGAGTCGGAGGCGGGGGCGTTCGCGGACCGCGTGGAGCAGGCCCTCTACGCCTCGAAGATCGTGTCGTACACGCAGGGCTTCCACGAGATCGCGGCCGCCCGCGAGGAGTACGACTGGGACATCGACCTGGGCGCGGTCTCCGCGATCTGGCGCGGCGGCTGCATCATCCGCGCGGCCTTCCTGGACCGCATCCGCTCGGCGTACGACACCCGGGCCGACCTGCCGAGCCTCCTTTCGGACGAGACGTTCGCGCAGGAGATCGCGGACGCCCAGGACGACTGGCGCGAGGTCATCGTCGCCGCCACCCGCCAGGGTGTCCCGACCCCCGGTTTCGCCGCGGCGCTCGCCTACTACGACGCCCTGCGCGCGGAGCGCCTGCCGGCCGCCCTGACCCAGGGCCAGCGTGACTTCTTCGGCGCGCACACGTACCGGCGCACGGACCGGGACGGCTCGTTCCACACGCTGTGGGGCGGGGACCGGTCGGAGGTCGACGCGTAGCAGGGGCACCTGTACGAGGCGGCGGGCGGCCCGAGCGGCTGCCCGCCGCCTTTGTCTGCCCCGCCTCGCCGACCGCGGCGGTCGAGGCCCTGTCGGCGCGGGTGCGGGGCGGTGATGCGGCAGCCGTACGCCAGTCGCCGGGTTCAGGTCAGCGGCGGACCCGGCTCCGGGTTCGGCACCGGTTCCGGTCCCGGCGGGATCGGCGAGGGCGACGGCCCGGGTGTCGGGTCCGGGGGTGAGGGCGGTGTGGGCTCCGGACCCGGAGGGGCGGGCGGGGTGGGTTCCGGGCCGGGTGGTGCCGGTGGGGTGGGCTCCGGGCCGGGCGGTGGCTGGGGGTCGGGGACCGGCGACGGGTACGGGTCCGGCGGCTGCGGGCCCGGACCAGGCGTGGGGCTCGGCGGTACGGGGTCGGGGTGTGGATGGGTCATGGTGTCCTCCGGCCAGTCGGTCGAGGTCGGCTCTGGACTACTGCCCCGCGTACCCGACGGCCGCCTTCGCACTCACCCGCCCGCAGGACGGCACGTCGTCCAGCCGGGCCTACCCGGCGCGCACCGCCCGGGCGCCCGCAGCGAGGCCGGAACGCGGGCTGGACAGCACCGGGATCGCTGTGCTGGTCAGGTGCTGGGCCGGGGCCATGGAGCCCTGGGCGAGGACGATCGCGTCGGCGCCGGTGACCGCATCGGCCGCGGCCGCCACGAGACGGGCGCAGCCCTCGCCGTCACCCGCCGCGAAACGGTCCCAGGCACCCTCGACGAGCCGGGTCCGCACCTCCACGGGCCGTCCGGCGCGGCGTGCCTCGTCCTCGGTCAGGGCCACCGTCGGCCCGAAGGTGCTCTCCACGCCGGCGAGCACGACGATCCGCGAACCGGCGGCCACCGCGGCCGCCGCCATCGGACGGTCGCTGCGCAGCACCGGCACACCGGGGGCGGCCGCCTCCGCGACGCCGCCGATGGTCGAGCAGGTGCACAGGACGGCCCGCGCACCGTCTCCGACCGCCTCGTCCAGCGCGGCCCGCACCTCGTCCGCCACCGCCTCGGGCCCCTCCCGGCGGGCCCGGGCCAGCAACTCCTCATCGACGAAGTGCCGCAGTTCCAGGCCTTCGTGATCCTCGTCGCGCAGGGCCTCGAAGACGGGGATGTGCGCGGGCGAGGTGTGCAGGAGGGCGAGCATGCGGGCGACAGGCCTTTGTGAGAAGGGATACGGCGGGCTCAGAAGCGACCGGGGTGCGCCACCAGCCACTCCTTCGCCGCCCGCAGCAGCTCCGGGTCGGCGGCCGGCGCCTCGTCGGGGTGGCGTTCGGCCCACTTGGTGACGTACGGGCACAGCGGGGCGACGACGACGCCTTCGCGCCCGGCGATGGCGTACAACTCACGCGCCAGCGAACCCGCGATGCCCTTCCCCTCGTGAGCCGGTTCCACGATCGTGTGGACGGGGACCAGGGCGGGCCCGGGAGCTTCGAGGACGAAGTACTCGATGTGGCCGACGACCTCGCCGTCCGTACCGTCGCCGAAGGCCTCCAGGCGGCCCGCCGCCCGGTCGTCGCGGATCTCGATGTCGCTCATGGGCACGCTCCTGGTTCGAGGGGGGCGGAGTGCGGATCAGGCCGGTACGGCCTGCGGGCTGCGCTCCTGGTCCGAGCCCGGTACCGGCTCGGACGGGTCGGCACCCAGGGCCACGATGCGGTTGTCGCGGTCCACGTGCACGACGCGGGGTTCCAGCGCCCGCGCCTCGGCGTCGGTCACCTGAGCGTAGCTGATGATGATCACCAGGTCGCCGGGATGGACGAGATGGGCGGCGGCCCCGTTGATCCCGATCACACCGGAGCCGCGCTCACCCTCGATGACGTACGTCTCCAGACGGGCGCCGTTGGTGATGTCGACGATGTGCACGAGCTCACCGGGCAGCAGGTCGGCGGCGTCGAGGAGATCGGCGTCGATGGTCACCGATCCCACGTAGTGCAGGTCGGCCTGGGTGACGGTGGCGCGGTGGATCTTGGACTTGAACATGGTACGCAACATCGGGGCACTCCCACAGGTAGGCTCCCTGCCTGCGTTTTTGCAGGTCAAGGGCTGTTTCCACACCTTACAGCGAGTCGCATGTCCGGGCAGCTTTCCCCAGGTTTTCCAGGACTCATGCTGACCGGATGCTGACTTTCCTGACGGTGCATCAGGCGTCGGGAGGAGCACTCGGGGTCGCCCTCACGCTCCCGGGGCGCCCCTCACGAACGGCCGCGATCAGCGTACGCAACGGCTCCCGAAGACTCTCGTGACGCTCACCACAGCAGGACTCGACCACCCGACATCAGGTCGAACAAGATCCGTCATCGACCCGCATCCTGGAGGAGACGGGACGCGGGGACGCGCTCTCCCCGCGAGGAGCGGCCCGCGAGGCCGGACGAGCCCGCCGGGGCCTTCCAGGTCTTCCCGTCGTAGGTGAAGGCCGGCCCGGTGACCGAGGTGGTCATCGGCAGCCAGGTGCCGTCGCCGTCGACGATCGGGTCCATGGAGGTCACCCAGTCGACGATCTTGCGCTCGAGATTTCACGCTCGAGATCGCAATCTGACACAAACCCCCAACACGCCATCGGGGATGCCCCGGACGTCTTCGCCGCCCAGGAGCGAGAACGCCTTCGGGCCAAGACAAGCCAAACTCTTTCTTTCTTCCTCAACCTCTAGTCAAATAGCGCCACTTGAAGCACACGTTGTCGTGCGTTGCGGATGTCCCTGACCAGGACCCCATCGACCTGCAGCCGACCGCGTCACGGGAAGGACCCCCACAAGTGACCTACAGCCCCTGGATGCTCAGGGCAGCGGCGACCGGTGTCGCCCTTGCAGCGGCGGCAACCACGTTCTCGGCCTTCGCGGTGGCGCAGGCCACGAGGGCGCACCGACGGCGGCCGTGGACCGGCACGATCCGATGGACCACGCCGAGCACGACCACGACCTGGCGCCAACACCGAGATCGTCAAGGAGTCCAGGGACGGCTCCACGATCTTGCTCAAGGTCGGCCCCGCGGTGAAGTACGCACTCCGACCGGAGAAGCCGCGACCGGCCGCAACCTCGGACAGAGCCGTCGCCGGCCCCCACGGCAACCCGATCACCTGGGCCCTGACCACCCTTTCCGACTCCTCATCCCCGTCGGAGCCCACGGGGATGACATCACGACCGATGCAGTCCTCGCATCGTGCCCACGCTCGTCGTCTTCCTGTTCCTCCAGCGCTGCACCTGCGACGGGTCCGCGCGAGGCGCCACGAAGCAGTCCGGGCCCGGTTCACGGCTCTGGGCCGCAGACCTGCGAGTGGAAGACGGCTCGTCCCCCGGAGTACGACGACTGTTCGACGGCCGACTGAGCAGGCCGAGCAGCCGCCTGTCCACAGCTACCTGAGTCCCCCCGGCCCGGCATACGACTACGGCGACCAGCCGCCGTACCCGACGACGCCTGGCGCCGCCGACGGGGGCGGCCCACGACACCCCTCGGGGCGGTGCACCCCGGCCCCCGGGGGTCACCTCCCCTTGGCGAGAGATCGCCACGTCAAACGGAGACACACATGCCCAGCTCTCCCCTGAACCGTCGCACGTTCATCCTCCTCGGTGCCACAGTCGCCGCGGCAGCCGGCGCCCGGACCTCGGTGGCCGCCGCGGCGACCTCCCCCACGGCGCTCGCCGGCGCGCCGGCACCGGTCCGGATCGTCGACGACAAGGCGACCCCCGCCACCCGCGCGCTGTTCGCATACCTGAAGCGGCAGCAGGGCAAAGGCATCCTGTTCGGTCACCAGCACGACCTCACCTATGGCTTCACCTTCACCACCCCCGACGGCAAGGCGTCCGACACCAGGGCCGCGGTGGGCGACTACCCCGCAGTCTTCGGCTGGGACACCCTCATCCTCGACGGCGACGAACGCCCCGGCGTCGAGGGCGGGACCGAAGCCGAGAACATCGCCGCGCTCAGCCGGTGCATCCGGCAGGGGGACGCCCGCGGCGGGATCAACACCCTCAGCGCTCACCTGCCGAACTTCGTCACCGGCGAGAACTTCTACGACACAACGGGCCGAGTGGTCAGCCAGATCCTTCCCGGAGGCGCGAAGCACGCGGACTTCAACACCTTCCTCGACCGCGTCGCGAAGGCGGTCAAGGGCGCGCGGCGGCCGGACGGCACCGCGATCCCGGTCATCTTCCGCCCCTTCCATGAGAACAACGGAGGCTGGTTCTGGTGGGGCGCCGGCCACACCACCTCGGCCGAGTTCATCGAGGTGTTCCGCTACACCGTCGAGTACCTGCGCGACACCAGGGGCGTCCACAACCTGCTCTACGCCTATTCGCCCAACTCGAGTTTCGGAGGCGACCCGACCGGTTACCTGAAGACCTACCCCGGCGACCGTTTCGTCGACATCCTCGGCTACGACTCCTACGACGAAAACGCCGGACCGACCCCCTGGCTGGACGGTGTGGTGAAGGATCTGGCGATGGTGGTCCGGCTGGCGAACGAGCGAGACAAGGTGCCGGCCTTCACCGAGTTCGGGGAGGGCGGCACCGAGGTCCGCAACCTGGAGTGGTTCACCCAGCTGCTGCAGGCCGTCAAGGCGGATCCGCTGGCCCGTGAGATGACGTACATGCTCACCTGGGCCAACTTCGGAGGCACCAAGCGTGCTTATGTCCCGTACCCGGGCCACGTCCTGCTGCCGGACTTCGTCGCCTACCACCAGGACCCCTACACCCTGTTCGCCGCCGATCTCCGAGGGGTGTACTCCGCTCGCACCACCGCTGTCCGGAACGCCCCGTTCATGCACCTCGTTACCCCTACGGACCGGCAGCGCGTAGCGGCCTCCAAGACCACCGTCCGGGTGCGTGTCACACCCGCGAGGGCGAGCCGGGTCACCTACTGCGTGAACGGCGGACGCGCCGGACGGCTGTGCCTCGACGCCGACGGCTTCTACTCGGGCGACTGGTCGATCGACCCGGCCTTGCGGAACAACCGCTCGGTGGCCCTCACCGTGAGCGCGCGGGTGGACGGCAAGACGCTCACCGACTCGGCCGTGGTCCTCCTCGGTGAGGTCGCACCCCTGCCTGCCGGCTGGGTCGACGACTTCGAGGGATACGCCGGAGACGATGTCGCCCTGAGCCAGGCGTACACCCATGTCAACTCCCACACCCTCACCCTGTCCGCCGACCACAAGTCCTCGGGCTCCTACGGACTGGCCTGCGCGTACGACTTCACCGGCGCCGAGTTCACCGGCACAGGCAAGCCGGTCGACGCGGACTGGTCCGCCTTCACGTCCCTTGCGCTGTGGCTGCAGGGCGACGGTTCCGCAAACGGCGGGGCGTTCCAGGTCGTCGCCGGCGGAGTCGATTTCTGGTACCAGGTTCCGCTGTCCGACACGAGCGGGCAGGAGGTCAGGGCACCCTTCAACGAGTTCACGCCCGCTCCCTGGGACACCGCACACTCCGGAGCCGTGCTCGACGCGGCTCACCTCGCCAAGGTGACGGCGTTCAATCTGTACCTCGTCCATGGGAGCGGCGCGGCGACCAAGGGCATCGTGTACGTGGACAACATCAGGGCCGAATGACACACCGGCACGCGGTAACCCCTGCCGAATGACACACCCGGCGCGTGGTTACCGCCGCCCGAGTCCCCTTGCGTTGCCCGACAGGCCGAGCGCGAAGAGGCCGCGGCCAGCAGGCCGCCTGCGTGAGACGGAGGGCTGGAGCAGCGGTGATCGCCAAAAGCACGGCGCCCTGGCGTACTCGGCTCCGCCGGACGCGTCCGGCGCACCCTGCCACCACTGCCGACCCGCATCCGTCCATTCCGTCGCTCGACAACGACGTACTCCCAGTTCAGCACGGCCTGTCGAACCACCGCTCATCAACTCCCGCTGCCTCACCTCGTCCGGGGACGGTGTATCCGGCCCGGCGCCGGCGGTGATTGCCTCCGTGCCGAATCAGTCCGCGGCCAGGACGCGCACAGGGGCGATCCGGGTCAGGGTGCGGATCGGAACGGCCAGCGCCGCGCAGACCAGGCCGGTCGAGACGAGGATCGCCGTCCCCGCCGCGGCGGCCACCGGCAGCAGGTGCCCCGACAGGACTCCTTCGCCCAGTGCGAGGACGGTGGCCAGCCCGGCGGCGGCGCCCGTGAGGCTGCCGAGCAGGGCCAGGCCGAGGCCCTCGTAGAGGGTCGGGATCGGGGCGCGGCCGCTGTCCTCGCCGCTGCAGGTCTTGTGTCCCCCGCAGTTGGTGGAGGCATGGTCGGCGACCGTGCGGTACTGGGTGCCGGCGTTTTCCTCGGGAACGTCGGACAGCAACGCCGAGGTCCCCTCGAGGTTGTTCTTCCAGACGTCGGCGGGCTGCTGCGGCCGGGACCGTGCCACCAGGCCGTCGGCAGTGACGCCGTAGGCGACCGGACCGACGGTCCAGTAGCCGCCGGTGTCGAAGTTGACCGCGCGGTCGACGGAGCGGAAGGCCTTGTCGAGGTCGGCGCCGACGGTGCCGACGGTCTTGCCCCGCAGTGCGGTGACGAACCGGTGGGCGGCCGGACTGCCGAGCTTGCCGGGCAGCTGGCCGGGGTCGCCCGCGTCGAGGCGTTCCACGCTCGCCGTCAGAGTCGTGGAGGTCAGGGCGTGGCTGCTGAGCATGACCGGCACCTGGTAGTCGTGCTGGCGGCTTGCCGCCGGGCCGCTGTCGAAGGGGTCGGGGCCCCACACGGGGCGGTCCTTCGAGGTGAGCATCCGGCCGGAGGTGACCGTGTCGCCGAGGCCGACCAGCCGGTCTTCGGCTTCCGGATCGACGGCGGACAGCAGCACCGGGAAGGTGACCGGGATCTCCGCCGAGGCCTTGCCCTGTCCTGACCGGCAGGTCATCCTCGACCGCGCGTCCAGGTCGAAGGCGGACGTCGGTACCGGGTTGTAGCCGGGTTCGGCCTGGGGCGTCAGGGTCTTGCCGTCAGCGCCCGTCGTCGTATCGCCCACACCAAGGCCGACCTCGAACTCCTCGACACGGCCGCCCAACGCCTCGCCCCCATCACCCACCACCAAAAAGCCGCAGCCCCACAGGCCGACACCCGCGAGGCGGAGGGCCGCCAGGGGGCCTGACGGCTCTGAGACACGGCGCCGACGACGCAGGCACCAGGCTCGCGTCGATCACTGCACACGAGGCGGACACAACCTCTGAGCCGCTGACCGACGCGGGCGCGGTCACCGTGGCCATTCCCCGCGACCGCAACGGCTCCTTCGAGCCGCAGCTCGTGCCCAAGCACGCGAGGCGGCTGGCGGGGTGCAGATCCTCTCCCTCCTTGAAGAACGACCCCATGCCACGGGCGAGCTGTCGGGGCACGAATGAACCCTCCGGGTGGGGTTGGGGGACGCCCCTGGCCGGGTCACTCCCCGGCCCGGAGGTCAGCAACGCCAGGACGCCACACTGCGGAAATGACCAAGCGTTAGATCGTGGACCTGAACAGGGCGCGCAGCATGAGGAACATCGCTGCCCTCCGGGACGGAGGGATTCAGGGAGTCGCCCCCGTCATCGCACGGGCACCGCGAGGTACTGGTACTCCAGGAACTCCTCGATGCCGACCCGGCCGCCTTCGCGGCCGAGCCCGGACTGCTTGACACCGCCGAAGGGTGCGGCCGGGTTGGAGACGAGGCCGGTGTTCAGGCCGACCATGCCCACCTCCAGGCGTTCGCTGACCCGAAGCGCCCGGTCCAGGCCCTCGGTGAACAGGTAGCCGACCAGGCCCCAGGGGGTGTCGTTGGCGCGGCTCACGACCTCGTCCTCGTCGTCGAAGGTGAGGATCGCCGCGACGGGGCCGAAGATCTCCGTGTCCATCAGGCGGCTGTCGGGGGCGACGTCGGTGAGGACGGTCGGGGGGTAGAAGCAGCCCGGCCCTTCGGGGGTGCGGCCACCGACCAGCACCCTGGCGCCGCGGTCCACCGCGTCGGCGACCAGTTCCTCGACCTTGGTGCGTCCGGCCCTGTCGATCAGCGGGCCGACGTCGACGCCGCCCCTGGTGCCGGGGCCGACGACGAGGGCGCCCATACGTGCGGCGAGCCGCTGCCCGAACTCCTCCGCCACCGACCGGTGCACGAAGAAGCGGTTCGCGGCCGTGCACGCCTCGCCCATGTTGCGCATCTTGGCGACCATCGCGCCGTCCACGGCCGTGTCCATGTCGGCGTCGTCGAAGACGATGAACGGCGCGTTGCCGCCCAGCTCCATCGACGTCCGTACGACGGTGTCCGCGCACTGCGCGAGCAGCAGCCGGCCGACGGCCGTGGAGCCGGTGAAGGAAAGCTTGCGAATCCGCCCGCCGCGCAGGAGCGGTTCGCACACCTCCCCCGCACGGGAGGTGGTGACGACGTTCAGTACGCCGTCCGGCAGCCCGGCCTCCTTGAGGATCGCGGCGAGGGCCAGGCTGGACAGAGGGGTCTGCGGGGCCGGCTTGAGGACCATCGTGCAGCCCGCCGCGATCGCCGGGCCGATCTTGCGGGTGCCCATCGCGAGGGGGAAGTTCCACGGGGTGATCAGCAGGCAGGGGCCGACCGGGCGGCGGGAGAGCAGCATTCGGTTACGGCCGTCGGGGAGGGTTCCGTAGCCGCCGTCGATGCGGACCGCCTCCTCCGAGAACCAGCGGAAGAACTCGGCGGCGTAGGCCACTTCGCCGCGCGCCTCCGCCAGCGGTTTGCCCATCTCGGACGTCATCAGGTGGGCGAGTTCGTCGGTGCGGGAGACGATGATCTCGTGCGCGCGGCGCAGGATCTCACTGCGGGCCCTGGGCGCCGTGCGGGCCCATTCCTGCTGGGCGTCGACGGCGGCGTCCTCCGCACAGCGTGCGTCCTTGGGGCCCGCGTCGGCGACTTGGCAGAGGATCTCGCCGGTCGCGGGGTCGTCCACCGGCATGGTGGCGCCGGTCGCGGCGTCCACCCAGGCACCGCCGATGAACAACTGCGTGGGGGTGTCGGTCATGAGGTCTCTCCTGCTCGGTCGGCACTGGGGTCGAGTAGTTCCGCGAGGTGCAGGGCACGGACGCCTCGGTCACCGGCGAGGTGGTCGATCTGGGTGGCGCAGCTGAATCCGTCGGCCACGACGACGGTCCGTGTGGTTTCGTCGAGGTCCTCGAGGCGGGGTAGGCGTAGGAGCCCGTGGCCCCCGGGCCGGTCTCCACGCGCAGGCCGGGGGCTGTCTCGGCGAGCGACGCGATGAGTGGCTCGAGGGCCGTGGTGGTGCCGGTCATCGAACCGAGGCTCCCGATGTCCCGGCCTCCACCGCGGTCGCCCACGCCATGAGACCCTCGTCCACCGCCGTCTCGTCGATCACCAGTGCCGGGATCATGCGCACGACCTGGTTCCAGGCCCCGCACAACAGCAGGAGCAGTCCCTCGTCGACGGCGGCGCGCTGTACCCGGGCGGCGGTCTCCGGGTCGGGGCTGCCGTCCTCGGTGACGAACTCGGTGGCCAGCATCAGCCCGAGGCCCCGCACGTCCCCGATGCCGGGGGTGCGGTCGGCCACCGTCTCCAGGCCCTGCCGAAGCCGTGCCCCCATCGCCTCGGCGTTCTCGACGAGCTTCTCGTCGCGGACGACGTCGAGGGTGGCGCAAGCGGCCGCGCAGGCGACGGCGTTGGCACCGTAGGTGCCGCCCTGCGAGCCGGACCACGCCTTGCTCATCAGTTCCTCGGAGGCGGCGATGCCGGACAGCGGGAAGCCGCTGGCCAGGCCCTTTGCGGTGATCAGGATGTCCGGGGTGACGCCGAAGTGCTCATGGCCCCAGAAGCGGCCGGTGCGGCCCACGCCTGTCTGCACCTCGTCGAGGATCAGCAGGAAACCGTGCCGGTCAGCGCGCTCCCGCAGCCCTTCGAGAAAGGCACGGGTGGCGGGCACGTACCCGCCCTCGCCGAGCACCGGCTCGACGATGATCGCGGCCGTGTCGGCGGGCGAGGAGATCGTCTGGAGCGTGTAGTCCAGCTCCTTCAGGGCGAAGCGGGTCGCGGTCTCCTCGTCCCAGCCGTATCGGTACGCAGACGGGAACGGAGTGACGACGACACCGCTCATCAGCGGGGAGAAGCCGGACCGGAAGCGGGTGCCGGAGGTCGTCATGGAGGCGGCGGCGACCGTACGGCCGTGGAAGCCACCGTGGCAGACCAGGATGTTCGGCCGACCGGTGGCCTGCCGGGCCAGCCGCAGCGCCGCCTCCACCGCCTCGCTGCCGGAGTTGGTGAAGAACAGGCTGTCGAGCCCCTCCGGCAAGACCTCGCCCAGCTTGTCGACCAGCCGCTGCAGCGGCTGGTGCATGACTGTCGTGTACTGGCCGTGGACGAGGGTGCCCACCTGTTCCTGGGCGGCCGCTACGACCTTGGGGTGGCAGTGCCCGGTGCTGGTGACGCCGATGCCGGCGGTGAAGTCGAGGTAGCGGCGGCCGTCCTCGCCGTAGAGGTGGACGCCCTCGCCCCGGACCGCCACCACGGGCGTGGCCTGGCGAAGGTGCGGCGACAGTGCGGTCATGTTCATCTCCCGGCCGTGTCTGGTGGGTTGCGTGACCTGCGTGGTCCGCTCTGCACTGCGAGCATCCCGGCCGTCTTCCGGTGCGACAACGCGTGATGTGTCCACTCAGGGAACCGCGACCGGACGTTGTGTCAACCTCGTCGGCGGACAGACCCAGTCCCTCGCCGCGGCAGCCGCTGTGGAAGGCCTCTTGCGCAGGTCAGCAGCGCTTGTCAGAGTGACCGGGCACTCCCCGAGCTCGGCCCCGTTCGAGCAGGGGATCCCCAGGGAGACACCGTGAACGACAACCGCCCTACGGATCGTCCAGCGGAGAGGGACGACCTCGCCACCACGGCCACCGGCCACGCGCCCACGGTCGCCGATGTCCTCGCGCTTCCCGTCCTGGCCGCCGGTCAACCCCAGGTCGTCACCGGCGTCACCCACCTCGACCGGCCGGTCCGCTGGGTCCACATCACCGAACTGACAGACCCCGCCTCTTTCCTCAAGGGTGGCGAACTCGTCCTGACCACCGGCATGCCCCTGCCCGACGACCCCGCGGGCGTGCGCCGGTACGTCGACGAACTCGCCGATGTCCGAGCGGCCGCCCTGGTGATCGAGCTCGTACGGCGCTATCACCGCCCGCCTGAAGCGCTCGTCCGCGCCTGCCGTGCCCGCGGCCTCCCGCTGATCACCCTCGCCGAGGACGTCAACTTCCTGGAGGTCACGCAGGTCGTGCACTCCCTCATCCTCGGCAGCCAGGCCGAGGCGATGCGCCGGACCCAGCGCATCCACGAGGCGTTCACCGCGCTGACTCTGCGCGGGGCGGGAGCGGAGGAGGTGGTGCGCGCGGCGGCCGAGATGAGCGGCCACACGGTCGTCCTGGAGAACCTGATGCACCAGGCACTGATCTGCGAGCCCTCCGGCAGCACCGTGGAAGAGGCACTCACCAGCTGGGAGCAGCGTTCCCGAGCGATCCCTCACGACGAGTCAGAAACCGGCAGCGACGGTACGACGGACTGGCTCGTCGCCTTCGTGGAGTACAAGGGTGAACGCTGGGGCCGGGTGGCCATGCTCCCGGCCGGAGCCGACGGGCCGGCGTTCGGACCGGAGCACTTGACCGTGCTGGAGCGGACGGCGATGGCCCTGACCGTCGCCCGCCTCATCCACCCCACCCCCTGGGAACGCACAGCCCACCGGAACGCCCTGCGCGACCTGGCCGGACAGCGCCACCACTCCCCCGCGGACGCCCGCGCCCGCTTCAGCGCACTCGGCCTGCCCACCGAGAACAGCCGGTACCGTGCGATCCTCGTCGACCTCGGCACGGCGGACGGGGGTGCGGTGCTGGAGGCACATCTGTCCCAAGAGCTGCGGGCCACGGGGACTCGGGCACTGGTCGGCGAACTTGCTCCCGGCCGAGTCGGTGTGCTGCTGGCCCTGCGCCCCGGCCAGCCGTGGCGACCTGTCGTGCAGGAGTTGAGCAATGCCGCACGGGAGCCGGCACCACAGGCGATCGTGACCGTCGGCTCGGAGGCCACGGATCTCCACGACAGCGCCCGCTCCTTCCGCGAAGCGTCCCGCGTGGCGGAGGCCACCCCGCCCGGCCAGCCCCTCCCTGCGGACCGCTCCTTCCACGAGCTGTCCGACATCGGGCTGCGCCGCCTCCTGTACGCACTCCGCGAGGACACCCGTATCCAGGAATACGCCCAACGACGGCTCGGCCACCTCATCGACCACGACATCCGGCACGGCACCGATCTGCTGACAACCCTGCGTCACTATCTGGACGTGGCGGGGAACAAGACGACGGCCGCCCGCCGTGGCGGGCTGTCGCGGGAGACCGTCTACCAACGACTGCGCACCATCGAACGCCTCCTGGAGTGCGACCTCGAATCCGGCGAGCAGCGCACTGAACTGCACGTGGCGCTCACCGCACTCGACGTCGTCAGATTCCGCGCAGCAGGCGGTCATGGACCTAGGTGACCAGGCGTCATACGCCGGGAACAGCTGCTTCTCCCGCGTCGAGGACCAGTGGCGCGGTTACGTGGTCGACGACCCGCACCGCGCCTGAAGACGAGTGGCACGCGCCCGCTTCCCGGGCGGCGACGCCGAGCAGTACGGGATGGGACCGGGCGGTAGCCGCCCGGTCCCATCGCCGCGTACCCGCGGGTCATCCGAACAGGCGGCGCTGGATCTCCCGCCGGTAGTCCTCCAGCGTCCGGTCGAGGTGCACGGCGGTGGCCTCTGCGGCCTCGTCGGGGCGGCCGTCGCGAATGGCGCGGTAGATCGCCTCGTGCTCCTCCACCGCCGCCGGCGTCCCCTCGCCGAAGGCGTCGTGGATGCCGATCGCGCTGGACTGGCGCTGCAGCCGGCGGGCGTCACGCACCGCACTGCCGAGGAACGTGTTGTGCGAGGCCGCGGCCACCGCCTCGTGGAAGTCGTCGTCGGCCTGGTTGAAGACGCCGACCTCGCCATGGACGTACCCGTGCCGGCACTGCTGCATGGCGACCTCGAGGGCGCGCAGTTCGGCGGGCGTGGCCCGGGTGGCAGCGAGTCTGGCGGCGGCCGTCTCCTGCACCCTTCGGAACTCGAACAGCATGAGCACGTGATCCAGGTCCACCGGACGGAAGAAGCCTCCCCAGCGACTGGCGACCAGCATGCCGTCGTCGTTCGCGACGAACAGTCCGCGCCCCTTGTGCGCCCTGACCCGGCCGAGCGCCGAGAGGACCTTCACGGCTTCCCGAACCACCGCCCGGCTGGTGTCGAGCCGCTGAGCCAGGTCGTTCTCCGTGGGCATCCGGTCACCCGGGGCCAGGCGGGCCTCGGCGATGAACTCGAGGATCCGCTCCGCCACGACCTCGTATCCGGGCCGGTAGACGCGCCGCTCGTCCGCGCCGTTCACCACCACTGCCACGGCGGGCGTGTCCTTCATATGTACTGCCTCCGGGGGACTGCGAGGACGGTGACTGATCGGCCCTGAAGCCGCGGTCATCGTACAGCAGAGCAAGATAAGTAGTACTCATCAAGCAGGCCTCAATCCAAGAGATCGATTCCGTTTGCCGCGTAAATGCCGATTCAGCAGCTCGTGACGCCTCGAATCGACTCCACATCCTCCGCACGCTGTTCCAAAAAAAGACATACTCACCTCTTGACGGGCTTCGTGATGTGGCGGCTAATTTCTTCCGCAGCGGTAATGACAGAGCCGCCAGCCGCCCTCATGGAAACCCAGTGGAGTCGCTCATGTCCGTCTACAAGCCTTCGGCCGACCAGGAGACAGGGACCAGCAGGAGAAGCGCCGCGGTGCTGGCCGGTTGTGCGGCGACCGTGCTGCTCACCATGACCGCCTGTGGGGGCGGCACCACCGGCGGCACCACCAAGGACGGATTCACCCAGGCCGCCCAGGACAAGGGGGCGTTGACCGTCTGGGTGGACGCGACCCGCATGGCCGCCGCGAAGCAGTACCAGGCGTCGCA
This sequence comes from Streptomyces sp. NPDC049541, assembly GCF_044465725.1. Lineage (NCBI taxonomy): Bacteria > Bacillati > Actinomycetota > Actinomycetes > Kitasatosporales > Streptomycetaceae > Streptomyces > Streptomyces sp. NPDC049541. Next base: position 570,089 of record NZ_JBITLY010000004.1, on the reverse strand, counting down.
CCCGGGCGTGAAGCTGCACATCGTCAGCTACGACGGTGACGCCAACGGCTCGAACTACCTCCAGACGAAGGTGCAGTTGTTCAACCGCACCGGAAAGGGCTGGCCGGACGTCGTCTTCAGTTCGCAGAACAACGAGGCGAGCTGGGCGGTCGACGCGGGCTTCGCGGCGCCGCTGAACAAGGGCCTGATCCCGGAGGCGACCCTCGGCGGGTTCGCCAAGGGTGCCAACGACGTCTGCACGGTGGACGGGACCCTGTACTGCCTGCGCAACGACCTCTCCCAGGCGGTGCTCTGGTACAACGAGCCGCTGCTGAAGCAGTTCGGCTACAAGGTGCCGACGACCTGGGAGGAGTACCAGGCGCTCGGTGAGAAGGTCGCCAAGGAGCACCCCGGCTACCTCGTGGGCGACGCGGGTGACACCTTCACCCCGGAGATCTACCTGTGGGCGAGCAAGTGCGGTGCCAACCACATCACCGGCCCGAAGGCCGTGTCGGTGAACACGACCAGCGAGGCCTGCACCAAGATGGCCAAGCTGCTGGACGTCCTGATCAAGAACAAGTCGATGTCGATCAGCGGCGTCTTCAGCACCGACTTCGCCAAGAACGAGGCCCACAAGGTCCTGCTGATGCCAGGCCCGGCGTGGTACGGCGGCGCGGTCTTCCAGAGCGGGCTCAAGACCCCGGCCAAGCAGATCGCGGTGGCACCCATCCCGCAGTGGCAGGGCGACACCTCACCCTCCACCGGCAACGTCGGCGGCGGCACCTGGCTGCTGTCCAAGCACTCCACGCACCTCAAGGCGGCCACCGACTTCCTGAAGTGGGTCACCACCGACAACGCCTACCAGGGCGCCAAGGCCCCCGGCTTCCCTGCCTACGCACCCGCCGCCGAGAACTGGCTGAAGGCGCAGGCCGCCTCCGGCTACTACGCCGGTGACCTCACCGCCCTCAAGGACGCCGCCTCGCAGGTGTGGTCCGACTGGGGTTCGGGCCAGTTCAGCCAGGAGGCGATCTGGGCCGCCACCGTCAAGCCCGGCCTGACGCAGGGCAAGACCATCGAATCCCTGTTGCCCGCCTGGCAGGACTCGATCGTCAAGTACGCCCAGGCCGACGGATACAAGGTCTCCAAGTGACCCTCACCCAGTCCTCGGCCGGCGCTGTCCGGGGGCGCCCTCGCGGCGCCTCCCGGCAGAGCCGGGCCGGCGTGGCATTCGTCGCCGGTTACGTACTGCTGCTGATCGCCTTCGGTGTCCTTCCGACCTGCTACGCGATCTACTTCGCGTTCACGGACGCCGGGGGTGCGGTCACGGGCCTCTCCAACTTCGTCACCACGGCGAGGGACTTCCGCTTCGTCGACTCCCTGGGCCATGTGGCCCTCTACCTGGTCTTCTGGCTGCTGTCGCTCGTGGTGTTCGTGGTCGTCCTGGCGCTGCTCCTGCACCGGCTGTCCTCCGGGCCGCTCAGCCAGGCGCTGCGCTTCCTCTACTACATCCCCGGCGCTCTCGCCGGCGCCGCGAGCGTCCTGGTGTGGCTGTTCATGCTCGACCCGACGGTCAGCCCGGTCAGCTCCCTGCTGGACACACTGGGCTTCCACACCTTCGGCGAGGTCATCGCCCCCGGAAACCTGGCGCTGCTGTTCACGATCATCGCGTTCTGGACCGGCGCGGGCGGCTGGATCGTCGTCATGTACGGCGCGCTGAACAACATCCCCAGGGACGTCATGGAGGCCGCCCGCATCGACGGCGCGAACGGCTGGCAGACCGCCTGGCACGTGCAGATCCCCATGCTCCGCAAGTGGATCGTCTACATGGTGATCCTGGCCTTCGCCGGCGGCGCCCAGCTGTTCGTCGAGCCGCAACTGCTCTCCCTCGCCAGCACGGGCGTGGCCGGCCGCGACTACTCGCTCAACCAGCTGACGTACGACTTCGCCTTCCAGATGAACAACATCAACGGCGCCGCCGCGGTCTCGGTGGAACTCCTGGTCGTGAGCGTGTCGGTCGCCGGTGTCTTCGTCGCACGATCGGGGTTCTTCGATGCCGACTGACACCCGACCCACTCCCCCTGCCACCGCCCCACGCACGGAACGGGATGCGAACGTCATGAGCCGAACCCGGCACGGGGAACGACGGAAGCGCCGCCGCCCCCCGCAGCACGTGGCCTCCCGGCTGCTGGCGGGCTCGGTACTCACCGTCTTCGTGGTGTTCTTCGTGCTGCCGGTGGTCTGGCTGCTGCTCGCGGCGACCAAGACCGACCAGCAGCTGGTCCACGACAACCCGCTGTCCTTCGGGTCCTGGCACGCGCTGACGGCCAACTGGCACGCGCTCACCGCCTTCCAGGACGACGCCATCCTGCTGTGGCTGCGCAACTCCGCGCTCTACGCCGCGATCTCCCTGGTCATCACGCTCTGCCTGGCCATCCCGGCCGGATACGCCCTGGCGATGACCGAGTTCCGCGGCCGGCGCACGCTGCTGATCGCGACCCTGGTCGTGATGCTCATGCCGAACGCCACACTGGTGGTACCGCTGTTCCTGGAGATCAACGCGGTGCACCTGATCGGCACCATGTGGTCGGTCATCCTGCCGTACTCGTTCTACCCGTTCGGCGTGTACCTCACCTACATCTACTTCACCACCGCCGTACCCAAGGACCTCCTGGCCGCGGCACGGATGGACGGCTGCTCCGAGTTCGGCGTCTTCCGGCACGTGGCGCTGCCGCTGGCGACCCCCGTCATCGCGCTGGTCGGGTTCTTCAGCTTCGTCGCCAACTGGACCAACTACTTCCTGCCCTACGTCATGCTCCCCGACAGCGACCAGATGCCCATCCAGGTCGGCGTCGGCAGCCTGCTCAGCAACGTGCCGTCCTTCAACCCGACCGTCGGCGCCCTCGCCATCCAACGCCCGCAACTGGCCCTGGCCACGCTGGTCGCCATCACACCCGTCCTCGTCGTGTTCCTGTTCGCCCAGCGCTTCCTGGTCAGCGGAATGCTCGCCGGCGCCACCAAGGAGTGACCGCTCTCATGCCCTTCGACTCTCACCCCGACGCCTCCGGCGACTCGACACCCGATGTCCAGGCGACCGTCCCCCTGCTCGAACCCCCCGGCTGGGCCGTCGCCCAGCGCGCCCTGTTCGACCTCCTCGACCACGCCTGGCGCCGCTTCGCCCGCGACTTCACCGGCCCCGACGGGCGCCTCAACTACACCGGCCCGCTCACCACCCGCGACGGCGTGGACGACTTCTACGAGGTGTTCTTCAACTGGCCCCAGCTCTACCTCCTCGGCGGCGCCGACGACCTCCTGCCCGCCAGCGAGAAGCACTGGGAGGGCGTCACCAAGCAGCTGACCGAACTGGACATGCTGCGCGACGAGTACGAGCGCGGCTACGACTGGTTCCACCAGGGCGAGAGCCTGCTGCTGATGTACTTCCTGTGCATGGCCGCCCCCGACCGCTGGCGTGAGCGCGCCCTGCGCTTCGCCGAGCTGTACGTCGATCCCGCCAAGGGCAACTACGACCCCGAGCAGCGCATCATCACCCGCCCGCACAACGGCAGCGACCCCGAGCGCACCGGCCTGTTCGACGGCGACGTCTACCCCTGGCTGCTCAAGGAGGCGGAGACCTACGGCTACCCGCTCGAATGGCTGCCCGAGGCCCAGGACGGCCCGTACCCGCTCTCGGCGGACCCGCGCCTCGGCGACCAGATGCGGGACCGGCTGGGCGTCGGCGACACCGCGGTCAACCTCGCCGCGGCCGGTCTGGTCCTCAACGCCTGGATCCTGTCCGGCGAGGACCGCTACCGCGACTGGATCGTCGAGTACGTGGACGCCTGGCGCGAGCGCACCCGCGAACACGGCGGCCTGATCCCCGACAACGTCGGCCCGGACGGAGTCGTCGGCAGCCTCCTGGAAGGCCGCTGGTACGGCGGCCACTACGGCTGGTCCTGGCCGCACGGCTGGCACAGCGTGGGCCACGCGGCCTGCGTGGCGGCGCTCGCGGCGGCCACGGTCACCGGCGACGACGACTACCTCTCCATGGTCGCCACCTCCCTCGACACCCTCATCGGCCACGCCAAGGTCATGCCCCACACCGAGGCCGACTCCAGCCTGCCCTCCAAGTGGGCGGTCGAACTCGGCCCCGACCGGCACACCCCCACGCTCCACCTGCCGTTCCGCCACAACGACTCCGGCTGGTTCGACTACAACCCGGCCACTCCCCCCGTGCCGGTGGCCCTGTGGCACCACACCTCCTCCCCGGCCGACCGGACCCGGCTGGAGGGACTGCGCGAAGCGGACGGCATCGACTGGCGCACGGTGCGGCCGTTCCGGTCCAAGGAGGACTCCGGGCACGAGAAGGCCTGGTTCGCCTTCCTCGCCGGCGACGACCCCGACTACCCGGAGCGCATCCTCGCCACCGCCCAGGCCCAGGTCCGCCACCGGCTGCGGCGCATCGACCGCTACCGCGACCTGAACGTGCCCGAGGCCGACATCCACGTCTGGCAGCTGTGCAACCCGGTCGTCACCGAGGCCCTCGTCCAGCTCACCTGGGGCGGCCCCCAGGTCCTGTACAACGGCGGTCTTCAGCAGGCCCGGCTGCGCTACCACGACGCCGAGGCCCGCCGCGCAGGCCTGCCCGCCGACGTCGCCGCCCTGGTCACCTCCATCGACCCCGAGGCGACCACCCTCGAACTGGTCAACCTGGCCCCCGAAACCGACCGCACGCTCATCGTCCAGGCGGGCGCCTTCGCCGAACACACCATCACCGCCGTCCGCTACACGACCTGCACGGACGACGGCTGGATCGGCGACATGTACGACTACGGCCACACCGAGCCGGTCGTCACCGAGGCCGAGGCCCCGTGTGACTCCCCGTTCCTGACGGTGCATCTGCCCGCTTCCACGCGCGTCCGGCTCACCTTGCGGCTGGGGCTACGCACCCGTACTCCCAGCTACCGCACGCCGTTCGACGCCTCCAACTCCCGTGACACGACAGGGGAATCGGCATGAAGCGCATCGCCCAGACCATCAGGCTCCGCCCCGAACACCGCGAGGAATACCTCCGCCTCCACTCCGCCGTGTGGCCCGGCGTCGAAGCCGCCCTGCTCCGGGCAAACATCCGCAACTACAGCATCTACCTCCACGGTGACGTGCTCTTCGCCTACATGGAGTACATCGGCGACGACTTCGAGGCCGACATGGCGTCCATCGAGGCCGACCCCGAGACCCAGCGCTGGTGGAAGCTCACCGACCCGTGCCAGGAACCCTTCCCCGACCGGGGCGAGGGCCGCCAGTGGACCGAGCTCCCCGAGATCTGGCACCTGAGCCCGCCCAGCGACGACGCCACCGCCTGAACCGACTTGGATCCCCCTGTGAACGCACCCTTGCTGGTCGACGCCCACCACCACCTCTGGGATCTCTCCCAGCGCCCGCAACCCTGGCTCGACGACCCCGCCGTGGCCTCGATCCGCCGCACCTTCACCCCCGATGACCTGCGCTCCTCCGCCACCCACTCCGTCGCGGGCCGGCGGCTGCACGGCACGGTGGTCGTCCAGTGCATCGCGGACGTACCCGAGACCGAGGACCTGCTCGCGCTGGCCGAACAGGAACCGCTGATCCAGGCCGTGGTCGGCTGGGCCGACCTGGCCTCCCCGGCCATCGGTGACGTGCTCGACCAACTGATCGCCGGTCAGGGCGGCCGATATCTGCGCTCCCTGCGGCACCTCGTCCAGAGCGAGACCGACCCCGACTGGCTGCAACGCCCCGATGTGGAACGCGGGTTGGCGGCGGCCCGCGATCGCGGTCTGCGCTACGACGTGCTCGTGCGCGACCACCAGCTCGACCAGGCGATCAGGCTCGCGGAACGCTTCCCCGACCTGCCCCAGGTCCTCGACCACGCGGGCAAGCCGGACCTCGCCCAACAGGACGTCGCCGACTGGGAACGCGGCATCCGGCGGCTGGCCGCACACCCGCACGTGGTGTGCAAGGTCTCCGGGCTGATCACCGAGGCCGACCACACCCGCTGGACCACCGCCGACATCCGCCCCGCCTGGGACGTCCTGGTCTCCGCCTTCGGCCCCGAGCGACTGATGTTCGGCTCGGACTGGCCCGTCGCCAACCTCGCGGGTGGCTGGAACCGGTGGGCCGCCACCGTGGACGAACTGCTCACCGGCTGGAGCGAGAGCGATGTCCACGCGCTTCTGGCCGGCACCGCGACCGCGTTCTACGGGCTTGCCCCCGTCGCCGCAGAGAGCGGCGCAACCAGGCGAACGACCTGACCCCGCACCGCCGAACATCGCACCGAACCCGCGCCGGACACACCGCCCCGCATGCTTCGGTCCGCGCCGAAGGGACTATCTCCCAGGCGGCGTAACGGGGCGAGATCGTGCGGTCGGAGGGCGTCAGGCCTGGGCCGGGGACATCCTCATTCGGCGTCGGCGACGACCGAGCCGACCCGTTCGGCGATGCCCGGATCGCGGCGGACCAGCAGGGTCGCGTAGCCCAGCGAGAGCAGCAGGGCGGCCAGTGCCGCGACGGGGAACCAGTTGTACGGCGCGGGCTGGCCGGGCTTGGCCAGGTAGTACAGCGGGACCAGGATCGCGAGCGCGCCGAGGGCGGGCAGCACCAGGTGGCGGCCGGTGCGGAACTCCTGTGGGCGGTAGCGGCGGTAGTACAGCGGCAGCGCGATGTTGGAGGCGAGGTAGACCAGCAGGATCAGGATGGAGCCCAGGCTGGAGGACTCGGTGAAGAAGACGACGGGGTTCATCGGGCCGCCGTCGGCGCCGAGCAGATGGCCCAGGCCCCAGCCGCCGATGATCAGCAGGGAGATGGCGGCGAAGGTGACGATCGCGTTGTTCGGCGTACGGCGGGTGGGGTGGACGTAGCCGAAGAACGACGGCAGCAGTCCCTCGCGCCCGGCGTTGAACACCAGGCGGGCCTGGGAGTTGATGCCGGCGATCAGCACGCCGAGGGTGGAGGTCAGGCCCCCGAGGTAGGCGAGGAAGGCCAGCGCGCCGAGCGTGTGGTGGGCGACGTCGATGAACGGGATGCGTGCCGCGCCGAGCCGGGCGACGTCGTAGTCGAAGCCGGTGACCGTGGCGTAGGAGAAGAGGATGTAGCTCACGGTCATGATCCCGATGGAGGAGAACACGGCGCGGCCGACGTTGCGCCGGGGGTTCTCCGTCTCCTCGGCCAGGGCCGCGGAGTTCTCCCAGCCGATGAAGAGGTAGACGGCGAGGGGGAAGCCCGCGGCCAGGCCCCGCAGGCCGTGGTGGATGTGGTCGGGCAGGAACGGGGCGGCGGAGAGGGTGCCGCGGTGTTCGACCAGCGCCGCGACCGAGACCACGACGAGCACGAGCATCTCGACGCCGAAGAAGTAGCCGGCCCACTTGGTGGAGACCACCACCCCGCGCAGCATCAGCACCACCGCAAGCCCGGTCAGCAGCAGGGTCCAGATGATCCAGGGCAGGTCGACGCCGGTGTAGTGGTGCAGGGTGATCTGCACGAAGCCGCCGGAGATCGCGATGACGGAGGCCATCGCGATGATGTAGCCGAGTACGGCCAGCAGGGCGGTGGTGACCGCGCTGACCGGCCCGAAGGTCTTCCCCACGAAGGTGATGAAGCTGCCCGCGGAGGGGTGCGCGCGGGAGAACTGGGCGAGCGTGTTGCCCAGCAGCGCGACAGCGACGCCCGCGGCGAGGATGGTCAGCGGGGACGCCACGCCGGCGGTGGTGGACAGGAAGGCGAAGCCGAAGAAGAAGCTCATGGCCGGGCCGACGTTGGCCATGGTGGCTGCGGCGATGTCGGCCATGCCGAGCACGCCCCCGCGCAGCCGCTGGGGCGTGCCGCCGACGGCGCCCGGCGTCGGCGGCGGGCCGACGGCTTTGGGGTCGGGCATGGCGGCGGCTCCTTCTGATCCGGTGCGGCGGTGCGAGCGGTGCGCTGCGGGATGTCAGCCGGGGTGGGTGTTCTGGTGTGCCTTCACCGCCTGTACGGCCGGGCCCAGCGCGCCGCGGCCGAGTTCGGTGAGCAGGTCGGCGTGGCAGCGGTTGCGTGCCCGTACGGCGGCGAGGTCCGGGGCGGGCTGGACCAGGCACAGCCTGCCCAGGAGGTCGGCGGTCAGTTCGCGAACGCCTGCGCCGCCGAGTGCCTCGGCGAGGTCGAGGTGGAAGCGGGTCTCCAGCATCAGCAGCTGTCCGGGGTCGTCGGTCAGGTCCATCTCGTCGACCAGCGCCTGCAGCCCGTCGAGCCGGCCGTCCGGGACCTCGCCCGCGGCGTGGGCCACCAGGCCGCACTCCAGCAGCAGCTGGAAGGCGCTCAGCGAGGCCGCCTCGCCCTCGTCGTGCAGCGCCGGGACGATCGTGTCCCAACCCTGGGCGACGAAGGTGCCGCCGGTCCGGCCGCGCCGGCGGTCGAGCAGGCCGTCCTGGCACATGGCCTCCAGCGCGCGCCGCACGGTGATCTCCCCTATGCCCAGTTCCTCGGCGAGGACACCGGCGTCGGACAGCCGGTCCCCCGGCGAGACGGAGGTCAGGCGCACCTGCAGGGCGATCCGGGAGCGGACGAGTTCCGCGCCGGTCTGGCCGCGGCCGGGCAGCACTCGGGCGTCGTGCACACCGGCGACCGACGCCGGTGCCGGCTGGCCGTAGGGCCCGAACTTGCCCGCTGCATTCACCACGACGTCACCTTAACGGCCTGCTGAGCGGGGGTTACGGCGGGCGGTGGAGCAGGGTGCTGTGCTCGCTCGGATGCATGCTCGGAAAATAGAGCATGGTGAACAGTTAAACAAGACTGTTCTTTTGGATCGTACTGAACTAATTTCCCGGTCACCGTCCCCGCTCCCCTCATGGATGTGTGATGACCTCAACGCTCACCCAGAGTCCGCCCTCCGAGCCCGGCCTCAAGGCCGGACTGAAGAACCGCCATCTGTCGATGATCGCCATCGGCGGCGTCATCGGCGCCGGCCTGTTCGTCGGCTCCGGCTCCGGCATCGCCGCCGCGGGCCCGGGCATCCTCATCTCCTACGCCCTCGTCGGCGTCCTCGTCGTGCTCGTCATGCGGATGCTGGGCGAGATGGCCGCGGCCAACCCGACCTCGGGCTCGTTCTCCGCCTACGCCGACCGGGCGCTGGGCCGCTGGGCCGGGTTCACCATCGGCTGGCTGTACTGGTTCTTCTGGGTCGTGGTGCTCGCCGTCGAGGCGACCGCCGGCGCGAAGATCCTGGCCGGCTGGATACCGGCGGTCCCGCAGTGGGGCTGGGCGCTGATCGTCATGGTCGTGCTGACCGCCTCCAACCTGGCCTCGGTCAGCTCCTACGGCGAGTTCGAGTTCTGGTTCGCGGGCATCAAGGTGGTCGCCATCGCCGCGTTCATCGTGGTGGGCGGTCTCGCGATCTTCGGTCTGCTGCCCGGCTCCGACCACCCGGCGTCCGGCTTCTCCAACCTGACCGGCCACGGCGGATTTCTGCCGAACGGGCCAGGGGCGATCCTCACCGGCGTGCTGATGGTGGTGTTCTCCTTCATGGGCAGCGAGATCGTCACGCTCGCGGCCGGCGAGTCCGCCGACCCGCAGGGCGCGGTCACCAAGGCCACCAACAGCGTGATCTGGCGTATCGCGGTGTTCTACCTGGGCTCGATCCTGATCGTGGTGTCGCTGCTGCGCTGGGACGACCCGGCCATCCTCAAGGACGGCTCCTACGTCGCCGCGCTGAGCTCCATCGGCATCCCGCACGCGAGCCAGATCATGAACGCCATCGTGCTGACGTCGGTGCTGTCCTGTCTCAACTCCGGCCTGTACACCGCCTCACGCATGGCCTTCTCGCTGGCCCGGCGCAGTGACGCCCCCGCCTCCTTCGGCCGCACCACCGGGCGCGGCGTGCCGCGGGCGGCCATCCTTGCCTCGGTGGTCTTCGGCTTCGTGGCGGTGGCCTTCAACTACCTGTGGCCGGACACGGTCTTCCAGTTCCTGCTCAACTCCTCCGGTGCGATCGCCCTGTTCGTGTGGCTGGTGATCTGCTTCTCGCAGCTGCGGATGCGCAGGATCATCGAGCGGGAGACGCCGGAGAAGCTCGTCGTCCGGATGTGGCTCTACCCCTATCTGACCTGGGCCACCATCGCCCTGATCACCTTCGTCCTGGGCTACATGCTCACCGACACGGCCGACGGCGGCGGACGCGACCAGGTGGTCCTGTCCACCCTGGTGGCGCTCGGCGTGGTCGTCTTCGCGTTGCTCCGCGAGCGGGTGGGCCGCAAGAAGGACGCGCTGGTCCCGTAGAAAGGACCTGCTGGTCCCGTGGGACTACGGCACCCCGAGGGGCGGCAACACCGCCCTTCGGGGGCGCTGCGTCTCCTACGCCACCGCCTCCCCGGCGGCGGCGATCCCGCCGGCCTCCGCCGCCCGCTCCTCGAACTGCGTCCGGTACAGCTCCGCGTACCGCCCGCCGGCCACCAGCAGTTCCTCGTGCGTGCCCCGTTCCACGATCAGACCGCCCTCGATCACCAGGATCACGTCCGCCGCCCGCACCGTGGACAGCCGGTGGGCGATCACGACCGCGGTGCGGCCCTCCAGGGCCTCGGCCAGCGCCTCCTGGACCGCGGCCTCGGAGGTGTTGTCGAGGTGGGCGGTGGCCTCGTCGAGGATGACCACGCGCTGGCGGGCCAGCAGCAGCCGGGCGATGGTCATGCGCTGGCGTTCACCGCCGGAGAGACGGTAGCCGCGCTCTCCGACGACCGTGTCGAGACCGTCGGGCAGGGACCGTACGAGATCGTCCAGGCGGGAGCGGCGCAGGGCGTCCCACAGTTCCGCCTCGGTGGCGGTGGGGGCGGCCAGCAGCAGGTTGGCGCGGACCGTGTCGTGGAACAGGTGGCCGTCCTGGGTGACCATGCCGAGAGTGGCGCGCAGGGAGGCGGCGGTCAGGTCGCGGACATCGCTGCCGCCGACGCGTACGGCGCCCCCGTCGACGTCGTAAAGGCGCGGAAGCAGTGCCGCGATCGTCGACTTGCCCGCACCGGACGAGCCGACCAGGGCGACCGTCTGGCCGGGTTCCGCGCGGAACGAGATGCCGTGCAGGACCTCGGCGCCGCCCCGGGTGTCCAGGCTCGCCACCTCCTCCAGGGAGGCCAGCGAGACCTTGTCGGCGGACGGGTAGGCGAAGCGGACGTCGTCGAACTCGACGGAGACCGGGCCGTCGGGCACGGCGTGCGCGTCGGGCTTCTCCTCGATGAGGGGCTTGAGGTCGAGCACCTCGAAGACCCGCTCGAAGCTGACCAGCGCGCTCATCACCTCGACGCGTGCACCGGCGAGCGAGGTGAGCGGCGCGTACATACGGGTCAGCAGCAGCGCCAGCGACACCACGGCGCCAGGCTCCAGGCTGCCGCGCAGCGCGAACCAGCCGCCGAGGCCGTAGACCAGGGCGAGGGCCAGCGAGGAGACTAGGGTCAGGGCGGTGATGAACACCGACTGGGCCGTCGCGGTGCGCACGCCGATCTCCGCGACCCGGCGGGCGCGGGCCGCGAACTCCACCGACTCCTCCTCCGGCCGCCCGAAGAGCTTGACGAGCGTGGCCCCCGGGGCGGAGAACCGCTCCGTCATCCGGGTGCCCATCGCCGCGTTGAGGGTGGCCGCCTCCCGCTGCATACGGGCCATGCGGCTGCCCATGCGCCGGGCGGGGATCACGAACGCCGGGAGCAGCACCAGCGCGAGCAGGGTGATCTGCCAGGACAGCGTCAGCATCACAGCGAGGGTGAGCAGCAGGGTGACCAGGTTGCTGACCACTCCGGACAGGGTGTTGCTGAACGCGCGCTGCGCGCCGATCACGTCGTTGTTGAGACGGGAGACGAGCGCTCCCGTACGTGTGCGTGTGAAGAACGCGACCGGCATCCGCTGCACATGATCGAACACAGCTGTGCGCAGATCGAGGATGAGTCCCTCCCCGAGCGTCGCCGAAAGCCTCCTGCCGAGGATGCCGAGGGCCGCCTCCGCGACCGCGATGAGCGCGATGAGCAGGGCCAGACGTACGACCGTGCCCTCGTCGTGCCCCGACACGATCGCGTTCACGACACGCCCGGCCAGTACGGGCGTCGCGACGGCGAGCAGTGCGGTCACCACCCCGAGCAGCACGAACTGCGCCATGCGGGCGCGGTGCGGACGGGCGAAGGCGGCGATGCGACGCAGCGTGGCGCGCGCCAGGGGGCGCCGCTCCTGCTCGGCGTTCATGACACTGTGCAACTGCATCCAGGCGGTGGTCTCCATGCTCATGAGAGAGACCGTAGAACCTCAATCAACATTGAGGTCAATGTTTTCCTGACGTCCCCCGCGAAGGACCCGATGACCGTACGCAAGCCGCTGTCCCCGCTTCAGCCGCTGTCCCCGCTTCCGCAACCCGCCGTTGGCGCGGCGTGGAAACCCTCTCCGGATGTGACTGCGGTACACCTTCCCCAAGGGCCACTCCCCCAAGGACGATTCCCCCGGCGCGTCCCGGCCCGCGCGCTCCGGCAGATCCTGTGCCTGCTGCCGCTGCTGCTCGTGTCCGTCGTGGCCGTGCAGCACCGCTCCGTGCTCGTCGAGGGCTTCGGTCATCTGCGGGCCGCCGAGTGGCCCTGGCTGCTGGCGGCGGCCGGCGCCACCTGCCTGACCTGGGTGGCGGCCGCCTTCACCCGGCAGGGCGCGGTCGTCGACCGGCTGCCCAGGCGGCGGCTGCTCGCCACCCAGTTCGCGGCGGGCTCGGCCAACCACCTGCTGCCGACCGGTCTCGGCGCGGGCGCGGTCAACCTGCGGTTCATGACCGTGTGCGGCATCCCGCTGGCCCGTTCCTCGGCCGCGCTCGCCCTGTATCTGCTGGCGGAGACGGTCGCCCGGCTGAGCCTGCTGGCCGGGTTGCTGCTCGCCTTCCCGGGAGCGCTGCACTTCGGCACTCTGCTGCCCGACGGCGCGGTGGGCCCGCTGCTGCTCGCCGTCGCCGGCGCCGTGGTGGTGGCTTCGGCCGTCCTGGTTCTCGTACGACGGCTGCGCACGGCCGCCGTGTCCTTCCTGCGCACGGCGCTGTGCGAGTTGCGCTCGGTGCACACCCGTCCGTCCCGGGCGCTCGCGCTGTGGGGCGGTTCGCTCGCCTTCCCCGCGCTGCAGGCGGCCGGGCTGGTGCTGGTCGGGCTGTCGCTGGGGCTGCCGGTGCCGCCCGTGCACATGGCGGTCGCGTATCTGGCGGCGACGGTGGCGGTCGCGCTGGTGCCGACGCCGGGCGGGCTCGGCTCGGTGGAGGCGGCGCTGGTGGTGGCGCTGGTGGCGGCGGGCGGCCCGGCGGCCGTGGCGACCGCGGTGGTGCTCGCCTACCGGATCATCACGGTGTGGCTGCCGCTGCTGCCGGGCGCGCTGACGCTGGGCGCGCTGGTCCGGCTGAAGGTGATCTGAGCCGGCTCCCGGGCCTCACCAGGGAATCGGTTTCCCGTCCCGGAAGAACCCCCCGGTCGGCCCGTTGTCGGGCAGGGTGGCCGCCCACACGATCCCGGCGGCTCCTTCGGCGACGGGACGTCCGCCGTGGCCGCCCATGTCGGTGGCCACCCAGCCGGGACAGATCGCGTTGACCAGGATGTGCTGTCGGCGCAACTCACCGGCCAGCAGGCAGGTCAGGGCGTTGAGGGCGGCCTTGGAGACGCTGTAGGCGGGGGTGCCGCCGCTCATCGACTGCAGCGAACCGCCCTCGCTGCTCACCATCACCACCCGCGGATGCGGGCTGCGCCGCAGCAGCGGGAGCAGCGCCTGGGTGACCCGCCAGGCACCGAACAAGTTGGTGTCCAGGGCCCGTTGGACCTCTCCGAGATCGGCCGACCGGGCCTGCGCCCAGGTGTCGTACAGGATCGCCGCGTTGTTGACGACCACGTCCACGCGCCCCAGGTTCCCGCCCACCCACTCCGCCATGGCGGCCACGCTCGCCGCGTCGGAGACATCGAGCTGCACCGCGCTCACCCGCTCGCCGCCGGGATCGATGCGGGCGGCGGCGGAGCGCCCCTTGGCGAGGTCGCGCGAGCCGAGCACTACATGGTGCCCACGGGCGGCGAGCTGCCGTACGACCTCGTATCCGATGCCGCGGTTGGCGCCGGTCACGACGGCGACCGGCGGTGCGCCCGCATGTTCTGCGGCCATCAGCAACACTCCCTCTGTACGGTGATCCAGCCTCGCACAGCCGTTCCACGATCGCCCCGACGGTCGCCGCCCGCACCGGCACTGTCGGAGAAAGGGGCCCAGCATGCCGGTCCGTACCGAACGCCAGGGACACGTCACCACCGTCGTCCTCTCCCGCCCCGAGGCCCGCAACGCGGTGGACGGGCCGACGGCCGGCGAACTCGTCGCCGCCTTCCGGGAGTTCGAGGCGGACGACGAGGCGCGGGTGGCGGTGCTGTGGGGCGAGGGCGGCACGTTCTGCGCGGGCGCCGACCTCAAGGCGCTCGGCACCGACCGCGGCAACCGGGTCGCGGAGGACGGCGACGGTCCGATGGGGCCGACGCGGCTCCGGCTGTCCAAGCCGGTGATCGCCGCGGTCGCGGGGCACGCCGTGGCCGGGGGGCTCGAGCTGGCACTCTGGTGCGATCTGCGGGTCGCCGAGGAGGACGCCGTCTTCGGCGTGTTCTGCCGCCGCTGGGGTGTCCCGCTGATCGACGGCGGCACGGTACGGCTGCCCCGGCTGATCGGGCAGAGCCGCGCCCTGGACATGATCCTCACCGGGCGTGCGGTACCGGCCCCCGAGGCCTACGAGATGGGCCTCGCCAACCGCCTCGTCCCCACCGGAACGGCCCGCACCGAGGCGGAGACACTGGCCGCCGGGATCGCCCGCTTCCCACAGGCCTGCCTGCGGAGCGACCGGGCGTCGGTGCTGGCGCAGGACGGGCTGGACGAGCCCGCGGCGATGCGGGGCGAACTCCGCCACGGGACGGGCGTGTTGGCGGAGGGCCTTGAGGGGGCGGCCCGGTTCGCGGCGGGGGCCGGGCGGGGCGGGTCGTTCACGGACCTGTGACGGAGACCTTGAGCGCCCCACCCTTGGTGCCGGACGCCGTCCGAAACCGCACCGTCCCGCCGGACGCCAGGTACGAACTCCTGTGCGGAATAAGGCAGGATGAGCGGCTGCACATCCCGAACTTGGAGGTAGCCGGTGAACCGAGCGCTCACCGTGGACGACCTGGTCATCGCCTCAGTCGCGCTGGCGGCGGGCCTGTTGGCCGCGTTCCTGCTGCGCATAGTGCTGCGCTGGCTGGGCAAGCACGCCGATCGAACCCGCTGGAGCGGTGACGACGTCATCGTCGACGCCCTGCGCACGGTGGTGCCGTGGGCGGCGGTCGTGGGCGGCGCGGCCTCGGCGGGAGCGGCGCTGCCGCTGACCCGGACGGTCCAGAACCACGTCAACCAGGTGCTGACCGTGGTGCTCATCTTCGTCGTCACGGTGACGGCGGCCCGGGTGATCGCCGGTCTGGTGCGGACGGTCACCACGTCACGGTCCGGAGTCGCCGGGTCGGCCACGATCTTCGTGAACATCACCCGGGTGCTGGTCCTGGCGATCGGCTTCCTGGTGGTGCTGCAGACGCTGGGCATCTCGATCGCCCCGATGCTCACCGCCCTGGGCGTGGGCGGTCTGGCCGTCGCGCTGGCGCTCCAGGACACCCTCGCCAACCTCTTCGCGGGCATCCACATCCTGGCCTCGAAGACCGTGCAGCCCGGCGACTACATCCGGCTGAGCAGCGGCGAGGAGGGCTATGTCGAGGACATCAACTGGCGTCAGACGACCGTGCGCGCGCTCTCCAACAACCTGGTCGTCATCCCCAACGGGGAGCTGGCGAAGGCCAACATGACCAACTTCATGCGCCCCGAGCAGAAGCTGACGATCCTCGTCCAGGTCGGTGTCGCCTACGACAGCGACCTGGAGCACGTCGAGCGCGTGACCATGGACGTCATCGCCGAGGTGATGACCGGGGTCGACGGAGCGGTCCCGGACCACGAACCGGCGATCCGCTTCCACACCTTCGGCGACTCCCGGATCGGCTTCACGGTCATTCTGGGCGTGGGCGAGTTCAGCGACCAGTTCCGGATCAAGCACGAGTTCATCAAGGCGCTGCACAAGCGCTACCGCGAGGAGGGCATCCGCATCCCGGCGCCCGCCCGGACGGTGGCGCTGCAGCAGGGTTCGGTCAGCATCCCGCAGCAGCGCGGCCCGCAGGGGACGGTCGTCGAGGCGAGCGACGTGTCCGCCGCCCGCCTCGACTGAGATCCGGAAGGGGCAACAGCGTCAGAGCGTCGCGGAGTTCTCGTGCCAGTGCCCGCCCCGGCGGCTGTGCGGTGAGGCGAGCGCGGAGCTCACCGGCTTGACCGTCCAGTCCGGGTGGCCGGGCATCCGCGGCGTCTTCGTACCGTAGAGCCAGTCCCTGAGAAAGCCGGACTGGTCCTGCCCGGAGACCTCCGAGGCGACGGCGATGTAGTCGTCCGTCGTCGCCGAGGAGTTGCGGTACCGGTCCAGGAAGCAGCGCTCGATGGCGTGGAAGACCTCCTCGCCGACGACCTGGCGCAGCGCGTACAGGACGAGGACGCCGCCGGTGTAGCGCTGGCTGTCGAAGAGGTTGACCGCGTTCGGGGCCGCGACCGGCCCCGAGTCGTGGCGCCACTGGTCGCCGAGTCCGTACGTGTACTTCATGCGGTCCTCGAAGGTGCTGTAGCCGAGCGAGTCGGTCCAGCCGCGCTCGTAGCGGTACAGCAGTCCGTAGTAGTCCGCGTGGCCCTCGTTGAGCCACAGGTCGGCCCAGTTGGCGGGGCTGACGAGGTTGCCGAACCAGGAGTGGACCAGCTCGTGCATCATGTGCGAGCCGATCTTCTTCTCCTCCTGGAGCAGGAAGTTCGGCTTGTACAGGGTGAGGGTCTGCGTCTCCAGGCCGGTGAAGTCGAAGGCGTTCGGGTTGTCGGAGTTGCACGGCAGCAGCCCGTACGTCTCGAAGGGGAACGCCCCGAGCCGCTGCTCCAGCCAGTCGACGAGCCCGGGGGTGAGCGCCAGCGCCGGTTCCAGGGCGGCGGCCCGGGTGGTCGGCACGACGTCCCGCAGCGGCAGCCCGTGCGGGCCCTGCCGGTCCTTGACGACGTAGTCGCCGACCGTGATCTGCACCAGCTCGGTGGCCATCGGCTCACGGGAGCGGTACGCGTACGCGGTGCGGCCGTCGGCGAGGGTCTCGGTGCCGGTGAGCAGGCCGTTCGCGACGCCTCGCAGACCGGCCGGGACGGTGACGCGGAAGGTGAAGTCCGCCTTGTCCGACGGGTGGTCGTTGCAGGGGAAGACGGTGTGCGCAGAGTTCGGCTGCGGGCAGATCGCGAAGCCGTCCGGGGTGACGACCCAGGCGGTGTGCGCGAGGGTGCGGCTCGGGTCCGCGCCGTACTCGATGCACACCGTCGTCCGGGCCTTCTCGGGCAGCGGCCGGGCCGGCGTGATCCGCAGCTTCTCGTCCGCCTGCTCGAAGGCGGCGGTGCGGCCGCCGACGCGGACGGAGCGTATGTCCAGGCCGAGGGCGTCCAGCGAGAAGCGGGTGAGCGCCTGGGTGGTGCTGATCCTCAGGGTGGCGGTGGCGTCGACGAGCTTGGTCGCCGGGTCGTAGGAGAGGTCGAGGTGGTAGGTCCGGACGCGGTAGCCGTCGTTGCCGAGGGTCGGGAAGACGGAGTCGCCGAGGGTCTCGGGGCCGGGGATGCCGTCGTCCTTCGGTCTGGCCTTGGCTCTCGGTGCGGCGGACGCGGTGCCCCCCACGGTCAGTGCCGCGGCCGTGCCGATCAGGGCGGCCGCGGGGGCCGTCACTCTGCTGCGATATCTCATGGTCAGCTTTCGCTCTGGCGGCCGGGAGGTCAGCCCCGGCCGTCGACGAACAGATGCACGATCTCCTTCCAGGACCCAAGATCGGCCGCTTTGGTTGCACGGCGGGAGCGCGGATCGGGTTCCGGAGTGTGGGACGTGTGGCCGGACCCCTGTCGAGCCGACCTCGATCAGGAGATATCTTGATGTCGAGCAATGTTGCAGACGTGGAGCGGAGCACCCGGTGACTGACTCGACCATCTTCTATACGCACACTGACGAGGCCCCGGCCCTGGCGACGTATTCCTTCCTGCCGGTGGTCCAGGCGTACGCCTCGCAGGCGGGTGTCGCTGTGGAGACCCGTGACATCTCGCTGGCCGGGCGCATCATCGCCCTGTTCCCGGAGTACCTGACCGAGGACCAGCGGATCCCGGACGCCCTCCACGAGCTGGGCGAGCTGGCCAAGACGCCCGAGGCCAACATCATCAAGCTGCCGAACATCTCGGCGTCGATCCCGCAGCTGAAGGCCGCGATCGCCGAGCTGCAGGGCCAGGGCTACGCGCTGCCGAACTACCCGGACGACCCCAAGACCGACGAGGAGCGGGAGATCCAGGCCCGCTACGACAAGGTCAAGGGCTCCGCCGTGAACCCGGTGCTGCGCGAGGGCAACTCCGACCGCCGCGCCCCCGCGTCGGTCAAGAACTACGCCAAGACCCACCCGCACCGCATGGGCGCCTGGACCCCGGAGTCCAAGACCAACGTCGCGACCATGGGCGAGAACGACTTCCGCTCCACCGAGAAGTCCACGGTGATCTCCGAGGCCGGCTCCCTGAAGATCGAGCTGCTCGGCGAGGACGGCACCACCACGGTGCTGCGCGAGTCCGTACCGGTGCTCGCGGGCGAGGTCGTCGACGCCTCCGTGATGCGCGCCGCCGCGCTCAACGAGTTCCTCGCCGCGCAGGTCGCCCGCGCCAAGGCCGAGGGCGTGCTGTTCTCCGTGCACCTCAAGGCCACGATGATGAAGGTCTCCGACCCGATCGTCTTCGGCCACGTGGTGCGCGCCTTCTTCCCGAAGACGTTCGCGAAGTACGGCGAGACCCTCGCCGCGGCCGGCCTGTCCCCGAACGACGGTCTGGGCGGCATCTACAAGGGCCTGGAAGGTCTGCCGGAGGGCGCCGAGATCAAGGCCTCCTTCGACGCCGAGCTCGCCGAGGGCCCGGCGCTCGCGATGGTCGACTCCGACAAGGGCATCACCAACCTGCACGTGCCGTCCGACGTGATCGTCGACGCCTCGATGCCGGCCATGATCCGCACCTCCGGCCACATGTGGGGCCCGGACGGCCAGGAGGCCGACACCCTCGCGGTGCTGCCGGACTCCTCCTACTCCGGCGTCTACCAGGCCGTCATCGACGACTGCCGGGCCAACGGCGCCTACGACCCCGCCACCATGGGCTCGGTGCCCAACGTCGGGCTGATGGCGCAGAAGGCCGAGGAGTACGGCTCCCACGACAAGACCTTCGAGATCAAGAAGGCCGGCACGGTCCGTCTGGTCGACCAGGCCGGCAACGTGGTCCTGGAGCAGCCGGTCGCGGTCGGCGACATCTTCCGCGCCTGCCAGACCAAGGACGCGCCGATCCGCGACTGGGTGAAGCTGGCCGTCACCCGCGCCCGCGCCACCGGCGACCCGGCCGTCTTCTGGCTGGACGAGACCCGCGCCCACGACGCCAACCTGATCGCCAAGGTCAAGCAGTACCTGCCGGAGCACGACACCGAGGGCCTGGACATCAGGATCCTGTCCCCGGTGGAGGCCACCAAGCTGTCGGTGGAGCGCATCCGCCGCGGCGAGAACACCATCTCGGTGACCGGCAACGTGCTGCGTGACTACCTCACCGACCTCTTCCCCATCCTGGAGCTGGGCACCAGCGCCAAGATGCTGTCGGTCGTCCCGCTGATGGCGGGCGGCGGCCTGTTCGAGACGGGCGCCGGCGGCTCCGCGCCCAAGCACGTCCAGCAGCTGGTCAAGGAGAACTACCTGCGCTGGGACTCGCTGGGCGAGTTCTTCGCGCTGGTGCCGTCCCTGGAGCAGTACGCCACGGCCACCGGCAACACCCGCGCCAAGGTCCTGGCCGACACCCTCGACCGCGCCACGGCGACCTTCCTCAACGAGGACAAGTCCCCGACCCGTCGCGTCGGCGGCATCGACAACCGCGGCAGCCACTTCTACCTGTCCCTGTACTGGGCGCAGGAGCTGGCCGCGCAGACCGAGGACGCGGACCTGGCGAAGGTCTTCGCCCCGCTCGCCGAGACGCTCACCGCCAACGAGCAGAAGATCGTCGACGAGCTGCTCGCCGTCCAGGGCAAGCCGGCCGACATCGGCGGCTACTACCAGCCCGACCCGGCCAAGGCCGCCGCGGTGATGCGCCCCTCGGCCACCTGGAACGCGGCGCTGGCGTCCCTGAGCTGACGCACCGGGCCCTGAGGGCCCGTTCCTGACTCCGCCCCGGTCGGCACACTGCCCGGCCGGGGCGGAGCCGTGTCACGAACGGCGTACCACGGCGGGTGACCGCTGTGCGGGCTCGGTGTACTGAGCAGGGGGAACCGGACAGAGGAGGCAAGTCATATGGCTGTTGTGATGTCCTTGACCTGGCCAGGGGTCTCGCCCCAGCAGTACGACACCGTGCGGCAACTGGTCGACTGGGAGCAGGACCAACCCGAGGGCGCCGTCCTGCACGTGGCCTGGTTCGAAGGGGACGCCCTGCGCGTCATCGACGTGTGGAACGCCCAGTCCGACTTCGAGCGGTTCTTCGCCGGCCGGCTGGCACCCGCCGTCAAGGAGGCCGGCATCACCGGCGAGCCGGAGTCCACGTTCTCACCGCTGCACCGGCGTTTCGTGGCATCGGGGGTCAGCGGCGGCGGCTGACGGCAGGCCGGCGGGCCGTCACCGGTCAGGGCAGCGCGAACCCCAGGTCGAGCCGGCGGGCCGCGAGCCGCAGGCGCCGCTGGGTCACTTCGCGCTGCCGGTCCTGTACGGGCCACCCGCACCCTTCGGCGCCGAGCCGGTCGAGGGATGTCCCGGCGGCAGGCGTCGTCGGCCGCCACCCCTCGCGCAACGACGGGGGCGTGCCCAGCTCCGGCCAGTCGGCCATCTCCGCCCGGTACGGCGCGAGATCCTCGGCGGGCCGGATCATCGCCGGCGGCTCCAGCAGAGGTCGGCGCTGGGCGCGACGGCGGCCGCCGAGGCGATCTGCAGCAGAGGCAGCCGACGGCTCACCACTCCCGGGTGGCGATCAGCTTCTCCGCGTCCGCGTCCTCGAAGCCGTACGCCCGGGCGATGAACCAGAAGTCGCCGCCGATCTCCTCCCGCGCCACGGTCTCGATCTCGCTGCCCGCCGCGTCGAACGCGGCCTCCAGGATGTTGAACTCCTCCGTGGCCGCCTGCGTCAGCGCGTAGAGCGCGGCGAGGTCCGCGGGCCGCTCGGTTTCGATGCGCTCGCACAGGCCCAACAGGATCGCCTTGCCGCGGTCCAGCACCTGATCGGGAAAGTAGTCGTCCTCGTCCAGCACTTCCAGAAAGCGTGCTCGATGACCTGCTGATGGGTGATGCGCATGCTGCTCCCCCACCGGTGCTCGTCGAACGAAGGTGAGCCACACCGTAAGCCCTCGGGGGCGTACGGATATCACGCGGCGACTTCTGGCGGAGGCTGGCAGGCTGTGGCCATGGAGTTCTTCTGTTACCACCGTGATCGGTCCGGATCCCTCGGCCTGCGTGGGGAGTTGGTGGAGGAGCACTGGTCCTACATGGACCGGTACGCGGCGGAGCTGATCGCCCGCGGCCCGACGTTCGCCGGCGACGGTGAGACACCTTCCGGGAGTGTGCACATCGTCGACCTGCCCGATGCCGCGGCCGCCCGTGCGTTCGCCTTCGACGAGCCCAACTACCAGGCCGGGGTCTATCGCGACGTGCTGCTGCGGCGGTGGCGGAATCTGCTGGGGCGCACCATGTGGGAGTTTCCCGGTGGCAAGAGGGGCGGCAACCGGTACCTCGTGCTCGGCCTCGGGTCCGGCCCGGCGGCCGACCTCGAGGTGCCCGCCGGGCGTGCCGAGTTGATCGCGTACGGGCCGCTGTCTTCCGACGACGGTGCCACCTGGCTCGGGACGGCCGCTCTGCTGCGCGCTCCCGGCCCGGACGAGGCCCGTGCCGTCCTCACCGCGGAGCGCTACGCGGACGTCGAGGTGCATGCCTGGGAATTCGGCGGGCGGCGCTGATGAACTCCGTCGTACCGTCACCGTCCTACGCGTTGCTGCCCGGCGCGGCCGACTCCCCCGTCATCCTGCATGTGCCGCACTCGGCGCGGGAGATACCGGCCGAGGTGCGGGCGAGCATCGTGCTGGATGGGCCTGCACTGGAGCGGGAGTTGGACCACATCACCGACTCGCGCACCGCGGAGATCGCCGCGGCGGCGGCCGAGCTGGCGGGGGTCGCTCCCTGGCGGTTCGTGAACCGGCTCTCGCGGCTGGTGGTCGATCCGGAGCGGTTTCCCGACGAGCGGGAGGAGATGCTCGCCGTCGGGATGGGTGCCGTGTACACACGGACCACGCACCGGGAGGCGCTGCGGGCCGAGGACACCGACCCGGCGCCACTGATCGAGCGGTACTTCCGGCCGTATGCGCAGGCCATGACGGAGGCGGTGGCCGACCGGCTGGCCGTGACCGGGCGGGCCGTGATCGTCGACGTCCACTCCTACCCGAGCGTGCCGCTGCCCTACGAGCTGCACGGCGCGGGCCCGCGGCCGCCCGTCTGTCTGGGCACCGACTCCTTCCACACACCGCCGGGGCTGCTCGCGGCGGCGCGGGAGGCGTTCGCGGGGTGCGGGGAGACCGGGCTGGACAGCCCGTTCAGCGGGACGTATGTGCCGCTGGAGTTCCACGGGAAGGACCCGCGGGTGAGCGCCCTGATGGTGGAGATCCGCCGGGACACGTACATGACCGAGCCAGGTGGTCCTGCCGGGCCCGGGCTGAAACGGCTGGCGCAGGCGCTGGCCGCACTCGTCGACGCCGCGACGGGCTGAGGCACGGGCTTCCACCCTCCGGCTGGAGCACTCCCGCGCGACATGCGCCCGGGCCGCGGTGAGGGTGGAGGGCATGACTGAGGAGACCACCACGCTGACGGAGCAGGTCCCGCCCCCGGTACGGGAGTGGCCCGCGCACGACCTGACCGGGACGGAGTTCGACCCGGTGCTCGCGGACCTCATGCGTGAGGGCCCGCTCACCCGCATCCGGCTGCCGCACGGCGAGGGCTGGGCGTGGCTGGCCACCCGCTACGAGGACGTGAAGCTGATCACCAACGACCCGCGGTTCAGCCGCACGGAGGTCACCCGTCGTCAGGTGACCCGGCTCGCCCCCAACTTCGCGCCCCGGCCGGGCTCACTCGCCTGGGCCGACCAGCCGGACCACAACCGGCTGCGCAAACCGGTCGCCGGCGCCTTCACCGTGGGCGCGATGAAGCGGCTGCGGCCCCGCGCGCAGCAGATCCTCGACGGGCTGCTCGACGGGGTCCTGCGCGACGGGCCGCCGGCCGATCTCGTCGAGCGGGTCCTCGAGCCCTTCCCGATCACCGTGGTCAGCGAGGTGATGGGGGTGCCCGCCGAGGACCGGGAGCAGGTCCATGCCTGGACCCGGCAGATCATCTCCACCTCCGGCGGCTCCGAGGCCGCCGACCGCGCCAAGAACGGCATGTACGGGTGGATCACCGACACCGTCCGGGCTCGGGCCAACAGCACGGACGAGGACGTGTACGCACTGCTCGGTGCGGCGGTGGGCCGCGGCGAGATCAGCGAGGAGGAGGCCGTGGGCCTGGCCGGGCCGCTGCAGATCGGCGGCGAGGCGGTCACCCACAACTGCGGGCAGATGCTGTTCCTCCTGCTCACCCGGCCGGAGTTGATGCAGCGCATGCGGGAGCCGCAGGCGCGCGGGCGGGTGCTGGACGAGCTGCTGCGCTACATCCCGCACCGC
The DNA here is from genome assembly GCF_044465725.1 of Streptomyces sp. NPDC049541. NCBI lineage: Bacteria > Bacillati > Actinomycetota > Actinomycetes > Kitasatosporales > Streptomycetaceae > Streptomyces > Streptomyces sp. NPDC049541. The sequence continues at coordinate 546,292 of NZ_JBITLY010000004.1, read as the reverse complement.
ACCTCGGTCGGCCTCGCCCGCATCGCCCTGGAGGACGTCGAGCTGCACGGCCACCGCATCAGCGCCGGCGACCCGGTGTACGTCTCCTACCTGGCCGCCAACCGCGACCCGGACGTCTTCCCCGACCCGGACCGGATCGACCCCGACCGCGACCCCAACCCGCATGTGGCGTTCGGCAACGGCCCGCACTACTGCACCGGCGCCGTCCTCGCCCGTCTGCAGACCGAACTGCTCGTCGACACGCTGCTGGAACGGCTGCCGGGCCTGCGCCTCGCGGTCCCCGCCGATCAGGTCGTCTGGCGCCGCAAGACGATGATCCGCGGACCGCAGACCCTGCCCGTCACCTGGTGAGGGCAGGGCCCCGCGTCAGGCCGTCACCCAGTCCGTGACGAGCACTCCCTCGCCGGTCCGCAGCCGCAGCGCGAAGGGGCCGGCGGGGGGTTCGTCGTAGGTGAAGCGGCCCATGTCGTCGGTGGTCAGCGGCGATCCGGCCTGCGGGCCGCTGAGCACCTCGATGCCGGCCGGCTGCGGCGGCAGCACCTGTCCCATCAGCCCCTGTGCGGTCAGTTCTACGTCGACGGTCACCCCGCCCGCGTGAAAGGTGAGCATCCGTGGCACGTCCGTCGCTCCCCTGACGGGGATGGCGTCCACCACCGAGTCGAAGGTCAGCTCGGCGATGCGGGCGTCGAGGTCGTGCAGCGCGAAGGCCTCGACGGCGATCTGCAGCAGCTGGGCCGGCACCGGGTCCAGGATGGCCGCGGCCCTGCGGAGTTCCTTCTCCACCAGGTCGTACGCCACCTCGTCGATGCCGTCGATGTCGCCCGGGTCGTTGGTGTCCTCGTTGATGTCGTTGATGTCGCCGTTGTGGTCGGAGTTGTCGTTGGCGTTGTTCATGTCGGTCACACCGCTCCCCGTGCTTCCAGTCGTGCCCGCAGGCGCCGCAGACAGCGCTGGCGGAGCGGTCCGATGCTGCCCACGGCGATGCCGAGCGCCGCGGACACCTCCTGGTAGCTGGGCGGCGGGGAGGCCATCAGGACGCGCAGCAACTGCCTGCAGCGATCGCCGAGTTCCTGGAACTCCTGCCACAGGTGCCGGATGCGCTCGGTCTCGGCGGCCGCCTCCTCCAGGTCGAGGAACGACTGCTCGGGCGTACGGTCCTCACTGACCCGGTCCAGCAGCTGCGGATCGTCCGTCGGGGTCAGCCGCCTTAAGCTCTTGAGGACCTTCAGGGACTCGTGGCGCGCGGTACTCGCCAGCCACGACCCGGCCTTGTCGGGTTCGCGGATGCGCCCCAGGTGCTGGGCGAAACGGAACCACACCGTCTGGTACACCTCGTGCGCGTCGGCGTCCGAGAGCCGGTGTGCGCGCACGACCGACCACACCAGTGGGCTCAGCCCCTCCACGAGCGCCTTCCAGGCCGCCGCGTCGCCGTCGACGGCGGACTGGACCAACGCGCCGACATCTGCTCGGTCCACGGCCCCACCCCTCGTGTACGGCAAGTCATCGTACGCCGTGGAAGGGACCGTTCCGGACCTCATGCCGGAGGTGCCAGCTGCGTGACGGGCATGGGGTGCCAAGTCGGCGGACGCAGCGCCGGCACATGCGCCCCGCGCACCTCGGCGTACGCCCCGGTCTCCGCGAGGAGCTTCCTGCGGGCGGCACGCGCATCACCCAGCTTGTTGGCACTCATGTAGGCGACGACCATGCCCGCGGCGACCGGAGCGGCGAACGAGGTGCCGCTCCAGTGGGCGTAGCCCTCGAACATGACCTGGTCCGCCTTGCCGGCGGTGGGGGTCCCCGCCGTGCTCAGCACGCCGGTGTGCCGCGGGTACTGGCAGGTGCACGCGTACGTGAAGTGGTACCGGCACTCGTCGTAGGTGGAGTGCTGGTAGACGTACGGCACGGGTGCGTCGAAGCCGGCCAGCGTGCTGGTCAGCCGCTCCCCAGGGGCGTAGGCCTTCACCCAGGAGCCGTAGTTGGAGAAGCAGGCGCCGAACTCGCCGTCGCTGCGCAGCGCTCCCACCGACAGCACGGCGTCCTCGTAGTCGGGCAGGTCGGCGTAGGCGGCGGGCCAGAACTTCGACGCGCTGGAGTTGTTGCCTGCCGCAGCGACCAGCAGGGTGCGCTGCCCGCGCAGCTCGTCCATGAAGCTCTGCACGCCGAGGAGGCCGTCCTCGCGGCCGTTGGCGGTGCCGGCGGAGAGGCTGATGACGTCCGGCCAGCCGTGTTCGTCGACGGCGTCGAAGAGCCGCTGCCCGAACTGGTCCTCCAGGATGGCGCCGGCGTCGTTGAGGGTGTTGCGCACGGTGATGTTCGTGTTGGGTGCGACGGCCGCGAGGAGGCCCGCGATGAACGTGCCGTGGCCGACGTACTGCAGCAGGTTGCCCTGGGCGTCGTTCTCGGTGCCGTGCAGGTCGCCCTGGACGTGGGCGAGCAGCGGCACCATGCCGTGGTCGTGGGTGAGGCCGTTGTCGATGACCAGCACACCGACGGCGGTGTCCGCGTCGTAACCGGCCTCGGCCGCGGCCGGGTTGGTGCCCTGGGTGAGCGGGGCGGGCACGGGCTCGTCGCCGGGACAGGAGTTGACCGCGATCGACACCACGTGGTTGCGGCTGACCAGCCGCTGCTGGGCGCGTGCCTCGTGCTCGCGCATGGCCCGCAGGGCGTGCGCGACCGCCCGGTCGCCGCGCCGGTCGCCATGGCCCGGGTCGCCGACCTGGATGCGGGTGATGCCCGAGCGGTTGGTCTCCGGGCCGGCCCGCCGCACATGGTCGGCGGTCAGTCCGGTCGCCGCGGTGAAGTGGTCGCGCACGGTGTCCTCGACGAGCCGCGCCTCCTCACCGTCGCGGGCCAGGACCACGCCCTTCTCGTAGATGAACTCCGCCGCGTCGTCGGGCCCCATCGCCAGGGAGATGTCCGGCATCGAACGCTGGATCTGGTCGAACTGTTCGTGGAATCGCTGAGGTGCCATGGCGTGTCCTCCCCCTTGAGGCGACTGTCGTCAGAAAGAGTCGCTGAGCCGTCGATTGATACAGCGCCAAACCGGTGTGGGGCGCAACCACGGCCACTACCATCCTTTGAGTGACAGCGGGAAGCGACTCGGTTCTCGAACTGCTGCCGATGGTGTTCGCCGACCCCGGCGAGGCCCGGGCGCGGGCGCAGGGCGTGCTGGACTCCGATCCCACGCCCTGGCACGCCTCCGTCGCACACCAGGTGATCGGCATCTGGCAGCGGGACTGGGGCGACATGCGGATCGCGCTGCACCATCTGCGCCGCGCCCGCGACCTGGCCGCGCGCGCCCAGGCACCCGACCGCGAGGGGGACATCCTGGCCACCCTCGGCGTGGCGCTGGTGCACTCCGGCCGTACCCGGCAGGGCCTGGAGGCGCTGGAACGGGGGGTCGCGGTCAGCACCGGGCACACCCGCGCGCGGGTCCTGTTCCGGCGGGCGTACGCCTCCTGGGTGCTGGGCCGGCACCGGGAGGCGCTGGAGGACGTACGCCGGGCGATTCCCGTGCTGCGACAGGCGGACGACGTCATCTGGACGGCGCGGGCGCTGACCCTGCGGGCCACGGTGCATCTGGCGCTCGGCGCGGTGGACCGGGCGGAGGCGGACTTCACGGCCGCGCACGCGCAGTGGGACACCACGGGCCAGGAGCACGACAAGGCGGACGTGGTGGAGAGCCGGGGCCTGGCCGCGTTCCGGTCGGGTGACATCCCGCTCGCGCTGCGGCTGCTGGACGAGGCCGAGGAACGCTACGCCAAGCTGGGCACACCGTCGTTCATGCTGTACATCCGGCGCTGTGAGGTGCTGATGGCCGCCGGGCTCGCCCCGGAGGCGCTCGCCGAGGCGGACACGGCCATCGGTGCGCTCGACGGCATCGGCGGGCAGTCCACCCGCAAGGCGGAGCTGCTGCTGGTCGCGGCCCGCGCGGCGCGTCTGGCGGGCGATCCGCACACGGCGATCGCGCGGGCGGCGCTGGCGGTGCGGTTGTTCGCCGGGCAGCGGCGCAGCTGGTGGGAGACGCACGCGCGGCTGGTGCTGATCGAGTCGCGGGTGGCCGCGGGACGCCGCTCGGGACGCCTGGTCGCGGACGCGGCGGCGGTGGCCGAACGGCTCGCCTCGTTCGGGGCGCCGGCCGCCCCGGAGGCCTCGCTGCTGGCGGGCCGGATCGCGCTCTCGCTGGGCTGGACTGCGGACGCGGAGCGGCATCTGGCCGTCGCCGCCCGCAGCCGGCACAGCGGGCCGCCGCTGGCGCGGATGACCGGCTGGGCCGCGCAGGCGCTGCGCGCGCGGGCCGCAGGTTCCGGACGGGGTGTCCTGGAGGCGTGCCGGCGCGGACTCGACGTGCTCGACGACCACCGGATGACGCTGGGCGCCTCCGAGCTGCGGGCCCGCGCCACCGAACAGGGCGCGGAGCTGGCCGCGTTGGCCCAGCGGGCCAGCCTCGACTCGGGCAGCCCGCGCCGGCTGCTGATGTGGAGCGAGCGCTGGCGGGCCACGGTCCTGTCCACGCCGCCGACCCGGCCGCCCGCCGATCCGGCCCTGCTCGGCAACCTGACCGCGTTCCGGGAGATCGCCGCCCGCGCGGAGGAGGCCCGCAGCGACGGCCGCCCGATTCCCGTCCTGGAGCGTGAACAGCGGCGTCTGGAGCGGGAGATCCGCTCCCGGACCCTGCACATGCGCGGCGACGCGCCCGGCGACGGGGACCGCTTCGAGCCCGGCCGACTGCTCGAACGGCTGGGCGAGGTGCGGCTGGTGGAGCTGGCCGTGCTCGACGGAAGGGTCCAGGTGCTGCTGTGCGGGCAGGGGCGGGTACGGCGGTTCGAGGCGGGGCTGCTCGCCGACGCCGAAACCGAGGCCGAGCATGTGCAGGCCGGTCTGCGCAGGCTGGCCCACCCGGGCGCGGAGGCACGGCTTCCGGTGGTCGAGGCGATGGGCCGCCGGCTGGAGGAGCTGCTGCTCGGCCCGGCCGCCGCACAGCTGGGCAGCGGTCCGGTTGTGGTCGTACCGCCCAGCCGGCTGCACCGTGTGCCGTGGGCGCTGCTGCCGTCGCTGCGGGAGCGGGTGCTGAGCGTGTCGCCGTCGGCGAGCAGCTGGCTGCGCGCCCACGAGACCGAGCCGCCGCCCGGCGGCCGCCATGTCCTGGTGCGCGGGCCGGGGCTCGCCACCGGCGGCGCGGAGGTGCCCGAACTCGCCGACCGCTACGGCAGACCGACCCTCCTGGAACACGAGGACGCGCGCGTGCCGCGCGTCCTGGAGGAACTCGACGGCGCCGCGCTGGCGCACATCGCCGCGCACGGCACCTTCCGCGCCGACAGTCCCCTGTTCTCCGCGCTACGGATGGCCGACGGCCCGCTCATCGTGCACGACTTCGAACGCCTGGACCGCAGCCCGTACCGGATCATCCTGTCCAGCTGCGACACCGCCCGCCTCGCCTCGGTCGGCGCGGACGAACTCCTCGGCCTGGTCACCGCCCTGCTGCCGCTCGGCACGGCGGGAGTCCTGGCCAGCAGCGCCCCCGTCAACGACCACGCCGTGGTGCCCCTGATGCTCGCCCTGCACAAGGGCCTGAGCGCGGGCCTGTCCCTGGCCGAAGCCCTGCGCGACGCGCGCGCCTCACTGCCGGGGGATGCGCTGCACCAGGCGACGGGGTGGGCGTTCACGGCGTTCGGGGCGGCCTGAACTCGCCGGGTCGGGGTCGAGCCCTGTTCGCACCCCCGGACGACAGTTACGGAATGATCACTCCCCTCACGCATTCTTCACATGCCTCCATGTAGGGCACTACGGTCACTCCACCCGAAACACCCAGGGGGACGAGATGACCAACCCGTACACGGCACCCATACCTCCGCCGCCCCGCCCGCCGGACATCCGTCCGCTCCACAAGCGCAAGCGCGTGTGGCTCGGCGGCGCGGGCCTGCTCCTCGCGGGCGCGCTGATCGCCTCCCCCGCGAACAGCGACAAGCAGCCCGTCGAGGCCAAGGTCAAGCCCGCCACGACCGTCACGGCGACGGTGACGGCAACGCCCGAGCCCGGCCCGACGGTCACCGAAACCGTCAAGGCCAAGGCAAAGCCCGCCCCCACGGTCACCGTCACCAGAACCGCCGCCGCCCAAGCAGCCGACAGCGGCAGCGACAGCAGCGGCCAGGACAGCGTGGGCACCTGCTCGATCACGTCCAACTCGGGCAACTGCTACTCGGCGGGGCAGTTCTGCCGCAACAGCGACCACGGGGCCACGACGACCACCGCGGACGGCACGCCGATCAAGTGCGCGTACAGCTCGGGCCGGTGGCGCTGGACCTACGCCTGACGGGAGACGCCGGTCGGCGGCCTGACCCCTCCCCCGAATACTGGGGGTCAGACCGCCGGGTCTCGGGCGCGGCTCAGGCCGGCTGCGCGTCCGGCAGCTCCACGAGCCACGGCAGGGCACCCCGGTCGCTGGCGCCGAGGCGGGCGTAGGCGCTGTAGAGGTGGTTGCCCACGGTGCGGATGGACAGCGTCAGCTGTTCCGCGATCTGGCGGTTGCTCAGGCCCGCGGCCGCCAGGGTGACGATCTGCCGCTGGCGGGCGGTCAGTTCGCCCAGGACCAGCCCGGACAGGGCCGGGGTGCGGGCGCCCTGGCAGCGGCGGGCCAGGGCGACGGCACGCGTGCGTGAGGTGCGTGCGGCGCGCGGGTCGCGGTGCGCGCGTACCGCCTGCGCGTACGCCTCGGCCGCGAACAGCAGGAAGCCGCGCTCCTCCAGCGCCTCCGCGGCCCGGTCCAGCGCCGGTCCATCACCACGGGCCAGCGCCTCGGCATGCTGGGCGAACACGCCGTCGGCCGGGAGGCGTTCGGCGACCTTCTCGGGGGCTCCGAGGCGTACGGCGTCGTAGAGAGCGAACGCCGTGTCGGAGCCGGCGGCCATACGATCGCTGCCGTCGCCGTATCCCTGCACCATGCCGTCGGTGGCCTCGCCGATCGCCGCGAGCGCCCCGTCCACGTCCCCGCGGGCCGCGATCAGCCAGGCGGACGGCTCGGCCGGCTCCGGGCAGCCCGCCACGGCGTCCCGGGCGGTCGCCGCGTCCCCCGACTGGGCGGCGGCCAGGGCGAGTTCGGTGCGGCAGGACGCGTCCCCCCACGCGTCCCGCAGCCCCTCCCGCGCCCAGGCCGCCGCCTCCCGCAGCTCCCCCCGAAGCCGCGAGAACCTCGCCCGTACGGCCGCGTACCCGGCGGGCACCGGTGCGCCCTCCTGCGCGAGCCACTCCCCCACGGGCGTCGGCAGCGGCCGTACGTCCGCCTGCTCGATCCGGCGGATCAGCGCGGCCGATTCGGCGGCGAGGGCCCCGGCGCACTGGGCCGGGGTACGGGCCAGCCGCCTCGCCCGGAGCCTGCCGGCCGCGGCGCGCAGCACGGGGCCGTGCAGGGGGTGGGCGAGGCGGACCGTGCCCTGGTCGCCCGGGTCTGCCTGGTCGTCGATGCGGATCAGGCCGTCGGCCTCGAGGTTCTCCAGGATCCGCAGGTCGAGTTCGTCCAGGTGCAGGGACAGCGGCTCCGCGAAGGCGAGGCGTTCGAGCGTCCGGCGCTCGTCGGGGCCGGGGCGTTCGAGGAGCTCGGCGGTGCGCCGGCGGACGGTCGCCGTCACCGGTACCGGGCCCCGCCACGCCCATTCCTCCGTGTCGGGCAGCAGGCGGGTCAGCAGGCCCTGCTCGCGCAGCGCGTCCACCAGTTCGCGCAGCAGCCTCAGATCACCCCGGCACAGGTGGTGGAGGCGGTTCAGGGTGAGCGGCTCCAGGGTGCCGCCGACGCCCGCCGCGAGGAGCTGTTCGGTGTCCTCGCGGGGCAGCGGCTCCAGGGCGAGGCGGGGCAGCAGTTCGCCGGTCCACAGCCGGGAGATCGCCTCGGGGCACGGGCCGCCGTCGGCGGCGACGACGATCAGCCGGGTGCGGCCGTGCACGGCCAGCTGGTGCACGAGGGCGGCCGAGGCGTCGTCGAGCAGGTGCGCGTCGTCCACCACCAGGAGCCGTACCCCGGACAGGAGTTGGACCGCCCGGTGCAGGGAGACCGATTCGGGCAGCAGATGGGCGAACGCGGCGAAGGGGAGGTGCCGGGTCTCGGGCGTCCCGCCCGCTCGGGTGCGGTCGCTGCCCCGTACGGCCTCGGTGACCAGCCGGGTCTTGCCGCTGCCGGCCGGGCCGGTCACCACGATGCCGTGCCGGCCTGCGGTCAGGGAGCGGCGGATCAGCTCGAGCTCGTCCTCACGTCCGGTGAACTGCCAGGGCAGTTCCAGGGCCTTCGCGTCGCGTTCGAAAGTCGTCACGGGAGTATGAGCGCGAGTACTCAACCCTGATACAGGGTGACTTGAGTAGCCCTCGACTCAGGCGCCTGTGACACCGCCCACGGCAACCTGTGCGCATGACCGGACGCTACTGCTCCCTCGTGCAGCAGTCGGCCCCCGCCTTCGCACCGGGGCTGACCGCCGAGCGGCTCAGTGCGCTCATCGGCGGACGGTCGATGTGGGTCAACGGCACCGTGCTGCACTACTGGTTCTTCGACGGCGACACCGACGGGTCGGTCATCTCCGTACCGGGGACCGGGCAGTCCCGCCGGGTGTCGTGGGTCGGCGCCGCGGAGCAGCGGGATGTGGTGCGCGAGTGCTTCCAGGAGTGGCAGGGCCTCGGCATCGGCGTGTCCTTCGTCGAGGTCGGCGACCGCTCGGAGGCCGAGCTGCGCATCGGGTTCCAGCTCGGTGACGGCTCCTGGTCGATGGTGGGCAAGGACTGTCTGCAGGCCGGACAGAACGAACGGACCATGAACTTCGGCTGGGACCTGACCGCGCCCGGGGAGCGCGCGACGGCCCTGCACGAGATCGGTCACGCGATCGGCATGCTGCACGAGCACCAGAGCCCGTTCGCCGGCATCCACTGGGACGACGAGGCCGTCTACGCCGAGCTGGCGGGCCCGCCGAACTTCTGGAGCCGGGACAGGACGTACGTCAACATCCTGCGCAAGCTCGACCCGGACGAGGTCAACGGCTCCGTCTGGGACCCGCAGTCGATCATGGAGTATCCGTTCTCGGACGGTCTGATTCTGGAGCCGGAGCAGTTCCGCGGCGGCCTGCACCCGCCCGGCACGCTCTCCCCGGGCGACAAGGAGTTCGTACTGCGCTGGTACCCGCCGGCCGACGTGCCGAGGCCGCCCGCGCTGGTGCCCTTCCGCTCGGCGCCGCTGGGCCTCGGCCCCGGCGAGCAGGCCGACTTCACCGTCGACCCGCCGGAGACCCGCGAGTACACCCTCGGCACCTTCGGCGCGAGCGACTGCGTCCTCGTGGTCTTCGAGGAGCGGAACGGGGAACCCCGCTACCTCGCCGGCCGGGACGACGGCGGAGCACCGCACAACGCCACCCTCAGGGCCCGGCTCGTCAAGGGCCGCCGCTACTTCGTCCGAGTACGCCTGTACTCCGCGTGGGGACCGGGGGAAACAGCGGTCATGTGCTGGTGACAGCACAGATCCGCACCCACGCGGTCAGCCGGTCCACAGTCCGGCGCCGGGGGAGCGGTCGGGGACGGTCACCTTCGGGGGAGGGAGACCGTCCCCGACCCATGTCCGGGGTCGCTGCAGTGAGGCCCGTTCCGGGGCGATGTCAGTGGCGGCCGCTAGCTTCGAGGCATGAGTCGATCACAGATCAGTGGATACGTCATCGGCGAGAGCCTCCGGCCCGGCGCGGTCTTCCAGCCCCCCGGGCTACATCTGCGCAACGTCACTCGCCTGGACGTCTCGGCAAGCGCGAGCGCCGCGCAGCCCCGGCTGTGGACGCTCGTCGAATGGGAGACCGACAGCGACGACGTGAGCGGCCTCGCAGAGGCGCTCGCCGAAGCCCTGGAGCCGGAGAACGGCTGGTACGCGGACTTCACCGCGGGGGACGAGCGCGTGGTCGTCTTCGCCCAGAAGGTGTTCCGGTATCGGCGCGGCGATGCGGCAGGCCGCGCCGAGGCGATCGCGTACGGCCGGTCGGTGGGGACTCCCGAGCATCAGCTCGACTGGAAGGAGTGAGCCGGGCAGGGGTCAGGCGCCGTCCTTGACCACCGCCGCGTCGAGGAGGGGGCCCAGTTCCCGGGCGACGCTCGTCAGGGCGCGGACGTTCCGCTCGGCGCGGGCGATGAGGATCGCCCCCTCCAGGGCTGAGATCATGAGGGTGGCGAGCGCCCCGGCCCGGTCTTCGGGTACGCCCATGTCCGTGAGAGCCCGGGCGACCGAGCCGGTCCAGGTGCCGAACGCGGCGGCCGCGGCCTCCCGCGTCGACGCGGTGGACTCGGCGCGGTCGACCGTGGCGGCGGCCACCGGGCAGCCGCCCGCGAATCCGGCGGTCTCGTACTCGTCGGTCCACTGGCGCACCATCTCGGCGAACAGTCCGCTGGGTGTCGGCATGGGCAGCGCGGCGAGGAAGCGGTCGATACGGTTGCCGGCGTATCTCCCGGCCCAGCCCACCGCCTCGTTGACGAGCTGCTCCTTGCCGCCGGGGAAGTAGTGCTGGAGGGAACCACGTGGCGCCTGCGCATACGCGGCGACCTCCCGCATCCCCGTGGCGGCGACCCCCTCGCGCCGGATGAGCTGGGCCGCCCCGAAGACCATCCGCTCCCGCGGTCCACGCCGCGGCGCCTCTGCGGCCGACATCCTCGGTCTCCTCCCACCACTCGAAGCGTCGACGACTCCCTGCACTCTATGACTGCCGTCATAGCACGGGCTACTATGACCGCTGTCATAGTCCGGGGCGCAGGGAGTCGGTCTCCGCTCCGGCCGGAGCGGTATCGGCCAGGACGGTGGTACATCGTGTACGTGGGTTTCGTCGGCCTCGGGGTCATGGGGCAGCCCATGGCGCTCAACCTCGCCCGCGCCGGAACACCTCTCGTCGTCTTCAACCGCACACCGGCCCGGTGCGAGCCCCTGCGGGCCGCCGGAGCCGAGATCGCGGTCGACCCCGCCGGGGTCTTCGACCGGGCGGAGACCGTGATCCTGATGCTGGCCGACGAGAGCGCCGTCGACGCGGTCCTGGGGCGCGGCACCCCGGATTTCGCCGCGCGGGTCGCCGGACACACCGTGGTCCACATGGGCACGACCTCGCCGGAGTACTCGGCCGAACTGCGGGAGGCCGTCCACGGCGCGGGCGGGCGTTACGTGGAGGCCCCGGTCTCCGGGTCCCGAGTCCCGGCGGAGCAGGGGCAGTTGGTGGCGATGCTGGCGGGGGACGACGACGCCGTGGCGGCCGTACGGCCCCTGCTGGCACCCATGTGCCGGGAGACGTTCGACTGCGGCCCCGTGCCGGGCGCGCTGCTGATGAAGTTCTCGGTCAACCTGTTCCTGATCACTCTGGTCACCGGGCTGGCCGAGGCGTTCCACTTCGCCGACCGGCACGGGCTCGACGCGCGGCTGCTGCGGGACGTCCTGGACGCGGGCCCGATGGCCAGCGCCGTCTCCCGGGTGAAGGCGCCCAAACTGCTGGACCGTGACTTCGCCGTCCAGGCGGCGGCCGCCGACGTCCTCAAGAACAACCGACTGATCGCGGAGGCCGCCCGCACGGCAGGTCTGGCCTCCCCGCTGCTCGACGTCTGCCACGCCCTGTTCGGGGAAACGGTGGCACAGGGTCATGGAGGCGAGGACATGGTGGCCGTGGTGCGGGCGCTGGAGGCCCGCTCCGACGGCGCTGTCCTGTCCACCCGCCCCGCTCCTGCCGGGTCAGATGTTTCGGCTGGGTTTCCGGCGCAGTAACGCGCCCCAGGCGATGGTCAAAACTTGTACAGGAACGCTTGTGCGGTTGTGCGGCGGCGTCGATCATTGGCCGAATCGCATCCACCACCCCGCGCGCACGCAGGAGCTCCCGTGACCGTTGGCGAGATCGCGTCCGAGCCGGCAACGGCCCAGACGGAGCGGCAGAAGCTGCGCAAGCACTTCAGTCGCTTCGACATTCTCTTCTTCCTCCTGTGCACCATCGTCGGCGTGGACACCATCGGCACCGTGGCATCGAAGGGAGCCGAGGCGTTCACCTGGCTGATCGTGCTGGCTCTCGTGTTCTTCGTGCCCTCCGCGCTGCTGACCGCGGAACTCGGGGCCGCGTTCCCCGAGGAGGGCGGCCCCTATATCTGGACCAGCCGGGCCTTCGGTCGCCTCGCGGGCGCCGTCAACAACTTCCTCTACTGGATCACCAACCCGGTGTGGCTGGGCGGCACGCTCTCCGTCTCCGCCGTGACGGCCTTCACCACCTTCTTCAACGACGGCAAGGACCTGAGCACACCGGCCTTCTACGTCTTCACCCTGCTCTTCGTCTGGGTGGGCGTCCTCGCCGCGATCCTCTCCTTCGACGTGGGCAAGTGGATCCCCACGCTCGGCGCCTGGAGCCGTTTCGTCCTCCTCGGCCTGTTCACCGTCACCGTCGTGATCTACGGGATCAAGCACGGCCTGCACGGCTTCGGGGCCGGTGACTTCTCGCCGACGTACGCGGGCTTCGTCGCTCTGGTGCCGGTCCTGATGTTCAACTACGTCGGCTTCGAACTGCCCAACACCGCGGGCGACGAGATGACCGACGCCCAGAAGGACGTGCCCTTCGCCATCTTCCGCAGCGCCGCCCTCTCCGTCGCGCTGTACGCACTGCCGATCCTCGGCATCCTTCTTGTCCTGCCGGTCAAGGCCGTCACCGGTCTCGGCGGGTTCCTCGACGCGATCCGGCAGGTCTTCACCGTCTACGGCGGCCACGTCGCCGCCGACGGCACGGCCACCCTCAGCGGCGCCGGCAGCCTGCTCGGGGACCTCGCCGCGATCATGTTCATCCTGACCGTGCTGTCGTCCGGCGTCACCTGGATCATGGGCTCCGACCGCGCCCTCGCCGTCTCCGGCTACGACGGCGCCGCGCCCCGCTTCCTCGGCGTCATCTCCAGCCGCTTCGGCACCCCGGTGCGGGTCAACATCCTCAGCGGCCTGGTCTCCACCGTCGTCCTGGTCCTGGCCCACGAACTGACCCACGGCAGCGCGGCCAAGCTCTTCGGCGCGGTCCTCGGCCTCGCCGTCTCCACCACGCTCGTCAGCTACCTGGGCATCTTCCCGGCACTCGCGGTACTGCGCCGCAAGGCCCCGGACGTCCCCCGCCCGTACAAGGCGCCCATCCCCGGCATCATCAGCATCGTGCTCAGCGCACTCATCCTGTTCGCCAGCGTGCAACTGGTCGCCCCCGGGCTCGGCGACCACTGGTTCGGATCCGCCTACGCGCCGGACGGCTGGAGTCACGCCGAGCGCTGGAAGTACCTGCTGACGGAGGCCGTCCCGCTGGTCGGGTTCATGCTCCTGGGCGTGCTCTTCTGGGCCCTGGGCAAGCCGACCCGCGCGTCGCTCACCGACGGGGAATGACCTGACCCACTCCCCCGCGGACGGCATGGCACCTCACCGCAACCGGCCCAACTCGCCTAGGGTCACAGGGAGTGGATAGTCCCACTTCGTGCGAGGTGGCTGTGCCCAAGTCCCACACACCGTCACGACGTGCCCTGCCGTGCGGACTCACGGTCTCCGGTGCGGCGGCGGTCGGCTTCGACCCCGCCGCCCGGAGCTGGGCGACGACCGGATCCGGGTCCGGTCCGGGCGGGCGGGCGGGCGGGCGGGCGGGCGGGCGATGAGCGCATGCTCGTCGTGATCGGCGGTCTGCCCGCCACCGGGAAGACCACCCTTGCCCGGCTGTTGGCCGCGGAGATCGGCGCGGTGCCAGTGTGGGTGGACACCATCGAGCAGGCACTGGTCAGGTCCGGGCCGGCCCGGCATCCCGTGGGGCCTGCCGGTTACCTCGTCGGGTACGCGCCGGCCGAGGAGCAGTTGCGGCAGGGCCTGTCCGTGATCGCCGAGCCGGTGAATCCCCTGGCGGTCACACGGGACGCCTGGCGGGACGCGGCGGTGCGGGCGGGTGTCGCCTGGGCCGAGGTGGAGGTGGTCTGCTCGGATGCGCGGAGCACCGGCGGCGCGTGGCATCACGGTCGGTGGACATCCCCGAACTGCCCCTGCCGGACCGGGCAGAGGTCGTCGGCAGGCAGTACGAGCCGTGGGACCGCGAGCGCATCGTCGTGGACACCGCGGGGGCGACCCCCGAGGAGTCGCTTGCCGCGCTGGTGAGGGCGATCAGCGTCAACTCGTGACAACGGGGTCGGACGTCGGCGCGGCCTGTGGGACATCGCGCATGCGGCGGAGCGGGGAGAAGAACACGAACCAGCCGGCCGCCCACGAACCGATGAGGGCCAGCCAGAGTGCGGGCCGCACCCCGATAAGAGTGCCCAGCGCCCCGCCGAGGACGCCGCCGAGCGGCAGCGTGCCCCACACCACCCAGCGGACGGCCGCGTTCATCCGGCCCATCAGCTCCGGCGGTGTCACCGACTGCCGGTAGCTGATCTGGGCGACGTTGTAGACCATCCCGGAGAAGTACGCGACGCCCCAGCCCAGCGGGAACAGCAGCACTCCCCAGCCCTGCCAGGCCGCCGCCGCGACGACCTGCGGCGCGCTGAAGACCAGCATCGACACCCAGATGATGCGCGCCGAGCCGACCTTCCTCGCGAGCCGGCCGGCCAACGCTCCTCCGGCGATCCCGCCGATGGCCGCGCCCGCCATGACCAGCCCGGTGAGCGCGGGGCGCACATGCAGCACCCGGATGAGGAAGACCATCGCCAGCGCCGAACCCATGCCGCCGAACAGGTTCGCGGTGGCCGTGCACGCCACGACCCTGCGCAGAATGGAGTGCCCGAACACGAACCTCAGGCCCTCGGCGATCCGCTGCCGCAGCGTCTCGTCCGCAGGGCGCGCCGGCGGCGGCTCCTCCCGGGTCCTGATCCCGAGGACCGACAGGACCGAGACCGCGTAGGAGACCGCGTCGGCCGTCATCGCCCCCGCGGCACCGAACACCCCGACCAGGCCGCCGCCCAGACCCGGTCCCGCGAGCTGGGCGAACGCCTGGGTGGTCCCGAGCTTGCCGTTGGCGCTCATCAGGTGTTCGGAACGGACGAGTGACGGCACATAACTCTGGTACGAGACGTCGAAGAACACCGAGCACACACCGGCCGCCACCGCGACCGCGTACAGCTGCGCCATCGTCAGGACACCGAACGCCGCGGCCAGCGGAACCGAGCCGATGACCACCAGACGGAGAAGGTTGCAGACGATCATGATGGAGCGCTTGGCGGCGCCGTCCACCATCGCACCCGCCGGGAGCGCGATCACCGCGAAGGCCAGGGTGGTGGCCGCGGTCAGCAGCCCGACCTGGAACGTGCTCGCCTTGAGCGCGACGACCGCGAGCAGCGGCAGAGCGACCTCGGTGACCGCCGATCCCATCTCACTGACCGTCTGGCCGCTCCACAGCAGCATGAAGTCCCGCTGCCGCCACAGGCCCCGCACATCCTTCGCCGCTTCCGTCACAGCACCGTCCCCCGCTTTCGGATCCACGGCCTGCACTTTGCCATGGGAAGCGGCGGCGGGGTCAGCGGGTCACTGCTGCCGGATGCGGCGGGCGATCTCGCTGTTCTCGGTCTCCCACCACGGGCGTACCAGGTCGGGCGACCCGCTCTGCCCCTCGGTCTGCCCCGCCGTCGGCGCCGCCGGGACCAGTTCCGTCGCCAGGCGGCGGTCCAGTGCGGCGGTCGTCGCCCGTTCGGTGCGGGCCCACTGGACCAGGATGGCGAGCAGGAAGGGCAGGGCCACCAGCTCGGCGATGCCGACCATCGCGCCGCCGCCGAGCTGCTGGTCATGCTGTACGTCCCGGGACCACGGCGGGGCGTGGTGCAGATACCAGGCGCCGGCGATCAGCGTGCCGTGGGTCATGACCACGATGCCGGGGACGGCGTCGACGATGCCGTCGAGGAAGACCAGCGCGGCCCGCACCGGGTGGGTGCACCAGGCGGGCAGCGTCTCCTCGCGGGTGAGCACCGGCACCACGAACAGACAGCCGGCGAGCAGCAGGTGCAGATACATCAGCTGGTGCAGCCAGCCGTGGCGCAGGGCGGTCTCGAAGTACGGGGTGAAGTACACGGTCAGTTCGGTCGCCAGCACCAGGGCCGTGCTGACCAGCGGGAAGGTGAGCAGGCGCACCAGGCGCCCGGCCATCGCCCGTTGGGCGCGCCCGGCGGCCCGTTCGGGAAGGGCGCGGACGGCCAGTCGCAGGGGGTCGCCCAGTGCCAGGCCGAGCGGTGCGACGAGGTCGAGCAGGATGTTCTGCACCGCGGCCGGCCAGAACAGCACACGGTCGTAGACGGCGAGGGCCGACATGGTCGCCACGACGAGGGTGCCGAGGCCGAGCCCCGCGAAGGCGGCGGTGCGGGACACGGGCCAGCGTTCGCCCCGGCCTCGCAGCCGCAGGACGCCCCAGCCGTAGAAGGCGCCCAGCAGCAGGACGAGCAGCAGCGCGGGCAGGTCCGGTTGCCATGAGGACAGCAGCCGCCCCACGGTGAGTTCCGGCGGACTTGCCATCGCGCGCTCCCTCCACGGCATGTCGGGCCACCCGACCGGACCCGGCCAGGCACTTTACGCCGCCCCCAGCGCCCGTACCGCGCCGCGCCCGGCGATCGCCCTGCGTCATACCGAGCTCATGTCGAGCTCTTACCGAGACCTCCGGAGCGATCATTTTCGGCCAGGGATCGACTACGCTGGCCGCCGACCTCAGGGAGAGACATGTTCATGACGCGTCGGCTGCTGGCTGCCGGAGTGACGGCCGTCCTCATGGCCGGGCTCGGCGCATGCGGGAGCGGCGGGACCGACAACGGCACGCAGGACAACGTCGGAGGGCACATCCAGCCGAGCCCGGAAACCGTTTCCGGGCTCCGGGACACCGTCCGCCACCTCTCCCGGAAGACGGTCACGGACACCCGCCCCCATCTGGTCAGCAGGTGCACGTCCGCCACCAAGGAGGTCCGGCACACCTCGCGTTCGGGCTCCGGCACCCACAGGACGACCCGCGTCTGGTACACCACCGAGCGCTACCGGAGCTGCCGGAAGGTCCGTCAGGGTACGGAGACCTACCGGCGGGTGGTCCGGCCCGAGCGGTGGTGCGTGAGCCTCGACGACGTGAACGGCGTCAAGGCCCGGGACGACGTCTGGTACCGGGTCACCCGCGGGATCTACGACCGGGCGCAGGCGGCGGACCGGCACACCCGGATCGTGTTCGCCCCGACCGGTTCCGGGTGCTGAGTCTCACCGCCGCTTCCACTCCTCGGCCAGCAGCTCGTACGACCGCACCCGGTCCGCATGGTCGTGGGTGATCGTCGTGATGAGCAACTCGTCGGCATCCGTGGCCTGTTGGAGCTGTTCCAGCTGGTCCGCCACCCTCGCCGGGGAGCCGACGAACTGGGTGTCGAGGCGGTCCTGCACGAGGGCGCGGTCCTCGTCGGTCCAGGGGTGGGCGCGTGCCTCCTCGGGCGTCGGGAACTCGATCGCCCCCTCGGCGGTGCGGATGCTGCGCACCCACGGGCCGTAGCCGGTGGCGAGTTCGCGGGCCGTCTCGTCGTCCTCGGCGACCACGACGTCCGCGGACACACTGACGTACGGCTTGTCGAGGACGTCGGAGGGCTGGAAGAAGGACCGGTAGCCGTCCACCGCCTCCAGGACGGTGGCCGGGCTGACGTGGTAGTTGGCGGCGAACCGCAGGCCGCGCGCGCCGGCGACCTCCGCGCTCTGGCCGCCGCTGCTGCCGAGGATCCACACCTCGACCTCGGCGCCCTCGCCCGGCACCACGTGCGCCTCGACGCCCTCCGGGGAGCGGTAGGTGCCGGCCAGCAGGGCGAGGATGTCGTCGATCTGCTCGGCGTAGTCCTGCGATGCGGCGTTCGGGGGGAGGAGCAGTCTGCGTTGCAGGGCGATCCGGGGCGAGCCGAGGAGGCGTTCGAAGGAGAAGCGGGGTGGGATCAGCAGGCCGTTGGGGGCGCGCCCGTCGACGACCGGGGTGGCCGTCGGCCCGGTCGCCTTCTCGCCCGGCGGGCGGCCGCCCGAGCGGCCCAGGCCCAGGTCGAGACGGCCGGGGTGCAGGGCGTCGAGCAGGCCGAACTCCTCCACCGTGGACAGGGCGGTGCGGTGGCCGAGTTGGACGGCTCCCGAGCCGAGGCGGATGGTGGAGGTGGCGGAGGCCGTCAGGGCCAGGACGACCGCGGGGGACGTGCCCGCGACGCCCGGGTTGAGGTGGTGTTCGGCGAACCAGTAGCGGGCGTAACCGAGGCGTTCGGTCTGCCGGGCCAGGTCGATGGAGTTGCGCAGGGCGTCGGCGGCCGTCGAACCGGAGGAGATCGGCACCAGGTCGAGGACGCCGAGGGGGATGTCAGACATGGGCCGGCTCCTCAGTGGTGGGCGTTCCCGGCAGCACGGGGCCCCAGTCGAAGGGCGGGTCCGGGATGGCCTTGCGCAGGGTCGGGGCCACCGCCGACTGGAACAGCTCCAGCGAGTCGCGGTGCTGGGCGTCGGTGAGTCCGCTCGCGTCCGCGTGCAGGTGCACCACCGTGTGTCCGAACTGCTCGTGGTAGCGGTGCACCTTGTCGATGACCTGCTGCGGGCTGCCGATCAGGGCGGAGCTGCGCTCGACGAAGTCCTCCAGGGTCTCGAAGACGACCGGCAGACCGGCCTTCTTGAAGAACGCCAGGTTGGACTCGAAGACCGGCCGGTACGCGGCCAGCGCCTCCTGGGTCGTGGGCGCGACATGGATGCCCGCTGTGCCCGCGCCGACGGCGATCCGTGCCGGGTCGTGGCCGTAGTGCTCCCACCGCTCGCGGTAGTGGCGGATCAGCTCGGCGTACGGCTCGATGGGGTTGGTGACGTTGGCCGAGAACAGCGGGTCGCCGTAGCGGGCGGCGAGGTCGACCGACTCCTTGCTGGTCGCGCTGCCGTGCCAGACCCGGACCGGCTGCTGGTAGGGGCGCGGCCACACCTCCGCCTCCGCCAGCTCGGGACGGAAGCGGGTCGCCGCGGTGACCTTGTCCTGCCGCCAGATCTGCCGGAACACCTCGTAGCTCTCGGCGTTGCGGTCCCACTGGTCCTCGGGCGTGACATGGAACAGGTCGCGCTGGGCGGCGCCGTTGCCCTTGCCGATGATCAGGTCGAGGCGGCCGTTCGAGAGGTGGTCGAGGGTGGCGTAGTCCTCGTAGGCGCGGACCGGGTCCAGGAGGCTGAGGGTCGTCACCGCGGTGAACAGGCGGATGCGCTTGGTCAGCGCGGCGATGTGGCTCAGCACCACCGGCGGCGCGGAGGAGATGAACGGCCGCTCGTGCCGCTCCCCCACGCCGAATCCGTCGAAGCCCAGTTCCTCGGCGAGCAGGGCGTTGTCGAGTACCTCCCGGAACCGGTCGTGAGTGGACTTCTGCACCCCGGTGACCGGGTCCGGGCGGTGCACGATCAGGGTGATCGCGAGGAACCTCACGAGGCCACCCGCTCGTCCGACGCCTCGCCGGGGTGCGCGAGGCCCAGGTGGTGGCGGAGGGTCGGGCCCTCGTACTCCGTGCGGAACACGCCCTGTTCCTGGAGCAGCGGGACGACCTTGTCGGCGAAGACGTCGAGGCCGCTGGGGGTGATGTGCGGGACGAGGATGAAGCCGTCGCTGGCGTCGGCCTGGACGAAGTCGTTGATGGCCTTGGCGACGGTGGCCGGGGAGCCGATGAAGTTCTGGCGGTTTCCGGTCTCGATGACGAGGTCACGGATGGACCAGTTGTTGGCGGCGGCCAGCTCGCGCCACTCGCGGGCGGTTGCCAGCGGGTCGCGGTACATGCGCACCTGGGCGCGGCCCTTGGAGATGTGGTTGTCGCTGATGTCCGGGTCGATGTCGGGCAGCGGGCCCTCCGGGTCGTAGGAGGACAGGTCCCGGTTCCAGACGAACTCCAGGTGCTTGATGGCGGTGGCCCCGCTGACCTGCTGGCGGCGCACCTCCTTGGCCAGTTCCTCGGCCTCCGCGTCGGTGTCGCCGAGGATGAAGCTCGCGGCGGGCAGGATGAGCAACTGGTCGGTGCGGCGGCCGTACTTGGCGAGGCGCTTCTTGACGTCCTTGTAGAAGCTCTGGCCCGCCTCCAGGGTGGCGTACCGGCTGAAGATGGCGTCGGCGGAGGAGGCGGCGAACTCGCGTCCCTCGTCGGAGTCGCCGGCCTGGAAGATGACCGGGCGGCCCTGCGGGGAGCGCGGCACGTTGAACTGGCCGTGGATGTCGAAGTGCTGGCCGGAGTGGACGAAGGAGCCGGCCTTCGCGTCCTTCAGGAAGACGCCGGTGGCCTGGTCGGCGATGATCTCGTCGCCGCGCCAGGAGTCGAAGAGCTCCTGCGTGGTGGTGAGGAACTCCTTGGCGCGGGAGTAGCGCTCGTCCTGTGGGAGGAAGCCGCCGCGGCGGAAGTTCTCGCCGGTGAAGGCGTCCCAGGAGGTGACGACGTTCCAGGCGGAGCGGCCGCCGGAGAGGTGGTCGAGGCTGGCGAACTGGCGGGCCACCTCGTAGGGCTCGTTGAAGGTGGAGTTGATGGTGCCGGTCAGGCCGAGGTGTTCGGTGACGGCGGCGAGCGCGGCCAGGACGGTGAAGGTGTCGGGGCGGCCGACGACGTCCAGGTCGTAGATCTTCCCGCCCTGTTCGCGGAGCCGGAGCCCCTCGGCGAGGAAGAGGAAGTCGAACTTGGCGCGTTCGGCGGTCTGCGCGAAGTGGACGAAGGAGCTGAACTCGATGTGGCTGCCGGCCTTCGGGTCGCTCCACACGGTGGTGTTGTTGACGCCCGGGAAGTGCGCGGCCAGATGGATCTGCTTCAGCGGCTTGCTCATGTCGGTGCGGTCCTTCCGGCTCAGGCGGTGGGGGTCCCCCCGAGCGCGGGCGAAGCCGAGCGCTTGGGGGAGTAGCGGTTGACGGGGCGGGCAAGGCCCAGCAGGCCGCGCAGGGTGCCGGCCTCGTAGGCGGTGCGGAAGGCGCCGCGGCGCTGGAGTTCGGGGACCAGGCCCCGTCCGATGGCGGGCAGGTCGTGTCCGGCGACAGCGGGCCGCAGCCGGAACCCGGTCAGCCCCGCCTCGGCGAACTCCTGCAGCAGGTCGGCGAGTTGGGCGGGCGTACCGGCGAAGATGCGGGCGTCGCTGGTGTACGGCTCTGCCGCGAGGGCGTCGAGACGGGCACGGCGGTCCTCCGCGGCGGCCTGGTCGTCGTCGAGGAAGACCACCAAGTCACCGAAGACATGCAGGAGTTCACCGGCGCGCCCGGCGGCCTCCTGCTCGGCGCGGATCTCGGCGACGATCGCGCGTGCCTGGTCGGTGTCGTGCGGGGTGACGTAGCCGACGTCGGTCTGGCGGGCGATCAACCGGTACGGGACGGTCTGGTGTCCGAGAGAGGTGACCAGGGGCTGGCCCTGCGGCGGACGTGGGGTGATGGAGGGGCCCTTGACGCTGAAGTGCCTGCCCTCGAAGTCGATGTAGTGCAGCTTGTCGCGGTCGATGAAGCGGCCGGTGGCGACGTCCCGGATCTCCGCGTCGTCCTCCCAGCTGTCCCAGAGCCGGCGCACGACCTCGACGTAGTCGGCGGCCTCGTCGAAGAGCTCGGTGAGCCGTTCCTGCCCGGCCGGGCTCTGGAGTTCCGCCAGGTCGATCGGCGGGAAGGTGCGGCGGCCGAAGTGGTCGGCCTCGTGCGGGCGTGCGGTGATCTGCACCCGCAGGCCTGCGCGTCCGGTGCTCACGTAGTCGAGGGTGGCGATCGCCTTGGAGATGTGGAAGGGCTCCGTGTGGGTGGCGATCACGGTCGGCACCAGGCCGATGTGCCGGGTGAGGGGGGCGATGCGGGATGCGATCAGTACGGCGTCGAGGCGGCCCCGTACCTCGTCGGTACGGCCGTCCAGCTCGCCGTAGCGCGAGGACTGCAGGCCCAGGCCGTCCTCGAAGGTGACGAAGTCGAGCAGTCCGCGCTCGGCCTCGGCGACCTGGGCGGCCCAGTATCCGGCGGTGAACAGGTCCCGGGGGCGAGCCACTTGCTCGCGCCAGGAGGCGGGGTGCCAGCCGGAGCCCTCGAGGGCCACGGCAAGATGCAGACGGGAAGCGGGAGTTGGGGACACAAGGGTGCCTTCCTGGAGGTCCGTACGAGATCGCCGGCCCGCGGGATCGGGGCGCACGGCGGCAGGGCGACCGAAGGGAGAGGGGGCTCCCCCGGCCGCAGGCTGGGGGACGGTCAGGAGCAACAGAGGGCGCTGGCCACGCGCTGGAGGTCGATGTGGGGCCGGGAGTGCAGGCGGACCCGGTGGCGCGGGTTGTGGGCACGGACGCGGAGTACACGTGTCACGTCCCACACCTCCGCCCGAACGCGCGAACAGCCGGCCTCCGACAAGGACAACGCCACGGCTATGCCGTTTCTTCCAGGGCGACGGCTCCGGTCGGCCGTACGAGCGAGAAGACCGTACGGCGGCGCAGGGTGAAGCCGATCGACTCGTAGAGCCGGATGGCGTCGGCGTTGGTGGCCCTGGCGTGCAGGAAGGGGCGTTCGCCGCGCTCCTTGATGCCGGCTGCTACCGCGCGGACCAGGCGAGTGGCGAGGCCCCGGCCGCGGTGGGCGGGGTCGGTGCACACGGCGCTGATCTCGCTCCAGCCGGGCGGGTGGAGACGTTCGCCGGCCAGGGCGATCAGGCGTCCGCGGTGGCGGATGCCGAGGTAGGTGCCCATCTCGACGGTGCGGGGCAGATAGGGGCCCGGTTCGGTGCGGGCGACCAGGTCGAGGATCTCGGGTACGTCGTCGGGGCCGAGCCGTACGGCTTCCGGGTCGGGTTCGGCGCGCAGGCCGGTGTCCACGAGCTGGACGCCCTGTCCGGTGCGCAGGACCTCCCAACCGGCCGGTGCCTCGGTCACCCCGCGCACCGAGGCGGTGCCGCCCGGTCCGACGAGGGTGGCCAGGTCGGCCCAGGCCTGTGGGTCTCCGGTGTCGGCGAGGGCGTAGAACGGGGCCACGTCCTGCCGGTAGCGGGCGGCGCGGCCGACGCGTTCGGCGAAGTGCGCGTGCGGGCCGATCAGGGCAGCCCAGGCAGGGTTGTCCAGAAGGTGCGAGGAGGGGGCTTCGATGCTTTCGATGCTGGTGGCGGACATCGTGGGGCGGTCTCCGAAGGCCTGGGAGCGGGGGCCCCGCCGCGGGGCGGCGGTGGGGCCCCCTGGCGGTGGCGGGTCAGGAGTTGTCGAGCGGCAGGCCGGGCGGGTTGACCTCGGACGTGGCGACGGCCTCGTTGGAGAGGTTCCAGGCGGCCAGCCACTTGGCGTACTGGCCGTTCTTGATGAGGTAGTTGATGGCGTCGGCGAGCGGCTTGGCGAGGCCGCTGTCCTTCTTGGCGGTGGCGGCGATCAGGCCCTGCAGCGAGGCGCCGGCGCCCGAGTAGGTGCCCGCGTTCCGCGTCGGGTTGGGCGTGCTCGCGGACTGGGTGATGTGGTAGGCGATGCCGGGGTTGGGCCCGAAGAAGGAGTCGATCTTGCCGCTGTTGAGGGCCAGGTAGGTGCCGTTGCGGTCCGGGTAGTACTTGACGGTGAGCTTCTTGCCCTCGCTCTCCAGCTTCTTCTTCCACTCCAGGAGGATCTTCTCCTGGTTGGTGCCGGCGCCGACGGAGACGGTCTTGCCGGCGAGGTTCTCGTAGTTGCCGTCGAAGTTCCACTTGCTGGACTTGAGCACCTCGAAGCCGAGGTTGTCCTTGCGGTACGAGGCGAACTCGTACTTCTTCTTGCGCTCCTCGGTGTCGGTGACGTTCGAGAAGGCCACGTTCACCTTGCCGCTGTCGATGCCGACGAAGAGGTTCTCCCAGGTGAAGTTCTTCAGCTCGGGCTTCAGGCCGAGGACGGCGGCGACCAGGCGGCCGAAGTCGGGCTCGGCGCCGGTGAGGGTCTTCTGGTCGCTGCCGACATAGGCCAGCGGTGCGAACCCGGCGGGCAGGGCGCCGATGCCGATCTCCAGCTTGCCGCTGCTCTTGACGGACTTGGGCAGTTCCGCGCTGATCGACTTGACCTCGGAGACCTTGAGGCCGGTCTGCTTGGCTGCGCCGTTGGAGAGCTGTCCGACGGTCACGGTCCCGTCGGCGGCGCCGGTCGTGGTGGCCGCGTCGCTGTTCCCACCGCAGGCGGCGAGCCCGGTGGCGAGGGTGGCGACCGCGGTCGCCGCGGTGATGCCGCGTGTCAGGCTGCGTCGGGTGAAGTGGACAGACATGGCCGTTCCTTGTCGCTGGGAGGGTGATGAGGTGGTGGCGTGGGGGGAAGTCGTGGGGCGTGCAGGTGTGTCAGGGGGTCAGAGGACCTTGCTGAGGAAGTCCCTGGTGCGCTCGTGCTGCGGCTTGTCGAGGATCTCCGAGGGTGGGCCCTGTTCGACGATCCTTCCGCCGTCGATGAAGACGACCCGGTCGGCTATCTCGCGGGCGAAGCCGATCTCGTGGGTGACGATGACGAGGGTGGTGCCGCTGGTCGCCAGGTCCTTGATGACGGCGAGGACCTCGCCGACGAGTTCGGGGTCGAGGGCGGAGGTGGGCTCGTCGAAGAGGATGACGCCGGGGCGCAGGGCGAGGGCGCGGGCGATGGCGACGCGCTGCTGCTGGCCGCCGGAGAGCTGGCGCGGGTAGGCGCCGGTCTTGTCGGCGAGCCCGACCCGGCCGAGCAACTCGCGGGCCAGTTGCTGCGCTTCGGGCTTGCCGAGCCTGCCGGTGGCGACCGGGGCTGCGGCCACGTTGTCCAGGACCGTCAGATGCGGGAAGAGGTTGAAGTTCTGGAAGACGAAACCGATCCGGCCGCGCTGATTGAGGATGGCCCGCTCGCTCAGTTCCTTCAGCCGGTCGCCCTGCCGCTTCACGCCGATCAGTTCGCCGTTGATGCTGACGTGGCCGATCTCCGGCTTCTCCAGGTGGTTGATGACCCGCAGCAGGGTGGACTTGCCGGAGCCGGACGGACCGAGGATCACGGTCACCTCGCCCGGCCGCACCGTCAGGTCGATGCCGTTGAGGACGCGGTGGGCGCCGTACCACTTGTGCACGTCGTGCACCTCGACGGTGGCGGCCTCGACGTCGGCCAGGGCCTCGAGGGTTTTCGCGCTCATACGGCGGCCTCCCTGCGGATACGGGCTCGCAGGTCGGTGAGACCGGTGCGGAGCTTCTGCAACGGTGTCGGCGGCAGGGAGCGGGTGGCGCCCCGGGCGTAGTACCGCTCGACGTAGAACTGGATGACGGAGACGACGCTGGTCAGGATCAGGTACCAGACGGTGGCGACCAGCAGCAGCGGCACGATGTCGCCGGGGTAGGTGGCGCCCATGGACTGCGCGGTGCCGAACAGGTCGAGCAGTGAGACGTAGAAGACCAGCGAGGTGCTCTTGATCAGGCCGATGAGCTGGTTGACGTAGTTCGGGGTGATGGAGCGCAGCGCCTGCGGGAAGACGATCTTCGTGAACTGGTAGCTCTTCGGCAGGCCCAGGGCCGCCGCCGCCTCGTGCTGGCCCTGGTCGACGGAGAGGATGCCGCCGCGGACGACCTCGGCCGCGTAGGCCGCCTCGTTGAGGCTGAGGCCGATGACGGCGACGACCATGTCGGTGGCGAGCTTGGACTCGTCGAAGGAGAGGAAGGCCGGTCCGAACGGGACGCCGACGCTGAGCGTCTTGTACAGGGCGCTGAAGTTGTAGAGGAAGAGCAGCACCACGATGAGCGGGATGGAGCGCAGCGCCCAGATGTAGGTCCAGCTGACGGCCCGCAGCACCGGGCTCTTCGAGAGCCGGGCCAGGGCGAGGACGATGCCGCCGGCCAGGCCCAACACCGCGCTGTAGGCGGCGACTTCGAGGGTGATGAGCAGGCCGTCGACGATGTTCGGCCGCAGGAACCAGTAGCCGAACCGGTCCCACTGGTAGAACGGGTTGGTCGTCAGGCCGTGCACGAACTGGGCCGCGAGGACCAGGACGACGGCGGTGGCGATCCAGCGTCCCGGCCTGCGCAGCGGCAGAACCCGCTGTGCGGCGAGGGGCTTTGCCTGTTCGTCGGCGGGCGGCGCATCGGCGAGGGCGACGGTGGCGCCAGGGGGTTCACTCATGGTGGGCTCCGGCGGAGTCGGACACCCCACAGGCCGCGGCAGCCCTGCGCTGGAGCGGCTTGCTCAGCGCACGGGTGTGCAGGGGCACCGGGGGCGGGGAGGACAACGGCACACCGCGCGGGCGGTGTTCGTCAGGGGGTGCGGGGGCTGTGGGGAGGTGTCAGCCCCGACAGCGGGCACGGCCCGGTGCGGTACACAGTGCGCTGCTCACACGGAGCAGATCGACGGCACGGTCGGCGGCGAACAGGTTCAGCAGGCTCGCGTACGGCTGTACGCAGCCCTGAGGGCGGCGTGCGGCCGTCCTGGGAGCTGCGTACATGGCGTCACCATCACTGTTCCGGCCCTGGTGGGCCCCGTGCTTACGAAAGGTGGGCAAAGTTAAGACAGTTGCCGGAGGTAATGTCAACGCCGGTCCACCGAGTGGAACGGCTAGCGGGAGGCGTGGGCCGCCCAGTCCAGGATCTGGACAGCGGCTCCGGCGGCCTCCAGGCCCTGGCAACGGGCGTGGTGGCGCCGGGCGATGCCGTCCAGGTCGAGGTGCGGGCCGAAGGCCGGATGGGCGGCCAGCCGGCGGGCGTAGGCCCACAGGGTGGGGTGGCCGGCGATCCGCTGGACGGCACCGGCGTCCAAGTGATTGCGGTGCACGGTGTCGAGTTGGACCAGCGCGACCCACAACTCGACGTCCGCGGCGGTGACTTCGTCACGGATCATGTACGTCCGCCCGACCAGCCACCGCTCCAGTGCACCGAGCGTCTCGAGCAGCGTCTCGAGCGACGCCGCGCGCTCCGACTCCGCACCGCCGGCCGATCCGGCGCGTTGCGCGGCGTCCTGAATGCCCTGCGCGCACATCCGCTCGACGGCCTCGATCTCCGACTCCGCGCCGCACGGGTACGGCGAGGGCCGGTCGCTGCCGAAACGGCGGGCGAGGTCGCGCATGATGTCCGGGGCGTGTGTGCTGACGATCCGTCCGGACCAGTCGTCGCTGAGCACGGGCGCGACGGCCGGACCGGTGTAGTGGTGCGCGCTCGCCTCGTACAGCGGGCGCAGCACGCAGTGGCCGCCTTCGGGGGTGTCGGGGACGGCGGGCAGGAAGGTCGCCGGACAGACGGTGTCCAGGCCGAGCAGGCTGTGGATGACGGCGATGCGCAGGCCGTCCGGACACGCGGTCGACAGATGGAGGCGGTAGCGGCCCGGTACGGCGTAGTGGCCGCTGCGGGCGTCGCTGCCGATCCGGCCGCGGAACGCGGGCGCGGGCTGGGTGGAGGTGTGGGCGGCCAGCGGTGTGACGGACATGGGTCTCCCCGGGTGAGGGCGCGGACGTACGCGCAGCGGAAGCGACGTCGGGCGGACTCAGCCCCGGGGGCTGATCGCACTGCAGACACGCTGCAGATCGATGTGACGGCGGGAGGTGAGGAGAGGCGGACGGATCACTCGGACGGTGACCGGCTCAAGGCGCCCCATGCGTTTCCCTACCTATTCACTAGGATTCTCCTCTGGAGTGTCGGTCCGGCTCGGAGCCACGTCAAGAGGGCCGTCCCGCCATGCGGACAGTGCAGTGGACGCACGCGGCGGTCGCGGCCGTCTCGTTCTTCTGCAGGGCGCGGGTCACGCCCGCGATGACGGCCGTCGTCAGCACCCAGCCGAAGGCGATCAGCAGATAGGCCAGCCACTGGAGGGCGCCGCTCGTCCAGTACCAGGTGGTGCGCTGGCCCAGGCCGCCGATCGGGATCAACAGGTCGAGGGTGTAGACGAGGGGCTGGAACCGTGGCCCCTCGCCCGCCTGCACGCGGGTGGGGCTGTGCGCTCTGAACGTCAGGGTCCCCAGCAAGGTCAGCACGAGCAGCCAGACACCCGCCAGCCAGGGCCGGTAGCCGTAGCCCACGGTCACGTCCAGCAACTGCCCCCAGGCGCGGGCCGCCGGCCGCAGCGTGCGCCGCCGATGCCGCTGCTTGGCCAGCAGCACCCGGCGGGCGTCGCCGTCATGGCCGGCCTTGCGGTACCAACTCGCCAACTGCTCGTACGGCTGGGGGCTGTAGCCGGGGCTGCGTCCTATCCACCGCATGCGGTGCGCCACGGAGCCCGGCCACCCCACCGCCTCACGCCGATCGCCCGCCACGGTCACCTTGATGGAGCCGTAGACGAAGCCGTCCAACTCCACCGTCTGCGGCCAGCTGTGCTCGTTGTCGTGGAGATACGACACCTGCGCGCCCCGCAGGTCCACCGCCTGGGACGGCGGGCGGGCGAGGGTGAGGTCGAAGTCGACGGCCTGCATGAGCGCACACAGCAGGGCCGGGCCGTCACCCTCGCCAGGCCCGTTCAGGACGGCTCCCTGGAAGGTCACGTTGTCCGAGACCCGGGTACCGCGCAGACGCACGGTGCCGTTCGCGGTGAAGCCGCGGGAGAACTCGAGCGTCGAAGCCACGGCGTTGTCCAGGGCGAGGGCCACCCCGCGCGGGCCGGGGCGCTCCAGTTGCGCGCCCTGCATGAACAGCCCGCCCGGCAACTGTGCGCCCAGCAGCCGCACTTCACCGTGCGCGACGAAGCCGCCCCCGCAGAAGAGGCCTCCGTCCGTGACCAGGCCACCGGCCGACAGCGCCCACCCCTCGGGCGCGAGCAGCCGGGCCTTGTTGAGGTTCACTCCGCCGGTCACGTGCGCGTGGGTGAGGGACAGGGCGCTGAGCTCCCGGTGGAAGGTGGAGACCGGGCCGGCCTCCACGGTCGACCCCAGCAGGTCGAGACGTCCTTCGATGCGGGCCGACCCGGCTTCGAGGCCGGGTATCCGGCTGCGGGTGATCGCGACGGTGCGGGTCTCGGCCCCGAAGAGGCTGACGTCCCGCTCGAACCAGCAGTCCTCGATCCAGAGAGGGTGATCGATCCGCGCTCCGGCCAGGTTGATCCGGCCGGTTATCCGCGCGCCCGCAAGCGCCAGGGCGCCCACCGCGCCGGGCTGCACCGCGTGCACACCGAGCAGCAGCGCGACGATCACTTCGGCCCGGACGGTACGCCCGGCCCCCCACCGCCCGCCGTCGGCCACCCGGTCGTCCTCGCCCACACCGGACCGCAGATCCACGCGGCGCCCTTCGGGAAACGCGTCCCACAACTCGCGTTCCGGAGAGGTCAGTTCGTCGTATGACAGCACACGGACAGGGTAGTGATCTCTCGTCGCCGCAGGCCTGCTTCTCCGCTCTCCCTGTGGGCCGCCTTGGACGTCATGCGGGCGCCTTGACGCCCTCCTCGGCGACCTTGCCGTCCGTGGAGGCGCCGGAGGCGATCCCGTACGTCGGCTCCGGCACCGACGTCGGCTCCAGGAGTACCGAGCGGCGGCCGTCCACGCCCACCGGCACGTCACCGTCGATGGTGACGCGACGCAGGGTGCGCGCGTGGTCGCCGGAGTCGTCGACGCCGTAGTGCTGGGTGGCCCGGTTGTCCCAGACGGCGACGTCGCCGGAGCGCCACTGCCAGCGGACGGTGTTCTCCGGGCGCTCGACGTGCGACTGGAGGACACCGATGATCGCCCGCGAGTCCGGGCCGCGCAGGCCGACCAGGCGCTTGACGAAGCTGCCCAGCACCAGGGCGCGTTCCCCGGTCTCCGGGTGCACCCGCACCACCGGGTGGTCGGTGCGGAACTTCGTGGAGGTGAACACCTTGCGGTGCTGCTCCAGTTCGCCGGCGCGTGCCTCCGGGCGCGCCTCCGCGTAGTCGTAGTCGTTGCTGTGCTCGGCCCGCAGGTTGTCCGCCAACAGCTTGAGGGCGTCGGGGAGTTCGGCGTAGGCGGCGGCCGTGTTGCCCCACAGGGTGTTGCCGCCGTACGGCGGGACGACCTCGGCGCGCAGGATCGAGAAGGCGGGGTAGGCGGGCACGAACGTCACGTCGGAGTGCCACTGGTTGGCTCGGCCGCCGTGGTCGTTGTCGACGCCGAAGGCGTACTTGCCGTCGACGGAGGGGACGGTGGGGTGGGCGACGGGCTCTCCGAGGAGCCGGCCGAAGGCCTCGTGGCTGTCGGCGTCGAGGTGGTGCTGGTCGCGGAAGAAGACGACCTTGTGCTCCAAGATCGCGGCACGGATCGCCGCCACCACGGGCTCGGGGAGGTCGCCGCCGAGGCGGACACCGGAGACGACGGCGCCGATGCGGCCGCCGACCTTCTCGACGGCGAGGGTCGCGGCGGGTGCGGTGGAGGTCATGGGAGGGTTCCTCGCGAGGTGACGGCGGTTAGTTGCTTTCCGAGCGGAAGGAAATCCGGGCAGGTGGGGGCCGGGCCGGTGAAGAATGACGGGGGTAGGGGTTCCTCAACGAGCTTGGGCGGCCGCCGCACGCCGGTCAACACTCCCCCGGGCCGTTTCACGACCCTGCAACACGCCCGCCATGCCAGCCGTGGTCCCGGCCACTCCCGGTCGCCAAACCGGCCGGGGACACGGCATGTTGGACCCTGTCACCCCCGCCGGACGGAAACCGCGAGACCGAGAAGGCCTGCCATGTCGACGACCGTTCCCCCCCACCGCGCGCACCTCGGGCGACGGCCGCCGGGAGGCCAACGCCGCGTCGGTGCTGCGGGCCGTGCTCGACCACGGTCCGGTCGCCCGCAGCGGGATAGCCCGGCTGTCCGGGCTGAGTCCGGCGGCCGTCTCCCGCCAGTGCACCGACCTGGCCAGGCTCGGCCTGGTGTGCGAGGTGCCGGAGCTGGTCGCGGCGAGCGGGGTGGGCAGGCCGCAGATCCCGGTGGACCTGCGGACCGGCGGCGCGGGCGGGCCGCTGGTCGCGGGCGTGCACATCGGGGTGCTCGGCGCGGACTTCGGGCTGACCGATCTGCGCGGCACGGTCGTGGCCCGGCAGCAGGTCCGGCACGACGGGATACCCACCGCCGACCTGCCGGAGCACCTGGGCCGTGCACTGGCCCGTTTCATCGCCGACCGCACCCCGGCCGGCGCGAGGGTCCTCGGAGCCGGTGCGGCGATCGGCGGCTGGGTGGCCCCGGAGACCGGCACGGTCGTACGGCATGACGCGCTCGGCTGGCACCAGCGCCCGCTGGCGGCCGAGCTGCGGCGGCACACCGGGCTGCCCGTGCGGGTGGACAACCATGCCCGGGCCGTCGCGCAGTCGGAGCTGCTGTTCGGCCGGCCCGAGGCACGGCGCTCCCTGCTGCACCTGTTCGTGGGCAACGTGGTGGACGCGGCCCTTTCGATCGCCGGCGTGGTGCACAGCGGGCCGCGTTCGGGCGCGGGGGACGTCGCCGGCGAGCGGAAGGGGCGGTTCGCGGACCGCGCCGCCGGTGGAGTAATTGCCGTTCGCCCTGGTCGGCCGTGCGACGCTGGTGTGGGGACCGGTTCAGGAGGCGGCCATGACGGGAGACCGGGAAGGAAGACAGCCCAGGCAGCCTGACCTGAGCGACCTGCAGCTGCGTCTGCGTTCCGAGGTGGGCCGGATCGACGAGCAGCTGCGCACCCTGCTGTCCACCATGGACCGGCTGCAGGGCCTGCTGGACGCGGTGATGGCGATCAGCCGCGAGGTGGAGCTGCCCGCGGTGCTGCACCGCATCGTGACCACCGCCATGGACCTGGTGGGCGCCCGCTACGGGGCACTGGGCGTGCTGAACGAGTCCGGGGAGGGCCTGGAGCAGTTCATCTCGGCCGGTCTGTCCGAGCAGGAACGCAACGCTCTGGCCAAGACCGGCCTGCCTCGCGGCCTGGGCGTCCTCGGCCATCTGATCCGCTGTCCCGAGCCGCTGCGGGTCGAGGACATCCCGGCCCATCCGTCCTCCGCCGGGTTCCCGCCCGACCATCCGCGCCTGCACACCCTGCTCGGCGTCGCCATCAGCGTGCGCGGCGAGATCTACGGCGACCTCTATCTGTCCGAGCGGCGCGACGGGCAGCCCTTCGACGTGTACGACGAGAACGTCGTCGTCGCCCTGGCCGGCGCGGCCGGCATCGCGATCGAGAACGTCCGCCTCTTCGAACGGATCCGGGTCGGAGCCGAGCAGTTCCAGCGGCTTCTGCTGCCCACCCTGCCCGATCTGGGGCCGTTCACCGCCGCCGCCGTCTACCGGCCCGCCGCCGAGCCCAGTCAGCTCGGCGGGGACTGGTACGACGCCATCCCACTGCCCGACGACATGGTGGCCGTCGTCATCGGCGACGTGGTCGGCCACGATCTGCATGCCGCGGCCGCCATGGCCTCCACGCGCAACATGCTGCGTGCGCTGCTGTTCGACCGGCGCAATGCGCCCGGTGCGATCCTCGCCCAGCTCGACCGGACCCTGGAGGCCCTCACCGACAACCCCGTCACGACCACCCTCCTGGCCCGCATCGAACCGGAGGGGCCGGGCTGGCGCCTGCGCTGGAGCAGCGCGGGCCACCTCCCGCCCCTGCTGATGACACCTGACGGCCAGGTGGAGTACCTGCTCGTCGAGCCCGGGCTGCCTCTCGGCGTCGACACCGCGCAGGCCCGGCCCGACCACTCCCGTCTCCTGCCCCCGGCTGCCACCGTGGTCTTCTTCACCGACGGCCTGGTCGAACATCCCGACCACCCCATCGACGAGAGCCTCGCCGAACTCGCCGAACTCGCCGCGGCCCATGCCACCCTGCCCCTGCCGTTGTTCGTCCAGGCACTGGCCGACCACCACCCCAGCGACGGTCACGACGACATGGCCGTCCTCGCCCTGCGCGCGCTGCCCAGCTGACCGGCACCGCCGAGCGGTCCGGCACCGTGGAGGATCCGCGGGATCCGGCGGATGATGGGGTTCGGGCGATGTCGACACGGAGGTCGCCGATGGCTGTCGCGCGGCAGGAACGGCTCCGGCACAGCGGCTCGGCCGCCCTCGAGATCTGTGTCATTGCCGCGCTGTATTTCGGCTCGGCCAAGGTGGGGCTGCTCCAGCAGCTGGTGCGCGGTCAGGTCACGCCGCTGTGGCCGCCCAGCGGTATCGCGGTGGCGAGCCTGCTCCTGCGCGGCCGGCGGGTGTGGCCCGGGATCGCCCTCGGCGCGTTCCTGGTCAACGTGTCGCTGGGGCCGTCCCTGCCGGCCGTGCTCGCCATCGTGGCGGGCAACACCCTCGCACCCGTCTGCTCCTGCGAGCTGCTGCGCCAGGCGGGCTTCCGCAACGCCCTGGACCGTTTGCGGGACGCCCTGGCCCTGATCTTTCTCGGCGCGTTCACCGGCATGCTGGTCAGCTCGACGACCGGCACCGCGACCCTGGCCCTCGCCGGAGTGCTCGGCCCGGGTGACTTCTGGCCGACGTGGTCGGTGTGGTGGACCGGTGACGCGATGGGCGTCCTGGTGGTCACGCCCGTGCTGCTCGTCCTGCGCTCGGCACACCGGCCGAAGGACGCTCCGCCGTCCCGGTGGGTGGAGGGACTGCTGCTGGGGGCCGCCGCCATCGGTGTCGGTTTCCTCGAGATCAGCCGTGCGCCGCTGCTGTTCCTCGGTATTCCGCTGCTGATCTGGGCGGCCTTCCGCTTCCAGTTGGCGGGGGCCGCGCCCTGCGCACTGGCCGTGTCGACCTTCGCGATCATCGCGGCCGCCCGGGGATCGGGCCCGTTCCACGGTCACGACCTGCTCATCAACATGATCACGCTGCAGGCGTTCAACGGCTCCGCCGCGCTGACCGCCCTGCTGCTCGGGGCGGTGGTCAGCGAGCGGAACCAGACCCAGCAGGAGATCGCCCGGGCCTGCGGGCAGCTCGCCGAGATGGTGGCCAGGATGGCCACCGGAGACCTCCGCCCCACGCTTCCCCACCGGCAGAACGAGAGGGATGCGCAGGGCGAAGAGGCCCCCAGACGGGCGTGACCGGCCGGTCAGTGCAGGTCGGCCGGGGCGGGACTGCCGTCCAGGGCGGTGTCCTCCCTCGCACTCTCTGCGACGGCACTGTCGTCCCCAGCAGTGTCGTCCCCGGCACTGTCGTCCACGGCACTGTCGTCGAGGAACCCTCCCGACTGGTGCTGCCACAGCTTCGCGTAGGCGCCCTGGGCCGCGAGCAGTTCCTGGTGCGTGCCCTGCTCGACGATCCGGCCGCGGTCGAGGACGACGAGCCGGTCCATTCCGGCGACCGTGCTCAGCCGGTGCGCCACCACGAGCGCCGTCCGCCCCTCCATCAGCCGCCACAGCGCCTCCTGCACCAGGACCTCGCTCTCGGAGTCCAGGGCGCTGGTCGCCTCGTCGAGCAGCAGGATCGGCGCGTCCCGCAGGATCGCCCGGGCCAGGGCGACCCGCTGGCGCTGTCCGCCGGACAGCTTGATTCCGCGCTCGCCGACCATGGTGTCGAAGCCGTCCGGCAGCGCGTCGGCGAACTCCGTCACGTGCGCCGCCTCGGCCGCGCGGCGGATCTCGGCGTCGGTGGCGTCCGGCCGGGCGAAGGCGATGTTCTCCTTCAGCGTGCGGTGGAACATGGCCGGGTCCTGCGGCACATAGGCGATCAGTCCGCGCAGGTCGGCCTGGCGCATCCGGCTGATGTCCTGACCGCCGACCAGGATCCGGCCGCCGTCGATGTCCATCATCCGCAGGAGGAGCCGTGACAGCGTGGTCTTGCCGCCGCCCGAGCGGCCGACGAGACCGATCTTCGTGCCGCTGGGCACGGCCAGGTCGAGGCCCCGGAAGAGCGGGTCACCGCCTCCGTGGGCGAAGGTCACCCGCTCGAAGCGGACGTCGGCGGGCCCCGGCAGCAGTGGCTCCGGCGACGCCGGGTCGAGCACGGTCGGCGGGACCAGCAGCAGCTCGGTGAACTGTGCGGCCTCCGTCATCGAGCTCTCCAGGCGGCGGTAGATCTGGTTGAACTCGAACATGATCTTTGTGGCGTTGCTGTAGTACGTGAAGGCCACCACGACCGCCTCCACGCCGTGCTCGCCCCCGCCGAGCGCGACCGCGAGCAGCAGGCCCAGCACATTGGTCACTACGGACATCGGCGCGACGAGCGTGTCGATGCGCAGGTTGCCGTAGTCCCACGACCGCAGTGTGAGCCGCCGCGAGTGGGCGACGCGGGTGCGGTGCTCGGCGGCCTCGCGGCGCTCGGCGGCGAACGCCCGGACCGTGTCCATGTTCATCAGGCTGTCGGCGACATGCCCCGACACCCGGGCGATCGCCTCCTCCCGCTGGTCGACGAGGCGCTGGCGGCGCCGGATGAGCGGCGCGACGCACAGCGCCGTCACCGCGATCATCGCCAGCAGCCCGACGACGAGCAGCGGTTCGTAGCGCCACAGCACCACCGACCCGAACAGCAGCGGTACGAGGCTGCCCATGACGCTGAAGGTCAGTGTGTCGGCGAACTCCTCAAAGCGGGAGGCGAAACTCAGCACCCGCTTGGTGAGGGCCCCGGCGAAGTTGTCGTGGAAGAAGGCGGCGTCCTTGGCGAACAGTTCGTCCATGCCGAGCACGTACAGGTGCTCGA
The DNA here is from genome assembly GCF_044465725.1 of Streptomyces sp. NPDC049541. Taxonomy (NCBI): domain Bacteria; kingdom Bacillati; phylum Actinomycetota; class Actinomycetes; order Kitasatosporales; family Streptomycetaceae; genus Streptomyces; species Streptomyces sp. NPDC049541. The sequence continues at coordinate 510,923 of NZ_JBITLY010000004.1, read as the reverse complement.
TGCCCAGGGCGTCGAGGCGGTTCAGGCAGTGCAGACCGATCCGCCACAGCGCCTCCGCCAGCAGCAGGACACCGGCGAAGGCGAGGACGTACGGCAGCGTCGCACCGATGCCGATGTCTGCGTTCCCGGCGATACGGCCGACGAGCTTCGCGACGACCAGCGGCGCGATGTAGTTGATCCCGATGTTGCCGAGAGACGGGAGCAGCATGCCGGGCACGGTCCACACCCGTAGCCGGCCCAACTCCCGTCCGTAGTAACGAAGTGCGAGGAGCACGGAGCCCCTGCGCGGAGACACCTTGCTTGGTTGAGGTGATCCCATCCCGATCCCGTGTGGTAGTTCGGCGGGATGGGAGTGTCCCGCGACGACACCCACGGCGTCCAAGCGTTTTTTGGGCTGATGAGGCCTTCGCCCCATGTGTCACCAGGGATCCGTACAGGGGCAGCCCGTCGGCCCGATCGTCCTGTGCACCGAGGTGCCGGGGCCGGGGAGGCGGCGTGCCGTCCCCGGCCTCAGCGTTTCAGTTCTCCAGGCGCCAGTGCTGGTTCGCGCCGCCCGTGCAGCTCCACAGTTGGATCTTCGTTCCGTTGGCTGTTCCCTGGCCGACGGCGTCCAGACAGAGACCCGACTGCACTGCTGTGATCGTGCCGTCGGGATTCACGTTCCATTGCTGGTCCGCCTGCCCGCTGCAGTCCCAGATCGCCGCCGCGGTGCCGTTCCCCGCTCCCTGGCCGACGCCCAGGCACTTGTTGCCGTAGACGACCAGCTGCTTTCCGGTGCTGTAGGTCCACCGTTGGTTGGAGCCGCCGTTGCAGTCCCACAGTTGTGCCTGGGTGCCGTTGGCGGTGGTGAAGTTGTTGATGTCGAGGCAGCGCCCCGACTGCTGGCCGACGATCTTCTGGTTGCCTGAGGGCTGCGGGTCGGGCGGGGGCGTGCTCGAGCCGAACTGGGTGAAGAACTGCCACACCGCCGCGGACGTCCAGGTGCGCCAGCCGTCACCGGTGGAACCGTCGATGGGGCCGGGGTCGTGGCCCGCCCCGTCGAACGCGGCCCAGACGACGGGGTATCCGGACCTGCATCCTGAGTAGGTGGTGATGATGTGCGTCAGGCTTCCGTTGGCCGGCTCGGGCGGGTTCTGCGGGGTGCAGCCGTTGGCCCGGACGAAGGTGTCGCGCAGTTCCCGTCCCAGTGAGATGGGCAGCACGTTGTCCCGGAGGCCGTGCAGACCCATGTAGGCGATGGGCTGGGTGCCGCCGTTGCACCCGCTGAGGTTCGCGCCGGAGTACACCGCCACCGCGCGGAAGACCGTCGCCCGGGAGCAGGCGAGGGCGTACGACATCGCGCCGCCGTAGCTGAAGCCGGCGGAGAACAGCTGGGTGGTGTCGACGCACAGGCCCGACTCGATCTGGTTGACCAGGGCGTCGACGAAGGCCACGTCCTGGCCACCGGGGTTGGCCCAGCCGTTGCCGTTGCCCTGCGGGGCGACGAAGATCGTGCCGTTGTTCGCGCTGTCCGCCAGGCGCCTGAGGCCGTAGTAGGACCAGTTGTATCCGTCCGTTCCGCCCGAGTCGACGTCGTTCGCCGTGCCGCCCCGCCAGTGGAAGCCGAAGATCAGCCGGTAGGGGTGGTTGTTGTCGTAGCCGGCGGGGACCCGCAGGATGTAACTGCGGTTCTGGCCGCCGCTCTGAATCGTGTGGTTACCACTCGTCAGCGCGGGGGCCTTGCCGCAGCCGCTGCTCGCCGCCGCGGGTGCCCTCAGGCCGCTGCCGAACGAGGTGCCCGCGGTTGTCAGGACGAGGAGCAGGGCGGCCACCAGGGACATGAAGAGCGGTTTGCGTTTCATGCACACCTTCTTCCATGGTCGGATTCAGACGGCGGTGATGGTCCATGCGTTGTTGGTGCTGGAGTTCGGCGTCCACAGCACCGTTGTCGAGCCGTTCGTGGTGCTGCCGCTGCCGTCGAGGGCGGTGCCGGTGCCGCGGTTGACGATCTGGTAGCGGTTGTTGCCGAGGCTGCTGAGCGACCACTGCTGGTTGTTGCCGCCGTTCCAGGTCTCCTGCCGAGCGGGAGCGCCGTTGGCGGAGTTGCCCCAGCTGTCGGCGACCATGCCGTTGGTGCGGTTCACGATGCGGTAGTAGCCGTTGCCGAGGTCGATCAGCTGCCACTGCAGGTTGGTGCTGCCGTCGTAGTTCCACTGCTTGAGGTTGGATCCCGCGGCGACGTTGCCTCCGCTGTCCAACACCAGCCCGCTGGTGACGTTGGCGATCTTCACCCAGGTCGTGGAGCCGCCCGGTGCGCCCAGGACGGGGATCTCACCGGAGAAGGTGAACTTGACCGTGTACGCCAGGGCGTTGAACGGCGGGTTGGCCGAGGGCATGGTGAGGTGCAGGCCGGAGGCGTCCTGGGTCGGTGCGGGCAGGTCGATGGAGGTGCCGGCGGTGTTGCCCAGCAGTTTGGCGCCGGTCAGGGTGCTGAGGTTGATCTGGTTCGAGTTCAGCGTCGTGATCGTCATCGTGCCGCCCTGCCAGCCCAGGGCGGTGGCGTAGAGCACCTTGTTGTCCCGGCTGCGGGTGAACCGGATGTCCTGCGGCTTGCCGGCCACCGGTCCGCTGAACGAGCCGCCGCCCATCTTGGTGGGGCCCTCGCCGTAACTGGTCCAGGAGCGGGTGCCGTAGACCGACTCTCCGAAGCGGCCGAGCCAGTCGCCCATGGCGAGCAGGATGGACTGCTGCCCGGAGGGGATGGTGCCGTCCGCCATCGGGGCGATGTTCAGCAGCATGGTGCCGCCCTTGCTGACCCGGTCGATGAGCGAGTGCAGCAGGGCCTGCGTCGAGTAGTAGCCGATGCCGACCGTGTAGCACCAACTGGAGGAGGAGATGCTGTCGTCGGTCAGCCAGTAGGGGGTGAGCAGTCCTGCCGGGCCGCCGCGCTCGAAGTCGAAGACCTCCCCCTTGTTGTCGAGGCCGTCCTTGTAGGTCGCGACCACGTCCTTGTTCCACGCGACGGCCTGGTTGTAGTAGTGCGCGAGGAACTGCAGCCGGTAGGACTCCTGTACGAGGTTCAGGTCGAAGTCCTGCCAGACCAGGTCCGGCTGGTAGCCGTCGATGACCTCGACCAGCTTGTCGTACCAGAGCTTGTTCTCCGCGGCCGAGCCCTGCTGGCCGTAGAGGATCCGCAGCGCCGGGTCGGACTGGGAGGGCACATGGTCGTAGTAGCCGTTGAAGTGGTAGGCGTGGTGCAGCGAGGCCATGAACTTGAGCCCCTGCCCGCGGATGGCCTGCGCGTGCAAGCCCACGAGGTCGAGCCGTGGGCCGTGCTGGACCGAGTTCCACGGGTTGGCGCGGCTGTTCCACATGGAGAAGCCGTCGTGGTGCTCGGCGACCGGGCCGGCGAATCTGGCGCCCGCGGCCTTGAACAGCCGTGCCCAGGCGTCCGGATCGAACTTGCCGCCCTGGGAGGCGAGTTTCGGGGCGAACTGCACGTAGTTGCCGGCCTTGTCGCGGGCGCCGTCGATGAAGTTGTGGTATGGCCAGGCCGAGGGGTCGCCGTAGGTGGCGATGTGGTGCTGGTTCTCGGCCGAGCCGCCGATGTACATGTTGCGCGGATACCACTCGTTGCCGAAGGCGGGGACGCTGAAGACGCCCCAGTGGTAGTAGATGCCGAACTTGGCGTCCTGGAACCAGGTCGCGGCCGGGGGGTGCTGGTCCACGGAGGACCAGCTCGGGGTGTAGCTCGCGGGGCCGTCGGTCGCGGCGGCCTCGGGGGCGAACCGCAGCAGCCCGAAGGCCGTGGCCGCGCCGGCCGCCGCCAGCAGTCGGCGCCGGCTCAGCGGCAGGGAGGAGGGGGACGAAGACATGGGGGTCCTCTCGGTTGACGGTGCGCGGGTGCGGGGCTCGGTGGTCGTCAGCCGGTTCCGGCACGCGTAGGAGCCGTCGGCCCCGGGTCACCGGGTCAGTTCAGTGACCATTGCTGGTTGGACTGGCCGTTGCAGGTCCACAGTTCGACGGGGGTGCCGTTGGCGGTGGCGGCGCCCGTGACGTCCAGGCACAGACCCGAAGGGACGCTGGTGACGGTGCCGTCGGCGTTCAGCGTCCACTGCTGGTTGCTCTGGCCGTTGCAGGTCCAGGTGATGACCTTGGTGCCGGGGCTGGTGCCCTGTCCGGAGGCGTCCAGGCACAGACGGCTGCCGCCGGAGCCGACGGTGAGCTCGTGGGAGGCGGTCCGGGACCAGGTCTGGTTCGCGGCGCCGGTGCAGTCCCTGATCTGGGTCTGCGTGCCCGGCGTCGTGGACCCGCCCGGCACCTCAAGGCACCGGCCCGCGCCCACCGCGTGCAGCGCACCGGTCGTCGTACCACCGCCGCTTGTCACCCCGTAGCCGGCAGCGGTGACGGCGGCCTGGACGGCGTTCTCGGTGGCGTCGGAGGGGTAGCCCGCCGTCATCGCGCCTTCGAAGAACTCACCGACGCCATTGGGACTGTTGTCTCCGCCGGTGCCGAGCAGGACCGAGCTGTCGACCTTCATCGGTGAGTAGCCGTTCGGCAGGGGGCCGGAGAAGGTGGTGGTCAGGCCGCCGCTCGCGCCGTTGCCGTACTTGAGGGTGAAGTTGGTGGTGCCGTTGTTCTTCAGCCACGCGCTGACGAACGGGTAGTGCACACCCGGGTTGTTCGGGTCCTTGTTGGAGCCGGTGTTGGTGTGGAACATGCCGTTCTCCAGATCGGCCTCGACCCAGGGGCCGCTTCCGGTGCAGCCGCCGAACCAGCAGGCGTTGCCCCAGTAGATGGCGTTCATGGTGGCGTTGCCGGTGTCGGTGTGGGAGTTCTCGCCGCTGCCGTAGTCGAAACAGCACCACTGGTTGGTGTAGTTCGACGACGTCACCATGTAGAGGCCTGCGGGCTGGGAGCCGGTGGGCACGCCGTTCGCGTGGTCGATCCGGTAGCCGACGCCGGGGGTGACCTTGACCCCGAACACCTGGTGGCCGGCCGCGGTCACCGGCAGGGCCATGGCGTCCGCTCCGACGTCGGATCCGTTCGGGCCGGGGCCCTTCCAGTAGCCGCCCCAGGAGATCGGCAGGTCGTTGTGCCTGGCGGTCTGGTCGTAGATCTTCGTGATCGTGCACGAGGTGCCCCGGCAGTACGACACCTGGGACGCGGCGTCCGCGTACCCGCCCGCGCCGAGCACCCCGATGTCGCGGTAGCCGTGGTCGGAGGACCGCTGGATCTGGTACAGCGGCCCGTTGTACGAGGCGAACAGCGCCCTGGTCGTGGAGTGCGCCGTCACGCAGGGCGTACCGCCCGCCGCGTAGATGTCGCACGGGAGCGACACGTCCGCCGCGGACACGGGCGCCGGTGCGCCGAACACGGCCAGCGCCATCGCCAGGGCGACCAGGAGCACTACGGGAAACCGCCTGCCCCGGCGGTGTGTTGCTGATCGGAGCACGGTAACCTCCTCTGTCGCGGTGCCGTCGCACTACGGCACCGAAGCTGCCGGTGGCCGTGGGGAGAAGGAGTCAGCCCAGCGTCCACCGCTGACTGCTGCTGCCGTTGCAGGTCTCCAGCTCGGCCAGGGCTCCGTCAGCCGAGGACCCTCCGGTGACGCCCAGGCACAGGGCGGACTGGACGCCCTTGATCGTGCCGTCGGAGTTCAGCGTCCACTGCTGGTTGGTCTGGCCGTTGCAGTTCCAGATCTCCACCTTCGTTCCCGGAGTGGTCTGGTTGTTGTAGGCGTCCAGGCACATCTGGGAGCTGCCGGAGTAGACGGTGAGCTGGTTGGAGGTGGTGTGCGTCCAGGTCTGGTTGGCGCCGCCGTTGCAGCTCCAGATCTCCACCTGGGTGCCGGCCGTCGTGGTGGAGTTCGGCACGTCCAGGCACTTGCCGGCGCCCACCGCGTGCACCGCACCGGTCACGCTGGTGCCGCCGCCGCTGGTGCCGCCTGCGACCCGGTACATCACGGTGCCGTGGGCCGGCACCCGGGCGCTGATCGTGCCCGAGGTGGTCGAGGACGCCCCCGACCACAGGTCGGTGAGGGTGTAGGTGGACGCCCCGGTCTTGCCGATCGCGGCCGCGGTGGTGGTGATGGTCGCGGTCGAGCCTGTCTCGTTGAACAGCGCCACCGACACGTCGCCGTTGGCCAGCGGCTTCGCCAGCACGTCCAGGCCGCCCGAGGACGACACCATGGTGCCCTGTTTACCGAGGGGGTCCTGGTCGACCGCGATCACCCGGGAGTTGGTGAGCGTGGTAAGGGTGTCCGAGCTCGCCTGGGAGATGTTGGTGCCCGCGATGAGCGGCGCGGCCATCTCCGCCCACAGGCTGAACTCACTGCGGCTCTCGGTCGTCGTCAGTGAGCCGTTGCCGACCTCCAGCATGTCCGGGTCGTTCCAGTGGCCGGGCCCGGCGTACGAGGCCAGACCGACGTTGCTGTGGAAGATCGACAGCATGCTGGAGTAGTCGGCGGTGATGTCCCCGGTGGTGCGCCAACTGTTGCCCACGTCCGCGCCCCAGGTCCACACGTTCTCCTGGCCCCAGTTGCACAGGCTGAACAGGATCGGCCGGCCGGTGGCCGCCAGGGCGTCCCGCATCGCGGTGTACCGGGTCCGTGCCGACACCCCGGTGTTGTTGCAGTTGTCGTACTTCAGGTAGTCGACGCCCCAGGCGGCGAAGGTCTGTGCGTCCGTGGTCTCGTGTCCGAGGCTGCCCGGGTATCCGGCGCAGGTCGCGGTGCCGGCGTCCTCGTAGATTCCCAGCTTCAGCCCCAGCGAGTGCACGTAGTCCGCAGTGCCCTTGATGCCGTCGGGGAACTTGGCCGGGTCCGGCACCAGGCGGCCGCTGGAGTCCCGGTTGTGGGTCATCCAGCAGTCGTCGATGTTGACGTACGAATAGCCCGCCGCCTGCATGCCGTTGGTGTGCATCGCCTGTGCCGTGGACTTGATCAGCGACTCGGAGACGTTGCAGCCGTACGCGTTCCAGTCGTTGAAGCCCATCTGCGGGGTGAGCGCCAGTCCGTTGCCGAGCGCGGCGGCGGGCTGCGCCGTGCCGAGGGAGACGAGGGGCGCGGCCACGGCGAGCAGCACGGCCGAGAAGGCGAGCGCCAGGGTTCTGCGCAGGGGCATAAGTCATCGACTCCTGAAGCGAGTGGGGAGCGGTGGGAGGAGTTCAGCGGTAGCCGGCGGCGGTGACGTTGGCCTGCACCGCGTTGTCGGTCGCGTCGGAGGGGTAGCCGGCGACGACGGCTCCTTCGTAGAAGGTGCCGGCGCTCAGGTTGGCGCCTCCGCCGGGCTTGCAGCAGTCGCCGCCGCTGCCCAGGACGATGGCCCCCTGCTTCTTCATGGGGCTGTATCCGCCGGGGAGAGCGCCGTCCCAGAGGGTGGTCAGGCTGCCGGACTGGGCGTTGCCGCCCTTGAGGGCGAACCGCGACGTGCCGTTGTTCTTCAGCATCGCGGTGACGAACTTGTTCGCGAACGCCCGCTGGTTGGTGTTCCAGGACTGACTGCCACCGGAGTACAGGCCCCATTCGAGATCGGCCTGTACCCAGGGACCGCTTCCCTGGCAGCCGCCGAACCAGCACTGGGTGCCGAAGTTGATCGCGTCCATCGCGCCGGCGGCGTCGGCCTTCCGGGTGGTCTCGCTGTTGCCGTAGTCGAAGCAGCAGCCGTTGTTGACATGGGTGCCGCTGGTCACCATGTACGCCCCCTCGGGTGCCGCGCCGGTCGGCACGCCGGTGAGGTGACCGTCCCGCCAGTAGCTGTTGCCGGGGTTGATGTACAGCGAGTACGCCTTGGTGCCGCCGGCGGTCAGCGACTCGGAGGTCGCCTTCGCGGGGCTGCTCTGGCTCGATCCCGGGACCTGGGCCGAGCCCTGGTACCACAGGTCGTTGCCGTGTCCGGACTGGTCGCGGACGACCGTGATCACGCACGAGGTGCCCGCGCAGAAGGAGTCCTGCGCCGCCGCGTCGGCGAAGCCCCCTCGCGTCAGCACGCCGATGTCCCTGGTCGCGTTGTCCGAGGCGCGCCTGACCTGGTACAGGGAGCCGCCGTACGAACCGTAGAGCGCCCGCACGGTGCTGTGCGCGGCGACGCAGGGGGTGCCGCCCGCGGCGTAGATGTCGCACGGGCCGGATCCGCCGGGCGGGGGTGCCGGGATGCTCCACTTCTGGTTGCTCTGGCCGTTGCAGGTCCACAGGATGACCGCGGTGCCGTTGGCCGTGCCGGCTCCGTCGACGTCCAGGCAGAAACCGGACCGGACACCGGTGACGGACCCGTCGGTGTTCTGTCGCCACACCTGGGTCGCCCGCCCGTCGCACGCCCGGATGACCACCGGGCCTCCCGGAGCAGTCCGGTCGTCGTAGGCGTCCACGCACCGGGTGCCGTTCATCGTTCTCAGCTCACCCGCCGAGGTGAACTCGAACGCCTGGTTGGCCTGTTCGTTGCAGTCCCAGATCTGCAGCGCGGTTCCGGGCGTGTCGGCATTGCCCTTGACGTCCAGGCACCGCCCCGACGCCGTGCTCACCAGGGGTGCCGACGACGCCGGCGCCGACCATGTCGGCGCGGTCGTCAGCGACAAGGTGAGCAGGGCCATGACACATACAGCGGCGGCCGATAACCGTGGCCGCCGAGTCATGACGTATCCACAGAGAACCCTCAGACATCCCATGTCGCATAGGTGTCCCACAGGCCCACACCCCTGTCAATAGAAGTCGCGGGCCGAATCGGTGGCCGATTCATCCCATGTTTCTACTGGTCAGAACGCCATGAGGGCATGCCGGAACCCGCGTCCGGCGACGGCCGCCGCGCCGGACGCGAGTGTTCGTTGCGGGTGCCCTGACCGGGCGCCGATCACCTCACCTGAAGTTCCAGTGCTGGTTGGCGCCGCCGTTGGAGTCCCAGATCTGGACGGGGCTCCCGTTGCCGTTCTGCCCGGCCGGAACCTCCAGCGCCCGGCCGGAGGCGACGTTGGTCAGGGTGTAGGAACCGTCGCCGTTCCGGCTCGCCCTCCAGTGCTGGTTCGCACCGCCGTTGCTGTCCCAGATCGTCAGCCGCGTGCCGTTGCCGGTCTGGCCACCGGGCTCGTCCAGCACCCGCCCACTGGCGATGTTGGTCAGCGTGTACGAGCCGTCGCTGTTCTGGTTGGCCCGCCACTGCTGGTTCGCGGCGCTCCCGTTGGCGTCCCAGACCTGCACCGGCGTGCCGTTCCCGGTCTGCCCGCTCGGCACGTCCAGCACCCGCCCCGCGGAGGCCACGCTCACCTGGTACACCTGGCCCGAGACGATGCCGCCGCCGGGGTTCCCGGTGCCGCCGCCCAGAGCGGTCAGGGTCGCGTCGTAGGCGGCCTTTTTGTTGCCGTTGTTGTCGAACAGCAGCGGGTTCTCGCCCGTCCGCCAGGAGTCGCTGTCGCGGATGCCCCACACGGTGATGCCGGTGCAGCGGGCGACATTCATGCAGGCCCTGACGGTGTTCGCGTACGCCGACGCCGGCGCCTGCGCGATGTCCAGTTCGGTGATCTGGACGTCCACGCCCAGGGCGGCGAAGTTCGACAGGGTGGTCTGGAAGCTGGCGGGCGGGCCGCCGGTGCCGAAGTGGGACTGGAAGCCGACGCAGTCGATGGGCACACCGCGGGACTTGAAGTCGCGGACCATGTTGTAGACGCCCTGGGTCTTGGCGTCCGACCAGTTCTCGATGTTGTAGTCGTTGTAGCAGAGCTTGGCCGAGGGGTCGGCGTTCCGGGCGGTACGGAAGGCCTCCTCGATGAAACCGTTGCCCAGGACGTCGTGGAACACCGAACTGCGCTGCTGGCCGCTGCCGTTGTCGGCGAACGCCTCGTTCACCACGTCCCAGGCGTAGATCTTGCCCTTGTAGTGGGTCATCTCCTGGGTGATGTGGTTGTTCATCACGCTGCGCAGGGTGTTGGCGTCCCTGATGGAGCTGACCCAGCTGGGCAGTTGGGAGTGCCAGACGAGCGTGTGTCCGCGCATCCGCTGGCCGTGCGCGGTGGCGTGGCTGACGATCTGGTCGCCGGGCCCGAAGTTGAAGTTGCCGCGGGACGGTTCGGTGGTGTCCCACTTCATCTCGTTCTCCGGGGTGATCATGTTGAACTCCCGGTCGAGAATCGTGGAGTACGTGCTGTCGCCGAGCCGCCCGGCGGCCACGGCCGTGCCGAAATAGCGGCCGCTGTCGGCCGCGGCCGCGCCCAGCGTGCCGGATGCGGCATGCGCGGCGGGGCTCGCCGGGCCGACCAGGGCCAGTGCCGTGCCGACTGCCAGTCCGAGGGCGGGCAGGGGTAACGAGTACTTCTTCATCTGTGTTCCTCACTGGTGCGGGACAGTGGGTGGGTGAACGAGGACGAGGGCCGGTCAGCGGGGGGTGAAGTCCTGGTTGCTGCCGGCCGTGTTCTTGCAGGGCCACTGGTCGAGCTGCTGGCCGAGGTTGCTGCCGCCGCCGTAGGCGTCGAGGCACAGGCCGCTGTTCTTGTTCTGGAAGGAGTACGAGCCGTCGGACTGCCGTACCGGCAGCCACAGGCTCGCGGCCGCGCCGTCCGGGGCCTGCTGCACGATGTCGGGCGTGCCGGCGGTCGTGGAGCCGCCCGACACCGCGACGACCTGTCCGGAGTGCTGCGCCCTGAGCTGCCCGTAACCGCCCGAGGCCGGTACGAACTCGAACTGCTGGTTGCCCTGCCCGTTGCAGGTCCACTGGTCGATCGCGGCGCCGGCACTGGTGGAGTTTCCGTACACGTCCAGGCACAGACCGTTGCTGCCGATCACCAGCTGGTGGTGGCCGGCGGGGAAGCCGCCGTCACCCGACGACTGCACGCCCGCCTGCCGGATGACCTGCCTGGCGCCCTGCGGCCAGTCGGTGCCGCTGACCAGGACGTTGCCGGTGAGGACGTTGTTGTGTGGCGGGCCGGTGGCCACGTAGGTGTTGCCGCCGTTGTACCAGTTGCCGGAGAAGGTGCTGTCGTCGGTGTGGTTGTTCGCGTTGGCGTTGGTGAGCGCCCAGTTGCCGGCGTCCTGCACGACGTTGTCGGACACCTTGAGATACCGGGAGCCCTCGTCCAGGTACAGCGCGGTGGTGCGGTTGTTGTCGTACATGTAGTTCTCGGAGATCACCGAGCCGGGCATGGCGGACAGGCTGTAGATGCTGCCGCCGTCGAACATCGCGTTCTTGGTGTCGAAGACCAGGTTGTGCGAGACGGTGTTGTTCTTCAGCGTCGTGGGAGTGCTGTAGACGGGCTGGTAGTTGTACGTGCCCCGGTTGGCGTAGTCCTGGCTGCCGCCCGGGTCGTTCATCCCCCAGCCCCAGCCGATGTCGATCCCGTCGTAGGGCAGGTGGTCGCACTGGTTGTGGGTGATCGTCGCGTTGGTGACGTAGGTGGACAGGATGCCCGCGGTCTCCTTGTAGTCGGTGCCCACGCCGCTGACCTTGTTGTTGCTGACGGTGATGTCCCGGTTGGTCATCTGCGGGTTGCCGGGGTGGTGCGCGTCCGGCTGGATGCCGCCGACCTGGATGCCGCTGCCGGCGATGTCGGTGAACGTGTTGCCGGTGACGGTGACGTCGCTCGCGCCGAGTCCGGTGCCGGAGGCCGTGGCGACGCCGTCGTTACCCACGCCCAGTCCGGCCTGTCCGAGTTCGGAGAACGTGTTGCCGGAGAAGGTGATGCCGACGGCTGCGGAGACCTGTACGGCGGCAGGCATCTGCACCCAGTGGTTACGGGTGGCCTCGAACTGTGTGCACCCTGACTTGCAGGTGCTCAGCCAGTTGGCGGGCATCGCGAAGGCACCGGTGATGTGCGCGCCGCTCTGCTGGTCCGCGTAGCCGTCGGGTCCGCTCGGGCCCAGCCAGGACGTTCCCGTGAACCGGATGCCGCTGAAGGCGAGACCCCTCACCGGTGAGTCGTAGCTGCCGCTGACGCCGAGCAGGCTCTGCAGCCGGGGCAGTTCGACGTCGAGGCTGTTCGGGTTCTGCCCGGGCTGGGCCCGGTAGTAGAGCTCGCCGGTGGACGAGTCGAGGTACCACTGTCCGGCCTGCTTGAGGAACGCGTAGTTGTTCTCGAGGTACATCGTCCCACCGGCGAACGGCGCGTTGATCGTGTCGTAGCCCCAGGAGTTGTTGTTCCACGCGGGCTGCTGCATGGTGATCGTTCTGCCGCTGATCGACTGGACCGGTGCGTAGCGGTCGGTGAAGGAGTTGATGCTCTCGACTTCCATGTGCTTCTGGTCCGAGAGGCCGGCCAGGTAGTCGAGGGAGGAGTCGTTGATCGTCAGGCCGGTCTGCGTGAAGGTGAAGCCGGAGCGGGGCACCTGGATCGCGGCCCGCGGTGCCTGCTTGCCGTTCACGTACAACTGACGTGTGTTCACGCCGGTGCCGACATGGACCGACCAGATGTTGCTGTTCTGGTCATGCACCTGCCAACCCGATAGCTGCTGGGCGCCGCTCACGACCGGCTGCTGGCCGGCCATGGCCTGGTAGGTGATGGTGTGGCCGTTCTGACCGCCGTCTCCGGAGCCGAAGGTCAACGGCCTGGGCAGCCGGTAGGTGCCACCGGCCAGGTACACCACGACGTCCGCGTCGGCCGAGAGCCGGTGCGCGGGCTGCTGCGCCTGCTCGATCGTGGCGAACGGCTGCTCGGCGGTGCCGTTCCCGCCGGGAGCCGCACCCGGCGCCACATACAGGGCGGCGGCCGCCATCTGGCGCTCGGCGGGTACGGCGTGCGCGGCCCCGGTCGTGGCCAGGCTCTGGGCCAGTAGGGCGAGCAGGGCCAAGGGGGCGGCCCAGAGGCCGTGGAGCGCTCTGGCTCCGGACATCGTCATCCTCCAGTGGGGGGTGCATGAGGACCCGTGGCCGGGTGTGAGCCGGCCACGGGAGGGAGCCGTTCAGGTCAGTTGAGACTCCACTGCTGGTTGGACTGACCGTTGCAGGTCCAGAGTTCGGCCAGTGCGCCGTTGGCCGTGGAGGCGCCGGTGACGTCGAGGCAGAGGCCGGACTGGGTGCCTTTGACGGTGCCGTCGGAGTTCACCTGCCACTGCTGGTTGGCACCCCCGTTGCACGGCCAGGTCACCACCTTGGTGCCGGCGGACGTCTGGTTGTTGTAGGCGTCCAGGCACATCTGGCTGCTGCCGCTGTACACGGTCAGCTGCCCCGAGGACGTACGGGTCCAGGTCTGGTTCGCGGCGCCGCTGCAGTCCCAGATCTGCACCTGCGTACCCGCCGTGGTGGAGGAGTTCGGCACGTCCAGGCACTTGCCCGCGCCCACCGCGTGCAGCGCACCGGTGCCCGTCCCGCCGGAGGAGGCATTGCTGTATCCGGCCGCGGTGATGTTGGCCTGGACCGCGTTCTCGGTGGCGTCCGACGGATAGCCGGAGGTCATCACGCCCTCGTAGAAGGTGCCTTGAGCGCCCTTGCTGTTGTCGCCGCCGATGCCCAGGATGATGGCGCCCTGTTTGCGCATCGGGTTGTAGCCCGCGACGTTGGGACGCACTCCGTCGTAGAAGGTGGACAGCGAACCGGACTGGGCGTTGCCGCCGCGGATGGCCCAGTGGTTCGGGCCGCCCTTGATGATGGCGGTCGTGTAGCGGTAGTTGATCGTCGGGTCGTTCGCGTTGTAGTGCTGGTTGACCCCGGAGAACAGGCCGTTCTCCAGGTCGGCCATGATCCAGGGGCCGTTGCCGCTGCCGTAGCCCCAGACCTTGATGTTGCCGAAGTAGATGGCCTCCATGGTGCCGTTGCCGTCGTCGTTGCTGTCCGTCTCAGCGTTGCCGTAGTCGAAGCAGCAGCCGCCGTTGTAGTGCGTGCCGTCCAGGACGGCGTACATGCCCTCGGGGCTGTCCCCGGTCGCGATGCCGTTGGTGTGGTTGTTGCGGTATCCCGTGCCGGGCGCCACGAAGATGCCGTAGGCCTTGTGACCTCCCACCGTGGTGGGCGCGGCGGTCGCGTTCGCCAGGTTGTCGGGGCCGCCCGCCGCGCCGCCGCCGGGCGCCTGGGTGAGGTTGTTGCCGCGGCCGGACTGGTCGTAGACGACCGTGATGAGACAGGTCGTGCCCGAGCAGAACGAGTCCTGGGCGGCGGCGTCGGCGTATCCGCCGGCGCTCAGGACGCCGATGTTCCTCGTGGTGTTGTCCGAGGCCCGGCGGACCTGGTAGAGCGGCCCGTTGTACGAGGCGTACAGCGCTCGTGTCGTGCTGTGCGCGGCGACGCAGGGGGTGCCGCCTGCCGCGTAGATGTCGCACGGCCCGGAGGTGGCGGCCCGGGCCGTGCCGGCTGTGGCCGCCGCCAGAGCACCGGCGACGAGCGCGGCCGCGGTCCCCGCCCGGGCGAGGGTCTTCCACCTGGCCCGGGCCGAGCGCGTTTTCCCGAGTAACCGCTGGAGACCATCCATCCCGAACGGCGTTCGATATCTCGTACGTATGGTTCCCATCTGATCTCCCTACCGTGCCGGCGCAACCCGGTCGGGTTGGTGGGGGCGCAGGCGAATGCCCACGCGCTTGAACGTGCCGTTTGTTGCAGTGGGATTGCAGAGAGGCTTCGGAGAAGGTGCGGAATCGATTCGACTGCTGATTCCCGCGGTTCGCAAGCCGTCGGCGGCGTCGAAAAGTTGCGGTGTGACGGCGGGCGGGCGACGCCGCTACCGCCCGCGGTGCGGGTGCTGTGGGCCGGGCACGGGTGCCCGAAGGGCGGTTCCTCACCACCCCGGTGCCCGCCATCCTGCCGGTGAGCAGGAGCGCAGGGCCATACCGGGGCTTCGGAGGACCGGTTGGGGACGGATGTCGGCCAAGTCGGCAACGCTTGGGCCCGCGTGTCGCGCCGCCTCCGCTTCACGGGAGGCCATTGACCACGGTCACCGCCGCTGGTGACGTCCGTCGAAGCGCTTACGCGGAACCGGTTCGCTCTCCGCACGGGCGTCTGCCGCGAGGACCCGCCGGCGTCTCACGCGGCACCTTGTGCCAGCCCGCAACGGGCTCACCCGTGCAAGGCACTTCGTTGGGAGCGTGGTCGACGGCGCCGCACGGGTCGACCTGAATGTGCCGCTGTCCCCCTCCGGCAGAGACCATGACCGTTGCGGGGAGTCCTGCACCGTATCGCCGCCGTCCGAGTCCGAACTCGCCGACGGCATCTCCGACCGCGCCGCCAGGCGGCCATGAACACCTGCCGCGCCGTGGCGCTGCCCGCCTCCGCCGTCGCAGAAGCCATCGCCTACGCCAGTTCCCGGCCTTCGCCGGTCGACGTCAACGGGATCGTCGTCCGTTCCGCCGCCGGCGCCCAATGATCCGCGGCAGCGGCGGGAGTCATGAGTGGGTCGCCGGCGGAGGGCCGGTCAGGCATGGAACTGGTTCGCCGGGACCGGGAGTCCGTAGTGCTCGCGCAGCGTCGTGCCCTCGTACTCCTCGCGGAACAGGCCCTTGCCGCGCAGGATCGGCAGGACGTGCTCGGCGAAGGCCGCGAGGCCCGACGGCAGGGCGGGGGCCATGATGTTGAACCCGTCCGCCGCGCCGCCCTCGAACCAGGCGATGATCGTGTCCGCGATCTGCTCGGGCGTGCCGACGAACTCGAAGTGGCCGCGTCCGCCGCCGAGCCGGGAGATGATCTGCCGGACCGTCAGCTGCTCGCGCACCGCGAGGTCGATGATCAGGTCGGAACGGCTCTGTGAGCCTTCCAGCTTCGGCCTCGCGAGGATGAAGTCCGGCAGCGGCTCGTCGAGTTGGAAGACCGACGGCTCGGTCTCGAACACGGCGGCCAGCTGGCGCAGCCCGTACTCCGGGACGCGCAGCTCGTCGAACTGCCGGGCCAGCGCCCGGGCCTCCGCCTCGGTCGACCCGATGTACGGGACGATCCCCGGCAGGACGATCACACGGTCCGGGTCGCGGCCCGCGGCCCGGGTGCGGGCCTTGATGTCGGCGTAGAAGGCGGCCGCCCGCTCGTACGTCGTGTGCGCGGTGAAGATGGCCTCGGCGTGGCGGGCCGCGAAGTCCTTGCCGTCCTCGGAGGAGCCGGCCTGGACGAGCAGCGGGTAACCCTGCGGCGGGCGCTCGACGTTGAGCGGGCCCGCCACCTGGAAGTACCTGCCCTCATGGCCGAGCCGGTGCAGGCGCTCGGGGTCGGCGTAGCGTCCCGTGGACCGGTCCGCGACGACGGCTTCGGACTCCCAGCTGTCCCACAGGGCTTTGGCGACCTTCAGGAACTCGTCGGCGCGGGCGTAGCGTTCGGCGTGGTCTGGCCGGTTGTCGAGGCCGAAGTTGGCGGCCTCGTCGGCCCCTGCCGAGGTGACGATGTTCCAGCCGGCGCGGCCGCCGCTGACATGGTCCACGGAGGCGAGCCGGCGGGCGAGGTTGTAGGGCTCGTTGTACGTCGACGACACGGTCGCGATGAGGCCGATTCTGCTGGTCACCTGGGACAGCGCGGTCAGCAGGGTCAGCGGTTCGAGCTGGCCCGGCGGGCGGAACTCGCCGGTTCCGATGAGCGCGGGGCCGTCCGCGAGGAACAGCGAGTCGAACTTGGCGCTCTCGGCCAGCTGCGCCAGCTCGATCCAGTGCCGCAGGTCGAAGTCCGCGCGCGGGTTGCTGTGCGGCAGCCGCCACGCCGCCTCGTGGTGGCCCGCCTCCATCAGGAAGGCGTTGAGGTGGAGCCGCCGTCTCGCGCTCATGAGGTGACCTTCAGCTGGGAGCTGTCGTAGCCGGCCGGGAGGAGGTTGTCGACGATCGACTTGACGTCGACCTTCTTGGTGATCTGCCCCGCGTCAAGAAAGGCGTCGGCCAGCTTCTGCTCCAGTGCGATGTCCGCCGGCACCACCGGGGTCACCCGGTTCGAGTAGGCGGCCAGGGACGCCTTGGCGTCCGCCGGCGGGATGCCCTGCTCCTGCGAGAGCGCCTTCGCGTACTGGTCGGGGTTCTTCACCGCCCAGGCGAACTCCCGCGACAGCCTCTTCAGGACGTCGGTGAGCGCCGCGCGCTTGGTCCTGTCCTTCAGCGACGTGTCACTGGCGACGTAGTAGCTGCTGGTCTGGTCGATCGGCGGGAGGCCCTTCACCAGGATCCGGGCGCCGTTCTTGACCGCGATGGCCGACTGCGGGTTCCAGATCGACCAGGCGTCCACCTTGCCGGTGTTGAAGGCGGTCGCGGCGGCCGCCGGGTCGAGGAAGACGAGTGTGGCGTCCTTGGGGGTGAGACCGACGCTCTTCAGCGCGTTCAGGGCCAGGCCGTGGGCCGAGCTGCCCTGCGGGACGGCGATCCTCTTGCCCCGGAGGTCGGCGGCCGTCTTCAGCGTCGAGCCCTTCGGCACGATGATGTTCTCCACCGCCTGGTCGGGCGTGAGCGACCGGTTGACGGCGACGACCTTGAAGCCGTACTCCTTCGCGGCCCCGGTGATCGGCGGGACGTCGCCGACGCTGCCCAGGTCGATGTCGCCCGACGCGGCCGCCTGCACCAGCGGCGGGCCGTAGGTGAAGCGGGCGAACTTCACCTTGTACGGGGCGTTGTCGAAGACGCCCGTCAGCTTCGCCAGGGCCTCGCTGCCGTCACCGCCGTTGTCGCCGACGGTGAAGGTGTACTTGCCCCACTCGGGGTGCTTGGCCTCGCTCGCGTCGACGGCGTTCTTCAGCGGCGCGGCGGTGTCCGACGACGAGCCGCAGGCGACGAGAGTGCCCGCCAGGGCGAGCGTGCCGACGGCGCCGATGACTCTGCTGGTTCTCTTACGTGTGGAACGCATGGGATGTGGTGTGCTTTCTGTGCTGGGTGAGGGTGTCGGGGGTGGTTCAGTGCTGGCCTGCGAGGCCGAGGTCTTCCAGGAGCCGGGCGCGCAGTTCCTCGCGGGCGACGCTCGCTTCGCGGTCCGCGGCGGACAGCCGCACCTCGAGTGAGGTGCCGATGCGGCCGCTGCTCATGACGACGATGCGGTCCGCCAGGGCGATCGCCTCGTCGACGTCGTGGGTGACGAGCAGCATGGCGGCGTGGTGCTTGGTGCGCAGGGCCCGTACGAGGTCGTGCATGCGCAGCCGGGTGATGGCGTCGAGGGCCGCGAACGGCTCGTCGAGCAGTACGAGTTCGGGCTCGGAGACCAGGGCCCGCGCGAGCGACACCCGCTGGGCCTCGCCGCCGGAGAGCTCCTTGGGCCAGGCCTTCTCCCGGCCCGCCAGGCCGACCTCGGCGAGGACGTCGCGGGCGCGCTGTTCCGCGTCGGGTCCGTGCAGTCCCAGCGTGACGTTGCGCAGGACGCGCTGCCAGGGCAGCAGGCGGTCGGCCTGGAAGACGATCGCACGCCGGGCCGGGACCTCCACCCGGCCCGCGTCGGGCCGGTCGAGTCCGGCGAGCAGCCGCAGCAGGGTGCTCTTGCCGCAGCCCGAAGGGCCCAGCAGGATCACCAACTCCTCGTCGCCGACGGTGAGATCGAGGTGGTCGAGCACCACCCGGTCACCGAACTGACGGACCACCTGCTCGACGACGACCCCGGTCTGCCGACGCGGCTCGGTCGCGGCGATGCTGCTCATGACGCCTCATAACTGGGGCGCCACCTCAGCAGCACCCGCTCCAGAGCCCGGACGAACTGATCGGCGAGCAGACCGAGGAGCGAGTAGATCACCAGCCCCACGAAGACCTGGTTGGTCTGCAGATACGTCTGCCCCTGGGTGATGAGGAAGCCAAGTCCCTTGTCCGCGTTGACGGTTTCCGCGGCGACGAGGCCCAGGACGCTGTACGCGAGGGAGAACCGCAGACCCACCAGGAACCCCGGCAGCGCTCCCGGCACCAGCACGCGGGTCACCAGCCGCCATCGGCCCGCGCCGGTCGTGCGCGCCATCTCGATCAGCCGCTGGTCGACGCCCCGGATCGCGGCGAACAGGTTGAGATACATCGGGACACCGGCCCCGAAGGAGATCAGCAGCACCTTGGTGAGCTCGTCGATGCCGAACCACACGATCATCAGCGGCAGCACGGCGAGGAGGGGGATCGTGTTGAGTACCTGCACCACGCCGTTGAACAGGAACTCACCGCTGCGCAGCAGCCCGCCGAGCACGCCGGTGACGATGCCCGTCGTCAGACCGATCGCGAGCCCGATGCCGGCCCGCTGCAGCGAGATGGCCAAGTCCGGTCCGAGGACGCCCTGTTGCCACAGATCGGCGGCGGCCTTCACGATCGAGGTCGGCGCCGGGGCATAGGTTTCGGCCAGCACTCCGGCGCGGGCGAGGACCTCCCAGGCGACGAGGATCACGACCGGTGTCGTGTAGATGCCCAGCGGCCAGCGCAGCCGCTCGCGCAGCGTGGTGAGCGGCGTCCGGCGGCGGGCGTCGCGCGGCAGGAACACCTCGCGTTGCCGCGCACTGGTGGGCTCGGCGGCCGGGACCGGCTTGGCGAGAGCCGCGGCCGGGATACGGACCTCGGTCATGACGCCACCGCCGGCGCGTCTTCGGTGACCGAACGGATGCGTTCGGTGAGCTGACGGATGGACACAGGCATGGGGAGGCCCTTCTGGCAGGAAGCGGGCGCACCGCTGGGTGCTGAGGGGTGAGGAGCGGGAGCGAACGACCGGTTCGCGACGGTCGAACGGGGACTTGGCAGTCGGTGCGGCCGCGACGCAGGGACAGCGGCGACCACCGGACGGCACACTGCGCCCGCAGACACTTCTCCCTCAGCCGGGAAGGGCAGACGTGAGGTGGGGCCGGAGAAGAGTCGCTCAGGACGCGGACACGAAGATCCCGAAGGGGGGCATCACCGGACGCCGCCGGGACCGCTTACCGGGTCAGCGACAACAAAACGCGCTGGAGACGTGCGCCAGATCGATGTGGCGCCGCCGGGTCAGGTCCACGCGCGGGTTCATGGAACGGGAGTTCAGCAGAGGTCCACCAGGTTGGTCAATAACTTCTCGGACAGGTCTTGCATTGCGGACACCGGGAACTTCCCCGTCTCTTCTGGTCGCATCTCTCCTTGCCTTTGCCCCGTACGTCAGGGCTCAGCATGCGCGCGCCCCGCGCCGACCGATCGTCACCGCTCGGCCCGCCTCCCAGGATCAGGATCCCGCCACGGCCACTCCCCTGCCGTCCACCACCCGCGAGATCCGGCTCGTCACCGCAGGCGCCCCCGAGGGTGTGCCACTGCCGCCTATCCACGCCGGTGACGTGCTCTTCGGCCTCGCGGTCGGCGAGGTCGTCGCCGTGGGCCCGGGCAGTGCGCTGCGGCCGGGCGACAGCTCACCCGGATCGCCGAGGTACGTCCCGGCGACACGGTCTTCGTCACCGGGGCGGCGGGCGCGGTGGGGACCCTGGCCGGCCCGATCGCCAGACTGCTGGGCGCCGGAAGGGTCATGGGCAGCATCCGCTCGCCGGCCAAGGCGGAGCGGCTGCGGGCGGAGTCCGGCTACGACTCGGTGGTGGCACCCGGCCGCCAATCCCCCCGGTTCGTCGAGCAGTTGCGCGGCGGCACCCGAAGGCATCGACGTCCTCGTGGCAGCTGACCGCCGCGCTCACGGTGGCGCGCCGCGGACGGCACGGCGCGATCGACGGCTTCAACGTCACGCCGTACCTCATCCCCGACGGCCTCGACGACATCGTCGACCTGCTCGTCCCGGAACTGCAGGAACGCGGGCTCTACCGCACCGACTACACCGGCAGCACGCTCCGCGACCACCTCGGGCTGCGCGAACCCCTCACCCACCGGTCCGCACCGGACCAGCGGCAGGCCGGCTGACCACCACACACGGCTGACACAAAGCTGTCACACAGGGAGCGGAATGCGGGTTCGCCAAGCGTCCGTTCTGACTGACATGACTGTGGGAGTAGCACTCAACGCATCCGACGCACCGAACCAGGTCGACGCCACCGTGCAGCTGGCCCGGGAGGCAGCGGCCGCCGGGCTGCGGTCGGCCTGGTTCGGTCAGACCTTCGGCGCGGACTCACCCCAGCTCGCGGCGATCGTCGGACGCGAGGTGCCCGGACTGCAGGTGGGGACCTCCGCGATCCCCGTCTTCGGCCGCCACCCGCTGCTGGTCTCCAGCCAGGCCCAGACCGCCCAGGCCGCGACGCACGGCCGCTACCACCTCGGTCTGGCCCTGGGCACGAAGCTGCTGACGGAGAGCGGCTTCGGCCTGCCCTTCGAACGCCCCATCGCCCGCCTGCGGGAATTCCTCACCGCGCTACGGCAGTTGACCGAAACCGGCACGGCCGACTTCCACGGCGAACTGCTCACGGCCACCACCCCGGTCCCGGCGCGCGTCCCGGGCGCCGAGAGCGGCGTCCCCCTGCTGGTCGCCGCGATGGGCCCGCAGGCGCTGCGGGTCAGCGGTGAGCTGGCGGACGGGATCCTGCCGTATCTGGCGGGACCGCGCGCCCTGGCGGACCACATCGTGCCCGCCCTGACCGCGGCGGCCGAGGCCGCCGGCCGTCCCGCGCCCCGGATCGTGGCCCTGGTGCCCGGCGTGCTCACCGACGACGTGGACGCGGTGCGGGCGAAGGCCACCGAGAACCTCGCCTTCTACGAACAGATCCCGTCCTACGCCCGCGTCATCGGACTCTCCGGCGGCCGACGGGCCGCCGACCTGGCCGTGATCGGCGACGAGAAGGCGGTCGAGGCCGAGGTACGGCGCTACCGGGACGCCGGCGCCACCGAGGTCGTGTTCTCGAGCACCGAGATCGCCGGAGAGGCGGACCGCCGGCGCACCTGGGCCCTCCTCGGCGAACTGGCCGACTGAGCAGGCCCCGACCCCAGCCACCTGCACCCGTATCCCTGCGCGAGGCCGAGCCTCGCGGCACGAAGGAGACCGTATGACCACCGAGGCCACCGCGACGGACCTCCAGGCCTTCACCGAGATCTGGCTGGACTGGTACCGCGCCCAGGAGACCCGGCTCGCCGACCCGCACGGGTTCCTGGCGATCACCGGCCAGCACTGGCTCGACGACCGGCCGCAGCGCTTCCCCGACGCACCCGGTGCCTGGCACACCGGCCCCGAGGGGGTCGTCGTCACCCTCGACGACGGCGAGGAACTGGTCGTCGACGGAACCCCGGTGCGCGGTGAACACCGCTTCGGCGTGCTTCCCGAGCGCAGCGACGTCCACGCGGTCTGGGGAGACGCCGTCATCGAGGTCGCCAAGCGCGGCGGCAACGACATCGTGCGCCCCCGGCACCCGGACGCGCCGCTGCGCACGGCCTTCACCGGGACTCCCACCTACGCGCCCGACCCGCGTTGGGCCGTGACCGGCCGGTACGTCCCCTTCGACGAGCCGCGGCCGACGACCGTGGGCGCCGCGGTCGAGGGCCTTGAGCACGTCTACGACGCTCCGGGCAGGGTCGAGTTCGAACTGGACGGGCAGCAGCTGTCCCTGACCGCGTTCCCGGGACGCGCTGCGGGCAGTCTGTTCCTGCTCTTCACCGACGCGACCTCCGGGGTCACCACCTACGCCGCCAACCGGTCCCTGGCGCTCGATCCGCCCGCCGCCGACGGCACGGTCGTCCTGGACTTCAACCGCGCCGCGAACCTGCCCTGCGCCTACACGGACATGGCCACCTGCCCGCTGCCCCCGGCCGAGAACCGGCTGCCGGTGGCCATCGAGGCGGGCCACAAGATCCCCGTCGAGCGCGGCGGTTCCTGAAGCGCCACTGCCGACCACAGCTCCTGCGCCGGGCTGCGGGAGGTGTGGGGGGGGGGGGGGGGGGGGGGGGGGGGGGGGGGGGGGGGGGGGGGGGGGGGGGGGGGGGGGGGCGGCGCCCGGCGCGCGCGCCCCCCCCCCCCCCCCCGCCGCCGGGCGCGAGGAATCGCACGCCCCCCGGGTACGACGTCCCCGCGCGGTACCGTCCTCGCGGCCCGGGGCGTGCGGGAGTCCGCTCCGGCTCGAAGCCACCGCGAGGACGAGGGCGGGGTCTGCGCCGCCGGGCGGGTAGCCGGATTTCCGGTCCGCAATCCTCAGACGTGGCAAGAGCGACACCGACAGGTCGCATTTCAGCCTGCACGTCCCGGATGATCGGCGTCGCAGATATTCACACGCGCAACCACCGCTTCTTCCGTCGCTGCCCGACCTGGCCCGGCACTCGGATGTCGCGGTGCGCTATCTGCCCGCGACCGGGTCACTGAACGTGTGCGGCGACTGGTACGACATGGTCAACCTGTCCGACGGCCGGTTCGCGGTGGCGGTCGGCGACGTCGTCGGCCACGGCCTGGAGGCGGCCGCCGTGATGGGCATGCTGCGCAGTGCGCTCAGTGCCGCGATCCGGGCACTGGAGTCGCCCGCCCGGGCGCTGGAGGTGCTGGGCCTGTATGCACGGTCCGTCGACGGGGCGCTGAACACCACCGCCGTGAAGGCACTCGTCGACCCCCGCAGCCAGTTGATCATCTACAGCAACGCGGGACACCCGCCGCCGGTCCTGATGCAGCCGGACGGCACCTGTGACCTGCTGGACAAGGCCACCGACCCGCCGCTGGGAGCCCGGCCCCAGCACGTGCCCCGCCCACAGGCCGGTCAGCCCTACGAGCCCGGGGCCACCCTGGTGCTGTACACCGACGGTCTGATCGAACGACGCGGCGACGACATCGAGAAGGGAATCGCCCGCCTGGTCGAGGTCCTGCGCCTGCACCGCACCCTCGGCCCGGACCGCCTGGCCGACACCTCCTGGCCCACCTGGGCGTCGCAGGGGGCGCCCTCGACGACATCGCCCTGGTCATCGTCCGGCTGTGACGTGCGCCGCGGCCGGACCCCGCACAGAAGAAGGGCCCTCACAGGCTGTCGCCTGCGAAGACCCTTCACACCGTCGGGACGACAGGATTTGAACCTGCGACCCCTTGACCCCCAGTCAAGTGCGCTACCAAGCTGCGCCACGTCCCGGTGCGCTTCCCGCGGTGAACCGCGTGATCGCGCAGGTCAACCTTACCGTACCTACAGCGGTGTTACGGCCTGGGCCGATGGCCGACCCGGCAGTCCGGGTCGGCCCCGGGTCAGCCGCGGGTGCCGGATGCGGCCGCTTCCGGCTCGGCGGGGGTCCGGTCGGCGATGCGGGCCGGAGCGGTGAGGCGGGCCTTGCGGGCCGTCGGGACCAGCAGGGCCGCCAGTGCCGCGGCCAGGCACAGCACCGCCAGCAGGGCGAAGCCGTGGGTGTAGCCGGAGGCGTACGGCAGGCCCGAGGGCTGGAGGCGGCCGGTGACCAGGACGCTGGTGACCGCGGCGCCGATGGAGCCGCCGATGGTGCGGATGTTGGCGTTCATGCCGGTCGCGGCGCCGGTCTGGGAGGCCGGGACGCTGCCGACGATCAGGTTCGCCATGGAGGCGAAGGCCAGTCCGATGCCGAGGCCGAACACGCCCGAGACGACGGCGACTTGCCACTGCGCGGAGTGCCAGAGGGCGAGCATGCCCAGGGCTACGGCGCCGAGTGCGGCGCCGGTGGTCAGGAGGGACTTCGCGCCGACCACGGGTTCCAGACGGCCGCTCAGGATGCCGGAGAGGAACATCGCCACCAGCATGGGCAGCATCAGCAGGCCGGAGGCCGTGACGCTCGCCCCGAAGCCGTAGCCCGCGGCGGCGGGCGTCTGGACGAAGGCCGGCAGGAAGGACCAGAGCGCGTACATGCCCGCACCGAACAGCAGGGCGGCGGTGTTGGTGGTCCACACGGCCGGCAGCCGCATGACACGCAGGTCGATCAGCGGGGTGCGGGAGCGGGCCTCGGACAGCAGCCACAGGGTGAACAGGGCCGCGGCCGCGGCGAACAGGCCGATCACCTTCGCGGAGCCCCAACCCCACTTGCCCGCCTGGCTCAGCGGCAGCAGGAGGGCCACCAGCCAGGCCGAGAGCAGGCCGGCGCCCAGCCAACTGACCTTGCCCTGGGCCCGGTTGGGCGACTCGGGTACATAGCGCAGGGCGATGAGCACGGTGGCCGCGACGACGGCGACCGGGATCCAGAACAGCCAGCGGTAGTCGAGCGCGGACACGATGGGTCCGGCCGCGACGATGCCGACGCCGCCGCCCGCGGCGATCACCGCGGACAGGTTGCTGATGCTGCCGCTGACCTGGGACGGGGCGAACTCGTCGCGGATGATGCCGAAGGAGAGCGGGAAGAGCGCGCCGCCGACGCCCTGGACGACCCGGGCGACGATCAGGACGCCGATGTCCGGGGCGAGCGCGGCGAGCAGACAGCCGAGCAGCACGACGAACAGGACGGCGACCAGGGTGCGCTTCTTGCCGATCAGGTCGCCGACGCGGCCGAGGATCGGGGTGAAGACCGAGGCGGACAGCAGATAGGCCGTCATCACCCAGGTCGCGGTGGACTGGGAGGTGTGCAGCGCATGCTGGACGGTCGGCAGGGCCGGCGCGATCAGCGACTGCAGCATGGCGAACACACCGGCGCCGGTCGCGAGGACCGCGAAGGTGAGACGGGTGGGCTTGCGGGGCATGAAGGGCCTCTCCGAACGAGCGGGGTGCGGCCGAGGTTCTCGGGCCACGGTCGTGCGGGCCCGGAGCGCCGGTGGGCGGGTTCGGGCACGCCGACGGCCGCGGTGAGCGGTCGCGGAAAGGTGTGGACGTACCGTCCACTGGTAAAGTGGAGGTGTACCTCCACTCTAGCGGAGGCACACCTCCGCTTCAAGTACCGGAGGCACTCCTCCGTATCGATCCAGCTCTGGAGGCACCCGTGACGTTCCCCGTCGGCGAGATCGTGGCGTCCCGGCGGCCGCACCGCAAGGACGCCGCACGCAACTACGACGCCCTGCTGGACGCGGCCCGCGAGGCGTTCGCGGAGCACGGCTCCGACGCCTCCCTGGAGGACATCGCGCGTCGTGCGGGCGTGGGCATCGGCACGCTCTACCGCAATTTCCCGACCCGCCGCGATCTGTTCGAAAGCGTCTACGCGAGCGACGTCAACGAGCTGTGCCGGGTCGCGCAGGAGGTCGCCGGGCTGGAGCCGTGGGAGGCGCTGACGGCCTGGCTGCGCCGGTTCGCGGGATACATGGTGACCAAGCGGGCCGTCCGCGAGGCCCTCAACGACGAATCCGAGATCTTCCAGGCCTGCCGGGAGTCGATGTACGCGGCGGGCGGCCCGTTGTTCGAGCGGGCCCAGGCGGCGGGCGAGGCGCGCAAGGACATGGACTTCGTCGACCTGCTGCGGATGGTGGCCGGCATCACGGCCACGGCCTTCGACGACGACGCCCAGCGCGATCGCATCCTGGCGATCGCACTGGACGGGGTGCGCACCACCGTCCGCTGAGACTGCCGAGCGCCGGGCGCCGGACGGTCGGTCCCGGGAGGCCGGACCCATGTCCTACATGTCGTAGTGGAATGACGGATAGGCTGAGCCACCGAGCGACGAAGGACGGTGAGGTGAACAGTGCACGACCGGGAGGGCGAGGCAGTCGGCAGGCGGGCGCGCGGTGAGCTGGAGAGCGGGGTGCTCGCCACGCTGTGGGGAGCCGAGGAGCCGCTGACCGCACGGCAGGTCCGGGACCGGCTGCCCGGCGATCTCGCCTACACGACCGTGCTGACGATCCTGTCGCGGCTGTACGACAAGGGCATGCTCGTCCGGCACCGGGCAGGCCGCGGCTACGCCTACGCACCCGTCCGCGACGAGGCCTCCCACACCGCCGATCAGATGCACGCCCTGCTCGAGCACGGCTCCGACCGCGAGGCGGTCCTCAGCCGCTTCGTCTCCGAACTGTCCCAGGAGGACGAGCAGTTGCTGCACCGGCTGCTGTCCGACCAGGACACCGGCGACGACTCCGGGCACGCCGGCAAGGAGCCGTGAGCCGGTGCGGATCAGCGTCTACGTCCCTCTCCTGGTCACCGTCGTCCTCGCGGTGCTCGTCCCCGGTCCCGCACGGCGGCTGGCTCCGCGTCCGGCCGCCTGGGCGCTGGCCTGTGGCGCTCTGGTGACGGCGCTGGGCTGGCTGGGGTCGCTGGCCCTGCTGGCCTTCGCCGGGTTCGCGCGGATCCCGGAGGTCGCCGCGGAGGGCCGGTGGTCGGTGTCGGAACTGAGCGCCGACGACCCGGTGTACCTCACCGTCGCGACGGCCGCGGCCCTCGCCCTGGCCGCCTCCTGCGCCGGGCTCGGGGTGGCCGCCGTACGCCAGGTGCGGCAGCTGAGGTGGGCGCGCCGGGAGTGCCGGCGGCTGTCGGGCGACACCGAACTGGCCGTCCTGGACGACGCGTCACCGACCGCCTTCGCGCTGCCCGGCGCACCCGGGCGGATCGTGGTCTCCCGCGGCATGCTGCGCTGCCTCGGTGACAGCGAACGTGAGGCGCTGCTGGCTCATGAGCGGGCGCATCTGCGGGGCAGGCACCATCTCTTCCAGACCTTGTGGCGGCTCACCGCGGCCGTCAGTCCGCTGCTGCGCCCGCTGGCCGCGACGGGCGGTTTCATCCTCGAGCGCTGGGCGGACGAGGAGGCCGCCGCGCAGGTCGGCGACCGGCGCATCGTCGCGCGCTCGGTCGGCCGCGCCGCGCTCGCCTCCGCGGCACACCCGCCCCGCACGGGCCTGCTGGCCGCGGCCGGAGGCGCGGTACCGCAGCGGGTACGCGCGCTGCTCGCGCCTCCCCCGCCACGGCGGGCGCTGCCGTTCGTCGGGGGTGCGTTGCTGCTGGCGGTGTGCTGCGCCAGCCTGGCGAACGCCGTGTCCGACAGCGAGGCGATGATCGAGAGCGCGAGGCGGGCGGCGTACGCGTCAGAGATGAAGACGGCGGGAGTCCCCGGCGAGCCGGTGCGGCAGCTCGGGCACGGGGACGAGTGGTGCTGCCTCCGTGACGGTCAGCGCGGGCACTGATCGCTCGGCGGTCAGGCGGACAGATCCGGTCCGGCGATGTACCGGACACGACGGTCGGTGTGGTTCCGGCAGGGCGGGATCGCCGATGGAGGCGATCAGGGCATCGGTGAAGCGGTGGGCGTCCAGGACCAGGAACGGCCTCACGCCCGCCACCCTGACAGAACCACATGGAGCCCGGCCAACGGTTATCACCCGCTACCGCTTCGACCGGGGGCGACCACCGCGCAGCCGGGCCTGCAGCGCTCGACGACCGCGCGGAGCTCGGGCCCGGTCGCTGAACGACGGCGTCTCGGCGTCAGCGGGTGGATCCCCTGCGCAGGACCCTGTCGACGGCGACCGTGACGACGACAAGGGTCCCGGTGGCGACGTCCTGGTAGAGGCTGTCGATGCCCGCCTGGGTGAGGCCGGAGCGGAGCACGGTGACGATGAGTGTCCCGATGAGCGTTCCGGCGACGCTTCCCCGGCCGCCGAAGAGGCTGGTCCCGCCGATGACGACGGCCGTGATGCTCTCCAGATTCGCCGTCTGGTAGGAGTTCGGGTCGGCGTTGGGGATACGGCCGAGGGCCTGCCAGGCGGCGATGCCGTAGAGGAGGCCGGCGGTGACGTAGACCGACAGGACCGTGCGCTGCACGTTGATGCCGGTCAGGCGGGCGGACTCGGGGGCGTTGCCGACGGCGTAGATGTGCCGGCCCCAGGCCGTCTTGGCGAGGCCGTACCAGAAGAACGCGTACAGGCCCACGAGCAGGAACGTCCCCCAGGTGACGAGGACGCTGCCGACGTGGACGCCGTTGCCCCAGAAGACGAGCAGATCGTCGGTGACCGGGAAACTGCGGGAGTTGGAGTAGAGCCTGGCGACGGCGTAGATGACGGTCAGCGCGCCCAGCGTCACGATGAACGGAGGCAGGCCCAGGCGCGCCACGAGCAGGCCGTTGACCAGCCCGAGGACGGTCGCCGTGAGCAGGCCGAGCAGCAGCGCCCCCGCGGGGCCGTGCCCTTCGAAGACGAGCTTGGCCATGACGAGAGTGCCGAGGACCGCGATGGCCCCGTTCGCCAGGTCGATGCCCGCCGTGAGGATGATCAGGGTCTGGCCCAGTGCCAGCGTGCCGGTCACGATGGACTGCTGCAGCACCAGGGCGAGGTTCTCGGGCGTCAGGAACGTGTCCGTCGCGACCGAGAAGACCAGTACGGCGACGGCAAGGGCCGCGAGGGGGCCGACGGTCGGTGTGCGCAGGGCGTACCGCAGTGCGTCCCGCAGCGCGGTGCCCGGCTCACCCTCGGTGGCGGCACTGGTGGTCACGGGTGATCTCATGATCCGTTACTGATCCCTTCGCCCGGTCGGCGCCCGGAGGTCACCCCCAGCAGTGCCGGAGTCCCCAGCCCGTGTCGCGGGACGCCAGCCCGTGCACCGGCTTCTCGGTGATGAGTTGCGTGCCCGTGTCCGTGAAACCGGACGGTTTCTTCCCGTGCCTGACGAAGTCGGTGACCGCGGCCACGCCCAGGTCGGCCATCCTGCCCGGGAACTGCATGACGGTGGCCGCGTACTTCCCGGACCTGACGTCGCGCACGCCCGCGCATCCGCCGTCGATGGAGCCGACGGTCACCCGCCCGCTCAGACCGCGGGCCGCGAGAGCCGTGTAGGCGCCGTCGGCCACCGGTTCGTTGATGGTGTACACCGAGTTCACGTCGCTCGTGCGCTGCAGCAGGTTCTCCATCGCGGTCTGTCCCCGGTTGCGGTCGCCGTTGGTGATCGCCCGTCCGCGGATCGCGGGTGAGTCGTCCTTGATCCCGAAGCCGCTGAGGAAACCGTCGTGGCGCTGTTGGCTGACCGTGGAGCCCTCCGTGCCGTCGAGCATGAACAGCTTGGGGGCCCGGCGGCCGAGCACGGCTCTGACATAGGCGCCCTGGAGGCGTCCGGCCTTGAAGTTGTCGGTCGCGTAGGTGGCCGCCGCCGCGTTCTCCGGGTCCGTCGCGGTGTCCAGCGCGATCACCAGGATGCCCTGCCGGCGGGCCTCGGCGATGGCACCCAGGATCCCCGTCGTGTTCGACGGTGTGATCATGATGCCCCGCACATGGCGGGCGATGAGGCTCTCCACCGCGTCGACCTGGCCCTCGTTGTCGCCGTCGAACTTGCCTGACAGGGCGATGAGCTCGGCACCCTTCTTCTTCGCCGCAGCCTGGGCGGCCTCGCGCAGAGCCACGAAGAACGGATTGGTCTCCGTCTTGGTCACCAGACCGATCGTGACCTTCCCCGTCTCCTGGCCGCCCGTGGAGGCCTGGTTTCCGCCGCAGGCCGCGGCGCCGACCAGCATGGTTCCCACCAGGAGCAGCGTCGGCCCCGCGCACGGACTCCGTGGCCGACCGCGCCTGCGGACGGTGCAGTGGTGTGCCATCGGTGACACCCTCCTCCGGCCGGGTCCGACGTCGTGGAACCCCAGCGATCTACACCGCGTGCCCAGTTTGTTCATACATATCGCACTGTGTCGCTTCAGTCTTCTCTGCACGCGGACGCGACCGCACACGCCGTTCGGACGGGTTCACGCGTTCTGCATTGCATACGTCCGGATAGGGACGAAAGATGGTGATCGGAACGGGGCCGGGGTTCCACCGGGGCCGTGCGGCGGCAACGCGGTCGCGCGGAGAAGGCGAGGTGCGCGTGACTGGGCCGCCGCTGCTCGCGCTGCACGGGATCTCCAAGCGGTTCGGCGCCGTACAGGCCCTCAAGGACGTTGACCTGGAGGTCCACAAGGGCCAGGTCGTCGCCCTTCTGGGTGACAACGGTGCCGGCAAGTCCACCCTGATCAGGGTCATCTCGGGGGTGGACACCCCCGACAAGGGCGTCATCGAGTGGGAGGGACGGGCCGTCCAGATCAGGACTCCCCGGATCGCCCAGCGCCTGGGCATCGCGACCGTGTACCAGAACCTGGCACTGTGCGACGACCTCGATGTCGCCGCGAACCTCTTCCTGGGGCGGGAGCGCCGGTGCTCCGGCGCCCGGGGCCGCCTGTTCCGGTCGATGGACGACAGCGGGATGCGCAGGGAGGCGCGCGGGCAGCTCGACACGCTGGGCATCCGCGTCCCCGACCTGCGTGCTCCGGTCGCTTCACTGTCCGCGGGCCAGCGGCAGACCGTCGCCATCTCCCGCGCGCTCCTCGGCCGGCCGAAGGCCGTGCTCCTGGACGAGCCCACCGCGGCGCTCGGCATCGCACAGGCCAGTCACGTCCTCGACCTCGTCGAGGAGCTCCGCGAGCAGGGCATAGGAGTGATCCTCATCAGTCACAACCTGGGAGACGTCAAGGCGGTCGCGGACGAGGCGGCGGTACTGCGGCTCGGCCGCAACAACGGCTTCTTCTATGTGCCGACCTCCCCGCAGGACCGGATCTTCTCCGCCATCGTCGGCGCCACGAGCAACTCCTGACGCTCTCTCACCCGACCTCCGCCCACCTGCGGACCCGACGGAACCGAGCAGATGATCACCCTGCTAGGGTGCGCCGATGTCATCGGTCAAGCAGTTCCAGGTCACCTTCGACTGTGCAGAACCCGAGCGCGTCGCCCGCTTCTGGTGCGAGGTTCTGGGGTACGTCGTACCGCCGCCGCCCGAGGGTTTCGCCACCTGGGACGAATTCGACCGCTCGCTGCCGCCTGAGCGTCAGGGGGCGTCCTTTGCCTGCATGGATCCCACAGGGGTCGGCCCGCGCATGTACTTCCAGCGTGTTCCCGAGGGCAAGGTCGTCAAGAACCGCGTGCACCTCTGCGTGCGAGCCGGAACCGGCCTCGTGGGCGAGGAGCGCCTCGCCACCCTCGAGGCGGAGTGCGCACGACTGGTCGCGCTCGGTGCGACGCGCGTCCGTCTGCTGCGTGCAGATGGCGTCAACGAGTCGTGCATCGTGATGCAGGACATCGAGGGCAACGAGTTCTGTCTCGACTGAGTGGCCGCTCGGCGGCTGCCGGGCGGCCGCTAGTCGGTCGCGCTCTGCAGGATGCGGCGGGCCGCCTCGGCCTCTGCTGCCGGCGGTGACAGTTCGTCGAGGGTGTCGAGTTCGTCGTCCGCTTCGAGTTCCTGTTCCCAGGCCGCCGCAAGGCGTTCTTGCTCCTGGAGCGGTTTGGCGCCGACGGCCACGCGCTGCTCGGGGCCCAGGGCTGCCAGGAAACGTCCGACCGGGTCCGTGTCCATACGGTGCTCCTTGCCGCAGGAAGAGATGCTCCCTGTCCCAGCATGACCGAACGTTGCCCCGTCGGCCGCCCGGCAGCGCTCATGGGGCGAGGTCCCGCGGACATGACGACCGTGCGCCCGTAGCGGTCCTTGCTGTCGTGCACTGTCTGCCCAGGTGGAGGGCGGCCGCGGTGCGGACGTTGTCCTCGGGTCATCGTTCGTCCGCGACCCGTACGACCGCCAGCGTGATGTTGTCGGGCCCGCCCGCCGCGATCGCGGCCTTCCACAGCTCGAAGGCAGCCCGGCCGTCGTCGTGGTCTCTCAGCAGTTCCTCGATGACGTCCGTCGTCACCGGGTCGGTCAGACCGTCCGTGCAGACGAGGTAGCGGTCGCCGGGTGAGAGGGGCTCCGTCGCCACATGGGGGCTGATGGCCCGGTAGCCGGGACTGCCGCCCAGGCACTGGGTGACCAGGGACGTGGTGCGCCGGCCGGGGGCGAGCGGTGGACTGTCGTCGACGCTCACCTGGCGCAGGCCGTCGCGGGAGGCGGCCAGGACCCGGCTGTCGCCCACGTTGAAGATCAGCAGCGAGCCGGGTCGTACGACGATGCCGGCCACGGTCGTCCCCATGGCGGTGAGCTCGCTGTCCTCCGCCGCGGCCTGGTACACGGCACGGTTGCAGGCGTTCAGGGCGGCGCGGACGGCGTCCTCGTCGTCCAGGGCAGGGCCGATGGACGCGATCCGGCGGGCGACCAGGGCGCTGGCCACGTCGCCGCCGGGATGTCCGCCGAGCCCGTCGGCGACGGCGACGACCAGGGGCCTCACCAGGGGGAAGACAAGTGTCTGCGGGCTGTCGGTCACGGTGGCGCACAGGGTCCACGGTCCGACGACGAGGCTGTCCTCGTTCCGCTCGCGCAGCAGCCCGGGATGGCTCACCGCGCTCACTGCGACGTACGGCATGGAGCGTCACCGCCTTCCCGCACCTGACGCACCAGGACGGACCACTGGAGGGCTCGCTTCCGCTGCAAGTCTAGGAGTGGTTCGGTGTCTCTGCTGGTCAGCAGTCCGCTGCCGACGTCAGCCGCTCATGCGCCCGGCCGGCGCAGCACCGCCGGCACCCGCCGGTTCGCGTCCTCCGGGGCCGTGAGGCCCAGCTTGCCGAAAACGGCGGCCACATGTTCCTCCACCGTGCCGGCCGGCATGACCAGGGTCTGCGCGATCGCGCCGTTCGACCTGCCCCGCGCCATCAGCGCCGGCACCTCACGCTCGCGTGCCGTCAGTGTTTCGAGGTCCTCGCCCCGGCGGCCGGCACCGGCGAGCTGGGGGACGACCTCGGCGTCGAAGGCCGTCCCGCCGGCCGCCACCCGGGTCAGGGCGTCGGCGAACTCGGCCACGTTCGCGGCCCGGTGTCGGTGGCCGCGCGCAGGCCCTCGTCCGTGTCGGTGGGCGGCATACGGATGTCGACGACGCCGACGTCCGGCCGCTGCTCGGCGACGGCCGCCCGCAACCCCTCGGCGTCGCCCACGGCGGCGCACACCTCATGGCCGCGCCCGGTGGGCATCTGGGCCAGCAACTCCCGCGGTACGGCGGCGTCCTCGGCGGTCACGACACGGATACCGGAATGCTCCCTCACCTCCTCGGCGCCCCCTCACGCGTGCAGCGGCCGTGCGACCCTCGCCACCGTCGGCCCGCCCTCCGGGCTGCTGACGCGCAAGGTGCCGTCGACCGCACGTACCCGCTGCAGCAGCCCCGTCAGACCGCCGAGGCCGAAGGCCCCGGGACACAGCCGGAGATGGCGCGGATCCCGGACGCCGGCGAGAACAGCGGGTCAGGGCGGTGTCCCGTGCGTGTGGAACGACTCGATGGTCTTCAGGCCCCAGGCCTGCCCCTTCTTCCGCTCCTCCTCGGTCCAGGTGATCAGCGGCCAGTCGGGCGCGAGCACGAGGCGGGTGAGCGGGTTGCACAGCTCGATGCGGTTGCCGCCCGGCTCGTAGACGTACAGGAAGAAGGTCTGCTGGATGGCGTGCTTGTGCGGGCCCGTCTCGATGAACACGCCGGTGTCGATGGCGAGATCGGCGGCGCGCAGGATGTCCTCGCGGGTGTCGGTGGCGAAGGCGATGTGGTGCAGCCGCCCGGTGGAGCCGGTCCAGTCCTCGGTGTAGACGATGTCGTACGACTTGTTCGTGTACGTCAGCCAACGCGCCGCGACCCTGCCGGAGTCGAGCCGGATCTGTTCCGTCGGCCTGGCTCCCAGCACATCCTGCTGGAACTCGGCGTTGGCGAGCACGTCGGCCGCGAGGAAGTTGATGTGGTCCAGTCGCCGCACCCCGACGCCCCGGTTGGGTTTGGCCTGCGGCTGGTTCTTCAGTGCGGGCCTGAGCTCCGCGGGGGCCCGGTAGTGCTCGCTCTCCCAGTACAGGGCGTGCTCGTGGCCGTCCGGGTCGGTCGTCAAGTAGAGCCTGCCGAGGCCGGGTTCGTCCTCGACCCACTTGCCGCTGCCGCCCGCCTCCTCGATCGCCTTGACACGGCGATGGAGTGCCTCCTCGCTTGAGGTGCGCAGGGCGAGCCGGCCGAGGCCGGGCTGTTCGCGGGCGGTGAGGACCAGGCTGTGGTGCTCGTAGTCGTCGAAGGTCCGCAGATAGACCGTGTCGCCGTCCTGGCCGTTGACCGTGAGGCCGAGGTAGTCGGTGAAGAAGGCGATGCTGGCGTCCAGGTCCGGGGTGAACAGCTGGGCATGGCCGATGTGGGCGATGTCGCCGAGCGGCGGGGTCATCGGTGACCTCCTTCGGGGTGCGGGGGGACGGGTGCCGTCTCGGCGGAACGTGGGAAGACGGTGCCGTCGAAGATCTTGCGGGCCGTGCGGACCACGGCGGTGCGGCGGGCGGCGGGGAGTCCGTCGCGACCGGTGGCGAGGCTGCTTTCGATGTCCAGGAATCCGGTGGGGTGTTCGATACGGATACGGTCGCTGCCGGCATCGAGCCGCGCGAGTTCCGCGCCCACCCCGCCCTCGATCCGCAGCCCGGCGGCGACGCCGGCCGCGCCGAGCACACCGATCGACGTATGGCAGCGCACCGGGATGAAGGTGCGGGTGGAGATCGCGCCGCCGTACCGGGGCGGGGCGAGGAGGGTGACCTTGGGCACGGTGGTGTCCGAGACATCACCGAGGCCCATCAACCACCCTGCTTCCAGGCGGATTTCACGCAGTCGGTCGGCCAGCGCGACATCTTCTTCCAGGTCCTTGGGCGACTCGTAGCCGGTGACCTTGAGGGACGAGGCAGCGACGAGCACCGTCGGCATGCCGTTGTCCACGCAGGTCACGGGTGTGCCGTCGATCTCGTCCCGGACCTTGCCGGTGGGCAGCAGCCTCCGTGCTCCGGCGGGGAATTCGATGACGACGGGCGCGGCCGTCCCCGGCACGCCCGAGATCTCGGCGTCTCCCGTGTAGTCGACGCGACCGCCGGGGGTCGAGAAGGTCGCCGTGGCGAAGTCGCCGGTGTTGACCATGCGGATGCGGACGGAGGTCTCCTCCTCCCCCGCCGCCACAAGCCCGCGCTCGACGGCGAACGGGCCGACGCCGGCGAGGATGTTCCCGCAATTCTGATGGCCGGTCACCTCTGGCCGGTCGACGGCGACTTGGAGGAAGAGGTAGTCGACGTCGGCGCGCGGATCGGTCGAGGCGGACACCACGGCCACCTTGCTGGTGAGCGGGTGCGCGCCGCCGAGTCCGTCGATCTGCCGCTCGTCGGGGCTGCCCATGACGCGCAGCAACAGCGCATCGCGCAGGGCCTGTTCGGCGGGGAGGTCGTCGGCGAGGAAGTAGGCGCCCTTGGAGGTACCGCCCCGCATCAGCAGACAGCGGACCTCCTCCGGTCCGCCGGTCACGGCCGCTCCCCCGCGTACTCCTCGTACGTCCGGTACTCGACGCCGAGCCGCTCGAGGGTCCCCCTCAACCCGTAGCGGTCCAGGCCGAGTTGGCCACCCAGAAAGGCTGCGCGGGTGGCCGCCTCCTTGGCCTCGCGGGCCTCCGCCTGCTCCGCCGTCTCGCGGGCGCGTTCACGGGGTATGACGACAACCCCGTCGTCGTCGGCGAGGATCACGTCGCCGGGGCGGATCACCTGGCCGTCGATGGCGATCGGCACATTGACCGAACCACCGGTGGCCTTGACCGTGCCCTGCGAGGAGACGGCCCGGGACCAGGCGGCGAAGCCCATCTCCCGCAGCTCCTGGGTGTCGCGGATTCCCGTGCTGAGGACGACACCGCGCACGCCGCGCTGCTTCAGGGCGGTCGCGAACAGCTCGCCGAACAGGCCGTCCGTGCAGGGCGAGGTGGTGGTGACGACCAGGATGTCGCCCTCGCCGCACTGCTCGACGGCGGCGTGGATCATGAGGTTGTCGCCGGGCCAGCCGATCACGGTGACGGCCGTACCCGCGACTCGTACGCCCTGCTGGATCGGGCGGATCTCCGGTCCAAGGAGGCCGGTGCGGCCCATCGCCTCGCTGACCGTGGCCACGCCGAAGCCGGCCAGCGCCTCGACGTCCTTCGCAGCGGCCTTCGGCGGATTGGTGACGATCACGCCGCTCATGCCAGCTCCTTCGCGATCTGCGGGAACGGCCGCATGTACGCCTCGGCCATGGTGTCGTGCGCAAGGCCCAGGTTCGGGCCGGCGTTCCGTTTGAGCTGGACGCCACGGCGGACGGCGAGGTCCGTGTAGTACGCCCACAGGTGCTGCTGGGCGGCCAGGCACTCCATGGCCTTGCGCTTGGTGTCCCACACCTCGGTGATGTCCAGCAGGACCTCCGGCCGGAAGCCGCTCATCTCGGGCTGGTGCGGCTCGAAGTAGAAGACGGGCGGGGCGCCGATGATGTCGCCCTCACCCGGGTAGCCGATGGCCTGGGCGAGGATGCGGGCCTGGAGCGCCATGCGGTTGGCGGCCGGGTGGTCGCCGTTGTACGGGTCCTCGACCGGGTGGGTGAGGACCACGTCCGGCTGGGTCTCGCGGTAGACGGCGACGAGTCGGTCGGTCAGCTCGCCGGTGGGGATGAGCGGGTAGTCACCGGCGTCGAAGAAGCGGACCTCGGCGCCGAGGGTGGCGGCGGCACGCTCGGCCTCGTCCCGGCGTATCGCCTTGATCTCGTCGAGCTTCCTGCCCTCGCGCCACGCCTTGGCGGACTCGCCGCGCTCGCCGAAGGTCAGACAGGCGATGGTGACCTTCTCCCCGCGGGCGGCGGCCAGGGCGATGGCGCCGCCCGCCCGCCACACGAAGTCCCCGGCATGGGCCGTGACGACGAGGGTGGAGCGTGGGGAGGCGGGCGCGTTGGCCTGGGTCATACCGACATCTCCTTCGTGACAGGTGGGCGCCCGCCCTGTCAGCGGCTCTCGGCCGCGCGGCCGTCAGTCGCGCAGCGCCTCGATCACGCTGCTGAGGTGGGCGCGGACGGCCGTCTCGGCCGCCTGCGGATCCCTGGCCCTGATCGCTTCGATCATCACCAGGTGCTCGCTCAGGGAGTGCTGCGGACGCCCCGGCCGCAGCGCCAACTGGAAGCGGTGGCGCACCAGTTGGGCATTGAGCCGCTCCAGCAGCTCCACGGCCGTCCGCTGGCCGGAGAACTCGCGCACCTTGGCGTGCAGTTCCTGGTTGAGTTCCGAGTAGGTCACCGGCTCACCGTCGGCCACGGCCTTGGTCATCGCCGTGCCCAGCTCCGTCAGCTCGGCGAGCTGCTCGTCGCTGGCGGCGACGGCGGCCTTCGCCGCGCACAGCCCTTCGAGGACCATCCGGCACTCGGTGATCGCGACCGCTTCCTCCACGGTCACCACCCGCACCCGCGAGCCGCGGTTGCGGATCCGCTCGACGAGGCCCTGGGCCTCCAGATCGATGAGTGCCGCGCGGATGCTGGCCCGTGTCACACCGAACTGCTCGGCGAGCTCGTTCTCCACCAGCCGCTGCGCCGGTGCCATCTCGCCCTGCAGGATCGCCTGCCGCAGTTGCGCGAGCGCATGCTGTTTGGCCTGCTCTCCGCTGCTCGGACGGGCTTGTGTCGGCATCGGTGCCCTCCCTGAGTGAGTGCCTGTCGAACCTAAATCCAGCCCGACAATATTGTCAACAATTTCGTCGGCCACATTGCGGGCAGGATTCGACACCCCTTGCGCGAGGGGCAGACCGAGGTCGGTGATCTGGACAGGGCCGCTCCGGCGCCGATGGCGTCAGGCGGCGGGGAACCGCGGTGCCGCGCCCTGGTACGCCGCCCGCAGCACGGCGAGCGCCCCGTCGGCCGTGACCTCGCGGGGGTTGGCGTAGGCCTGGCCCGCGGTCTGCGCCGCCGCCACTTCCAAGTCGCCCTCTTTCAGGCCGAGTTCGGCAAGCGAGCGGGGTGCGCCGAGGCGTCCGGCCAGCTCCCGCAGGGCGTGCGGGGCGTCGTCCGCGTCGAGGGCGCGGGCGACGGCGGCTGCCGCGTCCGGTGCCGCGGGCGCGTTGTACGCGAAGGCGTACGGCAGGACCACCGTGTGGGTCTCGGCGTGGGGCAGGCCGAAGCTGCCGCCGAGAACGTGACACAGCTTGTGGTGCAGGCCCATGGTGGTGGCGCCGAGGCAGGAGCCGCACAGCCACGCGCCGTACAGGGCGCGGCTGCGGGCCTGCAGCGATCCCGGGTCGGCGGCCACCTCGGGCAGGGCGCCCGCCACGGCCCGCACGCCTTCCTGGGCCATCAGTGCGATCAGGGGCGAGGTGTCGGGGGCGTACAGCGCCTCGACGGCGTGGGCGATCGCGTTGATGCCGCTGGTGACGGAGAGCGGCACCGGCAGGG
Source organism: Streptomyces sp. NPDC049541 (assembly GCF_044465725.1). Taxonomy (NCBI): domain Bacteria; kingdom Bacillati; phylum Actinomycetota; class Actinomycetes; order Kitasatosporales; family Streptomycetaceae; genus Streptomyces; species Streptomyces sp. NPDC049541. The sequence goes on along the minus strand of NZ_JBITLY010000004.1, from coordinate 472,282 downwards.
AGAGGGTGAGCCCGGGGTCGTAGACGACGCTGCGGGGCAGCACGACGGGGTCCCGGCCGGTGCGTTTGGTGCCGTGTTCGGTCAGGCCCCAGACCGGGGTCATCTCCGAGCCGGAGTAGGTGGACGGCACGGCGATCAGCGGCAGGCCGGTGCGCAGGGCGATCGCCTTGCCGAGGCCGATCGAGGAGCCGCCGCCGACGGCTACGCAGCCGTCGGCGCCGGCCGCACGGGCCGCCTCGACGCCCCGGTCGGCGACCTCGACGGGCACATGCATCCGGGCTCCGTCGTGCAGGCCCGCGCAGGCGGAGCCCAGCGAGTCGGCGACCGCGCGTGCCGTCCGGGCGCCGTGACTGCCGCACACCACCAGCAGCCGCCGCAGGCCGAGCGCCGCGGCCTCGCCGGCGGTCGCGGTCGTGGCGGCCCCGGGCCGGAAGACGACCCGCATGGGCCACGACTCGTAGGAGAAGTCGAGGAGGTGCTTCACGACTGCTCCAGTACGAGGTCGAAGCGCGCGTGGCGGAAGGGGTTCGGGACGCCGAACTCCCGCGCCAGCACAGCGTCATCCGTTCGGGTGAACTCCTGGATCAGGCTCGGCTTGACGGCGAACACCGCGTCCGAGTCGAGGTAGTCGCTGCCCGCGACGAAGATGTGCGTGGTCACCGGTACATGGTCCGCGGCCGAGGCGATGAAGTGGATGTGTGCGGGCCGGTAGGGGTGGCGGGCGGTCGCGCGCAGCAGGTCGCCGACCGGGCCGTCGGTGGGGATCGGGTACGGGCTCGGCACGCAGGTGCGGAACCAGAAGCGGCCCTCCGCGTCCGCGGTGAACAGGCCGCGGCCGTTGCCCGGTGGCTGCACGTCGGGGCGCTGGACGTCGTAGAAGCCGTTCCCGTCGGCCTGCCACACGTCGACGACGGCGCCCGGCAGCGGAGTTCCGTCCCCGGACAGGACGCGGCCGCTGACCACGCAGGGTTCGCCGCCGCCCACCAGGTCGATGTTCGCGCCGAGTTCGCGTGCCGGGGACTCGGTCATGTGGAAGGGTCCGAGGACCGTCGACTCGGTGGCGCCGGCGGCGCGGTCGCCGTTGATCGTCTCGACGAGCATCGACAGGCCGAGCACGTCGGACAGGAGGATGAACTCCTGCCGGGTGTCCGTGCACATCTGCCCGGTCGCCGTGAGGAAGCCGATCGCCCGCTCCCACTCCTGCTGCGTCAGCCGACTCTCGCGGGCGAAGGCGTGGAGGTGCCGGATCAGGCCGGTCAGCAGTTCGCGCAGGCGCGGGTCGGTGGTGGCGTGCAGACTTCGTACCGTCTCGTCCGTGACCGTGGTGTCGGTGGCGTCGGTGGTCATGTCGGCTCCCTTCACCGGTGCGCGGGCCGTCAGCCGAACCAGACGACGAGCCGTACGTGCTCGTCTCCGTACCTGGCCGCCAGGCCCCGCATGGCGCTCCACACCTGTGCCCAGCATCCCTCGTCCGGCGGGGCCAGCATCCGCGCGGTGAGGATCACGGGGCGGTGCGCCACGTCGGCCAGGCGCACCTCGGCGCCGGGGGGCCACTCCGGGGGCGCCAGCAGCAGGCGTCCACCGAAGGTCTCGGCGGCCGCCGCGCGCAGGCCCGGGGTCACCCGCACGAGTTCGTCACCGTCCGGCAGCGACCGCACCGCCCAGTTCCAGGCCGGGCCGTGTGCGAGCGGGGCGTCCCAGTCGACCGCCGCGACCTCGGCCCAGGTGGCGTAGGTGTGGTCGTGCTGGAACTCCCCGATGCCCGACTCGCGCACAGCATCGGAGATGCCGTCCGGCAGCCCGCGGGCGGCGAAGAGCGGACGCTCCACGTCCCCCGCCCCGCGCACTCCGAAGAGACACTCCCAGGCGACGTAGTCCCGGGGAGGGTCGAAGTCCAGCAGATCGGCCGTGAACCGCCAGTGCCCGTCGGGCGAGCGGCTTTCGATGACACCGTCGATGTCCGTACCCACGAGGGATGACCATACGACAGTCCGGGCGCCGATCGGTCCCTGATCGCCGTCACTTGATGACGGCGTTCGCGACGACCACGACGACACCGAGCAGTGCGTCGACCAGGCCGGTGCGCAGGGCGACGGCCCAGGAGCGGCCCGACCATCGCGCGGTGGCCAGTCCCAGGCCGAACAGCAGTGCGATGTTCAGGGTGAACGCCGGATCCTCCACCCCGTCCGCCGGCCACCAGCCCCAGCCCGCCCCCGCGAGGATCGCCACGGTCGGCAGCACCGCCGTGACCAGGGGCCATTCGTCGACGAGGGCGCGCAGGGCGTCCCAGCGGCGGTGCGGTGCACGTTCGGCTATGTAGTGGGCGTAGCCGTGGGCGAGGGCGGAGGCGAGCGCGGTCACCAGCAGCCAGATGGCGTCGTAGCGGCGGCTGACGCGGGAGCTGTGGCCGTACTGGCTGAGCGCCGCGACCATGGAGCAGGCCAGTACGGCGCCGTAGACACCGCCGAAGAGGACGGCCTCGCGGGTGTCGTGCTGCCGATGCCCGGGGGCGGCCGTGGTTGTCTGCACCATGCCCTCCACGATCACCCGGCACCTGCCCGGCCGCCAGTCGCGACCCGACGAAGTGTCCTCCGACCTGGGGCGATGCCGCACACAGTGTCCAGGCACGGGCCAGGGGCGGTCTGGCTAGGGTCGGCCCATGACGCACAGCTTCGTTCTTCACATTCCCGACGCCGAGCTCGAGCCCGAGCCCCTCGGCCCGGAGCAGATCCTCTCCGGGACGCCGGAGGTGACCGGGAAGGTGGTGTGGGAGTCGGCGGACGGTCGTCAGGTCCGCGGGATCTGGCAGATCACGCCGGGCGTCGTCACCGACACCGAGGCGGACGAACTGTTCGTGGTGATCAGCGGGTCGGCGACCATCGAGGTCGAGGGTGGGCCGACGCTGACGGTGGGGCCCGGGGACATGGCCGTCCTGCGTGCGGGCGACCGCACGACCTGGACGGTGCACGAGACGCTGCGGAAGGCGTACGCCATCAGTCTGTGACCGGTGCCGCCGTGGTGCCGCGGATCTCCAACGTCGGCGCGGTCAGGTGCAGTTGGCCCGCTCCCCCGGGGTGTTCGAAACGGTCCAGGAGGCAGCGGGCGGCGCGTCGGCCGACCTCGTGGCTGCCGTTGTCGACCGTGGTCAGCCAGACGTGGCGCAGCCGGGCGATGCTCGTGTTGTCGTAGCCGACGACGGAGACGTCCTGCGGGACGCGCAGGCCGAGCTCCTCGGCCGCCGACAGGGCTCCGACGGAGGCGATGTCGTTGACGGCGAAGAGGGCGGTGGGCCGGTCGGCGCGGCTGAGCAGCCGGACGGTGCTGCGGTAGCCGCCCTCCTCGGTCATGTCACCGGCCTCCACCTGCGCCTGGTCCGCGAGGCCGTGCGCCCGCATCGTCGCCTCGAAGCTGCGGCGGCGCAGTTCGCCGACGGCGCCGTAGCCCGCGATGTGCGCGATGCGGCGGTGCCCGAGGCCGATGAGGTGCTCGGTGACCAGGCGGGCGCCCCGCTCGTCGTCGCCCGCCACCACGTCCACGCCCGCCGGGGCCCGCTCGCGGGCGCCCGCGACGACGACCGGGATCCGCTCGGCGGCCGTGCCGAGCGCGGCCGGGTCGGGCAGGGTGCCGACGACGACCAGGCCGTCGACCCGTAGGTCGAGGAGCGGGTCGGCGGGGTCCTGGCCGGTGCGGCGGTTGAGGCGGGCGTCCGCGAGCAGCATCCGCAGGCCGTTGTCGTGCAGCAGTGAGTTGAGGCCGTCGAGCAGGTCGACGAACCAGGGGTTGCGCAGGTCGTTGAGGAGCACGCCGACCGTGCGGGTGCGCTGCTCGCTGAGGCTGCGCGCGGCGGCGTTGGGCCGGTAGCCGAGTTCCCGTACCGCCTGCAGCACGGCCTCCCGCTTCTCGGGCCGCACCTGCTCGGAGCCGCGCAGCACCAGCGAGACCAGCGACTTGGACACTCCGGCCCGTTCGGCCACGTCGCGGATCGTCGGCGGTTTCATGGTGTGGACCGTTCCATGGGCTGGTACGCCTTGTCAAAGGAACCGGGAGGGTTGACAGGCGCTGAGCGGGGGCTTCAGGGTGGCCTGGACAGATTATGGACCGGTCCAAAGAGGGGCTGTCATGGTGGATTCGCTCGGTGTCGCCGTCGTCGGGTTCGGCTGGATGGGCCGGGTGCACACCCAGGCGTACGCCCGTGTGCTGCACCACTACCCGCGGCTGGGCCTGCGCCCGCAGTTGATCACGGTCGCCGAGGAAGTGCCGGGGCGAGCCGAGGAGGCGGCCGCGCAGTTCGGCTTCGCCTCGACGACCCGTGACTGGCGTGATGTCGTCGAGGACCCGCGGATCCAGGCCGTCAGCATCACCGCGCCGAACTTCCTGCACCGGGAGATCGGCGCCGCGATGGCGGAGGCCGGCAAGCACATCTGGATCGAGAAGCCGGTCGGCCTGAGCGCGGCGGACGCGCGGGCGGTCGCCGACGCGGTCGCCACGGCAGGAGTCCAGGGTGCCGTCGGCTTCAACTACCGCAACGCGCCCGCCGTCGAGGCCGCCCGCGAGCTGATCACCTCCGGCGCCATCGGTACGGTCACCCATGTCCGCGTCCGTCTGTTCAGCGACTACGCCGCGCACCCCGAGGGGGCGCTGACCTGGCGCTACGAGAAGGAGCGCGGCGGCAGTGGCGTCCTGGGCGACCTCGCCTCGCACGGCGCCGACCTGGCCCGCCACCTCCTCGGCGACATCGAGGCGCTGACCGCCGACACGGCCGTGTTCATCCCCCAGCGGGCCCGTCCCACCGGCGCCACCGCCGGCCACACCCGCGCCACCGGCGGCGAACTCGGCCCGGTCGAGAACGAGGACTACGTCAACTGTCTGCTGCGCTTCGCCTCCGGCGCCCGCGGGGTGCTGGAGGCCTGCCGGGTCTCGGTCGGCGAGCAGAACAACTACGGCTTCGAGGTGCACGGCACCAAGGGGGCGGTCTTCTGGGACTTCCGCCGCATGAACGAGTTGGGCGTCAGCCGCGGCACCAGCTACCAGGACCAGCCGGTCAGCACGGTGTACGTCGGCCCCGGTGACGGCGAGTTCGCGGCGTTCCAGCCGGGCGCGGCGAACGCCATGGGCATGGACGACCTGAAGGTGATCGAGGCCCACCGCTTCCTGCGCTCCATCGTGGAGGGCAAGCCGCAGGGGGCCACGCTCCCGGACGCCGTGCACAGTGCCGCCGTACTGGAGGCGATGGTGCGGTCGGTCGAGAGCGGGTCGTGGGTCAGTCTCCGGGCATAGCGGAGGCCAGCGCCTCCACACCCTTGGCCAGGGCGTCGACGACCGACCGAGGGGGTGTGTCCGGCACTCCCGGCGCCCATCGCCTGCGCTCGGTCCTGGCCGCGAGCGGGAGCTCCACCTGGACCCCGCCCCAGCGGGTCAGGTTCACCGGGTTCCTGGAGTGCAGGCCGCGCAGCTTCACAGGGATCTCGTCGATGTCGGTGACCGGGTCGAACTCCGGCCGCAGGACGTCGAGTTCACCGGCGAAGAGGCGGGCTGCCCGCCGGTTGCCGCCGCCGAGGAAGATGGCCCGCGGCGTCGCGGTCCGGTTGTGGCCGTGCAGGGAGACCGTGAGCGCCACCCGCGACAGGAAGTCCCGCAGCAGCGCGCAGTGCCCTACCGCCATGCGCGGGGAGGGGATGTGCACCGGATCGGGCACGCCCGGCTGGGTGAAGACCAGGCTGGTGGCCCCACACCGCTCCGCCACCGCCTGCGCCAACTCGGCCGTACCGCCCTCGTTGCTGCCGTGCAGCGCCAGCAGTCCCAGCTCGCCGCCCGTGGTGAGCGTGGCGAGCAGGCGGACGCCCTCGATCTCCACGTATTCGCTGCTCGTCGTCACCCGGCTCCTCGGTTCGTCGCCTGCGGGGGCATGTTGTACGGCGTCACCACCTGGATCGCCGACGGCAGCGTAGGCCCCGCGGGCGGCAGGGCGCCGTGGGCGCGCATCACGATGTGGCAGGCCTCGCGCATGTCCTGGCGCAGGTCGTGGTGGAGGACGGCGGACAGGCGGTGCTCGCGCAGCAGGCGGGTGTTGTCGTGGTCGAGGTCGTGCGCGACGAACACCGCGCACTCGCGGCCCAGGTCCTCGAAGGCGCGCAGGGTGGCGTTGTTGCCGCCGCCGATGGAGTAGACGGCGCGGATGTCCGGGTCGCGTTCGAGGGCGGCGCGCACCAGGTCGTACTGGGTGGCGTCCAGGCCGTGTCCCTCGGCGATCTCGACCAGGGTGCGGTCCGGGTGGCGGCTGCGCATGGCGCTGCGGAAGCCCATCTCGCGCTCCTCCTCGTTGCGGAAGAAGCCGCTGCTGAGGCTGGTCAGCACATTGCCGGGGCGCTCGCCCAGCCACTGGCCCATGAGGTAAGCGGCGGTCGCGCCGGCGGCCCGGTTGTCGATGCCGACGTAGGCGAGGCGGGCGGTGGCGGGCAGGTCGGTGACCAGGGTGACGACGGGGATGCCGGCCTCGGCGAGGCGGCCGACCGCGGCCGTCACCTCGGGCACGTCCGGGGCCTTGAGGATCACCCCCTGGGAGCCGCGCCGGGCGATCCGGTCCAGCGTCCTCGTCAGCTCCGCCACCGGGCCGGTCTCGCGGAAGTGGAAGCGCGAGCGCACCACGGCCGGATGCAGGGCGGGCAGCTCCGCCTCCAGGGCGGCGCGCACGGCGGTGGAGAACCGCTCCGGCGTCTGCATCACTATGTCGATCATGAAGGTTCGGCCGACCAGCCGGACCTGGGTGCGCTGCCGGTCGAGGTCGGCGATGGCCTGCTGGACCTCCCGTGCGGTGCTCTCGCGGACGCCGCCCCTGCCGTTGAGGACCCGGTCGACGGTGGCCTCGCTCAGGCCCGCCTGACGTGCGATCTCCCGGATGGGGAAGGGATGGCCCACCGCGGGCTCCTCTCGCCGGCTTGAGGGGTTTTTGATGGCCGCCTGCTGGTTGTTCGACGGGTTTGTACTGACAAGAATGACAGGGCTGAGTCGCCCCTGTCACCGAGAGGACACCGATGTCCTTCACCGCCGTACACCACCGTGCCTGGCTCTCCGAGCAGGACTGCGACCTCGACTCGTTCCGCGCGCTCGTCGAGCCGACGGCCGACCCCGCCGACTACCCGCACGCCTCCGCCGTGGAGCGCAACGTCCTGCTGTACGACGCCGAGGGCATCCGTGCCGCGAAGGACCGCCGGGGGATCCAGGAGGAGCTCGTCAGGGCCCTCACCGACGGGCCCGGCGTGGTGGTCTTCCGGGGCGCCTTCCCCGACCACGCGGTGGTCGACCGGGTCACCGAGGTGTTCGACGCGCTGATCCGCGAGCAGTACGCGGCGGGCACGACGGCCGGCGACCACTTCGCCAAGCCCGGCGCCAACGAGCGGGTGTGGAACGCGCTGGAGAAGGCGGCCCTCTACGACCCGGCGGCGTTCGCCGACTACTACGCCAACCCGGTCCTCGCCCTGGTCTGCGAGGCCTGGCTGGGCCCCGGCTACCAGGTGACCTCCCAGGTCAACGTGGTCAACCCGGGCGGCCTCGCCCAGACCGCGCACCGCGACTACCACCTCGGCTTCCTCTCCGACGAGACAGCCGCGGCCTATCCGGCGCACGTCCACCGCCTCTCCCCCGTGCTCACCCTGCAGGGCGCGGTCGCGCACTGCGACATGCCGGTGGAGTCGGGGCCGACGCTGTACCTGCCGTTCTCGCAAGGCTTCGAGCCGGGCTATCTGGCCTGGCGGCGGCCGGAGTTCCAGGCGTACTTCAAGGAGCACCACGTCCAGCTGCCGCTCGCCAAGGGCGACGCCGCCTTCTTCAACCCGGCCCTGTTCCATGCCGCGGGGACCAACCGCACCACGGACGTGCGGCGCATGGCCAATCTGCTGCAGGTGTCCTCCGCCTTCGGCCGGGCGATGGAGACCGTGGACCGGGAGGCGGTGGCGAACGCGGTCTACCCCGTGCTGCTGCGCCGCAAGGCGGACGGCGCGGACGAGGCCTGGCTGGAGAACGTGATCGCCGCGAGCGCCGAGGGCTACCCCTTCCCCACCAACCTCGACAGCGACCCGCCGGCCTGTGGCCTGGCCCCGCCCTCGCAGGCGGACCTCGTACGCGAGGCACTGCGCGAGGACCGGCCCGCGCGGATCCTGCGGGACCAACTGCGGGTGGCCGGCGAACGCCGCGCGAGCTGAAAGGACGGCAGAGATCCATGGGACTTCTCGACGACAAGGTCGTCCTCGTCAACGGCGGCAGCCAAGGAGTCGGGGCCGCCATCGCCCGCGCCGCCGTGCGTGAGGGGGCGGTCGTGGCCGTCACCGGCCGGCGCCCGGAGCCCGGCGAGGCACTGGTGGGCGAACTGACGGCGGCCGGCGGCAAGGCGATGTTCGTGCGCGCCGACCTGTCCGACGCCGAGCAGGCGAAGGCCGCCGTGGGCGTGGTGGTCGCCGCGTACGGGCGGATCGACTGCCTGGTCAACTCCGCGGGCCTGACCTCGCGGGGCACGCTCCTCGACACCACGCCCGAGCTGTTCGACCAGCACATCGCGATCAACCTCAAGGCGCCGTTCTTCGCGATGCAGGCCACCGTCGCCGACATGGTCTCCCGCAAGGCGCCCGGCACGATCGTCAACATCATCACGTCCTCGGCGCACGGCGGGCAGCCGTTCCTGGCCCCGTACGTCGCCGCGAAGGCCGGCCTGATCGGCCTGACCCGCAACGCCGCGCACGCGCACCGCTGGGACCGGGTGCGGATCAACGGCCTCAACATCGGCTGGACGGCCACCGAGGGCGAGGACGCCACCCAGAAGGCCTTCCACGGCGCCGCCGACAACTGGCGCGCGGAGGCCGCCGCCAGGCTGCCGATGGGCAAGCTGGGCCAGCCGGACGAGATCGCGGACTTCGTGGTCTTCCTGCTGTCCGAGCGGTCGGGCGTGGTGACCGGATCGGTGATCGACTGGGACCAGAACGTCCTGGGCGGCCTGGACTGATATCTCAAGCCCGTCCGGCGATCGAGGACGAGCCCGAAGGGCGATCGGGGCCAGGGGCGGAGCCCCGGCAACGGACAGCAACCACCCACCAAGAAACAGGAAAGCAGCGGAGCTCATGCGTATCGGAATCCTCGGCCTCGGCCGCATCGGCGCCTTCCACGCCGAAACCCTCTCCGGGCTCGACGTGGTCGAGTCGCTCGTGCTGACCGACCCGTTCGCGGACGCCGCCAAGTCCGCGGCGGAGCGGTTCGGCGGCGAGGTCGTGGACTCGCCCCAGGCCCTGCTGGCGGCCGGCGTGGACGGCATCGTGGTCGCGGCCGCGACGGACGCCCACCCCGGTCTGATCCTGGCCGGTGTCGAGGCCGGCATCCCGGTCTTCTGCGAGAAGCCCGTCGCCAGGACCATGGCCGAGGGCGTCGAGGTCCTCAAGGCCGTCGAGGGCAAGGACGTGCCGATCCAGATCGGCTACAACCGCCGCTTCGACACCGGTTTCGTGAACGCCCGCGCCGCCGTGCAGAGCGGCGAGCTGGGCAAGCTGCACACCGTACGGTCGACCACCCTGGACCCGGCGCCCCCGCCGGCCGCGTACATCGCCGCCTCAGGTGGCATCTTCCGCGACTGTTCGGTCCACGACTTCGACATCATCCGCTGGGTGACCGGTCGCGAGGTCGTCGAGGTGTACGCCGTCGGCGGCAACCGGGGTGCCGAGTACATCAAGGACGCGGGCGACGCCGACACCACCGGCGCGATCCTCACCCTGGACGACGGCACCATCGCGGTGGTCTCCAACTCCCGCCACAACGCCCGGGGCTACGACGTCCGCATGGAGATCCACGGCTTCACGGACTCCATCGCGGTGGGCCTGGAGGACAAGCTGCCGTTGCGCTCCGTCGAGCCCGGCGTGACCTTCCCGGCGGGCACCCCGCACGACTTCTTCATGGACCGCTTCACCGCGGCCTACCGCGCCGAACTCACCGCGTTCACCGAGGTCGTGGCCGGCAGTCGCCCCTCGCCCTGCACGATCGCGGACGCCCTGGAGGCGGGCTGGATCGCCGACGCGTGCACGCTGTCGCTGCACGAGCACCGCCCGGTGACCATCGCCGAGGTCCGCGCCGCCTGAGCGGCGGCCCCAGTCCCTCGTGCTCCGGGCGCCGGCCCGGCCTCCGGCGCCCGGAGCACGAGTGTGCGAATCGCCACGTTGCCCCTGACGGTCACGACCGCGTGATCTCCCCGTACGACGATGAGATCCACGGACGTCGAACCGAACGAGGAGCAACGCCCATGAGCACCGGCGAGATACCCCGGCCCCACACCGAAACCCCTCAACCCGCCCTGCCCGGCCGGCAGTTAGGCAGCGAGCGGCGAGTGGTGGTCATCGGCGCCGGGCCCAGCGGCCTCGCGGCCGCCCGTGAACTGGAGCGCGCCGGACACCGGGTGACCGTCCTGGAGGAACAGGAGACGGTCGCCGGGAAGTGCCAGAGCGTGCAGGTCGACGGCCGGGCCCACGATCTGGGCGGCCACATCTGCACCAACCAGTACGAGCGGACGGCACAGTTGCTGACGGAACTGGACATGGAGACGGAGCGCACCACCCGCTACCGCGTCCTCGACGTCGAGCGGCGCACCGCGGTCCGCCAGACCATGTCGTTCCTGCGCGACGGCGCCTTCGGGCGCTACCGGGCGCTGCGCGAGCGGGAGTTCCCGCGCATCGCCGAACCCGGGCTCGCCCACTCGGCGCGGGCCCTGGCCGCCCCGGTCACCCACTGGCTCGCCGAGCACGGCCTCGAGTCCATGGCCGAGTCGTTCGGCACCGGATACACCGCGGCCGGGTACGGCTATCTCGACGAGCAGGTGCCCGCGCTGTACTTCGTCAAGTACGCCGAGATGACCGGCCTGCTGTCCCCTGGGCCCGAACTGCTGGGCCACGGGGGTGCGTTCACCGTCACGGGAGGCTTCGGCACGCTGTGGCAGCGGGTCGCCGAGGAGCTGAAGGACGTGCGGTGCGCGGTGCGCGTGGTGGCGGTCGAGCGGCACGAGGGCGGGGTGCGGGTGCACACGGGCTCCGGCCCGGTGGAGGCCGACGACCTGGTGCTCGCCGTCCCCCTGGACCGCGTCCTGCCGGTCCTGGACGCCACCGCGGAGGAGCGCGACCTCGCAGCGAGGATCGTCTCGAACGCCTACCACACCACCCTCGCCACCGCGTCCGGGCTGCCCGAGAACGCCTTCTACTTCCTCGACCGCCACACCGCGACCCGCGAGGCGGCCGGCCACTGCGTCTCGTACCACCACCGCTACCCGGGCAGCGACGTGCGGACCTTCTACTCCTACGGCCGCCCCGAGGACGTCGGCGCGCTGCTGGAGGCCGACGTGGCGGAACTCGGCGGACGGCTGGAGAAGACGCATCTGCACCGCCAGTGGGCGTTCATGCCGCACTTCGGCAGCGACGACCTCGCCGACGGTGCCCTGGACCGGTTGGACGCCCTGCAGGGCCGCGAGCACACCTACTACGTCGGCGGCCTGCCTGCCTTCGAACTCATCGAATGCACCATCGCCCACGCCCAGGACCTGGTCCGCCGCCATTTCCCGTCAGCCGACGGCACACTGGCCCTGCACCAACGGACAGAGAAGGAAACGACCTGATGAGCGAACCGGTCCGCGAACCCCTGCGCATCGGCGTCCTGGGCGCCGCCCGGATCACCGAACGCGCCCTGATCGACCCGGCCCGCACCGCCGGGCACCGCCTGGTCGCGGTCGCCGCCCGCGACCGCTCCCGCGCCGAGACCTTCGCCGTCGAGCACGGTGTGGAGCGGGTCGCGGACTCCTACGCGGCCCTGCTCGCCGACCCCGAGGTCGAGGTCGTCTACAACCCGCTGGCCAACGGCCTGCACGGCCCGTGGAACCTGGCCGCACTCGCGGCCGGCAAGCACGTCCTGTCGGAGAAGCCGTCGGCGAGCAACGCCGAGGAGGCCGCCGAGGTCCGGGAGGCGGCCGCCAAGGCGGGCACGGTCTTCATGGAGGCCTTCCACTACCTCTTCCACCCGGTCACCCGCCGCCTGCACGAGCTCCTGGCCGGTGGTGAACTGGGCGAGCTGCAGCGGGTGGAGACCATGGTCGCCATCCCGGCCCCGGCGGACTCCGACCCGCGCTGGTCCCTGCCGCTGGCCGGCGGGGCCGTGATGGACCTCGGCTGCTACAGCCTGCACGCCGTACGGATGCTGGCCCCCTGGTCGGGCGGCACACCGAGCCTGGTCTCCGCCCGCGGCGGTGAACGCGCGGGCGCCCCCGGCGTCGACGAATGGCTGGACGCCGACCTCACCTTCCCGAACGGCGCCACCGCCTCCGCCCGCTGCCACATGGCGTACGACAAGCTGGAGATGAGCTGCCGGATCATCGGCACCCGCGGCGAGGCCCTGGCCCCGAACTTCGTCCTCCCCCAGCTGGACGACCGGATCGTGATCCGCACCGCGGACGGCGAGCGGACGGAGCGACTCGGCACCCGGTCCTCGTACACGTACCAACTGGAGGCGTTCACGGCCCGGGTACGCGAGGGCACTCCGCTGCCCCTGGACGCGGACGACGCGCTGGCGACGATGACCCTGATCGACGAGAGCTACCGGGCGGCGGGGTTCGAACCGCGGCCGCGGACGCGGGTGTAGCCGAGGGCTGGACACCGCTCCGGCCCGGTGGGCAGGGCCGGGCGCCGGCGGGGCCCGCGATCCGAGCGACAGCGACGGGATGCGCACGAGCCCCCTCCGCGGCCTCCTCTGCGATGATCGGCCCATGGCCGTACGCATCGCTCCCGCCCAAGTCACCGACATCCAGCAGGTCCTCGCCGACCACCCCCGCTATTGGGGCGAGCGCGATCTGCGCGATCTGCATCTCCTGGCCCTGGTGCAGGAGTTCGGCGAGACCTGTCTGGTCGCCCGGTTGGACGACGGCATTCTCGGGTATCTGATCGGGTTCGTCACGCCCGGCGGCACCGGATATGTGCACCTGATCGCGACGCGGGACGACGCCCGGGGCAGCGGTCTGGGGCGGGAGCTGTACGGTGCGTTCACCGAGGCAGCGCGACGGCAGGGGGCGGTCCGGCTGAAGGCCATCACGAGCCTCGGCAACAAGGGGTCGGTGGCCTTCCACCGCAGTCTCGGGTTCGAGGTGAATGTGGAGGCGGACTACAACGGGCCCGGCGAGGACCGGGTGGTGTTCAGCCGGGCTGTCGGCTGACCTCGTACAGTGCCGGTCGGTCCACCAGTTCCACCGGCACCCGGGTGCCTTCCTCCAGCGCCTTCACGCCCGCCTCGCAGACCGCGGCGACGGCGTAGCCGTCCCACACGCTCGGGCCGACGACCTCGCCGCGGCGGGTGGCGTCGACCCAGGCCTGGACCTCGCGGTCGTAGGCGTCGGCGAAGCGTTCGAGGTAGTCCTGGATGATGGTGCCGCCCCAGCGGCCCGCCATGTTGGTGACCAGGGCGTGGCCGTCGCCGATGCGGGCGGTGCCGCGTTCGCAGACCACCTCGGCCTGGACCTGGTAGCCGAAGCCGCAGTTGACGAAGATCTCGACGTCGACGATCGCTCCGCCCTCGGTCTCGAAGACGACGAACTGCGGATCCTGCATCTCGTCCGGGGCGTTCGCGGACGGCGTCGGGCGCATGACGGTGACGGCGGTGATCTCCTGGCCGAGCAGCCAGCGTGTCACGTCCATCTCGTGCACGACGGAGTCGTTGATAAGCATCTCGCTGCGCCATCCTGGCGGTGACGCGAGGTTGCGATGCCGGTTGTGCAGCATCAGCGGGCGCCCCAACTGGCCCGTGTTCAGGAGGGCCTTGAGCTTCATGTACTCGGCGTCGTAGCGCCGCATGAAGCCCACCTGGACCCGGCGGCGGCCCAGCTTCTGCTCCGCTTCCAGCACCCGCAGCGCGGAGGCCGCGTCCGGGGTGAGCGGCTTCTCGCACAGTACGGGCAGATCGTGCTCGAACGCCGTCAGCAGGGCCGCCTCGTGGGCGGGCCCCGGGGAGGCGATCAGCACGGCGTCGACATCGGCCGCCGACAGGGCGGCGGCCGGGTCGGAGTAGGCGGTGCAGCCGTCGATGCGGGCGGCGACGTCCTTGGCGCGTTCCGCATCGACGTCCACGACCGCGGTCACCCTGGCCCCGCTGACCACCTCCTGGATACGGCGGACGTGGTCGGCACCCATCTTGCCCGTGCCGACGACCGCGACCTGCAGTGTTCCTTGCCCAGCCATGGTCGTTCGTCCCCCTTCGAAGGGTCAGGCGCCGCAGGACCTCAGGAAATTGCGGGTGCGCACCGCGATCGGCAGCGGCTTGTCCGGCTCGCACGGGTACATGTCCTGCTCGACGATGGCGAACAGCTCCACGCCGAGCTTCTGCGCGGCCTCCATCACCGGCCCCAACTCGGGCACCCCGGAGGGAGGTTCGCACATCACGCCCTGCGCCACGGCAGGCCCGAACGGTGTGCCCTTGGCGTGTACGTCGGCGAGGATCTGCGGATCCACCTGCTTGAGGTGCAGATAGCCGATGCGCTCGCCGTAGGTCTCGATCAGCTTGACGCTGTCGCCGCCGCAGTAGGCGTAGTGCCCGGTGTCCAGGCACAGGTTGACCAGTTCGGAGTCGGTCGAGTCGAGGAAGCGCTCGACATGGTCCTCGGTGTCGATATGGGTGTCGGCGTGCGGGTGTACGACGATGTCGAGGCCGTACGCCTCCTTCACCTCGTGCCCGAGCCGCTCCATGCCCTTGGTGAGGTACGCCCACTGTTCGCCGGTCAGCTCCGGCGGCTCCAGGATCTCGGCCGTCTTGTCGTCGCGCCAGAAGGACGGGATGACGACGAGATGCTTCGCGCCCATCGCCTGGGTGAGCGCCGCGACCTGGCTGACATGCTCCCAGGTGGACTCCCAGACGGCGGGGCCTCGGTGCAGGCCGGTGAAGACCGTGCCCGCCGAGACCTTCAGGTCCCGTTTGGCGATCTCGTCGGTGAGGCGGGCCGGGTCGGTCGGCAGATAGCCGTACGGGCCCAGCTCGATCCACGAGTACCCGGCCTCGGCGACCTCGTCGAGGAAGCGTTCCCAGGGCACCTGCTGGGGGTCGTCCGGGAACCAGACGCCCCAGGAGTCGGGGGCCGATCCGACCCGGATGCGGTCCAGAGCACCTGCCATGTCAGGAGGTTCCTTCCGGGGTCTTCGCCACGGGTGCGGTGAGGTCGGCCTCTTCGGGGAGTTCCTCGACGTCGACGCCGCGTACTTGGGACAGCTCGTGCTTGAGCGCGGCGAGTTCGGCGCCGCCGGCCATGTGGTTGGTCAGCTCCTCCAGGGTGATCCGGCTGCGCTCGGCGGACAGTTCCATGGTGCCCAGGCGCAGCACGCTGAAGTGGTCGCCGACCATGTAGGCGTGGTGCGGGTTGTGGGTGATGAAGATGACGCCCAGGCCCCGGTCGCGGGCGGCGGCGATGTACTTCAGCACCACACCGGACTGCTTGACGCCCAGGGCGGCGGTGGGCTCGTCCAGGATCAGGACGCGGGCGCCGAAGTAGACGGCGCGGGCGATGGCCACGCACTGGCGCTGGCCGCCGGAGAGAGTGCCGATGGGCTGTTCCAGGTCGTCCAGGATGATGCCCATCTCGCGCAGCTCTTCGTCCGCGGTCTTCTTCATCTTCTCGATGTCGAGGCGGCGCAGGGGCCAGGGACCCTTGGTCATCTCGGAGCCGAGGAAGAAGTTGCGCCACACCGGCATCAGCGGGACGGTCGCCAGGTCCTGGTAGACGGTGGCGATGCCGCGGTCCAGGGCGTCGCGGGGGGTGGTGAAGCGGACCGGGGCGCCGTCGACGAGGAACTCACCCTCGGTGTGCTGGTGCAGGCCCGAGATGATCTTGATGAGGGTGGACTTGCCGGCGCCGTTGTCGCCGAGCACGCAGGTGACCTGGCTGGGGCGGACCTGCAGGCTGACGCCGTGCAGGGCGCGGATGTTGCCGTAGGACTTGCCCGCGTTGCGCAGTTCGACGATCACCCCGTCGGCCTGCTCGGGGGCGGTGTCGGCGAGGATCGCGCCGTGCGTGCCGGATTCGTTGTTGGTCATGGTGTCACCTCCGGGTCGCGGTGCGCTGGACCCACAGATTGATCAGGACGGCGCCGAGCAGCATCACGCCGAGGAAGGCCTTGAACCAGTCGGGGTTCCAGCCCGCGTAGACGATGCCCTGCTGCACCATGCCGAACATGAACGCGCCGAAGACCGGGCCGATCGCGCTGCCGGCACCGCCGGTCAGCAGGCAGCCGCCGATCACCGCCGCCGAGATGTAGATCAGCTCCTGGCCGACGCCCTCGCCGGACTGCACGGTGTTGAAGGAGAACAGCTGGTGCATGCCGACGAACCAGGCGCCGAAGCCGACCAGCATGAACAGGGAGATCTTGGTGAACGCCACGGGCACACCCACGGCTCGCGCGCTCTCCTTGTTGCCGCCGACCGCGAAGGTCCAGTTGCCGTACTTGGTGCGCAGCAGCACCCAGGTGGCGATGGCGGCGAAGACCAGCCACCACACGATGGTGATCTTCACCTGGACGCCGCCCAGGCTGAACGACGAGGCGAAAATCTTCTTGGCCTGGTCGAAGCCGTCCATGTTGCTGATGTCGTCGGTGGCCACGTTCGTGGTCACCAACTTGGTCACGGCGAGGTTGGCGCCCTGCAGGATCAGGAAGGTGCCCAGGGTGACCAGGAAGCTGGGCAGTCCGGTCCTGACGACCATCCAGCCGTTGAACGCCCCGACCGCCAGCGACACGATCAGCGCGACCAGCACACCCACCCACACGTTCAGGGTGAGCTGGTAGCTGAGCATGGACGCGGTCAGCGCGGAGGTGATCACCGCGACGCCCGCGGACAGATCGAACTCGCCGCCGATCATCAGCAGGGCGACCGGCAGGGCCATGATGCCGATGGTGGAGGACTGGTAGAGGATATTGGCCATCGAGTCGCTGTCGCGCACCGGCGGGGCGGCGATCAGGAAGAACACGTAGACCGCGACCGCGCCGAGGAAGACGCCGACGTCGGGACGGGCCAACAGACGGGTCACCAGGGGGCGTTGAGCGGTCCGGCCGTCGGTTTCCTTCGGGCCGGAGGCCGGCGGTGTGGTCACCGCCGGCTCGGCGTGCTGGGTCATACTGATCACCGGGTTCCGTTCGCGGCGAACTTGGCGACGCTCGCGACGTTGGACTTGTCGACGAAGGCCGGACCGGTCAGCACCGGCTGCTGACCACCACCGCTGTAGTTGCCGTTGTTCTTGTAGAGCCACAGGGCATCGACCGCCAAGTAGCCCTGGAGGTAGGGCTGCTGGTCGACGGCGAACTCGATGGAGCCCTTGCTGATCGCGCCGGTCAGGTCCTTGTTGAGGTCGAAGGTGGCGACCTTGGCCTTGCTGCCGCCCTCGGACACGGCCTGAACGGCGGTCAGAGCGGTCTGGGCGCCGAGCGTGATGACGTGGTCGATCGCGCTGTCCTGCTTGAGCTTGGCAATGATCGTCGACTTCACGGACGGCTGGTCGGTGCCGTTGACGAACACGGTCTCCAGCTTGCCGGAGAAGGTCTTCTTCACACCGTCGCAGCGCTGTGTCAGGCCGATGTTGCCCTGCTCGTGGATCACGCAGACGGCCGTCTTGGAGCCGACCTGGTTCAGCCGGTTGCCGAGCGCCTCGCCCGCGACCGTCTCGTCCTGGCCGAAGAACTCCAGCAGGCCCAGCTTCTTCCAGTCGCTCACACCGGAGTTGAGGCCGACCACGGGTATCTTCGACCCTTCCGCCTTGGCCAGAACGCTCTTGAGGGCGTCCGGCTTGGCCAGGGTGACCGCGATGCCGTCGACCTTCTTGTCGATCGCGTTCTGCACCAGGGTGGCCTGGTTGCCCGCGTTCGGGTCGGACGTGTAGTCGAGCTTGATGTTGTCCTTGGCCGCGGCGGCCTCGGCGCCCTTGCGGACGATGTCCCAGAACGTGTCGCCGGAGGGCGCGTGCGTCACGAACGCGACCGTCATCCGAGGCGTGGTGGCCTTGCCGGCCGATGCGTTGGCGCCACCCTCCTCGGACTTCTTGCCCCCGGAGCTGCTGGAGCAGCCGGCGAGGGTGAGGGCAGCCGCCGCGGCCACCGCGATGACGGGGGCGATTCTGCGGGAGCGGGGGTGAGAAGAGCGGTCCATCTTTCCTGGCACCTCACTGTGCGTTGCGGGGGAAAGGGAGAAGGGATCACGAAGATCCAGGGGCCCGGGATCTTGGCATGCCCGGGTCGTCTGCCGCAAACGCGGCGGTCGGCCTGGGACGGGATCAAACCCCTGGCCGGGCCCGCTGTCAATACTTTGTTAAGACATCATTTCACGAGCTAGTCCGAATGTAAGTACAAACTATTGACAGCGTCACCCTCCGAGGCCTACACCTGTGGGGCGGCAGGCCCTCTGGGACCCGCATCCCCAGACCAGCTCGAGGAGCGTCGCGCATGGCCGAGTCAGACCAGTCCTTCGACTTGATCACTATGGGCCGTATCGGAGTCGATCTCTACCCGCTGCAGTCAGGGGTGCCCCTGGCCCGGGTCGAGACCTTCGGCAAGTTCCTCGGCGGTTCGGCCGCCAACGTGGCGGTCGCCGCCGCCCGGCTCGGCCGGAACACCGCGGTGATCACCCGCACCGGGGACGACCCCTTCGGCGCCTATCTGCACGAGGCACTGAAGGAGTTCGGCGTCGACGATCGCTGGGTCGCGCCCGTCGCCGCGTACCCGACACCGGTGACCTTCTGCGAGATCTTCCCTCCGGATGACTTCCCTCTGTATTTCTACCGGCAGCCTAAGGCTCCTGACCTGGAGATACATTCCGAGGAGCTGGACTACTTCGCCATCCGGGCGAGCCGGGTCTTCTGGATCACCGGGACCGGTCTGAGCGAGGAGCCCAGCCGCTCCGCCACGCTCGCCGCCCTCAAGGCGCGCGACAAGGCCGGTACGACGGTCTTCGACCTCGACTGGCGCCCCATGTTCTGGCGCGACCCGGAGGAGGCCCGCCCGTACTACGCGGAGGCCCTGCGACACGTCACCGTCGCGGTCGGCAACCTCGACGAGTGCGAGGTCGCCACCGGCGTCCGCGAGCCCCGGGCCTGCGCCGAGGCGCTGCTGGAGGCGGGCGTGGAACTGGCGGTCGTCAAGCAGGGCCCCAAGGGCGTCCTCGCGGTGCACCGCGACGGCACCAGCGCCGAGGTACCGCCGGTACCGGTGGAGGTGGCCAACGGTCTCGGCGCGGGCGACGCCTTCGGCGGCTCCCTGGTGCACGGCCTGCTGGCCGGCTGGGAGTTGGCCGAAATCATGCGGTACGCCAACGCGGCCGGCGCCCTCGTCGCCTCCCGTCTCGCCTGTTCCTCCGCGATGCCCACCGAGGCCGAGGTCGAGGACCTCCTCGCGCGAGCCACCCTCTGAAACGGAGCTTCCCCTTGTCCCTCAGCCTCCCGGACCTCGTCTCGGTCAGGGCCCGCCATCCCGAGGCGATCGCCGAGGCGGCCGCCCGGCGCACGCGCCGCCCGCTCATCGGCGACAGCGGCCGCCTGATGATCGTGGCTGCCGACCACCCGGCCCGCGGCGCCCTCGGCGTCGGCGACCGGCGGCTGGCCATGGCCGGCCGCGCCGATCTGCTGGAGCGCCTGTGCGTCGCGCTGTCGCGGCCGGGTGTGGACGGGGTGCTGGCCACCGCCGACATCCTGGAGGACCTCCTCCTGCTCGGGGTGCTGGAGAACAAGGTCGTCATGGGGTCCATGAACCGCGGGGGCCTCGCGGGCGCCGTCTTCGAGATGGACGACCGCTTCACCGGCCACCGCGCCGAGGACATCGCCCGGCTCCGTTTCGACGCGGGCAAGCTGCTGCTGCGCATCGACTACGACGACCCGGGCTCACTGACCACGCTGGAGTCCACGGCCCGCGCGATCGACGACATGGCGGCCCACCGGCTGCCGCTGTTCGTCGAGCCGTTCATCTCCCGCCGGATCGACGGCCGGGTCAGCAACGACCTGTCCGCCGAGGCCGTCACGAAGTCCATCGCGATCGCCGCAGGTCTGGGCGGCACCTCCGCCTACACCTGGCTGAAGCTGCCCGTCACCGACGACCCGGACGACATGGGCGAGGTGCTGGAGACCTCCACCCTGCCGACCGTGCTGCTCGGCGGCGAGGTGGGCGAGGATCAGGAGGGTGCGTACGAGCGCTGGCGCAAGGCCCTCAGACTGCCGACCGTGCAGGGCATGGTCGTCGGGCGGTCGCTGCTCTACCCGGCGGAGGGCAGTGTGGAGACGGCGGTCGACACGGCCGTAGGACTGCTGTGACGTGGCTCGTGATACGGAGGAGTGCCCTATGACCTACCACCTGCCCGCCGGAAAGGCCCTCGGCGGCCCCTACGTCGTGGACGTCACCCCGGAGAAGGCCGGCTGGGGTTACTCCAGCCTGCGTGTGCTGGAGCTGCCGCCGGGCGGCGCGCACACCTTCGACACCGGCGACAGCGAGTGGATCGTGCTGCCGCTCAGCGGCGGCTGCACGGTCGCGGCCGCCGACGACTTCGGCCACGACACCTTCGAACTCACCGGCCGGGACAGCGTGTTCAGCGCCGTCAGCGACTTCGCGTACGTACCAAGGGACGCCCGTACGACGGTCACCTCCGCCGGCGGTGGACGGTTCGCCCTCACCGGCGCGCGCTGCACCCGTCGGCTGCCCGCCCGCTACGGCCCCGCCTCCTCCGTACCGGTGGAGCTGCGCGGCACCGGGAACTCCTCCCGCCAGGTCAACAACTTCGGCGCGGCAGCCCGCGCCGGAGGCGCTGATGGACAGGGTTTCGAGTGCGACAAGCTCATCGCGGTCGAGGTGATCACGCCGGGCGGCAACTGGTCGTCGTTCCCGCCGCACAAGCACGACGAGCACCGGCCGGGCGAGGAATCGGTCCTCGAAGAGATCTACTACTTCGAGTTCGCCGCCCACGACGGCATCCCCGGTCTCGGCTACCAGCGGGTCTCCCCCTCCGGGCAGGGCCGCAACACGGATGTGCTGGCCGAGGTGCGCGGCGGTGACGTCGTGCTGATCCCCGACGGCTGGCACGGACCCTCCATGGCCGTGCCCGGCCACGACATGTACTACCTCAACGTCATGGCGGGCCCGGAGCCCGAGCGTGCCTGGCTGATCTGCGACCACCCTGATCACGCCTGGGTCCGCTCCACCTGGCCCGAGCAGCCCGTCGACCCCCGCCTCCCCCTCTACACGGCCCCGGAGAAGTCCTGATGAGCACCACCACCCGCCGCCTGACCGTCGCTCAGGCCCTGGTGCAGTTCCTGTCGGTCCAGTACACCGAGCGCGATGGCGTGCGCCGGCGGCTGATCGCGGGCACCTGGGGGATCTTCGGCCATGGCAACGTCGCCGGGATCGGCCAGGCCCTGCTGGAGGCGGGCGAGGAGACGATGCCGTACCACCAGGGCCGCAACGAGCAGGCCATGGTGCACGCGGCCGTGGGCTACGCCCGCCAGCTCGACCGCCTGTCCGCGCAGGCGGTGACGACGTCCATCGGCCCGGGCGCCACCAACCTGGTCACCGGCGCCGCGCTCGCCACCATCAACCGTCTGCCGGTCCTGCTGCTGCCGGGCGACTACTTCGCCACCCGGGTCGCCGACCCGCTGCTGCAGCAGCTGGAGCATCCGACCGAGGCGGACGTGTCCGTGAACGACACCCTGCGCCCCGTCTCCCGCTACTTCGACCGCATCACGCGCCCCGAGGCCCTGATCCCCTCGGCCCTCAACGCCATGCGGGTGCTCGCCGACCCGGCCGAGACCGGTGCCGTGACTCTGGCTCTTCCCCAGGACGTGCAGGCGGAGGCGTACGACTGGCCGGAGGAGTTCTTCGCCGAGCGTGTGTGGCATGTGCGGCGGCCGGCTCCCGATCCGTACGAGTTGGCGGAGGCGGTGGCGGCGATCCGCGCGGCCGAGCGGCCGCTGATCGTCGCGGGCGGCGGCATCCACCACAGCCAGGCCGAGGACGCGCTCGAGGCGCTGGTGGACGCCACCGGTATCCCGGTCGCCTCGACCCAGGCCGGCAAGGGCTCGCTGCGCCACGACCACCCCGCCGACCTCGGCGGCATCGGGCACACCGGCACGGCGGTCTGCGACGACATCGCCCGTACGGCCGACCTGATCATCGGGGTGGGAACGCGCTACACGGACTTCACCACCGCCTCCAACACGCTCTTCCAGCGGCCGGAGGTCCGGTTCGTCAACCTCAACATCGCCGCGTTCGACGCTCACAAGCTGGCGGCGCGGACCGTGGTGTGCGATGCGCGTGCGGGGCTCACAGCGTTGACGGAGGCCCTCGCCGGTCACCGTGTGAACTCGGTTTACGAGGCCGAGTACCGCACCGGCAAGGAACGCTGGGAGCAGGTGGTCGACGCCGCTTTCACCGCCGCCGACGAGAACGCGGTACCCACCCAGACCCAGGTGCTCGGCGCCCTGGACGCGGTGGTCGGCGACGAGGACGTGGTGATCAACGCGGCCGGTTCGCTCCCCGGCGACCTGCACAAGCTCTGGCGGGCCCGCAGCCGGCGCCAGTACCACCTGGAGTACGGCTACTCCTGCATGGGCTACGAGATCCCGGCCGGCATCGGCGTCCAGCAGGCCGCCCCCGGCACCCCGGTGTGGTCCCTGGTCGGCGACGGCACGTACCTCATGATGCCGACCGAGATCGTCACGGCCGTCCAGGAGGGCCTGCCCGTCAACCTCGTCCTCATCCAGAACCACGGCTACGCCTCCATCGGCGGCCTCTCCGAATCGGTCGGCGGCGAGCGCTTCGGCACCGCCTACCGCTACCGGGCGGCCGACGGAACCTTCTCCGGCGCCCCCCTCCCCGTCGACCTGGCCGCCAACGCGGGCAGCCTCGGCATGGACGTACTGCGCGCCAAGACGGTCCGCGAACTGCGCGAGGCGCTCACCGCGGCCCGCGCCTCCGACCGCCCGACCTGCGTCTACGTCGAGACCGACACCGCCGGCCCGGCCGCTCCCCCGGCCGAGGCCTGGTGGGACGTTCCGGTCGCCGAGACCGCGTCCCGCGAGGCCGCCGTACAGGCCCGCGAGGAGTACGACCGGCAGGTCGCCGGGCAGCGCCGCCACCTCTGACCTCCCCACGCACGACCCCTTTGTGAAAGGCCCCCGCACCATGAAGACCATCACCCACTGGATCGACGGCAAGCCCGTCGAGTCCGCCTCCGGCCGCCACGGCGCCGTATACAACCCGGCGACCGGCGCACAGGAGAAGCAGGTCGGATTCGCGACCGTCGACGAGGTGGACGCCGCCGTCGCCTCCGCGAAGACCGCCTTCGAGACCTGGGGCGCCTCCTCGCTGGCCAAGCGCACCGCGATCCTGTTCAAGTACCGCGAGCTCCTCGACGCCCACCGCGACGAGATCGCCGAGCTGATCACCGCCGAGCACGGCAAGGTGCACTCCGACGCCCTCGGCGAGGTCGCGCGCGGCATGGAGATCGTCGAGCTGGCCTGCGGGATCAGCGTGCAGCTGAAGGGCGAGCTGTCGACGCAGGTCTCCACCCGCGTGGACGTCGCCTCGATCCGGCAGCCGCTGGGCGTGGTCGCGGGCATCACGCCGTTCAACTTCCCGGCCATGGTGCCGATGTGGATGTTCCCGCTGGCCATCGCGTGCGGCAACACCTTCGTGCTCAAGCCGAGCGAGAAGGACCCCTCGGCCTCCTTCCGCCTGGCCGAACTGGCCGCCGAGGCGGGCCTGCCGGACGGCGTCCTGAACATCGTGCAGGGCGACAAGGTGGCCGTCGACCGCCTGCTGGAGCACCCGGACATCGAAGCCGTCTCCTTCGTCGGCTCGACCCCGATCGCCAAGTACATCCAGCTCAAGGCGGTCGAACACGGCAAGCGCGTCCAGGCCCTGGGGGGCGCGAAGAACCACATGCTCGTCCTGCCCGACGCCGACCTGGACTTCGCCGCCGACCAGGCGATCAACGCGGCGTACGGCTCGGCGGGCGAGCGCTGCATGGCCGTCTCCGTCGTGGTCGCGGTCGGCGACACAGGCGACGAACTGGTCGCCAAGATCGCCGAGCGTGCGAAGAACCTGAAGATCGGCCCCGGCAACGACCCGTCCTCCGAGATGGGCCCGCTGATCACCCGCGAGCACCGCGACAAGGTGGCGTCGTACGTGACCTCGGCCGCCGAGCAGGGCGCGGAGGTCGTGGTGGACGGCACCGGCCACACGGTCGAGGGACACCCCGAGTGCGCGGACGGCTTCTTCATCGGCGTATCACTGCTGGACAAGGTGCCGCTGACGGCGGACGCCTACCGTGACGAGATCTTCGGCCCGGTCCTGGCCGTCGTCCGTGCCGACTCGTACGACGAGGCCATCAAGCTGATCAACGACTCCCGCTGGGGCAACGGCACCGCGATCTTCACCCGGGACGGCGGCGCCGCCCGCCGCTTCCAGCTGGAGGTCAAGGCGGGCATGGTCGGCGTGAACGTGCCGATCCCGGTGCCCGTCGGCTACCACTCCTTCGGCGGCTGGAAGGACTCCCTCTTCGGCGATCTGCACATCTACGGAGGCGACGGCATCGCCTTCTACACACAGGGAAAGGTGATCACCACGCGCTGGCCGGACCCGGCCGACGCGGGCATCAACCTCGGTTTCCCCAGCCACTCCTGACGTTTCGTCAGCACTCAGAGGGAGGTACGCCCATGGCGAGGACCGGCGGCACCACACGTGCCGCGACGGCCGCTGTCGACTCGCTGGACTTCGCCCTGGACCGGGGCAGTCCGGTGCCGCTGTACTACCAGCTGGCCCAGCAGCTGGAGGCGGCGATCGAGCACGGAGCGCTCGCCCCGGGCAACCTCCTGGGCAACGAGATCGACCTCTCGACGCGCCTGGGCCTGTCCAGACCCACCGTCCGCCAGGCCATCCAGTCCCTGGTCGACAAGGGGCTGCTGGTGCGCCGCCGAGGGGTCGGCACTCAGGTGGTGCACAGCCAGGTCAAGCGCCCGCTGGAGCTCAGCAGCCTCTACGACGACCTGGAGTCGGCCGGGCAGGGCCCCAGCACTCAGGTGGTGCGCAACGAGCGCGAGCCGGCTTCCCCGGACGTCGCGGCCGCGCTCGGCATCGCGGAGGGCAGCGAGGTGATCGCCCTGGAGCGGCTGCGCCTCACCCACGGCCAGCCGGTCGCCCTGCTGTGCAACTACCTCCCCGCGACCCTGCTGGAGCTCGACTCCGCCCGCCTGGAGGCGACCGGCCTGTACCGGATGATGCGCACCGCCGGCATCACCCTGCACAGCGCCCACCAGACCATCGGCGCCCGCTCCGCCACCGCCGAGGAGGCCGTCCGCCTCGACGAGGAGGAGGGCGCGGCCGTGCTCACCATGCAGCGCACGGCGTACGACGACACCGGGCGACCGGTCGAGTACGGGACGCACATCTACCGCGCGTCCCGCTACGCGTTCGACTTCCAGCTGCTGGTCAGGCCGTGAACCGGCGCTCTTGACTCCCGGGGCCGGAAAGTGCACTGTCTTGGGTATACGCCGTAAACATACGACGTCCTTCTCCTCCCGCCCGACGAGGAACCGTGGACAAGTACCGGCGAGCGCGTGCACGCCCGGGGGCCGCACCCTCCTGGGCTCCCTCCACCGTCCTCGTCACCGGCGGCGCCGGGTTCCTCGGCAGCCACGCCTGCGTCGAGCTCCTCGACCATGGTTACGAGGTGATCGTGGTCGACGACTACGCCAACAGCACACCCCATGTCTTCGCGCGGGTGGAGCGGATCGCGGGCCGGTTCGTCGGGGCCGTCTACGAACTGGACATACGGGACCGGCGCGCCCTGTCGGCCGTCTTCGACCGGCATCCCGTGGACGCCGTCATGCACCTCGCCGCGCTCAAGTCCGTGAGCGGATCGGTCGAGTCGCCGGTCGAGTACTACGACACCAACGTGGGCGGCACCACCTCCCTGCTGCGCACGATGCACGAGCACGAAGTCCACCGGCTCGTGTTCTCCTCCTCGTGCTCGGTCTACGGCGACGCGGGCGCGGGCCCACTCGCCGAATCGACCCCGGCAAGTCCGACCAACCCCTATGCGGCTTCGAAGCGTGTCTGCGAGCAGGTCCTCGCCGATGTGTGCCGGCGCCGCCCCGAGTACACGGTGCTGTGCCTGCGCTACTTCAATCCGGCCGGCGCGCATCCCAGCGGACTGCTCGGCGAGGACCCGCAGGGCGCCCCCGACAACCTCATGCCGCGCGTGGCGCAGGTCGCCCTCGGCCACAGCAAGCGGCTGCAGGTGTTCGGCGGTGACTACCCCACCCCTGACGGCACGGCGGTCCGGGACTACATCCACGTCATGGACACCGTCGAGGCGCACCGCATCGCGCTCGACCACCTCGCCGACGCCCCTGGCATGCATGTGTTCAACCTCGGCCTGGGGCGGGGCATTTCGGTCCTGGATGTGATCGACGCGTTCTCCGAGGCCAGCGCCAAGCCCATTCCGTACGAAGTCGGGCCGCGCCGTCCCGGAGACGTCGCCACACTCGTCGCCGACGCGAGCGCCGTCAGTCGCGCCTGGGGCTGGCGGCCCACCCGAACCCTTGCGGACATGTGCCGGGACGCGTGGCGCTTCCAGCGGCTCAACCCGAACGGGTACGCGGGCGCCGAGCGGCGCCCGGACCCGAAGCTCTGAGGGCGAACGCGGTCTCCACCAGGGCGATGTGGCTGAACGCCTTGGGGGCGTTGCCCAGTTGACGGCCCGCGTCGGGATCCCACTGCTCCGAGAGCAGGCCGACGTCGTTGCGCACGGCGAGCACGCGCTCGAAGAGGTCCCGGGCCTGTTCGACGTGGCCGGTCGCGGCAAGGGCGTCCGCGTACCAGAGGGAGCAGGACACGAAGGCGCCTTCCGAGCCGTGCACACCGTCCACTTCATGGACGCCGTCGCCGTCCGACGCGTAGCGCCGTACGAAGCCCCGTAGATCGAGCCGGCTCATCGCGCGGACGGTGCCGCGCATCCGCTGGTCGTGGGCGGGCAGGAAGCCGAACCGTGGCATCAGCAGGACCGACGCGTCCAGCGCCGACGAGCCGTAGGACTGCACGAAGCTGCACTGTCCGGGGTCCCAGCCCTCCTGGCAGACCTGGCGGTGCACCTCGTCCCGCATGGCGCGCCATTCGCCGGAGGAGCCGTTGCGGCCGAGCAGCTCCCCCATCCGCAGAGCGCGGTCGGCGGCCACCCAGGCCATGACCTTGGAGTGCACGAACTGCCGCCGCGGGCCCCGCATTTGCCACAGCCCCTGGTCCGGTTCGCGCCAGTGCCGCTGCAGATAGCCCATCATGGCCTCCACCAGATGCCACACATGGGCCGGCATCGGGATGCCGGCGCGCAGCGACAGCCAGAAGGTGTCGAGGACCTCGCCGTACACGTCCAGCTGGAACTGGTTCGCCGCGGAGTTGCCGAAGCGGACGGGCCGCGAGCCCTCGTAGCCGGCCAGCCAGGGCGCCTCGGTCTCGGGCAGCAGGCGCTGTCCGCCGACGCCGTACACGGTCTGCAGATCGCACGGGTTGCCGGCGATGGCCCGCACCAGCCAGTCCAGCCAGGCCGTCGCCTCCTCCCGGTAACCGCTGTGCAGGAGGCAGGACTGGGCGAAGGTGGAGTCGCGCAGCCAGCAGTACCGGTAGTCCCAGTTGCGCTCGCCGCCGATGCAGCCGGGCAGCGAGGTGGTGGGGGCTGCCACGATGCCGCCCGTGGGGGCGTAGATGAGCGCCTTCAAGGTGATCAGTGACCGCACCACGGCGTCCCGCCACGGCCCTTCGTAGCAGCACTGGGCGGTCCAGGTCCGCCAGTAGTCGGCCGTCTCCTTGAGCAGCGTCTCGGCCGGGAGGCTCAGCGGCGCGGGCGGTTCGGGCAGGTGCGAGGGCGACCACGCCAGCGTCAGCGCGAGTCGCCGTCCGGCCGAGACGGTGAAGTCGTAGACCGTGGCGTCGACGCCGCCCGGTTCCCGTACGGCCCCGTCGGCGCCCAGCCACACGGCGTCCGGGCCGGCGACCGCCACCGCGCACTGATCGACGGCCCGGACCCAGGGCACGACCCGACCCTGGTGGAAGCGCAGCCGCAGCTCGCTGCGCATGGACACGGAGCCCGAGAGTCCCTCCACCACCCGGACCAGACAAGGCACCCCCGCCCGCGGCGGCATGAAGTCCGTGACCCGCACCACCCCCGTCGGGGTCTCCCACCGCGAGTCCAGGACGAGCGTGTCGCGCCGGTACGACCGGTGCGCGCAGGGACCGCCGCCGACGGGGGCGACCCGCCAGAACCCGTTGCCCGGCGTGCCGAGCAGCGCGGCCAGGCAGGCGGGGGAGTCGAAGCGGGGCAGACAGAGCCAGTCGATGGAGCCATCCCGGCCGACCATGGCGGCTGTTTCCAGGTCACTGAGGAGGGCGTAGGCCTCGATGGGTGTGCTCATGACCGGAGAGGAACCCTCTCCCTCCCTTCAATCCCCAGCAGGACGATAGGGCATTCGGCGTATATTTACGCCGTATACGTACATCTTCTCCCCTCAGGACAGCGCGGTCAATCCGGGCGGTCCGGGGTCATCGCTGACGCTGATCGCCCGGACGGGTTGACGGCACCCCCAAGAGGGTCGAATCTGTATATATACGACGTAAACGTACAGATTTGGCCGCGCCCCCCGTGACCGTTGAGCTCAGGGAAGTGGGAAGAGTCCGTGCGGTGCCTCATTCAGCCTCTTCAGCACACGGAGCAGCTCCGGGTGGTCAGTCAGTTCGCCGCCCTTGTAGTGCCAGGAGAACGTCAGCTGACCCAGCCAGCGGGAGCGCTGCCACTGCGCGATCATCCCGGTCAGTTCGTCGGCCGTGGGCCAACGCCACTGCGCATAGGAGAACGCCTGGAGCATGCCCATGTAGCGGGTGACTCCCGCGGCGCGCAACCGGGACAAAGCCCGCGGGATCTTCGACCAGTCGCACGGCCTGGCCACCAGACATGGATACACATCGACACTCATCACATCCGTCGCGCCGCGGAACGCCGCGAACTGGTTCGGATCGTCCACGTTCACCAGCGTGAAGTGGTCGGTGTCCCGATCGAGGGAGCGCACCAGAGCCGACCGGGCGCGGACCTCGGCCGCAGCCCTTGGGCAGTTGAGGTCCGTGTTGGGCTCATCCGCCACGAAATAGCCGGCAACCCGGGACGAGCGGGCGAGTCCGTACCGCGCGAATCGCGTCCTGATCTCGCCGTCGCTCCACTTCCAGCGACAGCGAGCCTTGTCGTACCCGCCGAGCCACACCAGGGCACGCTGATCGGTAGTGATCTTCGAGACGTGTTCGGGCGTGACGTCGACCAACGAGTAGCCATAGCGCGCTGTGACCGGATCCGTGGTGTTGAGCGCCACGGAGAGGAACCCCGCCGCGAAGCCGTGGCGTTCGCGCTGCTCCCCGTGACAGGAGAGCGTGGCCACCAACAGGAGGGCTGCCGCGAGGACCGCACGGCTCTTGTGCCGCCATCCGCGCCGGACGTCGGACTTGGTCATCGGTCATCTCCCCCATCCGCTCGACATTCCGAACTTTTCCGACATTCAGACAAGAAAATGTGATCTTACTGAGGACGCACGATGGAATTCAACGAGACTCTGCGCCGCACCGTCAGCGGACGCTGGCGGGTGCTCGTACTGTTCATCGTCCTGCCGATGCTCGTTGTTGGAGCTCTCGGGCTCAGCAACCCGACTCTGTACGTCTCCAAGGCGCGCGTTCAAGCATCGGCAACGCTGCCTACGACGGATGTCCAGGCCAACGCGATGCTCAGCCGGGTGAGGGCCGTCGTCACCAGTGGCTCCGTCATCAGACCGGCTCTCAAGGACTCGAAGGTCGCAGACCGTACTCAGGCCCAGGTGGCCCGCGAGATCAAGGTCTCACGGCTCGGCGGCAGCGCCGTGTTCAACGTCAGGGTGACCGACCGCGATCCGAGAACTGCCGAGAAACTCGGGAGCGCGGTGTCGGAAGAGCTCGTGCATTTCTTCAACAACACCGGAAACCTGCTGGTCACACAGCTGACGGACCGTGAGAGCAAGCTCCAGGACCAGCGGACACAGATCGCCGCCCAGCTGCCCGATGCCAGGACCGCGTCGGAGTCCGGGCAGCTCACCGCCAAGCTCGGCTCCCTCGACCAGCAGATCCTCGACGTCCAGGCCTCACTACGTGCCGCGCAGGCCGCCGGCCTGGGCGACCGGACAGCCTCGCTGCTGTCCTCGGCCAGCGACGCAGAGCGGGTACCGCAACTCTCCGGCTCCACCATGGTTCTGGCCGGTGTGATCGGGCTGGTGGCCGGATTGGTGGCGGTGACGCTGCTCGAGGTGTTCCGGCCACACGTGGCGGGACCGGGCGCGTTCGCCCGCGAGCTCGACACGCCGGTCCTGGGCCGTCTCCCCGGCACCCGCCGCCGGTCCCAGGAGGGCGACAAACGGTCCCGCATCGACGACGAAACGGTCCTTGCGCTGCGCCGGGCTGCCGCCCGCGCCGGAGCGGGAACGGTCGTGCTGACCGGGCCTGGCGGCGAAGAACACCTGGCCCGCCTGGCGGTGGAACTCCGGACGCGGCTGGCCGGTTCGGGCGACTCCGCCGCTCCGGGGGACACCGAGCCCTTCGCACCCGGCCCCGACGGTCCGTACGGCGTCGGACCGAAGCCCGATGAGAACGGCGGACGCGATCGCCCGGCGCAGCTGCAGACACTGGCACCGGGGTTCGGGATCGCCTCCCTGGCGGACCGCCGCGTCGCCCAGGAGACCGCCGTGCGCGAGTCCACCGTTCCCACCGTCCAGGTCGCTGCACTGCACCAACTGGACACCGCCCATCACCCCGCCCCGCACGTCTTGGTCGCCGTGGAGCCCGAGCTTCCGGCCTACGCCGAGCTGGACAGAGTGAAGAACCTGGCGGCCACCACCGCCTGGCCGGTCATCGGGGTACTGGGCGATCCCGCGCACCCGCGTTCCGGTGAGGAAAGCCGGTTCGAGAGGCCTGCGAGCATCGCCCGCCTGGCGCGAGCCCGAAAGGAGGCGGGCTGATGCGCGCCATGCTCGTCCAGGCCGGGGAACGCCTCCTGGTCGACTGCCGTTGGGCACCGTTTGCCCGGTTGCTCACCGAAGGCGGCGCCCGGGCCTGGCGACCCCCGGACGGACTACCCGCCGATGTGCATGTCGAGGTGCAGCGGCAGCGCACCCCGTTCGACGTGCGCGGCTGGGAGCCGTTCACCCGCTGCGGCCATGCCCGGAACGGAGCGGTGGTGTTGTCCAATGCCTGTGGCAGCGGCTTCGACCTGCGGCTGACGGTCGGCGAGGGACAACTCCGGGTCGAGGCCCGGTGGCGACCACAGGTCCGGGAGCGTCTCGCCGCGACGCTGCTGCGCTCCCGCTTCCATCTGCTGGCCCGGGCGGTGCTGCTGCAGTACCCGGCCCTGTGGTGGGCAGGTTGCCGTGGGCGGGTGCCCCTGCATGCTTCCCCGGTCACCGTCGGCCCGATCGTGCCGTTGCTGGCCGGACCGGGCGGCATCGGCCGCTCGACGCTGCTGCTGGGCGCCGTCGCTGCCGGTGAACGCACCTGTTCCGACAACCTGTGCGTCACCGACGGCCGGACGTGCCACGGCCTGGTCGAACCGATGCGCGTCCAGGGTGGCAACGGTCGGCGCATGGCCTACGGGCGCACCGAGCGTCCGCTGCCCGGGCGGGTGGACGCCCTCTGCCCGGACCGGCTCGTGCTGTTGCGCCGCACAGCCTCGGCCGGCCCGGTGGTGCGTTCCCTGACCCCCGAGCGGGCGGCACGCGCACTGGCCGGCGCCACCTACCTGGCTGGGGAGCTGCGCCGCTACTGGCCCTTCGCCGCCTCCCTCGCGTTGGGCATCGGCCTGGGTCCGGCCCACCCACCGGTTGCCGAGGCAGCACGGGAGATCGCCCGGCGGCTTCCCGCTCACGAGCTGATACTCGGCGATTCGCCGGGGGAAGGACTCGCCGCGCTGTACGGCCTTGCCACCGAGGCTCCTGAGACGGTGGAGACACTCCCATGAAGACAGAGCAGAGACTACGAGTGGCCACCGTGATCACCCGGTTCGAGGCCGGAGCCGGCATCGTCGCCCTGCGCGGAGTGCAGGCCCTGGACCCGGCCGCGTATCGCACCACCATCGTCACCGGGAGCGGCGACCGGCTGCTCGGCCTAGCCTCCGACGCCGGCATCGAGGTCATCGTCGAATCCACCCTGCGCTCGCCGATCGCGCCCGCGGACGACATACGGGCCCTGCACCGGCTGACCCGCCTGTTCACCAGACGCGGATTCCACATCGTCCACACGCACAGCGCCAAGGCGGGCACGCTGGGACGGCTGGCAGCACACCGGGCCGGCGTGCCGCACATCGTCCACACCTTCCACGGGCTGCCCTACCACGAGTTCCAGTCTGCCGCCCGGCGCGGCGCATACATCCGCATCGAGCGGTACGTCGGTCAGCTCACCGACGCAGCTCTCTGTGTGGGCTCGGCCGTGTCCGTCGAGGTGGTGCGGCGCGGCCTGGTGCGCCCGGAGCGTGTGCGTACCATCGGCGTCCCGGTGGATCTCGACGCGCCGGTGCGGACACCGGCCACCCGGGCGCGGGCCCGCGAGGCGCTCGGGCTGACCGGCGCCGGCCCCGTGGTGGGGGCCGTCGGACGGCTCGCCCACCAGAAGCACCCCGAGGCCTTCGTCCGCGCGCTGGCCGCGATGCGCCGGCCCGGTCTCACCGGAGTGTGGATCGGCGGCGGCGAACTGGCCGATCGAGTACACAAGTTGGCCGTCCGCGAGGGCGCACCGGTGTTGTTCGCCGGGGAGCGCCCGGATGTGCCCAACCTGCTGCCGGCCTTCGACGTGTTCGCCCTGCCCAGCCGGTACGAAGGGCTTCCGGTCGCGATCGTCGAGGCGATGGTGAGCGGGGTACCCGTCGTGGCCACCGCTGTCAACTCGGTGCCGGACGTGGTCGTGCCGGGCCGCACAGGGCTGCTCGTGCCCCCGCAACGGCCCGACCTGCTCGCCCTCGCCGTCGGTCATCTGCTGGATCACCCGCGCGAAGCGGCCCGGCTGGCCGCCGAGGCCCGAGCGCGGATCGGCGACGGCTTCAGCAGCAAGGCGCTCGGCGAGGAACTGGCCGACGCGTACACCCCGCCTCGCGCAGCCCGCCCCTGACCGCCCGCACCCGAGGAGTTCCCGTGCGCGTCGACATCATCAGCGGACAGCAACCCGGCCCCGCCACCGGATCCCGGGCCGGCCTCGCCGTCTTCGACAGTGCCGAGGCACCAGCCGATCCGGCACTGCTCACCCGGGTCCGCGAAGGAACCGAGACAGCCGACCTGGCCGCGCCTCCGGTGGTACTTCCGGACTTCTGCCACAAGGGCAAGTCCGAAATGCCGTCGAGCATCGCCGTGGCCACCCGGGGGGCGATCCGGCCCGCCCTCACCGACGCCGCGCTCAACTGCGGCATGGCGCTGGCCGTGCTGGACGTGCCCCGGCCCTCCACGGCCGCGGTGGAGGAGTTCTATCGACGGGTCCGGCAACGGTACCCGGACCCGCCGCGCTGGAGATTCGAGCTCTCCCGTGCCGAGGTGCTGCGGGCCGCTGTGGAGGGCGCCCGGTT
Source organism: Streptomyces sp. NPDC049541 (assembly GCF_044465725.1). Classification (NCBI taxonomy): domain Bacteria; kingdom Bacillati; phylum Actinomycetota; class Actinomycetes; order Kitasatosporales; family Streptomycetaceae; genus Streptomyces; species Streptomyces sp. NPDC049541. The sequence continues at coordinate 438,616 of NZ_JBITLY010000004.1, read as the reverse complement.
CTCCGCCGAGCGATTCGGCGTCGACGCCTCGGACGTCGACCGGATCGAGGAGTTCGGGAACCTGCCCGTCGAGGAGTACGGCGGTGCGCACCGCGCCCGCCGTGAACTGCCTTGGATCTGCATACAGTTGGCCCGGCTTCGGTTCGGCGGCATCGGCCCCAGCACACACTTCCTGGAACTCCAGGAAGTCGAAGAAGTGCTGGAACCGGGCATCGCAAGTCTGCTCGGGCTGCACCAGGGCCAAGTGACCCTGCAGTACCACAACGGCGGCGGCGTCCTCACCGGCCAGCTCGGCGAGCTGTATGCGCGGCGGCTGGCCGCCTCCCGGCAGCTACGCGCCGAAATGGCCGTGCAGAAGCCGCTGTCGCACCTGCTGCGGGCCGGCACCCTGGCCGAAGCCCGGCAGCGGTACGCGCTGTACTTCCGGCACGGTTGCCCCTCGGTGCCGATCGCGGGCGAGGAGGGCCGGCGGATGCTGCTCGCGCAGCGACTCGCCATGAATTACGGCTTCGCCTACCGTCTCGCCACCTACGCCTCGCTGCGCACCTTCGTCCGGCTGTCCTTCGGGGCCTCACTGCGACTCGTGGTGGACTCCCCGCACAACTCCGTCTACGAGGAACTCGTCGACGGCGAACCGGCCTTCGTTCACCGGCACAACGCGGCCCGGGCCTGGACGGCAGAGATGATGCCAGGGCACCCCGCCTTTGCGCGCACAGGCCAGCCGCTGCTGGTGCCCGGCACCAACCGCACCTCGTCGTTCCTGTGCGTCCCCGCTCCGCGGGCCCACCGCAGTCTCTACACCGCGTGCCACGGTACTGGCAGCATCATCAGCGATTTCGAGCGCAGCGGCCGCAGCGGACCTGACCCTCTGCACCGGCACACCCTGCGCTTCACCTACGACCACGCCGCACCGCGCCAAGTGCCCCAGCTCGACGACGCCGGGGTCGACGCCGCGCTGGCAGTCCTCTCCAGCAACGAACTGGTCCGACCTGTCGTCCGGCTCCGGCCGTTCGCGGTGCTGTCATGACGACCGCAACGCCCGCACGGGACCGGATGTGGCGCGAACTGCTCCCCGCGGGGCGGCGCTATGTGGTCCTGCCTTCCCGGCGGCACCCGGTCGTGGTCGCCGAGGACCGGGCAGCGGTGCTGTCCTATGTACGTGAGGCGCTGCTCGCGGTACCCCCGCCCCTGCCCGCATGGCTCTATCCAGCTGCCCGAGCCGCGCTGGCGGTTCCGCCGGTGCGGCGCTGCGTCCCGCGGCTGAAGGTCCCCTCCCTCGATGGCGACTGCCCTCCGGGCGAGGTCAGCCATCTGCTCGCCACCGCCGGTCCCCTGATCCTGCTCGATCACAGCCACGACCCGAACGCCCGGCTCGTTCTGCTGCTCTTTCCGCCCGGTTCAGCACTCCCCTCACTGGCTGTGAAGGTCCCGACCGGGCCCGACGCCGCGGCAGGCGTCGTCCGCGAGGCCGACCGGCTGCGGGCTGTGACGGCGCTGCCGCTCGGGGAGGCCCGGGCGGCCGTGCCCACCGTCGTCGGGCTGCTGCGACACGACGGCCTGCCTGCGCTCGTGACCACCGCACTGCCGGGCGTGCCCATGCTGGTCGCCTACCACCGTCCGGCGCACCACGCACGCCTGGCGCCGGTCCGCGCGGACTTCGCCGCGGCCGCGCTCTGGCTGGCCGCGCTGCAGTCGGCCACCGCCGGTGACACCGCGCCGGTGGATCTCGCGCCGCATGTGGCCGATGTCCTGGACCGGCGCCTGGGCAGCGGCCCCGATGCGGAGCGTGCCCAGGAAGTCCTGACGGCGCTGCGCCGCCGACTGCGCCGGTGCGCGGCCCCCCTGACCGCCGTACACGGGGACTTCTGGCCCGGGAACGTGCTGTTGCGCGGCGGCCGGGTCTCCGGAGTCGTCGACTGGGAGCGCGCCCGCACCGCAGGCAACCCGCTCGCCGATCCGGCCCGATTCGTTGTGGCCTACTGCGAATACCTCGACCGGCGTACCAGGCCCGGGCACCGGGTCCCCGGCCATCCGGCGCTGATCGCAGGAGAGCCCGGGGCAGCGCTGGCCTATGCCCTGGACGGCGCGGGCTGGTATCCGCGCCTGGTCCGCGGCTTCCTCACGGCGACGCTGCGACGGCTCGGTCTGCCCGCCACGTGCGGCCGGGACGCTGTACTGGCGGAGCTGGCCGCGACGGCTGCCGAAGCCACGGACCCGGAGTTCGCCCGCGCACAGGTCCGCGCGTTCACCCGTCTGGCCGTTAAGGAGGCGCCGTCATGGCCGCCGTGACCGAAACCGGGTTGCTGCCCCTGGCATCCCGGCCCGCAGCCCGGCCGGAGCCAATGGCCCGCACGGCGACGCTCGTCGCCTGCGCGGCCATGGTCTTCCAGCCGATCCTGCGCCCCGCCGGCCCCGGCAACAGCTCGCCGGTGGACCTGCTCACCGTGGCCACGGTACTGGTGGGTGCCCTGTGGGCTGCGACCTGCGGGCGAAGGCTGGGCGCACCCTACGGCGTGGCCGCGGCCCTGCTCCTGCTCAGCGGTGGCATCGCGGGCATCGCCGGACCGCTGCCGGGTATTTCACTGGTGAACCTGGTCAAGGAACTGGCGCTGATCGCCTGGTGCATCACGCTCTACAACCTCGCGCGCCGGCCGGGCGTTCTGCGTCTGCTCACCTCGGCGTTCGCGTACGCGGCCGTGGTCTGGGCGTCCGTCCTCGTGGCCGCGACGCTCGCCCAAATCACCGCCATCGAGGGGATATCCCCGACCGAGGGCGACCGCAAGCTGTTCACCCTGGGCGACCCCAACTACGCAGCCACATACTGGGTGGTTTCGATCTTCATGGTGTTCGCCGCCCAGCGGCCGCGCGCCCGCCTCCTGCGCTGGTTCGGCTACGCGATGCTGGTCTGGGCGCTGCTGCTGTGCCAGTCGAACGGCGGCATGCTCGAGCTCGGCGTGGGCCTGGTCTTCCTTGCCACCTACTGGGCGTACCGCAGGAGTGGACCTGCCGGTGCGGCCGCCGTGGTACTGGCTGTGGTCCTCGCCGGCATCGGCGCCCTCACGACGAACGCCGTGTCCGAGGTGCGGGACTGGGCCCAACTGTCGCAGCGCACGGAGCTGGTGAACACCGTGGGTCGCAGTGGAACGAGCACCGAGCAGCGGACCACGCTGATGCGCGAGAGCCTGCAGATGTACGAGGACGAATGGCTGACCGGTTCGGGACCGGGTACCACGAAACAGCTCTTCCAGGACCGGCAGTTCCCTTACGCCAAGGAAGCCCACAACGACTACATCGCGGCCCTCGTCGAACGCGGCCCGCTCGGCGTGATCGGCCTGTTGACCCTGGTGCTGTCGGCGGCCTGGCGGTCCGTCCGAGCCCTGCGCGCCCCGCCCGGCTCGCGTTTCGCCGCCCAGGTGCCCCGGCCTGCCGGACTCGTCGCGGCACTCCTGGGCCTGACCGTGGCAGGCGCGTACTACGAGGTCCTGCACTTCCGGTTCCTCTGGGCGCTGCTCGCGATGGTGGCCGTACTGGCCTCCGCACCCGAACCGGACGGGCCGGACCGTCCCGGCGCACACGGGGGGCTGCCATGACCGGGGCCGCCGGGCAGAGCCACGAGACCACGCAGCAGTCTCCGGCGCTGGGGCGCCGCAGCATGGTCGGCAACCTGGTCGCCCAGGGAAGCGCCGTGGCGGTGGTCTTCGTCGCGAGCCTGCTCGTCGCCCGGCTGTCCGGGGCCGAGGTGCTCGGCGAGTACGCCCTGCTGCGGGTGCTGCCCTGGCTGACGGGGGTCGTGGTGAGCTGCGGACTGCCGCTGGCGAGTGCGTACTTCCTGGCGGGCGAGCGACGCGACGATCCAGCGCTGCGGCCCACGCTGGCACTGCTCGCCGCGGCCGGGTCTGCCGCCGGTGCGCTGCTGTGGCTGGCCGCGGTGCCCCTGCTCGCCCCGCTCTTCCCCACCGTACCGGTGTGGCAGCTCACCCTGCTGGCAGTCACCGTGATCACGCAGCTGCTCACCGTGTGGGGCAAGGCCTGCTGTCAGGGACGAGCAGACATGCGGGGGGCCAACCTGGTCATCGTCGCGGAGGAGTTCCTCTTCCTGCCCGCCTACGGCGCCGCCCTGCTGGTCGGACTGCGCGATGCCGACGCGGTGGTCGCCGGACTCGTCGTCGGCGGCACGGCCGCCACGGTCACCTCGCTGGGCAGGCTGGCGCGCACCGGATTCGGACGCCGTTGGGGCCGGCCGTCGCACCCGCTCGCCCGGGAGGTTCTGCGCTACGGTGCCAGTGGCCAGCTGGGCAATGTGCTGCTGCTCGTCAACCTCCGGCTGGACTTCGTCATCGTGGACGCGCTGTCCGGTCCCGCCGTGCTCGGTGTCTACGCCGTCGCCTCCAAGTTCGCCGAACTGATGCGACTGCCCGCCCTCGCGATGCACTACGTGCTCTATCCGCGGTTCTCCCGTGCCGGTGCGCGGCGCGCGGGCGATGAGGTGCGCCGCCTCCTGCCGCGGGCCACGGCGCTGACCGCCGCGCTGGTACCGCTGATGGTGGGAGCCGCGGTGATCGCGCTGCCGCTGCTCTACGGGCAGAAATTCGACAGCGCCGTCGTGCCTGCCTGCATCCTGCTGGCCGGACTTGCCGTCGAGGGCGCGGCAGCCGTGTCCACGGCCTATCTGTTCGGCGTCGGCCGACCCGGGATGAACTCCTTGGGTATGGGGGTCGGCGTCGCCGTCACCGTCGTACTGGACTGGCTGCTCATCCCCCGGTACGAGGCTGTGGGAGCGGCCGTGGCGTCCAGCATCGCGTACTTGGTCACCACTGCAGTACTCGTGACCCTCACTCGTCTCGTGGTCAGGGCCCGCACCCGAACCCGAAGGAGCCGCTATGCGCAACCCGTCCTATCGGCCCTCCGCCGAACACCGACCCGGGCGCGTCGTCTTCATCGGCGCCGTGCACGAGGCCCAGGCGGCTCTGACGGCCCTGCTTCGGTCGCCGCTGGTCCGCGTCACGGCCGTGATCACGCCGCCTGACGAGAACCGGAACAGACTGTCGGGCGCCGCCGACCTGCCGGGTGCCGCCCGGGCAGCCGGGGTCCCACTCCTGCGCGAGAACGAGCTCAACACGCCGGAGATGGTGGCGAGGATCCAGGCACTGGACCCGGACCTGATGGTCGTCGTCGGCTGGACCCGGCTGCTCGGCCCCGAGTTGCTCTCCGTTCCGCGATACGGCTGCGTCGGCTTCCACGCGTCCCTGCTGCCGCGCCATCGTGGTCGCGCCCCGGTGAACTGGGCGATCCTGCGCGGCGAGCGGGTCACCGGCAACACGATGATGATGCTCGACCCTGGCGTGGACACCGGCGACATCGTCGACCAGCGCGCCGTGGTCATCGGGCCAGAGGACACCTGCGGCACGGTGTACGACCGGGTCGCGCAGGCCGGTGCCGACATGCTGCTGGCGCATCTTCCGGCCCTGCTCACCGGCACCGCGCCGCGCCGTCCACAGGATCCCGCCGAGGGAGACGTGCTGCCCCGCCGCACTCCCGCCATGGGGATCATCGACTGGGACCGCCCGGCGTCCGCGGTGCACGACTGGGTGCGTGCCCTGACCACGCCGTACCCAGGGGCGTTCGGCGTGCTCGACGGCGAGCGGGTGATGATCTGGCGTACTCTCCCGCCCAGCGGTGATGAGCCCGGTGGGCCGCCGGGATCGGTGCTCGCCGTGGAACCGGACCGCGGTGTTCTTGTGGCCACCCGCACCGGCGGGGTGCTGGTCACCAGGATGAGCAGCCCCTCCGAGCCGCCCCACCCCGCGGCGCCCTGGTCCCTGCGGGCCGGTGTGAGGCCCGGCCACCGGTTCGAGGCGGTGCCCGACGGGGTGGCCCGCTGGGTGCTCGGCGAGGGCCCGCGGCCCGAGGGGGTGACGCGATGAGCACCGTACTCGTCCTGGCCGCACACCCCGACGACGAACTCCTCGGGCCGGGCGGCACCCTCGCCCGGCACGTCCGGGACGGCGACGCGGTACACGCCGTCGTCCTCACCGAAGGGGCCTCGAGCCGGTACCGCGAAGGGCTCGCCGAGGATCTGGCCAAGTCGGCGCAACGGTCGGCGCAGGTGCTGGGGCTGGCCTCGCTGGAACTGTGGTCCCTGCCCGATCAGCGGCTGGACACGCTGCCCCTGATCGACGTGGTCCAGCAGGTGGAGACGGTCGTGGACGCGCTGCGCCCGGACCTGGTCTACACGCACTTCCCGGGGGACGTGAACTCCGACCACGGGGTCGTGGCCCGCGCCGCGTGGACGGCCTGCCGCCCCTATGTACTGCCCAGGCTGCGCAGGTTCGCCGTGTTCGAGACGCCGTCGTCCACCGAGTGGGCGTGGTCGACCGACGATGCGTTCACGCCGTCCCTCTACGCGGACGTCACGCGCACCCTCCAAGTCAAACTGGAGGCGATGAGCTGCTACGAGACCGAGTTGCGGGATCATCCGCACCCCCGGTCGCTGCGCGCCCTGCAGGAGCGCGCGGCGTACTGGGGCAGCCGGGTCGGGCGCCCGGCAGCGGAACCTTTCCAGGTACTGCGGGAGATGTGGTGATGATGGTGTCCGGGCGGATCCGGCCGGCGCCGGCCGGGACGCAGGTACGCGAGGACAGTCGGCTACGTCGTGCGGTGGACATCGGCGTCGCCCTGATACTGCTGGTGGTTCTGCTGGTGCCGATGATGCTGGTCGCCGTCCTGGTGCGGTGCACCAGCCGAGGGCCTGTCCTGTATCGGCAGTGGCGCGCGGGCCGGGGACTGCAGCCCTTCGTCATCCTGAAGTTCCGCTCGATGTCCGTCGGCGCCGACCGCGCGGGACCCGCGGTGAGCGGCAGCATGGACCCCCGCGTGACGCGGGTCGGGAGGTGGCTGCGCCGCAGTCATCTCGACGAACTGCCGCAGCTGGTCAACCTGTTGCGCGGTGACATGACACTTGTGGGTCCGCGACCGGAGGTCGAGCGGTTCCTGCCGTACTACACCCGGGGCGAGCTGCGACTGCTGGACGACCGGCCGGGCATCGTCGGCCCAGGCGCGCTGTACGTGGCGAAGCGCGGCGACGAGTTGGACGTTCCCGGCCATGCCGAGGAGCTTTATGTGGAGAGGCAGTTGCACACCAAGCTCGCCCTGGACCTTGCCTACCTGCGCGATCGCCGGCTCGCGACGGACGTGCAGCTGGTGGCGCAGGCGCTGTGTGTGAGCCTGCCTCGCTTCGCCGACGGTCGCTCCGCTCGCGTCGCAGCCCATGTCTCGCGCGGGTCGCGGGTCTGACCGGCTCCCCGGCCCGCGTTCCGACGCGGGCCGGAGAGCCGAGCCGGCTGTCTCAGGTGGCCCGGAAGGCCGCGGCGACTGCGTACCAGTCGGTCGAGGTGGCCAGGCCGAATCGTGCGTTCTGCGGGCCGGGCGCACTGGAGAGAATGCCCTCGATGGTGCATGACCTGCTGCCGTTGTAGGCCTCCAGGACCCCCTGGCTGCTGCCCGGCGTGACGGTGAGCGGTTGACCACCGGTGATCATCGCACCGAAGCCCAGTTCGCCACCGGGAACCGAGGCGGTCGGACCGGAGTCCGCGGAGGTTCCGATCCCCCGGCCCACCGCTCTCTGGTCCAGGGCGTTGGAGGTGGCCACCCCCGAGTACTCGGCGACCGCGCTCGGCAGATACGTCGGACCGGCTGCGGTCATGGTGACGGTCAGTGAGGCGGCGGCCCGGGTGTTCTGCACGTAGTACAGCGCGAGGTCCCCGCCCCCGTTGTTGAAGTGCTCGGACGCGGGCGCCCGGGTCCAGGCGCCGTTGACGTTGTCCGAGACATGCACCGTCCCTCGGGCGTTGTACTCGGCGAACCAGCCGACGACGAGGCCCCCGGACCGCACCTGCCCAGGCAGCACGACCGACAGGGAGGGGACTAGCTGGAGGTGGAGAACGCCTTGCCCTGGACGAAGGCCGGCGTGGCCGCCTGGGCCGTGGCCGGGAGCGCGATGAGCCCCGCCAATGCGAGGATTGCGGTGACGGCGCACCGGAGAACGGGTCGGAAAGCGGAAAGACGCAGTCGTCGGCGTCTTCGCACGGTTGCCTCTCACGTCCATCGGGCGGGGCAGCGCATACAGCGCCTGTCAGTCCCGGCCCAGCCTGGTGTGAGCGGCTCGAAGCGGCCAACGATGTTGCGTCATGCGCGTGAACACAGCAGAGCGAACGGGTGGAATTCACTCGGCGCGGGTCACGCGGTCGTCGTGTCCCGGACCGGGAACGCGCCGACGACCGGGGTGACGGTCGACCGGTCCTCAGGAACCCTTCTCGACCTCGTGCCAACGGACCCGCAGCTTTGCACGGTCGAGGATCAGGGCGTACTGCCCGCGGATCATCTCCGAACGGACGATGGGCGCGGTGGTGAACCGGGCGTCGGACTCGTCCAGGTGGCGCAGACCGATCACCAGGTCGCGCAGATCACCGTTGGACATCCGGTCGTCCACGCTGACCGCGCGTGTAACCGCGTCGAGCATACGGGCGGTGCCGAAGGGGTTGGTGAGACTGACCTTTCCGCGCATCTCGCCGACCAGGCTGCGCAGGAACTGCTGCTGGTGCTTGATCCGGTCCAGTTCGCCGCCGGGCACACCGTGACGTTGCCGGACGTAGGCCAGCGCCTCGTCGCCGTGCATGACGTGGGTACCGGCGGCGAAGTGCCGTTGCAGCACAGGGTCGTAGGAGTCCGCCGCCACGGTGATGCGCACGCCGCCGACGGCGTCCGTGAGGGCCTTGAAGCCGTGCCAGTCGATGACGCCGAAGTGGTCGACGCGCGTCCTGGTCAGCTGTTCCACCGTCTGGATCATGAGAGGCGGGCCGCCCCAGGAGAACGCCGCGTTGACCTTCGCCGAACCATGGCCCGGGATGGGCACCCAGCTGTCCCTCGGAATGGACATCACGTGGACAGTGCGCTTGTCGCCGCTCAGGTGCACCAGCATCATGGTGTCGCTCCGCTGAGCGCCATACCGCCACAGCCGGGTGGTCGCGTTGGTTCCGGTGGTCGGCCGCTTGGAGCGGCTGTCGACTCCGGCGAGCAGGAAGGTGGTTCCACCGTGGTGAGCGGTGGGTCCGGGCGGGCGTGGGCCGGTGGGGAAGGCGTCGGGAATGCGGGCGACCTGGTCTCCGTAGTGGTTGGTGCCCCACCACACCGCTCCCGCACCGAGGCCCAGCAGGGCGAGCACGGTGGCCAGTGCGAGCACCAGCAGTCTGCGCAACAGCCGGTGCCGTGACCGCGTGCCACCCGGAGGGCTGGGCCTCGGTGGCCATGGGGGCCACTGGCCGAGGGCGGGCATCAGAAGTCGTCCGGATACGGGTCGGTCAGGGCGGCGTGCGCGCGCTCCACCGGCTTCGCGGCAGGGAATCCCGGGAGAAGCTCTGCGAGGATGCGGCGCACGTCACCGGCGTCGTTGTGCTCCGCGGCCGTGTAAAGGGCGGGGAGTTGCCGGGCCAGAGCCGGCGGGCGGGCGACCGGCGTTGCGGCGAGGATGCGCGGGTGGGCGGTGGGTGTGTGCTTCTCCTGCGTGGAGAACAATGTCTCGTTCAGTTTCTCGCCCGGCCGCAGCCCGGTGAATCGGATGTTCACATCCGATACGTGCACAGAGCGAGCGAACTTGTGGACCAGGTCCACGATGCGTACCGGCCCGCTCATGTCCAGCACGAACACCTCCCCACCGCGGGCCATGCGTGCCGCTTCCAGGACCAGGCCGACGGCCTCTTCGACCGTCATGAAGAAGCGCGTCACGTCGGGGTGGGTGACGGTCACCGCGGAGCCGGTGCCCAGTTGTTCGGCGATGACGGAGAGCAGCGAGCCACGGCTGCCGAGCACGTTGCCGAAACGGACGGACGTGAGCACGGTACCGGGCGGGGCGTCCTGCTGACTGCTCTGCACGACGAGTTCGGCCAGCCGCTTCGTCGCCCCAAGGACCGACACCGGATCGGCGGCCTTGTCTGTGGAGATCAGCACGAAGCGCGCGGTTCCCACGGCGGCCGCGGCGCGGACCAGGTTCTCGGTGCCTCGCACGTTCGTCTTCACGCCTTCGCACGGGTGCAGTTCGAGCAGCGGCAGGTGTTTGTGGGCGGCTGCGTGGAAGACGACCTCGGGGCGCAGTTCGCGGAAGATCTGGTCGATGCGGGGGCGGTCGCGAATGTCCGAGATGACGATGTCGTCACTGCGCAGGGCATTGCCGTCAAGCTCCAGTTGCAGCCGGTGCAGGTTCGACTCGTCGTGGTCGAGCAGCAGCAGGCGGCTCGGGCCGAAGGCTCGTACCTGGTGACACAGCTCGCTGCCGATCGAACCACCTGCGCCGGTGACCAGTACCCGCCGCCCGGCGACAACCGACCGTGCCGCGGCGCTCACCACGTGCATCTCGGCGCGGCCGATGAGCGCTTGCACGTCGAGTTCACGCATGTCGCTGCCGACCACGTCACGGCGCAGGGCCGCGGTGAACGAGGGCAGGTAGCGCACGCTCGCTCCCTCGGCCTCCGCGGCCCGGGCGACGCGCCGGAAACGATCCGGGTCCAGCCCGGGTATGGCGACGACCACGGCCTCGATCCGGTGGTCGTGCACGGCCGATCGGGTGGCGTCGAGTTCTCCGAGTACGGGCAGGCCCCCGGTCACGTCGGCTCGGCGCTTGGCCGGATCGTCGTCGAGGAAGCCGACGGGATCCAGTCCGAAGGCCGGGGTGCGGGCCAGATCCCGGGCAAGCGCCCGCCCTGCTTCCCCGGCGCCGATCACCAGGGTGCGAAGTCCCGGCAGCCGGCGGGCAGCCGGCCGACCGGCGGTGGGCGGGGAGGCGTGCTCGGCCAGTGCCGCACAGACCCGATCCACGGCGGCCTCGGTGAGGTCCGGATACAGAGGCAGGGACAGCAGCTGGGGGAAGAGCTCGTCGGCGCCCGGCAGACCGCCCGGCGGGATGACAGTCCGGTCGCGGAAGTAGGGCAGACGGTGCAGCGGCAGGAAGTGGACGGAGGCGCCGATACGGTGCTCGGCGAGCCGCTCGATCAGTTCGTCGCGGGTCGTGCCGTACTCGTCGCGCACCCGCACCACGTAGAGGTGCCGGGCATGCCGACCGGGAGTGTCGGAGCGCAACGGTTCGAGGCCGGGAACGGCCGCGAGTGCTTCGGTGTACCGCTCCGCAAGGGCGTGACGGCGCCGCTGCCAGTCGTCGAGATGCCTGAGCTGGGCACGTCCCACGGCAGCCTGGACATCCGTCATGTTGGCCTTCAGGCCGTCCTCCTCGACGGTGTACCGCCAGCTGCCGCCCGGCAGGTTGCGGCGCCAGGCGTCCGCGGACATGCCGTGCAACCGGGTCCGTCGGATCCGCTCGGCGAGCGACGGGTCGTCGGTCGTGACCATGCCGCCCTCGCCGATCGGCAGGTTCTTGGTGGCGTAGAAGCTGAAGCAGGTCGCCCGGGACAGGCCGCCCACCGGCCGGTCGCCCACCGCCGTGCCCAGCGCATGCGCGGCGTCCTCGACGACGCGGGCCAGGGGCAGATGGGCGGCGTCCGCCAGTTCGGCGACCGGGGCGGGGGCGCCTGCGTAGTGCAGGACCATCATCGCCTGCGGACATCCGCAGGCCCGCGCCGCACGGACGACGGTGGCGGGTGTCACCAGTGCGGTGCGTGGGTCGACGTCGACCAGCACCGGTCTCAACCCGGTGTGCAGGATCGCCTGGGCCGCGCCGCAGAAGGTCACTGACGGGATCAGGACAGTTCCGCCGGGCGGCAGCGACAGGGCGCCCAGCGCCAGTTCGAGCGCTGCTGTGCAGGAGCTCACCGCGACTGCGTGCTCCACGCCGACGTACGCCGCGAACTCGCCCTCGAACCGCTCCGTCTCCGGGCCCGTGGTCACCCAGCCGGAGGCGAGCACACGCCTCGCCGCTCTCCTGGCCTCCGGACAGATCCGAGTGACGGCGAAGGGCACGCCATCGGCCCCTCCCCCGTGTGCGACAGCCCGTTGGCGGGGCCGCAGGCGATGAACTGTCATGGGGTTTCTCCCCGCGGTTCCTCGGTGGCCGTTCCTGGGGAATGGTTACGCCGTCGGACGGGCCGGCAGCGCGTCCATTCGATGTATATTTACGACGTATACGTACACTTTGCCCCTGAAGATGGATAGAGTCAACCTCGAAAGAGGACAAGGCGAGGCCGATCAGCGGGAGGCGAAGCATGGCCAGGAAGCAGGCCGCGGCACGCAGACTCGAAGAGGGCTCCGAAACCCGCCCTGCGCGCCGCGCCAGTGACCGCGGCCACTATGGTCGGCTGAGCCGGGAGCGTGTGCTGATCAGCGCGCTGGAGCTGGTCGACCGGGACAGCCTGTCGGCGCTGAGCATGCGTCGCCTCGGCGCCGAGCTCGGGGTGGAGGCGATGGCGCTCTACCGGTATGCGGCGAGCAAGGACGCCCTCCTCGACGGCCTCGTCGAAGCCCTGTACCTCGAGCTGGAGGAGCGCCTGGCAGCCGCCCCCAAAGCCGACTCGACGAACGCCGTCCCCGCCTGGCGCGCCGAACTCCACCGCATCGCCCGCGCCACCTACGACGTCTGCCTCGCCCACCCCCAAGCCGTCCCACTCCTCACCACCCGCATGCTCGCCGTCCCGCTCGCGCGTCGTCCGCTTGCCGTGCTCAAGGATCACGAGAGGGTGCTCGCGCTGCTCAGGGAGGCCGGGCTCGACGATGCCGGTACGGCGGCCGTCTTCCGGGCCTTCACGGCCTGGCTGCTGGGCTATGTGTCCGTGGAGCTGCGGCCCATGGTGGACAACCCCGACGAGCAGGACCCGGCGTTCCGTCTCGGTCTGCACCGCATGCCGCCCCAGGAGCTGCCCGGGCTGCGCGAGGCCGCCCCCGCCCTCACCGAGCCGGGCGGACCGGAGGGCCTTGCCGCGGGCCTGGACGCGCTGCTCGACCGGTTCGGGGAGATCGCCGGAAAGTAGGCATCCGTCGGAACGTATTCTTCGGCGGTGGCCGAGAACGAGCTGATGCAGCTTCCCGACATGCCGTTGCACGATCCGTTCATCGTCGCCGACAGGGCGACTGGCACGTACTACCTCTACACCTCCAACGAGCCGTCCGTATCGGGCGTGGACGGCACCGGCACGATGGTCTACCGCAGCCACGACCTGCGCGACTGGACGCGACCGGTCGTGGTCTTCCTCGCCGGCAACCAGAGCGGCAGCTGGGCGACGGACGGCGCGTGGGCGCCGGAGGTCCACGAACTGGACGGCAGGTACTACCTGTTCACCACCCTCCACAACGAGGACCGGCCCCTCCCGGTGCCCCCGGCCAACCAATGGGGCACACCGTTCCAGCTCCGCAACTACATGCGCGGCACCATCACCGCCGTGTCCGACTCGCTGCTGGGTCCGTTCACCGCCGTCGAGCCCGCCCGGCCCACCCCGCCCGAGAACCTGATGACCCTCGACGGCACCCTCCACGTCGACCGGTCCGGTCAGCCCTGGATGGTGTACGCGCACGAGTGGCTGCAGACCATCGACGGAACCATGGAGGCGGTCCGGCTGACCCCGGACCTGGCGGGAACCGTCGGAGATCCGGTCTTCCTGTTCAAGGGCTCGGACGCGTTCTGGCTCGGCGAGCAGATCCCCGCCGGCGTCCCGGCCCAGCTCCCGCCCTACATCACCGACGGCCCCCAGCTGCACCCCGCGCCCGACGGATCGCTGCTCATGCTGTGGTCGACGTACGAGAAGAACCTGGTCGGCAAGGACGGCACCGTCAGCGGCGGCTATGTGCAGACCTACGCCGTCTCCGAGTCCGGCGAGATCACCGGGCCCTGGCGGCAGCACCGGCCGCTGGTCCGGGACGACAGCGGTCACGGCATGCTGTTCCACACCTTCGACGGCCGGCTGATGATGGTCCTTCACCGCCCGTTCGAGAACGCCCGCGGGAAGCTGTACGAGATGCAGCTCGTCGGCCACGAGCTACGCGTGCTCCGGCAGCGGACGGACCTCGACGGCGGTGGATGACGGCCGAGAAGGGGTGGCAACGGGGCCCGTCAACCGCCGCAGGCTGAGCGGATCTTGTAGAACGTGCTCAGGTATTTGGCGTGGTACGACGCACTGGCGATCCGCACGATCGCCTCGTCCGCCGAGCGCAGCGACGAGCCGGTCAGGTTGGCGCTGCCCGTGTAGACGCGCGGTGTGATGTCGCCGCCGAAGGAGCCGTCGATCAGGATCTCCTTGTTGTGCGGGCGGACGTCGATTCCCGGGCCGTGGGGGATACGGCATCTGCGGTGCTGGATACCGGCGTTGGTCAGTTTGCCGGTGATCCTGCTGTCGCTCTCGGCGTAGACGATGTCGATCCAGCAGCCCCTGCCCCGTAGCTGAGCCAGCTTGTCGGCGACCTGGACGCGCGAGCCCTGGAAGCTGTGCATCACGATGCGGATGTCGGTCTGGTGCCGTTTCCCGTCCGTGCCGGTGTAGCGGCAGGCGACCTCGTCCAGCGAGTTGACGATGGTGTCGGTGGCCGGGTTGTTGTACGAGGAGTCACCGCGCGGGAAGAAGAAGCCGCGGTAGGCCGAGCCGGTCGGGGTGGAGAAGTACACGTGGTTGTCGCCGCCTGGGCGGGCGCGCGCGGTGCGCTGCTTCTCGTGGTACGAGGCGTAGCCGTCGTACACGGCGGCGTTCGCGAAGGTCACGGAGTCGTTGAAGGACTCGACCTTGTACCAGTCGGAGAGGTTCGAGGAGGTCTGGAAGACCACCTTCGAGTAGCTGGTGCCGTCGTCGAAGGGTCCGATCCTCGAGAAGATGAAGAACTTGTTGTGGTTGTAGGCGGGCTCGGGCGGGGCGACGCTCAGACAGCCGCGCTCGACGTCGTCCACGCCGTCCTGATCCTCGAACCTGTCGTCGCAGACGACGATCCAGGAGCGGGCGGCGTCGTTGGTTCCGAGCCCCGCCCGCAGCGACCGGAAGGCCGGATTGGGGAACTCCTTGCTGTCACCGTCCACATAGGTCGAGTCGTCGACGATGATCCTGACGTTCACGCCGCGCCGGTGGGCGGCGAGCAGCGCGTCGGCGACGTCCTGGTCCTGGAACTCGTGCATCGAGCCGCGGATCGTCGCTCCGGCGGGCGTCGCGTCGATCAGCCGGATGAGCTGGGTGAAGATCGCGCCCTGCTGCGCCGGCGTACCCAGGGGGTCGTTGAACACGGGCCCGTTGACGACGGGCTTGGTCAGTGCGGCGGCCGGTGCCGCACCGCCGACGAGGAGAGCGGCCACCAGATACAGCACGACGGTGACGAGCCGCAGCGCTCGGAGCGGACGGATCGGGCGCGGGACCGCGGTCGAACGGGTCATCTTCGCCTTCCTCGAGGTGAGTGCACGAGCGTTTCAGGCATGACCAGCTCAGTCGGATCACGGCGGCAGGACAATCACTTTGCGTCGTATGAGCCCGGCCGGCGGCGGGAGATCAGCCGTTCGGAGCAGTCGGTGTGCTCCACGAGTGGTGCGCGCCCGGCCTCGGCGCCCTGCGCACAGCACGGGTGGCCGTCCGGCGGCGACACCGGACGGCCGCACGTCTGTGAAGCGTCGTCAGCTCTTGCCGAGGAGCCGCCAGATCTGGTTCCTCTTGTTGTTCAGCGCGCTCGCCGGGTCACAGGTCCACTGGTGGATCACCGCGCCGGGCGTGGTGGAGACCCCGCTGACGTCGACGCACTTGCCGCTGTGCACCGCGACCAGCTGGTAGTCCTTGCTGTTGCCGAGCGCGGTCACCGGGTTGAGGGTGAACATCTGGTTCGTGGTGCCGCTGCAGGTCCACTGGATGACGGCGGCGCCGTCGGCCGTGGAGGCACCCGAGACGTCCAGGCACTTGCCGCTGTGCTCATCCACGATCGTGTAGGTGTTCGCCCGTCCGGCGACCGGCTTGAAGTCCAGCATCTGCTGGTAGCCGCCCTCGCAGGAGTACTGCTGGTACTGCGTGCCGTCGGCGGTGCTGAGGTTGGTGTCGTCCAGGCACTGGCCACTGTGCTGGGCCACCGCGACGGTGGAGACGGTGGTGTTCGACGGCGGCAGCAGCGTGACCGTGTAGCCGTCCGCGGAGTCCGTCCACGGCACGCTCACCGAGGCCGAGTTCCCGTTGACCGTCAGGGTCTGGTCCAAGACCGTCACCGGACTCGTCACCGCGCCGCCGCCGTTGTTCGGTATGCGCTGGACTATCGCGCGCACCCGGCTGTTCTCCACGACCGAGGTGGTGTCGAGACGGTTGAGGCTGACGGTGACGTTGCCCGTGTTGCCGTTGCTCCCGAGAAGGATCTTCGCGTTCCGCGCGGAGTTGTCCTTCGTCGCCAGCCCGTCGGTGTTCGTACCGGGCGTGAGGTTCACGATGTTTCCGGTCTGGGAGCCGTAGTACCGGTACAGGAACCACTCTCCGAGCGGCAGGTACTGGCCGGAGCTGTTCTTGGTGAGCAGGCCGGCCGCGTAGTCGTGCAGGCTGGGGCCCCCTCCCCAGTTGGAGCGCAGACCGTCGGCGCCGGCCCGCTCCAGGCGGCTGATGAACCAGCCGCCGCCACCGGGGTTCTGCTGCTCGCGCCCGGCGTACTCATTGATCTGGTACGGGCGGGTGTTGGTCAGGCCCGCGGCGGCGATGGTCGAGTTGGCGTTGGCGACGGCCGGGACGGGGTCGTGCGGAATGGCATGCCAGCTGTAGATGTCGGGGGCGACGTTGTTGACCTTGACGTAGTTCAGGTAGGTGGTCCACCAGGTGTTGGAGGAGCTGGGCGGGTTGGCCATGCTGGGGCCGACGATGAGCTGACCGGGGAGGTCGGCCCGCACGGCGGCGTGGAAGCGGGACCACATCTGCAGGTACTGGCTCTGGGACCGACCCCAGAAGCCGCTGAGCTCCGGCTCGTTCCAGAGGTCCCATTCCACCGTCATGTTGTTGGCCTTGACGTCGGAGATGAGCTGGTGGACGAAGTTGTCGAACAGCGTCCAGTTGCCGTTGTCGCCGGGAAAGCCCTGGCTGGTGGTGCCGTCGGCGCCCCACAGGTCGTGCGGCAGGATGACGAACGTGCCGCCGAGCGCCTTGGTGCGCTTGTACTGGGCGAGGGTGGCGTTCCAGCGGGTCTGGTAGTCGGCGAGGCTGGTGGCGTAGCCGCCACCGTTGAGCTGGGCGCCGCCGGCCCGCTCGAAGTGCCACTTGATGTCCTTGAAGAAGTGGTCCGGCGGCAGCGACCCGTCGGGGGTCATCCCGTACAGGGTGCCCGAGGCTCGGTAGGTGGGGGCGCCTCCGGCGACGGAGAAGTCGACGGCGACGGTGGTGTCCGCGGCCTGCGACGGACCGGCAGGTACCAGGGTGGCGGCCAGAGTGGCCAGGAGGACGGCCGCGGACGAGATGGCTCGGCGTGACGCGATGGCTCGGCGTCTGGTGCGCCGTGCGCGTCCGGACGGTGCGGAGAGCGACTTCATTGTGCGGCTCCTAACAGGGTGGGGGGGGAAGGACCGGGGACTGAACGGCCCCGGAGTTCGCGGAAGGCGGCCGGTCAGCGGCTGCCCCGGTGTGCGTGTGCTTCGGCCAGCAGGAGGTAGCTGCTGGCGGTCCAGGTGTAGGCCCGGTCGCGCAGGCCCGTTCCGGTGAGGGCGTCGAAGTTCTCGGCGAAGCCGTGGGTCTCGCACAGGGCGCGGAAGCGCGCGCTGACGTCGTCGGCCAGCCGGTGGTGGCCGGCGCGGCGCAGGCCGTCCTCGACCAGGACGGTGGCCGGGGCCCAGATGGGGCCGCGCCAGTAGCCGTCGGCGAGGTAGTGCGGGGAGGTGGTCAGTTCGGTGGCGAGGCCGTACGGGGTGAGGTGCGCCTTGATGTGGTCGGCCAGTGCGCTGCTGATCTCACCGGGCAGGTGCTCGCCCAGCACGATGGGCATCAGGTCGAGGAGACTCGCGCTGCCCCAGGTGTCCCCGCCGGCGGCTCCCCGGGCGACGAACCGTTCGCCGGTCCACAGCTGGTCGAGCAGCGCCGTCTGTGTCTCCTCGGCGGCGGCCGTCCATCGGAGCGCCGCATCCGCCTCACCCAACTCCTCGGCCAGTCCGGCGAGTTCGTGCAGCTGGAGGACGAGGAAGGCGGCCAGGTCGGCGGTGACGACCACCCGCTCCGGGTCGAAGGTGGTGGCGTTGTCCCAGCCGCTGTCGTTGCCGTGCTGGTAGTAGGGCAGCTCGGCGCCGGGGGCTCGACGTGCGGTGAGCCAGAAGTTCGTCCAGCGCTCCAACCGGGCGTACGCCTGGGCCAGTTGAGCCCGGTCGGGAGGTGTCGGCAGACGGCGGCGCAGGTGGCCGAAGGCCCAGCCGTGGATGGGGGGCTTGACGAAGTTGTGAAGGACCTCGGAGTGGGTGACCGAGTCGGGCAGGGCGCCTGCGGCGTCCTGGTGGTCGAAGGGGAGATGGAACTGATCCAGCGCAAGTTCCGGCGAACCCGGCGCCAAGGCAAGGGCGTTGAAGCAGTGGTCCCAGCTCCAGACCTTGTCCATCCAGTGCTTGGACATCAGCACGGCGGGCCGGGTGACCAGGCCCGTGGGCCGTACCGTCGCCGACCAGACCACGTAGGCCGCGAGTTCGGCGGCGGGGGTGGCGGACGAGCGCCAGGGGGCCACCGCGTCGACGAAGTCCGCGAACGCGCGCCGTGCGCTCTCCACGATCTCGTCGAAGGTCGCCGAGGACTCGTACGGCGGGCGGGCGGTGTCGAGTTCCTCGACAGTGATCTCCCAACTGCCGCCCACGTCCTCGGTGATGGCCAGACCGCGGTCGGCGCTGCCCAGGGCCTGGGCTCCGACCGCCTCCGTGAGGGTGCCGGACAGCACGGTCATGCGGTAGCGGCGACCGGTCTCGTACGACGTGAACACGTGCGCGCCCGCCGCCGGATCGTGGAAGAAGTACGTCCCGCTGAACGGGGTCAGTGCCTGCGCGGCGGCGTGGACGCCGATGCCCAGGCCGCTCCCCCGCAGCCGTACGGTGTCCGGCGACTCGTAGGCGAGGTCGACACGCCCGCTCTCACCGATCCAGCTGAGCAGGCCCGGCGTCGCCTCGACGCGGGTCTCGGCGCGGTCGCTGATCGCCGGGTTCACGGGGACCAGGCGCAGGACACCGTGCATACCGTTCTGGTGCGAGACGAGGTGGAGATCCTCGGCGTACGTCTTCTCCGCGATCACGGGCGAGATGTCGAACCAGGATCCGCGGGTGCTGAACGGAATGTCATGGACGGAAAAGGCCGGGCCGGTAGGGGCGGCGGTCATGTGGCGTGACTCGTTTCTGGAGCAGGGGCGACAAACGGGGGCACTGAGCAGACCAGCAGGAGCGCCACCGCCCTCAAGGGGCGCGGGGCTGTGTCTGATGTGCGGCTACCGCCGCGTGGGCGCGACCAGCCACGACGAAGCCGCAGACAACCGACAGCAATCCCAGTACTGGGCGGCTCAGTCCTTCACCGCACCGGCGGCGACGCCGGCCGCGACGTACCGCTGGGCGAGAACAAGAATCACCGCGGCCGGCAGCGAGGCCACGACGGCGGTGGCCATGATGGCGTTCCACTGCTGGTTGTTGTTGCCGATGTAGTGGTAGATGCCGAGGGTGATCGGCTCGTGGGCGCCGCCGTTGACCAGGGTGCTGGCGAAGACGAAGTCGGACCAGGACCACAGGAAGGCGAACAGGGACACCGTGACGACGGCGTTGCGGCTCATCGGCAGCACCACGGACCAGAAGGTCCGCAGCGCCATCGCCCCGTCCATCTGCGCGGCCTGGAGGAGTTCGCCGGGGATGCCGGACATGAACGCCGTGAAGATCAGCACCGCGAACGGGACGGCCAGGGTGGAGTCGGCGACGATCAGGCCGGGAACGGACTGCAGCAGCCCGAGTTGGAGGTAGATGGCGTAGAAGCCCATCGCCATGATGATGCCGGGGATCATCTGCGCGGCCAGCAGCACGAAGCTGAGGATGCCGCCGCCGCGCGGGCGCAGCTTGGCCAGTGCGTAGCCGGCGGGGGCGGACAACAGTACGGTCAGCAGGACGGTGCCCAGGCCGATGACGAGGCTGGTGCCGAGGTAGGGCAACTGCTCGTCGAGGACGGTGCGGTAGCCGGCCAGGGTGCCGTGCAGGGGCAGCAGGTCCGGTGGGCTCTTGCGCATGTCCTGGTCGCGGGTGAGGGACACGTTGAGCATCCAGTACACCGGGAAGAGCATGATCGCGGTCAGTACGACACCGATCGTGGTCTTCACCCACGTACGCCTGCGGATGCGGCTCATGACAGGGCCTGCTTTCTCTGCACCCGGACGTAGACCAGGCCGAAGACGAGCGCGGCGACCACGAGCAGGTTGCCGACGGCCGCGCCCGGGCCGAAGGCCGGCAGGAGGTTGCCGAAGCCGAGCTGGTACGACCAGGTGGCGAAGGTGGTGGAGGAGTCTGCCGGGCCGCCCTTGGTCATGATCCAGATGATGTCGAAGACCTTGAGCGTGTAGACCAGCCCGAGCAGCAGGGTGATCGCGGACACCGGGCGCAGCAGTGGGAAGGTGATGCTCCAGAACCGCCGCCAGGCACCCGCCCCGTCCAGCGCGGCGGCCTCGTACAGGCCGGCCGGGATGGACTGCAGACCGCTGTGGAGCACGACCAGGTTGAACGGGACGCCGATCCAGATGTTGGCGATGATCACTGAGGTCAGTGACCAGGACGGCGAGGTCAGCCAGTTCACGGGGTCGATGCCGACGGCGTGCAGGGCGGCGTTGACGATGCCGGAGTCGGTGTTGAGCATCCATGACCAGGTGGACGCCGACACGATCAGCGGCAGCAGCCACGGTACGAGGAACAGGGCGCGCAGGGTCGCGGAGAGCCGGAAGTGCTGGTTGAAGAAGACCGCGAGGGCGAGCCCGATGGCGTACTGGAAGACCAGGCAGACGGCGGTGAAGAGCGCGGTGTGCAGCAGGGCCGGGGCGAAGGTGGGGTTGTCGAAGACGGTGCGGTAGTTGGCGAGGCCGGTGAAGGGGGCGTCGCCCTGGACGAAGGAGCGGACGGTGTAGTTGCGCAGGCTGAGGTCGATGTTGCGGTAGAGCGGATAGGCGTAGAAGAGGGCGAGGTAGAGGGTCA
This sequence comes from Streptomyces sp. NPDC049541, assembly GCF_044465725.1. Lineage (NCBI taxonomy): Bacteria > Bacillati > Actinomycetota > Actinomycetes > Kitasatosporales > Streptomycetaceae > Streptomyces > Streptomyces sp. NPDC049541. The sequence continues at coordinate 417,522 of NZ_JBITLY010000004.1, read as the reverse complement.
CCGGGGCGAGGAATCCCCAGGCCGCCCACTGGGTGGAGGCGGGCCGGCGGCGCTTGCCGGTGCGGGCCGGGGGCGGGGCGGCTGTGGCCGCCCCGTTCCGGTCGTCCGCGGCCCGGGGGTCCGGCGGACGGGTCGTCTGCTTCAGCTGCTTCATGGGGCTCATGTCACTTGGCCGCGGCCTGCGCCGAACTCAGCGCGTCCTTGGGCGACTTGGAGCCGCTGAGGGCGGACTGGACGGCCTTCCACAGCTGCTCGGAGATCTTGGGGTACTTGGTGCCCAGGTCGTCACTGGTGCGGCCCTTGGCGGCCTTGACGGCGTCGACCCACGGCTTCAGATCGGCGTTCGCGGCCACCTGCTTGGACTGGACCTCGCTGGTGGGGGCCACGTAGGACAGCGTGGTGTCGGTGTTGTAGAGGTTGTCGCCGCTGGTCAGACAGGTCACCAGCTTCTGGGAGGTGGCGTAGCGGCCACTGTCCTTCTGGACCGGGACGGTGACGAACTCGCCGCCGGTCGGGGCCGCCGCGCTGCCGCCCGTGGCCGCGGGGATGGGCAGGACGCCGTAGTCGAAACCGGCCTTCTTGGCGTTGGCGAGCTGCCAGGTGCCGTTCTCGCTGAACGCGTAGTCACCGCTGGCGAACTCCTGCCAGCTGGTGGTCTGGGTGTTGTTGAGGACCGAGTTGGGGGCGTAGCCCTGCTTGAGCCAGTCCTTCCAGAGGGAGAGCGCGGACACGGCCTGGGAGGAGTCGAGTGCGGTCAGCTTGGCGCCCGAGCCCCAGAACCAGGGCAGGAACTGGAAGCTGCCCTCCTCGGTGCCGATCGCGGAGAAGGTGATGCCCTTCTTGCCGGCCTGCTTGACCTTCGCGAGGGCCGCCGTGAGCGACGTCCAGTCCTTGATCGAGGCGACGTCCACGCCGGCCTTCTTCAGCACCGCCTTGTTGTAGTAGAGGGCCAGGGTGTTGGCGCCGATCGGCGTGCCGTAGGTCTTGCCGCCCGACTGGCCGGCCGCGAGCAGGTTGGGGTCGACCTTCGAGGTGTCCAGCTTGTTGTCGTCGGTCGTGGTGAGCACGCCCGCCTCCGCGAGGGTGGACACCACCGGGTTGTCGACGATCAGGACGTCCGGCGAGTTTCCCTGCTGCGCGGCCAGCAGCGTCTTGTTGCCCAGGTCGCTGGTGTCGAAGGCGGTCCGCTTGACCTTCACTCCGGCCTTGGTGCCGCACTGGTCGAGCAGCTTCGCCCAGTCCGAGCTCTTGTCGAACTGCGGGTACGGGTCCCAGATCGTGTACGTGCCGCCGCCGGCGCCCTTGGTGTCGGTGCTGCCCGAGCCGGAGGAGCAGGCGGTGGCGGAGACGGCCACGGCGAGCGCGGTCACGGCCGCGGCGGTCAGACGGCGCTGTCTGGAGGAGCTGTTCATGGCGAGGGTTCCTTTGTTCTGGGCATGCGGGTGCCGAGGGCAGGGGTGGCGCAAGGCCTGTCCCGGCAGCACGAGGACAGGCGGGCACGACGAACGGCGCAGTGTCGGGCGGTGCGAACGGCCGGTGAGATGAAAGGAGTTGAGGAGTACTGCGCGGGCGTGGTCAGGGCGCGGTGACGGTCCCGGCCGGCCCGGTGCTGGCCCGCAGGGAGATCGGCGGTGCGAGGAGGTGGTGGCGGGGCGGGGCGTCGGGGTGGTCGAGCCGTTCCACGAGCAGGTCGACGGCTCGCCGGCCCATCTCCTCCGCCGGTACGTCGGCGGCGGTGAGCTGCGGGGTCACCGTCTCCGCCCAGCGGCCGGCCACGACCCCGGTGACGGAGAAGTCGCGCGGCACATGGCGGCCCGCCTGGGCGAGCCCCCGGTACAGGCCGCCGAGAGCGGCCTCGTTCAAGGTGACCAGGCCGGTGGTGGCCGGGTCGTCGTGCAGGATCTGTTGCAGGCAGGCCTCGCCGGAGGCGGCGTCGTCCCCGCAGCAGTACGTCCGCACGGTCAGCCCGCGTTCGGCCGCGGCCTTGGTGAAGCCGTCCAGGCCGCGGTGTGCGGACTCGTATCCGGCCCGCAGCAGTTGCTCGGGACGGTTGACGAAGGCGATCCGACGGTGGCCGAGGTCCGCCAGGTGGTGGACGCACGCCGCCGCCAGCGCGGTGTGGTCCAGGCCGACCCACCAGCCGCCTTCCGGGTGGGCGGTACGGCCGATGGCGACGGAGGGGAAGCCCAACTCGGCCAGGTGGTCGACCCGGTCGTCCTCGAGCCTGATCTCCATCAGGATTGCGCCGTCGACCCGCCGCTCCCCCAGCAGCCGCTGGAACGAGCGGTCGCTGTCGACGCCGCTGGGTGAGAGCAGTACGTCGTAGTCGTAGGCCGCGGCGGCCTCCACCACGCTGCCGATGAAGTCGAGCTGCATACCGGTGTAGTGGTTGCCGGCGGGCGGGAAGACGAGGCCGATGGTGCTGGTGCGGCCGTTGGCGAGGGCGCGGGCGCTGGCGTTCGGGCGGTAGCCGAGCTCGTCGATGACCTGCTGGATCTTCCGGCGGGTGTCGTCCGAGACCGGGCGCTTGCCGCTCAGTGCGTAGGAGACGGTGCTCCGCGAGACACCGGCCCGGCGGGCGATCTCTCCGATGTTCACGGGCGCCTCCTCGCTCGAATCCTGCTCGAACCTTGCGCGAACCGGTTCGAGTTCTCCGTGGAGAGAGTACTCGCAAGTCGGGTATCGAACCGGTTCGCGTGAAGTGAAGGTAGGAATCTGACCGGACGCCTGTCAACACCTCTGACAACACTGCCGCGCCCGCCGGAAGGTCCGGGTTTGTTGGTGCGGGAGGGATTGCTGGCCGGGATTCCCGGTGCTAGCTTCCCCGAACCGGTTCGATGACCGATCGGAGCCGCCTCTTCCGCGCCGGCTGTACATGCTCCCTTGCCTGTGCGGCATGGCAGTCGAACCGGTTCGCAGCATGCCGATACGCCGACAGACAAGGATTGAGGACGCAATCCATGCCATCCGCTGACAGATCCGCCCGGCGCCGGGCCCCGGCCGCCATGGTGGTGGCTCTCGGTGCGGGCCTGCTGGCCGCACCGGCCGTCCCCGCGCAGGCAGCCGATACGCCCCGGCCCGCCGCCCACTACACCTTCGACCAGGACGACCTCGCCTCCGGCAAGATCACCGACAGCTCCGGCAACGGGCTGACGGCGACCCTGGTGAACGGCTCCACCGCCCAGTCCGTGGAAGGCTCGGACGGCGGCAAGGCGCTGTCCCTGCCCGGCGGGGCGCCCACCTCGGACGGCGCGTACGTCCGCCTCCCCCGCGAAGTGCTCGGTGACGCAAGCGACCTGACGGTCTCGGCCCGGGTGAAGTGGAGCGGGGACAAGTCGGCCTGGCAGCGGATCTTCGATCTGGGCACCGACACCGGCAAGTACCTGTTCACGACGCCGTACAACGGCAGTGTGCTGCGCACGGCCGTGACCACGGGCGGAGGGGGTGCGGAGGCACAGGTCTCCGGGTACGCGCCGCTGCCCGCCGACGGCTGGCGGACCGTCACCGTCACCCTCGACAGCGCCGCCCACCGGGTCACCACCTACCTGGACGGCGTGGCGGTCTCCTCCGCCGCGACGAACGTCAGGGCCAAGGATCTGCTGGACGGTTCGGCCACCGCGGCCGGCTACATCGGCAAGTCCTTCTACCCGGACCCGCTGCTCAAGGGCACGGTCGACGACTTCACGGTCTGGCACTCGGCGCTCACCGCCGAGCAGGTGGCCGGCACGGTCGGGACGCTACCCACCCTCGACCAGCTCTCGCAGACCTCCTTCGAGGTCCGTACGACGACCGGGACGGCCCCCTCCCTGCCCGCGGCCGTCCGCTCCTCCTTCTCCGACGGCTACGACCGCGACACCCCCGTCGCCTGGGACGCCGTACCGGCCGAGAAGTACGCGCAGCCGGGCACCTTCGCGGTGTCCGGTACCGCCGCCGGACGCGCGGTGAAGGCGACCGTGACCGTGGTCCGCGAGGGAGCCCTGACCGTCGACCTCGGCTCGGACACCGGCACGTTCCACGGCGGTGCCTCCGGCACCCTCTACGGCGTGTACGGGCCGGGCGTCCCCACCAACAACCTCATCGAGGGCATGGGCCTGCGCACCGTCTCCACCAAGGCGCAGGACGGTCCGCAGCACCCCGGCGCCGACGCGCTGGACGTGGTGAAGCCGCTGGCCGACTCCACCGACGGCGACGTGTACATCTACATGACGGACATCCACCGCGGCTTCCCGTACGAGTGGCCCGGCGCCACCCCCGCGGAGAAGCTCAAGCTCTACGAGGAGAAGATCGCCAAGCAGGTCGACCAGGTGCTGCAGCTGCCCAAGCAGTACCAGGACAACATCGTCTTCGTGCCGTTCAACGAGCCCGAGGGCAACATGTTCGGCACCGGCGAGTGGAGCTACGACAAGGTCAGCTGGCTGAGCGACCCCAAGGACTACTTCGCCGCCTGGGACTCCGCCTACAGGCTCATCAAGGGCAAGATGCCGGACGCCCGGATCGCGGGCCCCAACACCAGCATCCTCTACGACCAGGTGAAGGGCTTCCTCACCCACACCCTGGCCGCCGGCACGCTCCCGGACGTCGTCACCTGGCACGAGCTGAGCCACCCGGAGGCGGTGCGCGAGAGCGTGGTCAAGTACCGGGCCTGGGAGAAGGACCTGTTCAAGGGAACCGCCCGCGAAGGGACCCGGCTCCCCGTCAACATCAACGAGTACGCCTTCAACTACCACACCTCCGTCCCCGGCCAGATGATCCAGTGGGTGTCCGCGATCGAGGAGTCCAAGGTGGACGCCGACATCGCGTACTGGAACATCGACGGCAACCTCTCCGACTCCGCGGTGCAGTCGAACCGCGGCAACGGCCAGTGGTGGCTGCTGCACTCGTACGCCTCGATGAGCGGGCACACCGTGCAGGTGACCCCGCCGTTCCCCGGCCAGAACTACACCATGCAGGGCGTGGCCACGCTCGACGAGAAGAAGAAGCAGGCCCGGCTGATCTTCGGCGGCTCGACCGGCAAGGGCCACATCACCTTCGCGGGCATCCCCAAGAAGGTCTTCGGGGATCAAGTCCACGCCTGGGTGCGGGAGATCGACTGGAGCGGGCAGATCGGCGACAACTCCGGCCCGAAGCTGCTGACGGAGACGAACCTGAAGGTCGGTGCCGACGGGGCGGCCGTCGTGGACTTCGGCGAGGGCACGCTGCCGAGGCTGAAGGAGTCCTCGGCGTACGAGATCGTCCTCAGCCCGGCCGGCCAGGCGAAGGGCACGCAGTCCGCGCCCGTTCGCTGGCAGGGGTCGTACGAGGCGGAGGACGCGGCCCACACCGGGTCCGGCTACTCCAGGAACGGCCCCGAGGGCTCGACGGCCGACGTGTCGAAGTTCTACACCTCCGGCGGCTACGACGTCGGCGGCCTGCGCACCGGCTCGGACGTCACACTCGACTTCACGGTGGACGTGCCCGCGGACGGAACGTACGACCTCAGCGTCTTCGCCAACTCCCTCAACACCTTCGACAAGGTGAAGGAGCAAGGCCCCACCAACGTCTTCCTGCGAGTGGACGGGCAGGCGGGCAGCGAGCAGGAGCTGTACCTGCCGCTCGGCTACAAGTGGGTGGTGTGGGACCACACCGACACCAAGGTGCAGCTCACGAAGGGCAGGCACACCCTGACGCTCGCCGCGAAGAGCCTCGACGGCAAGCGCGCCACCAAGGGCGACGCCATCGTCGACCGCCTCACCCTGTCCCTGCCGGACCCGTCGGCGGCCACCGAGGTCCACGAGGGCGAACTGGCCTGGCTGGGTGGCGGGGCGCGGCCCGTCTACGACCTGCCGAAGGAGGCCGGGGCCCCCGCCACGGGCTCGGGCGCGGCCCGGCTCGCGAAGGGCCAGACGGCCACGTTCTGGGTCTACTCCCCCGCCGACCGCGAGGCCACCCTCGACGTCGGCACCCTCGGTGCCGCGGACGCTCGGCTGTCGGTCAACGGGCATGAGGTCCTGCACGTGACCAAGGCCAGGCACAAGGTCGCCGTCTCCCTCTCGGGCGGCATCAACAAGGTGACGCTGACCGGGAGTTCAACCGCCACCCTCGTCGACCGGCTGAGGGTCACACCCACCGAAGGCACACTCAAGACGCGCACATATGAGGCGCAGGACGCCAAGCTGGCGGGCTCGGCCACGCTGACCTCGCTGCCCCTGGCGACGGATGGTACGGCGATCACCGGCATCGGCGGGGACCCGGGCAACGGCAACACGGCGACGTTCTCCGTCACCGCGGACAAGCCCGGCCTGTACGCGCTGCGCATCCGCTACTCGAACCCCGAACAGTCCGAGGCCACCCACTACAACCCGGACCCGCTGGCCCGCCACGCCGACATCACCGTCAACGGCGGCACGATGCAGCGCGTCAGCTTCCCGCACACCTTCCACCAGGACAACTTCTGGGAACTGACGATCCCGGTCCACCTCGAGAAAGGCCAGAACACCGTCACCTTCCGCTCGGAGGAACTGCCGAACTTCGACGGCACTACGTACGCCTCCGACACCTTCCCGGGAGTGCTGCTCCGCTCCCGCTACGCACCGCTGATCGACCGGATCGTCGTGGCGCCCTATGCGCGGGAGGTGCGATGAGTTAGGCGCCGGGCGCTGCGGGCAGACCCCGGTTCCGCCAGGTTTGGCGGAACCGGGGTTTCGGTGTTTCCGACGGGGGTCACGTCGTGCCGCGGACTTTCAGGCTCGGTGTCAGGAAGATAGGGGGTGGCATTTCGCCCGCGAGGAGCTGGTCGACCTGGTGGATGGCCAGTTCGCCCAGGCGTCGCTTGTCGAGGTGGACGGTCGTCAGCGGCGGGTCGATCAGATCGACGACGCTCAGTCCGTCGTAGCCGACCAGTGCGCAGTCCTCCGGTACTTGGACGCCGAGCCGACGGGCGGCCCGGAGCGCGCCGATCGCCACCATGTCGTTGAAGGCGACCACAGCGGTCAGTTCCGGGCGCGCGGCATACAGCGCCTCGAACCCGGCGGCGCCCCCGGCCGGGGACTGCTCGGTCATGACGATCCAGTCCTCGTCGACCGGCAGCGCGTATTCGCCGGCGACTTCGAGGAAGGTCCGGCGCCGGACCAGCGGGGCGCTCAGGCACTCGCAGTCGATCAGGCCGATCCTGCGATGACCACGGTCGATGAGGTGCTGCAGCCCGGCCCTGATTCCCGTCGCGGTGTCGATGTGGACCAACGCGTGGTTCGACGAGTCCAGCCCGCGATCGACCAGGACCAGCGGCGTCCCGCCCAAGTACGGCTCGAGCTGCTCGTCGGGATGGCTGATGTAGCCGACGAGGGCGTCCACCTGCTGGGCGAGTGAGCGGACCAGTGCCAGCTCCCGGGACCGGTCGTTCTCGGTGCTGGCCACGAGCACCTGCCAGTCCCGTTCGTCCGCGGCCGCGATCACTCCTGCCACGAACTCCGGGAAGAAGGGGTTGACCACGTCGGGGACGACGAGCCCGACGGACACGACGTCCGGGCGGACCAGCCCCCGGCCGAACCGGCTGGGCCGGTACCGCAACTGCCTTGCGACATCGAGCACGCGTTGCTGTGTTGCCGGGTCGATCTCCCCCTTGCCGTTGATCGCCCGGGAGACGGTCTGGTGGGACACGCCCGCCGCCTGGGCGACGTCGCGGAGCGTGACGCGCTTGACGGTTCCCGCACCCCGCGCCCGCTGGTCTTCCGTACCCCGCTGTCCGGCCACGCTGCCCACTCACTTCTGTTCCTGTGCCGCCCTGCGTCCCAGTCAATCAGGTTCACCGGCCTGGCGTGCCGTCACCCGTCCGGCGGTGGGCGTTGACGGACTCTCCTCCCCTGGGCAACAATCACGTTACCGGTCACGTTAACGGTAACGAAGCAAGCGAAGGAGAACGCAGTGGCTTCATCGAGGGGTCCTCTGCCGCACGAACCCCACCCGGTGTTCCGTGGCGTGTTCAGCGGCTGGCATGCAAAGGCCGGCGCCTTCTCGGCGCTGCCGGACGCACCTGTCGAGCCGGATGATCCGCCGCCTTGGTGGCGGCAACTGAGGGTTCGGTGGCAGAAACCGAGCAGCGGCGGGTCTTCAGTCAGCCGGTACACGGCGCGGCCCCGGGGCTGCCCTGCTCCCGGGGACGGCCGCAGCTGACGAGAGGGCCCGCCCTTCGGTCGGGCGCACCGCCGCTGGCAGGTCGCCAAGGTGGCGCAGCCATGTGTGGCCTCGCAAGAGTGGTCCCGGAAGCACTCGCTGAGGACCCCGACGAGGCGACCATGTAATACGAAGAGCACGGCCACGCTGAACACAGCCGGTTCAGCCCACCACTCTCCCCGAGGAGCCCTGAGATGATCTTCATCACGGCGAAGTTCCGTGTCCTGCCCGAGCACGCGGACGACTGGCCGGAGATCGCCGCCGACTTCACCCGGGCGACGCGCGCCGAACCCGGCTGCCTCTGGTTCGACTGGTCCCGCAGCGTCGACGACCCGGCCGAGTACGTCCTCGTGGAGGCCTTCCGCGACGGCGAGGCGGGCGCCGCGCACGTCGGTTCCGAGCACTTCCGGACCGCCCAGAAGACGCTGCCGCCCTACCTCGCCGAGACCCCGCGCATCATCAACGCGACGGTCCCACAGGACGACTGGTCCTTGCTCGGAGAGATGGCCGTTCCTCGGCCCGCTGACGGATGAGGGCGGGTCAGTTGTCGCTGAGCAGCTGACCGAAGCCGGTGAGCATGGGCTCGTAGGCCGGTGTCGAAGGAGTGCTTCGCGCGCGTGTGGTCGGTCGGGGTCCGATCGAGTACGGCGCTGAGGTGCGGGGCTGTTCCGCGGGTGACGTCCCAGAACATGACCGGCGGTGGGACCGGGTCGAGGGCCGAGCCCAGGACGAAGCCTCCAGGGCGTTGACCAGGGGCATGACCTGGGCTTTTGGCGAATCCCGCGGCGAGCAGGAGTTCGGCGATCTTCTCTTGCATGGCGTGCATGAAGGGCTCAGCGAGCGGGGCGACGGCGAGCAGCGGCACCGCGCCGGGGTGAGCGGCGAACGCGGCGAGGCAGGAGCGGGCCCAGGCCTCCAGGGCCTGCTCCCAGGGCTGGGACCAGTCCTGGTCGGCGCCGCCGGTGGTCAGCCCCGGCTCCTCAGTTCCTGCTGTGGGTGAACACCCCCGGCGTGGTCGGCATCCTGGCCCTGCAGCCGCCGGCGGCGTGCGCCGTCTGCTTGCGGCCATGACGGAGGTCCCGGCGCTCGTCCTCGACCGCCGCAACGACGTCCTCGCCTGGAACCGGCTGGGCCACGCGCTGCTCGCCGGACACCTGCCACCCGACAGCCCCGGCACCCGAGGTGCCCGCGCCAACCTGACGCGGATGCTCTTCCTGGACGAGCACTACCGGGACCCGTACACGGACTGGGTCGAGGAGGCCCAGCTCGCCGTCGCCTCGCTGCGTCTGGTCGCCGGCCGGGCACCCGGACGACCGCCGACTGGCCGAGCTCGTCGGCCAACTCACCGTGCAGTGCGACGAGTTCGCCTCTCGCTGGGCCCGCCATCCGGTACGCACCTGCACCTCGGGGGTGAAACGACTGCGTCAATCCGCTGGTCGGCGCCATGGCCCTCAGCTTCGAGAACCTCGTCATCCCCGGCTCGTCCGGCCGGCGCCTGATCGCCTACACGGCAGAACCGGGCTCGCCCTCCGAGGCGGCTCTGCATCTGCTGGGCAGTGTCAGCGCGACGAGGACCACGGACGCCACCGCAGCAGTGCGAGGCCGGAAGGGCACGGGCCTTCCCGGAGAACCGGACGGACGCGATCAACAACAGGATCGGCCTTCAACAGGTCAGCCGACCACGCGAATTGACCTGGAGACAGCCCCGACCTGATCCGGGCGTCACTGTTCAGGCTGCACCGCGGGGGCGCCGGCAAGTGGTCCTCATTGGAAATGGTGTTCGGGGTCCACGATGTACGTGAGGATCCCGTGCCAGCGGGAGTCGGGGTTTTCCAGGGCCGCGGGATCCACGGACATCATTGCGCTTCGGACTCGGGCCTGCGCTGCCTCGGGGTCGTATGGCACCTCGATCTCGCTTTCCCATTCCGCGTCGAAGTGCGGGCGTTCCAGTTGGAGGAGGTACAGGAAGTGCACGAAGGAACGGAGCGAGCTGTTCCAGAGGTAGATCTCGGAATCGTCGGGCAGGCAGTAGACCCTGCCGGTGTCCGGGTCGAAGGCAATGCCGTCATAGGGGATCATGCCCAGCCCGATCCAGTTGCCCGCTCCCTCCGGGACGACGGAGTAACGGTCGGCGAGCTTCTCGTCCCAGTCCTCGACGCGCCCGAACCGTTCCGCGATCCCGTCCTCCATGTCGAACCACGGGTTGTCCCAGACCGGGATTCCCAGCGTTCCCAGGACTTCCCTGGCGTCGGGGTCACCGACAGCGGGAAGGTTCTCTTCCGGGGCAACCATCAGTTCGGCCGGATCGAAGACGGTCTCCAGCATCTCACGGGTGAGGGCGGGGGGACGATTCATACTCTTTCCCTGTCATTTATGGCCGGGCACGGACGCGTAATATATCATCTGCTGGCCTGCAGTTCGGGGAGATAAAACTGCATCTCGTCGTTCCCCGCACCGAAACTGTGCGTGACCTCAGTGTTCGGTAATCTCTCCGCCATCCAGGCACTACAGTTCACCCCGGTATCGCATGGCGCTCTTTCGGTATAGAGCTGGGTTATTCTGTTTTCCTCCCCCTGTCTCAGGAACGGAGTACCGATCATGCGCTCAGAATGCCGGTACCCGTTGCTGCGCGCGACCAGTATGAAATCGCCCTTGCCGTTCGCGCCGTCCACCCTGGCCGCGGCATAGTTGTTGCTTGTGAAGTTTCCCTTCCGGTCCAGGCCGCCATAGCCCTGGTCCGCGTGCCGGGCCATCTGGGTCGCCACGGAGAGGTCGGTGCTCCCCGCCGCCACCTGCTGCGACGACACCTGCGGCCGCGGAGTGTCCTTGCCCTCCTGGTCCGTTTTGAGCCGGGCATTCCGTTCTCCGAGCCTCGGGCGCCCGATGTTGGCTTCGTCGAGTCCCAGACGCTCCTTGTCCTCGGCCGTGAGCTCGGAATGACCACCGCCGGGATGCAGTCGGCGAATGCTTCCGTCGTCGGCCATGTGGTAGACCGGCGTCTCACCCTTGGCTAGCTTCTCGATTTCCGCCGCATGCTTGGCGTCTGCCTCAAGATAGTTGTGCGAGACTTTCTTCAGGCGGGCGTGTGTATCGTGATAGAGGGCCTTGATGGATTTGCCGGCGTCTTCGCCGAGTGTTTTACCCAGCTTCTTCGCGCCGTCCTCCAGCGCCGCGGTAATCTTGTTGGTCATTCGAACGTCATCCCGGCAGCCCGAATTCTGAACTCCTCCGCGTGCGCGGCGACCGTGCCGGCGTGTTTCTTCATCAGCTCGGCACGGTTCTGGAGTTCCTCCGGATGGACGGAGAAACCGGTCCCCGCTCCCCCGGCATCGGCCGTCACGCCGAGTGCGGACTCGGCGGTCTTGAACATCAAGCCGCTCGCCGCCCGCCCGACGACTTCGACCAGCGGGTTGACCGCGGCCTCGATGACCGCCCCGATGATGTATTGCTCCAACTGTTGCTCGAGGTAGTCCACGGCCTTTTCCGCCGCCTCCACGATCAGCACCTCGGCGGCCTCCGCCAGTCCGAGGGTGGCAACGGCGGCCGCCTGATCGGCCACGAACGATGCGGCCAGGACCACGAGCTCGGCGATGGCGGCTTCCTTCATGCCCACGATGACGTCGGCAGCCACGTCCAGCGCAGTGGCCACGGCGTGGCAGGCGGCCAGCAGCTCGGACATGTGGCCGTTCGACATCTGCCCCCACTTGGCGAGCAGCGCGTCGTAGGAGGGGCCCTGGTACACGTCGGCCATCTGCTTGATGGTGGCCGTGGAGTCCTGATGAGTCTCGTCCACCTTCGTGGCGAAGTCGCGTACGTGCTGAGCGAACTCCCGTACCTTGTCCTCGTTCACATTCGGCCAGTTGACACCGATGAACTGAAGCAACGAGACGACTTCTTCGGGTAGTTCAATCGCCAAGTTCCTGCTCCCCCGTCAAGTCCACCAAGAACTCAATCAGGTTCGCGCGCGACCTGATCGTTCCACGCCATGACGGGGCAAAGGTTCGACAATGAAAGCACTCCCCTCCCACGGGGCCAACGCCGTATCAGGCTGCGGGAGGGCTTTGGCTCCACAGCCGCTCGGCGTCCAGACTCAGTGCGTAGGAGCCCTCGCTGCCCCCGATCGTGAGGCAGAGCCGGGAATCGGAAAGGGCGGGCTGGTCCGCGACAGCCGGCGCAGGGGTGCAGGCGAGGGAGGAACACGGCAGAAGGAGCGGCAGGGCACGAACCCTGCCGGAAGGCAGATGCCACAGGTGAAGTGAGGCGTCGTTCCAGGCGACGGCGAGGAGAGGCCCGACGGAGGTCTGCTGGACGGTCATGGCCGTGGCGAGGGCGGGCCGCTGCTCGACGGGGCGGGGCATGGGGTCTGCCGAGGTTTTCCAGAGTCGTACTGTGCCGTCCATGGCCGTGCTCATCACCAGCGTCTGCCCGTCGCCGGAAAGAACCAAGCACGTGACCGCTGTGACGGGAGCGGAGTGCAGGACCCGTGAGAGGGGGGCAGCCTCACCGGCCTCCAGGCTCCATACGTGGACACTTCCCTGTTCGTCACCGAGCACGACGACCTTGCCGCAAGGGCTGTGGCCGAGGGCGCTGGGCCGCAGATCCGCATGTGCGAGACCGGCCCTGCCGTGGTGGGCCGCGATGCGGCCGAGGACGCCGCCCGGCTCCTCACCGACGGAGTGAAGAGCGCCGGTGTCACTGAGCAGAAGCGCGCCGTGTTCGCCGAAGGCCGCCATACCGTCGAGACGGGGCACACCGGCTGCGGTCCGTGGAACGGAGACGCGGTACGTGCCGGTACCGGCGTCCAGTTCGAAGAGGCTCCCCAAAGGATCAGCGGCCAGGATCGTTCCCGGCTTGCCGGGAACGGCCGCCAGGGCACTCACCGCCGTGTCCTGGCGGGCCCAGACGGCCGCCCAGGCGTGGTCTGCGAGGAGAGGCGACAGGTAGCGCGCGAGGAGGGGGCTGGACTCCAGGGCCGCCGCGTGGAGTACGGCCGCACGCTCAGCGGTCTCGTACTGCGCGTTTGAGAGGTGCGGCGCCGCCAGCTTCCATGTCTGCCGAAGTCCTCGGGGCGCGGGAATCCGCTCATCGGCCAGACACGCAGCGAGGGACACCGTCGACCCGTGGACCAGGAATCCGGGGTCACTCACGAGCCCGACAATGGCGGGCTCGGGTTCGGGCGCGGTCAGTGCCCGGTCCAGGGCATGTTCACGGGCAGTCCCGGACGCCTTGTCCCATTGCACGCGCCCCTCAGGAGTGCGTGGCAGCAGAGAGTCGTCTTCCGCGGTCGCAGCCGCAGTCGCACCGGCGTCCTTGAACGGCTCATCGCCGACATCGATGGTCGTGACGATCCCGGCGCCTGTCAGGCCGTCGAGGAAAGCGGTGTCGCCGACCTCGACGACGGCGCGGGTCTGCGGCAGCTCCAGAAGAGGTGCGAGAAGGTCACGGACCAGGGCCGCCGGATCGGCCGCCGGGCGGTCGGCCGGACCACGACCGGACCGGTGCAGATCCACCACCAGCACGAACAACGGCCTTTGGTCCACAGCGAGCCGCTCGAGCAGCCGCTCCGGCGCGAGCGGCCCGTAGCCGAGTTGACGCCCGAGCTCCCAGGCGACGGCGTCCGCGAAGAGCCCCTCGGCCAGGAGCGTCGCGTGGACGGTGGTCGAGGGATGGCTCGCGGAGCCGGCGAGGAACCAGGCCAGCAACTGGCTCTTGCCTCTGCCTCGCGCGCCACGCACCAGGCAGAGCCTGGACTTCTCCGGCGGTGCGCAGGCCGCCCACTCGAGCAGGGCCGGCCCGTGGGCGGCGGTGACCCCGTCGGGCGGCGGCCATCGCGTGATGTCCGGGCCCGTCGACACCGGCGAGAGGCTCACTGTTGTGCCGCCGTGCCGTCGTCCGCAGTGCCGGCGTTCTCGCGCAGCAGGCGGACGCCCTCCGCGCGCGAGTCGGCCGACTCCCCGTAGGAGAAGGTGTGTGTCATCTCTGCGTGCGGGAAGACCTCGGCCAGCCACATCGAGCAGTAGTGGCCCGGCATGAAGCAGGGCTGCAGGTCGGTGTGGATGCGCAGGACCTGCTCCGGACCGACGCCGGCGGCACGCAGCCTGTCCCACAACCGCTCTTCGGGGTGGGCGGCGATCGTGCCGGCCTGGGTGACGATCCGTTTGCCGTGCTCGGGGTCGACGTACTCGAAGGCCGCGTAGTTCTCCGCGCTCGCGGTGTCGCGGATGTCGTCCAGGACCCGGGGCCACCAGTCCTCCCGGTCGCCGAAGGCCGACGGGTCGCAGGCCTGCAGGCGTTCCTGAAGAGTCTCGAACGCCGAGGAGGCCACGGCGGGTTGATCGGTGGTGAGGACGGCGCGCAGGGCGTCACCCAGTTCCACGAGGCAGGAGGCGAAGGTCTGCGGGGAGGAGTTCACGAAGCGCCGCTCCTCGTCGTAGTCCAACAGCACCGCCCAGACAGCGCCGTGCGGGTCGACGCACAGTTCGAAACCGCCGTCGCTGCCGAGCCGCGCCCACGAGGCGCACTCTTCGCGGGCGACACGGCGCCCGGCTGCGGCGGCGTACGCGCCCAGCGCCACCACGTCGGTGTCGAGCGTGGAGAAGTAGGGGCCGACCCTCCGCGGTACCGAAATCCCGGCGAGGCGCTGCACGGCCGAGTCACCGGGCCCTTGGTCGCCCGTCGTATCGAAGGTCCGGAAGGTGGGTTCGTCGATCACCGGAGGTTGCTCCTTGGGCTCCGTACGCTGCGGGCTTGTCGGTGTCATCCGCCGGGATCGGCGCGACCGTCAGTATTACTCCAATCGGGGTTCTCATCGAACCAGAGGGGGAGGAGTGGCTCAACGCGGCGCGGTCGCCGGGCCCCTGTGCTGTCGTGGCGGCTGACGATGACGAGTTCGCCGCCTCCGCCGTCCCGGCCGACGTCGTACGCCGCCAGTACCTGGCCTCCGCAGCCGGTGATCTGGAGGCCCTGCGCGCCACCCCGGCCCCCGACGTGGAGTGGACGGAGATGGCCGGCTTCCCGCTGGCCGGCACCCACCGCACCCCGACCGCGTCACCTCCAGCGTCATGACGGACGTCGACAAGGCCACCGGCAAGCCGATCGACGTCCGCGTGGCACACCACTTCGTGGTCCGCGGCGGCCTGAGCGTCCGCTTCGAACAGTTCGTGGACACGGCGCTCGTGCTCGAGGCCGTGACGCCCTGCAGGGCCGGGTCGGTGAGCTGCTCGCGCGTCTTCACCGGCCGCTGGTCGAGGATGCGGCGGGCAGGGGTGACGCCCCTCGGCTGGAAGATGCGGCTGAGGTGCCGGGAGACGCCGAGTGCCTCCGCGGCCCGGTCCGTGCTCAGCCCGGGGTCGGACAGGTGCCGGTCGATGTGGGCGCGGGTCATGGTCAGCAGGGCAGACGCGGAAGAGTCGTGTACGGACGAGGTCCAGTCCGTCGCCTCGGTCCGTACGGGGTCCCCGCCACCGAGCCCGGTTGATCCACAGCGGGCGCAAGCCGTCTCGGTGCGAGCATGTCAGGGCCGGCCGACGCGCTCTGCCGGCGAGCCCGCCCATCGGCGGCGGGCACGAGAGGTGTGCGAAGGCCGACTGTCGCCAGAGGGCAACTCCCCCAAGCGGTCCGACCGTTCGCCTTGTCGGACATGGGTCGTGGACCCGTCCCGACCTGCCGGAAAGCCGCCCCCACAAACACCGGCACAGGCATGGTTCGGCCACAAAGGGGAAAATGCTATTCCATTAGTGGATTTACGGCACTTCGGAGCGGCGCGCCGCGTCCGGTTCGCGCCCCGAGGCGCACCCCCCGACCCTGCCGGCCTGAAGAACGGCGCAGGTATGAACAAGGGGGACAACGAGTCCGCAGGCAGACCGGTCGCCGCCTGGCGCAGGCAACTTCGCCGTGCGCGGCAGACCCGTCGGCGCGCCCGGCTGCTGCGCAAGGCGGCACGCGAGGCGATGCCCTGGTGGCGCAGGATGTTCCCCACCTGGCGCATGGTGCTCAGCAGCCTGCTCACCATGATCCTGCTCGCGGTCGCGTCGTTCTTCGCACTGTACGTGATCGTCCAGGTACCCGATCCCAACGCGTCGGCGGTGAGCCAGAGCAACGTCTACTACTACGCCGACGGCTCCGAGATCGGCCGTACGGGCGCGGTCAACCGCGAATCGCTTCCGCTGTCGGAGATCTCCGTCGCCATGCAGCACGCCGTGGTGGCCGCGGAGGACCGTACGTTCTACTCCAACAAGGGCGTGGACGCCCGCGGCATCCTGCGCGCGGCCTGGAGCACCGTCACCGGCGGAGGGCTGCAGGGCGGTTCCACCATCACCCAGCAGTACGTGCGGAACTACTACCTCACCCGCGAGCAGACCCTCGGCCGGAAGGTCAGGGAGGCCATCCTCGCGATCAAGGTCAATGAGACGCAGAGCAAGGACTCCGTCATGGCCGGGTACCTGAACACCAGTTACTTCGGCCGCAACGCCTACGGCATCCGCGCCGCCGCCCAGGCGTACTACGGCATCCGCGCCTCCCAGCTGAGCGTTCCTCAGAGCGCCTACCTCGCAGCGCTGCTCAAGGCACCCAGCAGCTACGACGTCTCCACCGCGACCCCGGCCCTCAGGGCCGCGGCCGTCGCCCGCTGGAACTACGTCCTGGACGGCATGGTCGACCTGGGCTACCTGGACAAGGACCGGCGGGCCGGAATGACCTTCCCGGAACCGAGGCCGCCCCGGCCCGCTCCCGGGGTCGGCGGCCAGGCCGGGTACCTCATCGACATCGCCCGCAAGTACCTGGTCGACCACGAGATCGTCGACGAGGCCACGCTCGGCTCGGGCGGCTGGCAGATCACCACCACCTTTGTGAAGAAGGACCAGCAGGCGCTGGTCGCGGCGGTGAACAAGGGTATGCGTGAGCTGCCGGGCACCCGTAAGGCCAGGTCCATCCGGGTCGGCGCGGCGTCCGTGGACCCGTCGACGGGACGGATCGTCGCCGCCTACGGCGGACCCGACTACGCCGTGCGGCCCTACAACGACGCCGTCCGGCACGATCTCCAGGTCGGCTCCACCTTCAAGCCGTTCGACCTCGCGGCCGGACTGGAGCACCACACCACCACTCAGGACGGCCGCGCCATCACTCCCGGCACCCGCTACGACGGCACCAGTCGCCACTGCGTGCAGGGCCTGCCCCGCGGTCTGCACTACTGCCCGCCCAACGAGGACGACCGCGACTACGGCCGGATCAGCCTGCGTACGGCGATGATGAAGTCCGTCAACGCCGTCTACGCGCAGGAGGGCGCCGACGCCGGACTCGCCCGTGTCCGCAGGGCCGCCGTCGCGGCCGGACTCCCCACCGACACGCCCGACATGGGCGCCACGCCCGCCCTGACCCTCGGCGTGGCCACACCGAGTCCCCTCGAGATGGCCGGCGCGTACGCGACCTTCGACCACCACGGCCGGCACATCGCCCCCTGGGCGGTGCAGAAGCTCACCCGCGACAACAAGGCGTACGACCTGCCCGGTCATGAGGCCACCCAGGCGTTCTCCCGCGCCACGGCCGACCAGGTCACCTCGGTGCTGAAGGGCGTCGTCAGCCCCGGGGGCACCGGCTACCTGGCCACCGCTCTCGGCCGACCGGCCGCCGGGAAGACCGGTACGACGGACGACAACCTCTCGGCATGGTTCGTCGGCTACACCCCCGAACTGACCACATCGGTGGCCATGTTCGCCGAGCAGCCCAAGGACCACACCCGGATCTCCCTCGGTGACGCCGCCGGCATCAGCCGGGTCAACGGCGGCTCCTATCCGACCCGGATCTGGACGGCGTACATGTCCGCCGCGCTGAAAGGCCGACCGGTGCACGACTTCCGTCTCAAGCTGCCCGCCCAGTCCCACAGCCCGCAGGCCGAGGCCAGGCCGCACCCGGCGAAACCGCCGAGCCACACCAGGACCCCCACTCAGACGACTCCCGCCCCTACGACGACCACGCCCACGCCGCCGCCGAGCACGCCCCCCGCGACCACGACTCCCCCGGCGCCCACGCCGACCGAGACCGAACCACCCACACCCACGGACCCGCCGCCGACCCCGACCACGCCACCGAGCGGGACCGGCACCAGTCCCCCGCCGCCCTGACAAGGGCACATCACGGCCGCTTCGGCGGCTGGATCCACCCCAGGGACCTCTCGACGGCCCGCTTCCAGCTGGCGTACTCCCACTCCCGCCGTCCGGGGTCCATGTCCGGCAGCCACTGGGCGGCCATGTGCCAGTTGCGGCGCAGCACCTGAAGGTCCGGCCAGTAGCCGGACGCGAGCCCCGCCGCGTAGGCGGCGCCCAGCGACACCGTCTCGTGGACGAGGGGCCGTACGACGGGAACGTCGAGCACGTCGGCCAGGATCTGCATGAGCAGATGGTCGGACGTCATGCCGCCGTCCACCTTCAGCTGCTTCAGGGCGAGCGCGGAGTCGGCGTTCATGGCGTCCACGACCTCGCGGGTCTGCCAGCCGGTGGCTTCCAGGACGGCCCGGGCCAGATGCCCCTTGGTGATGTACGAGGTGAGGCCGACGATGACGCCGCGGGCGTCGCTGCGCCAGTGGGGTGCGAACAGGCCGGAGAAGGCGGGGACGATGTAGCAGCCGCCGTTGTCCTCGACGGTGCGTGCCAGGGTCTCGATCTCGGGTGCGCTGTGGATCAGGCCGAGCCGGTCGCGGAACCACTGGACGAGCGAGCCGGTGACGGCCATCGGGCCTTCCAGGGCGTAGACCGTGGGCTGGTTCGCGATCTTGTACGCGACGGTGGTGAGCAGTCCGTGCTGGGAGCGCACGAGGTCGGTGCCGGTGTTCATCACCAGGAAGCTGCCGGTCCCGTAGGTGCACTTCGCCTCGCCGGGCGAGAAGCAGGTCTGTCCGAACAGGGCCGCCTGCTGGTCGCCGAGGGCGGCCGTGATGGGCACGCCCGGCAGGAGCGCGCGGGCCTCGCCGTAGCGTTCCGCGGAGGGACGGATCTCGGGCAGCATCGAGCGCGGCACGCCGAAGAAGTCCATCAGGGCTTCGTCCCAGGTCAGCGTGCGGATGTCCATGAGCATGGTGCGGCTGGCGTTGGTGGCGTCGGTGATGTGCAGGCCGCCGTCCTTGCCCCCGGTGAGGTTCCAGATCAGCCAGCTCTCGATCGTTCCGAAGAGCACCTCGCCGTCCCGGGCGCGCTGCTCCAGCCCGTCGACGTGGTCGAACAGCCAGCGGATGCGGGGTGCGGAGAAGTAGGTCGACGGGGGCAGGCAGCAGTGTTCGAGGAAGAACTCGTCCCCGGGCTGTTTTCGCAGTTCGTCGACGAGCGGGGCGGTGCGGGTGTCCTGCCAGACGATGGCCCTGCCCAGCGGGACCCCGGTCCGCGGGTCCCAGAGGACCGTCGTCTCGCGCTGGTTGGCGATCCCCACGGCCGAGATCTGTCCCGCGTCGATGCCGGCGTTCGACAGTGCCTCGGGTACGACGCGCTGGAGATTGCGCCAGATCTCGACGGCGTCGTGCTCGACCCAGCCCGGCCGCGGGAAGAACTGCTGATGCTCCCGCTGGGCGACCGACACCAGCCGTCCGCTGTGGTCGAACAGGATGCATCGCGTGGAGGTGGTGCCCTGGTCGATGGACATCACATACCGCTCAACCATGATCGGCCCTCCCTTCCGATGAGTCGCGGAGGTGCTGGGGGCCTACCAGCGGGCCGCGCCCAGGTCTCTGGAGATCGCACGTGCCGCCTCCCGCAGCACGGTGATCAGGGCCGGCTGAGGCCGGCCTTTGGTGTCGCAGATCCGTTCGACGGCGCCGGACACCCCGATCGCGCCCACCACCAGACCGCCCTGCCCCCGGATCGGCGCGGCGATTCCGGCTTCGCCCATGCTCATCTCCTGCACCTCGGCGCCCCACCCGAGCTCCCGTATCTCGGCCAGCGCACGGTTGATCTCCTCCGGGTGGACCAGGGTGTGCCGGGTGTACGGCTCCGGTGCGTCCTCCAGCAGGGGGTCGACGGGCGTCGCACCGAACGCCAGCAGGACCTTGCCGAGCGAGGAGGCGTGCAGGGGCAGCAGTGCGCCGACGTCCAGGGTCTGGAGGGTGTCGTCAGGGCGGAAGACATGGTGGATGACGAGCACCCTGCCCTCCAGGGGCGTGCCCAGGCGTACGGCCTCCCCGCTGCGGGCGGCCAGGGCGTCGGCCCAGTTGATGGAGCGCGACCGCAGTTCGTTGACGTCGAGATAGCTGGTGCCCAGGTGCAGCAGAGCAGCCCCGAGCTGGTACTTTCCGGTCGCCGGGTCTTGCTCCACGAAGTCCACGTGCTGCAGGGTGCGCAGGATTCCGTGGGCGGTGCCCTTGGCCAGACCCAGCGAGGACGCCACCTCGCCCAGTCCCATCCGACGGGATCCGCCGGCGAGCAGGCGCAGGATCGCCGCCGCTCGCTCGATGGACTGGACTGGGCCGGCCATGAAGCGATGGTAGTCCGAGTTTTACCGGTTTGGGACTGTCGTTCGGTAATGCCGACCCATGTTCGTTGACCGACGGATTTTCCCTCCTTAGCGTTCCATCAGCACGCCCGGTCCGCCGCCCCAGAGCTTCCCCGAGGAGGGAAAACATGACAGCAGCGCAGCTCGACGCCGCGCGCCGCGGGGAAGCCGAACACGTCTTTCCGCTGCCGCACGCGGCGGGAGCCGTCTCGGCCGTACGCCGCCACATACGTCAGATCCTCACCGACTGGAACCTGACCGCGGACACCGCCGAGGACGTACTGCTGGTGGCCTCGGAGCTGCTCACCAACGCCGTCGTCCACGCCCTGCCCCCGGCGACGCTGAGCCTCTCGCGAAGCCAGGTCGACAGGTGTGGAGCCGTACGCGTCGAGGTGACCGACATGGGACCGGCGGGACCGGCGGGGTCTCCCCCTTCCGCCGTCGACCCGGACGAGCACGGCCGGGGCCTCGGCATCGTCACCGCATTGGCGACCCGGTGCGGCGTACGCGTGCACTCGGGCGGGACGAGTCGGTGGGCGGAGCTGCAGGTGGGGCGGGGCTGAGGCGCACGACCTTCCTGGCCCGGTCGTCACACGAGCCAGCGGGCGGCGGCCTCGTAGGTGGTGTCGGGGGTGCCGTTGAAGGCGATCGCCGCATCGGGCGCGAGCCGCCGCACCAGATTGATCACCTGCTCCAGGAGTTCAACCTGATCGTCCGAGTGCCGCAGGCCACCGCCGACGGTGACGCACTCCCACGGATGGGCCCGCAGCGCAGCCCCGACGACCGCTTCCACGTCGTCGCTTCCGTCGAGGCCGATCAGGCACGTCCGCACGCCCACGCCATGCTGGGCGAACTTGGCCAGTCCCGCCTCGATCGCCTTGGCCACCGGCTCGGGATCCCACGGCCCGGGCAGCCGGTACGGATCAAGCCCGATGACGAGGACGCGGGGCGACGCAGTGGAGTCCATGTCCGGACGATAGGCGACCGGGTGCAAGCTCCTCCAGGCCGGCGAGGTGACGGTGGCGCCACTGGCCCTGGACGGCGGCCGCCCGCTCTCCGGGTGACGTTCCGGCCGTTCCCGAGGTGATTCCCACCCTGCTGGTAGAGATCTCGACCACTGGAAAACCCACAGGACAGGCAGCTGTCACAAAAACAGGCTCTGCCTTGTCTTCCCTGCTAGAGGCGTCGTTACAGGCACCTCGTTACAGAGATCAGGGAAAACCCGAGAGGAATTCCGTCATGAAGGTCGTAGTGATCGGTGGGACCGGGCTGATCGGCTCGAAGGTGGTCGCCGGGCTCGGCGAGCACGGGCACGAGGCGGTCGCGGCCGCGCCCAGCACCGGCGTCAACGCGCTGACGGGCGAGGGGCTGGTCGGCGTCCTGCAGGGCGCCTCGGTCGTGGTCGACGTCTCCAACTCGCCCTCCTTCGCGGACGAGGCGGTCATGGAGTTCTTCCGCACGTCCACGAGCAACCTGCTGAAGGCGGAGACCGAGGCGGGCGTCCGCCACCACGTGGCGCTGTCCGTCGTCGGCACCGAACGCCTCCAGGGCAGCGGCTACTTCCGCGCCAAGCAGGTCCAGGAGGACCTGATCAAGGCGTCGGGCATCCCCTTCTCCATCGTTCACGCCACGCAGTTCTTCGAGTTCGGGAAGGGTCTCGCCGACGGGATGACCGAGGGCGACGCCGTCCGGGTGCCCGCCGCCAAGATCCAGCCCATCGTCTCCGACGACGTGGCCGCGGCCGTCAGCCGCACCGCAGTCGGCGCCCCGGCGCACGGCGTGGTGGAGGTCGCAGGCCCCGAGGCGTTCCAGCTGGAGGAGTTCATCCGCATGGCCCTCGCCGCCCACGACGATGCCCGCAAGGTCGTCACCGACCCACAAGCGACCTATTGGGGTGCGGAGTTGACGGAGAACACGCTCCTGCCGGGCCCGGACGCGCATCGCGCCGAGACCCGGTTCGCCGACTGGCTCGCCCAGCAGAAGTAAGGGGAAGTCTTCAGGCCGCGATGGCGTCCTTGAGTGCCTTCAGCAGCTGCTCACGTGTCATCTTCGAGCGGCCGGCGATGTCGGCATCGGAAGCCCGCTGGTAGAGCTCGCTCTTGGACAAGGAGGAGAGGTTCTCGTCCTGCTGCTGCCGCGTGGGCGCGCGGTCAGCTGGTGGACCTCTCCGCGTCGCGCTCCGCCGCGGCGGGAATTCTTGGCGCGGGCTCCTTCCACGCTCTTCCGCAGGGCGTCCATGAGGTCGAGGACGTTGGTGGCGTCCGGCGGCTCGTCCTCGCTGACGACCTCCTCGCCGCGCCGCTTGGCGTCGACCAGGTCCTTGACGCGTTCTTCGAAGGTGTCTCGGTAGTCCTGGGGGTTCCAGTCGATGGTGAGGGTGTCGATGAGCTGCTGGGCGGTCTTGACCTCCTGGCCGGTGGTCTTGGTGCGGCGGTCGGGCAGCACGTCGGCCACGTCCTCCGGTTCGCGGACTTCGTCGGCCCAGTGCATGGTGTGCAGGACCAGGACCTTGCGCTGGGCGCGCAGGGCGGTCAGGTACTGCTTGCCGTGCATGGTGAAGGTGGCGACGCCGGCCTTGTCCGCCCGCTCCAGGGCGGTCCGCAGGAGTTCGTAGACCTTGAGGTTGTCCTTGCCGCGGGGGGCGAGGTAGTAGGTGCGGCCGAAGTACACGGGCTCGATGTCGGCGAGGTCGACGAAGCCGGCCATGTCGATCACCTTCGACTTGCCGGGGGCGATCTCGTCGAGTTCGGCCGGTTCGACGACGACGTAGTCGCCTCCGCCAAGGTCGTAGCCCTTGACGATGTCGCGCGTGTCGACCTCCTTGCCGGTGCGTTCGTTGACGCGCTTGTTGCGGATCCGGTCGGAGGTGCCGCGCTGCAGCTGGTGGAAGTGGACCGTGTGGTCCTCGGTCGCCGTGAACAGGGCCACGGGCACGCTGACCAGCCCCAGCGTCACCACTCCGCTCCAGACGGGTCGCGCCATCACCTCTCACCTCACCTTTCGTTTCACGTCCCGGCTGCGCCCCCGATCCGGCCCGCTCAGACGTTTGACCTGGGCGGCGGCGGATTCGGCGCGCCGGCGGGCCTCCCTGACCTGCCGGTCGGTGGCGCGGGCCTGCTCACGGGCCTTGCGGGCGGCCGACTCGGCCTCATGGTGTTCGCTCTCCAGTCGCTTGACCTCGTCGGCCAGCTCCGTCAGGCGCTGTTCGAGTTCGTCGGCGCGTGCCTGCGTGTCCCGCGCCTGCCGGTCGGCGGCCGCGGCTTCCTCCTGACGGGCGGCGAGGTCGCGTTCGGCGTCCTCAACCTGCTGCCGGGCCTGTTCGAGCCGTCGGCGCTGCTCTTCGCCCGCCCTGCTGCGGTCTCGCGCGGGCGGGGCCGGTGCAGGCTCGCGAGGACGCGGGCGCGCGCCCTCGGCAGCCTGCGGGAAGCCGACGGCCTGGTCGAAGGCTTTGACCAGGCGTCCACCGGCCCACTCCCGGGCGGCATCCGGGTCGGCGAGCACGGCGTGCAGGATGGTCTCGACCTCACGCTGGACGCCCTCGCCGACCGGGTGCCCGGCCTGCGAGGCCAGCTGGCGTGCCTGCCGGGACAGTGCGTTGATCAGGGCGTGCTGCCGACGGCTGAGTTCCCGCAGCTGCGCCCCGTCCAGGTCGCGGTGCGCCTGGCGCAGGCCTTCGCCGAGCCGCAGCAGCGCGTCGGTCTCCTCGGGCTGTTCACGGACGAGGAGGTTGCTCGCCCAAGCCGACAGGCTGGGACGGCGCAGCTTGCCGACCTCCCCTGCGAGGGTACGGTCACCGGCCCTGCGAGCCTCGGCCGCACGGGCGTCGCGGGCCGCGGTGAAGTCCTCCGGCTTCAGCGCGTACAGCTCGTCCGCGACAGTCTCCAGGTCCAGGTCCACCGCGTCCCTCCGTGCTCGACGCCAAGGGACGGGTTTCGCGGTTTCCAGGCCTTATGCCGGGTTCCGCCTCGAATCGTGGGGCTACGGCTGCCCCGAGTGCCCCTGCCGCTGTTGGCGGCGGCGCCCGCGAGGGCCGGCTGCCGACTCGTACTTGGCCCACCCGTTGCCCAATCTATCGATATTCGATAGATTCCCATCGCAACTCGATGGAGGCTGAGTCATGGGAAAGCTGGCAGTGCGTGCGCTGCGCGCAGTGCTCGTGGTGGTGTTCGGCGGCACCGTGTTCGTGCAGGCAGGAATGGTGTGGGCGCTGATCAGCAAGAACGACCCGGAGGAGGGGTCGCTCCCGCTGACCCCGCTGCGTGTGATCACGATCCTGGGCATGGTGTCGGTCCAGGTCGCCCTGGTCTGCGTAGGGCGGCTGGTGGCGATGGTGCGACGCGGAACCGTCTTCTCCCACGCCGCCTTCCGGTACGTGGACGGCGTGATCGGCGCGATCGTGGCGGCCTCCCTTGTGTGGTTCACGGTCACGGCCATCAATGCTCCCGGCCAGCGGGACGACCCGGGCGTCACCGTCATCATGGGCGGGATCGGCCTGGCCATCCTCGGGGTCGCGCTCATCGTGCTCGTGCTGCGGATGCTGCTCGCCCAGGCCGTCGCGCGCGACGTCGAAGCGGCACAGTTGCAGGCCGAGTTGGACGAGGTGATCTGATGCCGATCGCCGTCGACATCGATGTGATGCTGGCCAGGCGCAAGATGTCCGTGGGCGAACTCGCGGAACGCGTGGGGATCACGCCCGCCAATTTGGCGGTACTCAAGAACGGCCGTGCCAAGGCGGTGCGCTTCACGACGCTCGCCGCCCTCTGCGAGGTGCTCAAGTGCCAGCCGGGCGACCTGCTGCGCTGGGAGGCCGAGGACTCCGCCAGCGGATGAGGTTGCCCCCCTGGCGGGCGTGGAAACGCCGACACCACCGGCCATGACACGACATCTGCACCGCATGTGCCCCCTCCCCCCCGCTGGACGCAGTACCAGGACCACGGCCCAGGACCGGAGCCCCAGACCCACGGGACGGGAGGCACGGGCAGGGCACAAGACCGAGGTGAAGACCTTCATCGAGGCGAGCCCGAGCGGCCCGCCGAGGCCGGTGGGGCACGCCGGCATGAAGACGTTGACCTGACGGGCGAGGGGACAATTGCCGTCGGCGATACCCGCACCATCGTCTATGACCGCGCTCTCTTCCGCGCGGTCTACGAAACAAGGTCGTTGAGAAGGAACCCGAGACCGTCAACGGGAAGCGGGTTTGGCCGTTGCCCAAGCCTGTTCAGAGCGCGCTCGTGGTGCTGCTGCCTTCACGCCGCTCATGATCCCAGCTTGCTAGGGGCAAGCCGCCCGTGCGGTCTGTGAGAAATGGTGAGACCAGTGTCCAGAAAACGATCAAGGGCCTCGTCTCACATGATGTGATCCAAGGCCCTGACCTGCGACTACGTAGTCCTGTAGTAGTCGGGACGACAGGATTTGAACCTGCGACCCCTTGACCCCCAGTCAAGTGCGCTACCAAGCTGCGCCACGTCCCGGTGCGCTTCCCGCGGTGAACCGCGTGATCGCGCGGACAGCACTTTACCCCACGTGCGGGGCGGTGCCGAAGCGGGCTGGGGGCGCGGGACAATCGGGCCCATGGGCAGTACGGGACGCAGGAGCAGCGCGTCGTCGGGCCGGGTGGCCGGGGCGCGGGACCGGGACGGCGAGGGGCGGGCGCGCAACGCCCGGCCGCGGGACGGGCTCGGGCGGCCGCTGCCGTACGGCGCGGAAGGGGTCGCCCGGCAGCCCGAGGGCGTGGTGCGCACCCCGGAGCAGAGCGTCGTAGAGGCGCAGGACCTGCTGGACGGCGGCAAGCCCTTCCATGCGCATGAGGTGTTCGAGGACGCGTGGAAGTCGGGGCCGGAGGAGGAGCGGGAGCTGTGGCGGGGGCTGGCGCAGCTTGCCGTGGGGCTCACGCATGCGGCCCGGGGGAATGTCACCGGCGGCGCCCGACTGCTGCGGCGTGGTGCCGGGGCCGTCGAGCAGTGGGCGGCGGAATCCGGGCGCCG
Source organism: Streptomyces sp. NPDC049541 (assembly GCF_044465725.1). Lineage (NCBI taxonomy): Bacteria > Bacillati > Actinomycetota > Actinomycetes > Kitasatosporales > Streptomycetaceae > Streptomyces > Streptomyces sp. NPDC049541. The sequence continues at coordinate 390,919 of NZ_JBITLY010000004.1, read as the reverse complement.
GCGGCCGTACGGGATGGATCTCGTGGGACTGGTCCGCTGGGGACGCGAGCTGGCGGACGACGTGGAGGGCGGAGGCGGGGTCATCGACGCCGGGGCGCGCGCGCCGCGGTTGCGTGGGCGGATCTCGTAGGGCCGGTGGGGGCTGCGGCCGTCCGTACCCGCTCGGCAGGGATGCGGTGTACGGACTGTCAGTGGTGTGCGGCAGACTCGGGGTGTGCGAAAGATTCATGTCATCGGTATCGGCGCGGGCGACCCCGACCAGCTCACCCTGCAGGCGGTCAGGGCGCTGCGGAGCACGGACGTGTTCTTCATCCTCGACAAGGGTGAGGTGAAGGACGACCTCACCCGCCTCCGCCGGGACATGCTCGATGCGCACATACCGGACGGGACGTCCTACCGGGTGGTGGAGGCGCGGGATCCGGAGCGGGACCGCAAGGCGGGCGGCGCGGCCTACTCGCCCGCCGTCGAGGACTGGCGCAGTGCCCGCGCCGGCATCTACGAGCGGCTGATCGCCGAGGAGTTGGGCGAGGACGAGAGCGGCGCGTTCCTGGTGTGGGGGGATCCGGCGTTGTACGACAGCACGATCGGAATTCTGGAGGAGGTACGGGAGCGGGGTGCCGTCGAGTTCGAGTACGACGTCGTGCCGGGCATCAGCAGTGTCTCCGCGCTCGTCGCCCGGCATCGCACCGGGCTGAACCGGGTGGCCCGCCCCGTCCAGATCACCACCGGACGGCGGCTCGCCGAGGGCTTCCCGGAGGGCGTGGACGACGTGGTCGTGATGCTGGACGCCCGCCAGACCTTCCGGCAGTACGCCGACGAGGACATCCACATCTACTGGGGCGCGTACATCGGCACCCCGGACGAGATCCTCGCCTCCGGGCCGATCGGTGAGACCGCACCGCGGATCGAGCGGCTGCGGGCCGAGGCCCGGGAGCGCAAGGGATGGATCATGGACACGTATCTGCTGCGCCGGCACCCCGGGGACCAGTAGGCATGGTGCTCTCATCGCCAAGCGTCTCCTGGTCGAGGACCTGAGCACCGGACTGCCTCAGCGGGCACGGGACTCCGCCTGAAAACCGGGTGCTCCGCGACGCGGACGGTCGCCATACTCGCCCCGTGTCTCCCGCGCCCGTCCGCTTCCACGACACCCGGCGCACGGCGTACGACTTCGCCGGTTCCGCCCTGGTGCGCTGCCCCCGCTGCGAGCGCGTCGCCCACTTCGAGCGGCGCCCGGGCCGGGCGGCGGACGCTCAGGGCCGTACGTATCCGGAACTGCGTCTGGTCTGCCGCTCCTGCGGTCTGTCCCGCATCGACACCGGACCGCACCGTGGGACACGGCGGCCCGGACAGGGCTGTTACAGGTCGGCCCTGTGGCTGCGGGCGCAGACCAGGCACGGTGAGCTGTGGGCGTACAACCTCGAACACCTCGACCTGATCAGGCGGTTCGTCGCCGCCGATCTGCGGGAGCGGGCGCCCTGGTACGACGCCGGGCGGAAGATGACGCTGGTCGCGAGGCTGCCCGCCTGGATCAAGAGCGCCAAGAACCGCACCGAGGTGCTGCGCGCGATCGACCGGCTGCGGGCGTCGGTCACTTCGGGCTGAGGCCCAGCCGGGCGAGGGCCTGCGGCACGTCGGGGACGGCGGTCACGCCCGCCGGCAACGGCGGCCTGCGTACGACGACCACCGGCAGCCCAAGGCCGCGGGCGGCCATGAGCTTGGCTGCCGTCGCCTCTCCCCCGCTGTCCTTCGTCACCACCACGTCGACCAGGTACTCGCTCAGCAGCGCCGTCTCGTCGTCCACCGTGAACGGCCCGCGCGCCAGCAGCACTTCCGTGTGCGGCGGCATCGGCGGCTCGGGGGCCTCCACGGACCGTACGACGAAGTGACGGTCAGTCAGGTGAGCGAAGGCGGACAGGCCCATGCGGCCCGTGGTCAGGAAGACGCGGGGACCGAAGCGCGGCAGCAGGTCCGCCGCCGCGGCCAGGGACGGGACCATGTGCCAGCGGTCCTCGGGGCCGGGCTGCCAGCCCGGCCGGCGCAGGACGACCGCGGGGACGCCGGTCGCCGACGCGGCCTGTGCCGCGTTCTCCGTGATGGCCTCGGCGAAAGGGTGCGTCGCGTCCACGAGGGCGTCCACGTGCTGGTCGCGCAGCCAGTCGGCCAGGCCCTCCGCCCCGCCGAAGCCTCCGACGCGTACCTCCCCTGCCAGCGCGCCCGGCCGGGTCACCCGCCCCGCCAGCGAGGTGGTGACGCGTACGCCGGGACGTGCCGCGAGCGCGGCGGCCAGTTCGCGGGCCTCGGTGGTGCCGCCGAGGATCAGGACGTGGGGGGACATGGGTGCGAGCGTACGAGGTCGGCGGTGGGCACGGCTGCGGGGGATGCGGGACAGCCGCCCGGTGGAGTACCGGACGGCCGTCTCGTTCATGCGCTCAGCCCTGGCGGGCCTTGAAGCGGGGCTCCTTCTTGTTGATCACGTGGACCACGCCCCGTCGGCGGACCACCTGGGCGCCCGGCTTGGACTTCAGCGAGCGCAGGGACTTGCGGACCTTCATGGTTCTGCTCTCCTCGGGTAGGGCGCGCAGCCGCGTCAGCGACGGGTCGCCGTGGAGCGGCCGTAGCGGCGCTCGAAGCGCTCCACGCGGCCCGCCGTGTCCAGGACCCGTGACCTGCCCGTGTAGAAGGGGTGGGACGCCGAGGAGATCTCGACGTCGATCACGGGATACGTGTTGCCGTCCTCCCACTCGATCGTCTTCGACGAGTCGGCGGTGGAGCGGGTCAGGAAGGTGACGTCCGCGGCGCGGTCACGGAAGACCACGTGGCGGGTGTCGGGATGGATGCGGGGCTTCATGGGGTTTTCCTTTCCGGGACCGCGGCCGGAGGGTGGTTCCTCAAGGCCGCGGCCTGGTCGTCGCGGGCTGCTTCAGCGCTCCTCGCGGAACTCGACGTGCGCGCCGGCCACCTGGTCGTACTTGCGCAGGACGAGTCGGTCGGGGTCGTTGAGGCGGTTCTTGCGGGTCACGTAGGTGACTCCGGTTCCGGCCGTCGACTTCAGCTTGACGACGGGGCGCGCGGTGCTGCGTGCCATGAGGTTCTCCCTTCGCCCACGCCACGGATCCTTGATCCGAGCATGTCAATCACAGCCGGTCCAACAACGGCTTCCGCCGTCGCATTCCCGGGGTGGCGGGCGGTGCGCGGCTATCTTCCAGGCATGGAATCAGGGCGTGAGTCCGTGAGTGGGTCTGGGCGTGAGTCCGTGCGTGCCGTTCTCATCGACATCGACGGGGTGCTCACCGTCTCGTGGGAGCCGTTGCCGGGGGCGGTCGAGGCGTTGCGGGGGATCCGCGAGGCCGGGTTCGGGGTCGCGCTGGTCACCAACACGACCTCCCGGACCCGGGCGTCCATCGCCGGGACCTTGCGGGAGGCGGGGTTCGCGGTCGACGCGGAGGACATCCTGACCGCACCCGTCGCCACCGCCGCGTATCTCGCCGAGCACTGCCCGGGGGCCCGGTGTGTGCTGCTGAACAGCGGGGACATCCGGGAGGATCTCGACGGGGTTGCGCTTTTCGACCCTGCGGATGTCGACCCTGACGATGCGGAGAGCGTGCCGGATGTCGTGGTCGTCGGGGGTGCAGGGCCGGAGTTCGACTACGACGCGCTCAACCGGGCCTTCGGGTATCTGCAGCGCGGGGCCCGGCTCGTGGCCGTACACCGGAATCTGTACTGGCGTACCGATGCCGGGCTGCAGCTCGACTCCGGGGCGTTCCTGGTGGGGCTGGAGCAGGCGGCCCGGACGGAGGCCGAGGTGACCGGGAAGCCGTCGGCGGCGTTCTTCGAGGCGGCGCTGGCGCGGCTCGGGGTGGGGGCGGCTGAGGCGCTGATGGTCGGGGACGACATCGAGTCCGATGTGCTGGCAGCTCAGCGGACCGGGATCAGCGGCGTACTGGTGAAGACCGGGAAGTATCTGCCCGAGACACATCGGGATGCGAGCGGTACGCCCGATCACGTCATCGAGTCGTTCGCGGATCTGCCGGGTTTGTTGCGGGGCTCGGCTGAGGAGTAGCCGGGTCAGCGGAGCAGCAGTTGCAGGCCGCCCACGATCGTCGCGGCGATCACCAGCTGTTCGAAGAGGCGCTGGTTGATCCGGTTCACAGCCCATTTGCCGAACAACGCACCGGGCACGACGAACACCGCGAGTGCGGCGTCGAGGAACAGCGAGCGGCCGTCGATCAGGCCGAGGCCGGCACTGAAGGGCACCTTCGACACGTTCACGATCAGGAAGAAGAACGCCGAGGTGCCCAGGAAGCCGAGCTTGCGGAAGCCCGCCGACAGCAGGTACATCGACATCACCGGGCCGCCCGCGTTGGCGACCATCGTGGTGAAGCCGCCGAGCACGCCGTACGAGCGGGCCTTGATCCGGCCGGACCTCGTGGCCACCGAGTCCGGCTCCTCGTCGGCCTCCGCCGTGCGCCGCCGCCACACCGTCACGCCCGCCATCAGCAACAGGATCGCGCCGATCGAGGTCCGTACGATCCCGTCGTCGGCCCACATCAGGAACACCGTGCCGACCACCACGCCCGCCGCGACCGCGGGGAACAGCCGCCACAGCGTGGGCCAGTGGGCGTGCCGCCGGTAGGTGAGGACGGCCAGGACGTCGCCGACGATCAGGATCGGCAGGAGTACGCCGGTGGAGGCGCGGGCGGGCAGCACCGCGGCGAAGATGGCGAGGCTCACCGTGTTGGCGCCGCTCACGGCGGTCTTGGAAAAGCCGACGAGGAGGGCTGCGCAGGCGAGGGCGGCGAACTCCCAGCCGGTTATGTGCCAGAGCGTCATCGTGTTCATGCGGGAACCGATGCTATGGGCAGCCGACGGGGCGTGTAAGTACCGTCTCGTTGGTTGGCACCCGGCGGTGGTGCGGCCGCTGCTGGGGGCTGCCGCCCCCAGACCCCCGCTCCCGGCCTGAACGGCCTCGTCCTCAAACGCCGGACTGGCTGGGTTGGCTAATGGCGTTCGACCAGCACCGCACTCCCCTGCCCCACCCCCACACACATCGTCGCCAGCCCTCGCTCCGCCCCCGTCCGCCGCATCCGGTGCAGCAGTGTCGTCAGGATCCGTGCTCCCGAGCAGCCCAGCGGATGGCCCAGGGCGATCGCGCCGCCGCTCGGGTTGACCAGGTCGGGGTCGATGCCGAGCTGGTCCACGCAGGCGAGGGCCTGGGCGGCGAACGCCTCGTTGAATTCGGCCTCCTGGATGTCGGCGACGGTCCAGTCGGCGCGGGCGAGGGCCTTGCGGGTGGCGGGGACCGGGCCGATGCCCATGACGTCGGGGTGGACTCCGGCCGAGGCGCCGGCGATGTAGCGGCCCAGGGATTCCAGGCCCAGTTCGTTGAGGGCTTCCTCGCTGACCAGGAGCAGGCCGGCGGCGCCGTCGTTCATCGGGGAGGCGTTGCCCGCGGTGACCGTGCCTCCGGCGCGGAAGACGGGCTTGAGGCGGGAGAGTTTCTCGTACGAGGTGTCCTCGCGGATGCCTTCGTCGGCGTCGACGAGCACGCCGTCGGGGCGCTCCACCGGGAGGAGCTCGTCGTCGAAGTGCCCGTTCTTGCGGGCGTCGGCGGCGCGTTGGTGGCTGCGCAGGGCGAACTCGTCCTGGCGTTCTCGGGTGATGCCGTAGCGGTCGGCGACCTCCTCCGCGGTCTCGCCCATGGACAGCAGGCCGTGGAGGTCCTTCATCGCAGGGTTGACCAGGCGCCAGCCGAGGCGGGTGTCGGCGGTCTCGATGCGGTGCGGGAGGGCCTCGTCGGGGCGGGGCAGGACGAAGGGGGCGCGGCTCATCGACTCGGAGCCGCCCGCGAGGACGATGTCGGCCTCTCCGGCGGCGATGGTGCGGGCGGCCGTCGTCACCGCCTCCAGGCCCGAGGCACACAGGCGGTTGACCGTGGCGCCGGGGACGGACGCGGGGAGGCCGGCGAGCAGGGCGGCCATGCGGGCGACGTTGCGGTTGTCCTCGCCCGCCTGGTTGGCGGCGCCCCAGTGGACGTCGTCGATGCGCGCCGGGTCGAGGGCGGGGACGTCGGCCACGAGGGAACGGATGACGTGCGCCGCGAGGTCGTCGGGGCGCAGGCAGGACAGGGCTCCGCGCAGCTTTCCGATGGGGGTGCGGCGGGCGGCCGCGAAGTGGACGGGGCGCACGACAGGACTCCTGACCGACGACACACTTAATTAGCGCTGCTAGTTTTGGAGTGTAGACCGCTGCCGCACCGCCTGGGAAGATCCCGGAAGGTCACCAGGGCCACCAGGCCACTCGGGACACCACGACCTTCACCGACGCAGCTGGAGGAGACATGGCCGACGCCCGCGAGCACACCGTCACCGGGAGCCACGGCTCGATCGCCGTACGCGAGTGGCCCCGGGAGCGGCCCCGGTATGTGGCGCTGGTCGTGCACGGCTACGGGGAGCACGCCGGCCGGTACGCGGAACTGGCCGGCGTGCTGGTCGAGCACGGGGCCGCGGTCCTCGCGCCCGATCATGTGGGGCATGGCAGGTCGGCCGGAGAGCCGGTGCTGGTCGAGGACTTCGAGGATGTGGTGGGGGACGTTCATCTCGTGGCGGGGTTGGTGCGGTCCCTGTACCCGGGGCTGCCTGTCGTGCTGATCGGGCATTCCATGGGCGGGCTGATCTCGGCCCGTTACGCACAGCGGTACGGCGACGAGCTCGCGGCGCTCGTGCTGTCCGGGCCGGTGATCGGCGCGTGGGAGCTGCCCGGGCAGCTGCTCGCGCTCGACGAGATCCCCGACACGCCCATCAGCCCGGCCTCGCTGTCCCGGGATACGGCGGTCGGGGCGGCGTACGTGGCCGACCCGCTGGTCTGGCACGGTCCGATGAAGCGGCCGACCGTGGAGGCGTTCGCGCGGACGCTGGAGACCGTCACCAAGAACGGTGATGTCGGGCGGCTGCCGCTGCTGTGGCTGCACGGCGACGACGACCGGCTGGTCCCGCTCCCCGGGAGCCGCGTCGGCGTCGAGCAGCTCAGCGGCGGCGATCTCACCGAACGGATCTATCCGGGCGCGCGGCACGAGGTGTTCAACGAGACCAACAAGGCCGAGGTCTTCGCCGATCTGTCCCGGTTCCTGGACGGTGCGCTCACGGGCTGAGACGGCACCGCCGGCGCCGCCCCCTGTTTGCAGGACTTCGCCACGGGCACCCGAGATCGCGTGGAGTGACCGCAATGACTGGAAGGAGAAGCGCCCTGATGACCGCGGTGAAGAGCACACTTCCGGAACCGGCCCGCAAGATCGCCGGTGACGCGCTGCAGAGCACTCTCGTCGATCTTCTCGGCCTCTCACTGATCGCAAAGCAGGTGCACTGGAACATCGTGGGCCCGCGGTTCCGCTCGATCCACCTTCAGCTCGACGAGGTGGTGACCACGGCCCGTACGTACGCCGACACGGTCGCGGAGCGCTCCTCGGCGCTCGGCCTGCCGCCCGACGGCCGGCCCGAGACGATCGCGGCGGCCTACACGCTGCCGGGCCCGAAGGACGGCTGGGTACGGGACACGGACGTCGTCCAACTGATCTCGGACGTGCTGGAGGCGGCGATCGGACGGCTGCGCGAGCGCATCGCCGCGACCGCCGAGCCGGATCCCGTCACCCAGGACCTGCTGATCTCCCTCACCGCGGAGCTCGAGAAGCAGCGGTGGATGTTCGACGCGGAGAACTGGCCGCGCGAGGACTGACCCGTCGCCGGCCGGACCATGCACGTACGGAAGAGGCACTCGATGACCGACGCCCTCGAACTCGACGCACTGTGGGACGACTTCCACCGCGCGGTGAACATGACCTCCCAGGAGCTCGCGGCCTGGCTGCGGGTGAGCGACGCCGACGAGAACACGGAGCCCCTGCCCGAGCAGGCGGGCACGTCCACAGGGCAGCATGTCCTCGCGATCCTGCAGAAGCGGCGCACGGACCTCACGGACGACGACGTCCGCGTCATGTACGAGGTCGTGGACACCGTGACGGAGGAGTCGGACCCGGAGAACGAGCCGGAGGCCGAGGACACCGACCGCCGGCACCGGCTGATGACGATCGGCCATGACCCGCTGAAGCCATGAGCGGGCGCAAGGACGTCGTCCGCGAACTGGTGCGGGCACATGGGCAGACGTTCGCCGAGGAGGCGGGCATCACGCTCAAGGACACCCCGCAGCCGCTGTACCGGCTGCTCGTCCTCGCGCTGCTGCTCAGTGCCCGCATCCGCGGGTCCATCGCCGTCGACTCCGCCCGCGAGCTGTACCGGGCGGGTCTGCGCGACCCGCGCCGGATGGCCGAGGCCGACTGGCAGCGGCGGGTGGACGCGCTGGGCCGGGGCGGCTACCGCCGCTACGACGAGCGCACCGCCACTCAACTCGGTGACGGCGCCCAGCTGTTGATCGAGCGGTGGGGCGGGGACTTGCGTCGGCTGCGGAAGGAGGCGGACGGCGACGTCGGCGAGCTGCGCCGTCTGCTCCAGGAGGTCCCCGGCCTCGGTCCGGCCGGGGCCGACATCTTTCTGCGCGAGGCCCAGCGGGTGTGGCCGGAAGCGGCCCCGTACCTGGACCGCAAGGCGCTCGACGGAGCGGAGCGGCTGGGTCTGCCGAAGGACCCCGACCGGCTGGTGAAGCTCGCCGGGAACACCCAACCTGCTGTGCTCGCCGCTGCCTTGGTGCGGGCGGCGCTCGACAAGGAGGTGGCCGAAGACAGTCTCCGTCGCGTGGCATGATCGTGTAACACTGCTCGCACACACGCCTTTTGGGCCTGTCGAGCAGAGGAGCTTCATGTGACGGGGACCGAGTCGGCCGCGCCGCGGATCGACACGACGAGGCCGCACCCGGCACGCGTCTACGACTGGTTCCTCGGCGGCAAGGACAACTACCCCGTCGACGAGGAGCTGGGCCGGCAGATCGCCTCGATCCAGGGGGACGCACCGCGGGCCGCCCGCGCCAACCGCCGCTTCATGCAGCGCGCCACGCGCAAGCTCGTCGAGCAGTCGGGAATCCGCCAGTTCCTCGACATCGGCACGGGCATACCGACCGAGCCCAACCTCCACCAGATCGCCCAGCGGGTCGCGCCGGACGCGCGCGTCGTCTACGTCGACAACGACCCGATCGTCCTCGCCCACGCGAGCGCCCTGCTGCGCGGCACCCCGGAAGGCGTCACCGAATACCTGCAGGCCGACGCCCGCGACCCCGCCACCATCCTCGAACAGGCGGGCCGCATCCTCGACTTAGACCGCCCGATCGCCCTGTCCCTGATCGCCCTGCTGCACTTCATCGCCGACGAGGACGGCGCCCACGACCTGGTGGGCACCCTCGTCGACGCCCTCGCCCCGGGCAGCTGCCTGGTCCTGTCCGCCATGACCGCGGACTTCGAGCCGGAGCACGTACGGCGGGGCATCGAGGCCTACGCGGCGGGCGGAGTGACCCTGGTGGCCCGCACGCACACCGAAATGGGCGGCTTCTTCAAGGGACTCGACCTCATCGAGCCGGGGATCGTGTCCGTGGTGGACTGGCACCCCGAGCTCGGCATGGGCGAGCCACCGGACGGCGAGGGGCCCGTGTCGCTGTACGGGGGTGTCGGCGTCAAGCGCTGACTCAGCTCTCATGTCATGGGGGCATGGCGGGTGTCGCACCAGGAGACGATCCGAGAGTGGATGGCACTCGCCGGGGCCTCGCCCACACCCTGACCCATCCGGACGCCTGCGGCATCTCTGCCGCGGGTGAGCGAGGGCGGAGCCCGGCCCACACGGCCAAGGCCTCTCATCGCCGGGCGATCATGACCGGGTCCTCAGCCCGGCTGACCCGCCGGGGCATCCGGAAAGCCTCTGCGGGACACCCTTTCGGGGCTGGATGCGGGTGTCAGCGGTGTGGATCGGTGATCTCCCGCAGCGCTTCCAGGGCCTGTCTCAGCTGCCGGGTGCGCACGGGGCCCAGGTGGGCCGTCCATTCCCCCTGGATGTCGCGGACGACGGGCAGGCTCAGTTCGATGAGTTCATGGCCCTGGGCGGTGATGGTGACCAGTCGGGCTCGTGCGTCGCTCGGGTCGGGCACGCGTCGGACGTAGCCGGCTCGTTCGAGCTGGTCGACGATCGACCCGATGGTCTGCTTGCTGAGTTGTGACGCCTCGGCCAGCTCGGCCAGCCGCGAGCCCTCCGGACGGATCCGCTGGAAGACCCGCGCCTGAGTGAGTGAGATGTCGTGCCCGGCGGACTTCAGGGCGGCCATCACGGCCGACTCCATGAAGCGGTACGGGATGAACATCAGGAGTCCCAGGTTGAGCTCGTCAGCGTCATCGTCGGTCATGCCGCCATCATTGCAGAAAGTCCGAACCTCGTACTAATATAGTCCGAGGTTCGGACCTTTGGGGGCTGTCATGGGCGACTCGAACGCTTACTGGTCTGCTGTACGCACGACCCGCCTGCGGATCGCTGACCTGCTGGAAGAACTCACCCCGGCCGAATGGGAACAGGAGTCCCTGTGCCGGGGCTGGCGCGTGCGGGACGTCGCGGGTCACCTCGCCCTGGTCCCCACCATCACCACCTGGGACATGGTCGCGGTCGCCCCGCGCGCCCGGTTCAACCCCGACCGGATCAATACCGTGCTGGCCCGCCGGCACGGCTCCCGTGAGCCCGCGGACCTGGTCGCCGCGATCCGCGGCCACGCCGACACCCGCCGCACGGCGAAGGTGCTGGACACCCGCAACGCACTGTTCGACGCCATCGTCCACAGCCAGGACATCGCCCTACCGCTCGCTCGGCAGTTCCCCGTCCCGGCCGAACACAGCCGTCGAGCACTGCGGCGGGTCTGGGCGATGGGCTGGCCGTTCCACGCCGCGCGCCGCCTGGCCGGCCTCGCTCTGCGGGCGACCGACACCGACTGGGCGGTGGGCGAGGGGCCGGAGATCGCCGGGCCCGCCCTGGCCCTGCTGCTGCTCTCGACCGGACGCACCGCCTGTCTGGACGCCCTGCGGGGCGACGGCGTCGACCGGCTCAAGTCCTCGCACACCAACCGCTGAGACGTCCACTCGCACGAGAAACGGAGCATCTGATGCGTCGCACCATCGGCATGACCCTCTGCGCAGTTCTCGCCGTGCTCGACCTGGCCGGCATCGTCGGGCTGTGGCAGCACCCCGGGCCGCCGCCCGGCATCGCCATCACCGGCGCGGTGCTGGGCGCCGTCACCCTGGCCTGCTACCGGTCCGCCGGCCGGGGCAACGTCCGCGCCCTGCGGGTCGTCGTCGGCTCGCGGGTGGTCTCGGCTCTGCTGGGCCTTCCGGTCTTCTTCACCGCGGACGCGCCGGGCTGGGCCCGGATCGTCGTGGCGGTCCTCATCGTCGCCACCGCCGTCGCCGTCGCGCTGCTGGCGCCCGCCGCCCGCCCGACCGCGGCCGAGCAGGCCTGACGCCACTGGCCACCACCCGGCGCGCTCCGACCGGCACCGCCGGACTGGACCCGCCCGAAGGTCCGCCTCAGCGGTTCAGCCGCAGGCTCTCCCTCACCCCCGGAAGGGCCCCGCGCCCATCGGCCGCTACCGATCCCCGCCGACGCGCGGTCGCGTAACGCTCCTCCAGGTGTCGGCTCACCCCAACAGCCACCCCCCGTCCACGCTCAACTCCACTGCGTTGACCGACCGGTTGCGCAGCAGGAAGTCCACCGAGTCCACCACGTCCGCCATGGTGGCGAGCCGTCCGGTCGGGGTCCTGGCGCGCAGGGAGGCCAGGACCTCCTCCGGCTTGGACTGCCAGTAGGGGCTGTCGCCCACGACGCCCGGGTGGACGGCGTTGACGCGGATCGGGGCGAGTTCCACCGCGAGCGTGTTCACCAGGCCCCGTACGCCCGCGTTCACCGTGGCCACCGTCGTGGCGCCGGGGTAGGGGCGCTCCTTGGCCTGGCCACCGAAGATGACGATCGCGCCGTCGTCGGTCATGCGCGGGCGCAGCACGTGCACGACCTCGGTGTAGCCGACCAGCTTCAGGGTGACCAGGCGCAGGGCGGCGGTGATGTCGTAGTCCGTCGCCCGGTTCTCGTCGCGGGAGACGCCCGCGAGGACCAGGTGGTCGACACGTCCGACGTCCGCCAGCGCCGCGGCGATCTCGCGCGGCCGGGACAGATCGAGGGCGAGGCCTCGCGCGCCGATCTCCTTGGCCACGGCTTCGGTGCGGTCGGGGTCGCGGCCGGTGAGGACCACTTCGTCGCCCCGCTCGGCCCGGACCCGGGCGAACTCGCGGCCGATGCCCGACGTGCCACCGACGACAACGACGCTGCTCATGACTCCAGGACCTCCCTCAGGTACTCCCAGTCCCGTGTGAACCGGTACGAGTGGCGCGGCGGCGGCTGCGGCGCCTGGGTCTCCAGCCAACGCAGCGGCCCCGTACCGGCGTTGGCGAAGCCGTGCACGCAGCCGGCGCCCGCCCAGGCGCAGTCGCCGGGCCCGAGCCGGTAGCGCTCGCCGTCGAAGACCGCGTCCGCCTCGCCTTCGAGGAAGTAGTACGTCTCCTCGAAGGGGTGGTCGTGGGTGCCGGCGACACCGTCGGGCGCGTACTGGACCATGAACATCGTCGAGGCGACCGCGCCGAGGTCGCTGTCGACCATCATCTTCACCGTGATGCCGCTGTAGACGAGCAGTGCGGTACGCATGCTCGCGGAGACGGCGAGAAGGTCCTGGGACTGTTTGCCGGGGTCCATCTGGGCGGGCTCGAAGTGGCCGAAGGTGCGGGTGCGCGGGTCGCGGACGTCGATGCGGACGGGGTTTCGCACAGGCAGGTCGCGCACGGCCTGGGTGTCGTGGCCGTAGCGTGCCCGCGGGACCGGCGCCAGCATGTCCGCCCAGCGTGCGGGTGTGTCCCCGGTGCCGCGCCAGGCGTGCGGGACGCCGGTCGGCAGGATGCCGTAGTCGCCCTCCTCCAGGAGGTACGAGCCGTCGGGCATGTCGAGGATCACGGTCCCGTCGAGGATGTGGAAGCTCTCCTCGTACGAGTGGACATGCGCCGACAGCGCGCCGTCCGGGCGCAGTTCGCACAGGCCGAAGCCGGTGTGCACGCTGCCGTCGTCCTCGCCGACCAGCGTGCGGCGCCGGTAACCGTGTGCGTCGTACGGCGGCTCGGCCGCGTCGGCGGCCCGCCGCACCAGATGCCGGGTCATGCGGTCGGCTTCGCCTCCTTCGCCTTTGCTTCCTTCGCCGCGAGCAGCCGGTCGCGGGACTCCTCGACGAGTTGCCGGGCGCGTGCGACGTCGGCCGTCAGCCTGCCGTCGCGCTTGCGGATCACACCGTCGACGATGACGGTCTCGACGTTGGAGACGTCCGCGCACAGCGTGACCGCGGAGGCGGCGTCGTGCACCGGCGCGATGTTCAGCGCGGTGGCGTCCAGGGCGACGACGTCGGCGCGCTTGCCGGGGGTCAGGGAACCGGTGCGGTGCTCCAGTCCCGCGACATGCGCGCCGTTGCTCGTCGCGATCTCCAGCATCTGACGTGCCGTCAACATGCTCTCCGGTACGGGCATGTTGGCCTGCCAGCAGTCGGCGTTGAGCCGGGCGCGCTCGGCGCCGAAGGCCGCGCGGATCTGGGTGAACATGTCGCCGGGCACGGTGGTGACGACGTCGATGCTCAGGGACGGTCGCAGTCCGTGCTCGATCGCCGCCATCACGGGCGGCCAGCCGTGCCCCATCTGGGTCTCCACCTGCGGCGCGATGGAGACCGTACCACCGCTGTCGGCGACCATCTGCCACTCGTCCTCGTGCAGGTAGCAGCAGTGGATGTAGGTGGTGTCCGGGCCGAGGAGGCCGAGGTCGTTGAGCTGTTTCACCATGCCGAAGCGGCCGGCCAGGCGGCCCATCGCCACATGCACGGTGATGGGGATGTCGAGTTCGCGGGCGAGGGCCCATTCGGAGGTGACGACGTCGTTCACGCAGAAGCCGGGGCCGCGGGTGGCGAGCGCCATGGTCAGCAGGCCGTCGTCGGAGGAGAAGTACTGGGCGCGGATACGTCGGACGTCGTCGCCCGGGATCGCGATCTTGCTCTCGAACCAGTAGTCGGCGAGGGAGGTGTTGGCGCTGCCGTATGCGTACTGGGCGCGGATGCCGGTCTCCGTGAGCGCCTGGATCGCGGCGTCCGGGTGCTCGGGCGTGTTGTTGATGTGGGACCAGTCGACGAGCGTGGTGATGCCGGCGTTGAGGCACTCCAGGGCACCGGCGAGGTTGGCCGCGTACACGTCCTCGGGGGTGTACAGCGGGGCGAAGGTGTCGAGGATGTCGACGAAGTAGTCGTCCAGGGTGGCGTCGGGGGCGACGCCGCGGATCGAGGCCTCCCAGGTATGGCGGTGGGTGTCGACGAAGCCGGGGATCACGATGCGGCCGGTCATGTCGAGGACCTCGGCGTCGGCGCTGATCTCCGGCCGTACCGCCGTGATCCGGCCGTCCTCGATGAGGACGTCCCCCCTCGGCAGATCCCCGACGGAGGGATCCATCGAGAGCACGTGCCCCGCGCGAAGCAGTATCCGATCGGTCATCGCGCTTCCTCCTCAGGGGTGTTCAGTACGCGGCGAGACTCCGCACCGCCGTCACGACCTTGTCCACGGTGGGAATGACCTGCTCCTCCAGCGCGTCGGCGAAGGGCAGCGGCACACACTCCCCCGCCACCCGGCGCACCGGCGCGTCCAGCAGCCCGAAGCCCTCGTCGGCGACGACCGACACGACAGTGGCGCCCCAGCCGCCCTGGAAGGGGTTCTCCTCCACGGTCACCAGCCGCGAGGTCTTCGCGAGGGAGGCGAGGACGGTGGCGACGTCGAGCGGGACGAGGCAGCGCAGGTCGACGACCTCCGCTTCGATGCCCTCCGCGGACAGCTGCGAGGCGGCCTTCAGCGCCACCGGGACCATGGAGGCGAGGGCGACGAGAGTGATGTCCGAGCCCTCGCGCACCACGGCGGCGCGCCCCAGCTCGACCACGTGACCCGGTGGCGCGGGCGCGCCCTTGCTCGCCAGCAGCCCCTTGTGCTCGAAGAAGACCACCGGGTCGTCACTGCGAATGGCCGCCGCCATCATGCCGATGACGTCGGCGGGCGTGGCGGGGGCGGCGATCTTCAGCCCGGGGACGGTCAGCGCCCAGTTCTCCGTGGCCTGCGAGTGCTGGGCGCCGAAGCCGAGCCCGCCGCCGTTGGCGGTGCGCACCACGAGCGGCACGGTGACCTGACCGCCCGTCATGTACCGCACCTTCGGTATCTCGTTGGCGAGGTAGTCCCAGCAGCAGGCCAGGAAGTCGGAGAACATGATCTCGGCGATCGGCCGCATCCCGGTCATCGCGGCGCCCATCGCCGCGCCCACGATGGCCTGTTCGGAGATGGGCGTGTCCCACACCCGCTCGGGCCCGAACTCCTTGAGCAGCCCGACGGTCGTCTTGAAAACCCCGCCCGCCTCGCCGATGTCCTCGCCGAGGCAGACCACGGCCGGGTCGCGGCGCATCTCCCGCGCGATGCCCTCGGCGACCGCCTCGCGGTAGGTGATGACGTCACGGTCCGTGCTCACGTCCGCCATGCCGCACCTCCGTCCGCCCATACGTCGGTGAACGCGTCGCCCGGATCGGGGAGCGGCGCGTTCTTCGCCGCCTCGACCGCCTGCTGTACGAGGTCACGGGCGCGCTCGTCGGCCGCGATGACCGTCTCCTCGTCCACCCCCAGCTCCACCAGCCTTCCGCGCGCGAGGTCCAACGGGTCGTGCTTGAGCCAGCGTTCGACCTCCTCGGCCGGGCGGTAGGTGGCCGGGTCGGCGCGGCTGTGCCCGAAGTGGCGGTAGGTCTCGGCCTCCAGCAGAGCGGGCCCGTCTCCTGCCCGGGCCCGCTCGGCGAGGCGGGTGACCGCCTCCTTAACGGCGAGGACGTCGTTGCCGTCGACGACCTCGCCGGGGATGCCGTACGCGGGCGCCCGGTCGGCCGCCGGGCGGGCGACGGCCGTGACGTCGGCGATCGGCGTGTACTCCATGTACAGGTTGTTCTCGCAGACGAACAGCACCGGCAGCTTCCATACGGCGGCCAGGTTGAGCGCCTCGTGGAAGGCGCCGATGTTGGTGGCGCCGTCACCGAAGAAGGCGACGGCCACCTGCCGCGTCCCGCGCAGCCGGGCCGACCAGGCCGCGCCGACGGCCATCGGCAGGTGGGCGCCGACGATGGCGTACGAGCCGAGCATGTTCATGGACGCCTTGGTGAGGTGCATGGAGCCGCCCTTGGCCCTGCACAGCCCCGTCGCCCTCTGCATGAGTTCGGCGAGGCACTCCTCGGAAGTGGCGCCGCGGGCCATCGCGTGGTGGTGGCCGCGGTAGGTGGCGAAGACGTAGTCGTCGGGGCGCAGGGCGGCGCTCGCGCCCACGGCGATCGCCTCGTGCCCGGCGGCGAGGTGGGTGGTGCCCTTGACCAGGCCGGACAGGAACAGGTCGTGGGCGGCCTTCTCCGTACGGCGGATGACGGCCATCTGCTCGTACAAGGCGAGGAGTTCGTCACGGTCGGACATCAAGTGCCCCCGTTGATACGGGTGTTGAGGTGGGACTGGGCCTCGCGGCGGGTGTTGAGCTCGCCGCCGACCGTCCAGTACTTGCGGCCCGCGACCAGCAGTTCCTCGGCGGGGAACTTGGTGATGACCTCGCAGCCGTCGGCGGTGACGACCAGTTCCTCCTCGATCCGGGCCGCCGACCAGCCGTCGGCGGCCGGCCAGTAGGTCTCCAGGGCGAACACCATGCCCTCTTCGAGGACTTCGGGGTGGTCGAGGGAGACCAGCCGGCTGAAGATGGGCTTCTCCCAGATGGACAGGCCGACGCCGTGGCCGTACTGGAGGGCGAAGGCAGCGGTCTCGTCGGCGAAGCCGAACTCCTCGGCGCGCGGCCACACCTGGACGATGTCGGCGGTGGTGGCGCCGGGCCGGACCAGGGCGATGGCCTGGTCCATGTACTCCCGGCAGCGGACGTAGGCGTCCCGTTGCGCGCGGGAGGCGCTGCCGACCGCGAAGGTGCGGTAGTAGCAGGTGCGGTAGCCGAGGTGGCTGTGCAGTATGTCGAAGAAAGCGGGGTCGCCGGGGCGGATCAGACGGTCGCTGTAGACGTGCGGGTGGGGTGAACAACGCTCCCCGGAGATGGCGTTGACGCCTTCGACGTACTCGCTGCCGAGGTCGTAGAGGACCTTGCTGACCAGGCCGACGCACTCGTTCTCGCGCACGCCCGGGCGCAGATAGCCGTACAGCTCCTCATACGCCGCGTCGACCATCGCGCAGGCCTGGGTGAGCAGGGAGATCTCGTCGCGGGTCTTGGTGCGGCGGGCCTCCAGGAAGACCTGCTGGCCGTCGACGACGTCGATGCCCTCGGCGCGCAGGGCGGCGAGGATCGGCATCTCGGCGACGTCGATGCCGAGGGGCTCGTTCGCGAGGCCGTGTTCGCGCAGCTCGGTGGCGATCTTGCGGGCCACGTCCTCGGCGATCCCGGCGTCCGGGTGGAAGGCGCCGCGCAGGGTGGAGATCCCTGCCCGGGCGCCGGTGGGCGGGCCCTCCTTGCCGTCGCTGTAGTCCAGCCACGGGTTGTAGAGCTGATGGTGGCGGGCCGCGGAGCCGAAGTCCCAGACGACCGGTTCGCCGCCGCGCACCAGCAGGGCGAAGCGGATCAGCTTGTCCATCGCCCAGGTGCCGATGTGCGTGGCGGTCATGTAGCGGATGTTGGCGAAGTCGAAGCTGAGCACCGCGCCGAGCGAGGAGCGGTTCAGGGTCTCGTTGAGCCTGGCCAGGCGCTGCTTGCGCAGCCGGTCCAGGTCGATGCGCTCTTCCCAGTCGACGGCGTTGGGTCCATATGTGCGGATCGCCATGGCGACCACCCCCACTCCGGAGTGAACGACCACGCCGGGCAGGTGTCAAGTGCTACTGAACACTCTGGCTGAACACGAACCAGACCCCGACGGCCGGTTCGGTTCCATCATTCCGGTAGCGGTGCGGGGTCGTCGACTCGAAACAGACGGCGTCCCCGGGGCCCAGCGTGTACTCGTCGAAGCCGAGGGTGAGGACCAGCTCTCCGGAGGTCACATAGCCGTACTCGGTGCCCGTGTGCCGCATCAGGCCGCCGGAGCCGGAGGAGGAGCCGCCGGGCCGGTAGGTCACCAGCAGGAAGTCGACGTCGGTGCCCGGAACATGCCCGAGCCGCTCCCACACGACCCCCGAGTCCAGCTCCAGCAGCTCCCGCTCCCCCGGTGTGACCAGCGGTCCGATGCGCCGGCCGGGGTCGGCGGCGAAGGCCGCGAGGGCGTGCAGGACGGTGGCGGGGGCGGCGGCCGCGGCCACGACCGGCGAGGCGGCGGCCTCGTCCTCGTAGCCGTCGAAGAGCGCCTCCACGGAGACCGACAGTGCGGTGGTGATGGCGTACAGCGTGCTCACCGACGGCTGGCTCTTGCCGGTCTCGATCTGGGAGACCAGGCTCGCGGAGACACCGATCTCCCGGGCGAGGGAGCGCAGGCTCACGCCTTTGGCCAGGCGTGCCTGCCGGATGCGCGCGCCGACGGGCGGCACGGCGGCAGGAGACACGGCTGCTCCCCTCTCGGGCGGACATGTGCAGCACCATTGAACAGCGGGGGTCGGCCGTGACACCAGGGTGCGCAGCCGACCGGCTAGAGGTTCAGCACGTGCGCGACGGTGCGCAGCACTCCGTTGTCGTTGTTGGACGGGGCGAGATGGCGGGCCCGGGTGATGACGTCCGGGTGGGCGTTGGCCATGGCGAAGGACCACTCGGCGGCGTCGAGCATCTCCAGGTCGTTGAGGTAGTCGCCGAAGACCATGGTCTGGGCGGGTGTGATGCCCAGGTCGTGCTGGAGTCGGCGCAGGGCTGCGCCCTTGTTGGCGGTGCGGTTCATGACGTCGACCCAGTGCTCGCCGGAGACGACCACCTGGTGGGTGGGGGTGAAGGACTGGAGCGCGGGTGCGGTGGTGTGCGCGGCGGAGCCGAAGTCGAAGAGAGCGACCTTGATGACCTCGTCGTCGAGCGCGGTGGCGTCCTCCACGACGCGGTGTTCGACGTAGTACTTGCGCACCTCCGCCAGGAACGCCTCGTCGCTGCGCTCGACGTAGGCGGAGCGCTTGCCGCAGACGACGGCGCCCACGTCCACGCCCCCGGCCACCAGCTGTCGTACGGCCTGCACGACGCGGCCCGCGACACCCGGCTCCAGGGGGTCCGAGCTGAGCTCCACGCCGTCGCGCACCACGTAGGTGCCGTTCTCCGCGATGAACACCATGCCCTCGGCGACCTCGGCGAACTCCCGGGCCAGGGTGGCGTACTGCCGTCCGCTCGCGGGGCTGAACAGCACTCCGCGCCGGCGCAGTTCGGCCAGCGTCTCCCACAGGCCGGGCGGGATCCGCTTGGCGTCGTCCAGCAGCGTGCCGTCCATGTCGGTGACGACGAGGCGTATGTCGGCGGAGCCGGTGTGCGGGCCGGAGGCGGTGAGGAGGGGCGAGGCGGCGGAGGACATGACCTGCTTCCGGTGGGGCGCGACGGGGCGCCGGACGGCTTACGGCGGTCCCGCCACCCTACGCGAGCTGCGCGGACGCTCAGCTTCCGGACCGGATCAGGCCCGTCAGATAGCGCCACAGCGACGAGCGCCGCTTGGCGGCCTGGTCCGGTGCCGGCGAGGCGTCCGGTGCCTCGGCCGCGGGTGCCGGCGCGAGAGGCAGCGGAGGCCCGGACAGTTCGTAGCGCACCGGCAGCGAGCGCAGCCCCCGCATGAACGGTGAGGAACGCCACGGCAGTTGGTCGACGGGCAGGGCGAGCTCCAGGTGCCCGAACCGTTCGAAGACACGGCTGACGCCCGCCGCAGCGATCGTCGACGCCAGCTCGCGGGCCGGGCACTGGCGGGGCCCCGCGCCCCAGGACAGGTGCGCGCGGCTGCTGATGCCGGCGCCGGGTGCCATCTGGCCGGCGAAGAGGGGGTCGGCGTGGGCGGCGGCGGAGGAGACCCACACGGGGTCACCGGCGTGGATGGTGTAGTTGCCGAGCCGGGTGTCCGCGGCCGCGAACCTCGGCACGAAGTTGACCAGCGGCGGCTTGCGCATGACCACCCGGTTCATGGTCTCGCGCACCATTCCCGCGGACAGGGTGGTGCGCACCCCACCCTCGCTGTCTCCCGCGATCACCTCGACGACCGTGTTGGAGATGAGGATGCCGACATGGTCGGAGGTCATGCCGAGCAGCATGAACAGTTCGCGGGCCAGCGCGTCGACGGAGAGGTCCGGGTGGGCGGCCAGCAGATGGGAGGGGAAGTCCTCGCCCGGCTTCTCGATCTTGGCGGCGGCCAGTTCGCTGAGCGTCACCAGCAGGCGGGCGAGGGCGGGTTCGGCGTCCGGGCCGGCGTCCAGCACCCGCCACATGTCCATCAGGGCGTCGTCGCCCTGCGAGCCCGGGAAGCCGAGCAGATGGCTCGCCGCCATCAGCGGCAGCGGGCGGGAGAACTGCGCCGACAGGTCGGCCATGCCCGTGCCGCCGCCCTGGGCGAGCAGGGAGATCAGCTCGTCGGCGTATCCGGTGACGGCCGCCTTGAGTCGCTTGGCCTGCGGGCTCCGCGCGTCCTGGAAGGGGCGCAGGGCCGCATCCCAGGCGCCGCGCAGCGTGCGGTATCCGGGGCCGCCCTGGATCAGGACGTGGTTGACCTCGAGGGAGGGGCCGAGCGGCCAGTCGGCGGGCACCCGGCCCTCCGTACGGGCCCGCCAGTTCTCCAGGCCCTTGGGCCAGCCGGCGTCGTCCTGGAGCACCTGCAGCGACTCGCGGTAACCGAGCACGAGCCACGCGGGCACACCCAGCAGGTCGACCGGCGCGACCGGGCCGTGGCGCTCCCGCAGCCGCTCGTAGACGAGCGCGGGACGGGTCTCGTAGTCCCGGGTCATCAGGGGTTCCGGAGCCAGGTCCTCCAGCCGCGTGCCGGCCCGCCCCGCGCCGCCCTCGTCGACCAAGTGGAACTCCATGCTTCCGCCGCCCCCCTTCGACACCGCCCGAAAAACAGTCCGCGGCGTGCGGGTACGCGCGAACCCGGGGGACCGTACCTCAGGCGTCACAGAAGTCACACGGCGGGGTACTCACGGGTAGCAAGGAGCGCTCTCGCCCTCAGTTCCGCTCGCCGCTCCCGGCCACCATCCGCTCCAGCCGGTCGAAGCGTTCATGCAGGGCACGGGCGGTCTCCTCGCCCAACTCGTGGGCGTGCAGGGCGAGATGGTGGCGGCGTTTCTGCTCCCGTCCGACGAACCAGGTGGCGAGGGCCGCGGTGACCATGCCGTATGTGGTGATTCCGACGACCATCACGACGGCGCCGATGACACGGCCGCCGAGGGTCACCGGGTAGAAGTCGCCGTACCCGACGGTGGTCGCCGTCTCGATCGACCACCACAGGGCCTGCGGGTACGTCCGCAGATTGGCGCGTGGTGCGTCCTGTTCGGCGGCGACGACGGCCCACGAGCCGATGAGCATCACCACGCCCAGCACGGCCGTCGCCCCGCCCGCCGCTTTCAGGTGCAGGGAGCGTCCCTGCCGACCGAGCAGCAACGCCACCGCCCTGGCGAGGAATCCGGGCAGCATGGTCACTCCTCGGTACGCGTCGGCATGGGGTCAGTGTCGCCGCGGGTGGAAGTGCGGGCATGCCGGGCGGCGCGTTCGAGTTGCCGTACCGCTGGGCCTGCTCACCCGGACGGACCAGTGCGCTGGTGGGGCAGTGGGGCGGATGGTGCGCTGGGAAGGCCACTTCTGTCACGTCTGTCACCGCTGTCACCCCTGTCACCCCTGTCACCCCTGTCACCTCTCCCGGCTTCTCCGGAGGCGTCCGTCATGACCCGTCGTCCGTCCCGTCTCCTCCGCGTGCTCGCCTCCGCGTCGACCGCGGCCGCGCTGCTGACCACCGCTGCTGCCTGTTCGGGCGGGGGCGGCGGCGGTGGTTCGACGGCCTCCGAGGTCACCGCCACCCCGCTCGCCCGGAACACGCCCACCGCCCCGGCCCGCCTCACCAAGTCCGCTGCACAGGCCGCGCTCATCACCGAGGACGACCTGGAAGGCGACTGGAACCAGGTCAAGGGCGCCGCCGCCTGGGGCGACACCCTGCTCGTCGGGAAGGTCGACGTCGCCCAGTTCCTGACCGCGAAGGCGAATGCCGCCGACTGTCAGCGGCTCCTCGACGCGCTCTACGACGACGACCTGCTGGGCAAGCCGAGCGGCGTGTCCGCGCTGACCGGCTTCGAGCAGGGCGACTCCCGTCTGCTCCACCAGGTCGCCGCCTACAACCCCGTCCGGCTGAGCGCCGCTTTGGCCTGGTTGAAGACCCTGCCGGTCAAGTGCGACCAGTTCACCGCGACCGACGCCAAGGGCGGCAAGCGGACGGTCCAGGTGACCTCCGCCTCGGTGCCCAAGCAGGGCGACGCCCGGCAGGGCCTGCATGTGACGGTGCAGGGGACAGCGGACGGCGCACCCGCGACCCTCACCCTGGACGTGGCCGCCGTACGCGTGGGCAACGACGCGATCACCGTCACCGCCGGTGGCCTGGCCGGGGGCGCGCGCCCCTCGCTGGAGCTGGCGGTGCGCACGGGTGCCCAGCGGCTCAAGGACGTCCAGAGCGGCAGGACGCCCGCCGCGGGTCCCGCCCGGAGCGGCTGACGGTCGGTCGACCGGCCCGTTCCGCACACCTGATCGGCCGATTCCCGGGACAGCGTGATCACCGGACGGCACAATGGCGGCGACGGCCACAGGTGTTGAGAAGGAGCAGAGTTGTGAGTGAGAGCCACACCCCGGGCGGGTCGGCGAGGCTGAACACCGGTGTGGCGCACAACGCGCGCGTGTGGAACTACTGGATCGGCGGCAAGGACAACTACGAGGTCGACCAGCAGGTCGGCGAGCACGTCGCCGGGATGTTCCCGATCATCCGGGAGATCGCCCGCGCGGACCGCTGGTTCCTGGGCCGGGCGGTGCGGTTCCTGGCCGAGGAGCGCGGGGTGCGGCAGTTCCTGGACATCGGCACCGGGCTGCCGACCGCGGACAACACCCACCAGATCGCCCAGCGGATCGCCCCCGACGCCCGCATCGTCTACGTCGACAACGACCCCATCGTGCTCGCCCACGCCCGCACCCTGCTGACGGGCACCCATGAGGGCGTCACCGACTACATCGACGCGGACGTCCACGACCCCGACGCCATCCTCGAACGCGCCTCCCGGACTCTCGACCTCACCCAGCCGGTCGCGGTGATGATGCTGGGCATCCTCAACTTCGTGCTGGACACGGAGAAGGCGCGCGAGATCGTACGGAAGGTCGTCGCCGCGGTGCCCTCCGGCAGCTTCCTGGTCCTCACCCACCCCACCTTCGACGACGACCTGGGCGGGGCGGGCCAGATCCCGGCGATGAAGTTCTGGAACGAGAACGCCACCCCGCCGATCACCGCCCGCAGCGGCGAGGACATCGCCGCCTTCTTCGAGGGGCTGGACCTCCTCGAGCCTGGCCTGGTGTCGTGCTCGCAGTGGCGTGCCGAGCCCGGATCGCCCGCCGTGGTACCGCAGTTCGGTGGGGTGGCCGTGAAACCCTGACGGAGCACCCCTGTCGGACGTGCCGAGCGTGGAGGACGTATGACGACCCTTGCCGACCCCGTCCCCGGCGGCCGCCCGGGTGACGTCGAACGGGCCACCGCGCTCGGCGACGAACTGTCCGGGCGGGGCGTGCACGGCATCGTCCTGGCGTACGTCGACACCGCGGGCGTCGGCCGGGTGAAGACCGTCCCGACGGCCAGGCTGGCCTCGGCGGCGGCCTGGGGCGTGGGCATGTCGCCGGTGTTCGACACGTTCCTGGCGAACGACTCCATCGTCTCCACCGACGTCCTGGGCTCCCCGGACGGCGACCTGCGCCTCTACCCCGACCTCGACCAACTCGTCGTCCTGGCCGGACAGCCCGGCTGGGCGTGGGCGCCGGTGGACCGGATCACCCAGGAGGGCGAGCCGCACCCGGGCTGCAGCCGCACGGTCCTGCGCCGCGTCGTCTCGGAGGCCGCCGACCGGCACGGCCTCACCTTCAAGGCCGGCATCGAGATCGAGTGGGCCGTCGGCCAGGGCCCAGCGGAGAGCGGCGACTTCGTGCCCGCGACCTCGGGACCCGCCTACAGCGCCACCCGCCAGGTCGAACTCAGCGACTGCACCGCCGACCTGCTGGCCGCGCTCGCCGCGCAGGGCGTGGACGTCGAGCAGATCCATCCCGAGTACGCGGCCGGGCAGTTCGAGATCTCCGTGGGCGCCCTCGACCCGGTGGCCGCGGCCGACCGGAGCGTGCTGGTGCGGCAGACCGTCCGGGCGGTGGCCCGGCGCCACGGGCTGGTGGTGTCCTTCGCCCCAGCGGTCTTCGCGCAGGGCGTCGGCAACGGCGGCCACATCCACCTCTCCGCCTGGCGCGACGGCGTCAATCTGCACTCGGGGGGCGAGGGCCGCCACGGCATGACGGCCGACGCCGAGTCCTTCGCGGCCGGGGTGCTCGCCCGCCTCCCGGCCCTCACGGCGGTGACCGCGCCCAGCCCGGCAAGCTATCTGCGCCTCAAGCCCTCCCAGTGGGCCGGGGTGTTCACCGCCTGGGGCCGCGAGACCCGTGAGGCCGCGGTGCGGGTCGTCACGGGCACGGCGGGCCTGCACGACCAGGCGGCGAACCTGGAGGTCAAGCCGGTCGACCTGGCCGCCAATCCGTATCTCGCCCTCGCCTGCCTCATCGCCGCCGGACTCGACGGCCTGACCTCGTCCACGCCCCTGCCCGAGGAGATCACCGGCGATCCGGCCCGCCTCGACCCCGCGGACGCGGCGGCCCGGGGCGTCCGCCGCCTGCCGGCCTCGCTCACCGAAGCCGTCGAGGAGTTCCGCAAGGACGAACTGCTGCGGACCGCCCTCGGCCCGGTCCTCGCGGACGCCGTGATCGCCGTACGACAAGGGGAGATCGCGGCGGCACACGGGATGGACGACGAGCGGCTGGCGGCGGCCTACCGCTGGAAGTACTGACCATGACCGGCCCGGTCCAAGAGGCGCTCGACGCACTGGAGTTGGTGGACCACCACTGCCACGGCGTCGTCACCGCCGACCTGCCCCGGGAGGACTTCGAGGACCTGATCACCGAGGGCTCGGCCTGGCCCGGCGTCTCCCCCTTCGACAGCCCGGTCGGGATCGCGGTCCGCCGCCACTGTGCTCCCCTCCTGGACCTGCCGCGCCACGCACCGGCCGACGAATACCTCGCCCGGCGCGCTGAGTTGGGCGGACAGGAGGTACACCGCCGTTTCCTCACCGCCGCTCGGACAAGCACGTTCTGCGTGGACACCGGGTACGCCCCGCAGCGCCTCACCACGCCCGCTGAGCTGGCCGAGACCGCGGGCGGAACGGCGTACGAGGTCGTACGGCTGGAGGGCGTCGCCGAGGCGGTGGCGGCGCGGGGAGTCGAGCCCGGCGACTACGGCGACGCCTTTCAGGCGGCGGCGCTGGAGGCCGTGCAGCGGCCGGGCGTGGTGGCGGTGAAGTCCGTGGCCGCCTACCGCACCGGCTTCGACCTGGACCCGGTGCGCCCCTCGCATACGCAGGTCACCGAGGCGGCCCGGCACTGGTCGGCGCGCGGCGGCCGGCTGGACGATCCCGTCCTCGTACGGCACCTGCTGTGGACCGCGGTCGACCTCGGCCTCCCCCTGCAGCTCCACACCGGCTTCGGCGACAACGACATCCGGCTGCACCGCGTCGACCCCAGCCACCTCACCGACTGGCTGCACCTGACCACCGGCACCATCCCGGTGCTGCTCCTGCACTGCTGGCCGTACCAGCGCCAGGCCGCCTATCTGGCCGCCGTGTTCGAGCACGTGTACCTGGACGTGGGCCTCACCCTCCACTACGTCGGCCCGGCGCGCGCCCGGGCGGTTCTGGAGGAGGCCTTGGAGATCACGCCGTTCCGCAAGCTGCTGTACAGCTCCGACGCCTACGGTGTGGCCGAGTTCTACTGTCTGGGCGCGCTCGCCTTCCGCCGCGGTCTGGCCGGTCTGCTGCAGGACCGGGTGGACGCCGACGAACTGAGTCTGCCGGACGCGCTGCGGTTCGCAGAGTGGGCGGGAGCACACAATGCACGCCGGGTCTACGGCCTTTCCGGCCCCTCCTGAAAGTATGATCAAGCAATGTCTGACATGACCGAAACCACGCCGGGCTGGCTCAGCTCCGACGATCTCGAGCTGGCACGCGCCCGTATGCCGATCCTGTACGTCGAGGCGGTGCCCGTGCGCGTCGACGACAGCGGCGAAGTCACCAGCGTCGGCCTGCTGCTGCGCATCGGCCCGGACGGGACGGTCAGCCGGACCCTGGTCTCCGGTCGCGTGCTGCACCACGAGCGGGTCCGTGACGCCCTGCTGCGCCACCTGGAGAAGGACCTCGGCCCGGTGGCGCTGCCCCGGATCCCGGCCTCGCTGCAGCCGTTCACGGTCGCGGAGTACTTCCCGACGCTGGGCGTCACGCCGTACCACGACCCGCGCCAGCACGCGGTGTCCCTGGCGTATGTCGTCCCGGTCACCGGCGACTGCCGGCCCCGGCAGGACGCCCTGGACCTGGTGTGGTTCAGTCCGCAGGAGGCCGTGTCGGAAGCGGTGCAGAGCGAGATGCCCGGCGGGCACGGGGTGCTGCTCAGGCAGGCCCTCGCCCACGTCGGCTGCTCTGTCTGAGCATCGTGCTGAAGGGTGTGACGGGGCGCTCCACGCGCTCCCCGTCCACGACGATGTCCGCCACCTCGTTGTAGAACGCCAGGAGCCCCTTGATCGTGCCCACGGCGGGCAGCGGGTCCGGGTAGCTCCAGACGACGTTCGGCGGCACGTCGGCCTCGCCGCGCAGCGACCAGTACTGTGCCGTGCCTTTGTAGGGGCAGCCGGTGTGGTGCTCGGTGGGTTCGAGAAGGTCGAGGCGGACGTCCTCGCGCGGTACGTAGTAACGGGTCGGCAGACCGGTCTCGAAGAGCAGCACGGGCCGGTGGGTGTCGGCGACGAGCGTGCCGCCGACCGACACCTGGACGTGCCGGCTGCTCGCGATGGCATCCACCCGCTTGTGGGGGTCACGGGGGTGGATGAAGATCTCTTCCTCCTCCTCGTACCAGTGGTCCAGGCCCCTGCCGCTGCGCCGGAACCACTCGAAGGCGATGTACTGGGCCAGGTCGGCGGCCGGGAAGGTCCAGGCGGCGTTCTCCAGCAGCTCACCGCCGGCTTCGAGGTCGTAGAAGATTGTGGATCCGGTGTGGGCGCCCGTCCGCGGGTTCTTCGCGGGGCGCAGCAGGTCCTCGCGTACGTCGGCGCGCGGGAAGGCGTACTGCGGTACGGGCAGCGTGGGCTCCCAGACGAGGACGGGGTGCCGGCTGTCGACGACAGTGACGTCACCCTTGCGGCCGCGCACCCAGCGCTCGCTGGGCTCCCACAGGAGGCCTTCGGGGGTGGTGCGCAGGGACCGTTCGGTGGGAAGTGCATTCATGGACCGCTCTCCTTCGGCTCGTCGTGCTCGGGGCGTCACATGGTCGCCGCGGCCGCTTCGCGCGGAGCGGCGCCGCCGAGGTCCGGCACATCACCATCCTCCACCTCCCGGTCCACCCGGCAGGGCGGAGCCGGGGGCAGCGGCGGAAGCACCGCCCGGACACCCCGTCCTCCCGCCACGGGGTCGTCCGCCGACGGCTCAGCAGGCCGTCACTTCCGCTCCAGCGCCGCGAGCCGCAGTTCGAGCTGGTCGACCCGGTGTCGTAGCAGGGCGACCTGGGCTTCCAGGCTGACTTCCCGCTCCGCCCGCCGCTGAATGCGCGGGGACGCGGCGGCGCGCTCGATCACCGCGTCCAGCTGGACCAGGCGCTGCGGCCCGTTCGGGCCGTCCACCAGCCGGGACTGGATCTCGCCGTTGCGGTACCAGGCGCGCAGGGCCGAGCGGGACACGCCGGTCTCGGCTTCGGCCTTCGCCAGCGTGACCCAGGGTTTCTCGTCCAGCTGCTCGAACAGCTCCAGCTCGTTCTGCCAACGCGCGAGCCGGTCCTCCCAGTCCGACGGTGTCTCCATCGCACCCTCCCTTCGACACGGTGACCCTATCAATACCAGTGTATTGACAGGGTTGAGACCATGGAGACATGACTTTCGAGAGGTTCACAGTGAAGGCCCGCCGGGTGGTCGTCGCGGCCCAGGAGCAGGCGAGGCAGCTCAACCACGGCCACATCGGCACGGAGCACCTCCTGCTGGGGCTGCTCGACGTGCCGGACGGCACTGCGGCGCAAGTCCTGCACCAGCTCGGGTACGACAAGGAGACCGCGCAGGCCGACATCGCCGCGGCGGTCGAGCCCGGCACGAAGGAACTGAGCGGTCACATCCCGTTCGCGGGGCGCGCGAAGAAGGTGCTGGAACTCGCCCTGCGCGAGGCGCAGCAGCTCCACCACAGCGACATTGGTACGGAACACATCCTGCTCGCCCTGGTCAGGGAGGGTGAGGGCGTCGGCGCGAAGGTGCTCGCCGAGCGGATCACTCCGGTCAGCAAGATCCGTGCCGCGGTGCTGGCCTCGGTGGAGGGGGCGCAGGACACCACGGCCGGCCCCTGGCCGAACGGCACACCCGCCACCGAGGACACCCTGTCCACCGCGGGCGCACTGGCCGGCGGCGCTCCGGTCGGCAGCCACCACCTGCTGGAGGCCATGCTGCGGGCGGAGAACAGCATGGCGGCCAGGGTGCTGCGCGAACTCGGCGTCGACCCGGACGCCGTGGCCGCCAAGATCGACGAACTGGACCCGGAGACGACCACGGACGCGAACCCGGAGGAGGCCGCCGCGCGCAAGATGGAGCTCCGGCTGGTCGACGACGAGGTGCACGTGATCCTGCGGGACCCGGCGACGGTCGCGGCAGCCAAGAAGGTGACCGAGCTGTCCGGCGGCCCGATCCCGGGCGTGGGGCCGGTCGCCGGCCTGTTCGTCCCGGTGTGGCGGTCGGCCGACCAGCTCCTCCAGCAGATCCAGCGCACGCTGGAACCGGAGCCCGAAGAAGACGACGGCTCCGCCGCGAGCAAGGTCGCCAAGGCCGTACGCACGGTCCTCACGCCCCGGCTCCGCCGGTGAACCGGGTGGTCGGCGGGCCGGGCCCGCCGGCGGGACGGGCGACGACCGGGGCTCGCTGAGTCCCGCCCCCGCCGGAAAAGCAGGCCTTCTTCCCACCGGGCTGAAGGCATGATGACCCCCATGGACCTTGAGCCGTACCGGGGCGAGTTGGTGGCGTACTGCTATCGGATGGTGGGCTCGTTCCACGAGGCCGAGGATCTGGTGCAGGAGACGATGCTGCGGGCGTGGAAGGCCCGCGAGCGGTACGACGCCTCACGCGCCTCGGTGCGGACCTGGCTGTACCGGATCGCGACCAATGTCTGTCTGACCGCGCTGGAGGGGCGGGCGCGGCGGCCGTTGCCGTCCGGGCTCGGTGCGCCGAGCGAGGACCCATGGGCGCCGCTCACGCCCTCCTTCGACATCCCGTGGCTGCAGCCGTTCCCCGACGCCCGCTACGACGTCGAGACGCGGGCCGATCTGCGGTTGGCGCTGGTGGCGGCGATGCAGCTGCTGCCGGCGCGGCAGCGGGCGGTGCTGGTGCTGCGGGAGGTGCTGGAGTTCAGTGCCGCGGAGGTAGCGGAGCAGCTCGGGACGACGGTCGCCGCCGTCAACAGCTCGCTGCAGCGGGCCCGCGCCGCGGTCGCCGACGCGGGCGATCCGGGAGAGGTGCAGGAGCCGGACGACGCGGAGGCGCGGGAGGTCGTCCAGCGGTACGCGCGTGCCTTCGAGGCGGCCGACGTTCCCGCCCTGGTGCGGCTGCTGACCGAAGCGGCCGTCCTGGAGATGCCGCCGGTGCCGCTGTGGTACCGGGGCCGCCGCGACTACGGC
This sequence comes from Streptomyces sp. NPDC049541, assembly GCF_044465725.1. NCBI lineage: Bacteria > Bacillati > Actinomycetota > Actinomycetes > Kitasatosporales > Streptomycetaceae > Streptomyces > Streptomyces sp. NPDC049541. The sequence continues at coordinate 361,004 of NZ_JBITLY010000004.1, read as the reverse complement.
CTGTTCATGGAACGGGTGTTCGAGATGCGCGGGACGGGGTGGCTCACACGGCAGCTCACCGCCGGCGGCCAGCCCGCTCTCGCCGCCTACGCACCCGCCCAGGACGGCGGGCACCGGCTGCACACACTGCAGGTGTTCACGGTGGCCGGCGGGCGGGTCGCGCGGAACGTGGTGTTCGCGGATCCGCGTGTCTTCGAGGCGTTCGACCTGCCCGGGGAGATGTCCCCGGACGACTTCGGCCGCGGGCGATGAGTCCGGCCGGTGGCGCCGGTACATACCGGTGACCACCGATCGAGACTTCCGAGAGGACCTCGCCATGAGCGTCATCGTCATCGCCTTCACCACGCTGGACGGCTTCGTCTCCGACCCGGACGGCCGGGCGGGCACACCCGGCGGCGGCTGGATGTTCCGGCACGGCCCCGAGGCGGTCGCCGGGGACAAGTTCCGGCTCGGGCCCGCCCTGGACGAGGGGGTCCTGCTGCTGGGCCGCACCACCTGGGAGCTGTTCTCCCAGCTGTGGCCGCACCGCGACGACGCGTTCTCCGTGCGCGTGAACGCCGCCCGGAAGCTCGTCGCCACCCGCACCCTCACCGACGTCTCCGCCTGGGCCAACTCGCGGATCCTCACGGGTGACCTGGTGGACGCGGTCAAGCAGGAGAGGCGTGACGTGGTCGTCGCCGGCAGCCTCAGCGTCGTCCGTGCGCTGATGGCCGAGGACCTGATCGACGAATACCGCCTGATCACCTTCCCCACGATTCTCGGCAGCGGCGACCGCCTCTTCCCCACGGACGCCCCGCCCGTCCACCTCGCATGCGAGTCGGCGGAGCAGACGGGGCCCACCGTCCTCGCGCGCTACCGCAGGGCCGGACGATGACGGCGCGCTTCCTCGTCGTCTACGAGACTCCGCCGGACCCCGCGGCATTCGACCGGCACTACCGCGAGGTCCACCTCCCGCTCGCCCACAAGCTGCCCGGCCTGCGCCGCTACACCCTGGGCCGCGAGCCCACCGCCCTACGCGGGGGCGAACCACCCCATCTGGTCGTCGAGTTGGAGTGGGACACGGTCGACGAGCTGCGCGCGGCGTTCGCCTCCCCGGAGGGCCGCGCCTGCGCCGAGGACGCGGAGCGCCTGCGGCTGCTTGCGCCGATGCGCAGCATGGTCTTCACCGTGGGCGAGGCCTGAGACCGTCCCTTGTCGCGGGGGCCCAGGCTCGGTCGCGGTGAGGGAGCCCGTCCCGTTCCGGAAGACGAAGCTCCCCTCCCCCGCCTCCTCGTCCCGACTCGCCTGGCCGCGGCGGCCGGGGTATGGAGTTCAGCGGTGTTCGGGGTTCTCCGCGTCGAAGCGGCAGCCGGCGTCCCACTCGGAACGCTGGTTGCCGTGGGCGGGGATGCCCTTGGCGCGCTTCAGCATGGCGGCCAGATGCATCAGGTTCCACGTCATGAACGTGGTGTTGCGGTTGGTGAAGTCGTTCTCCGGGCCACCCGACCCGGGATCCAGATACGACGGTCCGGGCCCCGCCGCCCCGATCCAGCCGGCGTCGGCCTGCGGTGGGATCGTGTAGCCCAGGTGCTGGAGGCTGTAGAGGACGTTCATCGCGCAGTGCTTCACGCCGTCCTCGTTGCCGGTGATCAGACAGCCGCCGACCCTGCCGTAGTAGGCGTACTGTCCGGCGGAGTTGAGCAGCGACGAGCAGCTGTACAGCCGCTCGATCACCTGCTTGGTGACCGAGCTGTTGTCACCGAGCCAGATCGGCCCGGCGATGACCAGGATGTCCGCGGCCATCACCCGCTCGTACAGCGCCGGCCAGTCGTCGGTGGTGAAGCCGTGCTCGGTCATGTCGGGGTAGACGCCGGGGGCGATGTCGTGGTCGACGGCGCGGATCTCGGAGGTGGTGACCCCGCGCGACATCATGATCGACGCACTTTTGTCGATCAGCCCCTGGGTGTGGCTGAGCTGGGGCGAGGGCTTGAGGGTGCAGTTGATGAACAGGGCGGTGAGGTCCTCGAAGCGGTACGCCTCGTCGGTCGCGGGCGATGCGGTCATGGGCGTACTCCTTCGGACGGGATCGCCGGGGCGGGTCGAGCCGCGGCTCAGCAGCAGCCTCTCGCCGCGGCAGCGATTTGTCCTGCTCTGGCGCGACGGCGTAAGAGACCCGTCACATCGGGACGACGTACGCCGCGCGCCCGCCGCCCGGCGCGGGGATCCTGGGAAGGTGACGATCGACGTGACCGTGACACGCGTCATCCCGCTGTCGCCCGAGCGGGTGGCGGAGTACGCCATGGACTGGCGCCACGACGCCGAGTGGACGCAGGGGATTCGTACGGCGGAGCTGACGCGGGAGGCGGACGGGGGCGGCTTCGGCGTCGGTGCCGAGGTCACCCGGACGGCGTTCTTCCTCGGCCGGCGCATCGACTACGTGCTGAGTGTGGCCGCGCACGACTTCCCCCGGCTGCTGGACATGGTGTCGGTGGCGGGCCCGATGCCCATGCACGTGACGTACTCCTTCGAACCGGACCCGGCCGGCACCCTGGCCCGCATCCGGGTCCAGGGCGGCTCCGACGGGTTCTACCGGCTGGCGGCACCGCTCCTGGCCCGCCAGGTCCGCTCCTCCCTGCGCAAGGACCTCCGCGCCCTCGGACGCAGACTCACCCACCGCACGGATTGAGGCCCCTCATGGCGTACGACGAAGGACTCGCCGGACGGATCCGGCAGCACCTGGGGGCCGATCCCGGGGTAGCCGAGCAGCGCATGTTCGGCGGCATCGCCTTCCTGCTGCACGGCAACATGGCCGTCGGGGTGACCGGCGACGACCTGATGGTCCGGGTCGGCCCCGACGGGACGGACGCCGCGCTGGCCCGGCCGGGTGCCCGGCTGTTCGACATGACGGGCCGCCCGATGCGCGGATGGGTCGTCGTGGACTCCTCGGCGGTGACCGAGGACGGGACACTCGGCGAGTGGATCGACGAGGGATACGCCTTCGCCGCGTCTCTGCCGCCCAAGTGAGGGCGAGCGGTCTCAGTGCGCGGCGTCCAGCCTGGCGCGCTGCTCCGCCGTCAGTTCCAGGTCGACCGCGGCCAGGTTCTCCTCCAGCTGGGCGAGCGTCGAGGCACCGGCCAGCGGGATGACCGGGAGGTCGCCGCCCAACTGCCAGGCCAGCACGACCTGGTTGGCGGTGGCGCCGGTCTCGCGGGCGATCTCGTGCAGGACGGTGAGACGGGCCGGAGTGCCGGGGTGGTCGTAGTCGGCGGGCAGCCGGGCAGGGTGCGTGTAGCTGCCCTTGAGGAGCGGTGAGTACGCGACCAGGGTCAGGGCCGGGTCGGCCCGCAGATACGTCAGCAGGTCGGGGCCCGCGTGGCCGAGGCTGCCGTCCGGGAACATGTCGCTGGGTACGTCGGTGCGCGGGCGCAGATAGCTGTGCGCGTACTGGAGGACCTCGTAGCCCGGCAGCCCGGCCGCGGCGGCGATCGCGCGGGCCCGCTCCACCCGCCAGACGGCCTGGTTGCTGACGCCCAGCAGCCCCACCGTGCCCTCGGTGACCAGTTCCGCGAAGCCCTCGACCGTCTCCCGCTGGGGCACGGTCGGGTCGTCGATGTGGGCGTAGAGCAGGTCGAGCTGGTCGACGCCGAGGCGTTCGCGGCTGCGTTCGGCTGACTCACGGATGACCTTCGCCGAGAGGCCCTCCGGGTTGTCGATGTAGCTGGTACCGGGGGCCAGTGGGCGCGCGCCGAGCTTGGTCGCGATGAAGATCTCGTCGCCGATGCCGCGGCTGCGCCGCCAGCGGCCGAGGAGTTCCTCGCTCTGGCCGCCCTGGCCACCGTCCTCCCAGAAGGCGTAGTTGTCTGAGGTGTCGATGAAGTTGCCGCCGGCTTCGACGTACCGGTCGAGCAGGGCGAACGACGTCTCCTCGTCGGTCCGCGAGCCGAACAGCATCGCGCCGAGCGCGAGCACGCTCACCTCGCGGCTGGTGTGCGGGTCTGTTCCGATGGTGCGGTACTTCATGCCGGGTCCTCCCGTCCGTGCCCGTGGTTTCGGGCACGAACGGGAGTCTTCAGCTTGAAGCGCACACGAAGTCAAGGGGCCCCGCGGGCACTACTTGCTGAACGGGCCCTCCAGCGCCGCCCACTGCAACAGCATGATCGTCTTGGCGTCGGCGATCTCGCCGGTGCGGATCATCTCCAGGGCCCGGCGGAAGGGCAGTTCGACGATCTCGATGTCCTCGCCCTCCTCGTCGAGGCCACCGCCCTCGTGGGTACGGGTCGAGGGGCCGTAGGCGGCGGCGTAGAAGCTGACGCGTTCGGTGACCGACCCCGGGCTCATGTAGACGTCGAAGACGTGCTGGACCTCGCCGATGGTGTGCCCTGTCTCCTCCACCACCTCACGGCGGACGGCGAGTTCGGGGTGCTCGTCATCGTCGTCGAGGAGTCCGCCCGGTGTCTCGACCAGCATGCCGTCGGGGTGTCCGTTGACGTACACCGGGAAGCGGAACTGCCGTGTGAGCAGCACGGTTTCGCGGTCGGTGTCGTAGAGCAGCATGGTGGCACCGTTGCCGCGGTCGTGGGTCTCGCGCTGCTGGGTGGACCAGGTGCCGTCGGCGTGCCGGAAGTCGAAGGTGGTGGCGCGCTCGACGTACCAGTGGCTGGAGAGCAGTTTCACCTCCCGCACCTTCACACGGGGATTGCCGGTCAGGTCGAGTCCGGCGCGGTCCAGTCCGGTGCGGCCGCGGCGGTCCGGGGTGTCGATGCCGGCGGTCATCGTGGACCGCCGGCCTTGCGTACGTAGGTCATGGTCGCTGTCTACCACGGCCGCCGGTCAGGTCAGGGTCAGGACGTGCGAGTGCCAGGCCGGTAGGTCGACGAAGAGACCCGGGGTCAGTAGTTGTGCGCCGTCGCGGTCGTACATCTGGTGGGTGAGGAGGTCGGCCAGGTGGCAGGGGTGGCCGGTCAGGTCGGGCCAGGGCAGGGGGACTTGGCCCTGGGACGGGGTGTCGGAGTAGTTGACGATCACTAGGTGGCGGGTGGCGGGGCCGGTCCAGCTCCAGGCGAGCAGGTTGCGGTGGGTGTCGTTGTCCGGCCAGCCGGTGGTGGTGAGGAGGCGCCAGTCGCCTTCGCGTACGGCTGCCGCGGCAGGGAGCAAGTGGCCGTAGAAGGCGAGGAGTTGTTCGTCGGGCGGTTCCTGTGGGCGGCGGGCGAGGAAGACCGGTGGGCGGACCTTGCGGCCCTCGAACTGGCCCTCGTGCCAGAGCGTCGCGCCGGGCAGGGTGGCGATGGTGACGGCCGCGGCGCGCTCCCGCGCGCCCGGAAGGGTGGCGGCGGCCCGCGGCTCGTCGTGGTTCTCCAGGAAGCGGACCAGGCCGCGCTGGTAGGTGAGGTCGGCCTGGAGGTGGGTGCGGGTGGACTCGGCGCCCTCGTGGAGGAGGCGGTCGTAGAGCCGCTTGTCGTAGCAGTGGTCGAAGCCCTGCTGCTGCAGGGCCCGTTCGAGGTCCCAGTACGCCTCGGCGACGAAGAGGAGATCGGGGTGGTGCGCCCGGACGCGCGGGACGACGTACGGCCAGAAGTCGTCCGCGGGCGGCGGGCCCGCCCGGTCGCCCCAGGTCTTGGCGAAGACGTCGTTCATCAGCAGCATCGCCATGTCGCAGCGCACGCCGTCCGCCTGGTCGCCGATGGAGACGAGGGTGTCGACGGCCGCGGTGCGCAGGTCCTCGCTGAAGGCGTTGAGCTGGACGACGTCCGGCCAGGGGGCGAAGTAGGGGTCGCGTCCGTTGGCGTAGACATGTCCCCCGACGTCGAGGAAGGCCTCGGGTGACCGGGCCAGGTCCTCGCGGGTGCCCTGGATCAGGCGCTCCGGGTGCTCGGTGAGCCAGGGGTGGTCGGGGGCCACATGGTTGGGCACGTAGTCGAGGATCAACCGCACGCCACGGGCGGCCAGTTGGGCGCGCGCCTCGGCCAGGCCTTCCGGGCCGCCGAGGGAGGCGTCGACGACGTAGTTCCGTACGCAGTACGCCGATCCGGCGATGTCCGCCTCGGTGAGGTCCGGCAGCGCCTGGCGGAACGACGCGAGCAGGGACTCGTCTCGCAGGGCGATCGCGAGGCCGGCGGGACTGCGCTCCCAGACGCCCATCAGCCAGACGGTGTCGATGCCGGGCAGGGCGACCTCGTCCCAGACCTCGGCGGGGACATCGCCGAGGGTCACACGGCGCCCGTAGCGTCCGCTCAACTCCCCTAGCCAGACAATCGTGTTGATCTCGTGGATGACGGTCATGACAGGGGCTCCTCGTCGCCCGAGCCCGCAAACCGTTCGTCCCGGTCGTCCTGGTCCTTCACGGAGCGCAGGGACTCCCGGCCGCCCCGGTGCCAGTCGTCGGCGCTGATGGCGTGGAAGAGGGTCGCGGTGGCGGCCACCAGTCCGGTCCAGCCGGTCTGGTGGGAGGCTCCGAGACCCGCACCGTTGTCGCCGTGGAAGTACTCGTAGAAGAGGATCAGATCCTTCCAGTGGGGGTCCTTGGCGAACTTGGGCTGTGCGCCGTGGACCGGGCGGTGGCCGTCCTCGCCGGTCAGGAAGGTGGCGGTGAGCCGGTCGGAGATCTCGCGGGCGACCTCGTAGAGGTTCAGCCGGCGTCCGGAACCGGTCGGGCACTCCACGGTGAAGCCGGGGCCGTGGTAGCTGTGCAGGTTGAGCAGGGCGCGGATGAGGAGGAGGTTCACCGGGAACCAGACCGGGCCGCGCCAGTTGGAGTTGCCGCCGAACATGGCGGAGTCGGACTCGGCGGGCAGATAGCCGACGCCGAACGTCCGGCCGTTGACGTCGAAGTGGTACGGGTGCTCGGCGTGGTAACGGGAGAGGGACCGGATGCCGTGCGGGCCGAGGAATTCGTCCTCGTCGAGCATGCGGGCGAGGATGCGGCGCAGCCGGTCCTCGCCGAAGAGGGCGAAGAGGTAGCGGCCGTTCTCGTCGGCCGTGCCCAGGTCGTGCTGTTGGACGACGGCTTCGACGGCCGGGTGCCGCTGGATGAACTCCTTTGCTCCTTCCACGAGTTCGGGGAAGGTACGGTCGGCGCGGCCGCCGATGACGCTGGTCGCCGCGAGCGGTATCAAGCCGACCAGGGACCGCACCTTCAGCCGGGTGGCGGTGCCGTCGGGCAACCGTAGGACGTCGTAGAAGAAGCCGTCCTCCTCGTCCCAGAGACTGGCGTTGTCCTTGCCGATGCGGTTCATGGCGACCGCGATCCAGGCGAAGTGCTCGAACAGCATCTGTGCCTGCTCGACGTAGACCGGGTTGTCGACGGCGAGTTCGATGGCGATGTCGAGGAGGTTCTGGCAGTACAGCGCCATCCAGGCGGTGCCGTCGGCCTGGTCGATGTGGCCGCCGGTGGGCAGCGGGGCGCTGCGGTCGAAGACGCCGATGTTGTCGAGGCCGAGGAAGCCGCCCTGGAAGACGTTGTTGCCGTCGACGTCCTTGCGGTTGAGCCACCAGGTGAAGTTCTTCATCAGCTTCTGGAAGGCGTTCTCGAGGAAGGCGCGGTCGGCGTGGCCGGTGCGGTGCTTCTCGAGTTCGTAGACGAACAGGACCGCCCAGGCGTGCACGGGCGGGTTGACGTCGCCGAAGTTCCATTCGTACGCCGGGATCTGGCCGTTGGGGTGGAGGTAGAGCCGGCCCAGGAGGAGCTCCAGCTGCCCCTTGGCGAAGCCGATGTCGACCATGGACAGGGCGAGGGTGTGGAAGGCGAGGTCCCAGGCCGCGAACCAGGGGTACTCCCAGGTGTCCGGCATCGACATGACCTCGTCGTTGACCATGTGGTACCAGGCGCTGTTGCGGAGGTTCGGGTCGGCTGCGAGGGGGTCGACGCCGTGCTCGGCCAGCCAGCGCTCGACGTCGAGGTAGTAGTACTGCTTGCTCCACAGCATCCCGGCGAGCGCCTGACGCACCAGCCGCCGCTCGTCCTCGCTCATCCCGTCGGGGACCACGTCCTCGTAGAAGGCGTCGGCCTCGGTCCGGCGGATGTCCATGGTGGCCGCGAACTCCGCCCAGGGGTCGGCCAGTTCGCCGCCCGACAGCCGCAGCCGGACGGTCACGCTGTCACCGGCGGGGACGGTCAGGGTGTGGTGGAGGGCGGCCTTGGTGCCGGTCTGCGCGGGGTTGACGGCACCGGCCTCGCCGTGGACGACGCAGCGGTCGATGCCGTCCTTCACGTAGGGCGTGCTGTTGGGGCTGCCGAAGATCCGCTCGTTGTTGGTCTCGTTGTCGGTGAACAGGGCGGGGGCGTCGGTGTCGAAGTACAGCCACCGCGGGCCGAGTTCGTCGTGGTCGGCGCGGATGGCGTCCGCCGTCTTGGTGAGGTTCGGTACGGCGGTGCCGCCCGCCCAGGACCAGGTGTGCCGGAACCAGAGCGTCGGCAGGAGGTGGAGGGTGGCCTCGTCGGGGCCGCGGTTGTGCGCGGTGATCTCCACGAGCATGTCCTCGGGGCCGGCCTTGGCGTACTCGACGAAGACGTCGAAGTAGCGGTCCTCGTCGAAGATGCCGGTGTCGAGCAGCTCGTACTCGAAGTCGCGGCGGCCGCGGGCCTTGTTGGTGGCGACGAGGTCGGCGTAGGGGAACTCGCCCTGCGGGTACTTGTACAGGTACTTCATGTACGAGTGCGTGGGCGTGCTGTCGAGGTGGAAGTAGTACTCCTTGACGTCCTCGCCGTGGTTGCCCTCGGCGTTGGTCAGGCCGAACATCCGTTCCTTGAGGATCGGGTCGCGGCCGTTCCACAGGGCAAGAGAGAAGCAGAGCCGCTGCTTGTCGTCGCTGATGCCGGCGATGCCGTCCTCGCCCCAGCGGTAGGCGCGGGAACGCGCCTGGTCATGGGTGAAGTACGACCAGGCCTCACCATCGGGGCTGTAGTCCTCCCGGACGGTCCCCCACTGCCGCTCACTGAGGTAGGGACCCCAGCGGCGCCAGTCCACCCGGGACGTGTCGGCCTCGGCCAGCCGCTGCCGCTCGGCGCCCACCGTGCCACCGTCCGCCACCATCGCCGCCTCCTCGCCCAGCCCGGCATTGTTCCCAGACTCGGACGTCTCGGACGGGGCCGCAATGGGTGGGGGGCGGAGGGGTGGCGTGGAGGATCAGCTCTCGGCGGGCATCACCGTGCTGACCCCGCCCTTTGTGTCCGCCACCAGATAGCCGGTCTGGCCGTACTCGTTGCTGAGGTAGATCCTCATCCCGGTGGGAAAGCCGAAGGCGTTGCCCGGAAGGTTCAGCACCAGGTATCGGGTGTTCGCCTTGGGTACCTTGAGCCTCTTCTTCGCCTGGACCAGCAGCGAGGGGACCTTGTCCCAGTCGAAGCCGTCCAGGCGGACGGGTTTCTCTTCGCCGGACAGTGTGTCGTTGATGATGTCCTTCTGTACGCCCTGGCCAGGGCGGTAGGTGTACGAGTCGTACGCGATGCTGCTGCCCTTCACCATCACCCCGGCCCTGACGTACCCCGGGTAGACCGTCAGGTCGCCGAAGCGGTCCCGGCCGGTCTCCTTCTCGATGGCCGCGATCGCGGCCCGGATGCCCTGCGGGGTCAGCAGGTCGGTCGTGGCGGTCTGTTCCTCGGCAGTGGGAGAAGCGGTGGAGCCGGCTGAGGGCGTTGCCGTGGTGCGGGAGCCCGTGGTGTGGGAGCCCGAGGTCCCGGACCCGTGCGTGCCCGACGGCAGCAGGGTCCACACGAGTACGCCGGTGAGGGCGACTCCGGCGGCGGGCAGGACGAGCAGCGGCCAGCGGCGGCGACCGGCGGACACCGGGGTCGTCGGTGGCGCGTACTGCGGTGGGGCGTCCTGCGGCGAGGTGCCCCACGGGGGGACGGCCGGGGGTTGCAGGGGGAAGGACGTGGGGGTCTCGGGCTGAGCCTGCCGGGCCGCGTCGGCCAGCATCCGTTCCAGTTGCCGGGCGTCGGGGCGGGCCTGGGGGTCGCGGACGAGGACGCGGGCGAGGACGTCCGTCAGGGGACCGGCCTTGACCGGCGGCGGTATGTCGTCGGTGAGGACCGCGGCGAGGGTCGCAAGGGTCGTACCCCGGCGCAGTGGATGGTGGCCCTCGACGGCGACGTACAGCATCATCGCGAGCGACCAGAGATCCGAGGCCGCGCCGCCGTCCTTGCCGGAGACCCGCTCGGGTGCCATGTAGTCGGGGGTGCCGATGACCGAGCCGGTGGCGGTGAGGGCGGTGGCGTCGCGGATGGCGGCGATGCCGAAGTCGGTGAGCACCGGGCGCCCGTCGGGGCGCAGCAGGACGTTGGCCGGTTTCACGTCGCGGTGCTCGATGCCGGCCTCGTGGGCGGCCCGCAGCGCGACCAGCACTTCGAGGCCGATGCGTGCCGCCTCGACCGGGTTCATCGGGCCGAGGGCGAGGCGGTCGGCCAGGGAGCCGCCGGTCACGAGTTCCATGACGATCCACGGGTAGGTCCCGGGGCCGCCGTCGACGATGTGATGGATCGTCACCACGTTCGGGTGGTCGACCCGGGCCAGCGCACGGGCCTCGCGCAGCACCCGCTCGCGCAGCAGCCGTGCGGCCTCCGGGTCGTACTCGGCGAGGCCGGGGTCGGACGGCCGTACCTCCTTGATGGCCACACTGCGGTGCAGCATCAGGTCGGTGGCCCGCCAGACCATGCCCATGCCGCCGCCTCCGAGCCGTGCCATCAGCTCGAACCGTCCGTCGACAACCCGTCTCGCAGGGGTGTCTCTGCCCTCGTCGCTCATGCGCGGGAGCCTAGTGGGCCGCCCTGACAGCCGCGTCCATCCATTGGTGGGCGCCCCCGCACCGAGCTGGGCGTACTCATGGCCGACCTTGCCGCCCCGCCGGATGATCCGGGCGCCGTGTCCCGGCGGGGACGAAGACCGCCTCGCGTTCGTCGTCCATACCGCGGACCAGCGCGGTGGCCTGCACGTCGAGACCGCGTGCCGACCGGGCGAGGCTGGCCTGGCCGGTCGCCGCCGCGTCTTATGCCGTGCGCCCCAGCCGGAAGCGGGGGTGCGGTTCGGCGCGGCCGGTCGCGAGGTCGGCGGCCGTCGCGCCGATGAGCGGGGTGAACTTCGCGCCGTGTCCGGAGCAGGGGGAGACGATGACGAACGGGCCGTGCCGGTCGAGGACGAAGTCCTCGTCGGGGGTGGTGGTGTAGAGGCAGGTGGCCTCGGCGGCCGGTGCGGGGTCGAGGCCCGGGAGACAGTCGCGGACGAAGCCGCTGACCCGCGTCCGCGACGACGCATCGACGACTCCGCTGCGGGTACGGGCGGTGGTAGGCGTGCCGCGGTCGTGCTCGGCGACCTTGACCGTGGGCAGCGAGCCGCCGTCGCTTCCCGACGGCAGGCCGTAGAGGTGCAGCTCCCCGTCCCAGACCAGGGTCGGCCACTGTACGGACGGATCCCGCTGCGGGAAGTGGAAGACCTGCTGCTGGGTCACCTCCAACGGCGGCAGTGGTACGGGCAGTTCGAACTCCGGCAGCCAGGCGCCGGCGGCGATCACCACGGTGTCCGCGAGGACCTCGCGGCCGTCTTCGGTGCGCAGGAGCACCCGCTTCCCGTCTAGGACGTCGATGCCCGTGACACGGGTGCCGATGATCGCTTCCGCGCCGTGCTCGATCGCCCGCCGGACGCAGGCCACGACGGTCCGGTCGGCGTCGACGACGCCCGCGTCCGGGTGGTGGAGCACCGGGCCCGTGATGCGGATGTACGGCCAGCGCTCGGCGGCTTCCTCCGGGCCGAGGAGCTCATGGGGCACTCCGGCCGCGGTCAGGAGCTCCGCGATCCCCTTCGTGTCGCGCTCCTCCCCCATGTCGAGGCCACCGGTCGTGCGCAGCAAGGGAGTTGAGGTGTCGTGCTCCAGTTCCCGCCACTGCTCATACGCCTGCCCGGTCAGCTGTACGTAGAAGGGGTCGGCGTACGCCCGCCGGATGATCCGCGAGCTGCCGTGCGAGCTGCCATGCCGGTGGCCGATGTCGTACGCCTCGATCAGCGTGACCTCGTGGCCGCGCCGGGCCAGTTGCCAGGCGGTGGCCGCGCCCATCAGCCCGGCACCTACGACGGCGATCACAGACCCTCCCGGGGGATCCAGTTCGTGCCCGCGAGCGGGGCGCGGGCCATGGCGGCGGATTCGATGGTAGGGGCAACCAAGCCCTCGGGCTCGGGAGGCAGGAGGTGGGCTCCTTGCCGCGGGCGCAGGGGGGCTCTGGGCTCCCATGCTCAGCGCACGGAGGTGGTTCGCGAGGCGGCGACCGGCCTCGACGGGGGCCAGGCGGGCGGCGAGTTCCACACCCTGGGCCGACCCCGGGTCGGGGCCGTCCTGGCTGCCGTCGAAGTAGCCCTGCTTGGGGTGGTTGTCGCCAAGCGAGATGAGCGCTGCGGCGCCGATGGCGACGGCGCCCGCACCAAGCGCGAGGGCCTTGGCCATGCCCGCAGGATCAGGGCGGGAGCCGAGCCTCAGGCCCCCGGCACCGGGAACAGCATGCAGCTGCTCGTGGCGTGTGCGAGCAGGCGGTCCGCCGAGTCGAAGAGCTGCGCCTCGGCGAGTGCGGTGCGCCGACCGCTGTTGAGAACGCTGCCGACGGCGCGGACCTTGCCCGTGTCGGCGGTGATCGGGCGCAGGAACTTCACCGTCAGGTCGAGCGAGGTGTAGCCCATGCCCGCCGGCAGGGTGGACTGCACGGCGCAGCCGGCCGCCGAGTCGAGCATCGTGGCGTAGATGCCGCCGTGGACGCTGCCGATGGGGTTGTAATGCTCCTCGCCGGGCTCCAGCGAGAACACCGCGTGGCCGTGGTCGACCTCCTCGATCGACATGCCCAGCGTGGCGGCGATCGGCGGCGCGGGCAGCCGGCCGGCGAGGATCTCGCGGAGGAAGTGCAGGCCGGTGCCCTGCCCGACGGCGCCCGCCGAGATCGCGGGGTCGTCCCAGTCGTACGTACGAGAGCGTTCCATGCGGCTGCGGTTCCTCCCTGACCCACTGACTATGTTTCTCGAAGCTAGCTCTCCGGTCAGCTGACTGTCAATGTAGAAGCCAGGTGTTCTACGATGACGACATGAAGTGGCTCGAGATGAGCACCGAGAACTGTCCGGTCCAGCGCAGCCTCAACCTGATCGGCGAGAAGTGGTCGCTGCTGCTTCTGCGTGACGCCTTCAACGGGGTGCGGCGCTTCGACGACTTCCGCCGCCATGTGGGGCTGTCGGAGGCGGTCCTGTCCGACCGGCTGCGCAAGCTGGTCGCGGCCGGGATCCTGCGGACGGTGCCCTACCAGGAGCAGGGCAGCCGGACCCGCTACGAGTACCGTCTCACCGCCAAGGGCCGCGATCTGTGGCCGGTCATCGTGGCGCTGCGGCAGTGGGGCGAGGCGTACGTCGGGGATCCCGAGGGCCCGGTCCTGGAGGTCAGGCACCGCGACTGCGGCGCTCCGGTGCGGGTCGTGGTCGAGTGCCCCGAGGAGCACACCGCGCTCTCCCCGAGGGAGGTCACGGTGACGCCGGGGCCGGCGGCGCGCCTGCGGGACTGAGAGCCTGAAAGGCCCGTCCGGCGGAGCCGCCGGACAGGCCTGTGTCCCGGCGAGGGCTCAGCGCTTCAGCGTGAAGGTGAAGTCGCCGGAGAGCTTGCCGCCGAGTCGGACCGCCGAGACGAGCTTCCCGTCCGTGATGAGACGTTCGACCTCGGCCCGCGAGAGACCGCAGCCGTCCGCGATCAGCCGCACCGGCCGGACCGGGATCCGCGCGGCGAAGCGGACGCGGACGTCGATCACCTCGCGGTCCAGGTGATCCGTTCCGCCGGTGTCGAGGCGCCAGGCGCCGTCCCAGTCGAGGGCTGTGCGATTGCGGCACTGCAGAGCCGGGTCCTGGAGCAACTCCGCTGCCAGAACAGGGTCGTTGGCGTGCATGCGGTCCAGCAGCTCAGGTCGTACGCAGCGCACGTTCGTCCGGTCCAGGACCGTGAGCTTCGCCGTGTCCCCGCAACCGGTGCAGAGCACCAGCAGCCAGGCGTCGAGGAGCTTGTGGTGTGCGTTGACGCGAAACTTGCCGTTGGCCCGGAAGCGTTCGGACGCGCACGTGTGGCAGCGGCGCAGAACGCTCGGCAGGCAGGTGGGCATGACCACCCAGGTATTGAGCACAGAAGTACACCGGTTTCAGTGAGAAGTCCGCAGCAAGAAGCAGCGCGGCGCAACTGCGCGACGCGCGACAGATCAGCTCTCGGGGGGGCTCACACGGTGTACAACGGCACGTCCTTGCCTGGGCGACTCGGGTCGGCAGCACGGTAGGGCAGCACAGCGGTGCTGATCCACCGGTTTTCGACCGCGGACCTCAGCCGGACTCGGCGACCGCCCGCCGCCAGGCCCGCTCCCCCAGCAGCCGCAGCCCGTTGAGACCGACGAGGACGGTGGAGCCCTCGTGACCGGCGACGCCCAGGGGCAGCGGCAGGGTGCCTGCGAGGTCCCAGACGACGAGTCCCGCGATGAAGACCCCGGCGATCACCAGGTTCTGCACGACCAGCCGCCGGGCCCGGCGGGAGAGGGCGATCACCGCGGGGACGGTGGCGAGTTCGTCGCGGACGATGACGGCGTCCGCGGTCTCCAGCGCCAGGTCGGACCCCGCGCGGCCCATGGCGACACCGGTGTGTGCGGCCGTGAGGGCCGGGGCGTCGTTGACGCCGTCCCCGACGGCGAGCACCTTGCGTCCCGCGCGCTCCAGCTCCGTCACCGCGCTCACCTTGTGCTGCGGCAGCAGTCCTGCCCGGACGTCCTCGATGCCGACCTCGGCGGCCAGGTGCGCGGCCGCGCGCGGGTTGTCGCCGGTCAGCAGGGTCGGGGCGGTTCCGGTGAGGTGCGTGAGGGAGGCGACCGTGGCGGCGGCGTCCGGGCGCAACCGGTCGGCGAGGCCCAGGAGTCCGACGGGGACGCCGTCGGACATGACGAGGACCGCGGTACGGCCGGACTCCTCCAGGTCGGCCGCATGGACCGCCGCGTGCGCCGCCACGGCGTCGGTCGCGCCGCCGAGGAGCCGGGCCGGTGCGCCGACCGTGACCCGCCGCCCGTCCACCCTGGCCGTCACTCCGACGCCGGGCGTCGAGTCGAAGTCCCGCGCGGACGGCAACGGCAGCTCCCGCTCGCGCGCCGCCGCCACGACGGCCCGCGCCAGCGGATGCTCGCTGGGGTGCTCGGCGGCGGCCGCGAGCGTCAGCAACTCCCGGTCCCCCATGCCGGATCCGGGCAGCGGCCGTACGTCCGTCACGCGTGGGACGCCCTCGGTCAGCGTTCCGGTCTTGTCGAGCGCGACGGTGTCGACCTGGCCGAGCCGCTCCATCACCACCGCCGACTTGACCAGCACGCCGTGCCGTCCGGCGTTGGCGATGGCGGACAGCAGGGGCGGCATGGTGGCCAGGACCACCGCACACGGCGAGGCCACGATCATGAAGGTCATGGCCCGCAGCAGCGCCCCGGTCAGCTCGGCTCCGAAGGCGAGCGGCAGCAGGAAGACGGCGAGGGTCGCCGTCACCATGCCGAGCGAGTAGCACTGTTCGACCTTCTCGATGAACAGCTGGGTGGGCGCCTTGGTCCCGGACGCCTCCTCGACCATGCGGACGATCCGCGCCAGCACCGAGTCGGAGGCGTCCCGTTCGACGCGGACGCGGAGCGCGCCCGTGCCGTTGACGGTCCCGGCGAACACCTCGTCGCCGGGCTCCTTGAGGGCGGGCAGCGGTTCACCGGTGATGGTCGCCTGGTCGACCTCGCTCGCGCCGTCCAGTACGCGGCCGTCGGCGCCGACCCGCTCGCCGGGCCGTACGACAATGGTGTCCCCGATCGTCAACTCCTCCACGGCCACGGCCCGTTCGGAGCCGTCCGGGGCGATCCGGGTCGCCGTGGCGGGCGCCAGGTCCAGCAGTCCGCGCACCGAGTCCGCGGTCCGGGCCGTGGCCAGTGCCTCCAGTGCGCCCGAGGTCGCGAAGATGACGATCAGCAGGGCGCCGTCCATGACCTGCCCGATCGCGGCGGCGCCGAGGGCGGCGACGACCATCAGCAGGTCGACGTCGAGGGTCTTCTCGCGGAGCGCCTTGAGCCCCTCCCGGCCCGGCTCCCACCCGCCGGAGACGTACGCCGCCACGTACAGCGGCCCCCAGGTCCAGGCCGGTGCGCCGGTCAGCTGAAGCGGCAGCGCGAGCAGGAAGCAGACGGTGGCCGCGACGGCCCAGCGCACCTCGGGCAGCGCGAGCAGCCGGGTGCGCCGCGGGGACACGGGCGCGGTCGGGACCGGGGCGGCCTTGGGCGGAGTGAGCGTGGAGGTCATGCTCCGACCATACAGGAACACATGAAGACCCATTCATTTCTTCATGAGTGCAGGACCATCAGGGCATGGGTACGGGGCTACGGCCGTTCACCCTCCGTAGGATGAACGGCATGGGCCATGGAGCTGAAACCACCACCGCCGCAACGGCACGCGAGCGCCTGGAGACAGTGGGTGCCGCCGATGTGGCCGCCACGCTCCAGGCCCTGGCGACCCCGTCCCGGCTGCGCATCCTGGCCCGTCTGCAGGAGGGCCCGTGCGCGGCGACCGAACTCGCCGACGCGGTGGGCATGGAACAGTCCGCCTGCTCCCACCAGTTGCGCCTCCTGCGCAACCTCGGCCTGGTCACCGGCGAGCGCCGCGGTCGCTCGGTCATCTACGCGCTCTACGACAACCACGTCGCCGAGCTGCTCGAGCAGGCCCTCTACCACGTGGAGCATCTGCGGCTCGGCCTGCGCGACGGTACGGCCTAGCTAGGCCTCCTGGCCGTCCGGCTGCCGGACGACCGAGCGGCGCTCGGCGGAGGAGCGGCGGCGCAGCAGCAGGCGTCTCGCGGGGCGCTCCACGGCCTCGTACAGGACCCAGGACAGACCGAGGGACACGGCGAACACGACGGCCGTCACGGCCAGACCCGCCGACGGGCCGAAGAGGGGCTTCACGCCGAGCACGTTGGTCCCGGCGCGGAGCACGAGCAGGTGGACCATGTAGAACGCGAAGGAGAGCTCCCCCAGCCGTACCAGTCGCCGATGGCGCCACATCGAGGGCAGGCCGTGCAGGTCGGCGACGGCCGCCGCCGCGATGAGCAGGGCGAAGCCGATGACCGTGCAGACGGTGGCCGGGTAGCCGTCGGTGAGGTGCGGGACGTGCGGGACGAGGAAGTAGCCGATGATCGCGAGGGCGAGCGAGGCCTCCAGGCCGGGTCCGCGCCACCGGTCGAGCAGCACCAGCCGGGCGACGGCGACACCGAGGACGAACTCGGGCAGCCGAGCGGCGGGGAGGGAGTAGATCTGCTGGCCCAGCCAGTGGTGCGCGTCCACCCACGCCAGCCCCAGCACCGCCAGCACCGACGCCCCGGCCAGCGCCGCCGCGCCACGGGCGCCGAGACGGCGCAGCAGCAGCGCCAGCAGCGGGAAGACGGCGTAGAAGAAGGCCTCGCAGGCCAGCGACCAGCTGACCGGGTCCAGCGTCTGCCACCAGGGCCGCCACCAGGAATGCACCAGCAGGACGTTGGCGAGCCCCTGGCTCAGGGTCGGCTTGGACTGGTGGGCCAGCGTGTACGCCATGAGCAGCGCGATCGCGGCGGTGACCAGGTGCACCGGCAGGATGCGGGCGATACGGCGGCGCCAGAAGGCGGGCGCGCGGTCGCCGGGCCGGGCCGACCAGGTCAGGACGAACCCGGACAGCACGAAGAAGAACGACACCCCCGTGGCGCCGGCCCCGAACGCCCAGGTGACGAGGGAGCCGGCGGAGCCGTCGAAGTAGTGGAAGTTGTGCACGTGCAGTCCGAAGACCAGCAGCGCGGCCATCCATCGCAGGCCGGTGAGGGACGGCAGCGAGGGCGCCGGAGCGGACGGGGAACTCCTCGTGGTGGTCGTGGCCTCGGTGGTCGACGGCGTCCGGGGCGCCCTGGTCGCCGTCGTCATCGAATCACCTGCAGGGGACTGTTCGTGCTGTGCATGAAGCGGGGCATGAAGGGGAACGTTGCCCGTTCAGCATCTTTCATTCATCCCCGTACCCGACGTCACACCAATGGGGCCGAACCTCGGCACCCTGGCGCTCAATCGCGGCCGTGTCCCTTGCCCAGACGTTCGAGAACGGCACGCGCCATCGCTTCCTCACCCTTGGCGTTGGGGTGCGCGGGGGCGGCGGGCGAGGCCGGCTGGAGCGGTTCGATCCAGCGGACGTCGGGCGCCTTGCACATGTCGTGGCCCACCGTGGGCCCGTAGGTGTCGACGTACTCGGCACGGTCCCACTGGGCGACCAGCCGGAGCATCAGGTTCAGCCGCTTGCCGGTGTCCCGCAGATAGGCGAAGTCCTCGGCCGCGAACGGCACCGCGGGATAGCAGCCGCTGCCGTCGTCGGGCAGCAGGTCGGGGTAGCCGACGACGAGCACCCGGGCGTGCGGGGCCCTGGCGTGCACGGCCCGCAGCACCGCGTCGATCTTCGGTGCGGTCCGCGCGATGGCGAGCGTGAGCTGGTCGATGCCGGACGAGGCGTAGTAGCGCCGGCACGGGTCACCGGTCGGGTCCTGGGAGCTGAGGCGGGCGCAGGTGCCGATGATGGAGCTGAAACCGATGTCGTTGCCGCCGATCTGGACCGTCACCAGACCGGTGTCGCGGTTCAGCGCGTCCAGCTGGGGCTCGTTGGTGCCCTGCGCCTTCCACATGTTGTCGGTGGTCGCTCCGCTGCAGCTCACGTCCTTGAACGCGGTCGCCTTGCGTGCCGCCGCCACGATCGAGGGGTAATTGTGGTCGGAGCGGGCGCAGTCGGCGTCCACCTGCTGCGGGATGAGAGGGCCCGCCGTGTAGGAGTCCCCGAGCGACACATAGCGGGTGTCCCGGCCGTTTCCCCCTCCGTGTGCCGCGGCAGGCGTCGTGGACGCCGCGACGAGGGCGCAGCCGAAGAGCGCCGCCCCCACCGCCATCCCCCGCCGCCGGCGTCTCGCCGCTGAGCCCGAACGCGTGTCGTCCGCCATGCGATTCCTCCCCCTGAGACCCGGACGTCGCGCGGAGCCGCAGCAAGGCGCGGCATCACACGCGACGCAGCCTGTATACCGCCCGGTATGTCTTCGGGGCCAGAGGCGGGAGGCAGGCAACTGGCCTTTCCGCAAAGGGAATCCACCCGTTCCGGGGGCGGGAGGCCCCGCCGGGCGGGGACGGCGGGGCCCCTGCGGCGGCTGCCGGTTCGCCGAGCCCGTTGGGTCCCGGACCCAGGTAGGTCTATCGTCTGAATCGTGGGCCAGAACATAGGAGAGCGGCCATGATGCCGCAGGACGAAGCCGTGATCGGCTGCACGGGGAAGGTGCTCGTCGGAACGCGGGGATCCGCGGGGCCCGGCGAAATCCTGGTGCGGGTCAGAGGCGGTTCCGAGACCTTCCTCGCCTGGTCCGAAGATCCCCTGCCCACGGGGGCGACGGTGCTGGTGATCGAGTCGCGCGGATGTCGTGAGGTCGGCGTCATCGAGTGGGTGGATCCATTGGACGCGCTCGGTGGCGACGCCGCCGGCGCTGACTGAGGAGTAGAAAGAAACATGTTCGGATACCGCGTTCCCGCTCCCGACGAGGCGATGTTGATCTCGGGAGGCAGGCGGGGACTGGGGGGCGCGCCGTTCCGAGTGGTGACGGGGCACGGCAAGTTCGTGATCCCGTTCTTCCGCAAGACCCGGTTCCTCACCCTGTCGATGTGCGAGTCCGAGGTCACCGAGACCTGTGTGACCCGGCAGGGGATCGCCCTGCACGTCCGCGCCGTCATCGCGTTCAAGGTCGGCAACGACCACGAGAGCATCATCAACGCCGGTCAGCGCTTCCTCTCCGACCAGGACCAGATGTCGGTCCTGACCGGGCGGATCTTCGCCGGTCACCTGCGAGCGATCATCGGCTCGATGACGGTCGAGGAGATCGTCACCGAGCGGCAGAAGCTCGCCGCGGAGGTCCTGGACACCTCCAAGACCGAGATGGCGAAGATCGGTCTGATCGTGGACTCGCTGCAGATCCAGTCGATCGACGACGGCGACGCCGGATACATCGACGCGATGTCCGCACCGCACAAGGCGGCCATCCAGCGGCAGGCCCAGATCGCCCAGGCCCAGGCCACCCAGGCCTCGGTCGAGGCGGAGCAGGAGGCGGCCCGCAAGCAGGCCGAGTACGCCCGGCAGACCGCCATCGTGAAGGCCCAGTACTCGGCCGAGGTGGACCGCGCCCAGGCGCAGGCGGCCCAGGCCGGACCGCTGGCGCAGGCGCACGCCCAGCAGGAGGTGCTCGCCGCGCAGACCGAACTGGCGCAGCGCCAGGCCAAGCTGCGTCAGCAGCAGCTGGTCGCCGAGATCGTGAAGCCCGCCGAGGCCGAGGCCGAGCGGGTCAGGGTGCTGGCGGCCGCGGAGGCGCAGCGCATGAAGATCCAGGCCGAGGCGGCGGCCTCGTACGACCGGGTCGCCCTCGACCGGATGCTGATCGACCAGCTGCCGCAGATCGTGAAGGAGGCGGCGGGTGGCCTGGCCGGCGCCAACGTCAACGTCCTCAACGGCGCGGACGGTCTGGGCGAGATCGCCGCCGGTCTGGTCTCCCAGGGGTTGACCATCCTCGACTCGGTCCGCCAGAACCTGAACGGCCAGGACGCCACGGACGGGCGCCGGTCCGAGGAGAGCCCCGGCAACGGGCTGCTCCAGCTGCGCTCGGGCAAGGAGAGGAAGTCGGGCGACGGGCCGGTCGACGTCGACTAGGCGCTCCGCGGGTGGTGCCGCGATGGGTTGCCTGTCCTCTGCGGCGCCGTTGTGGCTGGTCGCGCAGTTCCCCGGGCCCCTTGGGGCGCGGAGAGCCGCAGCGGACTTTGTCCCGCCTGCAATACCGTAGAGGGTGATCACCACCTGACCGGGAGCCCCCATGACCGGTAACCGACGGAAGAGACCCGTCGAGGTCTCCGACGCCATCCAGCCGCCGAGCAACGCCGAGCTGGTCGTCGGCGTGGTGTCGGTGACGGTGCTGGTGGAGGTCCTGGGGGTGCTGTCCGGGTCCGAGGTGTGGCTGCTCGGGCTGCTGGTCTTCCTGCCGGGGACGGCGTCGGCGCTGTGCACCGTGCGGCAGACGGGGTTCGTCGCGGCGTGGACCTCGGTCGTCGTCACCACCACCGCGGTGGTGCGGGCCCCGGTGGGCGGGCACTGGCTGGACCGGCTGCTGCTGGTCCTGTTCACCCTGGCGCTCGGGGTGGCCTCCGTCTACGCCTGCCGTTGGCGCATCCGGCGCGAGCACGAGATGCTGCGGCTGCGCTCGACCGCCGCGGCCATGCAACGGCACATCCTGCACCCGCTGCCGCTGGTCACCGACGACGTGCTGGTCAACGGCGTCTACGAGCCCGTGCAGGAGGACCGGCTGGTCGGCGGCGACATCTACGACGTCGTCGACTCGCCCTTCGGCACCCGGGTGCTGATCGGCGACGTGCAGGGCAAGGGCCTGGCCGCCGTGGGCGCCGCGTTCGCCGTCATCGGCGCCTTCCGGGAGGCGGCCCACCGGGAACCCACGCTCACCGCGCTCGTCGACGCCCTGGACGCGGCGGTCGTCCGGCACAACTCCTACGCCGAACAGAGCGGCGACGACGAGCGGTTCGTCACCGCGCTCATCCTCGGCGTCGACGCCGACAGCGAGGTGCAGGTCGTCAACTGCGGGCACATTCCTCCCCGGTTGATGCACGAGGGCCTCGTCACCACTCCGTCGCTGGACTCGGGTGTCCCGCTCGGACTCGCCGAACTGGCCGCCGAACCCACGACCGTGGACTGGTTCGACTTCCCGGCCGGTTCGACGCTGCTGCTGACCACCGACGGCCTCACCGAGTCCCGCGCCGACGACGGCACGTTCTACCCCCTCGACGAGCGACTGACCAAGCACCTCGGCCTCTCCCCCACCGAACTGCCCCGGGCCCTGCACGAGGACGCCCTGGCGTTCACCGGCGCCGACCGCCGGCACGACGACATCGCCGTCCTGACCGTCCGCCGCTCCCCGCGCCTGTGACCACACCGATGTGAGCATCCACACCTCCTTCACCATTGCGCCACCCGCCCCCGCACGGCAGAGTGTTCGAACTGCCCCACAAGGCAGGCGAGTTGCCCGTGTACGTCACCGGCATGGCCGCACGGACGAAGCGGAAGGAAGACGTGTGAGCCCGATCTCGGTCCGGGGACTGGCAGTGGCTTCGGCCTCCGCGGTCACCGCTGTCGGAAGCGTCGTCGGAGCCACCTCGCCCGGCACCGCGCAGTCGAACGACGCCGAGGCGACGGCCGCGGGCTCGACGCTGCTCGCGGACCTGCCCGCAGGGCAGCAGGCCCAGGTACAGACCGCGTCCCTGACCCAGCAGGCCGACGCCCAGGGCGTCCAGGCGGACGCGAGCGCCAGGAAGGACGCCGAAGAAGCGGCCCGCAGGGCTGCCGCCCGGACCGCGGTCGCGAAGAAGGAGGCCGCGCGCAAGGCCGCGGCGGAGAAAGCCGCCAAGGAGCAGACCGAAACCAAGGCGGCCGCCGGCCACAGCAGCACCGTCGTCCCGGCCAAGAGCTCGTACACCGTCGCCGAGATCCAGGCGATAGCCCGGCAGATCGTGCCCGGCGGCCAGTTCCAGTGCTTCAGCAACATCGTGGACCGCGAGTCCGGCTGGAACATGCAGGCCCTCAACGCCTCCTCCGGCGCCTACGGCCTGATGCAGGCACTGCCCGGCTCCAAGTACGCCTCCGCCGGCTCGGACTGGCAGACCAACCCCGCCACCCAGATCAAGTGGGGCCTGAACTACATGAACAGCACGTACGGCAGCCCCTGCCAGGCCTGGGCCTTCTGGCAGACCCACCACGCGTACTGAACCGCGGCACGGCGCCGGTCGTGCGGCCGCGGTACACCTGATTCTCACCTGAATGTGAACCGGTCCCAGGCATCCCCGGCGGTGTCCTCGCCCTCTTGCACGTCGTACGGCTGACGCGCATTCGGGAAGGTTGTCCATGGGGGTCACCACCTCGGAACTCATCAGGCCGGTCCGGAGCACGGATGGCCCGCCGCCTGCGCGCGGGAAGGGGTTCGACGCCGAACTGGCCTGGTGGGCGATCATGCTGGCGGCGACGGTGCTGTTCACCTGGGACATCCAGCACAGCACCTACCACTCGTTCTACTCCGAGACCGCGCGCAGCATGACGGAGAGCTGGAAGGGCTTCCTCTTCGGCTCGTTCGACCCGGCCAATACGATCACCATCGACAAACTCCCGGGTTTCCTCTGGCCGCAGGCCCTGTCCGCGCGGATCTTCGGCTTCCACCCGTGGGCGCTGACGCTGCCGCAGGTCGTCGAGGGCGTCCTCTGTGTCGCCGTGCTGCACCGCGCCGTGCGCCGCTGGGCGGGGGAGAGCGCGGGACTCCTGGCCGCCGGCGCCTTCACGCTGACTCCCGTGGTCGCGGGGATGTTCCGCACGGAGGTCGAGGACCCGGCGTTCACCCTGTGCGTCCTGCTGGCCGCGAGCGCCACGCTGCGCGCCGCCCGTGAGGCCCGGCTGCGTCCGCTGCTGATGGCCGGGCTGTGGGTCGGCCTCGGCTTCCAGGCCAAGATGCTGGAGGCCTGGGCGGTGCTTCCCGCACTGGGCCTGCTCTACCTGGTGTCGGCCCCGGTGACGCTGCGCCGTCGGCTGACCCAGCTGGCGACGGCCGGAGCGGTGTGCGTCGCGGCGTCGGCGTCCTGGATGGTCCTGGTGTCCCTGACCCCGGCCCAGGACCGCCCGTTCATCGACGGCACGACCGACAACTCGGCGTTCAGCCAGGTCGTGGGATACAACTTCCTCAACCGTTTCGCCAGCCTCGGCATCAGCGCCAAAGCCACCGGCAGCGTCGCCGCGACGACCATGGCCGGCACCGCACCGGCACACTCCGGCGGCCAGTCCACCGGCCAGTGGGCCAAGATGTTCGGCCCTTCGCTCGCCTCCCAGGTCGGCTGGCTCTACCCGGTGGCCGCGCTGTCCGTGGTCTGCGGCCTGGTCTGGCTGCGCGGCAGGCACCGTACGGATCCGCTGCGGGCGGGCTTCCTGCTGTGGGGCGTGTGGCTGGCCACGTACTTCCTGGTCTTCAGTGCCGGCGCGGTCGGCGCGCATACGTACTACATGGGAGTGGTGGCGGTCCCGCTCGCCGCGCTGTTCGGTGGCGGCATCGTGCAGTTCTGGCGGGCCTGGCGGCGCGCCGACCGGACCCGTTCGTGGGCACTGCCGACGGCGGCGGTCGGCACCGTGGCGTGGTCGGCGTTCATCGCGACGCGGTACTCGTTCCTGCCGTGGCTGGCCCCCGCCGCGACCGTGGCGGGGGCCCTCGGGCTGCTGCTGCTCGCGCTGTCGCGCGCTCCCGGCCGGCGGCCACCCTCGCGGATCGCGGTACTGGGCATCGGGGCGGTCGTCGTCGGCATGCTGCTGCCGTCCGCCGCCTGGGCATCGACAGTCCTGGATCCGAAGTACGGCCACTCGGGCATGGGCGCGGCCGGACCGGTCTCCACCTGGCACCACCACCGGCACGCCTGGCCCCGTACGAGGAATCCGCACAAGAACACAGCGGCCAGGTACGACCACCGGACGGCGCTCACCCCCGAACAGCAGCGCTTCCTGGCCTTCATGAAGGCCCACCAGGGCCCTGCCACCTTCGTCTTCGCCACGACCAGCTGGCGCTGGGCCTCCCCCTACATCCTCTTCGCCGGCGCCAAGGTGCTCCCCATGGGCGGCTTCACGGGGGCCGCGCCCACGCCGACCAGCGCCGGGTTCCGCAACCTGATCGCCACCGGCCGACTGCGCCATGTCGTCCTGGGCGGCGCACCGACCGCCCCGGGCCGCGCCGCCGCGCAGTGGGTACGCGGCCACTGCGCACCCATGCCCCACCAGACGTTCCGTGTCTACGACTGCGCGCCGACCTCCGCCACGCCGAACAGGCGCTGACACATTGGTGAAATTGCGAAGTCCGACGCCCGTAAGGGTTTCACAAGAAATTCTCAGCCAAGTCGAGCGCCCGCCCTCACCTTCGTGAGACAGAGTGATCACTGATGGAGCGCATCTCACGCATCATGGTCACCTCGCGTCACGCGTTGCTCGGCGTCGTGATGATGTTCACCCTGGCCTCGTCGGTGTCGGCCGCGGAGGTCGGGCACAACCACTCGGGGCGGGCGTCGGAGGTCCCGTCGTCCGGCGGAAAAGCGGCTCTCGCGGGTCAGGCACGACCGCCGACACATGCCTTGGGGGCCACCGTCGACGTCGTCGCCGATCGTGCGTCGGCGCGGATCGGCGCACTGTTCGGCGCGGACCGGACCGACGACCTGGCGGGCGGACACTCCTGCACGGCCTCGGTCGTGCACAGCCCGCGGCGCGACCTCGTGGTCACCGCCGCGCACTGCGTGGGCGACGCCAGTACCGACCTGGTGTTCGTGCCGGGCTACCGGGACGGGCACGCGCCGTACGGGGTGTGGAAGCTGGACCACCGCTATCTGCCCGACGGCTGGACCAAGGACCAGGACGAGGACAGCGACCTGGCCTTCGCCACCGTCGACGAGCAGGACGGCAGGGCGATCGAGGACGTCGTGGGGGCCAACCGGTTCACGCCCGGCACGACCACGGGCGCCACCCCCGTGACCGTCGTCGGCTACCCCGACTCCCGAGAGACGCCCATCAGCTGTACCAACAAGCCGACCGCATACAGCAGCACCCAGCAGCGCATCGACTGCCCCGCCTTCACCCAGGGCACCAGCGGCAGCCCCTGGATCAACGACAGCGGCCAGGTCGTCGGAGTGCTCGGCGGCTACGACCAGGGCGGCGACACCGACGACGTGTCCTACAGCGTGACACTGGGCAGCCAGGCGGCCGCCCTGTACAAGACCGCCATCGGCAATCCGTGATCCACGCGCCCCCGAGGCGGAGGCACTGTCCCGCGCCGCCGGGCGGTCAGGACATGCCGACACGCCGCCATCAGGTGTCGCACAAACGCATCCAGCGGGTCTGCCACTGTCGGCAAACCCGCTGGTGAACACCGTCGGGACGACAGGATTTGAACCTGCGACCCCTTGACCCCCAGTCAAGTGCGCTACCAAGCTGCGCCACGTCCCGGTGCCCGTCTGACCTGGGGTTTCCCCCGGCCGAACGTGCATGGAAACCATACCGCACTCGGGTCGATGGTCGCGCATGGCTTTTGCGCCCGGCTGACGAGGAGCAGTCGGCGGTCGTGTGACCTGAAGCCAGGGTGGCGCCGGAGCGGGATGGCCGACCCGGGGCCGCAACCAAGCCGGGCAGGTGGGTGCCCGCCGTCAGCCCGTGGTCTGCGAGCGCGGCCGCCGGTCCACCACCCCGGCGCCCGTGGCCCCCGCCGGGGCGTCGGCGCGCATCAGGTTGCGTACCGCCGGTACCGACAGCAGGGAGATCGGGATGGCGAGGCTCATCGCTGCGGCGGCGAGGAGGACGTGGTCGGCGCCGACGGCTGTGGCGGCGGGGCCGGCGAGGGTCTGGCCGACCGGCATCATCGCCAGGGAGCCGGCGACGTCGTAGGCGTGGATGCGGTTGAGGACGTCGGGTGGGACCTGGGTCTGGACGCTCGTCGCCCACATCACGCCCCAGAAGGACATCCCGGCTCCGGCGACGGCCGCTCCGGCCGCCATGGCCGGTACGCCGAGCCCGGCCCCGACGGTCGCCGGGAACCCCGCGAAGGCGAACAGGGAGAGGGCACCGGCGCGCAGCATGCGGCGGGGACGCAGACGCAGCGCGAGGAGGCCGCCGATGACGGTGCCGGCGCCGAGGGCGGAGTTGACCAGACCGTAGGCGCGCGGGCCGTGCTGTTGTACGACCTCCGTCGCCACCAGCGGGACGGAAGGGCCCCAGACGGCGATCATGTACACGCACCACACGGCGATCACGCCCCACAGCCAGGTACGCGCTCTGAACTCCCGCCAGCCTTCGATCAGATCGGCCCGGAAGGCCTTGCCGCCACCGTTCCCCGTCGGGCCGCCGCCCGGAGCGAGCGGGGGCAGGCGGAGCAGCAGGAGGCACAGGGCGCTGACTGCATAGGTGGTCGCATGGGCCGCGAAGACGCCGCCGGGTGAGGCGAAGCCCACCAGAACGCCTGCGAGCGCGGGGCCCACGAGCTGGGCGGCGGACTCGGCGATGCGTATGGCGCCGTTGGCGCCCTGGACGTCGGAGGCGAGCCGGGGCACCGTACTGGCGACGCCGGGCTGGAACACGGCACCCGCGACACCGTTGACGAACCCGATGGCGCAGACCTCCCAGAGCACGACGTGACCGGAGTAGAACAGCGCCGCGGCGAGGGACTGGGTGCCGACGCGCACGAGGTCGGCGCCGATCATCAGCTTCCGCGTACTGAAGCGGTCGGCGATCACCCCGCCGAAGACCACGAGCCCGGCGAAGGCGACGGAGGTCGCGGCCATCGCGAGGCCGACCGCGCCCGCCCCGTACCCGTGCTGCAGCAGGCCCGCGGCGAGAGCGACGGGCAGCATGGTGTCGCCGAGCCGGGCGACGGCGCGCGCAACGAAGAACAGCGCGAAGTCCCGCGACCACACCGGCCGCCCGTCTCCCCGGGCCTCCCGGCCTTCGGCAACGATGTCACGCGGTCCGCCGACCGCTCCTTGCGAGCCGCCCTGCCGGCTCCCCGCCCCCGCCCCGGCCGCCGGCCCCGATGGTTGTGATGACATCCCGGTCACCCGTCCCACTCCCCGCCCCGATCCCCCATCTCCATCCCCATCCCCATCCCACGATCCGCCCACCCCGACGTCTCGGTGGTAGCCGAAGCCCCCTCCGCCCCGGCTCCCACACTCGACTTCGGATCATGCCACGCGCCACTGACAACGCTCGAAGCGTTTTCAGTCGGCGTCCGGAAGCCCCAACTCCGGGTAGGCGTCCAGCAGTCGGGGCGGAGCCGCCTGGCGCCAGGAGTCGGCGAGGATGTCGCGCAACTCGCCCTCGTCCTCGATGGCGTCGAGGCGGGCCCTCACCCAGGCGAACTGTGCCTCGTGGTCGGCGATCCAGAACTTTCCCGGCTCGGCCAGCACCAGTTCGTCGCGCTCCTCCTTGGGGCAGCGCACGGCGATGGAGGTCTCGTCCTCGGGCAGCGTGGCGAACATCTTCCCCGCCACCCGGAACGTGGGCATGCTCCAGGCGATCTTCTCCGTCGTGTCCGGCAGAGCAAGGCAGATACGGCGTACGTCTTCGGCATCCGGCATGCTCCGCACCGTAGCCGCTGCCACTGACAATCACCTGGTGAGAACGTCGGCAACTACCTCACGGGGCTGCTGGGTCCCAGCTTCTTGAAGTAGATCGACGTCGGGCGCAGCACGCCGTCCGGGGCGGCCGCGTAGTCCGGTATCGCGCCGATGCAGGTCCAGCCGGCCGCACGGTAGAGGTGCTCGGCGAGGCTGTCGGTCTCGGTGTCCAGGTGCAGCAGGGTGATGCCCGCCGCGGCGGCCGCCTCCTCGGCGGTGGTCAGGAGTGTGCGGCCGAGGCCCTGTCCCCGGGCGTCCCGGTGCACCATCAGCTTGACCAGTTCGGCGCGGTGGCGGCTGTTGGGCTTGTCCGGGAAGGCCAGGCTGACGGTGCCCACGACCCGTTCGCCGTCGTGCGCCGCCCACACGGCGAGCTGTCCGGCGGCGACCGCAGCGGCGCGCTCCTTCCACCAGGCGAGGGCGTCGGCACGGTCGAGCGGTGCGAGGAAGCCGATGGAGGCGCCGCCGTGCACGGTGTCGACGAGAAGGTCCGCCAACGCGTCCACGCGCGCGTGCAGTTCATCGCAGTCCAGGCGGTGCACGATCACGGCAGCACCACCGCGAGCACGTACCGCACGTCGTCCGGTCCCGCGCACCGGAACCGCGTCGGCCCCCACACCCGCAGCCGCAGACAGTCCCCGGAGCCGAGGTGGTGCTCCCTCTCCTGTGCCGTCACCTCGAGCGCTCCTTCCAGAACCCAGATGTGCTGTTCGAGGCCGGGCACGGGCGGCCGGTCGTACGCGATGTCCGCGCCCGCGGCCAGCCGTCCCTCGACCAGTTCGCCGCGCAGCCCGGCGTGCGGCGGCGACACGGAACGTCGTACGAAACCGGAGGCCCTGTCCTCCCAGACCTGCTGCTCGGCGGCCGGTACCAGCAGCGCGGGCTCCGCCTCCACCTCGCTGAGCAGCTGGGACATGGTCCGCCCGTACACACCGCACAGTCGGTTCAGGAGCGAGGCGGTGGGGCTGATCTCGGCGCGTTCGGCGCGGGAGAGAGTCGAGCGGCTGATACCGCTGCGCTCCGCCAACTCCCCCAGTGACCAGCCCCGTTCGGCCCGCAGCTCCGCCAGCCGGGCAGCGAGGCGGGCGTCGACCGGGTCGGGCCCGGTCTCGGCGATCTCTTGTTTCATATTCGGGATGCTATCCCGAATCAGAGACGTCATCCCGTGGCGCCCGTCACACTGCGGACCCGGCTACGCCCGCGCCGCCTCGTCCAGCGCCTCCAGTACCGGCCTGATCAACGGGTGCTCCTCGGCACCCCGGCGTACCGCCGCGAAGACCCGGCGGGTGGGTGCGACCCCGTCCACCGGTCGTACGACCACGCCCGTGAGGTCCATTCCGCGCAGCGCCGAGCGCGGGACGAGGGCCACGCCCGCGTCCGAGGAGGCGAGGGCGACGACGGCCCGGAAGTCGTCGGAGGAGTGTTCCAGGCGTGGTTGGAATCCGGCGCTCTCGCAGGCCAGGACGACCACTTCGTGACAGGGGTTGCCCGGGTACGGGCCGATCCAGGGGTCCTTGGCCAGGTCGGCCAGCGGGATCACGGCGGTCTCGGCCAGCCGATGGCTCACCGGCACGACCGCGTCGAAGGGCTCGGCGTACAGCGGTACGTGCATCAGGCGCGGGTCGTCGGCGGACGGCGCCCCGCGGTACTCGACCGCGACCGCGACGTCGACCTGTCGGTCCAGGACCATCGGCAGGCTGGCGTCGCCCTCGGCGTCCTGGACGCGGATACGGATGCCGGGCGCGGAGGAGGCGAGGCGCGCCACGGCCGGCGCCACGACCAGGGCGATGCCGGTCGCGAAGGACGCGACGGTGACCGTTC
This sequence comes from Streptomyces sp. NPDC049541, assembly GCF_044465725.1. Taxonomy (NCBI): domain Bacteria; kingdom Bacillati; phylum Actinomycetota; class Actinomycetes; order Kitasatosporales; family Streptomycetaceae; genus Streptomyces; species Streptomyces sp. NPDC049541. The sequence continues at coordinate 330,949 of NZ_JBITLY010000004.1, read as the reverse complement.
CGGCGGCGCCGGAGCTGTAGGCGGCGAGCTCGGCCTCCGCCCGCTCCAGCTGGGCGAGGACCGCGTTGGTGTGGCTGAGCAGGATCTCGCCGGCCGGGGTCAGCCGTACGCCCTTGGCGCTGCGCTCGACCAGGCGGTGGCCCGTCTCCTGCTCCAGCGCCGTCAGCTGCTGGGAGACGGCGGAGGGGGTGAGATACAGCGCGGCGGCAGCCGCCGTCACGGTGCGGTGGTCGGCCACCGCACGGAGGATGTGGAGCCGCCGCGCTTCGATCATGGGATCGATTATCTCAATATGTCCGGGACGGCCGGATCAGGCCTCCAGTTCCGCCCGTGCCGCCACGAAGGCGTCCACGGCCCGGTTGACGTCGTCCGTCGAGTGCGCGGCCGACAGCTGCACGCGGATGCGGGCCTGCCCCTGCGGCACCACGGGGTACGAGAAGCCGATCACGTACACGCCCCGCTCGAGGAGCAGCTCCGCGAGGCGGCCCGCCCTGGTCGCGTCGCCGATCATCACGGGGGCGATGGCGTGGTCGCCGGGGAGGATCTCGAAGCCCTCCTCGGTCATCCGGCGGCGGAACAGGGCGGTGTTCTCGGCGAGGCGGATGCGCAGGTCGTCCGCCGACTCGAGCAGGTCGAGGACCTTGAGCGAGGCGGCGGCGATCACAGGGGCGAGCGTGTTCGAGAAGAGGTACGGCCGTGAGCGTTGGCGCAGGAGCGCGACGATCTCGGCGCGGGCCGCGACATAGCCGCCGGACGCCCCGCCGAGCGCCTTGCCGAGGGTGCCGGTGATGATGTCGACGCGATCCATGACACCGTGCAGTTCGGGGGTGCCGCGGCCGCCGGGGCCGACGAAGCCGACGGCATGGGAGTCGTCGACCATGACCATGGCGTCGTAGCGGTCGGCGAGGTCGCAGATCTCGCGCAGCGGTGCCACATAGCCGTCCATGGAGAAGACGCCGTCGGTGACGATGAGCCGGCGCCGGGCGTCGGACGCGTCCTTCAACTGCCGTTCCAGATCGGCCAGATCACGGTTGGCGTAGCGGAGGCGGCGCGCCTTGGACAGGCGGATGCCGTCGATGATCGACGCGTGGTTCAGGGCGTCGGAGATGACGGCGTCCTCGGGGCCGAGCAGCGTCTCGAAGACACCGCCGTTGGCGTCGAAGCACGAGGAGTACAGGATCGTGTCCTCCTGGCCGAGGAAGGCAGAAAGCCGCGCTTCCAGCTCCTTGTGCACCTCCTGGGTGCCGCAGATGAAGCGGACCGACGCCATGCCGTAGCCCCAGCGGTCGAGGGCCTGGTGCGCGGCGGCGACGACTTCAGGGTGGTCGGCGAGGCCGAGGTAGTTGTTGGCGCAGAAGTTGAGGACCTCGCCGGGGCGGCCGCCCGCGGTGACGTTCACGGTCGCGGACTGCGGGGTGCCGATGACGCGCTCGGGCTTGTGCAGGCCGGCGGCGCGGATCTCGTCGAGGGTGGCGCGCAGGTCGTCGCGCACGGAGTCGAACATGGGGAAGCTCCTGAAAGTGCTGACGGGTGAAGGGAGTTACACGGTCCAGTCGAGGATGACCTTGCCGCCGCGGCCGCTCGCCGCGTCGGCGAACGCCGCCTCGAACTCGCCGTAGCCGTACCGGCCGGTGATCACGGGTGACAGGTCGAGGCCGGCTTCCAGCAGCACCGACATCGCGTACCAGGTCTCGAACATCTCCCGGCCGTAGATGCCCTTGATGGTGATCATCGAGGTGACGATGCGGGCCCAGTCGACCGGGAACTCCTGGGCGGGCAGACCGAGCATGGCGATACGGCCGCCGTGCGTCATGTTGGCGATCATGTCGCGCATGGCCTCGGGGCGGCCGGACATCTCCAGGCCGATGTCGAAGCCCTCGCGCAGCCCCAACTCCCGCTGCCCGTCGACGATTTCCGACTCCGCCACGTTCAACGCGAGGCTCACGCCGATCTTCCGGGCCAGCTCCAGCCGCTCCTCGCTGACGTCGGTGATGACGACGTTGCGGGCGCCCGCGTGCCGTGCCACCGCGGCGGCCATCAGGCCGATCGGGCCGGCCCCCGTGATGAGCACGTCCTCACCGACCAGCGGGAAGGACAGGGCCGTGTGCACGGCGTTGCCGAACGGATCGAAGATCGCGGCGACGTCGAGGTCCACCGGCACCCGGTGCACCCACACATTGGCGGCGGGCAGGGCGACGTACTCCGCGAAGGCCCCGTCGCGTCCGACGCCGAGCCCGACCGTGGCCCGGCACAGATGCCGCCGCCCGGCCAGGCAGTTGCGGCACTTCCCGCACACCAGGTGCCCCTCGCCGCTCACCCGGTCGCCGACGGCGATGTCCGTGACATCACGCCCGGTGTCCACGACCTCGCCGACGAACTCGTGCCCGGCCACCAGCGGCGTACGGATGGCCTGCTGCGCCCAGCCGTCCCAGGCCCGGATGTGCAGATCGGTCCCGCAGATGCCGGTCCGCAACACCTTGATCAGTACGTCACCGGGTCCGACGCCCGGCTCCGGCACGTCCGCGAGCCACAGTCCGGGCTCAGCCTTCTCCTTGACCAGCGCCTTCAAGCTACGGCTCCTCGGGGTGCGCCCCCGGACCCGGGCATGCCGAAGGCGCCCGTATCCGGGGAGAGGGGTGGAATCGCGTAGCAATCTGCCGCACGACGCCACCCCGGGTCCATCGAGCTTTTCTTAACCCGCGCCACAGCTCCGCTTCACACCCGGCCGGCAGACCTCGGACCTGCGCAGCGAGACCGACTTGATCATGGTTGCGCTTCCGCAGCTTTCACCTGCTCGATCTCTGCCCGTGCGGCCGCAAGCGTCATGGCGCCGGCGCACACCGCACGGTGCAGGGAGTTCTCCAACTGGTCGTCCGCCTTGGCCTGGGAGAACGGCACGGGGCGCAGGTTCGCCGGGTCGGACGGGGCCCCGCCCAGTTCCAGGGGGATGATGTGGTCTTCCTCGTAGTGCGAGGGGTCCTTGTCCGCCGCGCTGGACGCCGCGAGCTGCTGTCTCTTCAGCTGCTCGGTCACATTGACCGGCGGCCGTATCGTCGCCGTCCAGCCCGGCACGCAGATGGTCGAGTAGATCGTGGATTGAGTCACGGCCGGATTGAGGGCCCCGGTCGCACCACATGCCCTCGCTGGTGCGATCACGTGCCGTCCTGCGCGGCTCCCTGCTCGCGCTGACCGCGACACTCGCCGCGATGCCCGTCACCCACAGCACCGCGATGTGGGGCGTGCTGCGGCTGCTGGCCGGGGTGGCGAGCGCCCTGGTGTTCGTCGTGGCGGCCGGCTCTCTGCTGCACCATCTGCGCGGGCACCCGGCACATCTGCCCGGCTGGGCCATCGGCGGTGTCGGCGCCGGCATCGCGGTGTCCGGCCTGCTGCTCCTGGCCCTGCGGTCCGTCGCGGACTGGCGGGTCGCCTGGTGGGCCTCGGCCGCGCTCACGGCGCTGCTCACCGTCGGCGCGTGGAACCTGCGCCCGGAGGCGGCTGCGTCCGCGAGCAGCGGGGACCCGGAGAGTACGGCGCCCCGCACACACCGCTGGTTCGGCGCGCTGCTGGTGAGCTACTCCCTGGAGGGCATCGGCTACATCGTCGCCGGCACCTTCCTGGTCGCCGCGGTCGGCCAGGGCTCCCCCGGCTGGGTCGGCAGCGGCTCCTGGGTGCTGGTGGGGCTGGCCGCCGCCGTGTCCCCGGCGCTGTGGGCGCGGCTGGGACGACGCTGGTCCCGGCCCACGCTGCTGCTCGCCGCGCTGGTGGTGCAGGCGGCCGGCATCGCCCTGCCCGCCCTGATCAGCGGAACCGCTGCCGCGCTCGTCTCGGCGGTGCTGTTCGGCGGCACCTTCCTGGGCATCAGCATGCTCGCCCTGGCCACTGGGGCCCAGCTGCGCTTCCCCCGCTCGGTCGCGCTGCTCACCGCCGGCTACTCCGTCGGCCAGATCCTGGGCCCGCCGTTCGTCGCCCCGCTGCTGCACCACGGCTACCACCGGGCGCTGCTGCCGGCCGCCCTCGTGGTCCTCGCCGCGGCCGCCGCCGTGCTGCGGATCGGCTTCCCGCACCACATGGTCGTAGTACGACACACTGACCCGCCGCGGCAGCGAGAATCGACCGAGGAGGCCCGGCCTGCAAAGGCCGGCCCCGACGCTCTCGCCCCGCACTCGGCCAACTGACCTGGAGCCGCCGATGAACACCGCACGGGACCTCGCGATCGTCGCCCTGGACGCGGCGCCCAGCCACCAGGTCCAGCAGGGCGAACTGTCGCTCGCACTCGCGGGAGCCGAGGTGCTCGACCTCATCGAGGCCCTGGCACTCGCACTCGACGGCGACCGCATCCTCCCCAGCGCCCCGTCACCCACGGGTGACCGCCTGCTGGACGAGGCCGCGTCCTCCCTCGTACGACAGGAGCCGTACGAGTCGGTCGAGGAGTGGCTGTGGCGCCGGGGCCGCGGGCTGTCCTCGGCCTACGTCGACGACCTGGAGCGGGTGGGGCTGACCACCCGGCCGCGCGGGCGCCGGATTCCGCTGCGGGCCGGGCGGGCGGAGCTGGTCGACTCGCCGGCCCGACGGCAGGCCGAGGAGCGCTGGGCTTCGGGCGAGCCGGTCCTCGCCGCCCTGGCCGCGGCCGCGGGGCTCCACGAAGAGCAGGCGGCTGACCTGGACGAACTCTCCGGTGAGACGGTCACGACCGTGCTGGCTGCCGTCGGCGACGCGGTGATGGAGCTGGAGGCCGTGCGGCAGCGGAAGGGCATCGAGGACGCGGCGTTCGACAACGTGTGGCGCGGTTACTAGGCGCTCCGCGGGGGGCCGCGATGGGCCGTCGATCATGTGCGGCTCCGTCGTGGCCGTCGCGCCCCGCGTCGGGGCCGCAGCTAGATACGGCCCCGCGCCCCTGGAACGCCGCTGCCGACCCGCGGCGGACTTCGCCGGGCCCTCTTGACGCCAGTCGAAACCCGTGGCCCCCGGCAGCGCCCAGAGAGCTTGGCGAACATGACCTGACCCTCCGGCCGGGCCGCCACCGCCCGGGCCACCTCGCGGGTGTTGCTCGGTTCCAGGGTGAGGTGGCCGAAGAGGCAGTCCGACACGGTGCCGCAGCCCTGCCGGGCGGCCTCCGTCTCCTCGAAGAGCCGCCGCAGCCGCTGCAGTGGTTGCCCGGACAGCCCCTGCGCGCGTCACAGCAGCGGAAGCCCGTCCGCCTCCCGTCGCTCCAGCCGGGCGACCAGGTCGGCCGCCGTCGACTTGATGGTCTCCAGGCCCGGTCTGCCCCAGGGGCGTGGCTCCACGTCGACGACGCACACGGTGCCCAGCACCATCCCCGTACTGTCGATCAGCGGCGCGCCCAGATAGGAGCGGATGCCGAACTCGTCAACCACCGGATTGCCCGCGAACCGCGGATAGTCGCAGACGTCCTCCAGGACCAGCGCCTTGCGCCGCACCACCACATGGGGGCAGAAGCCGTGGTCGCGGGCCATCTCGCGGCCCAGCACGGGCGTGCTGCCGTCCGCCTTGACCACGGGCCGGGCCACGTCCGAGAGATGCAGGCCCGCGAAGAACTGCCGGTTCTCGTCGATGAAGTTGACCATGGCGTACGGCGTCCCGGTGAGCTCGGCGAGGTGGTCCGCGTAGGCGTCGAGGGCGGGGTCCGGGTGTTCTGCGAGGCCCAGTTGCCCAAGGCGCCGGGCCCGGGCGGGGGCCTCCTTGTCCTCGGGGGTGAGCAGCAGACGACCGGCCGGGCGCGACGGGTCGTACCTCATGAGCGGGCTCCGTCACTGTGGACGCAGGGCATATACGGGCTCCGTGGCGGTGTGCGGGGATCACATGTGGGCGCCGTGGCTCGGCGCGTGTGCCGGGGCGTGGGCGATGAGGTGCCGTACAAGGGTCAGGAGGGTCTGCACTCCTGAACTGGAAATCCGGGCGTCGCAGCGCACGACGGGGATCGCGGGGTCGAGGTCGATGGCGGCGCGGACCTCCTCGGGGTCGTAGCGGTACGAGCCGTCGAACTCGTTGATCGCGACGATGAAGCCGAGGCCGCGCTGCTCGAAGAAGTCGACCGCCGCGAAGCACTCCTCCAGGCGGCGGGTGTCGGCGAGGATGACCGCCCCGAGCGCGCCTTCGGAGAGCTCGTCCCACATGAACCAGAACCGCTGTTGCCCGGGCGTGCCGAACAGGTACAGCACATGTTCCCGGTCGAGGGTGATGCGCCCGAAGTCCATGGCCACCGTCGTCTCGACCTTGTTCTCGATCCCCTCGAGGGAGTCGGTCGCGGCGCTGACCGTGGTGAGCAACTCCTCCGTGCTCAGCGGCGCGATCTCGCTGACCGCGCCCACGAAGGTCGTCTTGCCTACTCCGAACCCGCCCGCCACCAGGATCTTCAGTGCGGTGGGGAAGGGGTCAGAGCTGTCGTCGTAGTCCATCGAGCACTGCCTCCAGAAGGGCCCGGTCAGTCGGGTTGTGGTGGAACTCGGGTGGCTTGGTGGTGAGCGCCCCGCAGTCGACGAGGTCCGACAGCAGCACCTTGGTGACCACGGCCGGGAGCTTCAGTTGGGCGGCGACCTCGGCGACCGAGACGGGCGCTCGACACAGATCGAGCGCCTGCGCGTGTTCGGGGCCGAGGTAGCCGAGGGGGGTGGCTCCGGTGGCCATCACGTGCGACAGGAGGTCGAGCGCGATGGTGGGCCGGGTGCGGCCGTTGCTGACCGTGAAGGGGCGCACCAGCCGACCGGCCGCGTCGTCGAGCCAGGGCCCGTCGCCGACCGCCGCCACGCTCAAGGCCTCATCGCCGTGGATTCGACGGCGGGCTGCCGGGGCGCGGTGACCAGGTAGGGGCGGACGCTCTTGACCAGCATCGCCATCTCGTAGCCGAGCACCGCCGCGTCGGCCTCGCGACCGGCCAGCACGGCGAGACAGGTGCCGGAGCCGGCGGTGGTCACGAACAACAGCGTCGAGTCGAGTTCGACGACGACCTGGCGGACGTCTCCGCCGTCGCCGAAGCGGACCCCGGCGCTGCGGCCGAGGGAGTACAGGCCGGAGGCCAGGGCGGCCATGTGGTCGGCGCTGTCCGGGTCGAGGCCGTGGACCGACTTCACGAGCCCGTCGCAGGACAGAAGTACCGCACTGGTCGTGTGGGGTACGCGCTGCACGAGGCCGCTCATCAGCCAGTCGAGATCGGATACATGGCCGGTGGGCGCATCGCTCGCCATGGTGGATCGACTCCTTGGGGTACGAAGGTCTGCGGGAGCGGTGGGGGTGGTAGCGGGGGTGGGAACAGGGGTGGTCATCCGGCTGGTGCGCTCCCGTCGTGCCGGCTGGGACGGTCGGTGTCACGCGCGGACGCGGGGCGCGCCTCGGCTATGTGGGCCGGATCCCTGTGCGATACGTCACTGGAGGGCGGCGGGGTGGTGGCTGTGACGTCCGTGTGGAGCAGGTCCAGGGCCGAGTTCGGGGGGATGGGCGCGCCCGCTGTGTGCGTCGGGTCGGTGCGGGGGCGGGCCTCGATGCGCACCGTCTGCTCCATGGGCTCGACGGACGTATAGGTGGACTCCGTGTGCGCCGACTCCGGGTGCGCTGACTCCATGTGTGCCGACCCCATGGGTGACGCCCCCGTATGCGGCGACTCCATGTGCGGCGACGCCATGTGCGGCGAGGCCATGTGGTCCGGCTCCAGTTGCGCCGACGACGCCGTCTGTACGGCCCTGGTGTACTCCGCTGTGTACTCCGAGTGCTCCGCGTATTCGGTGGACTGCGACTCGAGGTTCTGCTGGGCCTCCGCCAGACCGATGCCGCGCTGGAAGGCGGCCATCAGGCCCGGATCGTGGCCGGCGAGGAACTCCGACTCCTGGCGGGGTGCCGGGCCGTCCCGCAGCTGGGGTGCGATGTGCTCCTGGGCGCGGCGGCGCGGCAGTTGGGGCTTGCCCATGGTGCCGCGGACCGTGCCGGTGCGGGGCGTGGGCGGTGTGCCCGCGTTCTCCGCGAGGAGCCGCCGGTCGTCCGGCCGGATGCCGGGCAGGGCCTCCGCGGGATTGGCCCGCTCCTCGTCGGCGGCGCGCACCGGGAGCGGCGCCGCTCCGCTGCCGGCCGCCGTGCTGCCGCCCAGCGGGCCGCCGTTCGGCACGGCGGCCGTGGACTGCGCGTGGGGCTGGGGTGTGACCCGGGGCTCGGGCGGAGCCTGTGACTGGGAGCGCGGCGGTACGGACGGCTCGGGCATCCCCATCATCACGCCCGTGCCGCTGTGCGGCTGCCCCGCGCCCCCGGGAACACCCGGCGTCGGGCCCAGCAGCCCCTGCGGTACGACGAGCACGGCCTGTACCCCGCCGTAGATGTTGGTCTGCAGCCGGACGTTGATGCCGTGCCGCCGCGCGAGCTGCGAGACCACGAACAGCCCGATGCGGCCGTCCGCGAGCAGGCTCGCGACGTTGACCTGGTCGGGGTCGGCGAGCAGGGCGTTCATCTTCTGCTGCTCGCCGACCGGCATGCCCAGGCCGCGGTCCTCCACCTCGACGGCGAGTCCCGAGGTGACGAGGTTGGCGCGCAGCAGGACCTGGGTGTGCGGGGCGGAGAACACCGTGGCGTTCTCGACGAGTTCGGCGAGCAGGTGGATGACGTCGGCGACGGCGTGGCCGCGCAGGGTGCCGTCGATCGGCGGCACCAGCTTCACCCTGGAGTACTGCTCGACCTCGGCGATGGCGGAGCGCAGCACCTCGGTCATGGAGACGGGGTTGCTCCACTGCCTGCGGGAGACGGCGCCGCCGAGGACGGCGAGGTTCTCGGCGTGCCGGCGGATCCGGGTGGCGAGGTGGTCGACGTGGAAGAGGCCCTTGAGCAGGTCGGGGTCCTCGATCTCGTTCTCCAGCTCGTCGAGGATGGAGATCTCCCGGTGCACCAGCGACTGCAGGCGCCGGGCGAGGTTGACGAAGACCTCGAGCTTCTGTTCGCTGCCCGCCTGGCTGGAGAGCTGGGCGGCCTGGACGACGGCGGTGACGGCTCCGTCGTACGCGCGGGTCAGGTCGGCGGCGAGCAGCTCGAAGTCGTCGGCATCGTCCGGCGGAGAGCTGCGCGGCTTGCGCGGGGGCGGGCTGTCGCCGCGGCGCAGTGACTCGACGAGGGCGCGCAGGTCGGCCTCGCCGCGGACGCTGATCCGGCGCAGGGCGCCGAGACGCTCGCTCACCGACTTGGCGGTGCGGTCGGCGGCGACGGAGGCGATCAGGATCCCTGCGAGCGCCACCGCGGCGGCTCCGGCGAGCACGCCCCACAGGGTGAGGCCGGGCCGTGCTCCGGTGCTGCGGACGGTGAACAGGACGGCCGCGCTCGCGCTCAGGGCGACCGCCATCGGCGGCAGCACGGCGAGCCGCAGCAGTTGGGGCCGTATGCGTGTCTCGGGCAGCGAGGGGACGGGACGGGCAACCGGCCGTCCGTGCCGCCCGCCCTCGCGGCGGTCTGCGCGTGCGGCCGGTGCGCGAAGGTGAGACATCGGTGTCCTCGTCGTACTGATCCGTCGGTGCCTTGGGCGCGTACTGCGCGGTTCGGGCATGCGTCGCCCGATGGACACTCACAGTAGTCGGCAACGCATCATGTGCGGTGGGCAGTTGACAAAGTCCCACGCACAGGGTCCCGCTCTGGTATGAGGGCTCGTACGACAGACCGATAAACCCAGCGGACATGTGATCCCGCTGGACGAGGGATCGATCAGAGCTGGTCAGAAGCGGTCGCCAGGAAAGGGTGAGGGCCGGGGAGCGACTGCTCCCCGGCCTTCACCGAATGCTCTTTTCTGTTCGCCCGACACCCCGCGGGGACCGTTTCGGGACGCTCACGCGTCTTCGGAAGCCATCCCCCGAACGTCACGCAGCGTATAGATCTAGCCCTTCGGCTGGGTGAAGCGGATGCTGTTGCCGAAGGGGTCGCGCAGGCCGCAGTCGATACCGTACGGCCGCTCGGTGGGCTCCTCGGTGAACTCGACGCCCTTGGCCTTGAGGGTCTCGTACGTCTTGCGGCAGTCCTCGGTCCGGAAGATGAGGAAGCCGCCCGTCGCCCCCTTGGTGAGCAGTTCGCGGACCTGTTCCGCGGTCTCCTCGGACAGCCGCGGCGGGCCCGGGCGCTCCAGCAGGACCTCGCGGTCGGGCTGGCCGGGGACGTTGATGGTGAGCCAGCGCATGAAGCCGAGGTCGGCGTCGGTGTTGACCTCCAGGCCGAGCTTGCCGACGTAGAAGTCGAGGGCCTCGTCCTGGTCGAGGACGTAGATCTGCGAGTGCGTGATTGCTGTGAACATGAGCATCACGCTACGGGCCCGGCCCTGCGAAAACTTATCCAAAACTGCTCCGTCCCCGAAGACGAGCGAAGGTCGAAACGACCGGACGGACGAGGGGCTGTCAGGCGCTCGGCCGCATCCACGCCATCGTGAAACAGGTGGGGACGTCCAGGGCGACGGCCTGTTTGCGGTACTCCCTGGGTGAGCGGCCGACGACGTCGCGGAAGGTGCGGCTGAAGGTGCCAGGGCTGCCGAAGCCGACCTCGAAGCAGATGTCCGTGATGCTGCGGTCGGTCTCCCGGAGCAGGAACATGGCGCGCTCGACGCGTCGGCGCTGCAGATAGCGGTGCGGTGTCTCGCCGAACGTGGCGCGGAAGGTGCGGGCGAAGTGCGCCGGGGAGACATGGGCGATCCGGGCCAGGGCGGGCACGTCCAGCGGCTGGGCGTAGGCGCGGTCCATCGCGTCCCGGGCCCGCAGCATGCGACGGTTCGTTTCTTCTGCGGCGCGGCTCACGGCGCCATCACACCATGGTTCGCCGCATGGCTCCGCATGGGCCGTGAGGGCCCCTCGCCAGCCTGGTGAGGAGAGAGGCCGCCGTTCGACGGCCCGACCGGAAGGAGCCTTCATGGAGCTTCCACACGACGAGGTCGCCGTCGCGCGTCCCGGCGACCGACGGCCCAGGCCCCCGACAGCAGGAATGGACCGGCAGGAGGCGTTTCGCCACCGACGGCATGTGGTCGGGATTCGTCCGCACCGAACCCGGGATGACCTCCGGCCGGCATCACCACGGCGAGCACGAGTCGGTGATCTACGTCCTCACCGGGGCGCTGCGGATGGAGTTCGGCCCGGACCCGCTACGGCATCCTCCTCGACGGCGCGTAGTCGTCCTGCTCCCGGTTACCGTCGCCTTCCACCTCTTCCAGCGCCACTTCGTCGCGGGCATCGCCACAACCGGCGTGAAGTGACCCGCGCCCGCTGCCGACCCCACCTCGCCACCACGAACCGCCCCACTGGCATCGACCAACCTCATCGAACCGACGGCGCCCCATCGTGAATGGCTGTGCTCCTGCACGGCGCCTTTCCGGCCGTCCCCGCTTTCAAGACCCACTGTGCCCGTCAACCCAGGCCCCGGGTGTAACCAAGCTCCGGCAAATGCACAATCAATCGCGCGCAAGCCCCGTGAACATGGCAAGCGCAGAACCAGTAAAAATCACCGCTGCCGCCAAACTCAACCGGCGACTGCCAGAATCCACTGCAACAAAAGAGACAATAAAGCCAAGACCCAACAGAAGAGCGGCCACCGCTTTCCACCAGAGCTTCAGACACACCATCCGTGCACCAATTGCGACGCACGTCGCAACGAGTACGGCGCAATAAGCGTCCAGCATTGAGCACTCAGCTCCCGCGCTCTTGAAAGCCCACCCAACGGCACTAATACAAAAGGTACACCTAGATTACAATGATGTAAAAATAGAGAGGTATTGCTACGCAAAAGACGCCGACGATGATCAGCGTATTTCGCGCGGATCCGAATCGGGGCTCGCCCGACCTCCTAGCAAGCAGATCGCGAAGACCCCGCACATTAAACAGGAGGGACACTCCAAAGCTCATGATGATCCCCGCAAGGAGGACCGCAATAATCAAACCCATCGAGATCCCTAGCTGCCACTATTGCAATGATTAGACATTTTGAAACCAGCCTCGGCGAACGAAAGATTTGGGCGGACATGCAAGACTTTCGAGATTATCCCGTTCGATCAGGACAACGAAAGAGGAGATACTTCTCTCAGGTGTCTGTACGGATAGACAAGAGGGTGCCCACGCTCGGTCGGAAAACGGTCGCATGGGCACCCCTTTGTCTTCAACGAGCCTTCAAGGGACAGACAGTAGCCTGCAGCCTGTGGGCGGGCAAGCCCCTACCAGGTCCCGCTCCAGCCTTCTCCGTGCGTGTAGCCGCCGCCCATTGTTGTGGGTCCTTGCAGTGCGATCCCCATGCCCCCAGCCCATCCAAACGTGTAGTAGTACCCGCCCGAATTTCTTTGCCCCACGCTGAAACTGAAGCCAGCCCATCCATCGGCCACAGTTATGCCACCTAGTTGGCGACCTTCGTCATCCGGGGTGGCTGTGCTGAAGCCCACAGAGGCACCGAGCCATTCCTTGAAGAACTTCGTCGCCCCCTTCAGCGTATCGAAGGTCAATCCACCCGTGATTCCAGCAGATACCGTTCGCTGCTGGGCGGTTGCGCCAGCGCACACCATCATGCAGCCGGACACGCTCGCGTAAGTATGCCCGAACAGCCAGTGCACCTCCTGGCAGGCGTCGTCGCCCTTGGCGCAGCCCTTAGGCCCTGATGCTCCGTCATCGTCCGCTCCACCTTGCGGGTGCATGAGATCCACGATCTGTGACTGGCAGTCGAGGCCACAGTCAGAAGGCAAGGGGCCGAGGAAGACCAGGCCCGAAACGGGCCGCATCAGATGCTTCTCGAGGGCAGCGTAGGCGCGCTTGTCGTTCGCCTCGGCCTGTGCAAGGTATTTCTGAGCCTTGCAGTACGAATCACAGCCGTAATACGCAGGGCGACCTCGACTGAAGTCATAGTGGCCCATGTCGGAGAGATTGAGGCCTCCGTATCGCGGGTTGCCGTTGTCGTCGACCATGTTGCCGTTGCTGTCGAATCCTCCCTGGTAGACCCAGTTGTTTTCAGCCGTGAGCCACGTACTGCCGTCGTCGCCCTCGTCGGTGCCGCTGGAGGCGGAGTCCCCTCCGTCGCCATTGATATCACCAGGAATCATGGCGCCGGAGGGATCGCTGCCCGTGGTCGGGTCATTTCCTGCGTAGTCGTATCCGCCGAGCTGGTTGGGGTCGGTGTTCTCCAGGAGTGGGTCCGGGGAGAGGAATCGGCCGCTGGCGGGGTTGTATTCTCGGGCGCCGAGGTTCTCCAGACTGGTGGTGGGGTCGGGGGTTCCGCCGATGTAGCCGGTGTCGCCAGGCCAGCTGGGCGCGGTGCCACGCGCCGTGCCGAAGGGGGCGTACTGGCGGCGGGAGACCTTGAGGGTCTGGTAGTCGAGGGCGAGTATGTCGGTGCCCTGAGGGTTAGGGATGAGGTACTGGATGTCGCCGTTGCTGGAGCGCTCGGCGGTGGTGGTGCCGCCGATGGTGTAGTAGCGAGTGCCCGTGAGGGACTGGGTTCCGGTGTTCTCGACGATCTGTTCGTTCGCAGCGCCGAGAAAGAGCGTGGCTTGGCCAGGGTCGGTGCGCAGGGCGAGGTTGCCGTCCGCGTCGTACAGGTAGCCGGTGGTGCCCGAACTGGTGGTGTCGGTGGTGAGCTTGCCCTGATCGCTCCAGGTCAGGGTCTGGTCGCCGGTGGCACCGCCGCTGATGCTCTTGGTGTTGCCGGAGACGTCGTAGGTGTAGCTGGCTGTGTTGTTGGATGCACCCGGTCCGGTGGCGGTGGTGTTGGTGAGGGTATGGGGCTGGTCCGAGCTGGAACCGGCCGTGGGGTAGTGGTAGCTGGTGGTGGTGTCGTTGGCGGTGTTGCCGCCGGTGTCGTGGTCGGTCTGAGTGTCCCGGTTCCCGGCGGCGTCATAGGTCCAGCTCTGCCAGTAGGGGTTGGGGCCTCCGACGGTGCCGCTGTTGCCCGGGGTCGGGGTCGCTGAACAGGTGTCGGTCGCGGTCCAGGCGGCCGACAGGCGAGTGGCGTAGTCGTAGGTGTAGCACTGGGTGTCGGTGGTCGCGCCGCCGTCTTGCTTGTCGGTGGTCGAGACGATCAGCCCGGCGCCGGCGGAGACCGCGGTGTTGCTGTGGCCGTAGGTCGTGTCGTCGACGACCTGGCTCGTTCCGGAGTCGGTGGTCTGAGCCTCGGTCAGGGCGTGGGTCTGCGCGTCGTAGATGAGCCCAAGGGCGACCCAAGTTCCGGACGGTCCCATGGTGTACTGCAGGGGCTGTCCGTATTCGGAGTAGCCGACGGACTGCACGTAGTCCCACGCGGTGGTACCGCTGCTGGACATGCCGGTGGGCTCGCTGTAGTTGTCGTATCCGTAGGCAACAGTCTCGGCAGGTAGCCCGCCGGAAGCGGGATCGCCCTGGGAGGCGATGTTGCCGATGAGTGTGTACGTGTAGGACGTGGTGTAGCCCCCGGAGGGAGCGAGCGCGCTCTCGTTGGACGGCAGGTTTGCCAGCGTCTCCCGGACGGCCTGCGGTTTCGCCATGCTCGTGTAGGCGAGCACGGTGTTGGTGACTGCGGGGCTGGCGGTGCCCATCTGGTAGGACGTGGACGCAGTGGGGTAGCTCTTCTTGAGCGTGTCGTAGGTCCAGGCACCTATCTGGTTACTGCTCGATGCGCTGGCGTTGCCAGTGGTGTCGTACGCGGCCGTCTTGCGGCCGTCGTTGTCGTAGGCATACGTGGTCTGCTTGCCGCGGGCGTCAGTGATCGTGGTGAGTTGCCCGGCGCTGTCGTAGGTGCTCCGGCTCAGCCCCGTGTCGGGGTCGGTCGCGGACGTCTGGTTGCCGAGCAGGTCGTACGTCCAGGACCAGTTGTTGCCGCCCGGGTCGGTCTCGGTGGCCCGCTTGCCGTCCGGGAAGTAGGTGTAATGCGTGTCCGAGTAGTCGGAGGCCGGGTCGTTGACCGGGTCGGCGGGGACGCCGGAGTGGTACTGGTACAGGTCGGTGGTACGGCCGCGGGCGTCGGTCTTGACACTCTCTGCAGTTCCTCCCTTGGGGGGAACCGTGGTGGTGAAATTGCCGCCGTAGGTGTAGGTGGTCTGCCAGGTCTGGCTGCCGAGGGCGTACGCGGTGGCGGCCGTTTTGCGGCCGGCGCCGTCGTAGGTGTAGCCGGTCTCGGAGGGAATCTGACCGTCCTGGGCCTGGACCAGTGTGGCGTCGGGCGCTGCGCCGTTGTAGTACGGGGCGGTGGACTTGGCAGTCCAGCCGTTGGTGTCGTAGACGGTGTCGGTGACGAGCCGTCCGCCGTCCGCGGTGGCAGTCTGGTTCTCCCTGGGGCGCAGCAGCGCGTCGTAGAGGGCCTCGCTGGTGCGGTACGTCGATCCGTCGTTGTTCAGGTTCTGTGTGGTGACCACGGACGGGGCGCTGTTGGAGAGTGTGTAGCTGTACTTCAGGCTCGGATTGGAGATGCCGGGCTTGAAGACGGCGGTCAGCCTGCCGAGCGCGTCGTATTGCTCCTTGGTCACGTAGCTGGCGGGGTCGGTCTTCTGCAGCGGCAGCTCGCGCAGCGCGTCATAGGTCGTGGTGGTGGCGTAGGTCATCGGGTCGGTGACCGTGATGGACGTCGGTTCCGCGCCGGTGGCCGGTGTGTAGGTGACGGTGGTCTTGTGGTTGTCAGCGTTTGTCGACGTCAGCGCGCGGCCGTACTCGTCAACGCTGGTGGACTCAGTGGAGTAGGTGGGGGTCGAGCCGCTGTAGGAGATGGCTCTTTGCACCATCGTTGCATCGCCGATGGTGGGCGCGGAGCCAAGGGTGGTGGAGTTGTCGTAGTAGGTGCGAGTGTCCGAGACCCCGTCTCCCGGCAGCGACGGTGTGGTGGAACAGTTCACCGATACGGTGCTGGTCTCGTCTTCCTTGTCGAGGATCCAGGCGCTGGTGTTGTCGGCGTAGCTGGTGGTGGTGCACAGGTCGTCGGAAGCGGTGGAGACATCCCCTTGGTCGTCGGTCCTGGTGACCCGGCCGTAGGAGTCGTGGGTGTAGTCGGTCTCGGTCTGCCGGGTGCTGCCGGAAGCCAGTGGGGTGTACACCAGCTTCTGGCTCTCGCCGGTGAGAAACGCCTTCTGGCTGGGCAGGCCGGTCAGGGCGTGGGTGGCAGTCGCCGCGGAGGTCCAGGGATCGGTGATGGTGTCGGTGACTTCCTTGCCGCTTCCCCAGCCGTTGTAGGTGATCGTCTCCAGCGTCATGCCGGCGTACTGGGCGAGGTCCTTCACGGCGGCGTCACCGCGGGAGTCGGTGAGGGACACCGACCGGGTTCCGCTGTTGGGCAGCGTGTCGCCGTCCATGCCACGGAAGTAGGTGTAGTCGGCCTCTGTGACCGGGTCGGGTGCGGTGCCTGTGCTGACCTTCATGCCCTGGTAGCCACGCCACTGGTTCCAGGTGCGCTCGTTGGACGGGGTCAGTGGGTTGTCGTCGTAGTGCCAGGCCGGCGAGCCGATCGGCGTGTAGTGGGTGGCGATGGTGTCGTTGACCCCGCCGCCGGTCGGGTCCTGCTGGGTGACGCCCGTCACGACGTACTTGTTGAACCAGTCCTCGATCGGTGACGTCTGGCCACCGGGTGTCCAGTAAGACGGGTAGCACAGTTGGGTGTTCTGGCTGGGGTCCGACGGTGTGCCGGATCCGCAGGCGGCTGACGAGTAGGCGACGCTGATCGTCGCGCCTGTCTCGGTGGTGATGGTGTTCAGGCGCTGCCGGGTGATGGGCGGATAGCCGTCGGTGGTATTGACCCGGTTGGCCAGCGGCGCGCCGCTGAGCGTGACGGGTGGAACGGAGACGGAGGACGTCGATCCGCCGGCGCTCGTGTCCTGGCCCGTGCGGGTGATCGAGGACAGCCACAGTGACGGTGTGGTCGCGTCGCCTGTGGCCGGGAAGGAGTGAGCGAAGGTCCAGGAGTCGACGTTGGTCTCGGTAGTGCCGACCAGAGCCTGGGTCTGGATGCCGGTCAACTCGTACTCCGACCAGAAGGTGGGTGAGTTGACCGAGCACGAGGATCCGTTGGTGCAGTTCAGGTCATACGGCACGTCCGGCCACTGGGAGGCCGTCGAGGAGGACAGGGTGGAAGTGGCACAGCCGCTGGAGGAGGTGTTGCAGCGGCCGTTGACCGTGAAGAGCACCTGGGCGGACGGCGAGGTGGAGTACACATGGCCCGCACGCTGCCCGTACATGATCTTGTTGAGGTAACCGCCGCGGATGTAGCTGGTGTTGGCGGTGGTGCCCAGGTCTCGGGCGTAGTAGTTGGTCTCGGTGGTGTAGAAGTACGAGACGGTGTCCTGGTGCGGGTCTACGACGTAGTCGAGGTTCCAGCGGTAGGCCTGCTGGCACCAGGAGTTGGCGAAGGTGGAGTTGTAGCAGGGCTGCCCGGAGGCGGTGGCGAAGACCGGTTCGGTCCACACCGAGTTGGTGGCGGTGTTACCGCTGGCGTATCCGGGCAGCTGGTTCTGCCCGAAGTAGTACTGCGTGCCGTTCGGGGTCGTCACGACCCAGTACTCGCCGTTCTGGGCGCCGTTGGAGGCACCGGTCTTGTACTCCACGCGCTCGTTGGCATCGTTCTGTGCGTGCCAGGCGCCTGTGGAGTCGTCCTTGACCAGCGTCGTCGTCCGGCCGTCCAGCGACAGGGTGATGGTGTTGTCCGACGACCAGCAGTTGTCCCAGGTCTGGGTCGCCCCGGAGGGATTCTGATGGCATGACTGGTACGACCGCTCGATGAACCCCGGGCTGTAGTCGAACCCGTCGCCGATCCACGACGCCTGGTTGTTGGTGGACGAGGTCAGGCCGTCCTGCGACTGCGAGTCGTAGCCGAGCGAGACACTGGGGTGGAGATCGCCGGGCGCCGGGGGCAGAGAAATGGGGTACGACCAGGTGAAGGCGTCCGTGCTGCCGCCTGCCTGCCAGGAGCTGGAGGGTTGCAGGGAGGTGGCCGTGAAGTCGCCTCCGCCACCGCCGGATGACGAGGTCGCGGCCAGCACCATCACGCTGTTCTGCGTCATCGAGCTCATCGGCGCCGTCGGCGCCTTCTGCTTCGACGTTCCCGCCGAGGAGTCAGGCGTGACGCTCGCGGCGGTGTGCCCGGCCTGGGACTGACCAGCGGGAAGGGCAAGGTCCGCACGGAGCCGCCCGAACTTGCCGTCGTTCACCGAGGACAACGGCTTCTGGGTACGGCAGCGTGCCAGGTGTGGTGTGGTCAGTGCGCAGGCGGGCAGTGCGACGAGGTGCAGCCGGGACGCCCAGTCCGCTCCGAAGGCGGAGACAAAATTCCGGTATTCCAGGGACAGTTGGACAGCGCCCGCGGTCGTGGCGGCATCCGTCTGGTTGACCGTCATGAGCACGCCGTTCACTCCGGCCGCGGTGGCCTTCGCACGAGGCAGGACCTGCACCCGCACTCCCGAGGGAGTGTGCGGCGCGGCGGTCCCGGCGTGGGACCGGCCCTTCGTGGAGTGCGCTGTGGCAGGACCGACCCACACCGGCAGAGAGCCGGCCCGCACCGGGGGCTTCCGCTTCGTGCCGGCCGTCGCCGGGCGCAGGCCTTCGGGCGCCAGCGTCACCTGGGCGCTCCCACTGGGCCAGGAGACCACTGACGGCCGGTAACGCGGCATCGCCTTGGGCTTGTGGTAGTGGGAGACGACCGGAGTGACCGGGACCGACTTGTCATGCCGCACTGACGGTGGATGGCGATGCACGGCGGCCGCGACCGGGGTTGCCTGGAGTACTCCCACGCAGAGGAACGCGGTCGTGGCGAGGGCGGTCAGCGCGCGCGAAGCCGTACGGCTCCGCCACCGTCTGCCCGCCCCGCCCACCCCGCCGCGTCTGCCTGATCTGCCGCCTCGGTCGTTACCGGAAGCCACAAGTCCCCCTCACATTGACGGTGGCTCAATTCAGCCCTGCGGACGCTAACAACAGGGCGTTTGGGCTGAGTAGCCCCGCCAGAGGGCCTTAGTTGATCTATTACCTACGTCAATTCGGCACACAGCGATCACAAATGGTGCCAATCCTCTCCCCGTGTGCTGCACATGCTCTGGCTTTGACTCTGGCGGGCTCCTAGCGTCTGTCCGAAACCCGATCACCGGGCTCACTGGAACAGGGAGACATCACCTGATGCACCCACAACGCGCCACCGGCAGACGCAGACCGGGCGTACGGCGGCGAACAGCGCTGACCGCGGCACTCGCCGTGACCGCGGTCATGGCGGCGGGCACCTCGGCCTACGGCACGGTTCCGAGACCGCCGGTGGGGACCCAGGCCCACTACTCCACCGGTCGCTCGGCACCGCTCGCGCACAGCAGCCACCGCTCCGGCCTGACGCCCATGCGCAACGGCTACGGTGCGTCGGGGTCGGCTGAGAGGGTGATGCAGGCCGCATCGAAGAAGGCCGCCCGGACGGGACGACCGACGACGGTCGGCTCGCTGACCACTGCCGACCAGCAGATCACCGCCCGTCCCCAGGGCGGGTTCGTCCTGACGTCGAACCCGGAGCCGGTGCGCGCCCGCAAGCACGGCACCTGGGTGCCGGTCGACCTGCGTCTGCACCGGTCGGCGGACGGCACGTGGTCCCCGGCCGCCACCGCGTACGGCACCGAGTCGTTCTCCGGCGGTGGCCGTACGCCGCTCGTCACCACGGCCTCCGGCGGCCAGGACATGGCCGTCACCTGGCCTGGCACGCTGCCGGCCCCGGTCGTCCACGGGGCGACGGCCACCTACCGCTCGGTTCTGCCCTCGGTCGACCTGGTCGTCTCCGCCACGCCCTCGGGTGGCTTCACCGACACGCTGGTGGTGAAGTCGGCGGCCGCCGCGAAGAACCCGGCCCTGGCCACCGTTCGGCTGGGTGTCAAGGTGACCGGCGGTCGGCTGGCGCAGCGCGGCAACGGCGCGCTGGCGATCCTCGACTCCCGCAGGCGTGAGGTGATGGACGCCGCCACACCGTTCATGTGGGACTCCAACACCACCCTGCACGCCCCCGCCGGAAAGAAGACGGCCGAGCCGGCGAGCGGCGCCAAGATCGGTCCGGACGCCTCGGACGCGTCACACCCCGGCCTGGCCGCGCGCGTCGTCCCGGTGCGGACCCGACTGTCGGCGTCCACGCTCTCGCTGATACCCGACAGGCGGACGCTGTCTGCCGCGTCCACGGTGTTCCCGCTGTACATCGACCCCACGTTCAACTGGCATCCCTACGACCCGGCTGCACCGGCCTTCGACGAGGTCAAGCAGGGCTGCCCCGGTTCCTCGTTCTACAACCAGACCGGCTCGACCGCGGACGGCGGCAATCTCGGGGTCGGCTACAACGGCTGGCCCGACGGCTGCAGCACCGGCAAAGAGCACGCGATCTACCAGTGGCGGCTGTCCTCGACCATCTGGGGCGCTCACATCAACAGCGCCACCGTGGAGGCGCAGGAGATCTACTCCGCGTCCTGCGGAGCGGGCACGTACACGGTCAACCTGCACTGGTCGGGCGGTATCGGCTCGGGAACGGACTGGAGCAACCGGCCCGGGTACCTCAACTACTCGACCTCGACGGGCTTTCCTCGGGCCTACAACCCCACCTACTGCCCGAGCAACGGCTCGGTGAGCGAGGGCCTGGACGTCACGACTCCGATCCGGAACATGGCCTCCGGACACGGCACCTCGTTCGCCGGCACTCTCAGCGAGGACGGGGCGGAGTCCCGCGGCGATGACCTGGGCTTCTCCCGGTTCTCCCACAACCCGGCGCTCCAGATCGAATACAACATCGTCCCCTCCGCGCCCAGCGCCGCCTCCATGTCAGCGGTCTCCGGAGCCGACGACGCGGCGTGCGACACCACCGCGCCGTATCCGTACATGGGCAAGACCATCGCGAGCACCCCGCCGGTACTCAAGGCCAAGGTGTCGGACGGCGACGGCGACAAGCTGCAGGCCACCTTCCAGTACTGGGTCAACGGATCCTCGACCAAGTACACCGGGCTCAGCGGCGACAACCTCTCCAGCGGCTCCACCGCCAGCTACACCGTGCCGTCCAGTTTCATCAGTTCGCTGACCAGCGGGCAGGTGGTCGACTGGCAGGCCAAGATCAGCGACGGTGAGGACTCCACGTCCTACAGCCAGTCCCCGACCTGCCACTTCACCGCCGAGCCGACCGCGCCGGACACTCCGACCGTCACCTCCGAGAACAATCTCTTCCCCGACACCCACAACGGTGGCGGCGCAGGAGCCGCCGCGGGAACCGCGGGGAAGTTCGACCTCGCCACCAGCGGCGGCGCGAGCGCGACGAAGTTCGTCTACAACCTCGACCAGCCGCCCCCCACCAGCAACCCGCCCGCCAACGAGACCGTCACCGCGACCAACAACGCGGCCACTGTGACCGTCACCCCGCCCTCCCCCGGCCCCCACACCCTGTGGGTCTACGCGGTGGACGCGGCCGGGGACTTCTCCGGCGGCTACGGCTACGCCTTCGTGGCCACCGGCCACGCAGGCAGCAGCTGCACCAGCCTGCCGACGTGCATGAACAACACCGCGATCAGCCCGGACAGCAACATGTCCGAGGGTGCCGCCGACGGAAATGCCAGTTTCTCCGCCACCGACCTGACCAACGCCGGCTGGACCAGCGGAGGGAAAGTCACGATCGACGGAGCCACCTTCACCCTTCCGGCCTTCGGTTCGGGCCAGAAGGACAACGTGCTGGCCGCCAACCAGACCGTCACCTACAGCGGCTCGGGCAACGCACTTGTGTTCCTGACGACCTCCACCAACGCCAACCTCGCCGACCCCGGAGCCATCCAGGGCGACACCACCGCACCGTACGTGCCCGCGGACACCGGCGTCTCCGGCTCCTACTGCTTCTCCGGTACCGACCCGGACGACGTGTGCCCAGCCAGCGGCACCATCACCTACACCGACGGCACCAGCACCACCTACTACCTGACCACGCCCGACTGGATCAGCGGTCCGGCCACGCTGGCCGCCGTGGCGCTGCCGCACTGGAACAAGCCGTCCGGCCAGGTCTCCAACAGCGCCTACCAGCCGAAGATCTACCCGTTCGCCGTCCCCATCGACCCGAGCAAGACCATCGCCTCGGTCACCCTGCCCGACGTTTCCGACCATGTCGGCAACGGCACGCAGGCGTTGCACATCTTCGGCATGGCCACCCGCAACACCACAGCCGGAACCCCCGAGGCGAACGGCAGCACCGCAGCGGCGGCATCCGGCCAGTCCTGGACCGGCGCGTGGGCCAACGCGAACGAGGGCCAGTACAGCAACCAGGGCGGCAACTACTCCAACCAGACCATCCGCATCGCGCTCAAGCCCTCGGTCTCCGGCGGCACGGTCCGGGTCAAGCTCGACAACGCCCTCGGCACCAGCAAATTGTCCATCGGGCACGCCACCATCGCGCGCGACTCCGGATCCGGCTCCCCCTCGGCCACCCCGAGCGGCACCCCGACGGCACTGACCTTCGGCGGCAGCCAGTCGGTCACGATTCCCGAGGGCGGGATGGTGTACAGCGACCCGCTGAACTTTACCGTCACCGCGGGCCAGTACCTGCTGGTCTCCTACCAGCTCTCCAACACCGTGCCCTACCTCGTACAGCACTCCTACGCCAACAACGCCTACGAGTACCTGACCGCGACCGGCGCCGGTGACAAGACGACCGACACCACCGGAACGCCGTTCTCCGGTACCGGCACCTTCCAGGGCTGGTTCAGCGACCTCGCCACCGACGTGGACGTCTCCACCGCCCAGATTCCCACACAGGCGGTCCTGGGTGACGGCCTGATCGACCCGTTCCAGCCGAACACCACCCCGACCAACACCAGCGGCTACCGCGTCTCGGACACGCTGGCAGGGGCCGAGCCCAGTACTCCCAACCCCTACGGCACGATCGCCGAGGGCATCGAATCCAACCAGCTCATGGGGGACGACCCGGAGACCTACAACGGCAGCACAGTCGGCGGCCCCTCGGCCCTGTCCCGCATCGACCGGGACATCCTCGACCAACCGGGCATCAGCAACGTCGTCCTCTACGAAGGCCTGGAGGACCTGCTGTTCGGCCGAACCGACGCGGATCTGGAAGCAAACGGCTACACCGCCCTGCTCCAGCAACTCCAGGGCTGGGGCATCGCCACCACCCTGACCTCACTCACCCCGTGCGACGGATACGCCGGTGACGGCGCCACGCCCAACGACCCCTGCAGCAGCACGGTCGACGGGTATCGCACCAACGTCAACGGCTGGCTGAGCGGCGGCAACCTGGGCAGCCCCTGGTCGACCCCCGCGGTCTACTACGCCGACTTCGACGCCGCCGTCGCCGTCCCCGACACCAGCAACGGCGAGGAGAAGCTCCACGCCCAGGCCGACCCGGGCGACCACGTCAACATCACCAACGCCGGCTACGCGGCGGAAACGACAGCGATCCTGTCCCCGCACGACACCTGGTCGCTCGACGACGGCACCAACTACACCACCGCCAACGACACCGCGCCCACCGACACCCCCCACACCGTCAACGACACCACCGGCGTAGGCAGCAACACCCTGAACCTGAACGGCACGACCACCTGGACCAGCGACAGCACCCGCGGAGAGGTACTGTCCTTCGACGGCAGCACCGGTTACGCCGCCAGCAACGGGCAGGTCCTCAACACCGCCGGAAGCTACTCGGTCTCCGCCTGGGTCGATCCCGCCTCGCTGCCCACGCACAACGCCACGGTCGCCGGACAGGACGGCAGCCAGGCCAGCCCCTTCTACCTTCAGTACAACTACGCCATCAAGGGCAGCCCCGGCTGGGCCCTCACCCTCACAGGTGGCGACACCGCCAGTCCGGCCTTCACCGACGCCTTCGCCTCCGGAGCCACCGCGAACACCTGGACCCACCTGGTCGGCGTCTACAACGCCGCCGCCAAGACGGCCCAGCTGTACGTCAACGGCACACTCGCCGCAACCGCGACCAACGTGACCTCCTGGAGCGCCACCAACGCGTTCTCCATCGGTCGCTCGAAGTACAACGGGAACAACACCGACTTCTTCCCCGGCGCCATCAGCGACGTCCAGGCGTGGAACTACGCGCTGACCCCCAACCAGGTCACCGCCCTCTACCAGCAGATCCAGTAACGGCAAAGGAAAAACAGCAAACCCATGTCCTTCAACACCGGATCCGGCCGGCACGCCAAGCCACGCCCGGCGCGCATGCGTGCCGCCATGGCCACCTCGGCACTCGCCGCCGCAACCGCCGCGGGCAGCGCCCTCGCCGCAGCCCCAGCGCAGGCCGCCACACCGACCTCGGTCACGGCAACGGCCACGACCACGTACACCGTCAAAGCGGGCGACACCCTGTCCAGCATCGCGCAAAACCAGCACGTGCCCGGCGGTTGGCAGGCGATCGCCCAGGCCAACCACATCGCCAGCCCGTACACCATCTACCCCGGCGAGCACCTCGTGCTTCCGACCGCCTCCAGCGGATCGACGGCGGCGCTGCCCTTCCCCGTCCCGGTCACGGTCGGCAAGGCGACACAGGTCATCACCGTCCAGGCACACGGCTCCTACGCCACCGTCATCGCGTGGCAGAAGAGCGGAACGACCTGGAAGCAGGTCTACTCCACCACCCACGCCCGGGTCGGGGCGAACGGGGTGACCGACGGCGCCACGCGCAAACAGGGCACCGACACCACGCCGACCGGCACGTACACCATCACCCAGGGCTTCGGCGTCGGCGCCAACCCCGGGACGAAGATGCCCTATCACCATGTGGCGTCCGACGACTGGTGGGTCGAGGACCCCTCCTCGCACTACTACAACCAGATGCGCACCTCGGAACAGGGCGGCTTTCCCCTCACCGAGTCAGGCGTGCACGGCAGCGAACACCTCATCAACTACCCCACTCAGTACCACAACGCCCTCGTCATCAACTTCAACTCCAACCCCGCCGTCCCCGGACGCGGCGCCGGGATCTTCCTCCACGACCTCGGTCCGCAGGCCGGCCCCACAGCAGGATGCGTCGCCCTGCCCGCCACAGCCATGACCGAGATAATCCGCTGGATCGATCCCGCCCAGCACCCGGTGATCGCCATTCACTAGCACCCACGGCGGTGACGTACCGCGTCTGGGGGGGGGGGGGGGGGGGGGGGGGGGGGGGCGCCCCCCCCCCCCCCGCCCCCCCCCCCCCCGCGCCGCGCCCCCGCCGGGGGGGGGGGGGGGGGGGGGGGCGGCGCCACCCCCCCCCCCCCCCCCCCACCCCCCCCCCCCCCCCCCCCCCCCCCCCCCCCCCCCCCCCCCCCCCCCCCCCCGGCGCCCCCCGCCGCCCCCCCCCCCCCCCCCCCCCCCCCCCCCCCCCCCCCAGACGGAGCCACATTCCGGACCTGGGAGAGCAGATAAGGATACTGGTCGCAGAGAGCGGGATCCCCGAACTCCCCGAACTCGAAGCTCGCGCCCTCATTGGGCCCGGTCGGCCGCTCACCGAACCACGGAACCTGCGCAACCGCTCCGGTCACGCCACCCGGGTACAACCCGATCATGGACTCAAGCGCGACGTGGACGTGCTCAAGGAGTTCATCGTGACCGCAGTGGAGGCGGCAGGTCGGTTGTCCGGTGTCCACTGGGACGTCGTCAATCTCTGGGCTTATGGCGGCGACGGCGGATTCACGCTGTCCCGGGCGGCGGCTGCATGGAAGCCACCCTGACTGGGAACCGTTCGAGCAGCCGCATCCGGCCACCGTCGAGCCCCACCGGCTCTACCTGCGCAGCACCATGGCGCCCGAAGCTCTCGACCTTTGGCAGGTCGCCCGGGTCGAGGTGTGCACAGACTGCGACGCCCGCGAGCGGTTCCTCCTGCACAGGATCGACGAAAGCAGCAAGCAGATGATATCGATCTGCGGCCGCGATCACGAAATCCCGCATGCCCTCCCCTGACGCTGTCGAACGGCTGGCGACCTCAGCTCGTCCATGATCAGACCTCGCCCACAAGATCGAGATCCTCACGGGTCGTCTTCGAGGCAAGCGCCGGGACGGGCCACTCATGGTCCGGCACGTACCCCACACCCCGCCACCACGGCTCGACGGGCAGCACCCCGGCCGGCTCGAACGGCTGCCCCGGAACAGGAAGCGCAACCGCCTGCCCCACCGCATCAGCGGCGACCTTGGTCCACTCGCCAGGCTCGGCCCACGGATGGAACGCCAGGTTGAACGTCCCCCAGTGGATCGGCAGCAGTACACCGCTGGGCTCGCCTTGCTGCAGGTCAAGGTGCGCTTGGACGCCCTGGACAGGACTCATGTGAATGTCCGGCCACGCGCCCGGCAGCGGCGTGGAATCCGTGTGGTTCTTGGGCCAGAAATCGGAGTAGGCGCCGATCTGGATCATCGTGGCGTCGAAGGGTCCGTGCGCGGCGCCGATGTCCTTGAAGCCCTCGAAGTAGCCGGTGTCGCCGCTGTGGAAGATCCGGTGCTCGTCCCCGGCGACGGACCAGGAGGCCCACAGGGTGTGCTGGGTGTTGCGCAGGCCGCGGCCGCAGAAGTGGCGGGCCGGGGTGGCGGTCAGGGTGAGGCCGCCGACCTTGGTCGCCTCGTGCCAGTCCAGCTCGCGCAGCCGGTCGGCGGAGACGCCCCAGTGTTCGAGGTGGGCGCCGACGCCGAGGGGGACGGCGAACAGCGTGTCCGTGTCGGCCAGCGCCTTGATGGTGGGCAGGTCCAGGTGGTCGTAGTGGTCGTGCGAGATGACGACGACGTCGACCGGGCCGAGCGCGGCGATCGGCAGCGGCGCCGGGTGCAGTCGCTTGGGGCCGACGAAGGAGAAGGGGGAGCAGCGCTCGCCCCACACGGGGTCGAAGAGCACCCGCTGTCCGTCGATCTCGGCGAGCACGCTGGAGTGGCCCATCCAGGTCAGCCGCAGTCCGGTGGCAGGCGGCTTCGCGATGTCGGCGAGCGTGGTGGGGTGCACCGGGATCGTGCCCTTGGGGGCGCGCCGGGGGCGCTCGTCCTTGTCGAAGAAGACCTTCGCCAAGTCCAGCGTGGAGCCTGAGGGCCGGATCCGTGCGGTGCCTCCGGGATTCTGGAAGACCCCGTCCTTGAAGTGCGGTGATCTGCGGATGCGCGCGAGGCGCTCACCGCTCGGGTCCGCGCCGAAGCCCGCGGGCTGCAGCGCGCGGAGCCCGGAGCTCAGGGAACGGAAACCGGACACGGTACCTCCAGATGGGGTCGATGAGGCATTCCATTATGGTCGGCTCCTCCGACAACACCTGGTCGTCCGGGTCGCTGCGGGCTCATTCCAAGGAAAGCCCAAAGGTTGCCCACCTCTTGGTGAACGGCGGACCGTCGGCGTCCATTCCCGTCGCCCGGCCGGCGCCGAGATGATCGATCCGCCCGTTGACAGCGTGTGGCCCCGATTCCGATACTGACTGCCGATTCAGTAAAAGGGGCTTTCGGCACTCTGCCGCCCCCCTTGATCACCAGCCGCGAGGAGCTCGCATGACCGCCCCCCTGATGTCGGTCACCTGGACCGACCACCTCACCGGCCGCCAGGGCTTCCTGGTCGTCGACCGGCTGGTGCGCGGTGTCTCCAGCGGCGGACTGCGCATGCGCGCGGGCTGCACCCTGGACGAGGTGGCCGGGCTCGCGCGCGGGATGACCATGAAGGAGGCGCTGCACTACAACCCCGAGGGCCGGTACGTCCCCCTGGGCGGCGCCAAGGGGGGCATCGACTGCGACCCTCAGGACCCGGGGGCGTACGCGCTCCTGGTGCGCTATCTGCGCGCCATGAAGCCGTACGTCGAAAGCTTCTGGACCACCGGGGAGGACCTCGGTCTCAGCCAGGACCTGGTGGACCGGGCGGTGGCCGAGGCGGGGCTGGTGTCGTCGATCCAGGCCGTGTATCCCCTGCTCGACGACGAGGCGGAGGCGCGGCGGCGACTCGCGGAGGCGTTCGCGATCGAGGTGGACGGCATCGGACTTGACGAGCTGGTCGGCGGGTGCGGGGTCGCCGAGTCGGCGCTCGCGGCCCTCGACCGGGCCGGGGTGGCGTACGCCGGGACGCGGGTGGCCGTGCAGGGGCTGGGCACGATGGGTGGGGCGACGGCGCGTTTCCTGGCGCGCGCCGGGCTCAGCGTCGTCGCCGTTGCCGACATCAAGGGCACGATCGCCAACCCGGCCGGTCTCGACGTCGAGGCGCTGCTCGCCGCTCGGGACGCGTACGGCGCCGTGGACCGGGCGGCCCTGCGCCCCGGCGACCGTGAACTGCCCGGCGACGCCTGGCTGTCGGTGGAGGCCGAGGTGCTCGTGCCCGCGGCGGTCTCGTACGCGATCGACACCGCCGACCAGGAGCGGATCACCGCCCGCTGGATCGTCGAGGCGGCCAACATGCCGGTACTGCCCGAGGCGGAGGAGCTGCTGGCCGCGCGCGGGGTGACCGTGCTGCCCGACGTGGTCGTCAACTCCGGGACCAACGCCTGGTGGTGGTGGACCCTGTTCGGCGACATCGGCCCGGACGCTCAGGAGGCGTTCACCCACACCCGCCGCTCGATGCGCGCCCTGACCGAGCAGATGCTGGCCCGCGCGGAGGCCGACGGGACGACCCCACGAGCGGCCGCCCACGCCATCGTCGCGGACCGGCTGCCGGTGATCGCGGAACGCTTCGGCTGGTACCGGTGACGACGGTCCTGGCAGGTGTGCCGGCCGTCCCGACCGCCCGGGAGACCACAAGCGGGACCACGGCCGTCGCAGCGCACCGTCTCGAACCCGCCAAGTGCCGACCTCGCCCGGCGTCACCAGCGGCGACGGAATAGGGTGACCGCGTGGCGAGAGTGCGGTTGAGTGTGGCCGAGCGGCGCGAGGAGTTGCTGCGGGCCGCCATCGGGCAGATCGAGGCGCGGGGTGTGGCGGCGGTCAGGATCGCCGACGTGGCCTCGGCGCTCGGTGTGAGCAACGCGCTGGTGCTGTACCACTTCTCCACCAAGGAGAAGCTGGTCGCCGCCGCCTTCACCTTCGCGGCCGAGGACGACCTCGCGCAGCTGCGCAAGCTGCTCGGCCGCCGTACGACGGCGCTGCGGCGACTGCGGTCGGCGGTGCGCTGGTACGCGCCGACGGGCCAGGCCAAGGGCTGGCGGCTGTGGATCGAGGGCTGGGCGGTGGCGCTGCGCGAGCCCGCACTGCGGGAGGTCACACGTGACCTCGACAGGCAGTGGAAGGCGGCGATCGCCGAGGTCGTCGCGGAGGGCGTGGCCGCGGGCGAGTTCGACTGCCCGGACCCGCACGGCGCGGCCCTGCGGCTGACCGCCCTGCTGGACGGCCTCGCCGTGCAGCTGACCTCGTACGCAGGTGCGGTGTCGCGGGCGCGGGCGCAGGAGTGGGTGGACGAGGCACTGGCCCGCGAACTGGGGCTGGAGCGGGCGGCGTTGACGGCTTCGGAGCACTGAGCCCCCGCACTCGGCGGAGGCTCAGTGCTCCGGGCCGCTCCACCGCTCTCAGGCCACCGAAGCGATCCGCATCTTGATGTCGTCGGGCGACAGTGCGCCCTTCGCCGTGACGTGGTCCCCGGACGACTCGCCGCGCAGCCGGCGGCCGATCCACGGCACCAGGTACTCGCGCGCCCAGTGCACGTCGTCCCGTCGCACCTCGAGGGTGCCGCGCGGCGGGAGCGGCGGCCAGGGCTGGTCGGGGTCGGCCGGCACCTCGAGGCCGAGGACCTGCCCGGCGCGCAGCGCCACGCGCGTGTGCCCCTCGGGTGAGAGGTGGAGGCGGTCGCCGTCCCACGCCCTGCGGTCCTGGACGCTCTTCAGGGACCACAGGTCGAGGACGGGACAGCCGTACCGGTCGGCGATGGCACGGACATGTCCGTTGTACGTGGCGATCTTGCCGCGCAGATGCTTGAGCACGGGGACGCCTCGGGTGTCGAAGCCGGTGGTCACCATGACCGTGCCGGCGACTTCGGTGAGCCGGGCCACCGCCCGCTCGAAGCGCTCGGCGACCTCGTCGGGGTCGGTGCCGGGACGGATGATGTCGTTGCCGCCCGCACAGAAGGAGACCAGGTCCGGCGCCAGTCCGACGGCCTGTGGTACCTGGTCCTCCACGATCTGGTCGAGCAGTTTGCCGCGCACGGCGAGGTTCGTGTACCTGAAGTCGCCTTCGGGTCGCCGGTCGGCGAGAAGCACCGCGAACCGGTCGGCCCAGCCGACGAACGCCCCGTCGGGGCCGGGGTCGCCGACGCCCTCGGTGAAGCTGTCCCCCACCGCAACGTACGACCCGATCACTGATCTGCTGTCACTCTTCGAATCGTCTGCCACATCGACCATGATTCACCTTCGAATGTGACCTACGCGACCGTAGGAAAGGGTTGACGCGCGGTGAGATAAGCCACTTCTAAAGTGTTCACCAAGCCCGGAATAACCCTCCGACCAGGGATGTTGAGGCGTCAGCGAACCTCCATGCGGTCCGGAAGGCCAAGTGCCCCCTGGTGTACGGCTGCTGGTCGGTGTACGCGCCGAAGGCCGGACCCGGGGATCGGGGTCCGGCCTTCGGCGGCGTGTCAGGCAGGTGGTCGCGAGGCGAGGTCAGCCGACGCCGACGCCCTTGGAGCGGAGGTAGGCGACCGGGTCCACGTCGGAGCCGTAGTCGGGCGTGGTGCGGATCTCGAAGTGCAGGTGCGGGCCGGTCACGTTGCCGGTCGCGCCGGAGAGGCCGAGCTGCTGGCCCTCGGCCACGGTCTGGCCGACCGAGACGGAGATCTGGGACATGTGGCCGTACTGGGCGTAGTAGCCGTCGGCGAGCCTGACGACGACCTGGTTGCCGTAGGCGCCGCCCCAGCCCGCGGAGACGACGGTGCCCGCACCCACGGACTTGATGGAGGTGCCGGTCGGGACGACGAAGTCGACGCCGGTGTGGTACCCGCTGGACCACATGCTGCCGGCCACGTGGTAGCCGGTGCCGATGGTGCCGCCGGTCACCGGGAGGGTGAAGCCGGTGGGGGCGGACTCGGAGGCCTTGCTGACGGCCGCCTTGGTCGCCGACGAGGACGACTTCGAGGCGGACGAGGGCGACGACTCGGTGGTGTCCGTCGTGGCCTTCCGGCCGATCGTCAGCTTCAGGCCCGGGTGGATCAGCGACGGGTCGCCGCCGACGGCCCGGCGGTTGTCCGAGTAGAGCTTGTGCCAGCCACCGGCGACATGCTGCTCCTCGGCGATCTTCGAAAGGTAGTCGCCGGTCCGCACCGAATAGGTCCGCACGCCCGCATTGCCGGCGGCGCTCTTCCGGGTCGCCTTCTTCTCGGCGGCCGGAAGGGACTGGACGGCCTTTTTCGAAACCGTCTGGGAAACGGACTGAGTCGTGGCGGCATGGGCGCCGGTGGCCCCCATGAGCGGGAGAGCGAGTGCGGCGCCACCGGTTCCGGCGACGGCGATGGAGCGGGTGAAGCGCTGGGGCTTCGGACGGCGGTGCTTACCCTTCGCGGGCATGACGAATTCCTCTCCGGCGCCTGCGAGGTGAGCTGTCGGGTTCGGGCTGGAGATGCCCGGCCACGCATGCGACGCGGCTTTACCCCTAGCCGTTCCGGAGACCGGAACAGGCGGTTGTACCTGTGGGTCCCCCGCTCCTGCCGTTCACGGGTGAGTTCTGCGGGCACCGGGCGGCGGCAGGATTGGGCGTCCGTCCGGATTGGTGGCGAACGTAAGCGACCAGGACGCAAAGGAACAAGTGCTGGTTCCCCGGGAATGCGTTTCCATTGCTCCCTCGAGAGAAATCCCGGTGACCCTGCGTGAATTCCCGGGTGATCGTCTCCACCAAACACCCTTGTAACGCACCTGAATTACGTGGACATGACGCGCCACACACCGTCACGGATATGACGCTCCTCACGTGACCCTGCTCCAGCATCCCCAATTCAGGAGCGAGTTGGAATGAAGAGGCCGAAGGGGCGCCAATCCGGACAGAAGGCTCAGATGCGCCGCAGACGGAAAACTGCCGCGTCGAAGTCACCGCGCAGTCCGGTACGCAGTCCGTGATGCAGCAGTACGGCACCGCTGTGGGTTTCACCCGTTTCAGGGCATTCATACGAGGCTGTCGGGTCGAGGCCTTGCAGCCGCAGTGCCGGTACGGGCTCGCCATGACTCTGCGCCTGCAGCCAGGCGAGGACGACCGCCTCGTCACCGCGCACGTACTGCACCGCACTCAGTCCGCCCCGCGGCGGCCGGAGCCGGTAGAGGTCGCCGTGCTGCACCAGCGGCCGGATCTCCTTGTAGAGCGCCACCCATTCGCCGGCCTCGGCGAGCTCCTCCTCGGTCCACCGGGTGAGGTCCCCGCCGACCCCGAGCACGCCGGCCATGGAGCTCACGAACCGGAAGCGCAGCGAGCTGACCCGGCCGTTGAGCTGGGTGTTCGGGCTGTCGGTGACCCAGGCGGCCATCACCCGCGCGGGGTGGATCTGGCTGAAGCCGTGCTGGATGGCGAGCCGGTCGAGCGGGTCGGTGTTGTCGGAGGTCCACACCTGGTCCGTACGGCTCATGATCCCTAGGTCGATCCGGCCACCGCCGCCCGAGCAGGACTCGAAGGCGACATTCGGGTGGGCCGCCCGCAACCGGTCCAACAGGGCGTACAGGGCGCGGACATGATCGACCCAGAGGCGCTGCGGGTAGGGCTCCCCGGGCCAGCCCGCGTCGGTGAAGCAGCGGTTGAAGTCCCACTTCACGTAGTCGATCGGGGCACTGGAGAGCAGCGCGTCGAGCTGCTCCCAGAGGTATTCCTGGACGTCCTCACGGGCCAGGTTCAGTACGAGCTGGTTGCGGAATTCCGTCCGCTTTCGTCCCGGTTGGAACTGCACCCAGTCGGGGTGGGCGCGGTAGAGCTCGCTGTCCGGGTTGACCATCTCGGGCTCGACCCAGATGCCGAACTGCATGCCGAGGGCGTGCACATAGTCCGCGAGGGGCTTGAGGCCGTTCGGGAAGCGGTCCCGGTTGACCGTCCAGTCGCCGAGTCCGGCGCGGTCGCTGGTGCGCTTGCCGAACCAGCCGTCGTCGACCACGAACAGCTCGACGCCGATCGCCGCGGCCCGCCGCGCGAGGGTGCCCTGCTGCTCCTCGGAGATGTCGAACTCGGTGGCCTCCCAGGAGTTGAACAGCACCGGCCGGTCCTGGTCGGCGTCGGGGATGACGTATGCGCGCTGGTAGGCGTGCCAGGCGCGGCTCGCGCCGCCGAAGCCGCCGTCGCTCCACAGGCCGGCGAAGACAGGGGTGGTGTACGACTCCCCCGGCTCCAGGCGCAGCAGCCCGGAGTCGTCGTAGCCGACCCCGCCGGTGATCTGCACGCGCGCGTCCGGGAGTTGCGCCACCGCGATCCGCCAGGAACCCGACCAGCCCAGGGCGCAGCCGTAGACCTCGCCGCGTTCCTCGGTGGCGTCGGTGTCGAGGGCCACCCAGGGCAGGTGCTGGTGTCCGGTGTGGCCGCGGCGGCTGCCGATGATCTTCTCACCGTAGGTGAGAGGCGAGGCGGTCAGCCGGGACTCGGCGGCCCAGCGGCCGTGCAGCTGGGACAGCCGCCACTCCTCGCGATCGGGCAGCGTCCAGGTCGCGGAGTCCGCGCGCAGCAGCTCCAGGGCGGGCCCCTCGTTGTCGAGGGTCACCCAGCGTTCCACGACGTCGTGCCGCATCCGGTAGTGCAGCGTGATCGCGAGCCCGCCGTCCCGGAAGCCCAGCCGGAGGTGGTCGCCCTCCGCCTCGTACTGCTCGAAGCGCCACTCGGTGCCGCGCCGCTCGTCGCTGCGCACGGACAGGGCGGGCCGCACGAAGCGGGGGCCGCCCTCCACCGGGTACTCCTCGCGCCCGTCTAGCGGGGACTCGAAGGGCCAGTAGTCGGGCAGCGGGCGGACGGCGAGTGCCTCGGCGTCGGCGAGCGTGATCCGGGGGCCCCAGTGCAGGTGCAGCAGCTCGTCGTCCCCGGTCAGGTGAACGGCGTAACTGCTGGCCGGCCCCGAGAGGACCCATGTACGGCCGTTGTCTGCGATCTCCAGCATCAAGCCCTCACACATTCGAACAGGTGCGACCAATCCGCAACATCATCAAGGCACGGGAGGCCTGGTCGCAACGCCTGTGGACAACTCATTGCCTCAGGAAGCCATGTCGTATCGTCGGGAGAGCGCCCGACGACGAGCCGCGCCGACCGGGCGGACTGGGAGGAGCCCCCGTGACGCAGCAGATCCCGTCGACCGAACCCGAGCTGGCCGGAGTCCGCAACTTCCGCGATGTGGGAGGACTTCCGACGGTGGACGGGCGGCGGGTGCGCCACGGGGTGCTGTTCCGCAGCGGCCACCTCGCGCACGCGACCGAGGAGGACGCGGAGTTCCTGTCCTCCCTGGGGCTGCACACGATCTTCGACTTCCGCAACGCGGCGGACCACAAGCTGGAGGGCCCGGACGTCGAGCTGCCGGGCGTGCGCAATGTGAACCTCCCCCTGTCGGACCCGGCGGACGGCGCCGGGTTCTGGAAGATGGTCAGGGAGGGCGAGATCGAGCAGCTGCGCGAGCTCCTCGGCGACGGCAAGGCGGCGAACCGCATGATCGTCTCCTATCGCAGGATCATCAAGGAGCGCACCGCCGAGCACGCGCGTGTGCTGCGCTCGCTCGCCGACGACAGTGTGCCCGCCCTGATGCACTGCGCGGCGGGCAAGGACCGCGCGGGTCTGTCCATAGCCGTGACCCTGCTCGCGCTGGGCGTCGAACGCGAGGCGATCGTCGCGGACTACCTGGAGTCGAACGCCAAGCACCGCCGCTACAAGGTGCGCCGCAGCAGCAGCTCCGCCGCGGCCTACTCCCCCGAGGTGATGGAGTTGCTCAGCCCCCTGTTCGAGGCGCGTATCGAGTATCTGGCAGCGGCCTTCGAGACGATCGAGGGGACATGGGGCGACGTCGACACCTATCTGGAGCAGGGCCTGGGGCTCACCCCGGAACTCCGCGGGCTGCTGCGCGAGCGGCTGCTCGACTGATCGCGCGGGCCACCCCGCTACTTCGCCCCCACCTCGAACAGCAGGTAGGCGAAGGCCGCGAAGAGGTGCCCCACGGCGATGTAGATGATCAGGCGCACCCACAGGGCACGAGGGAACTTCTCCTCCATGTTGCTGTTGCTCAAGGCATCTCTCCGGTGATCGGGCCCAGGCACAGCGTGGCCGTCGGGCTCTGCAGCAGGGTGTGCACGAACAGGAGCTCCACGCCGTCGGGATCCTGGGCGGCGAGCCGGTGCGGGGTCAGCGAGTCGAAGTGCGCGCTGTCACCGGGGGCGAGCCGGTGCGTGGTGTCCCCGAGGCGCAGCCGCAGCCGCCCCTTGAGGACGTGCAGCCACTCCTCGCCGGGGTGCACCCGCACGATGTCGCCCTGCGAGCCGTGCGGGACGTGGACCCGCAGGGCCTGCATCCCGCGGCCGGGCGCGCCGGCCTGGAAGTAGGTCCAGCCGCCGGCGGCGGTCGGTTCCATGTCGGCGGCGCGCACCACGGCGTCCCGGTCGGCGACCGTCTCGCCGAGCAGCTCCGACACCGTCGTACCGTAGATGCGCGCGAGGGCCAGCAGCATCGGCAGCGACGGCTGGCGCTGCCCGGTCTCCAGCCGGGAGAGATGGGCCGCCGACAGCCCGGCGGCACGCGCCGCGGCCTCCAGAGTGAGGAAGGCACGGCGGCGCAGCGCGCGCAGCTGGGGTGCGACAGCGGGAAGCTCCGCTTCGGCCTCCTGAGAGCTCATGCCCTCCCTTCAGCCGGAGCTTTGCCCCTGCGGCAAATTTCTTGCCTCAGAGGCAATGCCGCTGGGCCTACCGGTTGGCGACCGCCTGCTTCACCAGCGTCTTGCTGAAGTCCCACATCAGGCCTCCGCCGCTGTGCGCGTCGTCCATCACGGCGGTGAAGGCGTCGACGAAACGGTCAACGTCCTCCTCACCGATGGTCAGCGGCGGGATCAGCTTGATCACCTCCAGGTGGTCGCCGGAGACCTGGGTGAGGATCCGGTGCCGCTGCAGCAGCGGTACCACGACCATCTGCGCGAACAGGCCCTTGCGCGCGGCCTGCAGCATCGTCCAACGGCTGCGCAGCTTCAGTGACTTGGGCCGCCCGAACTCGATACCGATCATCAGGCCGCGGCCGCGGACGTCCGCGAGCAGCTCGTACTTGTCGATCAGGGCGCTGAGCCGGGATTTCAGCTGCTCTCCGGTTGCGCGCGCGTTCGCGACGATCTGCTCGTTCTCCATGACGGACAGCACGGCGAGGCCCGCCGCCATGGCCTGGGCGTTGGACCCGAAGCTGGCCGAGTGGACCAGCACCCGGTCCATCGACGAGTAGACCTTCTTGAAGATCCAGTCCTTGCCGAGGGTGGCGCCGACGGGCACATAGCCGCCCGAGAGGGCCTTGGCCACGCACACCAGATCCGGCTCGACGCCCTCCTCGTGCTGGTGGGCGTAGAAGTCCCCGGTCCTGCCAAGGCCCGTCTGCACCTCGTCGGCGATGAGCAGCGCCTTGTGCTTGCGCAGCAGCTCCTGCGCGGCACGCAGATAGCCGGGCGGGGCCTCGTACACGCCCTTGCCCTGGATCGGTTCGACGATCAGGGCGGCGACGTCGCCTTTCTTCAACTCCCGCGCGAGAGCGTCGAGATCGCCGAGCGGTACGGCCGTGTCGGGCAGCAGCGGGGCGAAGCCGTCGCGGAAGCCGTCCTCGCCGTTGACCGAAAGCGATCCGGTGGTCAGGCCGTGGAAGGCGTGGTCGCAGTACAGGATCCGCGGCTTCCCGGTGGTGTACCGGGCGAACTTCAGCGCGGTCTCCACCGCCTCCGTACCGCTGTTGCCGAAGAACACGCGGTCCAGGTGCGGGCTGTAGGCGAGCAGCTTCTCGGCCAGCAGTCCGGGCAGCGGCTGGCAGTCGAAGCGGGTGAGGTCGGCGAGGGAGGCGTCGAGGACGTCGTGCAGCGCCTTGCGGACGACGGGGTGGTGGCGGCCCAGGCCCATCACCCCGAACCCGGCGAGCATGTCCAGGTAGTCGTTGCCGTCCGCGTCCCAGAAGTGGGCGCCCTCGGCGCGCTCGTAGACCTTGTCGAAGCCGATGGTGTGCAGCATGCGCGGGAGCTGGTGGTTCAGGTACTTCCCGTGCAGCTCGTAGCGCTCGGCTCCGCGCTCGGCCAGGAGTGCGCCGAGGTCGAACTCCTTGGTCATTCAGCCCTCTCCTTGACTGTGCCGTCCAGCTGTTCCTTGACGGCCAGGGTGTCCTCGGCCTCCTTGACGGCGAGGCTCGCGCTGATCCGTCCGGCGACCTCGACGGGCGTGAGGCCGATGTCGGCCAGCACCTCCCCGCGCTTGGCGTGCGCGAGGAACTGCTCCGGGATCCCGAACCGCCGTACCGGCACGTCGACTTCGGCGTCCCCGAGGGCCAGAGCCACCGCGGCGCCGACTCCGGCCGCCCGGCTGTTGTCCTCGACGACGGCCACCAGCCGGTGCTCGGCGGCGAGCCCAGGGAGCGCCGGGTCGACGGGCTTGACCCAGCGCGGGTCGACGACGGTGCACGAGATGCCGCGCGCCTCCAGCAGCTCGGCGGCCTGCAGACACACGGGCGCCATCACGCCGACGGCGACCAGCAGCACCTCGGGGGTGTCCGGGCCGCGGTGCAGGACGTCGAGGCCGCCCACCCGGTCGATCGCCGGGATCTCGGGACCGACCGACTCCTTCGGGAAGCGGACCAGTGTGGGCGCGTCGTCGACGGCGACGGCCTCCCGCAACTGCGCCCGCAATTGGTCGGCGTCGCGCGGCGCGGCGATCCTGAGCCCCGGCACGACCTGGAGGATCGACATGTCCCACATGCCGTTGTGGGACGGCCCGTCGACGCCGGTGACGCCGGCCCGGTCCAGCACGAACGTCACGCCGCAGCGGTGCAGGGCCACATCCATCAGCAGCTGGTCGAAGGCACGGTTGAGGAAGGTGGCGTAGACGGCGACGACCGGGTGCAGCCCGCCGGTCGCGAGGCCCGCCGCGGACACGGCCGCGTGCTGCTCGGCGATGCCGACGTCCCACACCCGGTCGGGGAAGCGGGCGGCGAACTTGCCGAGCCCCACCGGGTGCAGCATGGCCGCCGTGATCGCGACGACGTCCTCCCGCTCCTCGCCGATCGCGACGATCTCGTCGCCGAACACCGAGGTCCAGGAAGGTCCGCCTGCGGGCGCGAGGGGCTCGCAGGTGAGCGGGTCCATCACGCCGACGGTGTGGAAGTGGTCCTCCTCGTGGGCGATGGCGGGCTCATAGCCGCGGCCCTTCTCCGTCAGGCAGTGGATGAGGACCGGTCCGTGGAAGCGCTTGGCGCGCCGCAGCGCCGACTCGACGGCCCCGATGTCGTGCCCGTCGATCGGGCCGACGTACTTCAGGCCGAGGTCCTCGAACATGCCCTGCGGGGCGAAGGCGTCCTTGAAGCCCTTCTTGGCGCCGTGCAGCGATTCGTAGATGGTGTTGCCGACGACCGGCGTGCGCAGCAGGACGTCCTTGCCCCAGGCGAGCACCTTCTCGTAGCCGTCGGTGGTGCGCAGGGTCGCCAGGTGGTTGGCGAGGCCGCCTATGGTCGGCGCGTACGAGCGCTCGTTGTCGTTGACGACGATGATCAGCGGGCGGTCCTTGGCGGCCGCGATGTTGTTCAGCGCCTCCCAGGCCATGCCGCCGGTGAGGGCGCCGTCGCCGATGACCGCGACGACGTGTCCCTTCTCGCCCTGCACCTCGCGGGCCTTGGCGAGTCCGTCGGCCCAGCCGAGCGCCGTGGAGGCGTGGCTGTTCTCCACGATGTCGTGCTCGGACTCCTCACGCGAGGGATAGCCGGACAGGCCGCCCTTTCCGCGCAGCTTGGAGAAGTCCTTACGGCCCGTCAGGATCTTGTGTACATAGCTCTGGTGGCCGGTGTCCCAGACGATGCGGTCGACGGGCGACTCGAAGACCCGG
This sequence comes from Streptomyces sp. NPDC049541, assembly GCF_044465725.1. NCBI lineage: Bacteria > Bacillati > Actinomycetota > Actinomycetes > Kitasatosporales > Streptomycetaceae > Streptomyces > Streptomyces sp. NPDC049541. Next base: position 292,122 of record NZ_JBITLY010000004.1, on the reverse strand, counting down.
TGCAGCGCGATGGAGAGTTCCACCACCCCCAGGTTGGGCCCGAGGTGCCCGCCGGTCCTGGCCACCGCGTGCACCAGGAACTCTCTGATTTCTTCGGACAGTTCGCGAAGCTCCGTCTCGGACAGCGCCTTCAGGTCGCGTGGTCCCCGGATGTTCTCCAGAATGGTCACGCTCGGGCCCCCTTCGGTCCGTGCTGTTCAGCTCACGGTGACGGCCGGCTCCCCCGACGCGCCGTCCTGTTCCATCTGTTCGGCGATCTTCATCGCTTCCTCGATGAGGGTCTCCACGATCTTCGACTCGGGTACGGTCTTGATGACCTCGCCCTTGACGAAGATCTGCCCCTTGCCGTTGCCGGAGGCGACGCCCAGGTCCGCCTCCCGCGCCTCACCCGGGCCGTTGACCACACAACCCATCACGGCTACCCGCAACGGGACTTCCATGCCCGTCAGTCCGGCCGTGACTTCGTCGGCCAGTTTGTAGACGTCGACCTGGGCACGACCACAGGACGGGCAGGAGACGATCTCCAGCCGGCGCTGCTTGAGGTTCAGCGCCTCCAGGATCTGCAGGCCGACCTTGACCTCCTCGGCGGGCGGGGCGCTGAGCGAGACCCGGATGGTGTCGCCGATGCCCTGCGAGAGCAGCGCCCCGAAGGCGACCGCCGACTTGATCGTGCCCTGGAAGGCGGGCCCTGCCTCCGTCACGCCGAGGTGCAGCGGGTAGTCGCACTGCGCCGCGAGCTGCTTGTACGCCTCGATCATCACGACCGGGTCGTTGTGCTTGACCGAGATCTTGATGTCCCGGAAGCCGTGCTCCTCGAAGAGGGAGGCCTCCCACAGCGCGCTCTCGACGAGCGCCTCCGGAGTCGCCCTGCCGTACTTCTGCAGCAGCCGCCTGTCCAGCGACCCGGCGTTGACCCCGATCCTGATCGGCGTGCCGTGGTCCTTCGCGGCCCGCGCGATCTCCTTCACCTGGTCGTCGAACTTCTTGATGTTGCCGGGGTTCACCCGCACCGCGGCACATCCGGCCTCGATGGCGGCGAACACGTACTTCGGCTGGAAGTGGATGTCCGCGATCACCGGGATCTGCGACTTGCGGGCGATGGTCGCGAGGGCGTCCGCGTCGTCCTGGGTGGGACAGGCGACACGGACGATCTGGCAGCCGGAGGCGGTGAGTTCGGCGATCTGCTGCAGGGTGGCGCCGATGTCCGAGGTACGGGTCGTCGTCATCGACTGCACCGACACCGGAGCGCCGCCCCCGACCGCCACCGGCCCGACATGGATCTGCCGCGACACGCGCCGCTCGGCGATCGGCCGGGCCGGTACCTCGGGGACGCCCAAGGAGATGGCGGTCATCGTGTCACTCCCGGTTTCCGGAGACCGTCTCGCGCATCGCGCGCAGGGACTCCTTCAGGGAGCCCATGGTGGCGAGGACGGCGGTGGGCTCGTAGCCGCAGTGCGCCATGCAGTTGGCGCAGCGCGGGTCCTTGCCGCGGCCGTACTTGTCCCAGTCGGTCTCCTCGATCAGTTCGCGGTACGTCGGCACATACCCGTCGCTCATCAGGTAGCAGGGGCGCTGCCAGCCGAAGAGCGAGTAGTTGGGGATCGCCCAGGCCGTGCACGGGAAGTCGACCTTGCCCTCGAGGAAGTCGAGGAACAGCGGCGAGTGGTTCAGCCGCCACTTGCGGCGGTTGCCGCCCGCGAAGGCCTTCTTGAACAGCTCACGGGTCTGCTCCACACCCAGGAAGTGCTCCTGGTCGGGCGCCTTCTCGTAGGCGTAGGCGGGCGAGATCATCATCTCGTCGACCTTGAGGTCGTCGTTGAGGAAGTTGAGCACCTCGATGACGGTCTGCGGGGTGTCCGTGTTGAAGAAGGTCGAGTTGGTGGTGACCCGGAAGCCGCGCCGCTTGGCCTCCTTGATCGCCTCCACGGCCTCGTCGAACACACCCTCCTTCGCCACCGACTCGTCGTGCCGCTCGCGCAGCCCGTCGATGTGCACGGCGAAGGCGAAATAGGGGGAGGGCTTGAACTTGTCCATCTTCTTGCGCAGCAGCATCGCGTTGGTGCAGAGGAAGACGTACTTCTTCCTCGCCACCAGCTGCCGCACGATCTCATCGATCTGAGGGTGCATCAGGGGCTCGCCGCCCGCGATCGACACCATGGGGGCACCGGACTCGAGCACCGCCCCGACGGCCTGCGCGACCGGCATGCGCTGCTTGAGCACACCCGCCGGATGCTGGATCTTGCCGCAGCCCTCGCACTTCAGATTGCATGCGAAGAGCGGTTCCAGCTCCACGATCAGCGGAAACTTGTCCCGCTTGCGGAGCTTCTGTTCAGCCAAGTACGTAGCGACCTTGATGGACTGACGCAGCGGCATGGCCATCTGGCTCACCTCCTGGGGAGCAGCAAAGAACGGTGCCATTCGAAGAAAGCTGGAAGTACGGCACGAAGGACACGGAAAGCTGATATTCCACCGCGGACCGTGCCGATTCGAACAAGTTCATGTTCAGGAGCGTCCACGACCACCCGCACGGCCGCAACCGGGCGCGGGCCGGTGCGCACGGCGCTCAGAAGCGTCGCCGCGGACTCCATGTCGACCGCGATCGCGCCGGTCGCGAGCAGATCCGACCGCTCGTGACCACGTACCACATGGTCGGAGCCGGTGACGGGGCCGGTGTGGACGGTCCGCCCGGGCACCGCACGCCCGAGCTCCTTGACCAGCAGATCGGCCCCCACGCACGGAACGGTTCCGTCCGGGTCCCGGGTCTCCTCGGCGACGACCAGGTCCCCGGGGTGCATACCGGGGGCGAGCCCCGCGCAGAAGCCGGTGGCCAGTACGGCGGCCCCGCTCCAGGCCGGGTCAGCGAGCATCCGGGTGACGGAGCGCTCGGCCGCCCTGGGCCCCATGCCCGTACGGAGCAGGGTGACGGGCCCGCCGGCCCCGCCGCGGTCGCCGGCGCGCAGGGCGAGGTGCTCGATGCCGAGCGCACAGGCGATCAGCAGCGGGGCCGGGGCGGGCAGGGTGCTCATCAGCCCCCCTCGGCCTCGGCGAGAGGCTTCTTGGAGAAGGGCTCGCCGTTGACGTACCGGCCGAGTGCGGTCAGCGGGAAGACCTGCCGGTAGAGGTGGTAGTTGATCGAGAAGTCCCAGGGGAAGCCGGTCCCGGTGAAGTACGGCTCGTCCCAGGAACCGTCCTCCCGCTGGGTGGCCGCGAGCCACTCCACACCGCGCTCGACGGCCTTGGAGTCCTTCTCCCCCGCGGCCAGCAGCGCCATCAGCGCCCAGGCCGTCTGCGAGGCGGTGGAGGCACCCCGGCCGCTCCACTCCTTGACGTACTTGTAGGAGCGCAGGTCCTCGCCCCAGCCGCCGTCCTCGTTCTGCACCGACTCCAGCCAGGCCACGGCCCGCCGGATCGCCGGGTGCGAGCCGGGGAAGCCCGCCGCGACGAGGGCGGGTACGACCGATCCCGTGCCGTAGACGTAGTTGACGCCCCAGCGCCCGAACCAGGAGCCGTCCGGTTCCTGCTCGGCGAGCAGCCACTCGATGCCGCGCCGGGTACGCGGGTCGTGGGCGAGGCCCTCCACGGCCAGCATCTCCACCACGTGCGCGGTCACGTCCGCGGACGGCGGGTCGATGACCTCGCCGAAGTCGCAGAACGGCAGCCGGTTGGGGAAGGGGCTGGTGTTGTCGACGTCGAAGGCGCCCCACGCCCCGTTCTTCGACTGCATCCCGAGGTTCCAGCGCACACCACGCCCGATCGCCTTCTCCACCCGCTCCGGGTCGTGGTGCTTGACGCGGCGCAGCGCGAGGACGACCTCGGCGGTGTCGTCGATGTCGGGGTAGTTGTCGTTGTGGAACTCGAACGCCCAGCCGCCGGGCGGCAGTTGGGGTCTCCTGACGGCCCAGTCTCCGGGCCGGACGATCTCCTCGCCGAGCATCCAGTCCGCCGCCTTGACCAGCTGCGGATGGTCGGCGGGCACACCCGCGTCCACGAGCGCGATGGTGGCGAGGCAGGTGTCCCACACGGGCGACTGACAGGCCTCGATCATCCGGGCGCCGTCCTCGCGCCACACGGCGAAACGGTCCAGCGAGGCCAGGCCCTCGCGCAGCACCGGATGTTCGAGGTCGTAGCCCAGCAGATACAGGGCGATCACCGAGTACACGGCCGGCGGCTGGATACCGCCCCAGCAGCCGTCGTTCTCCTGCCGCTCGATGATCCAGCGGGCGGCGGAGTTCATGGCCGCCTTGCGCAGTCTGCGCGGGATGACCTTGCGCGCCTGGTGCAGCACCTTGTCCAGGCGCTGGAACGCGCCGTCCCAACTCGCCACCGGGGCAAGGGGCTTGGGCGGGTTCGGGTTGGCCGGGTCGGTGTGCAGCTCGTCGAGCGGGAAGGGCGCGGGCCGCACCGGTCGCTTCGCGGAGACGACCGTCAGCGGGACGATGGTCTGCCGGGCCCAGCACCCGAAGTCGTAGATGTTGAGCGGTACCCACGTGGGGAAGTAGATGAGCTCCGGCGGGAGTTCGGGCAGGTCCTCCCACTTCCACCAGCCGAACAGGGCGAGCCAGATCCGGGTGAAGACCCGGGCCGCGGCGATGCCGCCCTGCTCGCGGATCCAGGCGGAGGCCTTCGCCATGTGCGGGGCGTCCGGCGTGTCGCCCGCCAGCCGCAGGGCGACGTATGCCTCGATGGTGGTGGAGAGTTCTCCCGGTCCGCCGTAGAAGGTGGCCCAGGTGCCGTCCTCGCGCTGCTCGCCGCGGATGAACAGGGCGGCGGCGTGCGCGGTGTCCTCGTCCAGGATGCCCAGGAACTGCCGAAGGAGCAGGTCCTCGGCGTCCATGGTCACATTGGTCTCGAGGTCGCCCTTCCACCAGCCCTCGGGGTCCTGCCGGGACAGCAGGAACTCGGTGGAGCGTCGGACGGCGCGTACGGCGGCATCGCGCGCCCCCGCCGCCACGGGGCTCGTGCTGTCGGTTTCGCTGGCCGCGGCTGCCCGGGGCGGCAGGGCCCCGGTGCTTCCGTCGGTCGTCGCTGTCATGGCTTCCCCTTCGTGCAGTCGTACACATCGTGCTGCTGTGGGTCCGCCGTCGGCCGGTGCTCGTGTTCCCGCGACACCGGCCGGCGACTACGCGAGGGCTATTCGACCGATAGTGATCATCTCTTTCGTACGACGACGAAGTCGGCGAGCGCCGTGAACCGGTCCCGCACCGGGTCGGGCATGTCGATGGCGTGCAGCGCCTGGATGGCGGTGTTGTGCTGACGACGCGCCTCTTCGGCGGTCCACTCGCGGCCGCCCGCCTCCTCGATGAGGGCGGCACGGGAGGCGAACTCCTCCTCGGAGAAGTTCTCGAAGTCGCTGCTCTTGGCGTCGGCGGCGAGGATCTCACCGAGCCGCTCGGAGGCGGATCCGCCCGCCGCGAGCGCCGCCACGACCGGCAGGGACTTCTTGCGCTGGCGCAGGTCGCTCCAGGTCTGCTTGCCGGTGGAGACCGGGTCGCCCCAGATGCCGAGCAGGTCGTCGACGGCCTGGAAGGCGAGGCCCAGGTGGTAGCCGTACTTCTCCAGGGTGTCGGCGGTGCGGTCGTCCGCGCCGCCGAGCACCGCACCGATGGAGGAGGCGCAGGCGAGCAGCGCGCCGGTCTTGTTGCCCTCCATCTCCAGGCACTCCTCGACGCTCACGCGGTCGCGGTGCTCGTAGGAGATGTCCTGCGCCTGGCCGTCGATCAGGGCGCGGGTGGCGGTGGTCAGCCGGCGGGTGGCGCGACCGGCCTCGACGGTGCCGAGTTCCAGCAGGATCTCGTTGGCGAGGGCGAACAGGGCGTCGCCGACGAGGATCGCCTGGGCGGGGCCGTGCACCTTCCAGACGGTGTCGCGGTGGCGGCGCTGCTCGTCGCCGTCCATCAGGTCGTCGTGCAGCAGCGAGAAGTTGTGGACGAGTTCGACGGCCACGGCGCCGGGGATGCCGACCTCGGGTGCGGCGCCGGTGACCTCGGCGGACAGGACCGCGAGTGCGGGGCGCACGGCCTTGCCACCGTCGCCTTCGGCGGGGTTGCCCTCGGCGTCGATCCAGCCGAAGTGGTAGGCGGAAACGGTGTCCATGGGAGGGGCCAGGCGGTCGACGGCCGCCCGCAGTACCGGTGTGGCAAGGGTCCGGCCGCGCTCAAGGAGCGCGGTCACGTCCACTGCGGTCGCTCGATCGGCCGTCTCGGCCGGGGGCACAGTGGGCACAGTCTCTCCTCTTGTTGCGGTACCGGGGGTGCGGGGGCCTGCCGCGTGCTGATCGAGCATCACGCCGCCTCCTCGACGTCGAAGAGGTGACTCGGGCGGGGCCGGCCCAGGGTGGCGAGGGCGGCGTCCGCCGCACTCACTCCACTGCGGACCGCACTCTCCATGGTCGCGGGCCACCCGGTGGCGGTCCACGCTCCGGCCAGGTAGAGGCCGGGGGCTTTGGTACGGGCGCCGGGCCGCAGCCGCCCGACGCCGGGTGTGGGGGCGAACGTCGCCGTGCGCTCCCTGGTCACGAAGAAGTCCTTCACCTGCGCGCCGCGCGTGCCCGGAAGGAGCCGTTCCAACTCGGGCAGATAGCGCTCGCGCAGCACGGCGACCGGTTCGTCGATCTCGTCGTGGGCCGCCGACTGGGACAGGGCGAGGTACTGGCCCTCGCGCAGACCGGAGGCCTCGGTGCGGTCGAAGACCCACTGCACGGGGGTGCCCAGGGCCGCGAAGAACGGCTTGTGCAGCACCTTGCGGTCGTAGACGACATGGACGTTGAGGATCGGCGCGGTGCCGATCCGAAGAAGATTTTCGGGGGCGTCCAGCGCGCCCTGAGGCAGCAGGTCGTGGGCCTCGCGCTGGGGTACGGCGAGCACGACGGCGTCCGCGGTGAGGGTCTCGCCGGGAACCTGAACGCTCCAGCGCCCGTTTTCGTCAGTGAGGATGGAGGTGACGCGTGTACGGACCTCGGTACGGACGCCCGCGGAGTCGAGCGCCTTGCGGGCGAGCCGGTCGTGCAGTTCGCCCAGCGGGACGTGCGCCCATCCGATGTCGGCCGCGCCCGGGTCGGACAGCAGACCGGTCTTGAACACCATTGCGGCGAGCCCCAGCGAGGCGTCGCCCGCGACCGCGTTGAGGGTGGCGACCCCGACCAGGTCCCACAGGGCCTCGACGGCACGCGCCGACTGACCGTGCGCGGTCAGCCAGCTGCCGAAGTCCTGCGTGTCCAGGTCCGGATCGGCGAGGTCGAGCCCCTTGAGCGCGAGCGCGGCCCGGCCCACCTTGGCCCGCTCGGCGAGCGAGAGATGCGGATAGGTGGCGAGGCTGCGCCCCAGGTGCAGGGGCACCGGCAGGGCGTCGCGCCGCAGTCTGCCGAGCCGTCGTCCCTCGGGCTTGTCCACGTCGAGCACGGGCACGTCGAGACGGTCCTGCAGCGGTGCCAGCGCCGTGCCCTCGATACGGTCGAGGAACCAGCGGTAGGCGGTGCAGCAGCGCAGATAGACGTGCTGCCCGTTGTCGACGGTCAGTGCGCCGCGCTGGAAGGAGAAGGCCAGGCCGCCGAGGCGGGGCCTGCCCTCGATCAGGGTGACGCGGACTCCCGCGTCGGCGAGTGCGAGTGCGGCGGTGATCCCGGCCAGCCCGCCGCCGACCACGACGGCGTCCCTTGCGGAACGCCCCGCCGGATCCGCGAGCGGCTCGTCGCCCCGCGTGCCGTCGTCGCTCATCGTGCACCCTCCCCTGCGCGAACGCCGTGGTTGAACGGTTCACGGCCGACCGCTGCAGTCAGGGACGCCGTCCCCGCCCGGAGGGTTGCGTGCCGCTTTTCGTCGGCGACATCACCTTGGCCCTGTTTGTCCATCAGGCGCGCCTCCTGACGGTCCTCCGCGTCACATGCCGGGCGTCCAGCCCGGACAGTCCACGCACGGCGACGTAGGCCTTCTCCCGGCCGGGCAGCGAGACCCGGCCGCGCAGCACGGCCTCCGGGTCGCGCTCGATGCGGTCGAGCAGCCGCCGGTAGATGCCGGCCATGGCGGCGACGCAGGCGCCGCTGCGCCGGTCCAGCATGGGCAGCAGCCGGTAGCCCTCGGCGAAAAGGGCGCGGGCCCGTCGCACTTCGAAGTGCACGAGGCCCGCGAAGTCGGATCCCTCGGGGGGTGTCGGCCCGCTGAACCCGGCCGAGCACCCGAATTTCGCGAGGTCGTCGGAGGGCAGATAGGTGCGGCCGCCCTCGGCGTCCTCGCGGACGTCTCTGAGGATGTTGGTGAGCTGCAGCGCGAGGCCCAGGGTGTCGGCGTACTCCGGCGCACGGTCGGCGCCACGCGCCCCGGGTTCGGTGCCGAACACGCCGAGCGAGAGCCGTCCGATGGCGCCCGCGACGCAGCGGCAGTAGACCTTCAGGTCGTCCCAGGTCTCGTAGGTCTCGCCGCGCACGTCCATCAGCACGCCGTCGATCAGCTCGTCCAGGCCGTCGAGCGGGATCGGGAAGGTCTCGGCGGCATGGGCGAGGGCGACGGCGACCGGGTCGATGTCGTCCTCGGCGACCGACCCCTCACGCACCCGGGTCAGCAGCGCCCGGGTGTCCTCGAGTCTTTCCGCCTTGACCTCGCCGGCCAGTGCGCCGTCGCCGATGTCGTCGACGCGCCGGGAGAACGCGTAGAGCGCCGACATCGCGCGGCGCTTGGGCGTCGGCAGCAGCCTGATGCCGTAGGCGAAGTTACGGGCCTGCTGTCCGGTGACGGTCTCGCAGTAGCTGTAGGCGGCGAGTACCGGTGCGGACACGTGTTGTTCCGACTCCACGGTCCGGATCACCCCTCTCCTCGCAGAGTCACGCCCACCTCGCGCAGCAGCTGGACCTTGCCGGGCTTGGGCGGGCCGGGAAGTACGTCGTATTCCGCGGCGGCGATCGCCTTGACCGCCGCCCTTCCCCCCGCCACGAATCCCGCGAGCAGCAGCTTCAACCTGCCGTGGACGCTACCCACGAGGGGGGCGCCTTCATTCAGGAGATCGCGGGCGCGTTGTGCTTCGTACGCAACCAGTGCGCGCAACGATGCGCCCGCGGTGGGCGTGGCGAGATCCGCCTCCTGGACATGGAAGTGCTTCATGTCCTCGGCGGGCAGGTAGATGCGGTCGCGGCCGAGGTCCTCGGCGACGTCCTGCAGGTGTTCGACGATCTGGAGGGCGGTGCAGATCGCGTCCGAGAGGCGGATGCGTTCGGGCGTCGAGGTGCCGGTGACGGACAGCACCAGGCGGCCGACGGGATTGGCCGACAGCTCGCAGTACGCGAGCAGGTCGTCGTACGTCTCGTAGCGGCTGACGAGCTGGTCCTGGCGATTGGCGGCGATCAGGCCGAGGAAGGGCTCGGGGGTGAGCGAGCAGCGGCGGACCGTGTGCTGGAGGCGGCGCAGCAGGGGGTGGTGCGGGGTCGAGTCGAAGACCCGGTTCAGGTCGGCCTCGAAGGCGTCCAGGAGCAGCAGCCGGTCCTCGGCGTCCTCGGGCGACACGCCGAGCAGACGGGCGTCGGCGCCGCCGGGGGCCAGGTCGCCGTCGCCGATGTCGTCGACCAGACGGGCGAAGCCGTACACGGCCATCAGGTCGGCGCGCCAGGCCCTGGGCAGGAAGAAGGGTGCCACGGGGAAGTTCTCGCCCGCGGCCTTGTCGAGCGTGTCGCGCTCCGGATCAACGGCATGCGACATGCCGGTTCCCGTCACCGGTGACTGCCCGGCGCGGGGACGGCACATGCTGCGTTCAGCTGGGGAGTTTCCGTAGCCATTGCCGTCACATCTCCCGTTCTACACTGCCGACCCAATGCATACTATTTCGGACACGCCGCCCGGCCGTCCGCGCGGCTGTCCCGGCTGGGGGTGTCGCGCCTTATCGCCCCACTTGCCGCGTTTCGGGACCGGTACAGCTTACGTTGTACAACGCAGCGAGGTTCCCTGGGGTGTCCTGCACATCACAACAACACACCGATTGGCGTCAAGATTCCTAAGGCGAGACCGAGTTGACGTTTCCTTTGCAGACGCGGGGCCCCGCCGCAGAGGTTGCGGCAGGGCCCCGCGATCCGTCCTGGCCGATGCGTCCAGGCCCGGATGCACTACTTGCCGGTGAACTTCTCGTACTCCTTGAGAACCTCTTCGGTCGGCCCGTCCATCCGCAGCTCACCGCGTTCCAGCCACAGGACGCGGTCACAGGTGTCGCGGATCGACTTGTTATTGTGGCTGACGAGAAACACCGTGCCGGCCTCCTTGCGCAGCTCACGGATGCGTTCCTCGGAGCGCTTCTGGAACTTGCGGTCACCGGTGGCCAGCGCCTCGTCGATCATCAGGACGTCGTGGTCCTTGGCGGCGGCGATGGAGAAGCGCAGTCGGGCCGCCATGCCGGAGGAGTAGGTGCGCATCGGCAGGGTGATGAAGTCGCCCTTCTCGTTGATGCCCGAGAAGTCGACGATCCCCTGGTAGCGCTCCTTGATCTGCTCGCGGGACATGCCCATGGCGAGCCCGCCCAATATGACGTTCCGCTCGCCGGTCAGGTCGTTCATCAGGGCCGCGTTCACGCCCAGCAGCGAGGGCTGGCCATTGGTGTAGACGCGGCCCTTCTCCGCCGGGAGCAGCCCGGCGATGGCGCGCAGCAGGGTCGACTTGCCGGAGCCGTTGGAGCCGATGAGTCCGATGGCCTCGCCGCGGTAGGCGACGAAGGAGACGCCCTTGACGGCGTGCACCTTGCGCACCCCGCGCTCCTCGCCGCGCTTGATGATGCGGCTGAGGGCGGCGGTGGCGCTGCCCTTGCCGGTCTTGGCGCCGTGCACGCGGTAGACGATGTGGAGCTCGTCGGCGATGACGGTCGGGATCCGCTCGCCGGTCCCCTGGTCGTTCTGCTCAGCCACGGCCGTACCTCTCCTCCGCCTTCCAGAAGTACAGGAACCCGCCGACGGCGAACAGGGCCGCCCAGCCGCCCGCGACCATCCAGACGTGGTCGGGCAGGTTCTCCGAGCCGTAGCCGTCGATGAGCGCGAAGCGCATCAGGTCCATGTAGAGGGCGGCCGGGTTCCACTGCAGGACGTTCGCCAGCCACTGCGGCTTGTCGGCCAGCATGATCGGGATGGAGAACATCACGCCGGACGCGTACATCCACGTCCGCATCACGAACGGCATCAGCTGGGCGAGGTCCGGGGTCTTGGCGCCCGCACGGGCCATGATCAGCGCGAGGCCGGTGTTGAACAGGAACTGCAGGGCCAGCACCACGGGGATCAGCAGCCAGGACAGGTCCGGGATGCTGCCGAAACCGATCGCCACGGCGAACAGCACGATCATCGAGAAGAGCAGCTGCTGGAGCTGCTGCAGCGCGAAGGAGATCGGCAGCGAGGCGCGCGGGAAGTGCAGCGCGCGCACCAGGCCGAGGTTGCCGGAGATCGCCCGCACGCCCGCCATCACCGAGCTCTGCGTGAACGTGAACACGAACACGCCGGTGACCAGGAACGGGATGTAGATGTCGCGCGGCAGTCCGCGGTTGGCCTTGAGGAGCATGCCGAAGATGAAGAAGTACACGGCCGCGTTCAGCAGGGGCGTGGCCACCTGCCACAGCTGGCCCAGCTTCGCCTGGCTGTACTGGGCGGTCAGCTTCGCCCGGGAGAAGGCGAGGATGAAGTGACGCCGGTCCCAGAGCTGGCGGACGTACTCGACAAGGGGGGGCCGGGCGCCGCTCACGGTCAGCCCGTACTTGGCGGCCAGCCGGCTCGCCGGGAGGCCCTCGTCGGGCGACACGGCCGCGCCCAGGGCGACCCTGTCGTCGTGCGTTGTCTCACTCACTGGTGGAAACTTTCGTCTTCGGGGTGCGCAGCCTGTGCGGGCATGCGCAGGAGCCTTGGCCGGGTGGGGCGATTGCTCACAGGAACGAGCTTGTCAGATCACCGGAGGTCGGCCCAGCCGGGTCAGCCGCCACACGGTACGCCACTTCATCGGCCTGCGTGGCCCGCAGGGAGTCGTCCAGCCTTCCCTGAACCCGCCGAACCATGCCTTCAGGGCGGGCCGCGAGGGGCGGCGGACGAGGGTGAGCAGCAGCCAGACCCCGAGGTAGACCGGGACCAGCGGGGCCGGAAGGTTTCGGCGGGCCAGCCAGACCCGGTTGCGGGCGACCATGCGGTGGTAGACCGCGTGCCGCGAGGGCGCGGTAGTCGGGTGGTACAGCACCATGTCGGACCGGTAGTCGATCATCCAGCCCGCGTCGAGGGCCCGCCATGCCAGGTCGGTTTCCTCGTGGGCGTAGAAGAATTCGTCCGGGAGTCCGCCGACTTCGGCAAAGACCTTGGTACGGACGGCGTTGGCGCCGCCGAGGAAGGTGGTGACCCGGGAGGAGCGCATCGGGTCGGCGGCGCGCAGGCGCGGCACGTGGCGGCGCTGGGTGACCCCGGTGTCGGGGTCGGCGATGCGGAAGCTGATGATGCCCAGCTTCGGGTCGGCCTCGAAGGCCCGGCGGCACAGCTCGGCGGTGTCGTGCTGGGCGAGGAGTCCGTCGTCGTCGAGGAACATCAATATGTCGACGTCGCGGCCGCTGGGGCCGAAGGCCTCGACGCCGACGTTGCGGCCACCGGGGATGCCGAGGTTCTCCGGCAGCTCGATCGTACGGACGCCCTCGGGGACGTCCGGGACGGGCGAGCCGTTGCCGACCACGACCACCTCGACCGTGTCGCCGTCCTGCTTGGCGACCGAGTCGAGCAGGGCGCGGAGCTCGTCGGGGCGGTTGCCCATGGTGATGATCACCGCGCCGACCTTCATGCCGCTCACTTCAGCCTGCTGGAGGCGAGGATGGACACCAGGTGCAGCAGGGTCTGCAGCAGCGCGATGCCGGCGAGTACGGCGACGCCGAGGCGGGAGAAGAACAGGTCGCCGCGCACCTGGTCGACGACGGCCAGGGCCAGGATCAGCAGGGACGCCTCGATGCCGAGGATCAGGCGGTGGAACTTGAACGCGGCAGCGGCCCGGCGGGCCAGCGCCATGCCGGAGGAACGCATCTCGGCGGCGGCTTCCTGGACCGGCGGCTTGCCCGTCTGGTGCCGGGCGACACCGACCAGGTCGGTCTCGGCCTTGATCAGGATGGCGCCGAGCGCGGCCAGGGTGCCGAGGAAGGCCCACAGCCAGTCGATACGGCCGCTGCCCCACAGGTCGGCGGCGCGCAGCCCGAAGCCGACGAGGACGGCGGCGTCGGTGAGGTAGGCGCCGACCCGGTCCAGGTAGACGCCGCTGAGCGAGTACTGCTTCTTCCAGCGGGCGATCTCGCCGTCGACGCAGTCGAGGAGCAGGTACATCTGCACGCAGACCACGCCGAGCACGGCGCCCGCGATCCCCGGCACCAGCAGGGCCGGGGCGGCGAGCACACCGAAGACGGTCATCAGATACGTGAGCTGGTTGGGCGTGACCCTGGTGTTCACCAGGTAGCGGTCGACCCGCAGGGACACCTCACGCATGTAGAGGCGTCCCATCCAGTGCTCACCGCTGCGCCGGTCCTTGACCCCTGCGGGGTGGACGACCGGACGGAGTTCAGCTACCGATGGCCTTGACATAGTCGGCGTAGATGTCCTTGATCTGGTCGGTTTTCAGGTCGAGGTGTTCGAGGATGGTGTAGCGGCCGGGCCGGGTCTCCGGGGCGAACTCCACGGCGCGGACGAACTCGTCCACCGTGAAGCCGATCTCCTCCGGCAGCACCGGAAGCCCGTGCCGGCGCAGCACCTCGGCCGTGTACGCCGACTCCTCGTGCGCGCCGCGCAGATACATCGCGAAGGCGGCGCCGAGGCCGCACTGCTCGCCGTGGCTGGCGGCCCGCTTGGGGTAGAGCAGGTCGAAGGCGTGGTTGATCTCGTGGCAGGAGCCGGAGGCGGGGCGCGAGTCGCCGGAGATCGACATCGCGATGCCGGTGAGGACCAGCGCCTCGGCGAGCACCTGGAGGAAGTCGTTGTCGCCGATGCCGCCGGGGTGGCGGAGCACCGCCTCGCCCGCCTGACGGGCCATGGCGGCGGCGAGGCCGTCGATCTTCTCGCCGTTGACGCGGTGGGACAGCTCCCAGTCCGCGATCGAGTTGATGTTGGAGACCGCGTCGCCGATGCCGGCGCGCACGAACCGCGCCGGGGCCTGGCGGATGACGTCGAGGTCGATGACGGCCGCGATCGGGTTGGGCACGCCGTAGGAGCCGCGGCCTGCGTCGTTGTCGAGGGTGGCCACCGGCGAGCACAGCCCGTCGTGCGCGAGGTTCGTCGGCACGGCGACCAGCGGCAGGCCGACCCGCGCCGCGGCGAACTTGGCGCAGTCGATGATCTTGCCGCCGCCGAGGCCCACGACCGCGTCGTAGCGGCCGGCCTTTATGTCGCCGGCCAGCCGCACCGCGTCGTCGAGGGTGCCACCGCCGACCTCGTACCACGTGGCACCGGGCAGGGTCGGGGCGATGCGCTCGCGCAGCCGGGCACCGGAGCCGCCGCTGACGGCGACGGCGAGCCGGCCCGAGGTCGAGATGCGCTCGTCGGCGAGCACGCAGGCCAGGTCGTCGAGGGCACCCGGACGGATGTCCACGACGAGCGGCGAGGGGATGAGCCGGGTCAGTACTGGCACGCGATCTCCCGTCCGCGGGCGAGATCGTCGTGGTTGTCGATCTCGACCCACTTGACGTCGCCGATCGGCGCCACGTCGATCCGGAAGCCGCGGTTCACCAGTTCCTGGTACCCGTGCTCGTAGAACTGCTGCGGGTCGGTCTCCCAGACCGCCTTCAGGGCGTCGGCCAGCTCGGGGGCGGCGTCGCCCTCGATGAGGGTCACGCCGATGTACTCGCCGGTCGCCTCCGCCGGGTCCATCAGCTTGGTGATCTTCGTCATGCCCTGCTCGGGGTCGACGACGACCTTCATCTCCTCGTCGGCCAGGTTCTTCACCGTGTCCAGGGCGAGGATGATCTTCTTGCCCTCGCCGCGCGCGGCGAGCAGCGTCCTCTCCACGGAGACCGGGTGGACGGTGTCGCCGTTGGCGAGGATCACACCGTCCTTGAGGGCGTCACGGCCGCACCACAGGGAGTAGGCGTTGTTCCACTCCTCGGCCTTGTCGTTGTCGATGAGGGTGAGCTTGAGGCCGTACTTCGCCTCCAGGGCGGCCTTGCGCTCGTACACGGCCTCCTTGCGGTAGCCGACGATGACGGCGACCTCGGTCAGGCCGATCTCGGCGAAGTTGCCGAGGGTGAGGTCGAGAACCGTGGGTTCGCCCTCTATGCCCGCGGGGCCCACCGGCACCAGCGCCTTGGGCAGGCTGTCGGTGTAGGGGCGCAGACGGCGTCCGGCGCCGGCCGCCAGCACGAGGCCGATCATGCGGGTTCTCCTTCATCGTGTACGGCGGGGGCCCCGGAGGACACCCAGAAGTGGATGCTCTCGACGAGCACCACCAGGGCGACGGCCACGGCGAGCACCGCGAGCGCGACCTTGAACTGCGAGGCGGTGAGCGCGGCGGCCAGGACGGTGACCAGCAGCGTCCGCCCTTCATGCCCCCCGATGGCGCGCACCAGCCAGGCCGGGGGCGCTCCGGCGTTGCCGCGGATGCGGTACACCGTGTCGTAGTGATGGTAGGCGACGGCCGCCACCAGCCCGAAAGCCGCGAGAAGCGCCCTGTTCACGTCCGCTTCGGCCGCCAGGATCAGGACGGTGCCGTATTCGGCGGCGCGGAACAGCGGCGGGACGAGCCAGTCGAGGGCGCCCTTCAGCGGGCGGTGCAGAGCCTGACCTGCGGTGTTCGCGTACACGAGGGCGCCGATGACGGGGGCCCAGGTCACCCCGGAGAACAGGGACACGGCGAGAACGACCGTGCCCGCCAGGGCGATCAGAAGTGAACCCCCGAGCTGGCGGGGGGTCACACGGCCCAGGAAGGAGGCGAGCGGACCGTTGTCCGCGAGGTCAGCCAGTGCCTCCGCCGCCCGGTCCGTGCGCTGCGCCTTGCGGGTCAGCGACCGCAGCACCCGCCCCGCCGTGGTGTACGTCGCTGCGCACGCGCAACCGATGAGCAGCACGTAGAAGGTGACGCGGGGTGTCGTGACCGCCGTCAGGACCGCGATCATCGCCCAGCGCTCACCGATCGGCAGCACGATCATGCGGCGCACCCACACCGTCCAGCCGACGCTGTCCAGCCTGCCGGAAAGGGCCGCCGTGGGGCTGGTGTTGGCGGTGGCGTCGTGGTTGGCCTCGTTGAAGGAGAAGTCGACGACGTGCCGCCAGATCTGCAGGAGTATCGCGCCGAGCGCCAGCGCCCATACGTCGTCGCCGCCGCGGGCCGCTCCCAGCGCCAGGCCCGCGTAGTAGGCGTACTCCTTGGCCCGGTCGAAGGTGGCGTCCAGCCAGGCGCCGAGCGTGGAGTACTGCAGGGAGTAGCGGGCCAACTGGCCGTCGGTGCAGTCCAGTACGAAGGACGCGATCAGCAGGACGCCCGCGGCGACGAAGCCCGTCCGGGTGCCGGTGGCCGCGCAGCCCGCCGCGATCAGCGCGGTGAGCAGGGAGGCGGTGGTGACCTGGTTGGGGGTCAGGCCGCGGCGGGCGCACCAGCGGGCGATGTGGCGGGAGTAGGGGCTGATGAAGAACGTGGTGAAGAAGCCGTCGCGGGACTTCACCGCCGACTTCAGGCGTACGGCCTCGTCGTCGACGTTCGCGACGGCCTGCCGTGCCTCGTTGCGGGACTGCGGGTCGGTGGGGACGGCGGCGACCAGGCTGCCGAGTTCCGGGCGGTGCACATCGGCGCCGTCGCTGTCGAGGGCGGTGACGATGCGGTCGGCGAGGCTGTCGACGGCGAGTGCCGTACCGCCGCCGGCCGAGTTCTCGCGGGCCATGGCACGGGTCAGGGTCTGGCGGCCGGCCGGCTGGGCCGTGACGGCGCCCGGGATCGCGACGAGCGGGAAGCGGGGGTCGGTGAGGCCGAGGCGCAGGGCGTGCAGATGGCCCACGAAGCGGGCGTCGACCACGGCGACCCGCTGGTCGCCGGGGACCTGGGCCAGCAGTGTCTCGGCGTCGGCGGTGTCGGCGGCGATCCGTACGTCGAAGCCGAGGGACCGCAGATCGCCCTCGATCGACGATCCGGGGACCGGCTGACCGGTGAGGATGGCGGTCGACAACCGAACTCACTCCCTGGGTGCCGACGCGCCGGCGCCGGTCATGTGCATGGTTGGCGCCCCTTGGCTGCACCAGGCGGGCGGCATGTCGGCAGAGGCTATCGGATGTCGGGGGAGCGGAGTTCACCGCCCGTTCACGGGCCGATCAACGCCGTCTCCTCTGGCCTTTGCCGTGGTCATCATCGGTGATCCGGGGTCCCGCCGACAAACCGCGGTGCCCAGATCAGGCATCCGGGACATTGGGCAGCGCCGGATGGGGTCGGCATAGGGTGGGCGACCATGACATGGCTGATCACAGGCGGAGCGGGATACATCGGGGCCCATGTGGCGCGGACCATGACCGGCGCCGGGGAGCGCGTCGTCGCACTCGACGACCTCTCGGCCGGGGTCCCCGAGCGGCTGCCGGCGGACGTGCCGCTCGTCGTGGGCTCGACGCTCGACGGCGACCTGCTGAAACAGGTGTTCGCCGAGTACGGGGTGACCGGCGTCGTCCACCTCGCCGCGCGCAAGCAGGTCGCCGAGTCCGTGGCGCTGCCCACCCGCTACTACCGGGAGAACGTCGGCGGTCTCGCGACGCTCCTGGAGGCGGTCGCCGAGGCCGGGATCGGGAAGTTCCTGTTCTCCTCGTCCGCGGCCGTCTACGGCAACCCCGATGTGGACCTCATCACCGAGGACACAGCGTGCGCGCCGGTGAACCCGTACGGCGAGACCAAGCTCACCGGTGAGTGGCTGGTCCGGGCGGCGGGCCTGGCACACGGAATCTCCACGGTCTGCCTGCGCTATTTCAACGTGGCGGGCGCCGCCGCACCCGAGCTGGCGGACACGGGCGTCTTCAACATCGTCCCCATGGTCTTCGACCGGCTCACCCGCGACGAGGCCCCGCGGATCTTCGGCGACGACTATCCGACGCCGGACGGCACCTGCATCCGCGACTACATCCACGTCGCCGATCTGGCCGAGGCGCATCTGGCCGCGGCACGGCGGCTCGCCGGCCGCAGCGGTGACCTCACGGTGAACATCGGCCGCGGCGAGGGCGTCTCCGTCCGCGAGCTGATCACCGTCATCGGCGAGGTGACCGGCGACCGGCGACCGGCCGTCGTCGAGGGCCGCCGCCCCGGGGACGCGCCCCGCGCGGTCGCCTCCGCCGCCCGTGCGGCAGCGGAGCTCGGCTGGACCGCACGGCGCGGGGTGCCCGAGATGGTCGAGTCGGCGTGGCAGGGCTGGCTGCTGCACCACGGCAGGTGACAGCGCGGCACGGGAGGTGAGGCTGCCCTGACCTGCATATCGTTTACGCAGGTCAGGGCACATGACAACGGTGTTCAGTGCCGCGTTGCCCGATACCCCCCGCCCGTAGTTCACTGTCATCCCGGGCGCAACACAGGAAGGCGGCTGCCATGGGGGCTGGGCACGATCACGGGCACGGGCACTCGCATGCCCCGCCCAACGGTACGGCAGCGGCGGCGTACCGCGGGCGGCTGCGCGTCGCGCTGTCGATCACGCTCACCGTCATGGTCGTCGAGATCGTCGGCGGTCTGCTCGCGGACTCGCTCGCGCTGATCGCGGACGCCGCCCACATGGCGACCGACGCCCTCGGCCTGGGCATGGCGCTGCTGGCGATCCACTTCGCCAACCGCCCGCCGAGCGGCAACCGCACCTTCGGGTACGCCCGCGCCGAGATCCTCGCCGCGCTCGCCAACTGTCTGCTGCTGCTCGGCGTCGGCGGCTACGTCCTGTACGAGGCGATCCAGCGGTTCTTCACCCCGGCCGACACCGCGGGCGGGCTGATGATCGTCTTCGGTGCGATCGGCCTGGTCGCGAACATGATCTCGCTGACGCTGCTGGTGCGCGGCCAGCAGGAGAGCCTGAATGTGCGCGGGGCGTTCCTTGAGGTCGCCGCCGACGCGCTCGGCTCCCTTGCCGTGATCATCTCCGCGCTGGTGATCCTTGCCACCGGCTGGCAGGCCGCCGACCCGATCGCCTCGCTCGTGATCGGCCTGATGATCGTGCCGCGCACCTGGAAGCTGCTGCGCGAGACCCTGGACGTCCTGCTGGAGGCGGCCCCCAGGGACGTCGACATGGCGGACGTACGCGCCCACATCCTGGACCTGGACGGGGTCGAGGACGTCCACGATCTGCACGCCTGGACGATCACGTCCGGGATGCCGGTGCTGTCCGCACACGTGGTCGTACGTTCAGACGTCCTGAGCGCGATCGGCCACGAGAAGATGCTCCACGAGCTCCAGGAGTGCCTCGGCGACCACTTCGACGTGGCCCACTGCACCTTCCAGCTGGAACCGGGCGGGCACGCGGAACACGAGGCGAGGGTGTGCCATTGAGGCAGGTGTGCCGCCACTTGGCCGGAATGCAGCCGTCCGGCGTGACCCGGCGTCGTTAAGCCTCACAGCGTTGCCCCGGACGGTTCCCCGCCGACCGGCAGGGGCACGATCAACTACCGGGCCCTTCTTCCGGTCTTCAACCGGTGACGGCCGTGCCCGCGCCGTGCGCGGGACATGCGGGCGCGCCGCGAAGTGCCGGGAGTGCCGGATTCGTACGGCAGACTTGGGGCGCGAAGACCGATGTGAAGGATGGGTATGCCGATCACACCTGCTACCGCGACGCACACTTCGTCGAACGGCGCCGCAGACGCGATTTTGCTGGAACTGGTCGACGAGAACGGCGTCACGATCGGCACCGCGGAGAAGCTCGCCGCCCATCAGCCGCCGGGGCAGCTGCACCGCGCCTTCTCCGTCTTCCTCTTCGACGAGCGCGGCAGACTGCTGCTGCAGCAGCGGGCCCTGGGCAAGTACCACTCCCCCGGCGTGTGGTCCAACACCTGCTGCGGCCACCCCTACCCCGGCGAGGCGCCCTTCGCGGCGGCGGCCCGCCGCACGTACGAGGAGCTGGGTGTGTCCCCCTCGCTGCTCGCCGAGGCGGGCACGGTCCGCTACAACCACCCCGACCCCGACTCGGGCCTGGTCGAGCAGGAGTACAACCACCTGTTCGTCGGCATGGTGCAGGCGCCGCTTCGGCCGGACCCGGAGGAGGTCGGCGCGACGGCCTTCGTGACGCCCGCGGAGCTCGCGGAGCGCCACGCCAAGGACACCTTCTCTTCCTGGTTCATGACCGTGCTGGACGCGGCCCGCCCGGCCGTCAGGGAGCTGACCGGGCCGTCGGCCGGCTGGTGACCTCCGTCAGAGCACCCGCAGGGGTTTGAGCGGCAGGGCGGCCCAGATCACCTTGCCGCCGCTCGACGTGTGCTCGACGTCGCACACCCCGCCCGCCTCCCGGGCGACCTCGCTGACCAGGAGCAGCCCCCGGCCGCCCTCGCCGCTGTGGTCGGTCTCCAGAGCGGTCGGGCGGTAGGGGTGGTTGTCCTCCACGGACACCCGCACCCACTCGGCGCCGACGGCGACCTCCACGGCGAGCATCGGCGAGAGCAGCGCCGCGTGCCGGACGGCGTTCGTGACCAGCTCCGAGACGATCAGCAGCAGGCCGAACACCAGATCGTCGGAGACGGGCACCCCCTGGCGGTGGAGCAGGTCCCGCACGGCGTGCCGCGCCTGCGGGACGGAGGCCTCGATGGCAGGGGCGGTGAACCGCCAGACGCCTTCGTACGGCAGCGGGTCCGCGGGCGGCCCCGGGTCGCGGGGCTCGTAAGCGCCGCCTTCTGGGCGTGGGCCGGACCCGCGCCCATGGTTGTCCATCGTCCGGTCGCCACCCTTGCGCTCGATTGTCACCACACGTCGAGTGTTGGGAACGACCCACGGCACTCCGGATGACTGAACACAAGTCAGCAGGTATCGAGCACTTATGACCGTTGGCGTATGACACGGTCAGTTGTGGGACTGGTCCTGTCACGCTTCAGCCGACTTCGCGAACTCTTCGGGTTGTACGGGTTAGGACGCCCCCTTCTTGATCACCTGCCCGGCGCTGCGGCTAGCATCCGGCCATGGAGCCCCAGCTGCTGCACAGCGTCACCGACTCGGTCGCCACCGTCGTCATCCACCACCCGGCGAAGCGCAACGCCATGACGGCCGCGATGTGGGCCGCCCTGCCGCCGCTGCTCGACACTCTCGGGGCGGATCCGGGCGTACGGGCTCTGGTGCTGACCGGGGAGGGCTCGACGTTCTGCGCGGGCGCCGACATCTCCACGCTGCAGGGGTCACCGGAGGAGGCGCAGGGGCTCGCGGTGCGGGCCGAGGAGGCGTTGGCCGCCTTCCCGAAGCCGACGCTGGCCGCGATCCGCGGGCACTGCGTGGGCGGCGGGTCGCAGCTGGCGGCGGCCTGTGATCTGCGCTTCGCCATGGAGGGGGCGCTGTTCGGGGTGACGCCGGCGAAGCTGGGGATCGTGTATCCGGCGTCCTCCACGCGCCGTCTGGTGTCGCTGGTCGGTCCGGCCGCCGCCAAGTACCTGCTGTTCTCCGGCGAGTTGATCGACGCGGAGCGGGCGCTGCGCACCGGGCTGGTGGACGAGGTGCTGCCGCAGGGCGAACTCGCCAAGCGGGTCGCCGAGTTCACCCGGATCCTGGTGTCGCGTTCGCAGCTCACCCAGGCCGCCGCGAAGGAGTTCGCGAACGGGCGCACCGACCGGGACGCGTACTGGACGCAGCAGGCGCGCGGCAGCGGCGACACCGTGGAGGGAGTCGCCGCGTTCCTGGAGCGCAGGCAGCCGCGCTTCACCTGGACTACGTCAGGATGAAGCGGCTCTTGGAGCGGAACTCCTCGACGAGGTGCGCGGGCGCCTTCTCGGGGGAGCCGGCGTCGTAGGGCGGCTGCGGGTCGTACTCGGTCAACAGCTGGACGGCCTGGGCGTGTTCGTCGCCGGCGATCCGCCCGAGCAGGGTCAGGCCCATGTCGATGCCGGAGGAGACACCGGCCGCGGTGACGTACTTGCCGTCGAGGACCACCCGCTCCCCCGTGGGCTCGGCGCCGAACTGCTTCAGGAAGTCCAGGGCCAGCCAGTGGGAGGTGGCGCGCCGGCCCCGAAGGAGCCCGGCCGCGGCGAGCAGCAGGGAGCCCGTGCACACGGATGTCGTCCAGGTGCTGGTGGCATCGGCGGTGCGCAGCCAGTCCAGGAGGGTCTCGTTCTCCATCTGCGGGGTCTGTCCTGGGCCGCCCGGGACGATCACGATGTCGGGGCGCTCCACCTCGGCCAGGGTCTTGTCCGCGACGATCGCGAGGTTTCCGGTGTCGGTGCGGACGGGACCGGTGCGTTCGGCGACGAAGACGGTCTCCGCGTCGGGAAGGCGCCCCAAAGTCTCGTACGGGCCCACGGCGTCCAGAGCGGTGAAGCGGTCGAAGAGCAGGACGGCGATCTGCATCGGGTTCCTTTCAGGGGGTGGGTACGGGGCGGAAGCGGCGGCGGTACTCGGCCGGGGCGGTGCCGAGGGTCCTGACGAAGGCGCGGCGCATGGCCTCGGGGGTGCCGTAGCCGCTGGCACGGGAGATCTCCTCGATGCCGTCGGCCGTGTCCTCCAGGAGGCGGCGGGCGTGTTCGAGGCGGACGCGGTCGACATAGCGGCCCGGGGTCATGCCGGTCTCCGCCTGGAAGGCGCGGGCGAAGTGGCGGGGCGAGAGGGCGGCGCGGGCGGCCAGGGACTCGACGTCCAGGTCCCCGTCGGGATGCTCGGTGATCCACTGCTGGACCTCGCGCAGCGGTTCGCGTCGGGCGGTCTGGGCGGCGAGCTGCGCGCTGAACTGGGCCTGGTTGCCGGGCCTGCGCAGAAAGACGACCAGGTGGCGGGCGATGGTCAGCGCCACCTCCCGACCCAGGTCCTCCTCGACCAGGGCGAGCGCGAGGTCGATGCCGGAGGTGACACCGGCCGAGGTGAAGACGTGGCCGTCGCGCACATAGACGGGGTCGGGGTCGACCTCGACGGACGGGTGGTCGCGGGCGAGCTTGTCGCAGTACGCCCAGTGGGTCGTGGCGCGGCGCCCGTCCAGCAGGCCAGCCTCCGCGAGCAGGATGGCGCCGGTGCAGACGGAGACGAGGCGCTCGGCGCGCGGGCCGCACTCGCGCAGCCAGCCGGTCAGCCGTGGGTCACGCCCCGGACGGCGGGTGCCCTGGCCTCCCGGCACCAGAAGGGTGTGCGGGGCGGGCGCGTCCGCGAGTGCCTGGTCGGGTACGAGGGTCAGGCCGCTGGAGGTGCGGACGGGTGCGCCGTCCAGGGAGGCCGTACGGAGGCGGTAGCTGCCCGGGCTGTGCAGTTCGGCGCCCGCGAAGACCTCGAGGGGGCCGGTGACGTCGAGGCTCTGGACGCCGTCGAAGAGGACGAGCAGGACGGTTCGCTGCGGCATACCCACGATTCTTGGCAGCCGGGTGGATGGCCGCAATGACGGGTTCCCCACCTTTCCTGCCATCCGGTACGCGGCACTGGAGCCCGTACCGACCAGTCGGTAACCTTCCCGGCATGACTACTGCCGCCCTCGATCCGCATGCCGGTCGCCGCTGCCACAACGCGCTCAACTCCCTGCACGCGACGTACTACTTCTCGCCCGACCTGGGCAGGGAACTGGGCGCTCTCGGCATCACGCACCCGAGGGCCGTGAACTTCGCGGCCCGGGCGGCCGCGCTGGGGCCGGTCGGCCCGGGCACGGTGGCGGCAACGTTCTACAACTACAAGTACGAACTCGTGGCTCGGTATGTGCCCGCCGTGTGGGAGACCGCCACGCCCGGCCAGATCCTGGCCGCACGCGCGCGTGCCGTGGACGCCACCCTGCGGCGCCTGCTGGGCGAGGACACCGTGGGGTCCGAGGAGATGGCGGAGGCGGCGCGGCTGGCGCTGCGGGCCGCCGAGGCCTGTTCGCGCGCGGCCAGGCCGCTGTACTCCGCGTATGCCGACCTGCCGGTGCCCGACCAGCCGCACCTGGCGTACTTCCACGCCGCCACACTGCTGCGGGAGCACCGGGGCGACGGGCATCTCGCCGTCCTGATGTCCGCGGAGCTGGACGGTCTGGAGGCCGTGGTGACCCACACCGCGACCGGCAAGGGCATGTCGCCGAAGTGGGTCTTCGGCAGCCGCGGCTGGAAGCAGGAGGACTGGGACGCGGCCAGCGGGCGGCTGCGCGAGCGCGGTCTGCTGGACGAGGCGGGCGAGCTGACGGAGCGGGGCGTCGCGCTGCGGGCGCACATCGAGACGGAGACGGACCGCCTGGACCGGGCACCGTACGAGCACCTGGGGCCAGGGGGCGTCGCCCGCCTGACGGAGCTGGCAGCGGGCTTCGCCCGAGCCGCCCTCGCCGCCGGGGCCTACCCGGCGGATCTGATCGGCAAGGGCTGACGAAAGCCCAGGCAGAGGCCGTCACCCGGCCGACACAGCACGGGACAGGCCTCGCGCGGGTCGCGCTCGCCGCCGAGGCCCATCCCGCCGATCTGACCAGCAACAGCTGACAAGACCCAGACACAAGGCATCACCCGGCCGACACACCACGGAACAGACCTCAAGCGGACCGCACCCGCCGCCAACGCCCATCCCGCCGATCTGACCAGCAACAGCTGACAAGACCCAGACAGAGGGCATCACCCGGCCGACACAGCACAGAACAGGCCTCGCGCGGGTCGCGCTCGCCGCCGAGGCCCATCCCGCCGGTCTGATCGGCAAGCCCTGGCGTAAACGCCAGGCAGAGAGCATCACCCGGCTCGACGAAGCACGGGATCGCGGGGGTCGCGCCGCCGCCAGGGGCCCACTCCCGCGGATCTCATTGGTAAGCGCTGATGAAAGACCGCGGCAGAAACCGTCGCCCGGCCGACGAGGCCGGGTCCGCGCGGGCCGCACTCGCTGCCCTGGCCCACCCGACAGATCTGATCGGCAAGCACTGACGAAACACGGGTACCCGGACCTCGCCCCGGTCGCCTCGGCCGGGTGGAAACCGGGAACAGAGAGGGGAATTTCGTGTTCCGCGCCATTGCAGACGTGCTGCGACAGATCGGCGGAGCGATCGCCACCGTCGTCACACTGCCCTTCCGGGCTGTGGCCCGGCTCTTCGGCGGAGCCTCGAGTTCCGCGCGGGGCCACGGGGCCTGATTCCGCCGTCCCGCCTCGCCGGTTGCCGCCCTGATCCCCGACTGTCGGTGCCGCCTGCCACAATTGCGGCGCAACCTCAGTGAGAAGGCGGTACGGGATCGTGACGACACCCGGGTCCAGCGCAGTCGGGACCATCGAAGGCAGGATCGCCGAGGAACTCGGCGTACGGGAGCGGCAGGTCAGGGCTGCCGTGGAGCTGCTCGACGGCGGTTCGACGGTGCCCTTCATCGCCCGCTACCGCAAGGAAGCGACCGAGATGCTCGACGATGCGCAGCTGCGCACGATCGAGGAGCGGCTGCGTTATCTGCGGGAGCTGGAGGAGCGGCGGACCGCGATCCTGGAGTCGGTGCGCGAGCAGGGCAAGCTGACCGCGGAGCTGGAGGCGCAGATCCGCGGCGCCGAGACCAAGGCGCGGCTCGAGGACATCTACCTGCCGTACAAGCCGAAGCGCCGCACCAAGGCGCAGATCGCGCGCGAGGCCGGGCTCGAACCGCTCGCCGAGAGCCTGCTCGCCGACCCGACGGTCGAGCCGCTCGCCGCGGCCGCCGCGTTCCTCGACCCGGACACGGGCATCGTCGAACCGCAGGCCGCCCTGGACGGCGCCCGTGCGATCCTCACCGAGCGGTTCTCCGAGGACGCCGACCTGATCGGCGAGCTGCGCGAGCGCATGTGGGTGCGCGGGCGGCTGGCCGCCAAGGTGCGGGAGGGCAAGGAGGAGGCGGGCGCCAAGTTCGCCGACTACTTCGACTTCGCCGAACCGTTCACCGAACTGCCCTCGCACCGCGTTCTCGCCATGCTGCGCGGCGAGAAGGAGGAGGTCCTCGACCTCGTCCTGGAGCCGGAGGAGCCCACGGACGGCCCCTCGTCCTACGAGGGCATCGTGGCCGCCAGGTTCCAGATCGCCGACCGCGGCCGTCCCGCCGACAAGTGGCTGACGGACACGGTTCGTTGGGCCTGGCGCACCCGCATCCTGGTGCACCTCGGCATCGACCTGCGCCTCAGGCTGCGCACGGCCGCCGAGGACGAGGCCGTGCAGGTGTTCGCCGCGAACCTGCGCGATCTGCTGCTCGCCGCCCCGGCCGGCACGCGCGCCACCCTGGGCCTGGACCCGGGTTTCCGTACGGGTGTGAAGGTCGCCGTCATCGACGCCACCGGCAAGGTGGTGGCCACGGACGTCATCTACCCGCACGTGCCGGCGAACAAGTGGGACGAGGCGATCGCCAAACTGGCCCGTCTCGCGAAGGAACACGCGGTCGAGCTGATCGCGATCGGCAACGGTACGGCGTCCCGCGAAACCGACAAGCTGGCCGGTGAACTCATCACCAGGCACCCCGAGTTGGGTCTCACCAAGGTGATGGTGTCCGAGGCGGGCGCGTCCGTGTACTCGGCGTCCGCGTTCGCCTCGCAGGAGCTGCCCGACATGGACGTGTCGCTGCGCGGCGCCGTCTCCATCGCGCGCCGCCTCCAGGACCCGCTCGCCGAGCTGGTGAAGATCGACCCGAAGTCGATCGGCGTCGGCCAGTACCAGCACGACCTGTCCGAGGTGAAGCTGTCGCGCTCGCTGGACGCGGTGGTCGAGGACTGTGTGAACGGCGTCGGCGTGGACGTCAACACGGCCTCGGCCCCGCTGCTCGCCCGGGTCTCCGGCATCACCTCCGGGCTGGCCGAGAACATCGTGGCGCACCGTGACGCCAACGGCCCCTTCAAGTCGCGTACGCAGCTCAAGAGCGTGGCCCGGCTCGGCCCCAAGGCCTACGAGCAGTGTGCGGGCTTCCTGCGGATCCGCGGCGGCGACGATCCGCTGGACGCCTCCAGCGTGCACCCGGAGGCATACCCGGTCGTGCGGCGCATGGTGAAGACGTCCGGGCAGGAGGTGGCGTCGCTCATCGGCAACACGGGCGTGCTGCGCTCGCTGAAGCCGGGTGAGTTCGTGGACGAGAAGTTCGGTCTGCCGACCGTCACCGACATCCTCAAGGAGCTGGAGAAGCCCGGGCGCGACCCGCGGCCCGCCTTCAAGACGGCCACCTTCAAGGAGGGCGTCGAAAAGATCTCCGACCTGGCCTCGGGGATGGTCCTGGAGGGCGTGGTCACGAATGTGGCGGCTTTCGGTGCGTTCATCGACATCGGTGTCCACCAGGACGGGCTGGCGCATGTCTCCGCGTTGTCCAAGACGTTCGTCAAGGACCCGCGGGACGTGGTGAAGCCCGGGGACATCGTCAAGGTGAAGGTGCTGGACGTCGACATTCCGCGCAAGCGGATCTCGCTGACGCTGCGCCTCGACGACGAGGCCGCGCCGCAGGGAGACGGCGGCGAGCGCCGGCAGCGAGGGGCGCGTCCGCCTCAGCAGCGGCAGCAGCAGCGTCAGGGCGGCGGCCGTGGTGGGCAGGGCGGCGGCCGTGGCGGGCAGGGCGGCGGTTCGCGCCAGGCGGCGGCGCCGGCCAACAGCGCGATGGCCGATGCTCTGCGCCGGGCCGGGTTGGTTGATCCGAAGGGTAAGCGGTGAGCTGAGGGAGAGGTCGTGGGGGCGCTTCGCGCCCTTTCAGACCTAAGGTGACGGCATGGTCACATCGCATGCCGTCACCTGGGAAGTGCTGGAGAGCCGGGGGTACGAGACCGCCTGGGTCGAGTTCGGCGATGGCTCGCTGCGGGCCCGCGGGCGGGCCGTCGGGGTCGTTCCGGAGCCGTACTGGATCTCGTTCGAGCTCGAGACCGCGGCGGGGTTCGTGACCCGGCGGCTGGCGGTCACCGCGGAGACCGAGAGCAGTACCCGCACTCTCGATCTGCGGCGCGACGACACCGGGTGGTGGACCGCGGACGGCGAACCGGTGCCCGGTGTCGAGGGTGCGCTCGACTGCGATCTGGGACTGTGCCCGCTCACCAACACCATGCCGGTGCTGCGGCACGACCTTCATCGGGCGCCCGGCGAGCGGGAGTTCCTGATGGCGTGGGTGTCGGTGCCGGGACTGGTGGTGCGGCCCTCACAGCAGACCTACACCCACCTCGGGCGCACCGACGGCGGCGGCCATGTCCGGTTCACGTCCGGCGAGTTCCGCAGTGACCTGGAGTTCGACGCGAACGGCTGCGTCGTCGACTATCCCGGGCTGGCGACGCGCCTGCGCTGAGTCCCTTTGCGGCTTTGCCGCAGCCGGCGCTAGCGCTCCGTGACCTTTCCGTCCGCCACCTCAAGCCGCCGGTTCACATGGACCGCGTCCAGCATGCGGCGGTCGTGGGTGACCAGGAGGAGGGTGCCCTCGTAGGCGTCCAGGGCCGACTCCAGCTGTTCGATGGCCGGCAGGTCGAGGTGGTTGGTCGGCTCGTCGAGGACGAGCAGGTTGACGCCCCGGCCCTGCAGCAGCGCCAGCGCGGCGCGGGTGCGTTCGCCCGGGGAGAGGGTCGCCGCCGGGCGCAGCACGTGGTCGGACTTCAGGCCGAACTTGGCCAGCAGGGTGCGTACTTCGACCGGCTCGGTGTCCGGTACGGCGGCGCAGAACGCGTCCAGCAGGGCCTCCGTGCCGTGGAACAGCTTGCGGGCCTGGTCGACCTCGCCGACCAGGACGCCGGAGCCGAGGCTCGCATGGCCCGCGTCCAGGGGGATCCGGCCGAGCAGCGCGCCCAGCAGGGTCGACTTGCCGGCGCCGTTCGCCCCGGTCACCGCCACCCGGTCCGCCCAGTCGATCTGCAGGGACACGGGGCCGAAAGTGAAGTCGCCGCGTCGTACCTCCGCGTCCCGCAGGGTGGCCACGACGGCGCCCGAGCGCGGGGCCGACGCGATCTCCATGCGCAGCTCCCACTCCTTGCGCGGCTCCTCGACCACGTCGAGCCGCTCGATCATGCGCTGGGTCTGCCGGGCCTTCGCGGCCTGCTTCTCGCTGGCCTCGCTGCGGAACTTGCGCCCGATCTTGTCGTTGTCGTTGCTCGCCTTGCGGCGGGCGTTCTTGACGCCCTTGTCCATCCAGGAGCGCTGCATCTGGGCGCGGTCCTGGAGGGCGGCGCGCTTGTCGGCGTACTCCTCGTAGTCCTCGCGGGCGTGCCGGCGGGCGACGTCCCGCTCCTCCAGGTAGGCCTCGTAGCCGCCGCCGTAGAGGTTGATCTGCCGTTGGGCGAGGTCGAGCTCGAGGACCTTGGTGACGGTGCGGGTGAGGAACTCGCGGTCGTGGCTGACGACGACGGTGCCGGCGCGCAGGCTCTTGACGAAGCGTTCCAGGCGCTCCAGGCCGTCCAGGTCGAGGTCGTTGGTCGGCTCGTCGAGGAGGAAGACGTCGTAGCGGGACAGGAGCAGGGAGGCGAGTCCGGCGCGGGCCGCCTGGCCGCCGGACAGGGACGTCATCGGCTGGTCCAGGTCCACGGCCAGGCCCAGGGAGTCGGCGACCTCCTCGGCCCGCTCGTCCAGGTCGGCGCCGCCCAGGTCGAGCCAGCGCTCCAGGCTGGTCGC
This sequence comes from Streptomyces sp. NPDC049541, assembly GCF_044465725.1. Taxonomy (NCBI): domain Bacteria; kingdom Bacillati; phylum Actinomycetota; class Actinomycetes; order Kitasatosporales; family Streptomycetaceae; genus Streptomyces; species Streptomyces sp. NPDC049541. The sequence goes on along the minus strand of NZ_JBITLY010000004.1, from coordinate 262,563 downwards.
GTACGCGTCGTCGGCGCCGGGTGCTCCGTCGACCAGGGCCTGCGTGGCCTCGTCCATCACACGCTGCGCCTCGGCGACACCGGTACGGCGGGCGAGGAACTCCCGGACGGTCTCCCCGGGGCGCCGCTCCGGCTCCTGCGGGAGGTGGCCGAGGGTCGCGGTCGGCGGGGAGAGCCTGAGTTCCCCCTGCTCCGGGGCGAGCAGCCCCGCGAGCATCTTCAGCAGCGTGGACTTGCCCGCGCCGTTCGCGCCGACCAGCCCGATCACGTCTCCGGGCGCGACGACGAGGTCGAGCCCGGAGAAGAGGGAGCGGTCGCCGTGGCCGGCGGCTAGGTTCTTGGCGACGAGGGTGGCAGTCACAGCGTGTGATCCTAATAGGCGGAGCAGGTCGCACGCGTCGGCGTTTCGCGGTGCGACCCGTACGGGGCGCGGTGCTGTGTCGATGTGCGGCTCCGCGTGGGCGCACCCCGCCACAGCGGGCCCACAGCCGCCCGACGGCACATCGCGGCACCCACCTCGTCCCGGCGCTCCCCAGCGGAGCGCTACCGCGCCATCGCCTCCACCAGCACGCTCCCCGCCGTCCGTGCCACCACGAACGACTCCCCCTTCACCGCCTTGGCGTCCAGGGCGATGCGGTGGCGGCCCGGTTCGAGGACGCCGTCGAAGACCTCGTGGGTATGGGTGCGGTAGAGGCGGTCGAGGCGGTACGCGGTGAGGCGGACCCGGCAGGGTGAGGTGACCTCGACGCCCGCCTCGCCGTCGGCCGCCACCAGGCTGGTCAGACGGCGCTGCTGTGCCGGGCTGCGGTCCAGGGCGTGTTCGATCTGGGCGACCAGGAGCGGCACGATCGGGGCGAGGCCCTCGACGTACACCACGTCGACGCCCGCCTGTTCGAAGGAGCGGCGTACGGCGGTGCGTTCCTCCTGGGTGACGGCGCGGCCGAAGGCGACGGCGCCGTAGGCGCGCAGTTCGTCGGCGGGGACGCCGTCGGCGTCGTGGGCGATGTCAGCGCCGATGCCGATGGTGCGCAGCGCGGCGGCGAGCTTGGCGAGCAGGGCGACGCGGGCGCCGATGAGCAGGACCCGGCGGCGGGTGCCCGGGGACGCGCCGTCGAGGAGGGCGGCCAGCGCCTGGCGGTACTCGGCGCCCTGGAAGCGGAAGGGCCCGATGCCGTGGTAGCCGTTGAGTTCGAGGTCGGCGTGTTCGTCGGTCTGCCAGGCGAAGTCCCGCCAGATGTAGTCCTCGCCGTCCCGCTCGATGATGGCGGTGACCGCGCCGCACGCCAGGTCGGCGCATTCGGGGCAGCCGTAGATGACGTAGCGGCCGTCCGGAAGCGGTGGGTCCGCCTCCAGGAGGAGGCTGCGGACGTGTTCGGTGAAGATCGCGGGTGGGATGTCGGAGGCGAGCGGGGAGACCGCGTCGAGGTCGGAGAGCTGGAACAGCAGCGGACGTCCGTCGACGATGAAGTCCACGAAGTCCCGGTGCACTTGGTAGTCACCGTTGGCGAGGACTCCACCGGCACGCATCGCCGGTGCCAGGCCGAAGGTCGCGTATGCGGCAGACATGCTGTGAGTATTCCCGCAGTGGGAGCTGTCTGAGCACGGCATGACACATTCCGCTAACGTCCCTGCGTGGACAGCGTGTGGAACAACGATGTCATCGTGGTGGGCGCCGGGGTCATAGGGCTGACGACGGCCGTCGTCCTCGCCGAGCGCGGCGTACGGGTGCGGGTGTGGACGCGGGATCCCGTGGCGGCGACCACCTCGGCGGTTGCGGGCGCGCTGTGGTGGCCGTACCGGATCGAGCCGGTGGCGCGGGCGCGCGCCTGGGCCCTGCAATCGCTCGATGTGTACGAGGAGTTGGCGGCGCGGTCCGAGTCGACCGGCGTACGCATGGTCGAAGGAGTACTGGGCGAGGCGGATCTCGACCGCGCCGAGGCCTGGGCGGCCGCCCGGGTGCCCGGGCTGCGGGCCTCGACGGCGGAGGAGTACGCCGGGAGCGGGCTGTGGGCGCGGCTGCCGCTCATCGACATGTCGGCTCATCTGCCGTGGCTGCGGGAGCGGTTGGTGAAGGCGGGTGGGCTGGTCGAGGAGCGTACGGTCACGGACTTCGCGGAGGCGGACGCGCCGGTGGTCGTCAACTGCACCGGGCTGGGGGCGCGTTCGCTGGTACCGGATGCGTCGGTGCGGCCCGTGCGCGGGCAGTTGGTGGTGGTGGAGAACCCCGGCATCCGCACGTGGCTCACTTCCACCGGCGCGGACGGGGAGATGGCGTACTTCTTTCCGCAGCCGGGGCGGTTGTTGCTGGGCGGCACGGCGGATGAGGATGCCTGGTCGTTGGTACCGGATCCGGAGGTGGCCTCGGCGATCGTACGGCGGTGTGCCGCGCTGCGGCCGGAGATCGCGGGGGCGCGGGTTCTGGAGCACCGGGTCGGGCTGCGGCCCGCGCGGTTCGCGGCGCGGCTCGAGCGGGAAGTTCTGCCCGGCGGGCGGGTGTTGGTGCACAACTATGGGCATGGCGGGGCGGGTGTGACCGTGGCGTGGGGGTGTGCGGAGGAGGCGGCCGGGTTGGCTTGCCCGGCCGCCTAGCGCTCCGCGGGGTGCGCTGTGTGTCGTCTGCGGCTGTGTCGTGGCTGGTCGCGCAGTTCCCCGCGCCCCTGACGGAGCGCTACCGAACCGCGCGGGACTTCGCGCTGCTCAACCGATGGGCGGCCGGCCGTCTCCCGGTACGCGGTGCATGGTGCTCGGGTCGCGTACGCCCTTCAGCGTCGTTGCCGCGGGTGCCGTCGCCGTCTTGCCGGAGGTGGCACGCGCGAATGCTGCCGCGCCGCCCACCAGCGGGACGTCGGCCGAGGTGTGGGTCAGGTCCAGGGTGAGGGTGGGCTTGTCGGTCGGGGGGTCGATGAGGTCCTTGTCGGTGCCCGCGATGATCAGGGCGAGGCGATGGCCGGCCGGGACGACATGGTCGGTGGCCGCGAGGTCCAGGGTGATGGTGTACGCCTTGCCCGGGGTCAGCGGTACGCCCTTGAGGTCGGAGGCGTAGTTGCCGAGGTCGGCCCAGCCCCGGCTGAACACCGTGTAGTCGACGGCGGTCTTCTTGGCCTCGGTGGCCTTGAAGCAGGCGCTGTCGCCCGCCGTGCTCGCGCCCCAGCAGGTGCGGTCGGTGAGGGTGGTGATGCCCTCCGCGGAGTCGGCGTAGTCACGGATGGTGTCCGGGCCGAGGTCCACGAGGACGGCGGAGAGGTGGGCCGTCTTCGTGGTGGGGATCGCGGTGACGGTGACCTTGGAGGAGCCGGACAGGCGCAGGTCGTGGGTGAGGGGCTGGGTGACGAAGCCGGCCTTGTCGGGGGTCGACGTGTCGATCTTCGCGGCCCAGTCGGTCTCGCTCAGCTGCGGGTTGTCGGTGAAGGTCTCGGTGCCGTCACCCTTGGTGAGGCCGAGGGTGCCGACGCCCGCCAGGGTGCCCTGGTCGGGCCGCAGGGTCGTGCTGCGGGTGCCGCTCGGGGGCCAGGACTGCGAGGTCACCCACTGGTCGGGGTGGCGTTCGATGTCGGCCATCGGTTCGCGGTCGATGCCGTTGTCGTAGCCGAGGAGCTCGTGGTCGAACCAGCGGTGCAGGGTGTCGACCCAGGCGGCGCGGCGGAAGTCGAAGGGGTCGACATGGCCGGTCTGGGAGAGCCAGATCTTGCGTTCGACGCCGTTCTTGGCGAGGGCGTTCCACCACTGTCCGAAGTGCTTGGTGCGGACGTTGAGGTCCTGCATGCCGTGCACGAGGAAGACGCTGGCCCGCACCTTGCTCGCGTTCCTGACGTAGTCACGTTCGGTCCAGAACGGCGTCCAGTCGCCGGTGCGTGGCGCCCCGTCGACGATCTTCTGCTGGACGGCGGCGCACTTGGCCCGGGCGTCGGGGCTGTCGACGTAGTTCGAGAGCCAGTCGGGGCCGGAGTCGTAGAGCGGGGCGCCCTTGGCGAAGTAGTAGTCGTACCAGGAGGAGATGGCGCTGATCGGGACGATGGTCTTGAGGCCCCTGACGCCGGTGGCGGCGACGCCGTTGGCGATCGTGCCGTCCCAGCTCTTGCCGATCATGCCGGTCTTGCCGTTGGTCCAGGTCGCCTTCGCGGTCGTGGTGCCGGTGCGGGTCGTGTACGCCTTGGCCCGGCCGTTCAGCCAGTCGACGACGGCCTTCGCGGACTGGATGTCGCTGCGGCCGCCGACGTCCACGCAGCCGTCGGAGCGGTTGGTGCCGGCGAGGTCGACGCCGACGAAGGCGTAGCCGCGGGGCACGAAGTAGTTGTCGTAGAAGAGCGGCATCTGGACGACGTTGCCGTTCGCGTCGTACGTCTTCTTCTGGCTCTCGTTGCCGCGGCCGCAGCAGGAGTAGTAGGGGCTGGCGTCCATGATGACGGGAACCTTGCGGCCCTGCTGGGCGGGTTCGCGGGGGCGGACGATGTCGACGGCGACCCGGTCGGCCTTGCCGTCACCGTCCCCGTCGAGTCCGGTGTCCACCCATACGGCCTCGCGGATGGCGTTGTCGTAGGAGTAGACGGGGCGGCTCTCCTGCGGGGCACTGTGAGCCGCCGCGGGGGTGAGGAACGCTGCCATGAGGGCGGCGACGGCCGCCGCTGCGAGCGGTCTCCAGGTCGTGAAGCGCATGCGTATGGGCATGCGCGGACGGTACAACGGTCAACTCGCGTACAGAAGAGTGCAATCGGACGCCTGTGAGGTCCCTGAGGCCGTGGGGTCGGCGGCTCATGTCGGCCGAATGGCGATCGTGTGACACGTGGGGCCATGGACATGCCCGGGGACACAGGGACTGAATAGGCTCCGAACAGACTTCGTACTCCTACGACTTGGAGCTTTCGTGCACCGCAGAATCATCACGCCGGGCGCACTCGCAGCCGCGTCGCTGATGCTGGCGATCCCGGCGTCGGCCGCGAGCTACTCCCCCGGCGCACCGGGCATCGGCGACCCCTACTACCCGGCCTACGGCAACGGCGGATACGACGTCTCCCACTACGACCTGCGGCTCCAGTACCAGCCCGGCACCGACGAGTTGGCGGGTACGGCGACGATTCTGGCGAAGACGACGCAGGATCTGTCGAGCTTCGACGTGGACTTCCTGCTGGACGTCAGCGAGGTACGGGTCAACGGCGTCAAGGCGTCCTTCGCCACCTCGGGCCAGCACGAGCTGGTGGTGACGCCGAAGTCGCCGCTGGCCAAGGGCACGCCGATCACCGTGGTGGTCCGCTACAGCGGAGTGCCGTCCACCAAGAGCGCGTACGGGTTCAACACCTGGCACCGCACGCCGGACGGGGCGGTCGCGGCGGACGAGCCCGAGGCGGCCTGGTGGTGGTTCCCGAGCAACGACCACCCGCTGGACAAGGCGACCTACGACGTGTCGGTGGCCGTGCCGGACGGCACCCAGGTCATCTCCAACGGCACGCTGCAGTCGACGAGTTCGAAGCTCGGCTGGACCCGTTACAACTGGCGGGAGAACAAGCCGCAGGCCACCTACTTGGCCACGCTGGCGGTCGGCAAGTTCGACATCACGACCAGCACCTCCGAGGGCGGTGTGCCGGTCGTCAACGCCTACAGCAAGGACCTCGGCGACAACGACGCGGCCGCGCGGGCGAGCGTGGAGCGCACCGGGGAGCTCGTGGACTGGCTGAGCGGCTACTTCGGGCCGTATCCCTTCAGCTCGGCCGGCGGGTACGTGCCCAACACGACCACCGGGTACGCGCTGGAGACGCAGACCCGCGTGTACTACAGCCCGAAGCAGTTCGCGAACGGCTCCAACACCTCGGTGGTCGTGCACGAGCTGGCGCACCAGTGGTACGGCGACAGCGTGTCCCTGAAGGGTTGGAAGGACATCTGGATCAACGAGGGCTTCGCGCGGTACGCGCAGTGGCTGTGGTCCGAGCACGAGGGCGAGGGCACGACGCAGCAGCTCGCCGACTACGTGTACGCCTCGCACCCCGCGGACGACGCGTTCTGGACGGTCAAGCCGGGCGACCCCGGTCCTGACAACCAGTTCGACATCGCTGTCTACGACCGGGGCGCGCTGGCGGTGCAGGCGCTGCGGAACGCCGTCGGCGACGACGCGTTCTTCGCCATTCTCAAGGGGTGGCCGCAGACGCACGCGTACGGCAACGCTTCTGTCGCCGACTTCCAGGCGTACGCCGAGCAGGTGTCGGGGAAGTCGCTGTCCTCGTTGTTCGACACGTGGCTGTTCCAGCCGGTGAAGCCTGCGGCGTCGGCGGCGAAGGCAGTGGCTGTCGCCAAGTCGGCGGCTGCTCCGGTGCGGCCGAAGTCGTGGAAGCAGATCGAAGCGACGAACGACGTCCACTGAGGATCTGGCAGGTTCGGGGGTGCGGGGACTGCGGGCCGGATGTGGCTGGTCGCGCCCCGTGGCGGAGCCGCTGATGTCACAGCCTCGCGCCCCTCATCGGCCCGCTGCACTGACCGCTTCTAGGAGTTCCTCTCGGCTCATTGCCTCCGTCTCCGTCGAAGGGATCGTGCAGGCGTGGGCGCCGGCGATGCTGCCGTACAGGGCGCAGCGCTGTGGGGTTTCGCGGTTCAGCCAGCCGTGCAGGAAAGCCGCGGCGAAGGCGTCGCCCGCGCCGTTGGAGTCCACCACCGGGGTGGGCGGTGCGACGGGCGGTACATGGGTCAGCTCTTCGTCGGCCAGGAGGTACGCGCCCTTCGCACCGGCCGTGGCGACGACCACCTGGGCCCGGCCACGGTCGGCGATCCGGCGCATCGTGCGCTCGGGGTCGGAGAGCGCGGCGGCGGACAGGAAGACGACGTCCGCCGCTTGCGCGAACGGCTCGTGGTACGGGTTCTTCCCGTCCCAGTCGTGCAGGTCGGTGGAGATGGTGGCGCCCGACTCGCGCAGGAGCGGCAGCGCATCGGCGCAGGGCTGGGTGATGGCGACGTGCGCGTGGCGGCTCGCCCCGGCCAGAGCACGGACCGTGTCCTCCGGGAAGCGGTCCTCACCCTGCGTACGGCTCACGTCGTACAGCGACAGGCGTCTGCCGTCCGGGCCGACCAGGTTGACCGCGCGCTTGGTGCCGGCGGGGTGGGGGACGGCGGTGAGGGCGATGCCGTTGTCCCGGTGCAGGGCGCGGACGAGGTCGCCCTCGGGGTCGCCACCGAGCATGTCGAGGTGATGAACGCGCAGACCGAGCGCGGCGAGCCCCAGGGCGACGAAGTCGCCCGTCTGTCCGGCACGGGTCCGGATCCCACGCTCGATCATGTAACTGTCGGCGTACGGCAGCGGCAGCTCCGGCACGTACACGATGGTGTCCACGCCGGCACCGCCCAGCACGAGGACGTCGGTGTCACGACTCAACTCAGGCCTCCCCGTGGTCGTAGACAGTGACCTGCACGCCCCGCTTCACAAGCCGCTCGGTGACCAGCGGTTCGATGCGGGACCACTTGCCGCCGGCCAGACCGCAGCCTATCCGGGGCATGTGGACGGAGGCGCCCAGTTCCAGAGCCCTGTCGGCGAGTGCGCCGAGGGCCGCGTCGATCGCCTCGTAGCGCACCGGGACGCCCTTGCTGCCGGTCCGGGTCCCGCGCTGGCCGACCATGTTGGCCACCCACACATGCGGCTCGACCTGGACGAACTGGGCCGCGCCGAGCCCGAAGTCGTTCGCCGCGCGGTCGCGGTGCCAGGCGCGGTACGCCGCCTCCGGCTCGGGCCAGCGGCGTGACACGGCCAGGACGAAGCCCTTTCCCCATCCCCCGAGGTCGTTACAGACATGGGCGATCACCTTGACGCCCTTCACCGACGGAACGGTGGCGTCACCCCGGACGTAGTTGATCTCCGACATGACGCCACCGTAGGCGATGCCACTGACAGTGGCTCTGGCCTGCTACTTCGTCAGGTCGGTCAGTTCCTGGTCGCCGTTGCGTACGACCCTGCGGCGTACCGCGAACCAGCCGGCGACCAGCATGGCGGCGATCACCGGGATGAGGAGGAGGGTCTTGCGGCCGACCTCGGGGTCGTTCCACATCAGGGCGAGCACGGCGAGCAGGAAGGCGATCGTGGTGATCTCCGTGGCCGGGCTGCCGCGGAGGCGGAAGGACGGGCGGGTGACCAGCCCGGCCTTGGCGCGGCGGACGAAGACCAGGTGGCAGATCATGATGATCACCCAGGTCGAGACGATGCCGAGGGAGGCCACGTTCAGCACGATCTCGAAGGCCTGGCTCGGCATCAGGTAGTTGAGGCCGACGCCGAGCACGCACACCGCGCAGGTGAGCAGGATGCCGCCGTAGGGGACCTGGCTGCGGTTCATGCGCGCCGTGAACCTGGGCGCCGAGCCCGCAGTCGCCATGGAACGCAGGATGCGGCCCGTCGAGTACAGACCCGAGTTCAGCGAGGACATCGCGGCCGTCAGGACCACCAGGTTCATCACGTCGCCCGCCGCCGGGATGCCGATCTTCGACAGGACCGTGACGAAGGGGCTCTCGTCCGCCGAGTACACCGAACCCGGCAGCAGCACGGCCAGCAGGACGACGGAGCCGACGTAGAAGAGGCCCACCCGCCACATGATGGAGTTCACCGCGCGCGGGACGACCTTCTCCGGCTCCGCGGTCTCGCCCGCGGCGACGCCGACCAGCTCCAGTGCGGCGTACGCGAAGATCACGCCCTGCATGACGAGGACGACCGGCATCAGACCGTGCGGGAAGACACCGCCGTGGTCGTTGATCACGGACAGGCCCGGCGTGTGTCCGCCGACCTCGTGCCGGGTGGCCAGCAGGAAGACGCCGATCAGCATGAACCCGACGAGCGTGGCCACCTTGATGATCGCGAACCAGAACTCCATCTCGCCGAAGATCTTCACCGAGATCAGGTTCACGGCGAGGACGACGGCCAGCGCGACCAGGGCGAGCACCCACTGCGGGATGCTCGTGAACATGCTCCAGTAGTGCGTGTACAGCGCGATCGCCGTGATGTCGGCGATTCCGGTCGTCGACCAGTTCAGGAAGTACATCCAGCCGGCGACGTACGCGCCCTTCTCGCCGAGGAACTCGCGTGCGTACGACACGAAGGAACCGGAGGAGGGGCGGTAGAGGACCAGTTCGCCCAGCGCCCGGACCACGAAGAAGGCGAAGATCCCGCACACCAGGTAGGCGAACGCCAGGGCCGGGCCCGCGTTGTGCAGGCGGCCGCCGGCGCCCAGGAAGAGGCCGGTGCCGATGGCGCCGCCGATGGCGATCATGTTGACATGGCGGGCCTTGAGGTCCTTGCTGTAGCCGGCGTCTCCCGCGTCCGCGGGCGCCTGGGCCGCGTCGGTCCGGGTGGCGGCCTGTGCCGTGTCCACGGCGTCCTTGCTCACAGGTGCTTCCACTCTCTGGTGCGCCCGAGCGGGTCGCGCTCGGGTGTCCGGACGTACTCGGTCCTCGCTCTTCGGTGGAAGACGCGGACCAACGCGGCACCTTCCCCCAGGTGCGGCGCGCATGCGATGGCACAGATCACACAGCGGTACTTCTCACAAGCCCCACCGGCCCCTCGTACCGGGTTTCGCAGTACTGGTGTGACAGCGATACTGCTGCACATGACGACCGACACCGACACCGACCGGGACGGCGACACCGCGGAGCCGTCGCTCACGATCGACGAACTGGCGGCGCGGGCCGGCGTCACGGTCCGCACGGTCCGGTTCTACGGCACCAAGGGGCTGCTGCCGCCGCCGGTGATCGGTCCGCGCCGGGTGGGCCGCTACGGACAGCGGCACGTGGCCCGGCTGGCACTGATTGACGAGCTGCAGCACCAGGGCATGACGCTGGCGGCGATCGAGCGGTACATGGCGCAGCTGCCGCCCGGCCTCAGCCACCACGACCTGGCGATCCACCGGGCCGTGGTGGCGTCCTGGGCGCCGGACACCGTGGAGACCGTGAGCGCGGCGGAGCTGCGGCGCCGGGCCGGGCGGCCGCTGACCGAGGACGAGGTCGAGCGGCTGTGCGCCATGAACGTGATACGGCGCGACGGGGAGTCGTACCGCGTCGACTCCGGCCTGCTCCGGCTCGCCGTGCAGCTCCTCGACGTACCGCTGTCCGAGGAGGCGATCCTCGCGGCGCGCAGGGTGCTGGTCGAGCACTCGCGGGCCGCCGCGCACGAGCTGTCCCAGCTGTTCCGGGGCGAGGTGTCCGAGCGGGCGGAGCAGGACGTGAAGTCGCTGTCCGCGCATATGCAGCCGATCGTGGTGCAGGCGCTGCTGACGACCTTCCAGCGGTCGCTGAAGGAGGAGGTGCACCAGTGGCTGGACGCCTCACTCGACCTCCCGGAGCGAGGCGTCTCGGAGGAAGGCGGAGCCTCGTGACCGCGTCCCGTCCTCTGGGGGCTGCCGCCTCCAGACCCCCGCTTCGGCCTGAAGGGCCTCGTCCTCAAACGCCGGACGGGCTGAAAAGATCAAGCACCGCCCGGCAAAGATCAGCCCCTCCGGCGTTTGAGGAGCGGGGGCCCGGGGGCCGGCCCCCGGGTCGGGACGTCACGCGTCCGTGAACCGCTCCCCCTTCTCCGCCTTCTCCACCAGCAGCGCAGGCGGCGTGAACCGCTCTCCATAGCGGTCCGCAAGCTCACGCGCGCGTGCCACGAAGCCCGGCAGCCCGCCCTCGTACCCGTTGATGTACTGCAGGACACCGCCCGTCCAACCGGGGAACCCGATCCCGAAGATGGACCCGATGTTCGCATCGGCCACCGACGTCAGGACCCCCTCCTCCAGCAGCTTCACCGTGTCGAGCGCCTCGGAGAAGAGCATCCGCTCCTGCATGTCCCGGAACGGGATCTCATGTCCCGGCTTGGTGAAGTGCTCGCGCAGCCCGGGCCACAGCCCCGCCCGCTTGCCCGCCTCGTCGTAGTCGTAGAAGCCCGCTCCCCCGCTGCGCCCCGTGCGCGCGAACTCGTCGACCATGCGGTCGATGACCGCCTCGGCGGGGTGCGTCGGCCAGGTGCCGCCGGCCTCCTCCACGGCCCGCTTCGACTCGTTGCGGATCTTCCGCGGGAGCGTGAGCGTCAGCTCGTCCATCAGGGAGAGGACCTTGGCCGGGTAGCCCGCCTGGGCCGCCGCCTGCTCGACGGACGCGGGCTCGATGCCCTCGCCGACCATCGCGACACCCTCGTTGATGAAGTGGCCGATGACGCGGGAGGTGAAGAAGCCGCGGGAGTCGTTGACGACGATCGGGGTCTTCTTGATCTGGCGGACCAGGTCGAAGGCGCGCGCGAGGGCCTCCTCGCCGGTCTGCTCGCCCTTGATGATCTCCACGAGCGGCATCTTGTCGACGGGCGAGAAGAAGTGCAGACCGATGAAGTCGGACTGGCGCTCCACTCCCTCGGCCAGCGCGGTGATCGGCAGGGTCGAGGTGTTGGAGCACAGCAGTGCGTCCGGTTCGACGAGGTGCTGGATCTCCTGGAAGACCTTGTGCTTGAGCTCGGGGTTCTCGAACACGGCCTCGATGACCGCGTCGCAGCCCGCCACGTCCTGCGGGTCAGCCGTCGGCGTGATGCGGGCAAGCAGCGCGTCCGCCTTCTCCTGCGTCGTACGGCCCCGGGAGACCGCCTTCGCGCACAGCCTCTCGGAGTAGCCCTTGCCCTTGACGGCCGCCTCGAGCGACACGTCCTTCAGGACCACCTCGATGCCCGCGCGGGCGCACGCGTACGCGATGCCCGCGCCCATCATCCCGGCGCCGAGGACGGCGACCTTGCGGACCGGACGCGGCTCGATGCCCTTGGGGCGGTTGGCGCCGGAGTTGACGGCCTGGAGGTCGAAGAAGAAGGCCTGGATCATGTTCTTGGAGGTCTGGCCCGCGGCCAGCTCCACGAAGTAGCGCGCCTCGATGACCTGCGCCGTCTCGAAGTCGACCTGGGAGCCCTCGACGGCCGCGGCCAGGATGTTGCGCGGCGCCGGGTAGGGGGCGCCGTTCGTCTGCTTGCGCAGGCTGGCCGGGAAGGCGGGCAGGTTGGCCGCGAACTTGGGGTTGGCGGGGGTACCGCCGGGGATGCGGTAGCCGGGCTTGTCCCAGGGCTGCTGCGAGGCGGGGTTGGCGTCGATGAAGGCGCGGGCCTTGGCGAGCAACTCGTCCTGGGTGGCGGCCACGTCGTCGATCAGGCCGTTCTCCAGGGCGCGCTGCGCGTTGTACTGGGTGCCCTGCAGCAGCACCTTCAGCAGCGCGTCGGCGATGCCCAGCAGGCGTACGGTGCGCACGACGCCACCGCCGCCGGGCAGCAGGCCGAGGGTGACCTCCGGGCAGCCGATCTTCGTGCCGGAGGTGTCGAGGGCGACCCGGTGGTGGCAGGCGAGCGCGAGCTCGTAGCCGCCGCCCAGGGCCGCGCCGTTGATCGCGGCGACGACCGGCTTGCCGAGGGTCTCGATGCGGCGCAGGTTGCGCTTGATCGCCATGCCACCGTCGAAGAGGTCCTGCGCGGTCTCGGGGGTGACCCGGATGAGGTCGCGCAGGTCGCCGCCGGCGAAGAAGGTCTTCTTGGCGGAGGTGAGGATGATGCCGCGGATGGAGTCCTTCTCGGCCTCCAGGCGGTCGGTGATCACGGCCAGGGAGTCGCGGAACGCCTGGTTCATGGTGTTCGCGGACTGGTTCGGGTCGTCGAGGACGAGGGTGACGACGCCGGTGCGGTCCTGTTCCCAGCGGATGGTGGTGCTCTGCGTCATGACGGGGGTCTCCGTAGAATCTCTGAAGTCGCTTGGTTCCGCCGGGGGTTCAGATGCGCTCGACGATGGTGGCGATGCCCATGCCGCCGCCGACGCAGAGGGTCGCGAGGCCGTAGCGCTTGTCCTGGCGCTCCAGTTCGTCGACGAGGCTGCCGAGGATCATGGCGCCGGTCGCGCCGAGCGGGTGGCCGAGGGCGATCGCGCCGCCGTTGACGTTGACCTTGTCCAGGGACAGGCCCATGTCCTTCACGAAGCGCAGGACGACCGCCGCGAACGCCTCGTTGATCTCGACGAGGTCGATGTCGTCGATGGTCAGGCCCGCCTTGGCGAGCGCCTTGCGGGTGGCGGGAGCGGGGCCGGTGAGCATGATGGTGGGTTCCGAGCCGGAGACGGCGGCGGAGACGATCCGCGCGCGCGGGCGCAGTCCGTACCGCTCCCCCACCTCCTTCGAGCCGATCGCGACCAGCGAGGCGCCGTCGACGATGCCGGAGGAGTTGCCCGCGTGGTGGACGTGGTCGATCTTCTCGACCCAGTGGTACTTCTGCAGGGCCACCGCGTCGAAGCCGCCCAGCTCGCCGATGTCCGCGAAGGACGGCTTCAGCTTGGCGAGGGAGTCGGCGGTGGTGCCCGGGCGCAGGTGCTCGTCGTGGTCGAGGACCGTCAGACCGCTGCGGTCCTTCACCGGGACGACGGAGCGGTCGAAGCGGCCTTCCTTCCAGGCCGTGGCCGCCCGCTCCTGCGAGAGCGCCGCGTACTCGTCGACGTCACGCCGAGAGAATCCCTCGATGGTGGCGATCAGGTCGGCGCCGATGCCCTGCGGCACGAAGTTGACGGCGAGGTTGGTCATCGGGTCGTTGAACCACGCGCCGCCGTCGGAGGCCATCGGCACCCGGGACATGGACTCGACACCGCCCGCGAGGACCAGGTCCTCCCAGCCCGAACGGACCTTGGCGGCGGCCATGTTGACGGCCTCCAGACCGGACGCACAGAAGCGGTTCTCCTGCACTCCGGCGACCGTGTCCGGGAGGCCCGCGGCGACGGCGGCGATGCGGGCGATGTCGGAGCCCTGGTCGCCGACCGGGCCGACGACGCCCAGCACGATGTCGTCGATCGCCGCCGGGTCGAGGCCCGGGAAGCGGCCCTGGATCTCGTGGATGAGCCCGACGACCAGGTCGATGGGCTTGGTGCCGTGCAAGGAGCCGTTCGCCTTGCCGCGGCCGCGCGGGGTGCGGATCGCGTCGTACACGTACGCTTCGGTGCTCACTGGAAGGCCTTTCGGGGTGAGGGTGGCCGGGCGATGAGCTTCAGCCCAGCAGGGAACGGCCGATGATCTCCTTCATGATCTCGGTGGTTCCGCCGTAGATGGTCTGGATACGGCCGTCGGTGAAGGCCCGGGCGACCGGGTGCTCGGTCATGTAGCCGTAGCCGCCGTGCAGTTGGAGGCAGCGGTCGGCGACCCGCTTCTGCAGTTCGGTCGCCCACCACTTGGCCATGGAGGCGTCCACCGCGTCGAGCCGGCCGGCCGAGTGCTCCTCCACGCAGCGGTCGAGGAACGCGCGCGTGACGGCGCACTCGGTGGCCATCTCGGCCATCTCGAAGCGGATGTGCTGCTTGCTGGCGAGCGGCCGGCCGAATGCCTCACGCTCCTTGACGTACTCGGTGGTGATCTCCAGCAGGTGCTCGGCGGCCGCGATCGCGGCGACGGCGATGCTGAGGCGCTCCTGCGCGAGGTTGGTCATCAGGTGACCGAAGGCGCCGTTGAGCGTGCCGAGCAGGTTCTCCTTGGGCACGCGCACGTCGGTGAAGAACAACTCGGCCGTGTCCTGCGCCTTCTGGCCGATCTTGTCGAGGTTGCGGCCGCGCTCGAAGCCGTCCGTGCCGCGTTCGACGACGAGGAGGGACAGGCCGTGGGCGCCGCCCTCCGGTGTCGTCTTCGCCACGACGATCACCAGGTCGGCGAGGATCCCGTTGGAGATGAACGTCTTGGCTCCGTTGAGCAGCCAGTGGTCGCCCCGGTCCTCGGCGTGCGTACGGATGCCCTGGAGATCGGACCCGGCGCCGGGCTCGGTCATGGCGATGGCGGTGATGATCGAGCCGTCGCAGAAGCCGGGCAGCCAGCGCCGCTTCTGCTCGTCGGTGGCGAGGCCGGTGAGATACGGGCCGATGACGTCGTTATGCAGGCCGAGGGCGAGCCCGGGAGCGCCCGCGCGGGTGAACTCCTCGGCCAGTACGGTGGCGTAGCGGAAGTCGGAGCTGCCGCCGCCCCCGTACTCCTCGGGCACGGCGAGTCCGAGCAGGCCCTGCTTGCCGGCCGCCCGCCAGGCGTCGCGGGAGACGATGCCGTCCTTCTCCCACTGCTCGTAGTACGGCAGCACCTCTCTGGCCAGGAAGGCACGCACGGTCGCGCGGAACGCGTCGTGCTCGGGGGCGAAGATCTGCCGTTTCATTCCGGGCCCTTCAGGAGGTCAGGTACGTCCCAGTCGCGCGCCACGTCGGCCGTGTCGGCGCCGGGCTGTGCGGGGCCGGTGCGTACGGCCGTGGGGGTGGCGGAGAAGCGGGGAGCGGGGGCGGGCTGGGTGATGCCGCCGTGGTCGGTGAAGGTGCCGCGGGCGGCGAGGTGCGGGTGGTGCGGGGCCTCGCTCAGGGTCAGCACGGGCGCCACGCATGCGTCGGAGCCCTCGAAGACGGCCGTCCACTCGTCCCGGGTGCGGGATTTGAAGCCGGTCGCGACCGCCTCGCGCAGTTCGCCCCAGCGGGTCCAGTCCTTGCGGGCGTCGGCGTGCTCCGGGATGCCGAGGGCGCGCACGAACTCGTCGTAGAACTGCGGCTCCAGGGCGCCGACGGCCATGTACTTGCCGTCGGCCGTCTCATAGGTGCCGTAGTAGGGGCAGCCGCCGTCCAAGAGGTTGGCGCCGCGGCGGTCCTGCCAGCCGCCGGCGGCGAGCATGCCGTGGATCATCGCGGCGAGGTGGGAGGTGCCGTCGACGATGGCGGCGTCGACGACCTGGCCGGTGCCGCCCGCACGCGCGTGGTGGAGGGCGGCGAGGACGCCGACGACCAGGTAGAGGGAGCCGCCCGCGTAGTCGCCGAGGAGGTTGGCGGGGACGGCCGGGGGCTCGTCCGGGCTGCCGATCATGCCGAGGGTGCCGGTGAGGGCGATGTACGCGATGTCGTGGCCCGCGCGGTGGGCGAGGGGGCCCTGCTGGCCCCAGCCGGTCATGCGGCCGTAGACGAGTTTCGGGTTGCGGGCGTGGCAGGCCTCGGGGCCCACGCCGAGGCGTTCGGCCACTCCCGGGCGGTAGCCCTCGATGAGGATGTCGGCGCGCGCGGCGAGGTCGAGGACGCGCGTGGGGCCGTCCGCGGACTTCAGGTCGACGATCACCGAGCGCTTGTTGCGGTTGGTGATGTCGTACTCCGTGTTGATCGCGAGCCCGACGCCACCGGGGCGGTCCACACGGACGACGTCGGCGCCCAGGTCGGCGAGGAGCATGGCGGCGAACGGGCCGGGCCCGATACCGGCCAGCTCGACCACGCGCACGCCGGACAGCGGGCCGTGTCCAGGCGTCCTTGCCTCTGCCATGCAGTCCCCAGGGGTTGTGACACAACTGCTGTAACACTAGTGATGTTAGGAACACGTTCCAGCGGACACAAGACCCGGGAGAGCAAGCGCTTAGCCAAGTTGTCCGGAGGAAGCAGGCGGCTCAGCGAGCGTCCAGGTCCGCTATCAGCCGCTTCGGCGCGATCACCCGGTAGCTCTCCTCCACCCAGTCGCACAGCAATTCCGCCACCGGGGCGCCCTGCTCCGCGAGCGGGATGCGGACCCAGCCGGCCTTGCCCAGCCCGTACCCGGCGGGTTCCGCGCCCGGGGCGGTGAGGGCGTGCGCATGGGCCGCCTCGTCCCTGAGCTTCACCGTGACGCCCAGCGGATGACTGCCGTCATCCACGCCCAGGAACACGAACACCTTGCTGTTGACCTTCGCCACGGTCTCGCCCCACGGGTGCTCCTCGACGGCACCCGGCAGCCCGAGGGCGAATTCGCGCACCTTCTCCCACTTCTTCAGGGCATTCCTCGGCACGGTCACCGCTTACCTCCGGGCTCGTCGTCGGGCTCCGCACTCTTCACGCTAGCCTCGGCCACCGACAACGGCGCGTGCTGCGGACCGAGGGGTGTCATGAGCAGGCTGAACAGGACGGACCGTCCGTACGACATCGTGCTCTTCGGAGCCACGGGCTTCGTCGGGACGCTCACCGCGCAGTACCTCGCCGCGCACGCCCCCGAGGATCTGCGCTGGGCGATCGCGGGCCGCAGCGAACAGAAGCTGGAGCGGCTGCGCGAGCGGCTGCCCGGCAACGGGAAGGTCGGGGTGCTGCGGGCGGACGTGGCCGACCCGGCGTCGCTGCGCGAACTCGCGGAGCACGCGCGCGTGGTGGCCACGACGGTGGGACCGTATGTGACGTACGGCGAGGAGCTGGTCGCCGCCTGCGCGGACAGCGGTGCGGACTATCTCGACCTCACAGGTGAGCCCGAGTTCGTGGACCTCATGTACGTCCGCCACGATGCACGCGCGCGTGAGACCGGCGCACGGCTGGTGCACGCCTGCGGGTTCGACTCGATCCCCCATGACCTGGGCGTGTACTTCACCGTGCGGCAACTGCCCGAGGGGGTGCCGCTGGCGGTGGACGGGTTCGTGACGGCGGACGCCACCTTCTCCGGCGGGACCTTCGCCTCGGCGCTGAACCAGTTCTCGCGGGTGCGGTCGATGCTGGCCGCCGAGCGGGACCGCAAGCGGCACGAGCCGCGCCTGGTGGGGCGGCGGGCCGCCGCGCCCACGGGGGTGCCGCGGTTCGCGAAGGAGGTCGGCGCGTGGGCGCTGCCGCTGCCGACCATCGACGCGCAGATCGTGGGCCGTTCCGCGAGGGCCCTGGAGCGCTACGGCCCCGACTTCCGCTACCGCCACTACGCGGCGGTGCGGCATCTGCCCGTCGCCGTGGGCGGGATCGCGGCCGTCGGCGGCCTCTTCGCGGCCGCCCAACTGCCGCCCGCGCGGCGCTGGTTGTCCGACCGGCTCAAGCCCGGCGAGGGGCCGAGCCCCGAGAAGCGGGCCAAGAGCTGGTTCAAGGTCCGCTTCGTGGGCGAGGGCGGCGGCCGGCAGGTGCTCACGGAGGTCGCGGGCGGCGACCCCGGCTACGACGAGACGGCGAAGATGTTCGCCGAGTCTGCGCTGTCGCTGGCCTTCGACGACCTGCCCCCGACGGCCGGTCAGGTCACCACGGCGGTCGCCATGGGTGACGCGCTGACCGAGCGTCTGCGCGGGGCGGGCCTCACCTTCCGGGTGGCCGCAAGCCGCTGAACAGGCCTCTCAGGACCACCCCGCCACCGTGTAGAGCATCCCGGCGATCCAGCCGAGTCCCGCCAGCACGGCAAGGACCAGCGCGGCCGTCACGGCACGCTCGACGGGACGGTCGGGATCGGCGAGGGGCTTGGGAGCACGGTGCGTCGTCATGGGGCACAGCCTGCCGACCGGCGCACCGCGCCCACATCCGTACGGGTACTCAGTGCGGATACTCAGATCACCCGTCGAGCGGCTCCGGCGGCCGCTCGCCGAGCGCGTCCGCGATCCGGTCCCGCACGTCGCGGTCGGGCGCTGCGCTGGCGAGCTGCCAGGCGAGAGGGCCGATCTGCCACCCCGCGTGGTGGTCGAAGAACGGAGGAGGCCCGGCCTCGTTGTGGGCGACCTTGCCGACCAGCTCCGCGAGGCGGAACAGGATCCGCTGCTCCTGCGTGAACTGCTCCTCCTCCGCCCATCCGCGGCGGACCAGCTCGAACACCTCGCGTCCACGGCTCCACCGGTCGCGGTCCCCCGCGCACTCCAGGGCCGCCTCGATCACCGGCGTCCGCCCCTGCCCCGGGGCCGCCGCCCGGAGCACATGGCCCGCCCAGGTCACCGGATCGGACTGACGCTCGAACAGGGTCCGCCGCGGCGCGGTCGGCCAGGGGTCACCTCGGGGCGGCGGCCTCCCGCAATGCCTTGCGGCACAACGCGTCCGCCCTGCGGGTGGTCTCCGGCAGGCGGTACTTCGGAGTCAGGGCCAGCGTGTGGGCGCAGGCGTTGTCGAGGTTCACCCGGTGGCCCACGGACACGAAGACCGGCTTGACGGCGTCGCGGGTGCGCAGGGCGCGGCCGACCTCCTCGGTGTCCGCGAGGAGGGGTGAGGTGCTGCCGCGCGGGGCAGCCGGATCGGCGTGGGTGAAGGTGAAGGGGTTCTTCGCGACGCCGATCGTGGGCAGGCCGGTCAGGACCCCGAGGTGGCTGGCCAGGCCGAAGCGGCGCGGGTGGGCCAGGCCGTAGCCGTCGCAGACGACCAGGCCGGGCGGGCACGGCAGGGCGTCGAGGGCGGCAAGGACGGTGGGGATCTCGCGGAAGGCGAGCAGGCCGGGGACGTACGGGAAGGAGATGCGGCCGACCGCCGTGGCTTCCGCGACGACCTCCAGGGTCGCCGCGTCCAGGACGACCGCCGCGGCGGCGACGACGTCCCGCTCGTCGTCGTACGCCACGTCGACCCCGGTGACATGGCCGGTGCCCGGCGGCGGTCCCGGCTCGTCGAGCACCACCTGGGTCCGCAGTCGGTCCTGTACGGCACGGGCCTGTTCCTCGGTCGCGGGCCAGTCCGCGGGGATGGGTACGGTCGTCATGATGGGACGAGCGTACGGCCCCTGAGCGGGCGTCGGACGCGTGGCGCCGGGCGCACGAACCCCCGCGACGGCGGGATGGTCCCCGCTGTCGCGGGGGACGAGGAGCTCAGCCCTTCTTCGCGTTCAGCGCGCGCTGCAGCTGGTCCTTGTTCATGTTCGAACGGCCCTCGATACCGCGTTGCTTGGCCTCGTTGTACAGCTGGTCGCGGGTGGGGCCCTGGGAGCCCTGGCCGGACCGCTGGCCACCGCGCCTGCCGGATGACATGTCCTTCGTGGAGCTGCGGCTGGCGGACTTGGACTCGCCGGACCGGGCACGTTCCTTGTTCACCGTCCGCGCCGCGATCTCCTTGGCACGTCCGGTGCTCTCACCCCGGTCCTGCGCGCTCTTCTTGATGTGCTCGTACTGGCGCTCACGCTTGGAGCTGGAACCTGCGGGCATGCTCGCTCACTCCTTTCGCAGTCCGCGACCGAGTACCCGCATTCACCCCATGCGTCACCGCTCCAGACGAGCCACCCGCCCTTGCTCCCCCGCCGCCCAGCAGCCCAGGTCCGCCGTGCAGTCCACGGTGTCGTAAGAGCCCGTGTCGACGGTCCGCCAGGTGCGGCCGCCGTCGGTGGTCAGGTCGGTACCCGTGGGGCCGACCGCGAGGGCCGCGGTGCGGCTGTGCGGGAGCCAGGCGGCGCCGGAGCGATAGGCCGGCGGCGGGGTGGCGGCGGACTGCCAGGTGCGGCCGCCGTCCGAGGTGCGGGCCGCGGCCTGCGGGGAGGACTGGTCGGGGCGGTAGTCGCCGCCGACCGCGAGGCCGTGGGTGCGGTCGCGCAAGGCGAGCGCGAACACGCCCTTCGCCGGATCGCCCGCCGGGATCGGTGTGTCGGTGGCCGTCCAGGTGAGCCCGCGGTCGGCGGAGTGCAGCACGCGCGCGCGTGCACCGCCGCCGGTGGCCAGCCAGACGTCCGAGGGGCCGGAGGCGACCAGGCACTGCCCGCTCGCCGCGAAGCCCGCCTCGCCGTCCAGGGCGGCCGGCATGCCGTCGCTGGGGAGCACCTTCCAGGAGCGGCCCCCGTCGCCGGTCGACAGGATGCGGAACTTGCCGTCCACCGGGTCGCTCAGGGCGAGGCCGTGGCGGCGGTCGAAGAAGGTGAGGCAGTCGTAGAAGGCGTTGGGGTCGGTGTTGCGGAAGGACTCGGTCCAGGTCGTGCCGCCGTCGTCGGTGCGGTACACGCGGGAGGCCTCGCCCTCGCCGATGGCCAGCACCACGGCGCGCCGCGCGTCGAACGCCTCGATGTCCCGGAACTGCAGCTCGCCGGCGCCCGGCGGCGAGACGTTCCGCCAGCTCGCGCCGCCGTCGGAGGTGCGCAGCACGGTGCCGCCCGTCCCGGCCACCCAGGCGGTGTCCCGGCTGACGGCCGACAGCCCCCGGAAGCGCACACCGCTCGCGCCGGTGTCCTTGAGTTCCCAGTGCGGCGCCCGTCCGGATTGCTGTGCCTGTGCGGGCACGGCGGTCAGGGCGGCCAGCGCCGCCGAGCACACCGCCCCTGCGGCCACTGACCAAAACGCACGTCTCATTCGTCGCCTGTTCCCCATACGCCTCATGGCGGGCGAAGCTATCCGACACCCCCGACCCCGTCCAGATGGCGGCCCGTTCCACAACTGCCCATCGGTGCACGGGAAATGGACTGCGTCACTCCTGTGCATGAATGCGGTGACGCAGGTCACTAGACATGGGTGTGCACGGATTGGCTGATTCCAGCGTCTCTAGCAGTGCCCGGCCCAATCCGCTCGGAAGTCCGTCCAGACGTCACAAGGGAGCAAGGCGTTGTCCACCGTCATCGAACAACCCGTGGAGGCCCGCCTCGTCGCCGCCGCGCCGCGCATGCCGAGCATCCCGGCGAAGCTGCACTACGACCGCAGCGACCCGTTCGCGGTCCGTATGACCTTCCCGGCGCCTGCCACCCTGGAGGGCGTGGAGGTCTGCTGGACGTTCGCCCGCGACCTCCTCGCGGCCGGTCTGCACGAGCCGGAGGGCCACGGCGACGTGCGCGTGCGGCCGTACGGCTACGAGCGCACCGTCCTGGAGTTCCACGCCCCCGAGGGCACCGCCGTCGTGCACGTCCGGTCGCACGAGATTCGTCGGTTCCTCGACGCCACGAGTGCGCTGGTGCCGGTGGGGCTGGAGCATCTGCAGCTGGATCTGGACCACGACCTGGCGGAACTGATTCGGGACGCCTGCTGAGCGCTGCGTCGGCAGGTGCCCCGCCGGGTCGGTGCGCGCGGTCAGCGCAACGCCAGCAGCTTGTTCAACTCGCCGTAGTCAAGGCCTCCCTCCAACGCCCCGTACGTCCCCGCTCCCAGCAGCTCCCGTGTGGCGCGATGGACCAGGGCGTGGGCCGACTGGGCGATGGCCGAGCCCACGCTTACGCGGGCGACTCCGAGGGCGGCCAGTTCGGGGATCGGCGGGGCGCCGGGGCCGGTCATGACGTTCAGTGGGCCGTCGATGCCGTCGACGAGGAGTTCGACCGTCTCGGGGTCGGTCGGCCCCGGGACGAAGATGCCGTCGGCGCCCGCGGCGAGGAAGGCCGCCGCCCGCTCCAGGGTGGCGTCCACTGTGCCCGCACCCCTGAGGAAGGTGTCGATCCGGGCGTTGACGAACAGCGGCACCCCTGCTGCGTCGGCGGCCTCCCGGGCGGCCGCGATCCGCTCGACCTGTTCGCCGACGGGACGCAACGGCCCCGCCCCGGTCTCGTACAGCGCGTCCTCGACGTTCACGCCCACCGCGCCCGCGGCGAGCACCGCGCGGATCGTGTCGGCGACGCCCGCGGCGTCCTGTGCGTAGCCGCTCTCGACGTCCGCGCTGACCGGTACGTCGACCGCGGCCGCGATGTCCGCGACGGCGGCGAGGGCCCGGTCGCGGTCCAGCCGGTCGCCGTCCGCCGATCCGAGGGCCCAGGAGAGCCCCGCGCTGGTGGTGGCGACCGCGGCGGCACCCGCGTCCTCGACGATGCGGGCGCTTGCGATGTCCCAGGCGTTGGGCAGCACGAGCGGCTTGCCCGGCACGTGCAGCGAGCGGAAGGCCAGAGCACGGTCACGGAGAGGGTTCTCGGTCGTCATGCGGCTCACTCAACCAGCCGCTCCCGGGCGGCGGCTGGCAGGAATCCGACATCTGCGTGAGGCGCCGGGACCGGCTCAGTCGCCGGTTGCCGCGACGACCGCCGTCGGGGACGCGGTCACCGCGGTGTGCACCTCGGTGACGACCTTCCGCAGCGCGGGCGCCGCCGCCCCGCTGCGCTCGGTCAGCTCCGCCACGCGCGCGTGGAGGCGTTTGCGGTCCTTGCCGGGCACCAGCGTGGGCAGCTCCGCGGCCGCGGCGAGGGCGGCGACGGCCGCGTCCCGGTCGGAGACCTCCGCCACCGGCACCGGGCCCTCCAAGGCCTGCCGCGCCCCCGTCTGCAGCGCGTCCACGACGTCCGCCCGCGCCAGTACGTGCTCCACGCTCGGGAAGACCCCGAGGACCCGCTTCTTCTCCGCCCGCAGACAGCCTTCCGCCGTCAGTTGCTCCCGTACGGCGTCGAGGGTCACGCGCGCGTGCAGCGTCACCCAGGTCTGCCAGCGGTGCGGCCGGGACTCGCGGACCAGCTCCAGGAGCCCGTCGAGGACGGCGTCCCCGGTGAGCGAGTCCATGTCGGCGGGTGTGGCGATGCCGCCCTCGTCGACGAGCAGACCACGCTGGGCCAGTTCGGTGAGGGCGCCGGCCCGCACCAGGTGGTGCAGGCGGGCGGCGGCGGTGACCTCGGCGGTGTCGGTGTCCCAGGCCAGCAGGTAGAGCCGGGCGGGCAGGGAGAGCGGGCCGTTGGGCACGGGGACTCCTTCGTGCGAAGAGGGCGGGTTCACGTTAATTCCGTTGACAGCCCACCGACCGCCTCCTACGGTGTACAGCGGTTCTGTTGCCGTCGATTGGAGAAGGACGTTGCTCGTCTGAGGTCCTGAGACACCGTGTCACACACATGAGGTGTGTGCGCTGCGTGCGACCTCGGCGTTCGAGCCGTCCTGACGGAGCAGGCCTTTTTCGTGCCTCTGGGCTCTCCTCTCCCGCCGTGGTCTGCGGTGTCTCTCTACGCGTTTGCCCCTGACCGCACCAAGCAACCGCGAGGCCCGTATGTCTACTTCTCTCACTTGTACGTCCCTGTCCTTCGCCTGGCCCGACGGCACCCCCGTCTTCGAGGGCCTCGATGTCTCCTTCGGTCCCGGCAGGACGGGGCTCGTCGGCGTCAACGGGTCCGGGAAATCGACCCTGTTGAAGCTGATCGCCGGTGAGCTCGCCCCGGCCGACGGCGCCGTGCGCGTCGCGGGCGAGGTCGGCTACCTGCCGCAGAACGTCACCCTCGACACCCAGCTGCGCGTCGACGAGGCGCTCGGCATCGCCGCACAACGGGCCGCGCTGCACGCCATCGAGTCGGGCGACGTGGCCGAGGAGCACTTCGAGACGGTCGGCGACGACTGGGACGTGGAGGAACGCGCGCTCGCCACGCTCGGCGAGCTCGGCCTCGGACACATCGAGTTGGACCGCACCATCGGCGAGGTGTCGGGCGGCGAGTCGGTGCTGCTGCGGCTGGCCGCACTGCTGCTGCGCCGCCCGGACGTCCTGCTCCTGGACGAGCCGACCAACAACCTCGACCTGTACGCGCGCAGGCGGCTGTACGCGGCCGTCGAGTCCTGGCCGGGAGTGATGATCGTGGTCAGCCACGACCGCGAACTCCTGGAACTGGTCGACCAGATCGCCGATCTGCGCTCCGGGGAGGTCACCTGGTTCGGCGGCAACTACTCCGCGTACGAGGAGGCTCTCGCCGCCGAGCAGGAGGCGGCCGAGCGGATGGTGCGCGTCGCGGAGGCCGACTTCAGGAAGCAGAAGCGCGAACTGGTGGATGCCCAGGTCAAGTTGGCCCGTCGCAAACGGTACGGGCAGAAGATGTGGGACCAGAAGCGCGAGCCGAAGATCGTCATGGGTGCCCGCAAGCGCGCGGCGCAGGAGTCCGCGGGCAAGCACCGCATCATGCACGAGGAGCGGCTCAGCGATGCGAAGGAACGGCTCGACGAGGCGGTGGAGGCCGTACGGGACGACGACGAGATCCGCGTCGACCTGCCGTACACGGCGGTACCGCCGGGCCGTACCGTCCTGACCCTCATGGACCTGCAGCTCGCGTACGGCGCGCAGGTGGCCGGCGGTCTTGAGCTGCGCGGCCCGGAGCGGGTGGCGCTGATCGGGCGCAACGGCTCCGGCAAGACGACGCTGCTGCGCACCATCGCCGGGGAGCTGGCGCCGATGGCGGGCGAGGCGCACGCGCACGTGCCGCTGCGTTTCCTGCCGCAGCGGCTCGACGTGCTCGACGGCGAGCTGTCGGTCGCCGAGAACGTGGCCCGGTTCGCGCCGGCCGCCACCAACAACCGGGTCCGGGCGCGCCTTGCCCGGTTCCTGTTCCGGGGCGCCCGCGCCGACCAGAAGGCGGCCACCCTGTCCGGCGGCGAACGCTTCCGGGCGGCCCTGGCCGCGCTGATGCTGGCCGAACCGGCACCGCAGCTGCTGATGCTCGACGAGCCGACGAACAACCTCGACATGGCGAGCGTGCGGCAGCTGACGTCGGCCCTGGAGTCGTACGAAGGGGCGCTGATCGTGGCCAGCCACGACCTGCCGTTCCTGGAGTCGATCGGGATCACCCGGTGGCTGCTGCTGGACGGTGAGCTGCAGGAGACGACGCCTGAGGCGATCGGACAGCCGCCGATCGGGCGTCTCAGGAGGGGCACAGCCTGACAACGAGGGTTTTGCCGTCGCGGATCGGCGCTGCATGATGGCGGACCGGGTGTCGCGTCATGGGCGCCCGGTCTGCCGTCCCGCCGATTCGGAGTCCCGTCGTGCCCAGCAAGAAGGCCCTCGTCCGCCGCCCGAGCCCCCGCCTCGCCGAAGGGCTGGTGACGCACATCGAGCGGGAGAAGGTCGACTTCGATCTCGCGGTCGAGCAGTGGGAGGCGTATGTCGAGGCCCTGCGCGAGCACGGCTGGGAGACGATCGAGGTGGACCCGGAGGACGACTGCCCGGACTCGGTGTTCGTCGAGGACACGGTCGTCATGTACAAGAACGTCGCGCTGATCACCCGCCCCGGCGCCGAGTCCCGGCGGGACGAGACGGCCGGTGTCGAGGAGGCCGTCGCCCGTCTCGGCTGCTCGGTCAACTGGATCTGGGAGCCGGGCACCCTGGACGGCGGCGACGTGCTGAAGATCGGCGACACGATCTACGTCGGCCGGGGCGGCCGCACCAACGCGGCCGGCGTCCAGCAGCTGCGGGCCGCCTTCGAACCGCTGGGGGCGCGGGTCGTCGCCGTACCCGTGAGCAAGGTGCTGCATCTGAAGTCGGCGGTCACGGCGCTGCCCGACGGGACGGTCATCGGGCACATCCCCAAGGTGGACCGGCCGTCGCTGTTCCCACGCTTCCTGTCGGTGCCAGAGGAGTCGGGCTCGCATGTGGTGCTGCTCGGCGGCAGCAAGGTGCTGATGGCGGCGAGCGCACCGAAGTCGGCGGAGCTGCTCGCCGACCTCGGTCACGATCCGGTCGTGGTGGACATCAGCGAGTTCGAGAAGCTCGAGGGCTGTGTGACATGTCTCTCGGTACGTCTGCGGGACCTGTACGCCTGACGGGTGCGACGACCACCCTTTCAGCCCTGGGACCTGCGGGTCCTGGGGCTTTTCGGCGTTCCTTGGAAGTCCTATGAAACACGGCCTGATCAGGGATCTTTACACCGCGCTTAACCTACGGCTTCGTAACCTACGGTTTCGTAGCCTACGATCCCGTAGGTTCCGGCCCCGCTCGCCGGTCTGTCCCCCTTGTTGCGCGTCCCCCTGGAGTTCCCGTGACGATCACTTCCCCGCACCTCGGCAGCCCCGCCGTCTGGACCGACGCCAAGCTGCTGTACGCACTGGAGGAAGTGGTCGAGACGGAACTCAACCGGCATCTGAAGGTCGCCAAGGACTGGATGCCGCACGAGTACGTGCCCTGGTCGGACGCCCGTAACTTCCCCGGCCTGTTCGAGGACGGCGAGGCCTGGGACAAGGAGCAGTCCAAGGTCACCGAGATCGGCCGGATCGCGCTGGTGGTGAACCTGCTCACCGAGGACAACCTGCCCAGCTACCACCACGAGATCGCCTCGCTGTTCGGCCGTGACGGCGCCTGGGGCACCTGGGTGCACCGCTGGACCGCCGAGGAGGGCCGGCACGGCATCGTGATGCGCGACTATCTGCTCGCGTCGCGCGCGGTGGACCCGGACAAGCTGGAAGCGTTCCGGATGGCCCACATGAGCGAGGGCTTCGAGTCGGACAACCGGCACTCGATGCTGCACTCGGTCGCCTACGTGGCCTTCCAGGAGCTCGCGACCCGTATCTCGCACCGC
This sequence comes from Streptomyces sp. NPDC049541, assembly GCF_044465725.1. NCBI lineage: Bacteria > Bacillati > Actinomycetota > Actinomycetes > Kitasatosporales > Streptomycetaceae > Streptomyces > Streptomyces sp. NPDC049541. The sequence goes on along the minus strand of NZ_JBITLY010000004.1, from coordinate 235,765 downwards.
AACACCGGCCACCAGTCCGGCGACCCGGTCTGCGACCGCATGCTGGCGCGGATCGCGACGGACGAGAACCTGCACATGGTCTTCTACCGCAATCTCCTGAAGGCCGCCTTCGAGCTGGCTCCCGACCTGACCATGCAGGCGGTCCGGGACGTCGTGGTGAACTTCCGGATGCCCGGCCACGGCATGCCCGGCTTCGAGCGGTTCGCCGCGCAGATGGCGATCGGCGAGGTCTACAACCTGCGCATCCACCACGACGACGTGCTCCAGCCGGTCCTGCGCTTCCTGAAGATCATGGAGATCGACGGCCTCGGCCCCGAGGGGCAGCAGGCCCAGGACGAACTCGGACTGTTCCTCGGCGGGCTGGACGCGGAGGCCCTGAAGTTCGACGAGAAGCTGGCGGCACGCAAGGCGCGCATGGCGGCACGCGCCGCAGGCTGACGGCACACCTGACCCCAGGCCCGGCTTCGGGCCGGGAAGCGGCCGGTACGCGCGTGCCTACCGGCCGCTTCAGCGTGTCGTCCGCCTGAGCTCGAGGCGTTCCTTCTCCGAGAGGCCACCCCAGACGCCGAAGCGTTCGTCGTTCTGCAGGGCGTACTCGAGACAGGCGGGGCGCATCTCGCACATGCCGCAGATGCGCTTCGCCTCACGCACCGAGCTGCCCGGCTCAGGAAAGAAGAAGTCCGCCCCCGTCTGCGCGCACAGCGCCTGAGCCTGCCAGGCGAAGTCGGCCGGGGTGATGGTGTCGATCTGCATGAACGAGATCGTGCCGGGAGCCGAAAAACGTTCGATCAACGCGTCATCAACGCCGCCCGGCGGGGCCCCCGGCCACCCTGATGGTGGGCCCGGACCCGCCGCGGTGCACGGCGGCGCGCGGAAGCCGGTGGAAAGAGGGCTCCGGCAGCGATTGTCAGTGCGCGGTGCAAGACTCGGCAGTGCAGACAACGGGACCCTTTCGAGGAGGGCGAAGATGCTCACCACCCGTTTCGTCAACGGCGCTCCCAACTGGCTCGACGTCGGCACCTCCGACATCGACGGCGCCATCTCCTTCTACGGCGGTCTCTTCGGCTGGCGGTTCCGGTCGGCCGGGCCGGACGCCGGTGGATACGGCTTCTTCCAGCTGGACGGGAAGACCGCGGCGGGCGGTATGCAGACCACGCCCGAACAGGGCCCGCCGTCCTGGACGGTGTACTTCCAGAGCGGGAACGCCGAGGCCACCGCCAAGGCGGCCGAGCAGGCGCACGGCAGTGTGCTGATGCAGCCCATGGACGTGATGGGCGAGGGACACATGGCGATCCTCGCCGACAAGGCGGGCGTGCCCTTCGGCATCTGGCAGCCCGGCCGGACCAGGGGCGTGGACGTGGCGAACGAGGCGGGGGCGCTGTCCTGGGTCGAGCTGTACACCCCGGACATCGCCGCGGCCGCCTGGTTCTACCACGAGACGCTGGGTCTGGAGACGGCGGCGGTGGACTTCCCCGGTGGCACGTACACGACCCTGAACCCCGCCGGGGGCGGCGAGGACTCCATGTTCGGCGGCATCGTCCCGCTCGCCGAGGACCCGTCGGAGGACCGTGCCTACTGGCTGCCGTACTTCGAGGTGGCCGACACGGACGCCACGGTCGCCAGGGCACAGGAACTGGGCGGCGAGGTCCGCGTCCCGGCCACCGACATCGAGGGCGTGGGCCGCTTCGCCAAACTCGCCGACCCCTACGGCGCCCGCTTCGCGGTGATCAGGAGCGCTCCGCCGCAGACCTGAGCTGACGAGGACACCTGACGGTCATCCCAGCGGGACGGCCGCGCGCGCCTGGGCGACCGCGGCCGCCAGCTGCTGCTGCACCTCCTCGGGCAGCGGCGTGCCCTGAACGGTGCCGACCAGGTCCTGGGCCAGGACGTGCAGCTTGGTGTTGGTGTTCTGGGAGGCCGTGACGAGCACGGTCCACGCCACCTCGGGGCTCAGACTGAAGGAGGCCATCAGGATGCCGCGCGCCAGATCTATGGCAGGCCGGGTCTGCATCGCCCGTCGCAGCTCGGCGACCTCCTTGCGCAGCTCCTGATCGACCGCCTCCGGCGCCTTCAGTCCGTCACCGGCGGCATCCGGCTCGGTGCTCCCTGCCTCGGAGCCGGGGCGTGCGAACAGCTCCCGGGCGCCGGTCAGCTCCAGCAGCCGGTCGACCGGAGGGCCGCTGGCGCTGATGGTGATCGTCTTGCCTTCGTCCAGGGCCTTCCGCCGCAGACCGAGCAGCAGGTTGAGGCCGGAGCAGTCGCAGAAACCGATGGCGCTCAGGTCCAGGTCGATGCCGCTCGCCGAGCCGTCCAGGGCCTCCGTCAGGTCATGTTCGAGCTCTCGGCCGCCGTGGTCGAGCTCACCGCACACCCGGACGTTCATGCGATCACCGTCCGGCACCACGTCGATCGTCACCAGGCATGTCTGCGCGGACTGCGCAGGCTCCGGCATGGCCTTTTCTCCCTCGAGTGCTCGTCCGTCTCCGCTCCCAAGGTTCCCCTCTTCCCCCGCACACGTCAAGAAATACATGAAATCAAGTACGTGCTTTTGAATGCGCGAATAGTGAGTCGCTACAGTTGGCACATGGATGGAGTGCCCGAGCCACACACCGGATGGACGTTCATCACGAATCACGCGCGCGTACTGGCAGCCATCGCCGACAACCACAGCGCCCGGATCCGCGACATCGCCGCACACTGCCGCCTCACCGAACGCGCCGTCCAGAAGATCATTTCCGACCTCGAAGAAGCCGGCTATCTCTCCCACACCAAGGAGGGACGGACCAACACCTACCGGATCGATCCCAGCAAGGTCCTGCGCCATCCCGCCGAGGCCGGACTGACCGTGGCAGCGCTGCTCTCCCTGCTCGTGCAGGACGAGGCGGACCGCTCCACCAGCTCACCCAGCAGCATGTGGACCCAGGTCACGGCCTGACGGCACCACGGCCGGCCGGGCTGCCCACGCACGGTGCAGATGCATTCGGCTCAGGCCGAGGCCCGTCGCACGAGTGTCGTCGGCAGGACCACGCCGGCCGGTACGTCTGCGGCGCCCTGGCCGGTGGAGCGGGGACCGAGACGGCGCAGCAGCAGCCGGGCCATCAGCCGGCCCATCTCCTCGATGTCCTGACGCACCGTCGTCAGCGGCGGATCGGTCTGCTCGGCCACCGGCAGCATGTCGTCGAAGCCGATCACGGCGACGTCCTCGGGCACCCGCCGCCCGCGCTCACGCAGCACGCGCAGCGCACCCGCCGCGGTCAGGTCGTTGGCGGCGAACACGGCGTCCAGGTCGGGGCGGCGCTCGAGGAGTTCACGCATCGCCCGCTCACCGCCGGCCGGGGTGAAGTCGCTCTCGACGATGAGCCGGGGATCGGCGTCGACCATGACGTCCCGGAAGCCGTCGAGCCGGTCCGCCGCGGACGTCTGGTCGAGGGGCCCGGTGATGTGCGCGATCCGGGTGCGGCCGAGGCCGGCGAGATGGCGTACGGCCTCGCGGGCGCCGCCGCGGTTGTCGCTGTCGACGTACACCACCCCGCTGCGGCCGTCGCTCCAGCCGGGCCGCCCGCCGAACACGGTCGGCACGCCCGCGTGCTGGATCAGCCCGGGCAGCGGGTCGTCGAGGTGCAGGGAGAAGACGAGCGCGCCGTCGACATGGCCGCCGGCGAGGTAGCGGCCGACGCGGGCGTGGTCGTCGCGGCCCTCGGTGAGCAGCAGCACGAGCTGGTTGTCGTGGGCCGTCAACTCCTTGCTGATACCCCTCAGTTGCAGCGCGAAGAAGGGGTCGGCGAAGACGCGGGTCTCCGGCTCGGCGATGACCACGGCCACGGCGTCGTGCCGCCTGGTCACCAGGGAGCGGGCCGCCTGGTTGGGCACGTAGCCGAGCTCCTCCACCGCCCGCCGCACCCGTGCCACCAGGGGTTCCCTGACCCCGTCACCGCCGTTCACCACGCGTGAGACGGTCGCCCGGGACACGCCCGCCCGGGCGGCCACGGCCTCCAGTGTGGGGCGCGGCGCTGTGTCGGTCACTTCGGGCTCCTGCTCCTGCTCGACGGTTGCCGATCAGGATAGCTCCGGGCGGGCAGCGCGGTGAGAGCGCTCTCCGATCATCGGGATCCGCCGGGGCGCCCAGTCCTTCTCCCCGCCGCGCCCGTCAAGGGGCTGCGGGCGGCTGCTTCTTCGCCCGGCTCGGCTGTACCCGCTTGGGCTCCCCCGGCATCTTGGGGTACTCGGGCGGGTACGGCAGATCGCCCAGCCCGTGGTCGTGCTCGTCGCGGCGGGCGAGTTCGAGCAGGGCCTCCAGGGAGAAGCGCCGGTCGTCCATGTCCGCGTGCACATCGCCGAGTTCGGCGAAGCGCGCGGGCATGGTCGCGATGTCGAAGTCCCGCGGGTGCGCGACGCCCACCTCGTCCCACCTCAGGGGCGCCGAGACCGGGGCGTGCGGGCGGGGTCGTACGGAATAGGCGGAGGCGATGGTGCGGTCGCGGGCGGTCTGGTTGTAGTCGATGAAGATCTTCTCGCCCCGCTCCTCCTTCCACCACTTGATCGTCACCTGGTCGGGCATCCGGCGTTCCATCTCCCGGCCCACGGCGATGGCGGCGCGGCGTACCTGGGTGAAGGTCCAGCGCGGTTCGATCGGCACGAAGACATGCAGGCCGCGGCCGCCGGAGGTCTTCGGGAAGCCCTTGAGCCCGCCGAACTCGTCGAGGACGGCGCGCAGTTCGTGGGCGGCGCGGACGGCGTCGTCGTAGTCGGTGCCGGGCTGCGGGTCGAGGTCGATGCGGAGTTCGTCGGGGCGGTCGACGTCGTCGCGGCGCACCGGCCAGGGGTGGAAGGTGAGCGTGCCGTACTGGGCGGCCCACAGGACGGCGGCCTCCTCGGTGGGGCACATCTCGTCGGCGCTGCGGCCGCTCGGGAAGGTGATGTGGGCGGTCGGGATCCAGTCGGGCATGTTCTTGGGCGCCCGCTTCTGGAAGAAGTTCTCGCCGGTCACTCCCTCCGGGTAGCGCTCCAGGGTGGTGGGCCGGTCACGCAGGGCGCGCAGGATGCCGGGGCCGACCGCGATGTAGTACCGGGCGAGGTCCAGCTTGGTGAAACCGCGCTCCGGGAAGAAGATCTTGTCCGGGCTGGACAGGCGGACGGTGCGGCCGCCCACTTCCAGTTCCACCGCTTCACCCATGCGGCCACGGTAGGCGTACCTGATAAACCTCGCATACCGGGCGACAAGCGGCGTATGCGAGCAGAATCTGAACCATGGATCTGCCGGTGATGCCGCCCGTGAAGCCGATGCTCGCCAAGTCGGTGGCACACATTCCGCGGGACATGCACTACGAGGCCAAGTGGGACGGCTTCCGGGCGATCGTGTTCCGCGACGGGACCGAGGTCGAGCTCGGCAGCCGTACGGGAAAGCCGCTGACCAGGTACTTTCCCGAGCTGGTGGCCGCGTTGAAGGAACGGGTGCCCGAGCGGTGCGTGCTGGACGGGGAGATCGTCATCGCCCGGGAGGGCCGGCTCGACTTCGACGCGCTCACCGAGCGCATCCACCCGGCGGACTCCCGGGTGCGGATGCTCGCGGAGAAGACCCCGGCGTCGTTCGTGGCCTTCGATCTGCTGGCCCTGGCGGACGAGTCGCTGCTCGATGTGCAGCTGACCGACCGGCGGGCGCTGCTGGAGCGGGCGCTGGCCGAGGTCACCGCGCCGGTCCACCTCGCGCCGGCCACCACCGACATCGACGTGGCGCAGAGCTGGTTCGAGCAGTACGAGGGGGCGGGCCTGGACGGGGTGATCGCCAAGCCGCTCACCGGCCGCTACCTCCAGGACGAGCGCGCCATGTACAAGATCAAGCACGAGCGCACGGCGGACGTCGTCGTCGCGGGCTACCGCTTCCACAAGAGCGGCCCGATCGTGGGCTCACTGCTGCTCGGCCTCTACGACGACCGGGGCGCCCTGCAGCACGTGGGCGTGTCGGCGGCGTTCCCGATGAAGCGCCGCGCGGAGCTGGTCGAGGAACTGGAGCCCCTGCGGATGGAGGACGTCGCGGGGCACCCCTGGGCGGCCTGGTCCGACGAGACGGCGCACGAGACGGCCCGGCTGCCCGGCGCCCCGAGCCGCTGGTCGAGCAAGAAGGACCTGTCCTGGGTACCGCTGAGACCGGAGCGGGTGGCCGAGGTGGCATACGACCACATGGAGAACGGGGCGCGTTTCCGGCACACGGCCCGCTTCCGCCGCTGGCGCCCGGACCGCACCGCGGAGAGCTGCACCTACGCCCAGCTGGAGGAGCCGGTGCGGTACGACCTGGCGGAGATCTTCGGGGGCGGGGCCTGACCGGCGGTGCCGTGCCGCCCGGGGGCTCCGCCCCCAGACCCCCGTATCGGCCTGAACGGCCTCGTCCTCAAACGCCGGACGGGCTGAATCGCTCCCTACGGCGTCATCAGCACCTTGACCGCGCCGTCCTGCTTGCGCTGGAACATCTCGTACGCGTGCGGGGCATCGGTCAGCGGCAGCCGGTGGGTGGCGAAGTCGTCGACGCCGAGGGGGTCCTCGTCCGTCAGATACGGGATGATCTCGTCGCTCCAGTGGCGCACGTTGGCCTGGCCCATGCGGATCTGGATCTGCTTGTCGAACAGGGTGAGCAGCGGCATCGGATCGGCCGTGCCGCCATAGACGCCGACGAGGGAGAGCGTGCCGCCGCGGCGGACCAGTTCGATGGCGGTGTGCAGGGCGGCGAGGCGGTCGATGCTGAAGCGTTCGGCGAGCGGGCCCGCGATCTTGCGGGGCAGCAGGGCCGAGGCCTGCTGGGCCAGCCGTGCGGCCGCGCTGCCGTGGGCCTCGGTGCCGACCGCGTCGATCACGGCGTCGGGGCCGCGCCCGTCGGTCTCGTCGCGGATCGCCTGGACGAGCTCCTTCTCGCTGTCGAAGCTCCGCAGGTCGAACGTCTCCACGCCGCGCGCCTTCGCCCGGCGCAGCCGGTCGCCCACCAGGTCCACCCCGAACACCCGCCCGGCGCCGCGCACTTGGGCGACACGACAGGCCATGTCACCGATCGGCCCGAGACCGAGCACGGCGACGCTGCCGCCCTCGGGGATCCCCGCGTACTCGACCGCCTGCCAGGCGGTGGGCAGGACGTCGGAGAGATAGACGAAACGGTCGTCCGGCGGCCCTTCCGGGACCTTGATCGGTCCGTACTGCGCCTGCGGCACCCGCAGGTACTCCGCCTGGGCGCCCGGCACCGCGCCGTACAGGCGTGTATAGCCGAAGAGAGCGGCACCCATGCCCTCGCCGGTCACCTGTGTGGTCTCGCACTGCGTCGGCAGCCCCGTCAGGCACATCCAGCAGTTGCCGCACGCGATCTGGAACGGCACCACCACCCGGTCGCCCACCGCGAGGTCCGGCACCGCGGCCCCGACCTCCTCGACGATGCCCATCGGTTCGTGTCCCAGGATGTCGCCCGGTGTCATGAACGGGGTGAGCACTTCGTACAGATGCAGATCGGAGCCGCACAGCCCCGTCGAGGTGATGCGGATGACGGCATCGGTCGGCTCCTGGATGCCCGGATCGGGCACCTCCTCCACCCGTACGTCCCGCTTCCCCTGCCAGGTCACAGCCTTCATCGCGTGGCGCTCCCTCCATCGCATGGGTGTGTCTGCTCCTGCGGTGCCGCCCGGGTACCCGCCCCGCCGCTTCCCGAAGCGGGATCGGCGGTACGGCCGGAAACAGGGCCCGCGCGGGTCAGGGCCAAGGGGCGTATCGAACGCGCGCAATCAGAACTGACCGGGCATGGGCATCAATGAACGTATAAGCGCACAATCATTGGCACGGGATGTGGTGGCCAGGGTGAGCACGGGACGGTGGGTGCGTCCGCGACGCGCCTCGATGACAGTGGCGCTGCTGGCCGCCACGGCGACGGCCGCTCTGGCGGCAGGCTGCACACATCAGCACGGCCCGGCGCAGGACGGACGCGGCCGGACGCAGACGCCCGGGGAGCCGAAGGAGACCGCCGCCGGCGCCCCCGTACTCGCCGTGAAGATCGACAACGCGCCCGAGGCCCGGCCCCAGACGGGGCTCGACTCGGCGGACGTCGTGTACGCGGAACAGGTCGAGGGTGGACTGAGCCGGCTGATGGCGGTGTACGCGAGCACGCTGCCGAAGGTCGTCGGGCCGGTGCGCAGCGCCCGGGAGTCGGATCTGGAACTGCTGCGCCAGTTCCACCGTCCGACGCTCGCCTTCTCCGGGGCGCAGCACAAGCTGCTGCCGCTGATCAACAGCGCACCCCTGCAGGCGGAACCGCCCGAGAAGGCGCCCGGCGCCTACTTCCGCGGCCCCGGCAGACCCGCACCGCACAACCTCTACCTGCACCCTGCCCGCCTGATGTCGTCGCCACCGGGAGCGAAGGCGCTGACCACCGGATTCCGCTACGGCGCCGCACCGGCCGGCGGCAGAGCGGAGAACACCCGCACCATCCGCTTCCCGGCCGCCGGCTTCACCTTCACCTGGTCCGCGGGCCTGCGCCGCTACCTGGTCGCGATGGACGGGAAACCCACCACGACGGCCGACGGAAAGCGGGTGGCGCCGGCGACGGTCGTCGTGCAGTACGTGAAGGTGCGCCAGTCCGCCTTCCACGACCGCCTCGGCAACCACACGCCGTACACCGAGACGATCGGCTCCGGGAAGGCCCAGGTCCTGCGCGACGGACGGGTCTACGACGTCGACTGGCACCGCAGCAAGGCCACCGACGGCACACAGTTCACAACGAAGGACGGCAGGCCGGCCGACTTCGCGAGGGGCCAGGTATGGGTGGTGCTGACGAAGGCACCGGGCTAGGCCGTGTCGTTCAGGTCAGGGCGGCCGTAGGGAACCGCGCCTTGCAGCCGCCCCGAGCGGGGTCATGGGGGTCCCCCACGCCCTTAAGGCAGTGGGGGAGCGCGTGCCAGGGCCCGCGACGCCGAGCTGATCCAAAGGACAGGGCCTGTCCGGCGCGCTCAGCCCTGTGCCACGAGGGGTTCCGTCGGGTTGCGGAGACCCTCGGCCGCATCGGCGACCCGCCGGATGAGGTCGAAGAACACCGACTGCTCCTCGGCGGACAGCGGAGCCAGGAAGACCTGGTTCATCCGGGCCGTGCGCACCGTCAGCTTGCGGTGGGTGCGCACACCGTCCTCGGTCAGACGCAGCAGGAAACGGCGGCCGTCCTGCGGATCACGCACCTTGTCGAGCAGCCCGCGGCGCCCGAGCCGGCTGATCACCTCGGCGATCGTCGACCGGTCGAGACCCACCCGCTCCCCCACCGTGCGCTGGTCCAGGCCCGGCTCGGCGACGAGCGCGTTGAGGACCGCGAACTGCGGCGAGGTGATCTCCTCCGAGACCATCGTGTTCCACAGCAGGTAGTGGGCCTGCTGCAGTCGCCGGGCCAGGTGCCCGGGGTGGGTGGTGAGGTCCACCGCGGCCATGCGCGCTCCCGAGGTCGAATTCGTTGGTGCACTGAACGATACCCGCCGTCCAGGCGACTGTCTGTAGAGCTGCGGGCGGCTACTGACCTTGGAGTTCTCGAAAGTCTTGACGTCCGGCGGCTCCGGTGGCAGCGTGAAGGAAACTTCACTGAGATACTCAGTGCCCTGATTAATTCGTGACCGGGCGCTCGGACGGGATGGGGCTTCACGGATGGACAAGGTGGTCGCCACGGCCGCGGAGGCGGTGGCGGATGTGCCCGAGGGCGCGTCGCTCGCGGTGGGCGGTTTCGGACTGAGCGGGGTGCCGAACACGCTGATCGGGGCGTTGTACGAGCGGGGCGTGTCCGGGCTGAGCGTGGTCTCCAACAACTGCGGGGCGATGGAGACGGGCCTCGCGGTGCTGCTCGCGGCCGGGCGGATCGCGCGGGTGACCGGCTCCTACATCGGGGGGAACAAGGAGTTCGCGCGGCAGTACCTCGCCGGGGAGCTGGAGGTGGAGCTGATCCCGCAGGGCACGCTGGCGGAACGGCTACGGGCGGGCGGGGCCGGGATCCCGGCCTTCTACACCCCGGCCGGGGTGGGCACACAGGTCGCCGACGGCGGGCTGCCCTGGCGCTACGACGGCCAGGGCGGGGTCGCGCTGGCCTCGCCGCCGAAGGAGGTGCGGGAGTTCGACGGCACCGAGTACGTGCTGGAGCGGGGCATCCGCACCGACTTCGCGCTGGTACGGGCGGCCAAGGGCGACCGGCACGGGAACCTGGTGTTCAACAAGTCCACCCGCAACTTCAACCCCCTCGCCGCGATGGCCGGGCGGATCACGATCGCCGAGGTGGAGGAACTGGTCGAACCCGGCCAGATCGATCCGGACGCGGTGCATCTGCCGGGGATCTTCGTGCAGCGGGTGGTCGCCCTGACGCCGGAACAGGCCCGGGACAAGAAGATCGAGCAGCGGACGGTGAGCAGCTGATGGCCTGGACACGCGAGCAGATGGCCGCGCGGGCCGCGCGCGAGCTGGAGGACGGGCAGTACGTCAACCTCGGCATCGGACTGCCGACGCTGATCCCGAACCACCTCCCGGCGGGCGTCGAGGTGGTGCTGGAGTCGGAGAACGGGATCCTCGGCACCGGCCCCTACCCCACCGAGGACGCCGTCGACCCGGATCTGATCAATGCCGGCAAGGAGACCGTCACCGTTCTGCCAGGGGCGTCCTTCTTCGATTCGGCACTGTCGTTCTCGATGATCCGGGGCGGGCACATCGATGTCGCGGTGCTGGGCGCGATGCAGGTCTCCGCGCGTGGCGACCTGGCGAACTGGGCGATCCCCGGGAAGCTGATCACCGGGATCGGCGGGGCGATGGACCTGGTGCACGGGGCGCGCACGGTGATCGTGGTGATGACCCACACCGCCAAGGACGGCTCGGCGAAGATCCTCGAGGAGTGTGCGCTGCCGTTGACCGGCAAGGCGTGTGTGAACCGAGTCATCACCGATCTCGGCGTGATCGACGTGACACCGGACGGACTCGTGTTGACCGAGGTCGCCCCCGGCGTGAGCGTCGACGACGTCATCACCCGGACCGGCGCCAAGCTGACCGTTGCGGAGGACCTGCTGTGAACACGGTTTACATCGTCGACGCGGTGCGCACCCCGATCGGCCGCTACAACGGCGGCCTCGCCGCCGTCCGCCCGGACGACCTGGCCGCCCACGCGATCCGTGAACTCCTCGCCCGGACACCGCAGTTGGAAGCCTCCCGGATCGAGGACGTGTACTTCGGCAACGCCAACGGGGCCGGTGAGGAGAACCGCAACGTCGCCCGTATGGCCGCCCTGCTGGCCGGGCTGCCGACCTCCGTGCCCGGGGTGACCGTCAACCGGCTGTGCGCCTCCGGCCTGGAGGCGGTCATCCAGGCGGCCCGCGCCATCGCGGTCGGCGACGCCCACATCGCCGTGGCCGGCGGCGTGGAGTCGATGACCCGCGCCCCGTACGTGCTGCCCAAGAACGACAAGCCCTTCCCGGCCGCCCACACCGAGCTGTACTCCACCACGCTGGGCTGGCGGATGGTCAACCCGCGGATGGACCCGCAGTGGACCATCCCGCTCGGCGAGTCCGCCGAACTGATCGCCGACAAGCACAAGATCAGCCGGGAGCAGCAGGACGAGTTCGCCCTCGCCTCTCACCAGAAGGCGACCGACGCCCAGCAACAGGGCCTGTTCGACGCCGAGTTGGCGCCCGTCTCCATCCCGCAGCGCAAGGGCGACCCGGTCGCCTTCACCGCCGACGAATGCGTCCGGCCGGACGCCTCCCTCGCCGCGATGGCCAAGCTGAAGCCGTCCTTCCGTAAGGACGGAGGCACGGTCACCGCGGGCAACGCCTCGCCCCTGAACGACGGCGCCGCCGCGCTGCTGCTGGTCGACGAGGTGGGCCTGGAAGCGGTCGGCCGTGAGCCGCTGGCCCGCGTCTCCGCGACCGGCGTCAATGCCCTCGACCCGCACTACTTCGGCCTCGCCCCGGTCGAGGCCGTCAACCGGGCCCTGGCCAAGGCGGGCAGGACCTTCGCCGACCTGTCCGTGCTGGAGCTGAACGAGGCCTTCGCCGCTCAGGTGCTGGGCTGCGTCGCCGAATGGCCCGAGTTCGACCCCGCGATCCTCAACCCGCAGGGCGGCGCCATCGCCCTCGGCCACCCGCTCGGTGCCTCCGGTGCCCGGCTCGCCGGGACCGTCGCGCACCAGCTCGCCCGCCGCGGCTCCGGCACCGGCGTCGCCACCCTCTGCATCGGCGTCGGCCAGGGCCTCGCCCTCGTCCTCGAACGTTAAGCACACCCAGGCCTCAAGAACACCCAGGAAGCCCCAGGGACCCCCATGACTCTCACCCAGCAGGACATCGACCAGGAGATCGCGGCCGAGCACGCCGCGTACGAAAAGCGGATCGCCGACGGGGCGCCCGTCGAGCACCAGCCGCGACGCGACTACGCGCCGTACCGCTCGTCCGTCCTGCGGCATCCCAAGCAGCCGCCTATCACCATCGACGTGACGAAGGACCCGGAGCTGGTGGAGCTCTCCTCCCCCGCCTTCGGGGAGCGCGACATCACCGAGATCGACAACGACCTCACCCGCCAGCACACCGGCGAGCCGATCGGTGAGCGGATCACGGTCTCCGGGCGGCTGCTCGACCGCGACGGACGTCCGATCCGCGGTCAGCTCATCGAGATCTGGCAGGCCAACTCGGCCGGCCGCTACGCCCACCAGCGCGAGCAGCACGACGCCCCGCTGGACCCGAACTTCACCGGCGTCGGCCGCACACTGACCGACGACGACGGGCACTACCACTTCACCACCGTGCAGCCGGGCCCGTACCCCTGGCGTCAGCACCTCAACGCCTGGCGGCCCGCCCACATCCACTTCTCGCTCTTCGGCACGGCGTTCACCCAGCGGCTCGTGACGCAGATGTACTTCCCGAGCGACCCCCTGTTCCCCTACGACCCGATCATCCAGTCGGTGACGGACGACGCGGCCCGGCAGCGGCTGGTCGCCACCTACGACCACAACCTGTCGGTGCCGGAGTTCTCGATGGGCTACCACTGGGACATCGTGCTCGACGGGCCGCACGCCACCTGGATCGAAGAAGGGCGCTGAGCTGCCATGACGAAGATCGACACGAGCCGTCCGGAGACCGTGCTCCCGACCCCGTCGCACACGGTCGGCCCCTTCTACGGCCATGCCCTGCCCTTCCCCGGCGGCGGCGACATCGCCCCGGTCGGCCACCCGGACACCATCACCGTCCAGGGATACATCTACGACGGAGAGGGCAACCCGCTGCCGGACGCCTTCGTGGAGCTGTGGGGCGCCGACCCCGACGGCAACATCCCGCAGGTGGACGGTTCGATCCGGCGCGACCCGGCGAGCGGCGGCTACCTGGGCCGCAACGGCGTGGAGTTCACCGGCTGGGGACGCATCCAGACGGATGCCAACGGCCACTGGTACGCGCGGACGCTGCGGCCCGGCGCGCGCGGGCGGAGCGCGCCGTACCTCAGCGTGTGCGTGTTCGCGCGCGGGCTGCTGGTGCACCTGTTCACGCGGATCTACCTGCCCGGTGACGAGGCGGCACTCGCCGCCGACCCGGTGCTCTCCCAGGTGCCGGAGGCGCGACGCGGCACGCTGATCGCGACGGACGACGGCAAGGGCACATACCGTTTCGACATCCGCCTTCAGGGCGAAGGCGAGACGGTCTTCCTGGAGTTCCAGTGACTTCTGCCGGCTTCGACGACACCGGCCTGCTCGCCCCCGGGTGGGCCGGCTCCCCCGCCGCCTCCGCGACCGGGGACACGGCCTTTCTGCAGGCCCTGCTCGACGCCGAGGCCGCCCTGACCCGGGCCCAGTCCGCCCTTGACCTCGCACCCTCCGAGGCGGCGGCCGTGGTGACCGAGGCGGCCGTCGCCGCCCGCTTCGACGCACGCTCGCTCGCCGAGCGCGCCCGCGAGGGCGGCAACCCGGTCATCCCCCTGGTCGCCGACCTGACGAAGGAGGTCGGCGAGGAGTACGGGCCCTATGTCCACCGCGGCGCGACCAGCCAGGACATCATGGACACGGCGACGATGCTGGTCGCCGTGCGCACCCTGGACCTGGTCCTCGCCGACCTCGGCCGCACCGAACGGGCGCTGGCCCGGCTGGCCGCTGACCACCGTGACACCGCGATGCCGGGACGGACGCTCACCCAGCACGCCGTACCGACGACGTTCGGGCTGAAGGCAGCCGGCTGGCGCTCGCTCACCCTCGACGCACGGGACCGCATCACCGCCGTACGGGACTCGCTGCCCGCCCAACTCGGCGGCGCAGCAGGGACCTTGGCGGCCTTCACCGTGTACGGCGCCCGGGACACGCAGGCCCTGACGGCGGCCTACGCCCGCGAACTCGGGCTCCGCGAGCCACTGCTGCCCTGGCACACCCTGCGCACGCCGATCGCCGACCTGGCCGGCTGCCTGGCCTTCGCGGCCGGAGCGCTGGGCAAGGTCGCCGCTGACGTACTGACCCTCGGCCGTACCGAGGTCGCCGAGGTCGCGGAGGGCAGCGGCGGCGGCTCGTCGGCCATGCCCCACAAGGCGAACCCCGTACGGTCCACGCTCATCGCGGCCGCGGCCCTGCGGGCTCCGCAGCTCGCGGCCACCCTGTTCGGGTCGCTGGCCGCCGAGGACGAGCGCCCGGCCGGGGCCTGGCACGCCGAGTGGGAACCGCTGCGGGATCTGCTGCGGCTGGTCGGCGGTGCCGCCCGGGACGCCGCCGAACTGGCCGAAGGCCTGCGCGTGCACCCGGACGCCATGCGTGCACACCTGGACCTGACCCACGGGTTGATCGTCTCGGAGCGGCTGTCCGCGGAGCTGGCCCCCGTGCTCGGCCGCGTCCGCGCCAAAGCCCTGCTCACGGACCTGGCCAAGCGAACCTACTCCGAGGGGCGGCCGCTGGCCGAACTGCTCGCCGAAGAGCCGCAGTTGAAGGAACTCAACCTCGCCGAGCTCACCGACCCCGCCCGCTACACCGGCTCCGCCGGAGCCCTCACCGACCGTGCCCTGGAGCGACGTTGACCGAGAAACTCCTCAACCACCGTGCCGAGGGCCCCGCTTCCGGTCCCCCGCTGCTGCTCGGGCCCTCGCTCGGGACGTCGTACGCACTGTGGGACAAGGTGGCACCCGAGCTGTCCATCACCCACCGCGTCGTCCGCTGGGACCTGCCGGGGCACGGCGGGTCGGCGCCCGGTCTGATCGGTCCCGGCGCGACCGTCGGTGACCTCGCCGACCTGGTGCTCGCGCTCGCCGACTCGCTGGGCATCGAACGGTTCGCGTATGCGGGGGTGTCGCTCGGCGGTGCCGTAGGACTGCATCTTGCCCTCCACCACCCGGAGCGGGTGTCGTCGTTGGCCGTGATCTGTTCGTCGGCGCATTTCAACGGCTCGAAGCCGTGGCAGGAGCGGGCCGAGGTGGTACGGCGCGAGGGGCTGGGGTCGCTCGTGGCCAGTGCCGACGCGCGCTGGTTCACGCCCGGCTTCACCGTGCCGGAACTGGTGCGGGACCAGGCGGAGGCCGACCCCGAGGCGTACGCCGCCTGCTGTGACGCACTGGCCGCCTTCGACCTGCAGGACCGGCTCACGGAGATCTCCGTGCGCACGCTGCTGGTCGCCGGGCGCGAGGACAAGGCGACTCCACCCCCGCATCTGCGGGAGATCGCGGACGCCGTGCCCGGCGCCACGCTGGTCGAGCTTCCGCACGCCGCGCATCTGGCGCCCGCCCAGTGCCCGGAAGCCGTACTGACCGCCCTGCGGACCCATCTCGGCGCAGCTGCCAAGCGCGGGATGGAGGTACGGCGGGAGGTGCTCGGCGATGCGCACGTGGACCGGGCGCAGGCCCGGCAGACACCCTTCACCGCCCGCTTCCAGGACTTCATCTCACGCTACGCCTGGGGCGAGATCTGGACCGACCCGACGCTCAGCCGCCGCGAACGCAGCATGATCACACTGACGGCGCTGGTCGCACACGGGCACTACGACGAGCTGGCCATGCACGTGCGGGCGGCCCGGCGCAACGGGCTCACCCCCGAGGAGATCGGCGCCGTACTGCTGCAGACGGCCGTGTACTGCGGGGTCCCGGCGGCGAACTCGGCGTTCGCCACGGCCCAGCGGGTGCTGGCGGAGGAGGACGATTTCTAGCGGGGCCCGAGGGTGACCCTGCTGGTCGTAGCTTCAGCAGCACCTCGCACATGCTCCCTCGCAAGCCTACGGTGGAGGCATGTCCACCATCCTGATCACGGGCGCCACCTCCGGCCTCGGCCGCTACGTCGCCTTCGAACTGGTCCGCTCCGGGCACGTCGTGCTCGCGCACGGCCGCGATCCGGGCCGTACGGAGCGGCTGGTCGAGGAGCTGCGCACCGAGGGCGACGCGGAAGGCTTCGTCGCCGACCTCGCCTCACTGACGCAGGTGCGTGAGCTGGGCGCCCATGTCGCCGACGCCCACCCCGACCTCGACGTCCTGATCAACAACGCGGGCGTGGGAGCGGGCGCACCCGGCGCCGGGCGTGAACTGAGCGCCGACGGCCACGAACTGCGCCTCGCCGTGAACTACTTGGCGCCGGTCGTGCTGACCCGTGCCCTGCTCCCGGTGCTGCGGGCGAACACGCCCGCCCGGATCGTCAACGTCGGCTCGGTCGGCCAGGACCCCCTCGACTTCGACGACCTCGAATTCAGGCGCCGGTACGACGGCTTCGCCGCCTACCGCCGGGCCAAGTTCGCCCTCGCGGCGCACACCTTCGCCCTGGCCGAGGAGTTGGCGAACACCGGCATCGCGGTCAACGTCCTCCACCCGGCGACCTTCATGGACACCGCCATGGTCCGCGAGGGCGGAGTCACCCCCTGGAACACGGTCGCGGACGGCGCTCCCGGCGTACTGGCCCTGGCGACCCGGGACCTGGGCACAGGCGGCTACTTCGACGGCACAACCCCGTCGAGGGCACACGAGTCGACGTACGACCGAGAGGTACAGAAGCGTCTGTCGACGGTCACAGACCAACTGCTGGCGCCGTAACGGTTTTCAGGGCCACCGTTCAGCGCACCGCGAGCCCACTTTCCAGCGCGGCCCGAGCCTGCGCCACCAACCCCTCCGCCCCACACGAACGAGCCAACGCCAACCCCCGGTTCAGCTCGGTGACGGACCTCGCGGCGATCCCGTACTCGACGCGCGCGGCCGCGTGTTCGTACTGGCAAGGCGACGCCTCCAGGTAGGTCACGGCCTGCGCGGCCAGGCGAACCGCCCGCTGCCCGGTCTCCAGCGCGGCGGCGCACCTGAGCGCCTCCCCGATGGCGGTGTCCGTACCGAAGCGCTCGGCCCGCCGCCGGGCCTCCATGGCCAGTTGCGCGGCCCGCGCCGGGTCCTTCTTCGCGAGGGCCCGGGCCAGGTCGAAGGCCCAGGGGATGACCAGGGGGTTGTGGTGACCGCGCGCAGCCGCGGCCTTCTCGGCCTCCTCCAGTTCGTTGATGCCCTCCTGGGTGCGGCCGACGGCGATCAGCAGCCGGCCGCGTACGGAGCGCGGGTCCAGCATCACCATGGGGGACGGGTAGGGCGGCGCGAAACCGCACTCGTCGGCGACCGCCCAGGCCTCGTCGACATGGCCGCGGGCGAGCAGGACGTCGATGAGATTGCTGGTGGCGCACCAGTACAGGGGCAGTCCGCGGCCGACGCGCTCGGCGAGGCGCAGTGCCTCGCGCAGGGACGCCTCCGCTTCCCTGAGCCGGCCGCGCCTGCGGTGTCCGAGGCCGATGTGGGCATGAGCGAGGGAGAGGTGACCGCCGCTCCAGCCGGCCGACTCGTAGGTGCGCAGGGCCTCGTTGTAGAAGCTCTCGGCGCGGTCGAGGCGGTCGGTGTAGGCGTAGGTGTTGGCGAGCATCACCAGCAGTTCGATGCCCCACTCGGTGTCGGTCCAGCCGAGTCCCGTTGCGAGGCGGCCGTTGACGAGGGCGCGGTCGCACACCTCGACGACCTCTTCGGCGTTCTCGCCCTGGATCAGGGCGTCGAAGCCGCGCAGCATCAGCAGGACGCGCTCGGAGTTGTTGCGGCCGGTGCAGGTACGGGCCAGGTCGGCAAGCCGCTCGGAGCGTCCCGGCGAGTTCGACTCGCCGGAGTAGATGCCCTCCCACATGTACTGCACCGCCTGCAGCCGCATCTTCGCGGGCCCCTCCGGGTGCCGGGCCGCCTCCGCCTCGACCGTGCGGAGGGCCTCCTCCATCTGGTCGTTGTGGAGAAGGGCCTGGGAGAGGCGGAAGACGGCGTCGACGCGCTCGTCGCCGTCGAGGCCGGGCATGCCGAGCGCGGACTGCAGATGGTCGATGGTGGTGGCGGGGGCGGTGAGGAGGGTGGCGCAGCCGAGTTCGTAGAGCACACGCGCGTGGACCTCGGGAAGGGGCGGTTCCAGCAGGGCGCGCTCCAGGCAGCGGCGGGCCGCGTCGGGTGCGCCGACGGCGAGGTGTTCGCGGGCCGCCTCGCGCAGCTGCTCGACGAGTTCCTCGTCGTCGTCCGGGTGGACCTGGAGGAGGTGCCGGGAGGCCATCGCGGCGCCGAGCCCGGACTCGGTGACGACCTGGGCGGCGATGCCGTGCATGGCGGTGCGCAGGGCGTCCGGGATGGAGTTGTAGACGGCGGTGGCGATCAGGGGGTGCACGAACTCCAGGTCGCCGTCGTCGGCCTGGGCGCTCGCCGGGTCGGGTTCGGTGAGGATGCGGGCGTCCTGCAGCAGCTCGGCGCAGCGCAGTGCCTCGTCGTGGTCCATGGTGGCGAGCTCGGCGACCAGGCCCACGGAGATGCCGGTGCCGAGGATCGCGGCCGCCCAGGCGAAGCGGGTGGCGTCGATGCCGAGTTCCTCGAGGCGGGCGACGAGGCCGCCGCCGCGGGCCGAGCGGTTGAGGGCGCGCAGTTCGCCGGCCGCGCTCTCGGTCGGCTCCAGCTCGCTGTCCTGGACCTTGGCGAGGAGTTCCACGGTCTCGTACGGGTTGCCGCCGGTGACGGCCCAGACCTCGCGGCAGAACGGGGCGTCGGCGTGCGCGCCGAGGGTGGCGCGGGTGAGGCCGGCGGTGGCGTCCGGGGTGAGGGCGCTCAGGTCGGCGTCGGGGCGGCCCGAGGCGGCGGCGATCGCATCGAGGTGGCGGGCGCTCTCGCCGTTGACCTCGCCGGGCCGGCGGGCCACCACGACCAGGACCGACAGGTCGTCGAGGCGTTCGGCGAACGCGGCGAGCCAGCGCAGCGTCTCCTGGTCGGCCCAGTGCGCGTCGTCGATCAGCAGGACCAGCGGCCAGTCTCGGCGGGCCAGCCGGCGCACCCCGGCGACCAGGCCGTCGCAGACGCCCTGCGGGTCGGCCTGGCGTTCGCCGGGTTCCGCGATGCCGAGGGCGGGGCCCGCGATGTCGTACCAGTCGCCGAGGTATTCGCGGGCTTCTTCCGGCATGAGGGACACCAGTGCGGGCTGCAGCAACTGGCGCACCACATTGAAGGGAACGGATCTGAGGGTCTCGCCGCCGCGGGTCGACCACACCGTGCAGTGGCGCTGCTCCGCGATGCGGCGGATCTCGGCCAGCAGGGCGGTCTTGCCGAGGCCCGCCTCGCCCCGGATCATCAGCAGGCTGCCCGAGGACGCGCGGTCGGCGCACAGCGTGTCGATCGCCTGCCTGACGGCGGTGATCTCCTCGTCGCGCTCCCACAGGGAGGCCGAGGCGGCCTCCCTGGGCCGGACCTCCGTCATCCCGCTACCTCCCCAAGTCGCCCGAACGACGTACAGACATCGAGCGTAGCCGTCGGATTGCGGAAGTGGAGGGGGGTCCGGGCAGCTGTTGCCGTGATGGGTGACAGCGGATGCGTGCAGGCGACGCATGAAGCCTGTCATCTGCCTGTCTGAAGGTAACCGACAGTCAAAAGACGCTGAAACGACGCTGATTTCCGGACAACGCCGCGCCATGCGGGAGTGGTCTGCGGTACGAGCCCTGGCGGCCGGGCCGGTGGGCGACTGCGTCGAGTGGTACGAGGTGGGTGTCGACGGCGGCTTCGCGACTGCCGCTCGGGCTTGCGGCGCTGTGGCTGAGGCTGCGGCTGGTGGAGACGCCGGCGTTGCGACGGGAGACCCGCGGCCGTGAGGTTCCCTCCGCGCGAGGTCGCCGGGGCCGTCGCGCTGGGCGCGGGCAGGATCATGGGCGGGGCGGCGGGGGTACACCTTCCTGGTCGTGCAACCTGGGCTTCGCCGTCACGATCCTCCCGGCGGGCCTGCTCTGCGATCGGGTGGGGCGGCGGGTGGTGGTCTCGGAAACCGTCAAGCGGACGGGGAGCGTCGACGTTGCCGGGTACTACGCGGCGGCGACGTGCGCGCTGAGCGCCCTCGTCCTGGGCAAGGCACCGGAGCGGAAGGCGGGTTGAACGGATGCGCTGGAGAGGCCTCGCACCAGTGGAGGAGGTGCAGGACGCGCTCGCGCGTTGTCGTCGTCCCCGCCCCCGACGTGACATGCCCGCCTGGCGGACCCACCCGGTGAGGCACCGCAGCCCGGCCGTCCCCGCCCTGACCACGGCACCACAACGGAAAGCAGGTTGAACGGATGCGGGTGATCGGTCTGATGTCGGGTACGTCCTACGACGCCATCGACGCGGCGGCGGCCGACCTGCGCCTCGACGGTGACAGCCTCTTACTGAAACCGCTGGGGATGGTGAGCGAGCCGTACGACGAGGAGTTGCGGGAGAGGCTCGCGGCCGTGCTGCCGCCGGCTGTGACCTCGCTCGCGCAGGTGTGCCGGCTCGACACGGGAATCGGGCAGGCCTTCGCCGCGGCGGCCGTGCGGGCGGACCGTGAACTGTGCGACGGTCAGGCCGAGTTGGTGGCCTCGCACGGGCAGACCGTCTACCACTGGGCGGACGGCGGCAAGGTGCACGGCACGCTGCAGCTCGGGCAGCCCGCCTGGATCGCCGAGGCGACCGGGCTGCCGGTGGTGGCCGACTTCCGGCCGCGGGACATCGCCGCGGGCGGCCAGGGCGCGCCCTTGGTCGGCCTGGTCGACCTGCTGTGGTTGCGCGGCCGCCCGGGCACCCCCGTCGCCCTCAACCTCGGCGGCATCGCCAACCTCACCGCCCCCGACGGCACGGCCTTCGACACCGGGCCGGCCTGCGCGCTGATCGACGCGGCGGCGCGGGGGTTCAGCGGCGGGGCCATGGCTTACGACGTCGACGGCGCGACGGCCGCCCGCGGCACCGTCCACGAACCGCTGCTGCGGCGGCTGCTGGAGGAGCCGTACTATGCGCTGCCCGCCCCCAAGACGACCGGCAAGGAACTGTTCCACCTCGGCTATCTGCGCGACGCACTGGCCGGGTTCGGGACGCTCCGGGCCGAGGACGTGGTCGCCACGCTGACCATGCTCACGGCGCGGACGGTCGCGGATGCCGTGCTCGCCCTGGGGGCCACCGAGGTGATCGCCTCGGGCGGCGGGGTCCGCAATCCGGTGCTCATGGGGATGTTGGGGCAGCGGTTGCCGGGGATTCCGGTGCGCGCCTCCGACGAACTGGGTCTGGCGCCGGACGCGAAGGAGGCGTACGCGTTCGCCGTGCTCGGCTTCCTGACCGCGCACGGACTGGCGGGCAGCGAACCCGCGAGCACCGGGGCCCGGCATGCGAGCGTGCTCGGTTCGATCACACCCGGCCGGGACGGGCTGCGGCTGCCGCCGCCGGGCGCGCGGGCGCCGGAACGGCTCGTGGTGGCCTGAAGCCGGAATCCTCTCATCCCGCTTTCACCGAGGCCTCATACGGTGGGGGCATGACGCAGGTGACTCCTCCCGGGTGGTATCCCGACCCCGGGCAGACAAGTGAGGCTCCCGCCACCGAGCGCTGGTGGGACGGCAAGGCATGGACGGACCGCACCCGCCCCGCGGGGTCGGCCGCCGTATGGGGTCCCCCGGCGCAGACGCCGACGGCCGGTCCGGCTCCGGCGGGCCCCGTCCCTCCGACGGCCCCGGCGGCCCAGACCTATGCGGCATACCCCGACTATCCGGCCCATCCGGCCTATCCCGCCCAGCCTCCGGCCGCTCCGCGGAGCGGTCTGCGCACCGGCATCGCGGTCGGGGCGGCCGTGGTCGTCCTCGCGTGCATCGGTGTGGGCGTGTACGCGCTGGCGGCCAACGACGGTTCGAGCGGCAACGTCAACTCGCAGCAGGGGCCGGGCGGCGGTCAGGGCGGTCAGGGCGGTCAGGGCGGCGGCAACGGCGGGTCCGGAGGCTCGGGCGGTTCGGGCGGGAACCAGTCGCCCGGCCCCGGCCAGTCCGAGCCTCCGAAGATCAAGAGCGGCTCGGTGTCCGACCCGATCAGCGGGATCAGCCTGCCCATTCCGGCCGACTGGTACGGCCAGCAGCTCCCGGCGGGCGCTTCGATCACGTCGAACGACTCCTACAAGTGCCCCGGGGACACCAAGCAGACCTGCACCAAGGGCGGCGCGTTCTCGGCGCCGGCCGCGCTCCTGAGGACCGCCGGCAGCACCGCCGAGGAGGTCGCGAAGGCCGACATCGAGGCCAACGCCGAGCAGTCCTACGGCGGCAAGACCTACGGCTCGATCACCTCGCACAAGGTGCTCGACTCCAGGGCGGTGACTGTCGCCGGGCAGAAGGGCTACCTGGTCCGATGGGAGGCGATCACCAGCAAGGGCTCCGACGGCTATGTCGAGTCGCTCGCCTTCCCCTCCCCCGCGAACCCCGCGCAGATCGTCGTGGTCCGCTTCGGCGTGGACGTCGCCGAGAAGCAGTCGGTCATCGACGACATCACCAAGGGCATCAAGGTCTCGACCGGCGGCGGCAACGGCCAGACGGTGTGAACCGTCCCCGACAGCGATCGGCCGGGTGGGGCACCCCTCCGCTCAAGAGGAGCCCCACCCGGCCGGTGGTGCGCGCCGCCCCCGTCCCCACGGTGCGGCGCGAGCAGGTCACCGTCCAGTCATCCCACGGACGGCGACCTGATTCTCAGGTGAGGCCCAGTGCCGGCAGCACCGCGGCCTCCACGAAGCGGACCAGGTAGTCGGGGTCGGCGTACTCGCCGTCCACGACGGGGCGGGCGCGTACGACGCCGAACATCTGCGCGGGGATGTACTCCAGCGCCGGGTGGCCGGCGGTGATCTCGCCGCGCTCGACCCCGCGATGGAGCATCTCCTTCAGCGCGGCGATCTCCGGGTCGACGAGCGCCTCCCGCAGCGCCTTGGCGAGTTCGGCGTCCTGGGTGACGGCGTGCCCGAGGGCCTGCAGCAGCTTGGTGTCGTTCTGCGACCAGCGGCCCACGGCCCGCGCGGCCTCGCGCAGGTCGTCCGCGAGCGATCCGGTGTCGATGCCCTCGAAACGGGCCTTGCGGCGGGAGCGCAGGGCGGCCACCACGAACTGGGGCTTGGTCTTCCACTGCCGGTACAGCGTGGACTTGCTGCAGCGCGTGCTGGCGGCGACCCCCTCCATGGTGACGGCTTCGTATCCGCACTCGCGGATCTGCTCGAGGACGGCGTCGAAGAACTCCTGCTCACGCTCGCGCGTGAGCTTGGAGCGGCGCGAGGCGGCGACCGTCTGCGGTCCCTCCGCGGCCTGCGACGTCATCTGCTCTTCTCCCTCGCTCCGAGCGCCGGCTTTGTACGCGCTTTATTCCCGGCTTCCAGTGTGTCGTACCTCAATCGATACGCCAGTGTACCGGAACGGCCGCGTATCGGTACACTGCCGTATCGGAACGCTTTCGTTTCGGCACGCAAGCGTACCGATGAGTTCGGGCTCCGCCCCGGGTCTCACCACCTACCAGCACACGCACCACCGTCAGTGAAGGGGCCGGGGGATGAATGCCCGCACCGAGCCTGCAGAAGGAGAGACCGACGCGATAGCGCGGCCTCCGGTCGTCCGGGAGTTCCTGCTCGTCGCAGGGCTCTTCCTCGTCTACAAGTTCGGCCGCCAACTGGCGACCGGCCACACCGGTGAGGCGCTGCGCAACGCGCACCGCGTGTGGGACCTGGAACGGACGCTCCATCTGCCCGGTGAGGATTCGGTGCAGTCCGTGCTGCTGCACAGCGACACCCTGGTCCACCTCGCGAACACCTATTACGCGACCGTCCACTTCCCGGCCACCGCGGCCTTCCTGATCTGGCTCTACCTGCGGCGCCCCGCGCACTACGTGTGGGCCCGCCGGGTCCTCGCCACGGTCACCTCGGCGGCCCTGGTGCTGCCCTTCGTCTTCCCCCTCGCACCGCCGCGGATGCCGGCCGCCACCGGCCTCGTCGACACGGCGCACGTGTACGGGCCGTCGGTCTACGGCCCGCCGTCCTCGGACCACCTCTCCAACCAGTTCGCGGCGATGCCGTCCCTGCACTTCGGCTGGGCCCTGATGGTCGCGATCGGCCTGATCGCGGCGACCCGGTCCCGCTGGCGCTGGCTGTGGCTGCTGCACCCGCTGGTGACGCTCCTCGTCATCGTGGGCACGGCGAACCACTACTGGCTCGACGCGATCGTCGCGAGCGCCATGCTCGGCGCGGCCCTCGCGCTGGTCCACCGGCCGCACCACACCGTCACCACGGCCGGGCGCGGCAGCGAGAAGCTCGCCGCCCCCGTCGCCGACGACCACGTCCTGGTAGGAGCGGGCCGATGACCGCCACCCTCGTCGCCGTCGCCCTGTCGCTCGTCTCCGCCGTCGCCTACGCGGCCGCCGCCGTGGCCCAGGAGCGGCTCGCCTCCCGCAGCTCCGGCACCGGCACGCTGCGGCTGCTGGGCACGGGCGCCTGGTGGGCGTCGGTCGGGCTCAACGCCGGCGCGGCGCTGCTGCATGTCGTGGCCCTCACGTACGGTCCGCTCACCGTCGTCCAGCCGCTCGGCGCGCTGACGCTGGTTGCCGCGGTGCCGATGGGGGCGCGGGCGGCCGGGCGGCGGGTCAGCGCGACCGAGTGGCGGGGCACCGCGCTGACGCTGGCCGGGCTGGCCGCACTGCTGGTCACCGCGTCCGGTTCGGCGCCCGAGCAGGTGCTGAGCCTGACCGAGGCACTGGCGGTCGCGGGCGCCACGGCCGCGCTGATCGGGCTGCTCTCGCGGCCCGGATCCCGGCCGGGGCTGCGGCACGCCACGGCGTCCGGGTTCGCCTCGGGCGTCGCGTCGGCGCTCACCCAGACCGTGACGGTGGCCGCCACCGACCGGTCCGGTTCCGCGCTGAGCCTCCAGGTCGTCCTGGTGGCGGTCCTGGTGGCCGCCTTCGCGGTCGGCGGACTGCTGCTCTCCCAGACGGCCTACCGGGGCGGCCTCGGCGCCCCCCTCGCCATGGTGACGCTCTCCAACCCGGTGGCGGCCTCGGTGATCGGCCTCACCCTGCTCGGCCAGGGCCTCCGCGGCGGCCCGGAGGGCATCCTCCTGGCCCTCGCAGGCGCGGCCATGGCGTCCTGGGGCGTCGTACTCCTGACCCGGGCGACGCCTGCTCCGGTCGCCTCTGCCGCTCCGGCCGTCACGGTCGACGAGGAGCACCCGGTGGCCGCGGTGCTGGCACTACGGCCGGAAACGGCAACACCGGAACCGGCGTTGGTGCCCCGGCAGCCTTCCGGTCCGGGACACCTCACACCGCTGTGAGCACCGCTCGGCGGCGTCAGCCGAGGCCGCGGGAGTCCTGCTTGAGCGCCGTGTCCACGGTGAGCGCCGTCGCCACGACAAGGCTCAACAGCGGCTCGGGCAGCTGGTAGTGGATCTGCAGGACATAGTTGTCCGCGGTCGTGAACATCGTCTTGGCCAGACCTTCCCAGGTCTTGGTGATCCGGGCGACCTCGTTGTCCGCGTGGTCGACGATCGCGAAGTTCCACGCCCGCCAGTTCTCCGCCTTGATCGCACCGACCTGCCGGCCGTCCACGTTCATCGCGAAGTTGATCTTCCCGATCATGTTCTGCTGGACGATCTCACCGACGGGCGAACCGTCCGGACGCGACACCAGAACCCGGGACTTGAAGACCTTGGCGGGCCGTGTCAGCACCAGCTGCGGCTGGCCGTAGGCGTCCCGGATCTCCAGCCGGTGGGTCATGAACTGGTCGAGACTGGAGACGAAGCGCGCCACCTTCTTCAGCGTGCTCTGCCCGACCTCCGTCACCGAGCCGATCTGGTTGCCGTTCTGATCCATGACCTTGTACTCGTTGGTCACCTCGATCAGCTTGGCCTTCTGGTTGACCACCAGGACCGGCTCGGTGAAGAGGCTGCCGCCGCCGGGGCCGCCGGCGGCGACCCCGGCCTGCTGCTGCACCTGACGCTGCACCCGCGGGTCCGGGGCGGCGGCCTGCTGCGGCGCCTGCTGTTGAGGCGCCTGCTGTTGAGGCGCCTGCTGCTGGTCCGTGTTGGTGTGCTGGGTCCACTGGGCCCCGTCCCAGTAGCGGAGAGTCCGGGGCGCTCCGTGCGGATCCGGGTACCAGCCTGCAGGAGTGTTCGAATGCGTGGTCACCGGGGCACACTACCCCGGCCCCACCGGCTCCTGGCCAGTACCCGCGAACCGCTGTTCGGCAGCTTTTGCCCGACGGTTCACCCGGTGATGATCGCCGGGTCGCTCACCCCCGGCCGACCGTTCTCCACGTGTCCGGCGAACCGTCGCAGGAACTTCGCGTCGGCCTCGGAGGTCACGGTGAGGTCGTACCAGCGCCGGCTGGCGGCGAGGTCGACCGTGTGCTTCACCGTGGCTCCGGGCCGCACCGTGAAGGTCCGGGGCTTGTGGCCGTATCCACCCGTCAGCTTCAGACGGACCGTGCCGGAGCCCTTGTTGGTGAAGGTCAGCGTGATGTCGTCGCCGCTGTGGCGGGCGGTGACCTCGGGCCCGGCCACCTTGTTCGGCCCCTTGAAGACGCGCAGGAAGCCGTTCGGGCCGTGCACCGTCAGGTCGTACGAGCCGTTGGAGTACGCCGAGTTCCAGGCGTCCGAGACGGTCTTGCCGGCCTCGGTGGTGTAGCTCCAGAGCCCGTCGGTGCGGTTGCCGGAGGTCACCAGGAATGCGGCGCCCGCCTTGGCGCCCGAGGCGAAGGTCAGGGTGAACTTCCCGGAGGCCGGGTCCACCGAACCGTCCACGTGCGGGGCGTACTTGAGGGGACGTGAGGGGCGCAGGCCGCGCTCCTGCTTGGGCAGCACCGGGTTGGCCGGCGGGGTCGGCACATAGTCGGGGTGGCGGTTGTGGTCCGGCGGCTGGTAACCATCGGTGCCCGGCAGGGCGACCGGCTTGGTGTCGCTGCGGGAGAAGTCGAACGCGGAGGTCAGGTCGCCGCAGATCGCCCGCCGCCAGGGCGAGATGTTCGGCTCGTGCACTCCGAAGCGACGCTCCATGAACCGGATGATCGACGTGTGGTCCATCGTCTCGGAGCAGACGTAACCGCCCTTGCTCCAGGGCGAGACGACGATCATCGGCACCCGCTGGCCGAGCCCGTAGGACCCGGCGGGGTGGCTGCTGCTGCCCTCGAAGAGATCCGGGCCGACCTCGACCGTCGACTTGCCCTGCGCCGCCGAGCCCGGTGCGAACGGCGGGACGAGGTGGTCGAAGAAGCCGTCGTTCTCGTCGTACGTGATGAACAGGGCCGTCTTCGCCCACACCTTCGGGTCGGAGGTGAGCGCGTCGAGGACCTGGGCGACGTACCAGGCGCCGTAGTTGGCGGGCCAGTTGGGGTGCTCGGTGAAGGCCTCGGGGGCGACGATCCAGGAGACCTGCGGCAGCTTGCCGCCCTTGACGTCGGCCTTCAGCTGGTCGAAGAAGCCCTCGCCCTTGCGGGCGTCGGTGCCGGTGCGGGCCTTGTCGTAGAGCGGGCTGCCGGGCTGGGCGTTCTGGTACTGCTTGAAGTAGAGCAGCGAGTTGTCGCCGTAGTTGCCGCGGTAGGCGTCCTGGATCCAGCCCCAGCCGCCGTTCGCGTCGAGGCCGTCGCCGACGTCCTGGTAGATCTTCCAGGAGACGCCTGCCTTCTCCAGGCGCTCGGGGTAGGTGGTCCAGCTGTAGCCGGCCTCGTCGTTGCCGAGGACCGGGCCGCCGCCCTGGCCGTCGTTGCCCGTGTAACCGGTCCACATGTAGTAGCGGTTCGGGTCGGTCGAGCCGATGAACGAGCAGTGGTACGCGTCGCAGATGGTGAAGGAGTCGGCGAGCGCGTAGTGGAACGGGATGTCCTCACGGGTCAGGTACGCCATCGTCGTGGAGCCCTTGGAGGGAACCCACTTGTCGTACTTGCCCCCATTGAAGGCGGCATGTCCGTCGTTCCAGCCGTGCGGGAGGTCCTGGATGAAGGCCAGGCCGAGGTCGTCGGCGTCCGGGTGGAAGGGCAGGATGTCCTTGCCGCTCGCGTCCGCCTGGTACCAGACCGGCTTCCCGTCCTGCCGGGTCACCACGGGGCGCGGGTCGCCGTAGCCTCGGACACCTCTGAGGGTGCCGAAGTAGTGGTCGAAGGAACGGTTCTCCTGCATCAGGACGACGATGTGCTCGACGTCCTCGATGGATCCCGTGCGGTGGTTCGCGGGCAGCGCGGCGGCGCGCTGGATGCTGTTCGAGAGGGCGGTGAAGGCGGTGGTCGCGCCCGCGAGTTGCAGGAATCGGCGCCGATTGACTTCGGGCATGGGTTGATTGCCTCTCATCCTGGTGCGGATGGCCGGAACATGACGGATTGCGCGCGGTGCGAGTGTTCCAAGAGCACCAAACGTCAGGGAAGGGTCCGGTGGCGCCCATGTGAAAGTCGTCGGTACGCGAGGGGTGCGGGGGTCCGTGTGCTCAGGGCAGCGCATCCGACAGGCGTACGAATGTATGGCCGAGGGCCAGCAGTCGGGGTACCGCGGCGGTGATTCCCGCGGCCGTACCGCCCTCCGGGTGGTTCATGTGGCAGATGACGATGGAGCCTGCGGGCGCGGACCCCACCGTCGTACGGACCTGCTCGGGGCTGAAGGTGGCCCCTCCGTCGCCGTTGACCGAGAAGCCGGCGAACCGCTCTCCCATGGCGGTGACGATCCTTGCCGCGACGTCGTCGCAGTACGCGGTGCCGGAGCGGAAGAAACGGGGTGGCCGGCCCAGCAGACGGGTGAGCTTCGCCCGGTTGCCGGCGATCTCCTCGTAGACCTCGGCGGCGTCGCGGGTCCCGGGGATGCCGTAGGCGGAGCGGCCGGTCACGGAGAGGGGGAGGTGGCGGGTGCCGTGGTTGGCGATCTCGAAGAGCGGCTCGGCGGCCAGTCGGCGGAAGACGGCCGGATTGGCCTCGATCCAGCGGGAGTTGATGAACAGCGTCGCCGGGATCTCCCGCCTGCGCAGGAAGTCGATCAGGGCATGGTCGTAGCCGCTGCCGCCCCGGCCGCCGCAGGCGTCGAAGGTCAGCGCCAAGCCCCGATGACCGGCGGGGAGCCGGTGCACGACACCGGGCCCGTCGAAGCCCCAGGTGTGCGGCACGGCGTGACCGTAGCGGGCGACGATCTCAGCGCGGGTCGCCGTGACCAGGCGGGCCGGCCTGGCTCTGGGCGAGGGCGAGGGACCAGCGGAGGAAGGAGCGGAGGAGGAGGCGGCTACAGGCGGTTCCGCCTTGGACGGCCCCTGCTGCGCCGTGCAGCCCGCCAGAGCTCCCCCGGCCAAGGCCGCCAGCACCATACGTCGACTCGTACTCATCCGCTCCCACCTGTCCGGACGCACCTCGGCAATGCTAGGCAGCGCACACTCACCATCCCCCGCAAACCGGACAAGCCTTGCCCAAGATTCTTTTGCTGAAGGTTTTCGCTGCTTCACCGAACCGGGGCGGCACCGGAGAGCAGGCGGCGATGACCGCCGAGGTGGAGTCCCCGGACAACTCCGACCAGCCCTTTCACGGAACCACTTCCGTCTGGCAGAAGCCGCCTTGCGCGCCCTGCGCGGCCGTCAGGACGCTGAGTCCAACCACGGCACGCGGGGCGACGGCGCCCCGCCGACAGGGACGGGACACCCATGCCTCACATGACCGCCTTCGCCAGGAACCAGTGGTACGTCGCCGCCTACAGCCACGAGGTCGGGCGCGAGGAGCTGCTCGGCCGGACCATCCTCGGGGAACCGCTGGTGTTCTACCGGACGGAGGAGGACGGCACGCCGGTCGCGCTCGCCGACCGCTGTGTGCACCGCCGCTTCCCGCTGCACGAGAAGCCCAGCCGGCTGGACGGCGACAGACTGGTGTGCGGCTACCACGGGTTCACGTACGACACGACGGGTACCTGCGTGTACGTGCCCGGACAGAAGCGCGTCCCGCGCACCGCACGGGTGGCCTCCTACCCGGTGGTCGAGCTGGACTCCCTGGTGTGGGTGTGGATCGGGGACCCGGCGCTCGCCGATGCGCAGACCATCCCCCGGGCCCGGCACCTGGACTCGCCCGGCTGGGTCACCGTCCGGGGCATGGAGCCCATCGACGCCGACTACGGGCTGCTGGTCGACAACCTCCTGGATCTCTCCCACGAGACGTATCTGCACGGCGGCTACATCGGCACCCCCGAGGTCGCCGAGACGCCGATCACCACCGAGGTCGACGAGGGCGCGGGCATCGTGCGGGTGAGCCGGCACATGGACGACGCCGAGTGCCCGCCGTTCTACGCCAACTCCACCGGCATCCGGGGCCGGATCACCCGCTGGCAGGACATCGAGTACCACGCGCCCTGTCTGTATCTGCTGCACAGCCGGATCGCGCCGGTGGGCGTGCTGCCGGAGGCCGACGGCAGCGACCCGAACGGCTTCCACACCGAGATCACCTACGCGATCACCCCGTCCACGGACGGCAAGGTGTACGACTTCTGGGCCGTCTCGCGCGACTGGGCGACGGAGGACGCCGAGGTCACCGAGTTCATGCGGAGCAACAACCACACCGTGGTCATGCAGGACGTGGTCGCGCTCAACCTGCTGCACAAGACGCTCGGCACGGAGCGGACGGGGTACCAGGAGCTCAGCATCAACATCGACACCGGCGGCCTCGCCGCCCGCCGTATCCTCGCCCGGCTGGTCGAGGAGGGCGACAAGCCCGTGGAGAAGGTCCTGTGAGCAGCTCCACCGGCGAGATCTACCGCATCGACTGGCTGCCGGGCACCGACGTCCTGCACGGCACCTGTCACTGCGGTGCCGAGCACAGCGCCCAGGATCCCGTCGAGATGTGGGAGTGGATGCTCGGCCACCCCGAAGGACACGAGCCCGCCGCGCCACGAGGAAACAGCTCATGACCGTGTACGAAGCCGAACTCGTCGTCGAGCGCAGGGAGTTCGCGGCCGACGGGGTGCTCGCCCTGACCCTGCGCCACCCGCTCGGCGAGGACCTGCCGGCCTGGGAGCCGGGAGCCCATGTCGACGTCGTGCTGGGGCCGGAGCTGGAGCGGCAGTACTCGCTGTGCGGGGATCCCGCGGACCGTTCGGTGTGGCGGATCGCCGTGCTGCGGGAGCCGGACGGGCGCGGCGGTTCCGCCCAAGTGCACGAGCAGATCGGGCGGGGCGACAAGGTGCGGGTGCGCGGGCCGCGCAATCACTTCCGGCTGGAGAGCGCGCCGCGCTACCGGTTCGTCGCGGGCGGGATCGGCATCACCCCGATCCTCCCGATGCTGGCCGCCGCGGAGGCCGCGGGCGCCGAGTGGACGCTGCTGTACGGCGGCCGCACCCGCAACTCCATCGCTTTCACGGAGGAGTTGGCGCGATACGGCGACCGGGTGAGGGTCTGTCCGCAGGACGAGACCGGGCTTCTCGACCTGGGTTCCGTGCTGGACGACCTGCCCGAGGACACGCTCGTGTACTGCTGCGGTCCCGGGCCGCTGCTGGACGCCGTCGAGGAGCGTTGCCCGGCCGAGCGGCTGCGGGTCGAGCGGTTCTCGCCGAAGGCCCAGGAGGCCGGCGAGAACGGCGAGTTCGAGGTCGAGCTGGCGCGGAGCGGCCGTACCGTCACGGTCGCGCCGGACGTCTCCGTGCTGGATGCCGTCCGTGCGGCCGGTGTGGAGGTGCTGTTCTCCTGCACCGAGGGCACCTGCGGCACCTGCGAGACCGACGTCCTCGACGGTACCCCGGACCACCGGGACTCGGTGCTCAGCGCCGAGGAGCAGCAGAGCGGGGAGACGATGATGATCTGTGTGTCCCGCTGCCGTGGGAAGAAGCTCGTGCTGGACCTGTGACCCCGGGGCCGACCCGCTCCCGGCCGACGACGGCGCCCCCTGACGCAGCACATATGTCAGGGGGCGCAGTCGCGGTCACGGGGTCGGATAGGCCTCCACCTCGCTGAACTGCCCTGCGGGCCAGCCGGTGTTGGCGCTGACGGTCAGCCGCAGATGACGCAGGCTGGTGCCGGCCGGCAGGGCTACGGTGGCCGTGTTGCCGGTCGCCGGGTCGAAGCGGTAGCCGGTGGAGCCGACGACGGTGGAGTAGGTCGAGCCGTCGGTGCTGCCCAGTACGGTGATGGTCTGGGTGCGGGCGCCCCAGGCGGTCGAAGGCGGCAGCTTCAGCACCAGCCGGCGCACGGCCTGAGTGGAGCCGAGGTCGACCGTCCAGGACTGCGGGAAGGCGTTGTTGGTCGACTCCCAGTAGCTGTTCGCGTCGCCGTCGACCGCCTTGCCGGGTGTGTAGACGTCCTGGGATCCGGTGGCGGTGGCCGGGCGGTCCTTGGCGAGGTTGCGGTTCGGGTCGGGGTCGGGATTGCCCTGGCCGGGCTGCGGCCAGGTCGAGCAGTCGGCCCAGGTGCTGCTCCAGCCGGAGTTGCCGCCGCCGTCGGTGAGGGTGAAGGTGCCGGAGCCGGACGGGTAGGGGCAGTTGTAGACGCCCGCCGCGCCGACCCCGGTGGCCTGGACGTTGCTGAACTTCGCCGAGCCCTGCGTCTCCGCCTGGACGACGACCGTGCCGGTGTTCTTCACGGTCGCGCCGCTGACGGTGACGTTGCCGGCCGGGTAGCCGTGCCCGCCGCCGGAGACGAACTCGAACGCGCTGTACGGGCTGTCGGTGACGGACGTGTTGGTGATGTTCACCATGGCGTTGACGGCGCTGTCGTAGGAGTCGACGCGCAGCGCGCCCATCGGGTGGTTCCAGTTGGGGTTCATCGCGCCGGTGCGCACGAGCGTGTTGCCGTCGACGGTGATGGTGCCGGCCAGCGGGGAGAACGGGTCGAGGAACTTCTGGTTGGAGATCGCGATACCGCTGCCGAGGGCGTTGGTGTCGGAGACCAGGTTGTTCTTGACCGCGATGTCGGTGCCGCCGTAGATCGCGATGCCGTTGGCGAGGTTCGGCTGCGAGATGGTGTTGTTCTCGAAGCTGGAGTCGGTGTCGGCGGAGTACAGCGACCACATGGCGAGCGAGTCGTCGCCCTGGTTGCGCAGGAAGTTGTTCCGGACGCGGACACCGCGCGCGTTGCCGTTGAGGTTGAGGCCGTCGGCGGTGGTGTCGAGGATGCGGTTGTTCTCGACGACCAGGTTGTCGTTGTTGCCCATCAGCCAGAGTCCGACCTTCAGGTGCTGGATCCACATGCCGGAGACCGAACTGTTCGGCCCCAGCGAGCCGTTGACGAAGTTGTCCGGGTTGGAGTCGACACGCTCGGTGACCGCGCCGATCACCGCGAAGTCCTTGATGTGCACACCGCCCGACGAACTCGACTGGTCGATGAAACGGGAGGTGTGCACGACGGAGTACCAGCTGCCGGCGCCCTGCAGGGTGACGTTCTGGACGCCGTTGAGCGAGGACGTCAGCCGGTAGTCGCCCGGCGGGATCCACACGACTCCCCCTTGCGCGGCGGAGATCGCGTCCCGGAAGGCCTGGGTGGAGTCGCCGTTTCCGCTGGGGTCGGCCCCCTTGGAGGTGACCGAGACCGAACCGGCGGGCTGGCCGGCGGCAACGGCGACCTGCTCGAAGTCGGCGACGTCCACGGTGACCTGGGTGCCGGTCGACTGCAGGGCGATCTTGTCACCGGCCTGGACGTTCTGGCCGAGCAGCAGCCGGGCGTTGTCGAAGAAGTGGTGGGTCCTGGCGCCCGGAATCCAACCGGTGTCGATGTACGAGTACTTGGAGGTGACCGCGAGCGTCCTGGCGATCCTCTGGCCGTTGACGTACACGTCGAGCGTGCCGGACTGGCCGTCGGGGACGCTGTAGGAGACGTTCACGGCGTTGGCCGCAAGCGGCACGGTGAACTCGACGCGCTGGCCCGGGGCGAGCCGTACGGCCTGGCGTCCGGAGGCCTCGGAGGCGAGCGTGCCCTGGGTGTGGTCGGGGCCGATCCGGGTGCCGGTGGTGGTCGCCGACTCGGCCTCGACCGAGGTGAAGGGCAGGGTGGCGCCGGGGGCCGCGTGCGCGGCGGGGGCCGTGGCGGTGAGCAGACCGGCGGAGAGGGCGACGACCATTGTTGCTGGCATGCCCCTGACAGATCTGTGCATGTGCTGATCCCTTCGGGGTGGGGGTGCGGGAGGGTGGGGAGGGTGCGGTGCGGCTCAGGCGCGGAGCCAGACCGCGGTGTCCTTGGGCAGTCGTCCCTCGGCGTCCAAGGGACCGCTGGTGAGCAGGAGTTGGGCGCTGACGGGAAGGCCGAGGGGGGTGTCGGCGAGGTTCACCAGGCACCGGGCGCCTGACCGGGTGAAGGCGAGGACGCCCTCGGGTGCGGGCTGCCACGTGAGCGGCCCGTCCCCGAACACCGGACGCAGGCCGATGGCCGCGCGGTAGAGGGCGAGCATCGAGCCTGCGTCCGCGTCCTGCCGGTCGACGGCGTACGACGTCCAGCCGGCCGGCTGCGGCAGCCAGGGCTCCGCGCGGCTGCCGAAGCCCGCGTATGGCGCTCCGGCCGCCCAGGGCAGCGGCACCCGGCAGCCGTCGCGTCCCGGGTCGGCGCCGTTCGACCGGAAGTGCATCGGGTCCTGGATGCGGTCGAGGGGGATGTCGGCCTCGGGCAGGCCCAGCTCCTCGCCCTGGTAGACGTAGACCGCGCCGGGCAGGGCGAGTGACAGCAGGGCGGCCGCGCGGGCGCGCCGGGTGCCGAGGGCGAGGTCGGCCGGGATGCCGAAGGCCTTGGTGGCGAAGTCGAAGCCGGAGTCCGTGCGGCCGTAGCGGGTGACCGTGCGGGTGACATCGTGGTTGCACAGCACCCAGGTGGCGGGGGCGCCCACGGGTGCGTGCTCGGCGAGGGTCTCGTCGATGGACGTACGCAGCCCGCGCGCGTCCCAGGGGCAGGTCATGAAGGCGAAGTTGAAGGCCGTGTGGAGTTCGTCGGGGCGCAGATAGCGGGCGAAGCGTTCGGTGTCGGGGAGCCAGACCTCGCCGACGAAGATGCCCTCGTACTCGTCGGCGACGGCACGCCAGGAGCGGTAGATGTCGTGGAGTTCGTCCCGGTCGACATACGGGTGCGGGTCGTAGCCCTCGGTGAAGTCCGGCAGGGCGGGGTCCTTCGCGAGGAGGGCGGCCGAGTCGATGCGGACACCGGCGACGCCCCGCTCGAACCAGAACCGCAGGATGTCCTCGTGCTCCTGGCGGACCGCCGGGTGCGCCCAGTTGAGGTCGGGCTGTTCGGGGGCGAAGAGGTGCAGGTACCAGTCGCCGTCGGGCAGCCGGGTCCAGGCGGAGCCGCCGAACTGCGACGTCCAGTCGTTGGGCGGGAGTTCGCCGTGGGTGCCGCGGCCGGGGCGGAAGTGGAACAGCTCGCGTTCGGGGCCGCCGAGGAGCGCGGCGCGGAACCAGGGATGCTGGTCGGAGACGTGGTTCGGGACGATGTCGACGATGGTGCGGATGCCGAGTTCGCGGGCCTCGGCGATCAGCTTCTCCGCCTCGGCGAGGGTGCCGAAGGCCGGGTCGATCGTGCGGTAGTCGGCGACGTCGTAGCCGCCGTCCTTCATCGGTGACAGGTACCAGGGGCTGAACCACAGAGCGTCCACGCCGAGTTCGGCGACGTAGGGCAGTCGGGCGCGGACGCCGGCGAGATCGCCGGTGCCGTCGCCGTCGCCGTCGGCGAAGCTGCGGACGTAGAGCTGGTAGATGACGGCGGAGCGCCACCACTCCGTGGGGGCATGGCGGGGCTGTCCCACTGTGCTTGCCTTTCTGTCGGAGGGAGGGCGTCAGCCCTTGGTGCCGCCCGCGCCGATGCCGGCGATGATGTGTCGCTGGAAGAGCAGGAACAGGGCGACCATCGGGATGCTGGCGATCACCATCGCGGCGATGAGCACGGTCAGTTGGATGTTCTGCGACAGCTGGACGAGTGCCACGCTGATCGGCTGCTTGCCGGTGTCGGAGAAGACCATCAGCGGCCAGAGGAAGTCCTGCCACACGGCGACCAGCGCGAAGATCGACACGACCCCGAGCACCGGACGCGACATGGGCAGCACGATCGACCACAGGCTGCGCAGCTTCCCGGCGCCGTCGATCTCAGCCGCCTCCAGGACGTCTCGCGGGAGCTGGTCGAAGAACCGTTTGAGCAGGTAGAGGTTGAAGGCGTTGGCAACGGCCGGCAGCCAGATGGCCAGGGGGTCGTCGAGCAGGCTGGTGTGGATCAGCGGGAGGTCGGCGACGGTCAGGTACTTCGGTACGACCAGGGCCTGCGCCGGGACCATGAGCGTGGCGAGGATCCCGCCGAGGATCAGCTTGCCGAAGGCGGGCCTGAGCCTGGACAGGGCGTAGGCGGCGGCCGTGCAGAGGACGAGCTGGAACAGCCAGGCGCCGGCCGCCTGGACCACCGTGTTCCACAGGTGCCGCGGCAGCTGCATGAGGTCCCAGGCGTCGGTGTAGCCGCCGAGGCGCCAGTGCTCGGGGACGAGGGTGGGCGGGGTCCGCGCCACCTCGTCCGGCGATTTCATCGCGCCGGTCACCATCCAGTAGACGGGGAACAGGAAGGCCAGCGCGAACAGGACGAGGACGACGGTGAACACCGTCCAGTACACGGCCCTCCCCCGTGGGCGGGCCAGCGTCGCAGGGGAGACAAGGGTGCGGGTGGCACTCACGCGTCCTCCTCTCCGGAGCGGGTCAGACGCAGGTACACGGCGGAGAAGGCGCCGAGCAGCACGAGGAGCATGACGCTGAGCGCGCAGGCGCCGCCGAAGTCGTTGTAGAGGAATGCGTACTTGTAGATCAGGTAGAGGACGGTGACCGTGGCGTTCTCGGGACCCCCGCCCGTGATCACGAAGGGTTCGGTGAAGACCTGCATCGTCGCGATGATCTGCAGGAGCATCAGCATGAGGATGACGAAACGCGTCTGGGGAACCGTCACGTGCCGGACGCGCTGGAGCAGGTTGGCGCCGTCCAGTTCGGCGGCCTCGTACAGCTCGCCGGGGATGGACTGGAGCGCGGCCAGATAGATCAGGACGGTGCCGCCCATGTTGGCCCAGGTGGCGACGACGACCAGGGAGATGAGGGCGGTGTCGGTGCCGTTGGACCAGTTCGAGGTGGGCAGGTGCAGAAAGCGCAGGGTCTCGTTGGCGAGGCCGGCTCCGGGGTCGTAGAACCACTTCCACAGCAGCGCGCTGACCACCGGCGGGATCATCACCGGCAGATAGACCACGATCCTGAAGAAGGCCTTCCAGTGGCGCAGTTCGTTGAGGACGAGGGCCAGCACGAAGGGGATCGCGAAGCCGAGCAGCAGGGCGAGCAGGGTGAAGGTGAGCGTGTTGCGC
The DNA here is from genome assembly GCF_044465725.1 of Streptomyces sp. NPDC049541. NCBI lineage: Bacteria > Bacillati > Actinomycetota > Actinomycetes > Kitasatosporales > Streptomycetaceae > Streptomyces > Streptomyces sp. NPDC049541. The sequence goes on along the minus strand of NZ_JBITLY010000004.1, from coordinate 198,252 downwards.
CAGGCGGCCGTGAACTCGGGGTCGTGCCAGACACGGGTGAAGTTGGCGGTGCCGACCCACTCGGGCGGAGAGCCCGGCGTGTACTTCTGGAAGGCGATCACGACGGCACGGATCGCCGGGTACCAGGAGAACAGGGCGAAGCAGATGAGGCCGCCGAGGAGGAAGGCGTAGGCGCGGGCCTGGTCGGCGAGGCGGCGCCGTCCCCGGCCCCCTACCGGGGACGGCGCCTGGACCGGATGGACGGCGGCCGTCCTGACAGGTTGCCGCTCGGCCGTCTTCGTCATGTCCTCAGCCCCGCGCCAGGATGCCGTCGATCTTGCCGGAGGCGTCCTTCAGCAGCTGGTCGATGTCCGCGTCCTTCTTGGTGAGGACGGCGGAGACGGCGGAGTCGAGGACCGAGTAGATCTGCTGGGCGTCGGGCGGCTCGATCTTCAGCTGGAGGCCGTGGTTGCCGTCGAGGAAGGTCTGGTAGTTCTCCACCGGCACATTGGCGTTGGCCTTCTTGACCTGCTGGTCCTTGGCGTCGGCGGCGCCGGTGAACAGGCGCGGCTCGGGCAGTCCGACCGGGGCGTCGGCCTTCTTGGCGCGGGCGTAGTCGCCGAGGAAGCCCTTGCCGGGGGTGAGGAACATGTGGTCGAGCCACTGCAGGCCGGCGCGGATCTGGGCGGGCGTGTCGTGCTTGTTGAACATGTAGCCGTCGCCGCCGATGAGCGTGCCCTTGCCGCCGGGCATCGGGCCGAGGGCGAGGTCATGGTAGTTGCCGCCCTTCTCCTTCACCAGGATCGGGATGTTGTCCGGCGCCGAGAGATACATGCCGAGCTTGCCCGAACCCATCAGCTGCTGCACGTCGTTGATGACCAGGAGCTGCTTGCTGCCCATGGAGTTGTCGGCCCAGCGCATGTCGTGCAGGTTCTGCAGGACGGCATGCCCCTCGGCGGTGTCGATGGTGGCCTTCTTGCCGTCGGCGCTGACGACGTCGCCGCCCTGGGAGTACAGCTCGGCGGTGAAGTGCCAACCGCCCTGGTTCTGGGCGCTGTAGTCGGCGTATCCGACGGTCCCGTTGCCGAGTGCGGCGATCTTCCTGGCGTCGGCGCGGACCTCGTCCCAGGTGGCCGGGGGCTTGTCGGGGTCGAGGCCGGCCTTCTGGAAGAGTCTCCGGTTGTAGATCAGGCCCATCGAGTAGCCGGTGCGCGGGACGCCGTAGATCTTCCCGTCGGCGGTGTAGATGTCGCGCAGCTGCTTCTGGATGGTGCCGTAGCTCTTCAACTCCTTGACGTACGGCGTGAGATCGGCCGCCTGGTGGATGTCGACGACGTGCCTGGCGTCGGTGAAGTACGTGTAGAAGACGTCCTCCATCTGACCGCCGGCGAGTTTGGCGTCGAAGGTCTTCGGGTCCTGGCAGGGGAACGCGTCGTGCGCGACGACGTCGATGTCCGGGTGCCGCTTCTCGAAGGCGGCGACGTCCTGCTCGAAGAACCCGCGGTCGACCTTGGCGCTCTGGGGCGGCTCGCAGTTGACGGTGATACGGGTCTTCCCGCTCGCCGATCCGTCGTCGCCCGATCCGCAGGCGGAGGCGGCGAGTGCGAGCGAGCAGACGCTGAGCGCGGCGAACGTGCGGCGGAACCCGGTGCTTCTCATCGGTGGACCCCTCGTGGCAGGAGCGGTGGGCGCCGCACACTCAAGCACCGCCGACATGGGTCCGCAAGATATCGCGCAGAATCTGTAATTATTCGACAGGAGATTGGATCTCAGGGACGAGGAGCTTGCGCGGTCGATCCCCGCACCACCAGCTCCGGCTCGAACAAGAGCTCTTCGGCGGGTACGGAGCCTCCGCCGACCTGCGCGTTCAGCAGCTCCACGGCCGCCCGGCCCATCGCCTCGATGGGCTGGCGGACGGTGGTCAGGGGCGGCTCGGTGCAGTTCATCAGCGCCGAGTCGTCATAGCCCACGACCGAAACCCGGCCCGGCACGTCCAGTCCCTTGCGGCGGGCGGCCCGGATGACACCGAGGGCGAGCGGGTCGCTGGCGCAGATGAAGCCGGTGACACCGCGGTCGATCAGCCGGGAGGTGGCCGCGTGACCGCCCTCGACGGAGAACATCGCGCGCGCGACATGCTCGTCCGGGAGGTCTCCGAAGGCCTTGGCGGCCGCCAGTTTGCGGGCCGACGGAACGTGATCGTCCGGCCCCAGCACCAGTCCAATCCGCTCGTGCCCGAGCGAGGCCAGGTGGCGCCAGGCCTGCTCCACCGCCACCGCGTCGTCGCAGGACACACGGGGGAAGCCGAGGTCTTCGATGGACGCGTTGACCAGCACCACGGGGATGTTGCGCTCGGCGAGCCGACGGTAGTGGTCGTGCGGGGCGTCGGCCTGGGCGTACAGGCCGCCGGCGAAGACGACGCCGGAGACCTGCTGTTGCAGCAGCAGCTCCACGTAGTCCGCCTCGGAGACGCCGCCCTTGGTCTGCGTGCACAGCACCGGGGTCAGGCCGAGCTGGGCGAGGGCGCCGCCGATCACCTCGGCGAACGCCGGGAAGATGGGGTTCTGCAGCTCTGGCAGGACGAGTCCGACGAGCCGGGCGCGCTCGCCGCGCAGCTGCGTGGGCCGCTCGTAGCCGAGGACGTCCAGGGCACTGAGCACCGCCTGCCGGGTGGACTCCGAGACCCCCGGCTTGCCGTTCAGCACCCGGCTGACCGTGGCCTCACTGACCCCGACCTTCTTCGCCACCTCAGCAAGTCGTCGCGTCATGCACGCAAGAATAGCGCAAGAAATGCAAACAGCTTGCGTAATGGCGAAAGCGGGCTCTCAGTGGGCGGCCCAGAGCCCCCGGACATGTCCGAGGTGCCGGGCCATCACCTCGCGCACGGCCTCGGTGTCGCGCGCGAGCAGTGCGTCGAGGAGTTCGAGGTGCTCCTCGGCGGAGGCCTTCAGCCGTCCGGTCTCGACCAGGGCCGTCAGTCCGTACAGCCGTGAACGCTGTCGCAGGTCCCTGACGACTTCCACGAGATGGTCGTTGCCGGCCAGGGTGAGCAGTGCGAGGTGGAAGTGCAGGTCGGCCTCGACGTAGTCGGTGAGGTTGCCTTGCGCGGCCGAGGTGACGATCTCCATGGCGAGCGGGCGCAGCGCCTTCAGGTCGTCGAGGTCGGCGGTGGCCGCGAGGCCGACGGTCGTCGGGATCTCGATCAGGGACCGGATATGGGTGTACTCGTCGAGCTGTTTCTCGGAGACCTCGGTGACCCGGAACCCCTTGTTCGGGACGATCTCGACCATGCCCTCCTTCACCAGCTCGAGCATCGCCTCACGCACCGGGGTCGCCGAGACGCCCAGGCGGGGTGCGAGGGCCGGCGCCGAGTACACCTGGCCGGGGCGCAGTTCACCGGAGATCAGTGCGGCCCGCAGCACGTCCACGACCTTCTCCCGGAAGTTGGGCTTCCGGCCGCCGAGCGAGGGAAGGGCGGGGCGATGCTGCTGGGCCATGGTGATCGTCCTCCTTGGGTCACCGGACATTATCGGGCCGCCTACAAGACGAACCCCGCGGGGAACGGGTCCTCCGGGTCGAGCAGGTACTGGGCGGTTCCGGTGATCCAGGCGCGGCCGGTGAAGCTGGGCAGGACGGCGGGGCGGCCCGCCACCTCGGTGGTGCCGAGGAGGCGGCCGGTGAAGCGGGTGCCGATGAAGGACTCGTTGACGAACTCGGTGTGCAGGGGGAGCTCGCCGCGCGCGTGCAGCTGCGCCATGCGCGCGCTGGTGCCGGTGCCGCAGGGTGAGCGGTCGAACCAGCCGGGATGGATCGCCATCGCGTGCCGGGAGTGGCGGGCGTCGGAGCCGGGGGCCAGCAGATGGACGTGGTGGCAGCCGCGGATGGACGGGTCCTCGGGGTGGACGGGCTCGTCCTCGGCGTTGATGGCGTCCATCAGCGCCAGCCCCGCCGAGAGGATGTCGTCCTTGCGGGCGCGGTCGAAGGGGAGGCCGAACTGGTCCAGGGGGAGGATGGCGTAGAAGTTTCCGCCGTATGCCAGGTCGTAGGTAACCGTCCGCCCGTCGGCCAGCGTCGCCTTGCGGTCGAGCCCCACCGCGAACGACGGCACGTTCCTCAGCGTCACCGCCCTGGCCGCGCCGCCCTCCACCGCCACCTCGGCGACCACGACTCCGGCCGGGGTGTCGAGGCGGATGGTGGTGACCGGTTCGACGACCTCGACCATGCCGGTCTCGACGAGCACGGTCGCGACGCCGATGGTGCCGTGCCCGCACATCGGCAGATAGCCGGACACCTCGATGTAGACGACACCCCAGTCGCAGTCGGGTCGCGTCGGCGGCTGGAGGATCGCACCGCTCATCGCGGAGTGCCCGCGCGGCTCGTTCATCAGCAACTGCTTGATGTCGTCGCGGTGTTCGCGGAAGTACAGCCGCCGCTCGTTCATCGTCGCGCCGGGGATGGTCCCGATCCCGCCGGTGATCACACGGGTGGGCATGCCCTCGGTGTGCGAGTCGACGGCGTGCAGGACGAGTCTGCTGCGCATGGCCTGCCTCCTTGTGGGTTACGCGAGTCCGGCGGCGACGGCCTTCTCGGTGGCCGCGCGGACGACCGCCTCCTGGTGCGGCAGCAGCGGCATACGGGGTGGCCGCACCGGCCCGCCGTGCCGCCCGACGATGTCCATGGACAGCTTGATGGCCTGCACGAACTCCACCTGGGAATCCCACCGCAGCAGCGGATGCAGCTGCCGGTAGAGCTGGTTCGCTGTGGTCAGATCGCCGTCGACGGCCGCGTGGTACAGCTCCACGCTCGCGGCCGGCAGGGCGTTCGGGTAGCCGGCCACCCAGCCCTTCGCGCCCGCGATCGCCAGCTCGAGGAGGACATCGTCGGCGCCGATCAACAAGTCCAGTTCCGGGGCGAGTTCGGCGATCCGGTAGGCGCGGCGGACATCCCCGGAGAACTCCTTGACGGCGCGGATGTACCCCTCGCCGTGCAACTTCGCCAGGAGTTCCGGCACGAGGTCGACCTTGGTGTCGATCGGGTTGTTGTACGCCACGACCGGCACGCCCGCCTTCGCGACCTCCGCGTAGTGGGCGAGCACCGAACGCTCGTCGGCGCGGTAGGCGTTGGGCGGCAGCAGCATCACCGCGTGGCAGCCGGCGTCACGGGCCTGCTCGGCCCAGCGGCGGGACTCAGCGGCCCCGTAAGCGGCCACTCCGGGCATGACCCGCTGCCCGCCGATCGCGGCGACGGCCGTCTCGACGACCTTGGCGCGTTCCTCGGGGGTGAGCACCTGGTACTCCCCCAGCGAGCCGTTGGGGACGACGCCGTCGCAGCCGTTCTCGACGAGCCAGGCGCAGTGCTCGGCGTACTTGTCGTGGTTCACCGTGAGGTCGTCGTTCAGCGGCAGTGCGGTGGCGACGAGGACGCCGCGCCAGGGACGGTGGTCGGTCATGAGGATCCTCTCTCGGTGGGATGCGTGTCCTCGCGGGCAAGGACACCGAGCGGTACGGGACGGGCGAACGGCCGTCTGGACGGGTCGAGTCGGCACCCGGCGAGCCCGGCGACCGCGGGTGCGCACACCCGGCCCTGGCACCAGCCCATCCCGGCCCGCGTCAGCAGCTTCACCGTGCGGACGTCACCGGCGCCGAGCTCCGCGACGGCCTCACGGATCGTGCCACCGGTGACCTCTTCGCAGCGGCACACGACGGTGTCGTCGGTGATCAGCTCGCTCCAGTGGGCGGGCGGCGCGTACACGGCGTCGAGCGCAGCCGCGAACTCTCGTAGTCGAGTACGGGACTTGGCGGCCGCGGCCCACTCGCGCGGGTCCGGTGCGCGGCCCGCGAGGCGGGCTGCGGCCGAGCGTCCGGCGATGTGGCCTTCGGCCAGCGCGAGGGCCGAGCCGCCGATGCCGGTGGTCTCGCCCGCGGCCCAGACTCCGGGGACGTCGGTGCGCTGCTCGTCGTCGACCTGCACGTTCATTCCGTCGAGGCGGCAGCCGAGGGTCTCGGCGAGGTCGGTGTGCGGGAGCATGCCGTGGCCGACGGCGAGGGTGTCGCAGGGGATGCGGCGCCCGGTGCCGGGCCGGACCCGCCCCTCGCCGTCGAGCGCGGCGACGGTCACCGCCTCCAGCCGCTCGGTGCCGTGCGCCTCGACTACGGTGTGCCGGGTGAGGGTGCGCACGCGATGCCGCAGCAGCCGGGCCGCGTACCCGGCCCCTTCGGCGACCTTGCCCGGTTGTGCCGCGAGCGCCCGGGACCGTCGTACGAACGCCCTGGGATCGGCGGACTCGACGAGCGCGGCGACGTCCACTCCGGCCGCGGCGAGACCGGTCGCGACCGGCAGCAGCAGCGGCCCGGTGCCGGCGACCACGGCGGTACGTCCGGGAACCGCGAGGGTTCCCTTGAGCATGGCCTGCGCGCCGCCCGCGGTGAGGACGCCGGGGAGGGTCCAGCCGGGGAAGGGCAGCACCTTCTCGTAGCCGCCGGTGGCCAGGAGCACGGCGTCGGCGTGCACGGTCGCCGGGTCCTCCTGCTCGGGGCCGAGCAGGGCGTGCACGGTGAACCGGTCCGCGTGCCGTTCCACGAACCAGACATGATGATCCGTCAAGTGCGTTACCGCGCCTGCCTTTACATATGTGTCGAGCCCGTCCCGCAGTCGCTCCCAGGTCCGCCAGTCGTGGTGCAGCGCCTGGGGCCGGTGCGCGCGCAGTTCGGCGGCGGGCTGCCGGTAGAACTGGCCGCCCGGTTGTGCGGCCGCGTCCAGGAGCGTGACCCGCACACCGTGCGAGGCGGCGGCCACGGTCGCGGCCAGGCCCGCCGGACCCGCGCCGATGACGGCGAGATGGGGGCGGTCAGTCGTCATGGCCGGTCCCCTCCTGTGTGCGGATCGCATCGCCCGGCTGCAGGGAGATGAGGCAAGCCCGTTGGTTGGGGCGGCCGTTGAGGGTCACCAGGCAGTCGAAACAGACGCCGATCCCGCAGAAGACACCGCGCGGGCGGCCTCCGTCCCGGGTGGTGCGCCAGGAGGTGACGCCCGCTGCCCAGAGCGCGGCGGCGACCGTCTGGCCGGGCCACGCTTCGATCTCCCGGCCGTCCAGCGTGACCGTGAAGGCCGGGCGCGGGTCGGCCTGTGCCAGGTCCAGTGGGGAGCTCACGGGGTCTCCTCGGGGAAGCGGTCGGGGCGGAACGGGGCGAGGTCCAGGTCGGGTGTCTTCGCGGTCAGGGTCTGGGCGATCAGGTGGCCGGTGCCGGTGGCGAGCCCGATGCCCGCGCCTTCATGGCCGCAGGCATGGAAGAGGCCGGGGACGCGGGGATCGGGGCCGATGGCGGGCAGATGGTCGGGCATGTACGGGCGGAAGCCGGCGTACGAGCGGAGGGCGCGGACGCCGGACAGGAAGGGGAAGAGGCGGGTCGCGCCGGCCGCGAGGGCGCGCAGGGCCGGCAGCGAGAACGACCGGTCGAAGCCGACCCGTTCCCGGCTCGCGCCGATCAGGATCGGTCCCGCGGCCGTGCCCTCCACGACCGGCGAGGTCTGCAGCGCGGCCGAGTCGCTGGCCACGTCGGCCACGTAGTCGGCGGCGTACACCTTGTGGTGGACCCTGCGCGGCAGCGGTTCGGTGACCAGGACGAAGCCGCGCCGCGGCAGGACGGGCAGGGAGGTGCCCGCGAGGGCGGCGAGTTCGCCGCCCCAGGTGCCGGCCGCGTTGACCACGGCCGGAGTGTGGATGTCGCCGCCGTCTGTGCGCACGGCCCGTACGCTCCCGTCAGTTGCCCGCAGAACCTCCGTCACCGTCCGGCCGGTGAACAGGCGTGCGCCGGAGGCCCGGACGAGGTGGGCGGCCGCCAGGGCGGGCATGACCTGGGAGTCCTGCGGGTAGTGGACGGCGCCGGGCAGGCCGGGGGCCAGATGGGGTTCGAGTGCGTACAGTTCGGTGCCCGCGACGGTCGTGGCGGTCACTCCGGCAGCTCGCTGCCCGGCGGCGAATTCCTCCAGCGCGACGAGACCGCCGGGAGAGGTGGCCACCACCACGCCGCCCTTGGCCTCGTACTCGACGGCCTCCCCGAACTCCTGCGCCAGTTCGGCCCACAGGCGGTGCGAGAGAAGCGCGAGGTCGAGCTCCGGGCCGGGCTCCTTGTCCGAGACGAGGAGATTGCCCTCCCCCGCGCCGGTCGTGCCGCCGGCCACCGGGCCACGGTCCACCACGATGACGTCCAGGCCTGCGCGGCAGGCGTAGAGGGCACAGGCGGCGCCTGTCATGCCGGCTCCGACGATCACGACATCGCAGGTCAGTGGCTGACTCACGGCAGTACTATGTCACATACCACTGATTCTGAACATGGCGCACACACGGCTGGCCGCAATCACCTCGCGGTGCCGCTGATGTGGACATCACCTGCAGTGCTCAGGCGGCCCTGGAACGTCTGCGCATCACCAACGCGATGGCCGTCCCGATCCCCACGGCCAACGACCCGGGCCCGCCGAAGATCAGCGGCAGCAGCCACAGCGAGGCGAACCCGTTGATCCGCGCCTCCTGGGGGGAATCCGCCCGGTAGAGCACGTCGACCCGCTCACCCGCCCCGTACGACGGTGGATCGGAGCCGACCGAGCCCCGGAACGTCCTGTGCTCGCCGTCCGCCGACGTGAACTCGACCACCGGGTACGCCCTGGGCTTGTCGCTCGACCGGTTCTTGTGGAATGAGCTGCTGTGTTCGGTGCGCCACTCCAGGGACACCACCGTGCCCCGGGCACGCTCCCCGTCCGCCAGCAGCGAGGCCGACTGCCCCGCGAGAATCAGCCCGACGGCCAAGAACAGCGCCCCGAACGCGATCACGCCGAAGGTGATCCACCGGCGGGCGCGCCGCCCCCGTTCCTGTACCTGCACTGTGACCCTCTCACTCGTCCGGCCTCGCCGGTCCGGAACATGAGGGACGCCATCCCAGGTCACTCGGCCACCCAGGCCCCACCGGGGTGCGGTCAGGCCTCGGGGGCCGGCACCACCCTCAGGTGCGCCGCCGCGTGCCGGGGCGTGCGGGTCCTGGGGCGGGCGGGGCGGGTCTCCCGCAGTACCAGGGTCATCCGTGTGTATCCCATGTCCTGCAGCGTCCTCGGGGTCTCGTCCACCACGCGGCAGTCGGTGGCGCCCCAGCGCGGATCGGGGTGCGTCAGGGGGCGTACGGCGCCGTCGTGCGCCACGCCCTGTTCGCCCACCGCGCGGATCCAGTGCGGCAGGCCCTGCCGGTAGGCGGCCTCCATGATCGGGTCCTGAGCGATGTCGCGGCGGATGGACTGCAGTCCGTGGTCGTGGCCGTGGCGCTCGACGGCGGCCGCGAAGTGCGCGAGCATCGGCAGGCACCAGCTGGACTCGTGCTCGCCGAGGACCGTGCCCGCGTCGGGGTGGAACAGCACGAACCTGAGGAAGTTGTCGCCGGGCATCGCCGTCGGATGCGGGCTCACCTCACGGAAAAGTGACGCGAAAGCATTGTTGGACAGAACGACGTCCCAGCGGTGGTCGAGAACGACGGATGGAAAGGGAACGGCCTCCAGGAGGGTGGCGTAGTCCTGCAGATACGCCTGGGCCTCGAGACTCTCGGGGACGGGCCGCGGTGCCGGACGCTGCCCTCCTGCCTGATACGCCATCGGGAGGTCACCCCTCTTGCCTCTGCGGCCTTCACGCGGCGCCTTGATCCTGCGGCCCCGGATCGAGTCATGTCAACTATCGTGGCATTTCATGCTTGTTGACGGCTGAATTTGGCCACAGTTGTGGCGACACCTGGATGTGAGTTCGAACTACCCGGTAATCTCCGTCGGGTTCACGGCAACCGCTTGTGAGAAGCCTGTGAGAAACGTAGGAGATCTGTCGGTGACGGATGGCTTCGAGAGTCCGGGCACCACGGCTGCGACCGCTGCGCTGCCGGCCGTCGTCGCCCGCGTCACCGCGCTCGCCGACCGGCTCGGCGTGCCGCACGCGGAGGTCTTCGACACCGGCCGCCTGTCCGCCGCCTCGGGGGTTCCCGAGCCCGTGGTCAGGGCCCTGCTGAGCGGCCGTCCGGCGGGCGAGCCCGATGTGCAGGAGCGGTTTCTGCAGCGGCTCGACCTGCTGCGGCGCACCCGGCTCAAGCCCAATGGCCGCAAGTACACCCAGCAGGAGATCGCCGACGGTGCGGGCATGTCCCGCCAGCAGGCGGGCGCACTGATCAACGGCGACCGGCGGCCCACCATGGAGCACTGCGACGCCATCCAGCGCTTCTTCCGGGTGCACGCCGGATTCCTCACGGCCGAGGACCCCGAGGCCCTCACGGGCGCCCTGCAGAGCACGGAGCAGGAGCTCCTGCACAAGCTCGCCGAGCGGGAGGCGGCCGCGGCCGCCGACGACCCGCTGGAGCGGCTGCTGCAGGACCACGGTGTCCGCGGAATCGCCTGGCGGGCCGCACAACTGCCCACCGACCAGCACCGCGACAAGGTCGCGGAGTGGCTGGACATGCTCCTGGAGAGCGTCAAGCGGCCCGAGTCGTGAGCCTGGGGAGAGCTGTGGGCATCGGAAGGGACATGCGCCGCCTGTGCGGTGAACTGGTCGCGGAGCTCACCCTTGCCGCACCGGCGCCGCCCGAGGACCTGTACGGCGCGCTGTGCGCGGCGATGAGCAGACGGCGCGGCCGGCCGGTGCACTTCCGCACGGCCGCCTTCCCGACCGGCACGGCGAGCGGGCTGTGGCTCGACATGACCGACCAGGACCTCGTCGTGATCGAGGAACGGACCGCGCCGGACCACCAGTTGGTGATCCTCGGCCACGAGCTGTGGCACATGAAGGCCGGCCACTGCGGCCATCACGTCGAGGGCGCCCGGGTCGCGGCCCGCCTGCTCAGCGACGACGCGGACCTGCGGGACACCGTCCGCAAGGTCGCCGCCCGCAGCCGTTTCGACCTCGCCGAGGAGCAGGAGGCCGAGTCCTTCGGCCTCCTGCTGGCCAGCAGGTGCCGTACATGGCTGGCGGGTTCGGGGGTGCGGGGACCGGTGCAACGCGATCACCTGGCAGGACGGATCGAGGCGTCGCTGGGGTATCTGGGGCCGCAGGGCTAGCGTCGAATGCGCGACACGGACATCACCGGCTCCACGTGACGTCATGTTGCACTGCGTTCGCTCGCCTCCCTCAGATCCCGTTCCACCTTACGGTTGCGGGCCGTGTCCGGGCGGCCCGCGGTGGTGCCCGGCCGGCCCCCGACGAGCAGTTCGCGCCAGTGCTCCCGGCTCCAGTCGGCCGGACGCGTGGTCGCCGTGAACTCCTCGACCAGTGACACGAACCGCGCGGGGTCGCTGTGGAACGGGAAATGGCCCGCTTGTTCGAAGATCTCCAGGCGGCTGCCCGGCATCGCCTCGTGCGCCCCGTACGCGTGCCGCACCGGCACCACGCTGTCCCGGTCGCCCCACAGCAGCATGGTGGGCATGCCCTCGGTGAGATAGCACCGGTCGAGCATGGTGACGACCTGGCCCCGCCAGTCCACGACCGCGCGCAGGGTGCGGATGAAGGCGTTGCGGGAGGTCTCGTCCGGCAGGGCGTCGACGAGGGTGAGCAGTTCGGGTGCGTCCTGGCCGAGATCGGTGTCCAGGAGCTTCATCAGACGCACCGCCAGCCCCACTTGCAGCCGCATCCCCGGCAACCGCAGCGTCGACAGCATCAGATGGGCGCCCGGCAGGGAGACCAGCCGCAGCACGGGATTGACCTCGCGTCCCACTCCGCCCGCGCTCACCAGGATGAGCCGCTCGGTGCGCTCGGGGAACTGGTAGGCGAACTGCATGGCCACGCCCCCGCCCAGCGAGTGGCCGACCAGCGTCGCCGACTCGATGCCGAGCGTGGTGAGCAGGTCCCGCACGCCGTTCGCGTACGCGGCCACCGAGTAGTCGGCGCGCGGTTTGTCGGAAGCGCCGTGGCCGAGCAGATCGGGCGCGATCACGGTGTGCGTGCGGGCCAGGTCGGGGATCAACTCGGCCCAGGTCGCCGAGGAGTCGCCGATGCCGTGGATGAGCACCAGTGCCGGGCCCTCGCCTGCCATCCGGAAGGCGCGCCGGTATCCGTGCACCACGCGGTACTGCAACTCGAGTTCTCCGTCGCCCACCGGGCGCAGTCGTACGGCGCGCACCGGGCGCCGTGGTGGAACGTCGACCACGCACTTGCCTCCCCGTTCCAGGGCCGCGCACAGGCGGCCGAAAGCCCTTGCCCTCCAGCGTAGAACTGCTTTCCCACAAGGGATTTCGAGGACGTTTCGCCTCCGCTAAGCGGGCGAACGGACCGGTGCCCGGACCCCATTGTCAGTGGCGGGCGGCAAGCTGGAGTTGCGCCCCCTTGTGCGGGGTGCGACCGACGACGCCGACGCGGGGAGAGCCGACCGATGCCCACAGCCGTACTGACCGACCGCGAGCGCACCGCCGTACAGGCCTACCTGCGGCTCTTGCACACCGTACGAGCCGCGTTCGACGGTCCCCCCGGCTCCTCGCGACCACCTGTCGTACCGCCCGCCGTGCTCGCCGAGGCGGAGCAGGCACTGGCGGCCGCGGGACTGGCGGGCAACGAGGAGGAGTTCTTCCGGCTGCTGCAGAGCTGGTGCCCGGAGCCGTGACGGCCGGCCGCCGCCGGGCGGGGGCTCAGGGAGTGTGCGGCACGGTGATCGCTGTCGCCACGAGCCCCCGCTGAACGGTCCACCGGCCCTCGAAGTGCCCGAGCCGACGTCCTCCGACCAGCGGACCGGGGACGAGGAGTTCGGCGCGGAAGCCGCCGTGCAGCCGCTCGTCGGGGTCGACCAAGACCTCGATGGCGGCCTCGGTGAACTCCAGCCACAGCCCGGTGAGGGGGAACCACGCCTTGTAGACCGATTCCTTGGCGCTGAACAGCAGCCGGTCCCAGTGGACCTCGGGGTGCCGCAGGGCCAGGCGCCGCAGCCCGGCCGCCTCGCCGGGCAGGGACACGGCGTCCAGGACGCCCTCGGGGAGCGGCTGGTGGGATTCGGCGTCGATGCCGACGGAGGCCAGGTCGGTGGCGCGGACCAGGGCGGCGGCGCAGTAGCCGTCGCAGTGGGTCATGCTGCCGACCAGGCCGGGCGGCCAGACCGGTGCCCCGCGGTCGCCGGGCAGCAGGGGCTGCGCGGGCACGCCGAGCTTCTCCATGGCGCGGCGCGCGCAGGCGCGTACCAAGGCGAACTCGCGGCGGCGCTTGTGCACCGCCCGCGCCACGGCCTTGGCCTCCTCGGGGTACAGCGGCGCGGGCTCGCTCCCGTCGTCGCCGTGCACCTCCACGGCCACCACCTCGTCCGGCAGCAGCTCCTCGATCACCGGACCCCGACCTCCTTCGGCAGCACGCGTCGCAGTCTCCCCGGCGGCTGCGGCCGCTTGCGCCACTCTCGGGGGTAGCCGATTGACACCTCCTCGAAGCGGACACCCTCGTGCCAGGTGGTCCGCGGGATGTGGAGGTGCCCGTACACCATGGTCTCGACGCGGAAGCGGCGGTGCCAGTCGGCGGTCAGTGCGGTGCCGCACCACATGGCGAACTCCGGGTGCCACAGGACGTCGCAGGGGTGCCGGTCCAGCGGGTAGTGGTTGACCAGGACGGTCGGCAGTCCGGCGGGGAGCGCGGTGAGCCTGCCCTCGGTCTCGGCGACGCGGGCCCGGCACCAGGCCTCGCGGCTCGGGTAGGGGTCGGGGTGCAGCAGGAACTCGTCGTTGCACACGATGCCGGTGCCGTGCGCGTACTCGAGGCCCTGCTCCTTGGTGGTGCAGCCGGCCGGCAGGAACGAGTAGTCGTAGAGGAGGAAGAGCGGTGCGACGGCCACCGGGCCGCCCTGGCCCTCCCACACCGGGTAGGGGTCCTCGGGTGTCGTCACTCCGAGTTCGCGGCACATGGCGACGAGGTGCTCGTAGCGGGCGACGCCGCGCAGGGTGACGGGGTCCTTCGGATGGGTCCACAGCTCGTGGTTGCCCGGCGCCCAGATCACCTTGCGGAAACGGCTCGCGAGGGTCTTCAGGGCCCAGCGGATGTCGGCCACGCTCTCCGAGACGTCGCCGGCCACCAGCAGCCAGTCCTCGTCCGACTCGGGGCGCATCGCCTCGACCAGGGCGCGGTTCTCGGCGTATCCGATGTGCAGGTCGCTGATGGCCAGCAGCTGTCCGGCACCACCGGCCGTCGACGTCACCTGTCGCCCCCTCCGTACACGCAGCGCACCCGCGGACTCACGGATGGGACCACGAGAACACATTTCCCGGCTCACCGACAAGGCGGCAAGATCATTGAATCCGTAACACGCACGTTGCACGCGCGGCCGCCGGGAAGCCGTATGATCGCCCCGACACCACCGCCAGGAACTTCCCTTCACAAGGGCGGTTTGGTGACCCTCCATCTCCCCTGCCCGGGCACGGGCTGCTCAGCCGTGCCCGCGAACCGTGAAAGGACGGCCCTGCATGGTCTCTCGCGTACGCGTCTGGCTCAACCGCACGTACGCGGAGAACGTGTTCTTCATGGATCAGCTGCGGCGAAATCCCAGCGATCGCGCCGTGGAGATCCATGCGACGCACGGGGACCCGGACTCCCCCGTGCTGGCCGCCGCCGACACCGCCGATCTGGAACCGGAGGGCCTGTCCCCGGCCGCGTACGTCGAGTACGCCCTCGACCAGTGCCAGCGGCGCGGTATCGACGTCTTCGTACCGCGGCTGCAGCAGGCGGCGATCGTGGCGCACCGCGCCGACTTCGAAGCGGTCGGTACGGCGCTGCTGGCGCCGCCTCCGGAGGCGGTGGCCGTCTTCCACGACAAGGTGATCGCGTACGAGGCGGTCCAGGCGATCGGGGTACCCGTGCCGCCGTGGTGGCGGGTGCGGACCGCGGCTGAACTCGTCGCCGCCGTGGAGGAGTTGGAGGGGGGCGGACACAAGGCGTGCTTCAAGCCGGCGTCCGGCGCGGGCGGCGTGGGCTTCCGTGTGATCACACGCGCCCCCTTCTCGCTCGTTCACCTCAACGGCTTCCCCGGCCCGCATGTGCCGCTGGATCTGGTCGTGCAGGCGCTGGAGCGGGCCGACGAGCCCGTCGACTGGCTGGTGATGCCGCGGCTGGAGCAGCCGGAGGTGTCGGTGGACTGCCTCACCGGTCCTGACAACCGGATGCGGCTGGCGATCGGGCGCACCAAGAACGGGCGGCGGCGCGGGTTCACGTTGCACGAGCAGTGGCTGGAGCCGGCGCGGCGGATCGCAGAGGGGTTCGGGCTGCACTATCTGTCCAACATCCAGTTCCGGATGTTCGGTGACGAGCCGGTGCTGATGGACGTCAACACCCGGCCCGCGGGCGGGTTGCACCAGCTGTCGCTGTGCGGGGTCAACGCGCCTTGGGCCGCTGTGCAGTTGGCCCTCGGCGAGGACCCCGGGGAGATGGTGCCGCCGTTCCTGGGGCAGGACTACACGGTGGTGTCGGCTCCGCGGCCGCTGCGGGCGGTTTCGCTGCCGCAGCAGAGGGTGGAGGGGGAGCCGCTGCTGCCTGCGGTTCCCGCACCCGTCGACTCCGTCGAGGTCTCGGCTCAGGTCCTGCCGCTCTAGGCCGTCGACACCCCTGAAGAAGCTCACCGGTATGGACCAATTCCGCGTCAAGTATTGACAGCGGGATTGGTCCATACCAACTTGTGTGGCGCACCTCCGTGCACTCCCGAACACCCCCATTCCCCAGGGAGATCGCGTGCGCAACACACTCGGACGTCACAGACGTCGGCTTCTTGCCCTGCTCGGCTCCGCTGCTCTCGCGCTCGCCGGAGCCATCGCTCTTCCCGGTACGGCCCAAGCGGCCAACATCCTGACCAATCCCGGCTTCGAGTCGGGCAGTCTCTCCCCCTGGACCTGCACCGGCAACCTCGGTTCGGTCGTCTCCTCCCCCGTACACGGCGGCTCCAAGGCCCTTGCGGGGGCGGTGAGTTCGAGCGACAACGCGCAGTGCAGCCAGACCGTCTCCGTCCAGCCGAACACCACGTACTCGCTTCAAGGGTGGGTGCGCGGGTCCTACGTCTACCTCGGCGTGAACGGCGGCGCGTCGACGTGGACGACGTCCCCGTCGGCGTACAGCCAACTGACCGTCTCCTTCACGACCGGTGCCTCGCAGACCAGCGCCACGATCTACGTCCACGGCTGGTACGCCCAGGGCACCTACTACGCCGACGACATCAGCCTCGACGGTCCCGGCGGCGGGGGCGGCGGCTCGGACACCCAGGCGCCGACCGCGCCGACCGGCCTGACCTCCACCGGCAAGACCTCGTCGAGTGTGTCGCTGAAGTGGAACGCCTCGACGGACAACGTCGGAGTCACGGCGTACGACATCTACAGCGGCTCGAACAACGTGCTCAGCGTCTCCGGGACGACCGCCACGGTCAGCGGGCTCTCGCCGAGCACGTCGTACACCTTCACCGTCAAGGCGCGGGACGCGGCCGGGAACACCTCCGGGGCCTCCAACTCCGTCTCCGTGACCACGGATGCGGGCGGCGGTGGCGGCACCGGGTTCAAGCAGGCCGCGCCCTATCTGTACGAGGGCTGGGGCGACCCGCCGAGCCCGTCGACGGTGATGAGCGCGACCGGCATCAAGTGGTTCACGATGGCCTTCGTGCTCGACTCCGGCGGCTGCACTCCCGCCTGGGACGGCAGTCGGCCGCTGACCGGCGGCGCCGACCAGTCCGCGATCAACGCCGTCCGCTCGGCCGGCGGTGACATCGTGCCGTCGTTCGGCGGCTGGCAGGGCAGCAAGCTCGGCGCCAACTGCTCCTCCGCGAGCGCGCTCGCCGGGGCGCTGCAGAAGGTGATCGACGCCTACTCGCTGAAGGCGATCGACATGGACATCGAGAACTCCGACGAGTTCGAGAACGAGGCCGTCCAGGCGAAGATCCTCACCGCCCTGAAGACGGTCAAGGCCAACAACCCAGGCCTGAAGACCATCGTCACCTTCGGCACCTCGACGACCGGCCCGACGTACTACGGCAACCGGCTCATCGAGCAGGCGCAGTCGCTCGGCGCCAACATCGACGTCTTCACGATCATGCCGTTCGACTTCGGCGGCGGCTCCGACATGTACGGCAACACCGTCAACGCTGCGGAGGGCCTGAAGGCCAAGCTGAAGTCGACCTTCGGCTGGGACGACGCCACCGCCTACTCCCACATCGGCATCTCCGGCATGAACGGCCTGTCCGACCAGCAGGAGACCACCACCCCGGCGATCTGGACCCAGATCAAGGACTGGGCCAACTCGCACCACATCGCCCGCCTCGCCTTCTGGTCGGTCAACCGCGACCGGCCGTGCCCGGGCGGCGGCGTGGTGAGCAACTGCTCCGGCATCAGCCAGAACAACTGGCAGTTCACCTCCATCACGGCCGGCTTCACCGGCTGAGGAGCCATCGAGGAGGCTGGAAGAAGGGCTGGCGCCCGGGCCCCCGCGGCGGGAAGAATCTTGAACCTACCCGCCGCGGGGGCCTTCCCGTGGTTCGACATGACGGGGTTCGGGGGCGGCACAGGAGTGCGGACGAGGATCGCGGCCATCTGGTCTCTGGTGCTGCTCCTCGCCCTCGGTCTCGCCGCCTGCGGGGTTCCCGACCAGGGAAGCGCGGGGGCGGAGCTGGGCCAGGCGGACTTACAGGCCTCGGTCGTCAACGACCGTAAACACCTCTTCGACGGGTCCCTCACCTATACGCCCTACGTCTCGATGAACGTCGGAGGCCACCTGAAGTACGACGTCATCCTCACCGCGCGTGGCGCGAAGTCCTCGCACCGCACCGCGCGGACCGCACGGGTGACCAGGGCCTTCCGGGTGGGCGGGGTGCAGGGTGCCCGGCTGTCGGCGGACAGCCAGAACGTGAGGGTGGTGTCCCAGAGCGAGGAGAAGCAGCCCATCGGCGAGCCCGGGGACACCGCCGAGTGGCAGTGGAGCGTGTCCGCCACCGAGCCCGGCGACTACGAACTCGCCGTCACCGTCACCACGTTCCAGGGCGACACGGACCGCGCCCTGGAAACCCTCCACCCCCCGATCACCGTTCACCTGACCGTGCACAACACCTGGTCGCACCGCTTCACCTCGATGCAGAACTGGCTGTTCACGGCGGCGGGCATCGCGGGCGCCCTGGCAGGGATCTACGCGCTCCGGGCTCCCCTGACCGAACTCTTGCGAGGACGGCGGGACGCCCGGAAGCAGCGCGGCGAGAACCTGGACGAGGACCGGGACGGCTATATGTGAGCGGGGCTCAGAAGCGGCCCGAGCCCCGGTAAAGCTCCAGCTCCCCCTCCAACTCGACGGCGAGCACGGTCGCGTACGGGTCGAGGTCCGCCGCGGCGGGCGGGTCGATCCACAGCACGCCCACCGCGTCGTGCAGCCCGCCGACCACCCGGTGGCCGAGTTCCGTGCCGGTGCCGAGGACGGTGACCTTGCGGACCGCCGTCGCCAGGCCCCGGACGCCGATCTCGGCGCGGGGGATGTCGAACAGGGTGAGGTAGAGGGTGCGGCGGTCGGCGGAGAGGGTGCTGGGGCCGTAGTGGTGCCCGGCGGGCAGGCCGCGCACCGTGCCGTACACCGCCTCCGCGTGCCTGCGGATCCACTCCCCCAGGCCCTCCAGCCGTTCGACCTGCGGCTGCGGGATGGTGCCGTCCTCCATCGGGCCGACGTCCAGCAGGAGGTTCCCGCCGCCGCCGATCGTCTCCGTGA
The DNA here is from genome assembly GCF_044465725.1 of Streptomyces sp. NPDC049541. Taxonomy (NCBI): domain Bacteria; kingdom Bacillati; phylum Actinomycetota; class Actinomycetes; order Kitasatosporales; family Streptomycetaceae; genus Streptomyces; species Streptomyces sp. NPDC049541. Next base: position 179,585 of record NZ_JBITLY010000004.1, on the reverse strand, counting down.
AGTAGCGGATCAGCTGCGCCAGCGACTTGTGGTTGTGGTCGTGGTGCTGGTAGCCCCACGAATCGTTGATGGTCAGGCACAGCTCCCAGGGGCCGTCCGGCGGCACGATGGGAGCGCCCTGCTCCGGCGTCGCGTAGTCGCCCTCGCTGAGCATGCGGGCGTTGAAGACGACATCGGGCACGTACGAGCGGATGAGCGCGGCGAGTTCGGGGATGCGCCACTGCTCCTCGCTGCGGTCCCACTCGCCGTCGAACCACATCAGGTCGGGCCGGTAGCGGGAGGCCAGCTCGCGGATCTGGCCGTCGCGGTAGGCGATGAACCGCTCCCAGGCCTCCAGGTCCTCGTCCTCGGCGGCGACCTCCGAGTAGCGGTTGTCCTCCTGTTCCGGCGGGCGGCCCGGCTTGCGGGTGGACGCGTAGTCGGGGTGGTTCCAGTCGGAGTGGGAGTAGTAGAAGCCGACCTTGAGGTCCTTCTCGCGCAGGGCCTCGGTGTAGGGGCCGAGGTAGTCCTTGCCGAGGTTGAGGTCGCCGTACTCCGTGTCCCACAGGGCCACGCCGTCGTGGTGACGGGACGTCAGGACCGCGTACTTCGCCCCGGCGCGGGCGAACAGGTCCGCCCACGCCTTCGGGTCGTACTTGGCGCCGGTGAAGCGCTCCAGCTGGGACATGTACCGGTCGTGCGGCACGATGTCGTCGTAGAACGACCAGGACTCCTGGACGCCGTCGACGGCGTAGATGCCCCAGTGGATGAAGATCCCCAACTTGGCGTCGGTGAACCAGGGTTGCATGGCCATCCGTCAGCCCCTCCGCAGCCGGAGGGTCAGGATCTGGAAGGGGCGCAGGGTGACCGGGACGGCTCCCTCGGCGAGCTCCGCGTCCTCCAGCGGCCGCTCCAGCAGGTCGGTGACCTGGGCGCCGGCCAGCGGGAAGCCGGTGCGCAGGACGCCCTGGGCGCGGCCGCCGCGGGACTCGTAGAGCCGGACCACCACGTCGCCGGACTCGTCGTCGGCCAGCTTCACGGCCTCGACCGTCACGCCCTCGCCGTCCACCGAGACGACCGGCTCGGGCGCACCCGCGGAATCCGCCACCCGGAGGGGAAGGTTGAGGGCGTAGCCCTCCGCGACCGCGTCCTCGATGCTCGCTCCGGGCAGGAGGGAGTACACGAAGCGGTGGCGGCCCTGGTCGGCCTCCGGGTCCGGGATGCGCGGGGCGCGCACCAGGCTGAGGCTGACGCGGGTCGTCGTACCGCCGTCCTCGCGGACCGTGCGGGAGACGTCGTGGCCGTAGGTCGAGTCGTTGATGACCGCGACGCCGTAGCCGGGCTCGGCGATGTGCACCCAGCGGTGGCCGGAGACCTCGAAGCGGGCCGCCTCCCAGCTGGTGTTGGTGTGGGTGGGCCGCTGGATGTGGCCGAACTGGATCTCCGCGGAGGAGTGCGGGGCGCGGATGTCGACCGGGAAGCCCGCCTTGAGGATCTTCTCGGCCTCGTGCCAGTCGATGTCGGTCTCGAAGTCGATACGGGGGCTGCCGGCCCGCAGGGTGATCGTCTGGGTGAGCTTGGAGCCCTTGCCGAAGCTGCGTTCCACGCGGATGGCGCCGAGCAGCGGGTCCTGCTCGACGACCGTGACCGAGTCGGCGTCCAGCAGGTCGGTGTAGCGGTTCTTGTAGTGCTTGTCGATGTCCCAGGCGTCCCAGTAGTTCGGGAGGTCGGTGTGCAGACGGAGCAGGTTGCCCTGGTCGGCGAGGACTTCGCGACCGCCGGCCCGCAGGTCCCGTACGGACGCCAGGGTGCCGTCCTCGGCCACCTCGACACGGACCAGGCCGTTGTCGAGGACCCGTCCGGCCACCGTCACCGGCTGCGGCGGCTCGGCGGCCGTGAGCGGAGCGCTGCCGCTCGCGGGCACCTCGACGTACGTGGGGACGCCCTCGGCGGTGCGCACGACCTCGGCCCGGTCGAAGGGGCTGGTGTTGAAGACCCGGGCCGTGCCACCGCCCAGCGCGGCGACCGCCTCGGCCGTCAGCTCCTCCAACTCCTTCGCCACACGGGCGTATTCGGCCTCCGCCTCGCGGTGCACCCAGGCGATCGACGAACCCGGCAGGATGTCGTGGAACTGGTGGAGCAGGACCGTCTTCCACAGGCGGTCCAGCTTCTCGTACGGGTAGGCGTAGCCCGGCGCGTGCAGCGCGGCCGTGGTCGCCCACAGCTCCGCCTCGCGCAGCCGGTGTTCGGAGCGGCGGTTGCCCTGCTTGGTGCGGGCCTGGGAGGTGTAGGTGGCGCGGTGCAGCTCCAGGTAGAGCTCGCCGTTCCAGACCGGGGCGTCCGGGTACTCCTCGCGGGCCTTGGCGAAGAACTCGTCCGGGTGCTCGACGACGACCTTGGGCGAGCCCTCCAGGTCGGCGAGCCGGCGGGCGCGTTCCATGATCTCGCGGGTGGGGCCGCCGCCGCCGTCGCCCCAGCCGAAGGGGGCCAGGGAGCGGGTGCCGGCGCCCTTCTCGGCGTAGTTGCGGACCGCGCGGTCCATCTCCTCGCCGCTGAAGCGGGCGTTGTAGGTGTCGACGGGCGGGAAGTGGGTGAAGATGCGGGTGCCGTCGATGCCCTCCCACCAGAAGGTGTGGTGGGGGAAGGTGTTGGTCTGGTTCCAGGAGATCTTCTGGGTGAGGAACCACTCGTTGCCGGCCAGCTTGGCGAGCTGCGGGTAGGCCGCGTTGTAGCCGAAGGAGTCCGGCAGCCAGACGCCCTTGGTCTCGATGCCGAAGTGCTCGATGAAGAACCGCTTGCCGTGGACGAGCTGGCGGGCGATGGCCTCGCCGCCGGGCAGGTTGCCGTCGGACTCGACCCACATGCCGCCGACCGGCGCCCACTGGCCCTTCTTCACGGACTCCTGGATGCGCGCCCAGACCTTGGGGTAGTTGTCGCGCACCCACTCGTACTGCTGGGCCTGGGAACAGGCGAAGATGAAGTCCTCGTACTCGTCGGCGAGCGCGGTGACGTTGGAGAAGGTGCGGGACGTCTTGCGCTTGGTCTCGCGGATGGGCCACAGCCAGGCCGAGTCGATGTGCGCGTGGCCGACACCGGAGACGGTGTGGGCGCTGGCGTGCGCGGGCTTGGCGAGGACCGGCGCGAGCACCTCGCGGACGGCGGCGGCGCTGCCGGAGACGTCGTCCAGGTCCAGGGCGTCCATGGCGCGGTCGAGGGCGTGCAGGATCTCGTGGCGGCGCGGCTCGTGCTCGCCGAGGTGGACCATCAGCTCGCGCAGCACTTGGAAGTCGAGGTCGAGGTGGAAGACCTCCTCGTCGAGGACGGCGAGGTCGGCGCGCTGGAAGGTGTACAGCGGCTTGTCGCCCGCCGTGAGGACGTCGCCGAGAAGGGTGGGCTCGGAGAAGTTGTTCGCCAGGATGTCCGGGTTCGAGGCCGCTTCGACCAGGTAGTCGATCTCCTCGCCGCCCGTGGCCGGGTTGGCGATCGGCACGTACTGGTTGAGGGGGTTGACCGCCTTCAGCGGCGTCCCGTCGGTGAGGTGGACCAGCGCCTCGGCCTGGTTGCCGGGCCAGTCGCCGACGAATCCGAGGTCGATGACGGCCTCGACACGCTTTCCGGCCCACTCGGCGGGCACCTGCCCGCGCATCCGGAACCAGGTCGTGCCCCACGGCGGGCCCCACGGGGTGCCCAGCGCGAAGGGCTCGTAGGACGCGGCCGCGGCCTCCTCGAAGGGGACCGGCTCGCCCGGCGCCTGCCAGGCCTCGACCGTCAGGGGGACGGTGGCCGCGTAGATCGCGGTCTTGATGCGCTGGTTGTGGAGGCGCTCGGCGCGCTCCTCGATCCGGCGGCGTTCGTCGTGCATGAGAGGTCTCCAGAGAGAGGGCGGCGAGAGCGCAAGGGGAGGGAAAGCGCTTTCCGCCGGGAGCTTACTTCAGGTAGGAAAGGCCCGGGTGAACGTCCGTGTAGCCCTCGACCAGCCGTCGGGCCACGTTCACGGAGTCGACCAGCGGGTGCAGTGCGAACGCCTTCACCGCCGTCGTCCGCGAGCCGGACTCGGCCGCGGCCAGCACCTCCCGCTCGACGGCCTTCACCGCGCAGACCAGGCCGGTGGCGTGCTCGGGCAGCGGGGCGACGGCGACCGGGTGCGCGCCGTTGGCGTCGACCAGGCACGGGACCTCGATGACGGCGTCCGTGTCGAGAGCGGAGAGGGTGCCCTGGTTGCGGACGTTCAGGATCAGCGTCGTGCGCTCGTCGCGGGCGATGGCCCGCATCAGGGCGAGGGCGACCTTCTCGTAGCCGCCGGAGAGGTCGTCGGCGTCGCGTTCGCCGGCGCCGGCGCTCTCCCGGTTCTCGGCCATGTACGTCGCCTCGCGCTCGGCCCGGGTGCGGTCCCAGGCGGCCAGGGCCTGGGCGCCCGGGTCGCGCATCTCCTCGTAGAAGTGGGCCTGCTGGTCGCGCAGGAAGGCGCCGCGGGTCTTCTCTGCATGCTGGTAGGCGCGGACGGCCTCGCGGTTGAAGTAGTAGTAGTGCAGGTATTCGTTGGGGATCGCGCCGAGGGACTGCAGCCAGTCGACACCGAAGAGCTTGCCCTCCTCGAAGGAGCCGAGCAGGTCGGGGTCGGCGAGCAGCCGCGGCAGCTCGTCGCGGCCCGCGATGTGCAGGCCACGGACCCAGCCGAGGTGGTTGAGGCCGACGTAGTCGATCCAGGCCTCCTTCGGGTTCGCGCCGAGCACGCGGGCGATCCGGCGGCCGAGGCCCACCGGCGAGTCGCAGATGCCGATGACGCGGTCGCCGAGGTGGCGGGACATGGCCTCGGTGACCAGGCCGGCCGGGTTGGTGAAGTTGATGACCCAGGCGTCCGGGGCGAGGCGGGCCACCCGCTGGGCGATGTCCACGGCGACCGGGACGGTCCGCAGGCCGTAGGCGATGCCGCCCGCGCCGACGGTCTCCTGGCCGAGGACGCCCTCCGCCAGGGCCACGCGCTCGTCGTTCGCCCTGCCCTCCAGGCCCCCGACGCGGATCGCGGAGAAGACGAAGTCGGCGCCGCGCAGGGCCTCGTCCAGGTCGGTCGTGGCCGTCACCGTGGGCGCGTCCTCGACGCGGGCGGCCTGCTCGGCGAGGACGCGGGTCACCGCGGACAGCCGGCCCGCGTCCAGGTCGTGCAGGACGACCTCGGTGACCCTGCCCTCGCCGCGGTCGCCCAGCAGGGCCCCGTACACGAGCGGCACGCGGAACCCGCCGCCGCCCAGAATCGTCAGCTTCACCCTTGCACCTTTCCTGCCACGACCACCTCGACGCCCGCCTCCTCCAGGGAGGAGCGGGTCGCCGGATCGACCGGGGCGTTCGTCACCACCACGTCCAGGTTCTCCGGACCGCAGACCTTCGCCATCCCCGTGCCCGGGAACTTCGCCGCGTCGGCGAGCAGCACCACCTTGTCGCTCGCCTTGATCATGGCGCGCTTGACCGGCACCTCGACGACCGTCGTGTCCATCACCTGCCCGCCCGGGCGCACTCCACTGGTGCCGAGGAAGAGCCAGTCGGCGTGCAGCTGGCGCAGGTTGTCCTCGGTGAGGAAGCCGACCAGGGAGCGGTACTCGCGGCGGACCATGCCGCCGAGCAGCACCAGCTCGATGCCCTCGTCGTCGGCGAGCTCCTCGTAGACCACCAGATTGCTGGTGATCACGGTGAGCCGCCGGCCGTGCAGCTGGCGGGCGAACCGGAAGGCGGTGGTGCCGATGTCGAGCAGCACCGACTGCCCGTCCCTGACCATCGCGGCGGCGCGCTCGGCTATCGCGTCCTTCTCGGACACGCGCACCTCGGCGACCTCGGCGAAGGGCTGGTCGCCCTCCTCCACGACGGCGCCGCCGTGCACACGGGTGAGCAGGCCGTCCTCCTCCAGCTTGACCAGGTCGCGCCTGATCGTGGCGGGGCTCACACCCAGCTGCTCGGAGAGGTCGGTCACAGCCGCGGGCCCGCCGGAGCGCAGGGCCCGCAGGATGAGTTGGTGTCGTCGTTCTGCCAGCACGGCGTGAACACTACTCGTCATCTTCAATCAAATCCATGCTCAGTTCTGCTCGGGTATTGACCAATCTCCTGGATCAGCGCACGATTCCGGTCATCGAAAATGACGAGTTTTGACGAGAGGCTGTTCGCGTGGACGACGACAGGCCCGAGGTGCTCCTGACCGGGCTGCTCTTCTACGACCTCGTCCTCACCGGGCTCGGAAAGCCGCCGACCCCGGGCGAGGAGATCTGGACGGGCGGGATGGGCTGCGGCCCCGGCGGCATCGCGAACCTCGCGGTGGCCGCGTCCCGGTTCGGTCTGCGCACCTCGCTGGCCACGGTCTTCGGCGACGACTTCTACGGCGAGTACTGCCGTGACGTCCTGTGCGACCAGGAGGACATCGACCTCTCGCTCTCCCGCACCGCGGACGGCTGGCCCACCCCCGTCACCGTCTCGCTCGCCACCGGCCACGACCGGGCCCTCGTCACCCACGGGCAGGAACCCCCGTACTCACAGGACACGCTGATGGGCGACCCGCCCGAGGCGCGCACCGCCCTCGTGCACATCGAGGCCGAGCCGCGCGAGTGGCTCGCCAAGGCCGCCGCGAACGGCACCCAGATCTACGCCGACGTCGGCTGGGACCCCACCCAGGAGTGGTCCACCGACCTCCTCGACCAGCTGAAGCTGTGCCACGCCTTCCTCCCCAACGAGACCGAGGCGATGGCCTACACCCGCACCGACAGCGCGGTCGCGGCCCTCGGCACGCTCTCCGAGCTGGTGCCGGTGGCCGTGGTCACCCGCGGCGGGGACGGCGCGGTGGCCGTCGACCAGACGACGGGCGAGTACGCCGAGGTCCCGGCCCTCGCCGTCGACGTCCTGGACGCCACCGGCGCCGGCGACGTCTTCGGGGCGAGCTTCGTCGCGGCCTCGCTCGGCGGCTGGCCCCTGGAGGAACGGCTGCGGTTCGCCGTGCTCGCCGCCGGGCTGTCCGTAGGCCACCACGGTGGGGCGCTGGCCGCTCCCGGCTGGTACGGCGTCGACCGCTGGTGGCGGTCGCTGAAGGACCCCGAACTGCGGCGCGCGTACGGCTTCCTGGCCCACCGGATCCCGGCCGACCCCGGACCGCCCGTGAGCCACGCCCCCGTCACCCCACCCGCCCACACGCCCGTCGGCCCCCACGCCTGAGAACGGCGGCACCGACCCCCCTCGAACCCCTCTCCACGTCGAACAGGAACAACAGGAGTGACCCGTGGACCTTTCTCGTAGAGGCTTCCTCCAGGCCGCCGCGCTCACCGCGGCCGCCTCCGGCCTGACCGTCGCATGCGGCGGCAGCTCGGGCTCGGGCGGCACCAAGAACGGCAAGGACCTCACCTTGTGGTACTGGGGCGGCGCGCTCAGCGACAAGGTGGTCGCGGAGGCGAAGACCCACTTCAGCAGCTCGGTCAAGCTGACCTCCGCCTCCATCGGCGGCGACTTCAAGCAGAAGCTCACCACCACCATCGCGGCGGGCACCTCCGTGCCGGACATCACCGGCATCAAGGGCGAGGACATGGCGTCCTTCCTGCCCAACGCCTCCCGCTTCCTCGACCTGAACGACCTGGGCTTCAAGAAGATCTCGTCCCAGTACCTGGACTGGAAGACCAAGCTGGCCCAGACCGAGGACGGCAAGCAGATCGGCTTCCCGATCGACATCGGCCCGACCGCGCTCTTCTACCGCGAGGACTTCCTCGCCAAGGCCGGGGTGGACACCGACCCCGCCAAGGTCGCCGCCCTGGTCAAGACCTGGGAGGACTACTTCACCCTCGGCACCGAGCTGCAGAAGAAGAACCCCGGCACCTACCTGGTCAACAACATCAGCTCCGTCTTCAACATGGCCGTCGGCCAGGGCACCCAGCGGTTCATCGACAAGAACAACCACTTCATCGGCGACCAGGACCACATCCACGCCGCGTGGACCACGGCGGTGCGCCCCTACACCCTCGGTCTCGACGCCAAGATCAACGACAACACCTGGAACGCCGCCGTCGGCAAGAACCTCCTCACCGAACTCGGCGCGGCCTGGCACGCACTGGACATCGAGCAGGCCGCCCCGCACACCAAGGGCAAGTGGCGGGTCTGCGCGATGCCCGTCGGACCGGCGAACCAAGGCGGCTCCTACCTGGCCCTGCCCAGGCAGTGCCGCAACCCCGAAGAGGCCTTCAAGATCATCAGCTGGATCCTGAGCCCCGCCAACGACGCCCGCGGCTTCACCGACGCCGCGATCTTCCCGGCCGCCCCGGCCGCGTACTCCATGCCGGCCATGACCGGTCCCGACGCCTTCTTCGGCGGCCAGAAGATCATCGAGGTCTTCGGCCCCGCCGCCAAGGCGATACCGGCCAGCTACGAGGCACCCGCCGACGCCGCGGTGATGGCCCCCTACATGATCGAACTGACCAACATCGAGGCCAAGGGCAAGAAGCCCGACGACGCCTGGAAGGACGCGGTCAGCCAGGCCAAGCAGATCGCCCGCCGGCAGGGGGTGAGCTGAGGTGACCTCCCCACCGGTCACCGGCTCCGCCGAGGTGCCGCAGCGCCTCGGCGGGCCGGGCCCGGCCCGGTTCCGCCCGCGGCGCACACCGCCCGCGGGCTCCGCTCGGCCCAGGCGGCGCGGGCCGCTGTCGTACTGGCGGCAGTACCTGGCGATCTCGCCGTTCTACCTGATCTTCGCCGCGTTCTCCTTCTTCCCCGTCTTCTACTCGCTGTACCTGGCCTTCCAGCGCTGGGACGGCATGGGCACCATGCAGTTCGTGGGCCTGCAGCAGTTCAGGTTCCTGTGGGACGACCCGGTCTTCTGGCTGTCGATCCGCAACACCCTGGTGATCTGGGTGCTGTCCACCGTACCCACCCTGTTCGGCGCGCTGATGCTGGCGACGCTGCTGCACTCGGTGCGCCGCTTCAAGGGCTTCTACCGCATCGCGCTGTACGTCCCGAACGTCACCTCGATCGTCGCCGTGGCGATCTTCTTCGGCGCGGTGTTCAGCAACAACTTCGGTCTGGTCAACGCGATCCTGGGCATGGTCGGCATCTCGCCGGTTCCCTGGCTGAGCAACCCGTGGCTGATCAAGCTGGTCATCGCGCTGCTGATGACCTGGCAGTGGACCGGCTACAACATGATCATCTATCTGGCCGGTCTGCAGGCGATACCGAACTCGATCTACGAGGCGGCGAAGATGGACGGTGCGGGACCCATCCGCACGTTCTTCCAGATCACGATCCCGATCATGCGGCCGATCATCCTGTTCACCGTCATCATCTCGACCATCAACGGTCTGCAGAGCTTCAGCGAGCCCCAGGTCCTGTTCGGCAGCAACGCCGCCAACGCGAACCTCGGCGGTCCCGGCCAGGCGGGTCTGACCACGTTGCTGTACTTCTACCAGTCGGCCTTCCTCAACAACGACTACGGCTACGGTGCGGCCATCGTGTGGGCCTTCTTCGTACTGATCATCATCCTCGTCGCCGTCAACTGGCGCATCACCGCACGAGGGAGGAAGGCATGACGGCAGTGGACACCGCGCGGCCGGCCACGGGCGGCAGGCGGCTGCGCCGCCCCAGGGGCCTGACGGCGCACATCATCCTCGTCGTGGCCGTCCTGGTCTCGGTCTTCCCCTTCGTGTGGACGATCGTCATGGCGACCAACACCACCCAGGACATCTACAAGAGCCCGCCGAAGTTCACCTTCGGCTCGCATCTGCTGGAGAACATCCGGCATGTGCTGAACACCATCGATTTCTTCGGGTCGATGCTCAACACGGTGATGGTCGCGACCGTCACCACCGTCCTGGTGCTGTTCGTCGACTCCCTGGCGGCCTTCACCTTCGCCAAGTTCGACTTCCCCGGGCGCAAGCTGCTCTTCGGCACGCTGCTGCTGTTCATGATGCTGCCGCTGCAGCTGGCGATCCTGCCGCAGTTCATCCTCATGTCGAAGATCGGCTGGGTGGGCATGCTCAAGGCGCTGGCCCTGCCCTCCCTCGCCAACGCCTTCGGCATCTTCTGGCTGCACCAGTACATCCAGAACGGCGTGCCCGACGAACTCCTCGACGCCGCGCGCATCGACGGCGCCGGGTTCTTCCGCCAGTACTGGAACATCGCGCTGCCGATGATCAGGCCCGCGCTGTCGTTCCTCGCCATCTACGTCTTCGTCAACTGCTGGAACGACTACGTCTGGCCGCTGGTCGTGCTCACCAACCCGGGCCATGTCACCCTCCAGGTGGAGCTCGCCCAGCTCAACGTCGGCCACACCACCGACTACAGCATGGTCATGGCGGGTGTGCTGATGGCGGCGCTCCCGCTGGTCGTCGTGTTCAGCATCTTCGCCCGCGGGTTCATCGCGGGCGCCACCGAAGGAGCGGTGCAGGGCAGCTGAGGCGCAGTCGCGAGAGAGGGGTGGGCGGTGACGTACGACGTCGACGGTGAGCGGCCGGGGCGTGGCAAGGTGCTCGTCGTGGGCATGGACGGGTTGCGGTTCGACCGGCTGACCCGGTCGCACTCCACCGCCCCCGTGCTGCACGGCCTGATGGCCGCGGGTGCCGTCGGCACCAGCCTGCTGCCCTACGGTGAGGCCGACGGCCATGCGGAGAACGGGCCGACGACCAGCATGGCGTACACCGACTCCGGGCCCGGCTGGTCGAGCATCCTGACCGGGGTGTGGCCCGACCGGCACGGCGTGCGGGGCAACGACTTCGCCGGCGCCGACTACGCCCGTTACCCCGACTTCCTGACCCGCGCCGCCACCGCCGGTCTGCGCACCGCGGCCGCGGTGTCCTGGCCGCAACTGGTCCGCCGCGGCACCCTCGGCCCCGCCATCGACCGGCGCCGACGCTACAACGGCGAGTTCCGGGGCTACCGGACCGCGGACCGCCGCGTCGCCCGCACCGCCCTGCGCTGGCTCACCAGGCACGACCCGGACGTCGTGTTCGTCTACTTCGGCGCCACCGACGAGGCCGGCCACGACACCGGCCCGCTCTCCCCCGCCTACGACCGGGCCCTCCGGGCCCAGGACGCCCACCTGGGGCGGCTGCTGCGAGCGATCGAGGCCCGGCGCGCCGACCCGCGCCGCGCCGACGAGCACTGGACCGTGCTGGTCACCACGGACCACGGCCACCTCGACAGCGGCGGCCACGGCGGCGACACGCACGCCGAACGAGAGGTCTTCGTCATCCTCGCCGAGCCGGGCGGACCGGACGAAATACGGCCCGCAGACGGCCGCCCCGCCGACACCCAGCCCTTCGGCACCCAGCCGGCCGACCGCCAGCCCGACGGCACGCGAATCGCCGACAGCCGACCAGACAACACGCGCCCCGCCGACACCCAGCCCTTCGGCACCGAACCCGCCCACCGCGGACCCGACAGCTCCCGGCCCGAGGACACCCAGCCCGCCGACAGCCCACCCAACAGCCCCCGGCCCCACAGCACCCAGCCCGCCGACCGCCAGCCCGACGGCACGCTCCCCGCAGACACCCAGCCCTTCGGCACCGAACCTGCCAGCCCCCGGCCCCACAGCACCCAGCCAACCGACCGCCAGCCCGACGGCACGCTCCCCGCCGACACCCAGCCCTTCGGCACCGACCCCGCCTACCGCCAACCCAACAGCTCCCGGCCCGACGACACCCAGCCACCCAACAGCCCCCGGCCCCACAGCACCCAGCCGGCCGACCACCAACCCGACGGCACGCGACCCGACGACACCCAGCCCTTCGGCACCCAGCCGGCTGACCGCCAACCCGACGGCACGCGACCGGGCGACACCCAGTCCGCCGGCAACCGACCCCACAGCCCCCGGCCCCCCGGCGCCCGCCTCGACTCGCCCCGTCTCATCGACATCGCCCCCACCGTCCTGGACCGGCTCGGCATCCCCGTCGACCCCGACTGGGGCCTGCAGGGCCGCGTCCTCCCCCGGCTCACCGCACCGACTTCGGACAGGTCATGACCGACGCACACCCCGCCGATCCCCTGATCGCCCTCCGGCCCTGGCAGGCACCCGAGGTGACCTCCTGGGGCCGCCTTCCCATGAACGCCGTCGACCGGCGCTCCGGAGCCCTCTCCCTGGACGGCGACTGGCGTTTTCAGTTGCTTCCCGCTCCGGACGCGCCGGTCGGCGGTGACTGGTCCTCGTCGTACGTCCCCGGTGTCTGGACCATGCAGCCCGCCGGCGCCGGTGACCTGCCGCAGTACACCAACGTCCGCATGCCGTTCCCCGAGTTCCCGCCCGGCTCACCGGAGGCCAATCCGACGGGCGTGTACGAGCGCGAGGTGGACGTCCCCGCCGACTGGGCCGGGCGCAGGATCGTGCTCCAGGTCGGGGCCGCCGAGAGCGTGCTGCTGGTGCACGTGGACGGGCGGCCCGTCGGGATCTCCAAGGACTCCCACCTGGCCGCCGAGTTCGACCTCACGGACGTGGTGCGTCCGGGCGAGCCGTCGGTCGTACGGCTCGCGGTCGTGAAGTGGTCGGACGCCTCGCACATCGAGGACCAGGACCAGTGGTGGCACGGCGGCATCACACGCTCGGTGCTGCTGTACGCGACCGATCCCCTGCACCTGGCCGACGTGACCGTGCGGGCGTCGCACGACGGCGAGCTGCGCGTCGACTGCCGGGTGCGGGACACGCGCGGTGCGCTGCCCGAGGGGTGGTACGTCAGCGGCGAGCTGGAGGGTCGACTCCTCGGCCAGGACCGGGAGTTCGACCGCGTCAACGCCGAGGACGACCGCGTCTCCGACTTCCTCGGCGAGGCCCGCATCCACGCCACCGTCCCCGAGGTGCGCACCTGGAACGCCGAGACCCCCGAGCTGTACGACCTCACCGTCCGCCTGCACCGCGCCGACGGCACGGTCGCCGACACCTCGCGGCACCGGATCGGCTTCCGCGATGTCGAGATCGCCGGACGGGACCTGCTCGTCAACGGCGAGCGGGTGTTCATCCGGGGCGTCAACCGGCACGACTTCCATCCGCTGACGGGCAGGACGGTGTCGTACGAGGACATGCGCGCGGACCTCGTCCTGCTGAAGCGGTTCGGTTTCAACGCGATCCGCACCTCCCACTACCCCAACGACCCGGCGCTCTACGACCTCGCCGACGAGCTCGGCTTCTACGTCGTCGACGAGGCGGACATCGAGTCCCACGACCACGCCCACGAGATCGCCGACGATCCGCGTTACCTGGGCGCCTTCGTGGACCGGGTCTCGCGGATGGTGCTGCGGGACAAGAACCACCCGTCGATCATCATCTGGTCGCTGGGCAACGAGTCCGACTACGGGGCCAACCACGACGCGGCGGCCGGGTGGGTGCGGCGGCACGATCCGACGCGGCCGGTCCAGTACGAGGGCGCCGCGAAGCTCGACTGGGCGGCGACGGACGACGCCTCCGACATCGCCTGCCCGATGTACGCGCCGCTGGAGGACTGCGTCGCCCACGCCCTGTCCGGGCGGCAGACCCGGCCCCTCATCCAGTGCGAGTACTCGCATGCGATGGGCAACAGCAACGGCACCCTGGCGGACCATTGGGCGGCCATCGAGTCAACGCCAGGTCTTCAGGGCGGGTTCATCTGGGAGTTCTGGGACCACGGCATTCTCCAGCGTGTGAACGACGGAAGACCGGTCGGGCGTGGGGGCGCCGGGCTCTATGACAACGGTGTCGCCGCACCCGGCCACCGCTGGGCCTACGGCGGCGACTTCGGCGAGACGATCCATGACGGAGCCTTCATCGCCGACGGAGTCGTCTTCCCGGACCGCACCCCGAAGCCGGTCCTGTACGAGCACCGGGAGGTCGCGGCGCCGGTGCGCATCGAGTGCTTCAAGCACGAGGGCATCGTGCTCGGCAACCACCAGCACTTCCGGGGCCTGGACTGGCTGTCCGGCCGGTGGGAACTGTCCCTCGCCGACGGCCGCACGCTGACCGCACCCGCCGAACTGCCCGCCCTGCGGCCCGGCGAGACGGCCGCCGTGCCGCTCCCCTTCGACCTCCCGCGCGACGGCGGGGAGGCCTGGCTGACACTGCGGGTGACGACCGCCGAGGACCAATCGTGGGCACCGCGCGGCACGGACGTGTGCGCGCCGCAGGTGCGGCTGCGCGGGCCGTCCGTGTCCTGGGAGGTCCCCGTGGACGGCACCGTCGAGGTCGACGAGGAGGGCCTGCTGGTCCACCCGCTGCTGACGGCCGCCCCCACCCTCTCCCTGTGGCGGGCACCCACCGACAACGACGAGCTCGGCGGCATCGCCCTGCGCTGGCGGACCTGGGGGCTCGACGCACTCGTGCGCAAGGTCGTGGCGGTACGGCAGGACGGCGGCCGGGTCACCGTGGACGCCGAGTACGCGGGCACGGTCGGCGTCGTACGGCACCGGCAGGTGTTCATCCCGGTCGAGGGCGGCATCCGCATCGACGAGGAGGCCGAACTGCCGGACGAGTTCCACGATGTGGCGCGGGTCGGCTCGGTCTTCGAGACGGTACCGGGCCTTGACCTGCTGAAGTGGTTCGGGCAGGGCCCGTGGGAGTCGTATCCCGACCGGAGCGTCGGCGCACCCGTCGGCCACCACTCCGTGCCCGTCGACGAACTGTTCACGCCCTATCTGCGCCCGCAGGAGAGCGGCGGCCGGCACGGTGTACGGCACTTCACGCTGTCCGCGGCGGACGCGACCGGCCTCGCGGTCGTCCTGGACGAACCCCGCCAGGTCTCCGTCACCCGCCACCGCGCCGAGGACCTGACCGCCGCCTCGCACCACGACGAGCTGGTACCGCGCCCCGGGTGCGTGGTGCACCTCGACGCGGCACACCGCGGGCTCGGCACGGCCTCGTGCGGCCCCGACACCTCCGCCTCGTATCTGATCCCGCCGGGTGTCCACCGCTGGAGCTGGACCCTGGGCGTTCTGTAAGCCCCGCCCTTCCCCCCGTTCCTCACGTCACCTTCACGGAGCACACGTGTGCACTTCGCATGACCACAACCAGGGCGAGGCCGCACAGGCCGGTGCCGCCCGACGCAGCTTCCTCAGAGCCACCGCGCTGCTCGGCGCCGCCACCGGCACCGGACTCGCGCTGCCGGCCGTCGCCGAGGCGGCACCCGCGAGCGCGGGCAGCTGGCGGCCGGACGCCCACAGCCGTCGCTTCACGCTCGCCGTCATGCCCGACACCCAGTACCTCTTCGACGGGCCCAGCATCGACAAGGCGCCGGTCGAGGCCTCCCTGCGCTATCTGCTGGAGCACGGCAACGACGAGAACATCGTCTTCCTGTCCCACCTCGGCGACCTCACCCAGAACGGCGCCAAGGACGAATTCGCCGCGATCGGCGAGGCGTTCGAGCTGCTGGACCGCAGGGGCGTCGGTTACAGCGTCCTGGCCGGCAACCACGACGTGCGGTCCTCGACGGACGACCAGCGCGGCTCGACGCCGTACCTGGACACGTTCGGACCGCAGCGCTTCAAGGGCAAGAAGACGTTCGGCGGCGCGTCCGACGACGGCTACAACACCTACCACCTGTTCAGGGCGGCCGGGCGCGAGTGGCTGGTGCTCGCGCTGGACTGGCGGCTGTCGGCGAAGGGGTACGCCTGGGCGAAGGACGTGCTCGCCCGGCACCCGAAGGCTCCGGTCATCCTCACCACGCACGAACTCGTCGTCGAGGACGACCAGTTGTCGACCTACGGTCAGCAGCTGTGGGACCAGCTGGTCGAGGAGCACGACCAGGTCTTCCTCACCCTGAACGGCCACTACTGGCCCGCGGGCCGCGCGACCCGCAAGAACGCGGCCGGCAACGACGTCCATCTGCACCTCACCAACTACCAGAACCGCTACTTCGGCGGCGCGGCGATGATCCGCCTCTACCGCTTCGACCTGGACCGGAACGTCATCGACGTGGAGACCGTCTCCCCGTGGATCCTCGGGCGGGCGCGCAAGGGCCTCAACGAGCTGGAGCGGCAGGAGATCGAGCTGAGCGGTGACGCGGACCGCTTCTCGGTGGAGATCGACTTCGAGAAACGTTTCGCCGGATTCGCCCCGGTCCCCGCCCGTCCGACCCGTCCCGCGTCCAAGGTCGTCATTCCCGGCACGGTCGCCTACTGGCGATTCGACGGACACGAAAACAAGGGCGACGGTACGGCGGTCGGCGGCACCGTCCGTGACCTGTCCGGGCGCGGCAACGACCTCACCCTGGTCACGGTGGGCGGCGGCGCCCTCACCTGGTCCTCCGACCACCACCCCGACCAGCCCGGCCACGGCAGCCTGGAGTTCCAGGGCTACAAGTCGCCGCTGAGGGGCGCGTATCTGAGGACGGTCGACGGCGCCCCGCTCAACTCGGCGACGTTCAAGGACGGTTACACCATCGAGGCGTTCTACCGGCTGCCCGCCGACTGGGACCCGGACCACAACGCCTGGTCCGGCATCGTCAGCCGCACCGGCACGGGCGGCGCGGCCGGCAAGACCGCCGACGACCCCGACGAGCCGCTGGCCACCCTCTCGCTGTCCAACGACCGCGAGCCGCAGTGGGCGATGCGCCCGTTCAACCAGCAGGGCATCGCCACCAACTGGGGCCAGGAGACCCCACTGGAGACCTGGTGGCACCTCGCGGTGGTCAACGACGGCAAGCACACGACGCTCTACGTCGAGGGCTGCCCGGTCGTCCGCAACCCGAAGGCCCCCGCGGTCGGCATCGCCTCCGTCGGACTGCCGTGGCTGCTCGGCGGCTACGAATACGCGGGCAAGATCGACCAGATCCTGCACGGCCGCCTCGGCGATGTGCGGATCGTCTCCCGGGCGCTGCCCGTCACCTCCTTCATGAACCACTGACCCGCGACAGGGACTCACGATGACCGAGCAGCAGCTGCCCGCCTGGGCCGACCCGTCCGTCTCCCCCGCCGACCTCGACGCCCAGGGCGTCTCCCGCCGCGGGCTCCTGCGCCGCGCAGGCCTGTTCGGGGCCGCCTTCGCCCTCGGCTCGGCGGCCACCCCGGCCTTCGCCGCCTCCCAGCGGCCCGCCCTCGGCGGCCACGACCCGCACCTCGCCTATCTCGTCGGCGACCACCACGTCCACTCCGTCTACAGCCACGACGCCAAGTACACCTTCTCCCAGCAGGCGCAGGCGGCCGCCAGGTACGGCCTGGACTGGATGGTGTTCAACGAGCACTCCAACTTCGGGCACGCCCACTACGGCGCCGCGCTGGAGCACAAGGAGATCCTCAGGGCCCGCGCCGAGAACCCGCGCCAGCTGATCTTCCAGGGCCTGGAGTGGTACATCCCGGCCGCCGAGCACTGCACCGTGTTCGCCGCGCCCGGCCCCCACGAGGTCGATCTGCTGACGCAGTTCGAGCTCGCCTACGACGGCAAGCTCCTCGGCTACACCGACGGCTCCGCGACCGGCGCCGACACCGCCCGCAACGAGGCCCACGCCGTCAAGGCCGTCAAGTGGCTGGCCGAGCAGCGCGATTCGGGCTACGTCGACGACGTCCTCGTCCTCGCCAACCACCCCCTGCGCCTCGGCATCGACTCCCCGCACGAGATGCGGGGCTGGCGGGACGCGGCCCCCGAGATCATGATCGGCATGGAGGGCGCGCCCGGCGCCCAGGGTGCGGCCATCCCCGGCTGGCGCGGTGCCACCTCGATCCGCGGCGAGTACGAGAACAAGCCGTCGGCGCAGTCCTGGGCGGGCTACCCGGCGGACGCCTATCTGACGTACGGCGGCTTCGACTGGGCGACGGCGACCGTCGGCGGCCTGTGGGACTCGATGCTCGCGGAGGGCCGCCTCTTCACGATCACCACCAACTCCGACAACCACCGCACGGTCTTCGACACCTGGAAGAACGGCGACTGGCCGGCCGGCCAGAACTTCGACAACACCGGCAAGCTGCCCGACCCGGTCAACACCGACACCCCGCAGCCCGGCAGCGACTTCTGGCCCGGCGAGTTCAGCCGCACCCACGTCGGCGTGACCCACTACGGCTACCGCGCCGTGATGGCCGGCCTGCGCGCGGGCCGTGTCTGGCTCGACCACGGGCATCTGCTCGACGGCCTCGACGTCCGTGTGAAGCGGGACTGCGACGCGGGGCGGGGCGTCACGCTCGGCGGGCGGCTGCGCGTCCACAAGGGCGAGGAGATCACCCTGTACGTCACCGTCACCACCGCCTCCCGGGCCAACGCGCAGGGCATCCTGCCCCAGTTGGCGCACGTGGACGTGATCCGGGGCGCGGTGCGCGGCCCGGTGACCGACCGGGACAGCTGGCAGGCGCCGGACACCAGGGTCGTCCAGACGAAGGACGTGTCCGGCCGGACGGGGACGTACACCCTGCGCATCCCGCTGACCGCCGGGGACGAGTCCTTCTACGTCCGGCTGCGCGGCAGCGACGGGAACCGCCACGGGGTGGGGTACCTGGGTGCGGCGATCGACCCTCACGGGCCGATTCCCCACGAGCCCGGCAACGGTGACCCGTGGTCGGACACGTGGTTCTACTCGAACCCCGTCTTCGTCGACGTGGTGGGTGGCTGAGGCGTCGAGGTGATCCTTCGCGTCGTACCGTGGCCGCATGACCGGTGAAGAGTCGTTGCGGCCGCAGTCCCTCCTGCTGACGTTTCTGGGGGACCAGGTGCTGGGGCGGGACGTCTGTGTGTACTCGGGCAGCGTGATCGACGTCTTCGCGCGGGCCGGGGTCGGTGAGCAGGCGACCCGCTCGACGCTGACCCGGATGGTCAAGCGGGGGCTGCTGCGCCGCCAGCGCGAGGGCCGCAGGATGTACTTCGGGCTGACCGAGCACTCGGCGGCGGTGTTGCGGGACGGCGAGCACCGGATCTGGCAGACCGGTGCGGTCAACCGGCACTGGGACGGCACCTGGACCCTGCTCGGGTTCTCGCTGCCGGAGTCCTGGCAGCGTCAGCGGCACGATCTGCGCTCCAAGCTCACCTGGAGCGGTTTCGGTCCGCTGTTCAGCGGCCTGTGGATCGCGCCGGGCGAGGTCGACGTGGCGGAGCTGGTGTCCGAGCTCGGGCTCGCCGCCCATGTGAAGGTGTTCCGTGCGCATGCCGACGCCGGTATGGACATCGGCGCGATGATCGAGGAGACCTGGGAACTGTCCGAACTGGCGGCGCGCTACGAGGAGTTCGTGCGCCGCTGGGAGGCCTGGGAGAGGCGGCTGCCGGAGGCCGACGACGCCCTGGCACTGCGGCTGCGGCTGCAGGCCGAGTGGCTGCAGGTGATCCGCCGCGACCCGCGCCTCCCGGTCAAGCACCTGCCGGACGACTGGCCGGCGGAACGGGCCGAGAAGACGTTCCGGGCGGTGTACGAGCGGCTCACACCGCTCGCACGGGAGGCCGCGGAGCGCCTTCTCGACCTGATGCCGGTACGCCCCGATCAGGCGTAGAACCGCGACAGGCTCTGCAGTACGGCCGCGGGCTTCGTGCCGCCCTCGATCTCGATCGTGCCGTCCACGGTGATCTGCACCCCGCCCGGCACCTCCTCCACCTCCGCGAGCTTTCCGACCAGGCGGATGCGGGAGCCGACCTTCACCGGGGAGGGGAAACGGACCTTGTTCAGGCCGTAGTTGACCTTCGTGGTGACGCCCTGGACGTCCAGGAGTTCCGTGAACAGGGGGATGAAGAGGGAGAGGGTGAGGTAGCCGTGGGCGATCGGGGCGCCGAAGGGGCCCTCGGCGGCGCGCTCGGGGTCCACGTGGATCCACTGGTGGTCGCCGGTGGCGTCGGCGAAGGTGTTGATGCGCTCCTGGGTGACCTCGATCCATTCGCTGGTGCCCAGGTCGCTGCCCGCGAGCTTCTTCAGTTCGTCGATGCCGTTGACGGTGACGCTCATGTAGCTGTCCTCACTTGGAAGGTTCAGGGGTTCAGGAGTCGGTGCCGTAGCGCTTGCGCACGCGGGACTTGAGGAGCTTTCCGGAGGCGGTGCGCGGGAGTTCGTCCGCGAGGACCACCGACTTCGGGATCTTGTACTTGGCGAGCTGTCCGGCGAGGGAGGCGAGGATCTCGTCGGCGTCGATCGTGGCGCCCTCGCGGGGCACGACGACCGCGCGCGGCACCTCGCCCCACTTCTCGTCCGGCACACCGATGACGGCGCACTCGACGATGTCGGGGTGGGCGAGGAGACGGTCCTCGATCTCGGCGGGGTAGATGTTCTCGCCCCCGGAGATGATCATGTCCTTGATGCGGTCGACGATGTAGACGTAGCCGTCCTCGTCGACGCGCGCCGCGTCCCCGGTGCGGAACCAGCCGTCCGCGAAGGCCGCCGCGGTCTCCTCCGGAAGCCCCCAGTAGCCGGACATGACGGCGGGGCCGCGGACCACGACCTCGCCGTTCTCCCCCGGCTGGACCGGGGTGAGGTCGGGCCGCACCACCCGGACGTCGGCGAAGAAGTGCGGCACCCCCGCCGAGCCGGTCTTGCTGACCGACTGCTCGCCGTCGAGGAAGCAGATGCCGAGTGCCTCGGTCATGCCGTAGCCCTGCAGGAACGTCAGTCCGCGCGCCTGGTACGTCTCGATCAGCGGGGTCGGCACCGGGGCGCCGCCGCAGCTGAGCATGCGCAGCGACGACAGGTCGGTCTCCGGCCAGCGCGGATGGCGGGCGATCTGCTCGAACATCGCCGGCACCCCGAACATATAGGTGATCCGGTGGCGTTCGACCAGGTCGAGGGTGGCCGCCGGCTCGAAGGCCTCGACGAGGACGCAGGTGCCGCCCTTGAGCAGGACCGGCAGGGTGAGCACGTTCAGGCCGGCGATGTGGAACAGCGGCGCCGACACCAGCGCCCGCTCGTCGGCCTGGAGGTCCTTGTCGATGAGGAAGTTGACGCTGTTCCAGGTGACGTTGGCGTGCGAGAGCATCGCGCCCTTGGGGCGGCCGGTGGTGCCCGAGGTGTAGAGGATCAGACAGGTGTCGTCGGCGGCGACGGGCTCGTCGATCGGTTCGTCGGGCGACGTGGAGAGCAGCTCCTCGTACTCCGGGCCGACTTCCAGGAACACGCGGACGTCCGTGCTGCCCGGCAGTCCGGCGACGAGTCCGGCGTGCGAGGGGCCGTAGACGAGGACCTTCGCGCCGGAGTCCGCGAGCTGGTAGGCGATCTCGGGGCCGGCCAGACGGGTGTTCTGCGGGACGAAGATCGCGCCCAGCAGCCCGGCCGCGAACAGCGTCTCCAGGAAGGACGGGTGGTTGGGCCCGAGGTAGGCGACCCGGTCGCCGCGCCGGACGCCCCGGGCGCGCAGGGCGTGGGCGAGGCGGGTGGTGCGGGTGTACAGCTCGCCGTAGGTGAGCGTGGTGCCGCCGTGGACCAGGGCGGTGCGGTGCGGGGTCTTGCGGGCCCGGCGTGCGGGCCATGACCCGAGTCCCTCGTTGCGCATCTGGGGCCCCTTACGGCTTCGTCAGCCCGAGCAGGCGGGCGGCGTTCTCCTTGAGGATCTTCGGCTTGACCTCGTCCTTGACCGACAGCTTCTCGAAGTCGGCGAGCCAGCGGTCGGGGGTGAGGACGGGGAAGTCGGAGCCGAAGAGGACCTTGTCCTTGAGCAGCGTGTTGGCGTACTGCACGAGCTGCGGCGGGAAGTACTTCGGCGACCAGCCGGACAGGTCGATGTGCACGCCCGGCTTGTGCGTGGCGACGGCGAGGGCCTCGTCCTGCCAGGGGAAGGACGGGTGCGCCAGGATGATCTTGAGATGCGGGAAGTCGGCGGCCACGTCGTCCACGTGCAGGGGGTTGGAGTACTTGAGCCTGATCCCGCCGCCGCCGGGGACTCCGGCGCCGATGCCCGTCTGGCCGGTGTGGAAGAGGGCGATGGTGCCCGTCTCCTCGATCACCTCGTAGAGGTCGTACGCCACCGAGCGGTCGTTGGGGAAGAAGCCCTGGATGCTGGGGTGGAACTTGAAGCCCTTCACCCCGTACTCCTCGACCAGCCGGCGGGCCTGCTTCACGCCCGCCTTGCCGCGGAAGGGGTCGATGGAGGCGAAGGGGATCAGGACGTCCGAGTTGGCGGCCGCGGCCTCCGCGACCTCCTCGTTCGGGACGGGCGCGGTGCCGGTCGCGGACTCGGCGTCGACCGTGAAGATCACGGCGGCCATCTTCCGCTCGCGGTAGTACGCGGCCGTCTCCTCCAGGGTCGGCTTCCTCTTGCCCTCGACCTTGAAGTAGGCCGAGGACGCGTCGTGCAGGTCGTCGTCCAGGGAGGAGTGGCCCTTGGAGGAGACCTCCGCGTGGGTGTGGACGTCGATCGCGACGAGTTCCTCGACGTTGAGGGTCGCCATTTCTCAGGCCTCCGGGAACTTCGGGGCGGGGACGCCGACGCTCTGCAGTTCGGCGCCGACCGAGGTGGGGAAGGCGTCGGCCAGGCTGTCCGGGGTCCAGCCGCCGTCGGCGTACGCAGCCTTGATCTCCTGCGGATGCGACCAGAGTGCCACCTTGTCGCCACCGATGCCGATGGCCTGGCCGGTGATACCCCGCGCCGCCTCGGAGGCGAGGAACGGGACGAGCGCCGCGCAGTCCTCGGGGGTGCCGAAGCCCTCGCCCTTGCGCAGGAAGTCCGGGAGCGGCTCGCCGTTCCTCATGGCCTCGATGTACGGGGCGAAGGCCGGGATGGTCTCGGTCATCGCGGTCGCGGCGACCGGCACGATCGCGTTGACGGTGATGTTCGCGCGGCCCAGCTCCATCGACCAGGTGCGGGCGAAGGCGGCGATGCCGGCCTTGGCGGCGGAGTAGTTGGTCTGCCCGAAGTTGCCGCGCTGCCCGGCCGGCGAGCCGACCAGGATCAGGGTGCCGCCCTCGCCCTGCTCGCGCATCCGGATCGCTGCGGCGCGGGCGCAGGTGAAGGTGCCCTTGAGGTGGGTGGTGATCACCGCGTCGAAGTCCTCGTCGGACATCTTCCACAGCACCTTGTCGCGCAGGATGCCGGCGTTGGTGACCAGGATGTCCAGCCGTCCGAACTCCTCGACCGCGCGGTTCACCAGCCGGTCGGCGGCCTCGCTCGTGCCGACCGGGACCACTTCGGCGACGGCGGTGCCGCCCGCCTCGGTGATGGACTTCACGGCCGCCTCGGCAACGGCCTCGTCGACATCGTTGACGACCACGGACGCGCCGTGGGCGGCCAGGGCGTGCGCATAGGCGAGGCCGAGGCCCCGGCCACTGCCGGTGACGACGGCGACCTTGCCGGTGAGATCGATGCTGGGCACGAGTGGATCCCTTTCGCATGGGGTGCGGCTTCGAGATCGAAGCTAAGAGCAATAATTGTTGACGTCAATAGTTGTTGGCGACCTACGGGTACGTCATGCTGGAATCACCAGGACGCAACGAGCACAGGGAGCCCGCCATCACACGCCAGCACGCCACCCCGAAGCCCATCGACGTGGACGAGCCGTGGATGCGTGGACTGCACGCGGACACCGGCTACCTGCTCTACCGCCTGGGCCTGCGCTCCGGACAGCTGTTCAACGCCTTTCTGCAGGAGTCGGGGTTGCGGCTGCGGCACTACGCGGTCCTGCGCTTCCTCGCCACCACCGACGGCGCCCTGCAGCGTGAACTCAGCACGCGCCTCGGCTACGACCCGAGCGCGATCGTCGGCCTCGTCGACGACCTGGAGAAGCTGGGCTTCGCCGAACGCCGTCCCTCCCCCGACGACCGCCGCAGCCGCATCGTCGTCCTCACCGAGGACGGCCGCGCCTTCCTGCGCGACACCGACGAGGCTGGCCTGCGCGCGACGAACGAGCTCTTCGAGCCGCTCGAGCCGGCCGAACGCGAGACGCTGCACGCGCTGCTGCTGCGGATCGCGGGGGACGGGCTCGCCTGACGCCATGACCGCCCGCTCCGCCCCCGACCGACTGCTCGCCGTCCTCGCCGCCTTCGACCACGAGCACCCGGCGCTGTCCCTCACGGACATCAGCCGGCGGGCCGGGCTGACCCTCACCACCGCGCACCGCCTGGTGGGCGCCCTCACCGACTGGGGCGCCCTGGAGCGGGACGCATCCGGCGTCTACCACGTCGGGCTCAGGCTGTGGGAGGTGGCGGCGCTCGCCCCGCGCGGGCTGGCGCTGCGGCAGATCGCGCTGCCGTACCTGGAGGACCTGTACGAGGCGACGCACGAGAACGTGCAGTTGGCGGTGCGGGACGGCCGGGAGGTCGTCTACATCGAGTGGATCTCCGGTCGCAGCGCCGTCGGCGTGCACATACGGGTCGGGGCGCGCTGGCCGCTGCACGCCACCGGGGTGGGGCTCGCACTGCTGGCGCACTGCGGCCCGGAGGTGCAGGAGGAGTACTGCGCGGGCCCGCTCGCCTCGTTCACGCCGTACACCCTCACCGACCCGGTGCAGCTGCGCCGGGTGCTGGCCGAGGTGCGGCGCACGGGAGTCGCGGTGAGCAGCCGTCAGGTCACCGACGACGCCCTGTCGGTGGCCGCCCCGGTGCGCGGGCCGGGCGGGGTGGTGGTCGCCGCCGTGTCGGTGGTGGTGCCGCAAGCCGATGCGCAGGTACCGGTGCTGGCGCCCGCGGTACGGCTTGCGGCACGCGGCATTTCGCGGGCCCTGGGATGGCGGCCGGCGAAGGAGCCGTAGAGACCGCTCAGCAGTTGCCGGGCATCGGTTTGCCCGCGAACCGGTCGGTGAGCCAGTTGACCGAGTCACCGATGGCCTGCGGGTCGCCGAGGAGATGGTCGCCGGCGTAAGAGGTCCACTGCGTGGCTACCCCCGCGTCACAGTAGGCGCGGCGCGTGGCCTGCCCGGTGTCGGCGGGAATCACCTCGTCGAGGAGGCCGCGGTACTGCAGGACCGGGAAGCCGATCTCGTAGCGGGCCCCGGATCCGGACGGCCCCACACCGACGCCGAGTCTGTTGGCTTCGGCGATCTCGCCCCAGGTCGTGCCGTCGGGGCCGCGCAGGGCGTAGAGCTGGGCGAGGGTGAGCTTGTCCTTGGTGTAGTTCTCGATGTGGACGCCGGTGAAGCGTGCGACGGTGCCGACCGCGCACAGCGCTTCGGCGTCCTTGACCGCCTTCCGGCCCGTGTCGTTGAGGAGTCCGTCGAACGGCATGTCCGGGTGGGTGACCGACAGGCCGATCACCGCGTCCACCAGGAACCCGGCGAACACCCCGCCGTTGAGCGAGTTGCCGACCTGCTTCAGGTCGCCCGGGATCCCGCCGGACGCCACGCCGGCCACCTTCACCTCGGGGGCGTACGACTTGGCGAGCTGCGCGGCCCACAGACTCCCCGAGCCGCCCTCCGAGTACCCCCAGATCCCGACCCGGGCTTCGCGGCTCACCCCGCTGCCGGGCAGCCGGGAGGCGGCGCGTACGACGTCGAGGACCGCGTGTCCGGCGTCGGCGCCGGAGACGTACGGGTGGACCTGGCCGTCCAGGTATCCGGCGCCGTCGGTCGCCGCGACGGCGAACCCGGCCTTGAGCAGCGCCGCGATGTTCGGCCCCTCGTAGGCGTCCTGGTACTCGCCGGCGAGCTGCTTGGAGAAGGCGCACTGCGGCCCGATGCCGAGGGTGCCGGGCACGAACGCGACCAGCGGCCGCTCGCCCGGGCCCTGCCACGCCGCGCGCGGCACGATCACCGTCCCGGCGACGGTGTCCTTCCTGCCGTGGCCGTCGGTGGAGCCGTACTGCACCTTCCAGGCATGGAACGGAGTGCCGCTGCCCACCATGGGCAGGGAGTCGACCGTACGGCAGGCGACGACCTCGCCGGGCGCGGCGCTCGCGCTCACCGGCGGTCGGTAGATCGCGGCGTCGGGATCGGAACACGCCCCGCCGGTGCCGGCCGTCGCGGTCACGGCCGGAACGGTCAACAACCCGCCGAGCAGGGCTCCGGCCCCGATGAGTGCGGCTCTCCGGTTGCGCGGCTTCTTCGAATGGTTCTTCGTCACCTCAGAACGTCCCTTCTGCGTGGTGACCGGGAGCCGCGAGGTTACGGACGAGTAGGTAAGCACTGATAGTTAAAGGGCGACAAAACGGAGGCGGCCCGCTGCGCCCCGCTGACAAAGCAGGGCGGGCGCAACCCGGCGGCGAATATCCCTCTCACCGGCGAGGCCCCGCTTCCGAACCCCTGGCGATACTGGAACGGCCCTTGCCCGAGGAGCCGCCCATGTCCCCGCAGTCCTGGTTCACACAGGTCGCCGCGCGCCTGCGGACGGCGAATCCGTACGCGGTCGACGCCGCCCTCGCCGCGCTCGTCCTGTTCGCCGTCTCGCTGCAGTGGCTCTTCCCCGACGAGGGGGACGACCGGCTCACCTGGCAGGGCTGGCTGCTGGGTGCCGCGACGGCGGTGCCGCTGGTGTGGCGGCGGCGGGCGCCGTTCGCGACCGCGTGGGCCGTGTCGGCGGCCACGCCCGCGATGGCCGTGTACCACGCGCCCCCGCCGGATGTGATGTACGGCGGACTGGTCGTCCTGTACACCATGGCCGCCCGGGCCCTGCCCTGGCAGCGGCGCGTGATGCTGGCGGGCTGGGCGATCGGGGTCACGGTCACCATGCAGCACAAGGAGGACGCGCGGCCCTTCGAGTACGCCTTCCATCTGCTCTGCATCGCCTGCGCCTACGCCCTCGGATGGCTGGCCCGCGTCCAGCGCGCCTACACCGCGGAACTGGAGGACCGGGCCCGGCGGCTGGAGCGGGAGCGCACCGCGGACACCGCGCGGGCCATCGCTCAGGAACGCGCCCGGATCGCCCGGGACATGCACGACGTCCTCGCCCACGCGGTGAGCCTGATGGTGGTGCAGGCGGAGGCGGGGCCGGTCGTGGTGCGCAGTGATCCGGAGCGTGCGGAGGCCTCCTTCGACGCGATCGCGGCGGCCGGGCGGGACGCGATGGCGCAGCTGCGCCGGATCCTCGGCGTGCTCAAGGAGGAGCAGGGCAACGGCACGTCACCACAGCCGGGCGTGGCGGCGCTCCCCCGACTGCTGCGCCAGGTCGGCGAATCTGCGGGCCTGCGGGTGGAGTTGCACACCACGGGCAACCCGCACCCGCTGCCCGCGGACGCCGAGGTCGCCGCCTACCGCGTGGTGCAGGAGGCCCTGACCAACACGGTGAAGCATGCGTACGCTGCCTGCGCGACCGTCGAACTCGACTGGACGGAGGATCTGTTGACCCTCACGGTGACCGACGACGGACAGGGCCCCGCGGCGCCCGGCGGCGGGCACGGGCTGATCGGCATCCGGGAGCGGGCGGCCGCGTGCGGGGGCAGCGCCGAGGCCGGGCGCGGACCGGAAGGCGGCTTCCGGGTGGTCGTACGCCTGCCTGCCACGGCCGACCGTCAGGCGGCCCTCGGGTGAGCATCCGGGTGGTCGTCGCCGATGACCAGGAACTGGTCCGCAGCGGGTTCAGCATGATCCTGGAGGCCCAGCAGGACATCGAGGTGGTCGCCGAGGCCGGCGACGGCGAGCAGGCGGTCGCGGCGGTCCGGCGGCACACACCGGACGTGCTGCTCCTGGACATCCGGATGCCGGTGATGGACGGCCTGGAGGCGGCCAGGCAGGTGTGTGCGCAGTCCTCCTGCAAAGTTGTCATGCTCACCACGTTCGACCTGGACGAGTACGTGTACGAGGCTCTGTACGCGGGCGCCAGCGGCTTCCTCCTCAAGGACGTGCGCCGCGACGACCTGGTGCACGCCGTACGGGTGGTCGCGGCCGGCGACTCGCTTCTCGCGCCGGCGGTGACGCGGCGGCTGGTCGCGGACATCGTGCGGCGGCGCCGCGAGCAGACCGCCGAAGCGGCCACTCCGCAGCGGCTGGACGCCCTGACCGCCCGCGAGGTGGAGACGCTGCGACTGCTGGCCCGCGGCCTGTCCAACGCCGAGATCGCCACTGCCTTCTTCGTGAGCGAGCACACCGTCAAGACCCATGTCAGCAACGTGCTGAGCAAGCTGGGGCTCAGGGACCGGGTGCAGGCGGTGATCTGCGCCTACGAGACGGGGCTGGTGACGCCGGGGGTCTCCTAGTCTGCCCGCTCTGCCTCGTCGCCGAGTTCCTCGAAGAGGGTCAGCTGGAGGGCGCCCGGAGCCTCGAGACGGGAGTTCCGGGAGTTCCACGGGGTGCGCGTCGGCTCGGCGAGCACCTCGGCCCCTGCGGCGGCCAGTCGGGCCGTGGCGACACCGGCGTCGTCGACCTGGAAGGCGATCCGGATGTGCCCGGCCACGCGCCGGCCCACTTCGACCTCGTCGATGAAGGCGGCGTGGTTCGGGTCGGTCAGCTCCAGCGTGGCGCGGCCCGCTTCGAGGATGGTGACTCTGCCGTCGGGAGACGAGTAGGCGGCGCGCTCGGGCAGGCCGAGGACGTCACGGTAGAAGCGCAGGGCCTCGTCGTAGTCGGGCGCCGTGACGACGAGACGGAGTTCGCGGACGGCGGGTTCACCGGACATGCGGGATCCTCCAAGATCGCGGTTGTTCTGCCCCCTCAACTCGCCGCCCGTGCGCGGGATTCCCGCCGTCTCCCTCTCAGGAGTGAGCCGGACGTCTGCCTCCCCCGTACGGCCGAGGCCCCGAAACCACTCCCTCCGGCGATCCGCCGCGCCCTTGGCCGGCATGAGCCTGAGGGCGATGAGAACCGACGACCCGCCGGGAGTTACCGTGCTCTCCACACTCGCCCGGGCGGCGACCCGCCGCCCGCTGACCGTCATCCTGCTGTGGACGCTCTTCCTGCTGCTCGGCTTCGGGCTGGGGACGGGCGTCTTCGGGCGGCTCTCCGACAACGTGCCCGAGGTGCCGGGCACCGAGTCGGAGCGCGCCGCCCAGTACCTGGACCGCGCCGACCCGACGGGCGAGTCGATCACCGCCGTCGTCGCGGGAACCGCCGTCTCCGACCCCGGACTGCGCGAGCAGGTCGAGCGGGCCGTGGCCGACGTACGAGACATCGCCGGAGTCGCCGCGGTCCCGGACCCGTACCGGACCCCCGGTCTCACCGCCGCCGACGGACAGGCCCTCATCGTCCCCATCACCTTCAAGGGCGCTCTCGGCGACGACGCCGAGGAGAAGGCGGTGGACGCGGCGGCCGACCGCATCAAGCAGATCGACGCGCCCGAAGTGCACGTCAGCGGAGGCCCGTTGCTGGGCAAGCAGCTCGGTGAGCGGGCCCAACAGGACGTGAAGAACGCCGAGTTGATCTCACTGCCCGTCGTACTCGCCCTGCTGCTCGTCGTGTTCGGCGGACTGCGCTCGGCCGGACTGCCGCTGGTGATCGCGGTGAGCGGGATCGCGGGCGCCTTCCTGGCACTGTTCGGGTTCAGCCAGGTCACCGACATCTCGGTGTACGCGATCCAGGTGACGACCATGCTGGGCCTCGGACTCGCCGTGGACTACGCCCTGTTGATGCTGGTCCGCTTCCGCGAGGAGCGCCGGGCCACCGAGGACGTCGTGGAGGCGGTGCACCGGACGGTCGCCGCAGCCGGGCGGACGGTGCTGTTCTCCGGGCTCACGGTCGCCGTCAGCCTGACCGGTCTGCTCGTCTTCCCCAGCGTGTTCCTGCGCAGCATGGGCCTGGCGGTGGCCGCCGTGGTCGTCATCGACATGCTGGCCGCGCTGACGCTGCTGCCGGCGATGCTGGCCAGGTTCGGCGCGAAGATCGCCCCGGCGAAGGCCGTGCCGGAGGGCGAGGAGGGGCGCTTCTTCGCCCGTGTGGCCCGCTTCTCGGCCCGCCGCCGCGTCGCCGTCCTGGCCACGGTGGTCCCGGCCCTGCTCGTCCTGGCACTGCCGGTCACCGGCCTGAGGATCGAGATCGGCGACGCGACACAGCTGCCCTCCACCACCGAGGCACGGCAGCTGTACGACACCGTCGACGCCCACTTCCCGGCGGGCACGGGGGTCTCGCCGGTCACCGTCGTCCTCAAGCCGGGGACCGGTCCCGCGACCGCGGACCGGATCCGCGCCCTGTCTCCGACGGCACAGTCCCGCGAACTGCCCGACGGCGGGGCGGTCGTACAGCTCCAGCCGTCGGGCCGGGTGGACGGCAAGGAGGCCACCGACCTGGTCGCTCAGGTACGGGACCTGCGCGGCACCGAACCGGTCCAGGTCACCGGGTCCGCCGCCCGTCTGGTCGACTTCCGTGCGATGCTCTCCGAGCGGTCGCCCTGGGCCGCCCTGACCGTGCTGGCCGGCATCTTCGTCCTGCTGTTCGCGTTCACGGGCTCGGTGCTGATCCCACTGCGCACGATACTGACCACCCTGCTCAGCCTGGGCGCGGCGCTCGGCGCGGTGGTGTGGGTCTTCCAGGACGGCCACCTGGCCGGCGCGCTGGACGCCGAGGGCCTGGGCGCGCTGAGCCTGACCGCCCCGCCCCTGATCGTCGCGATCGCCTTCGGACTGGCCATGGACTACGAGCTGTTCATCCTGGCCCGGATGCGGGAGGCCCGGTCTCTGACCGGCAGCGACCAGGAGGCAGTGGTGACCGGTCTGCGCCGCTCCGGCCGCGTGGTCACCTGCGCCGCCCTGCTCCTCGCCGTGGTCTTCGGCGCCTTCATGACGGGCGGCTTCTCCCCCATCCTCCAGATCGGCCTCGGCCTCACCCTCGCGGTCCTGATCAACGCGACGGTCGTACGCATGCTGCTGGTCCCGGCGACGATGACGCTGCTGGGGCGATCGGCGTGGTGGGCACCTATGCCACTGCGGCGCGTGCACGACAGGTTCGGTCTGCGCGAAGCGCCCGCGGAGCAGGCGGAGTTGGTGAACCGCTGACCAGGGGTACCCACGCCCCTGAAGGGGCGCGGGGCCGTGTGGATGTGCGGCTCCGCCGCGTGGGCGCGACCAGCCACAATGGCGCCGCAGACGATCGACATGCTCAGGCCGGCAGGCCCGCCCGCATCCGCCGATCCCGCGGCGCCTCCTTTCGCTCCAACCGGGCATCCAACAGCCGACGCGCAGCGTCACACCGTCCCGCCGCGACCAAGGCGTACAACAGTGTCTCCTCGACGACCTCCCGCTGGGCCGCGCTGCCCCCGACCCGCCGCAACACGGGCAGCAGCGCATCGAGGCCCCGGACGGCGTCCTGAAACCGCTCCTCCACCACGGCGGCGAACGCCTCGCACAGCGGTGCAATGACCTCCCGCTGCACCGAGTCCGCCCCGGCGGCATGGTCCCGCAACCGCTGCAGCGCCGCCAGATCCCCCGCGGCGGCCAGCGCCACGGCGGCATGCAGCGCGGTGAAGGCGGTCGCCGGACGTTCCAGGACGTCCTGGGCGACCGTGTCCAGGACGTTCCCGGTGGGCAGCTCACCCGGCCAGCTGCCGCTCAGCCGGGCCCGCCACAGCAGCGACCCCGAGTCGACCAGCGCCCGCACCCCGGTCACCATGCGTCCCGGTGCCAGTTGCGCGAACCAGCGCCTGCGCACCGCCGCCGGGTCGTCGAGGGCGAGTTCGTGCAGGGCGATGTGCCAGGAGAAGTGGGCCCGGTGGACGGCGCCCCGGCCCTGCCCGGACACCCAGCCGTCCAGCCATTCGCGGCCCGCCTCGTGCACCCCGGACTCGTAGTGGACATGGGCGAGGGCGTGCACGGCATGTCCGGAGGCCGGCTCGACCGCCAACGCCCGGTGGGCGAGCTCCCCGGCCTCGTGCAGCCGCCCCTGCCCCTGCCGCAGGAAGGCGAGCAGCGAGGTGTGGAACCAGTGGCCGTCGTAGGCGGGAGACGTCCGCTCGACCAGTCGCAGCGCCTGGTCGTCGTCCAGATCGGTGACGCCGGAGAAGGCGATGGTGGGCACGGCGGCCGCGAGCGCGAGCGCGTCGCCGGGGTGCGCGTCGAGGTGTCGTACGAGGGCGGTGTCGCCGTCGTCGCCGTGCACCCGGCGCGTGACCACCTCCACGAAGGACCGCTCCCGCTCGTCGGCGTGATCGCGCGCGGAGCGCTGCGCCTCGGCCAGTGCCCGCGGTACGTCGACGGCGGCGCCGCACTCGTGGCCCAGCAGGGCGAGGGCCGCGTGGCCGAGGGCGAACCCGGGGTCGACGGCCACGGCCCGGGCGAAGGCGTCCTCGGCGCCGGCGCGGACCTTGAGGACCCGGTTGAGGCCACTGCGATAGGCGGCGGCTGCCTCGGCGTGGGTGGACAGGGCCAGTCCGTGCCCGTCGACGGGACGGCGGGAGGTGCGGGGCCTGCCCGTCCTCCCCGTCAGCGGGGCGAGCAGCTGTGCTGCCAGGGCCGCCGCCTGGACGCGGATCTCGGGGATCGCGGTCGTCTCCCACAGTTCGCCGCGGCGCGGGGCGCCCAGCGTGAACAGCGGGCGGTCCGCGCGGCCTTCCAAGTCCAGCAGCCGCCCGTCGCGGGTGGCCACGCCCATGCCGAGCGGCCCCGGGACCGCGGCCCCGGACGCGAACAGGGAGCGCCACAGGGGGTCGTCGAACCGCCGTCCCGGTCCGGAGCAGTCGATCACCCAACCGACGTGCATCGTACGGCCGTTGGAGAGGGTGACCAGCAGTGAGCCGTCGTGCTCGACGGTGTCCGTCACCGCGCCGGTGTGGACGGTGAGCCGTCGGGCCGTACAGGCCCGGGCGACGGACTCGGCGGTGGCGGGGGCCATGCGGTGGCGGTGGGTGTTCCACAGCGCGCCCTCGCGGGCGAGGAACTCGGCCCGGTCCTCGGGGGTGAGGCTCTCCCAGAGGCGGGCGGTGTGCGGGCGCAGGCTGTCGAGGGCGGGGCGCCAGTCCCCGTGGGTGCGCACGGAGCGGCTGATGTGGCGGTAGACAGCCCTGCGCAGGCGGCCCAGCGAGGTGTCGTCGAGGCCCTCGGGGGCGCTCATCGGGCCGGCCGGGGTGAGGGCGTGCGGCTGCGGCAGCAGGCCGCTGCGGGAGAGGGCGTGGACCGTGCGGCCGGGACGGTCGAGGGAGAGGGAGAGGTCGACGGCCGTCAGACCGGTACCGACGAGGAGGACGTCGGCGGTGTCGGAGAGCGGGCCGTCCAGCGCGCCCGGGGCCCAGGGGGCGGTGATGAAACGGGCCGAGGTGCGCAGGGCGGGCGGGGCCCAGCTCGCCGAGGGGGCGGCGGGGCCGGTGGCCAGGACGACGCTGTCGACGGCGAGATGTCCCCCGTCGGCGAGGTGGAGCGCCAGCCCGCCCTCGGGGGTGCCGGTGCACCTCTCGGCGCGGGTCCGCAGCCGGCGTACCGTCACCGTGCCCTGCGCCCGGACGATGGCCTGCGCGAGGGTGTCGGCGAGGTAGGCGCCATAGCGGTAGCGGGTGGCGAAGTCGGCCGCGGTGACGGACGGTTCGCCGTGCCGGCACAGCCAGCGGGTGAAGTGGCCGGGGTCGTCGGGGTAGCAACTCATGCCGCCCGCGGGCACGTTGAGGCGGTGGCGCGGGTCGCGGGTGGCGTACGCGGTGCCGCGGCCCGCCTCCGGGGCCGGGTCGAGAAGGACGAGGCCGAGCGGTGTCCGGCGGCGCGTCGCCGTCTCGCAGAGCTGGACGGCGGTCAGCGTGCCCGCCGCGCCCGCTCCGACGACGGCCACGGTGTGCGGCTCGCGGACTTCGGTCACGTATACCTCCGGCGGTGGTCGGTCACTCGGAGCCCCGGTCGGGCCGCTCATACTCTGTTCACAGTCCCAAGGGCTGAGACAACCGTGGTTTCGGGCCTTCTCAGAGCGACTCCTCACCGGAATCTCAGGAATCGGCCCGGAAATTCAAAGGATCAACAAATCTGCGCGGCGCAGGATGCACCCGGAAAAGGTGGACATCCCAGAAAGGCCTACCGTGGGCGCCTCGCACATAGCGAACCCGTTGGAGCAGCAGCCGCAGAGGTGGTCCCGGCGCGGGCTGCTCACCGCACTCGGCGTGGCGCCGGCCGCCGCCGTGCTGACGGGGTGCAGCGGCTCGGCGGGCGCCTCGGACGGGACGGCGAAGGCCGCCGCGTCCGCGCCGGCCGCCGCGAAGAAGCCCACCGTCTCGGTCACACCTGCCGACGGCACCAAGAAGGCCGAATTCACCCGCCCCGTCCAGGTCACCGTGACGGACGGCACCCTCGCCTCGGTGCAGGTCACCGGCAACGACGGCTCCACCCTGACCGGTTCGCTCAACGAGGCGAAGACCCGGTGGACTTCGGCGAGGAACCCGTACTCCGGGACGAAGTACACGGTGACGGCCACCCCCGAGGGCGCCGCGGCACAGACCGCGACCTTCACCACCCGGTCGCCCGGCGAGACCTTCGTCGGCTACTTCACGCCCGAGGCGGGTTCCACCTCCGGCGTCGGCATGCCCGTGTCGATCAACTTCACCCACGCGGTGAAGGACCGGGCCGCGGTCCAGAAGGCCGTCACCGTCACCGCGGAGCCCGCCGTCGAGGTGGTCGGCCACTGGTTCGGCGACACCCGGCTGGACTTCCGCCCCGAGACCTACTGGGCGCCCGGCACGAAGATCACCCTCAGCCTGCGGCTGAAGGACGTCGAGGGCTCGGACGGCATCTACGGCGTGCAGAACAAGGACGTCACCTTCCACATCGGCCGCGCACAGATCAGCACGGTCGACCTCGCCACCAAGGAGATGGTGGTCAGGAGGGACGGCCGGACCGTCGCCACCTATCCGGTCAGCGGCGGCGACGCCCAGCACACCACCTGGTCCGGGATCATGGTGATCAGCGAGCGGTTCAAGCAGACCCGCATGGAGTCCTCCACGGTCGGGCTCGGCGACGAGTACGACATCCCCGACGTGCCGCACGCCCAGCGCCTGACCACGTCCGGCACCTTCGTGCACGGCAACTACTGGGCGTCCACCTCCGTATTCGGCCACCAGAACACCAGCCACGGCTGTGTGGGCCTGCACGACGCGAAGGGTGCGAACGACAGCTCCGTGGCGGGCTACAGGTTCTACGCGTCCTCGATGCTCGGCGACGTGGTGATCGTCAAGAACTCCGGCGAGAAGACCGTCGACCCGGCCAACGGGCTCAACGGCTGGAACCTGTCGTGGGCGGATTGGAAGGCGGGGAGCGCGCTTTAACACCTTTGCACCGTTCAGGGGGTGAACTTCCCCGCCCGGAAAGGACTTCCCTTGCTTTAAGTCTTGACGGCCCTGGTGGCGGAGAGCACATTGGGCCCACTTTGAGAGCGCTCTCACAGCACCCGCAGCCCACCACTCCGCAACCGGGAGGCACCCCCGTGAGTGCAACCTCCGGCATACCCAGACGGCGACGCGCGCTCCTCGCCGTCCTCAGCACGCTCGGCCTGGCGGCCGCGCTCGCCACGACCGCCACCCAGTCCGCCGACGCCTCGGCGCCGACGCCACCGCCGGGCTGGACGCAGCTCTTCCTCGACGACTTCAACGGCTCGGCCGGAACCGGCGTCAACACCTCCAACTGGCAGTACGACACCGGGACTTCGTACCCCGGAGGCGCCGCCAACTGGGGCACCGGCGAGGTCGAGACGATGACGAACAGCACCAGCAACGTCTCGCTCGACGGGAGCGGCAACCTGAAGATCACCCCGATCCGCGACTCCGCCGGCAACTGGACCTCGGGCCGTATCGAGACCAACCGCACCGACTTCCAGCCGCCGGCCGGCGGCAAGCTGCGCGTCGAGGCCCGCCTCCAGATGCCCAACGTCACCGGCGACGCGGGTGCGGGCTACTGGCCGGCGTTCTGGATGCTGGGCGCCCCCTATCGCGGCAACTACCAGAACTGGCCGAGCGTCGGCGAGCTGGACATCATGGAGAACGTCCAGGGCATCAACAAGGTCTGGGCGACGATGCACTGCGGTACCAACCCGGGCGGCCCGTGCAACGAGACGACGGGCCTCGGCAATTCGATCGCGTGCCCGAACACCACCTGCCAGTCGGGCTTCCACACCTACACCATGGAGTGGGACCGCTCGGTCAGCCCCGAGGCGATCCGCTTCTACGTCGACGGCGTCAACTACCAGACCGTCACCGCCAGTCAGATGGACGCCACAACCTGGGCCAACGCCACCAACCACGGTTTCTTCGTCATCCTGAACGTGGCGATGGGCGGCGCCTTCCCGGCCGCGTTCGGCGGCGGCCCGACCAGCGCCACCCAGTCCGGCCACCCGATGCTCGTGGACTACGTCCAGGTCCTGTCGAGCGGCGGCGGAGGCACCACCACACCCCCGCCCTCCGGCAACCGTGACGCCTACAGCCCCATCCAGGCGGAGTCGTACGACAGCCAGTCCGGCACCGTCGCGGAGAGCACCACGGACACCGGCGGCGGTCAGGACATCGGCTCCCTGGCCAACGGCGACTGGGCCCTCTACAAGGGCGTCAACTTCGGTTCCGCGGCGGCCACGCAGCTCTACGCACGCGTGGCGAGCGGCGCCGCGTCCGGGGTGAGCGGCCTGGTCGAGGTGCGCCTGGACAGCCGTACCGCCACTCCGATCGGCAGCTTCGCCCTCGCCAACACGGGTGGCTGGCAGTCCTGGAAGACGGTCCCGGCCAACATCAGCGCGGTGACCGGCACCCACGACGTCTATCTGACCTTCACCAGCGGTCAGCCGGCGGACTTCGTGAACGTGAACTGGTTCGACTTCGGGCACTGACCGGGCGGGCGGCGGCGCGGGGCGGCTTGACCTTCACGTACGGGTCAACCCCTAGCGTCGCCGCCATGACCACTTCCGCTGTGAAATCCCGTACCGGCCTGGAGGTACGGCTCGCCTCCCGGCCCGACGGCCTGCCCACGCCCGACGACTTCGAGATCGCCGAGATCCCGGTGCCCGATCCCGTCCCCGGCCAGGTGCTGGTCCGCAACCTCTATCTGTCCCTCGACCCCGGCATGCTGACCCTGATGTCGGCCCAGCCCGCCGTGCCCCGGCCCCGCTACGAGATAGGCGAGGTGCTCTACGGGGACGCCGTCGGCGAGGTGATCGCCTCGACCGACCCCTCCCTGGCGGAGGGCGACCTGGTGGTGCACCGGCTGGGCTGGCGGGAGTACGCCGTGGCCGGGGCGGAGGCCTTCCGCCGCGTCGACAGGGCCGCCTATCCGACCCCCTCCCTCCATCTCGGCTTCGGCCTGGTCGCCTGGGTCGGGCTCGTCCATGTCGCCCAACTGCGGCCTGGCGACACCGTGTTCGTCTCCAGCGCGGCGGGCGCGATCGGCTCTCTCGCCGGTCAGATCGCCCGGCTGGGGGGCGCGGCGCGGGTGATCGGCAGCGCGGGGTCACCGGAGAAGGTCCGGCACCTCACCGGCAGCCTCGGCTTCGACGCGGCCTTCGACCGCCGCGACGGCCCCGCCCTGGACCGGCTGCGCGAGGCCGCCCCCGACGGCATCGACGTCTACTTCGACAACGTGGGCGGCGAGCAACTGCGGGCCGCCATCGAGGTGATGAACCCCCATGGCCGCATCGCCGTCTGCGGGGCGCTCGCCCGGCAGAGCTCCGGCCGCCCCGACCAGGGCCCCGGCGACCTGCTGACCGTGGCCGCCAAACGGCTGACCATCAGCGGCTTCACCGTCGTCGACCACCTGGACAAGGCGGCCGAGTTCGGGCAGCAGTTCCGCGACTGGCTGAAGGAGGGGCAGATCGTCTACGAGGAGACGGTGATCGACGGGCTGCCGAACGCGCCCCGCGCCCTGACCGACCTCGTCCGAGGCGCATACACGGGGAAGACCGTGGTACGGCTGCGGAGTTGACCCCCGTAGACCACCAGGAGAGGTGAACCCGGACGTGAGCGAGATGCTGATCGGTGACCTGGCCGCGCGGACCGGCACGACGACCCGCGCCCTGCGCTACTACGAGGAGCAGGGCCTGCTGGAGTCCGGTCGGAGCGCGGGCGGTTACCGCGTCTACGGGCCCGGAGCGGAGATGCGGGTCCGCAACATCCGTGACCTGCTCGCCTCCGGGTTCACCGTGGACAACGTCAAGTCCTTCGTGCGCTTCCTGGACAGCGATCTGCCGGAGGTGTTCGCCTACTCCGAGTCCTGCGCCGGGAACTACGAGGTCGGGGCCCGGCGGGTGGCCGAGCTGACGGAGCGGATCGAGGCGCTGTCCAGGATGCGGGACACCCTGGTGCGGCGCATGCCGTGGCTGGGCGCCCCGGCCGCGTCCTGAGTCACCGCAGCTCCGCACGGAACGCCGCCGGTGTCAGCTCCGTGTGCTGCTGGAAGAACTTGGAGAAGTTCGCCGCGTCGGGGAAGCCGACCGCCGCGCCCACCCGGCCGATCGGCAGGTCCGTGTGGGCCAGCAGGCGTTTCGCCTCCAGGACGACCCGCTTGTCGATGAAGCCCTTGGGCGTCTGACCGGTCGCGGCGCGGACCGCGCGGACCAGGGTGCGGCGGGAGTAACCGAGGGCGTCGGCGTAGGCGCTGACGCTGTGGTTGGTCGCGAAGTCCTTCTCCACGGCGTCGCGAAAGAGGGTGAACGTCGTGTCCGACTGCCGGCGGACCGCCTCCGCGGAGCTGGCCGCCAGATGGGCGAGACGCAGCAGGAACGCCGTCAGCGAGTGGCGCAGCACCGCGGTGTGCAGACTCAGTGGCAGGGTCGTGTCGTCCTCGTACTCGCGTTGCAGTTGGGCGAGGGCGGCCCTGAGGGCGGTGAGCTGGGCCTCGTCGGGGTGGAGCAGGGGCGGCAGGTCGTAGCGGTAGAGGCCGGTGGCCTCGACCGTGGCGCGCGGCAGAAACCCGGGTTGCATGGTGAGCACGGTTCCGCGGTACCCGCTCGTGCGCGAGAAGCGGTGGACCTGGCCGGGACGGATCCACAGCAGTTCGCCGGCCGCCGCCTCGTACTCGGCGAAGTCGATCATGTGGCGGACCGGGGCGCCGTCGAAGAGCATCACGACATGGAAGTCGATGCGGTGGACGCGCTCCAGCGGGGCCTCGGCGTGCCAGGTGTGGCCGGTCCCCATCGGGCCGACCTGCATGCCGACTCCGCCCACACTCAGCTCGACCGGGAAGGGGAACGTTCGAATGCCGTCCACCCCACCGTCACCGTCTCCACCTTGGATGATTCTGCCCGCCATGTCCTACTCGCGCCGCCTCGGTCGTGCCGTCGGTGTCCCACTTTCACCACAGGCTGACACACAGCGACCTTCCCCCGGAAAAGTCAGACTTTTAAGTTTGAAGGCATCAGAGCAGTTCAGTCGCTTCGATCAAGGACTTCTTGAAGATGAGTACGCAGACTCCGGACAGCTTCGAATGGACCGAACTCGACCGGCGTGCCGTCGACACGGCTCGTCTGCTCGCGGCCGACGCCGTGCAGAAGGTCGGCAACGGCCACCCGGGCACGGCGATGAGCCTGGCCCCTGCCGCGTACACGATCTTTCAGAAGGTGATGCGTCACGACCCCGCGGACCCCGAGTGGACCGGCCGGGATCGTTTCGTTCTCTCTCCCGGCCACACCTCGCTGACCCTCTACACACAGCTGTTCCTGGCCGGGTACGAGGTCGAGCTCGATGACCTGAAGGCGTTCCGTACGCACGGTTCCAAAACGCCCGGCCACCCCGAGTACGGGCACACCGCCGGTGTCGAGACCACCACCGGGCCGCTCGGCCAGGGTGTCGCCAACGCGGTGGGCATGGCGATGGCCGCACGCTACGAGCGCGGCCTGTTCGACCCGGAGGCGCCCGAGGGCACCTCCCCCTTCGACCACACCATCTGGGCGATCGTCTCCGACGGCGACCTGGAGGAGGGCGTCTCCGCCGAGGCCTCCTCGCTGGCCGGCCACCAGAAGCTGGGCAACCTGGTCTTCCTCTACGACGACAACCACATCTCCATCGAGGGCGACACCGCGACGGCGTTCTCCGAGGACGTCCTGAAGCGCTACGAGGCGTACGGCTGGCATGTGCAGCGCGTCGAGCCCTCGCTCGGCGGCGACATCGACGTACCGGCCCTCTACGCGGCCCTGAAGGCGGCGCAGGCCGAGACCGAGCGGCCGTCCATCATCGCGATGCGTACGATCATCGCCTGGCCCGCCCCGAACGCGCAGAACACCGAGGCCTCGCACGGCTCCGCGCTCGGCGCCGAGGAGATCGCCGCCACCAAGCGCATCCTCGGCTTCGACCCCGAGCAGTCCTTCCAGGTCGACGCCGAGGTGCTGGCCCACGCCCGCGGGGCTCTCGACCGCGGCGCCGAGGCGCACGCGGCCTGGGACAAGCAGATCGACAAGTGGCGCGGCGCCAACCCCGAGCGTGCCGAGCTGTTCGACCGGATCGTGGCGGGCCAGCTGCCCGAGGGCTGGGAGGACGCCCTGCCGGTCTTCGAGGAGGGCAAGTCCGTCGCCACCCGCGCCGCCTCCGGCAAGGTGCTGCAGTCGCTCGGCGCGATCCTCCCCGAGCTGTGGGGCGGCTCCGCCGACCTCGCCGGCTCGAACAACACCACCATCGACAAGACGTCGTCCTTCCTGCCGAAGGGCAACCCGCTGCCGGAGGCCGACCCGTACGGCCGCACCGTCCACTTCGGCATCCGCGAGTTCTCGATGGCCGCCGAGATGAACGGCATCGCGCTGCACGGCAACACCCGTATCTACGGCGGCACCTTCCTGGTGTTCTCCGACTACATGCGCAACGCGGTGCGGATGTCGGCGCTCATGCAGCTGCCGGTGACCTACGTCTGGACGCACGACTCCATCGGCCTCGGCGAGGACGGGCCGACCCACCAGCCGGTCGAGCACCTCGCTTCCCTGCGCGCCATCCCGGGCCTCAACGTCGTCCGCCCGGCCGACGCCAACGAGACGGCGATCGCCTGGGGCGAGATCCTCAAGCGCCACGCCACCGACCCGGCCCCGCACGGCCTCGCCCTCACCCGTCAGGGCGTGCCGACGTACGCCCCCAACCCCGATGCGGCGAAGGGCGGTTACGTCCTGAAGGAGTCCTCGAAGGAGACCCCGGACGTCGTCCTGATCGCCACCGGCTCCGAGGTCCAGCTCGCCGTCACCGCACGCGAGCAGCTGGAGGCCGAGGGGATCGGCACCCGGGTCGTGTCGATGCCGTCCGTGGAGTGGTTCGAGGAGCAGCCGCGGGAGTACCGCGAGCGCGTCCTTCCGCCGTCCGTGCGGGCCCGGGTCGCCGTGGAGGCCGGGATCGGTCTGACGTGGTACCGCTACACAGGTGACGCAGGACGCATCGTCTCCCTGGAGCACTTCGGCGCCTCCGCCGACGCGAAGACCCTGTTCGCCGAGTTCGGCTTCACCCCCGAGAACGTCGCCGCCGCAGCCCGGGAATCCCTCGCTGCCGCCCGCGGTTGATCCGATCGCCAGAAAGAAGATGATCAAAGTGACCGAAGCAACCGCGACCGCGGGAGCACTCAAGCGCCTGTCCGACGAGGGCGTCTCCATCTGGCTGGACGACCTCTCCCGCAGGCGGATCGAGTCCGGCAACCTCGCCGAACTCGTCGAGAACAGCAACGTGGTGGGCGTGACCACCAACCCGTCCATCTTCCAGGCCGCGATCGGCTCCGGCGAGGGCTACGAGGAGCAGCTCGCCGACCTCGCCGTCCGCGGTGTCACGGTCGAAGAGGCCGTACGGATGATGACCACCGCCGACGTCCGCGCCGCCGCCGACATCCTGCGGCCCGTGTACGACGCCACCGGCGGCCGCGACGGCCGGGTCTCCATCGAGGTGGACCCGCGCCTCGCCCACGACACCAAGGCGACGATCGCCGAGGCCAAGCAGCTGGCATGGCTGGTCGACCGGCCCAACGTCATGATCAAGATCCCGGCGACCAGGGCGGGTCTGCCGGCCATCACCGAGGTCATCGGCCTGGGCATCAGCGTCAACGTCACGCTGATCTTCTCCCTGGAGCGCTACCGCGAGGTCATGGACGCCTACCTCGCCGGCTTGGAGAAGGCGCAGGCGAAGGGCCTCGACCTCGCGACCATCCACTCCGTGGCCTCCTTCTTCGTCTCCCGCGTCGACTCCGAGATCGACAAGCGGCTGGACGGCCTCAGCTCCCCCGAGGCCTCCGTCCTCAAGGGCAAGGCGGCACTCGCGAACGCGCGTCTCGCCTACGAGGCCTACGAGGACGTCTTCGGTGGTGAGCGCTGGACCGCCCTCGCAGGCGCCAGGGCCAACAAGCAGCGCCCCCTGTGGGCCTCGACCGGCGTGAAGGACCCGGCGTACAAGGACACCCTGTACGTGGACGAGCTGGTCGCGCCCGGCACCGTCAACACCATGCCGGAGGCCACCCTCAACGCCACCGCCGACCACGGCGAGATCACCGGCGACACGGTGACCGGCGGCTACGCACAGGCCCGCGCCGACCTGACCGCCGTGGAGGCCCTCGGGATCTCCTACGACGAGGTCGTGCAGAAGCTGGAGGACGAGGGCGTCGCCAAGTTCGAGACGGCCTGGCAGGACCTGCTGGACGCCGTCACGAAGTCCCTGGACAGCAAGGGAGTTGAGGCGGAATGACCGAGCACGCCACGGTCGAGTCGGCGCTCGGCTGGACCAACCCCCTGCGTGACGACCGCGACCGCCGGCTCCCGCGCATCGCGGGCCCGTCCGGGCTCGTCATCTTCGGCGTCACCGGCGACCTGTCCCGCAAGAAGCTGATGCCCGCCGTCTACGACCTCGCCAACCGCGGCCTGCTGCCGCCGGGCTTCTCCCTCGTCGGGTTCGCCCGCCGGGACTGGGAGGACCAGGACTTCGCGCAGGTCGTGCACGACGCGGTCCGCGAGCACGCGCGCACCGAGTTCCGTGAGGAGGTCTGGCAGCAGCTCGCCGAGGGCATGCGGTTCATCCCCGGCGACTTCGACGACGACACGGCGTTCAAGCAGCTGAAGTCGGCCGTCGACGAGCTGGACGCCTCCCGCGGCACCGGAGGCAACTTCGCCTTCTACCTCTCCGTACCGCCGAAGTTCTTCCCCAAGGTCGTCCAGCAGCTCAAGAAGCACGGCCTGGCGAACGGACGCAAGGGCTCCTGGCGGCGCGCGGTGATCGAGAAGCCGTTCGGGCGCGACCTGGCGAGCGCCCGTGAGCTGAACGCGATCGTGCACGACGTGTTCGAGCCGGACCAGGTGTTCCGCATCGACCACTACCTGGGCAAGGAGACCGTCCAGAACATCCTGGCGCTGCGCTTCGCCAACCAGATGTACGAGCCGATCTGGAACCGGTCGTACGTCGACCACATCCAGATCACCATGGCCGAGGACATCGGCATCGGCGGCCGGGCCGGCTACTACGACGGCATCGGCGCCGCCCGTGACGTCATCCAGAACCACCTGCTGCAGCTGATGGCGCTCACCGCCATGGAGGAGCCGATCGCGTTCGACGCGGAGTCGCTGCTCACCGAGAAGCTGAAGGTCCTCAAGTCCGTGCGGCTGCCGGAGAACCTGGGCGAGCACACGGTCCTCGCCCAGTACGCGGAGGGCTGGCAGGGCGGCGAGAAGGTGGCCGGGTATCTGCAGGAGGACGGCATCGACCCGAACTCCAGGACCGACACCTACGCGGCCATCAAGCTGGAGGTGGACAACCGCCGCTGGGCGGGCATCCCCTTCTATCTGCGCACCGGCAAGCGCCTGGGCCGCCGGGTCACCGAGATCGCGGTGGTCTTCAAGCGGGCGCCGCACTCGCCCTTCGACTCCACCGCCACCGAGGAGCTCGGTCAGAACGCGATCGTCATCCGCGTCCAGCCCGACGAGGGCATGACGGTCCGGTTCGGCTCCAAGGTGCCGGGCACCTCGATGGAGATCCGGGACGTGTCGATGGACTTCGCCTACGGCGAGTCCTTCACGGAGTCCAGCCCGGAGGCGTACGAGCGGCTCATCCTGGACGTGCTGCTCGGCGACGCCAACCTGTTCCCCCGTCACCAGGAAGTGGAAGAGTCCTGGAAGATCCTCGACCCGATCGAGGAGTACTGGGCGCGGCACGGCAAGCCCGCGCAGTACGCCTCGGGCAGCTGGGGACCCGAGGAAGCCGACGAGATGCTCGCACGAGACGGACGGAGCTGGCGCAGGCCATGAAGATCGACCTGACCGACACCACGGCAAGCAAGATCAACAAGGCGCTGGTGCAGGGCCGCCGCGCCATCGGCACCCCCGCCGTGGGCATGGTCCTGACGATGGTCATCGTCACGGACGAGGAGAACGCCTACGACGCGATCAAGGCGGCTGAGGAGGCCTCGCACGAGCACCCCTCGCGCACCCTGGTCGTCATCAAGCGGCACGCCCGCACCCCGCGCGACCGCATGGCCTCAAAGCTGGACGCCGAGGTCCGGGTGGGCGCCGACGCCGGCACCGGCGAGACGGTCGTGCTGCGCACCTACGGCGAGGTGTCCGACCACGCCGACTCGGTCGTCCTGCCGCTGCTGCTGCCGGACGCGCCGGTCGTCGTGTGGTGGCCGGTGGACGCGCCCGCGGTGCCCGCCAAGGACCCCCTCGGCGCCCTCGCCCAGCGCAGGATCACCGACCTGTACGCGGTCGAGAACCCGAGCGAGACCCTGGAGCAGCGGGCCCGCTCCTACGCGCCC
The DNA here is from genome assembly GCF_044465725.1 of Streptomyces sp. NPDC049541. Lineage (NCBI taxonomy): Bacteria > Bacillati > Actinomycetota > Actinomycetes > Kitasatosporales > Streptomycetaceae > Streptomyces > Streptomyces sp. NPDC049541. The sequence continues at coordinate 135,329 of NZ_JBITLY010000004.1, read as the reverse complement.
GGCGACACCGACCTCGCCTGGACCCGGCTGACGCCGTGGCGCTCGATGCTCGCCGCGGCCCTGGACCAGGCCCGCACCCGGATCGTGTCGGGGGCCGTCGAGGCCGAGGCCGACAACCCGGCCGCCGAGCTGCTGGCGCGCTGGCTGGAGGCACGGCTGAACGTGAAGATCGACCGCGTGGTCACCGCGGGCCCGGTCGTCACGGCCGTGCGCCTGGGGACCGCGGACGGCGAGATCGTCATCGACCGGCCCGAGGGCCCGCTGGCCACGCTCACCCTGCCCGGCCAGCCCTCACGCACCCTGGCGCTGAAGGTCCGCACCACCTCCGAACTCATCGCCGAGGAGCTCCGCCGCCTCGACGCCGACGAGATGTACGCCGTCGCCCTGCGGGGCGAGGCCGGCAAGGAGACCGTCTCCCATGTCTGACTCCCCGAAGCTCACCCGGCGCCCCGAGTGGACCGCCCTGGAGGACCACCGCGCCCAGGGCCAGCCGGTGCTCCGTGAGCTGTTCGCCACCGACCCCGGCCGGGCCGAGCGGTACGTCGTGCGCGTCGGCGACCTGCGTATCGACTACTCCAAGCACCTGGTGAACGACGAGACGCTGGCGCTGCTGCAGGAACTGGCCGCCGCCACCGACGTGTTCGGGCTGCGCGACGCCATGTTCCGCGGCGAGAAGATCAACGTCACCGAGGACCGGGCCGTGCTGCACACCGCGCTGCGCGCCCCGCGGGACGCGGTGATCGAGGTCGACGGCGAGAACGTGGTGCCGCAGGTGCACGCCGTCCTGGACAGGATGAGCGACTTCGCCGAGCGGGTCCGCTCCGGCGCCTGGACCGGCCACACCGGCAGGCGGATCAGGAACGTCGTCAACATCGGCATCGGCGGCTCCGACCTGGGCCCCGCGATGGCGTACGAGGCGCTGCGCACCTTCACGGCCCGCGAGTTGACCTTCCGCTTCGTCTCCAACGTGGACGGCGCCGACCTGCACGAGGCGGTACGGGACCTGGACCCGGCGGAGACCCTGTTCATCGTCGCCTCCAAGACCTTCACCACGATCGAGACCATCACCAACGCCACCTCGGCCCGTTCCTGGCTGCTGAACGGCCCCGGCGGGCTCGGCGAGGAGAAGGCGGTCGCCAGGCACTTCGTGGCGCTGTCCACGAACGCCGGGAAGGTCACCGAGTTCGGTATCGACCCGGACAACATGTTCGAGTTCTGGGACTGGGTCGGCGGCCGCTACTCCTTCGACTCGGCCATCGGCCTGTCGCTGATGATCGCGATCGGCCCGGACCGCTTCCGGGAGCTGCTCGACGGCTTCCACACGGTCGACGAGCACTTCCGGACCGCGCCCGCGGAGGCCAACGCCCCGTTGATCCTGGGCCTGTTGGGCATCTGGTACGGCAATTTCTTCGGCGCCGAGTCCCATGCGGTGCTGCCGTACAGCCACTACCTGTCGAAGTTCACGGCGTATCTGCAGCAGCTGGACATGGAGTCCAACGGCAAGTCGGTGGACCGCGAGGGCCATGCGGTGGGCTGGGAGACCGGTCCGGTGGTCTGGGGCACGCCCGGCACCAACGGGCAGCACGCCTACTACCAGTTGATCCACCAGGGCACCCGGCTGATCCCCGCGGACCTCATCGGCTTCGCCCGTCCGGCGGCCGAACTGAGCGACGAACTGGCCGCCCAGCACGACCTGTTGATGGCCAACCTGTTCGCGCAGGGCCAGGCGCTGGCCTTCGGCAAGACCGCCGACGAGGTGCGCGCGGAGGGCGTCCCCGAGGAGCAGGTGCCGCACCGCACCTTCCAGGGCAACCACCCCACCACGACGATCCTGGCGAAGGAACTGACCCCGTCGGTCCTCGGCCAGCTGATCGCCCTCTACGAGCACAAGGTGTTCGTCCAAGGCGCGATCTGGAACATCGACTCCTTCGACCAGTGGGGCGTCGAGCTCGGCAAGGTCCTCGCCAAGCGGGTCGAACCCGCCCTGACCGAGGGCGCTGACGTCCCCGGCCTCGACCCCTCCACCACCGCTCTCGTGGCCGCGTACCGCGAGCTCAGGAACGCTCAGGAAGAAGTGAACTGACCATGCAGATGGGACTCATCGGGCTCGGCAAGATGGGCGGCAACATGCGCGAGCGGATCCGCCGCGCCGGCCACACCGTCATCGGCTACGACCGCAACCCCGACCTCTCCGACGCGGCGAGCCTGGCCGAACTGGTCGACAAGCTCGAAGCGCCGCGTGTGGTGTGGGTGATGGTCCCGGCGGGCGCCCCCACCCAGTCCGTCGTCGACGAGCTCGGCGGCCTCCTCTCCCCCGGCGACACGGTCGTCGACGGCGGCAACTCCCGCTGGACGGACGACGAGAAGCACGCCGAGGAGCTCGGCGCCAAGGGCATCGGCTTCGTCGACGCGGGTGTCTCCGGCGGTGTGTGGGGCCTGCAGAACGGCTACGCGCTGATGGTCGGCGGCGACAAGGAGCACGTCGAGCGGCTCCAGCCGATCTTCGAGGCGCTCAAGCCGGAGGGCCCGTACGGCTATGTCCACGCGGGCAAGGTAGGTGCCGGCCACTTCTCCAAGATGGTCCACAACGGCATCGAGTACGCCATGATGCAGGCCTACGCCGAGGGCTGGGAGCTGCTGGAGAAGATCGAGTCGGTGGACAGCGTCCGGGAGGTGTTCCGCTCCTGGCAGGAGGGCACGGTCATCCGTTCCTGGCTGCTCGACCTCGCGGTCAACGCCCTGGACGAGGACGAGCACCTGGACAAGCTGAAGGGCTTCGCGCAGGACTCCGGTGAGGGCCGCTGGACGGTCGAGGCGGCCATCGACAACGCGGTGCCGCTGCCCGCCATCACGGCCTCCCTCTTCGCGCGGTTCGCCTCCCGCCAGGACGACTCCCCGCAGATGAAGATGATCGCGGCCCTGCGCAACCAGTTCGGCGGGCACGCCGTCGAGTCGAAGGAGTAACACAGCCGTGGGGGACCTTCTCCTGGTCCGCCACGGCGAGACGGAGTGGAGCGTGTCGGGACAGCACACCAGCTGGACCGACCTGCCCCTCACCCAACACGGTGAGGAGCAGGCCAAGTCGCTCGCTCCGCTCCTCTCGCAGCGGACCTACGCACTTGCACTGACCAGCCCGCTCGGCCGCGCGATACGCACCGCCGAACTCGCGGGCATCACCGGCACGACGGTCGAACCGGACCTGCACGAGTGGGACTACGGCGGCTACGAGGGCATCACCACCGTCGAGATCCACCGCACCCGCCCCGACTGGAACCTGTGGACCGACGGCGTACCCCCCGGTCCGGACGGGCACCCCGGCGAGTCCCCCGACCAGATCGGGCAGCGCGCCGACCGCGTACTGTCCCGCGTGGACGCGGCCCTGCCCGACGGAGACGTGATCCTCGTGGCCCACGCCCATTTCCTACGGGTCCTGACGGCCCGCCGCCTGGGCCTGTCCTACGCGGACGGCCGCCTCTTCCAACTGGCGACGGGCACGGTCAGCCGCCTGTCGACGGAACACGGCCGCCCGGTGATCGCCGAGTGGAACACCCGGCCCTGACGCCGACCGACCGACAGCTGTCCCACTCGGCGATTAGAGTCCCGCCCTGTGGAGATCAACGATCTGACGCCGGCCGAGCAGCAGGTGTGGCGGGCGTTCTCGACGGGGGCGACGGTCGACTTCCGGGATGTGGACGGCGAGGACACGGACGAGTACGCCCAGTGGGGGCCCGAACGGAGCATACGGGCGGCAGTGTTGCGCGCGTTGCTCCTCAACGGGCCCCGAGTACCGGGAGAAGTGGCCGCGCTGAAAGTCATAGGGGCGCGGGTCACCGGCACCCTGGACTTGAGACACGCGACGGTGGACAGCGTCGTCCATCTGAGCCACTGCCGCTTCACGCACACCCCGGACCTCTCCGGCGCCCGCCTCCCCTACCTGAACCTGCGCGACTCCACGCTGCCCGGCCTGATGATCGCGCGGGCCCGCGTGGACGGCAGCGTCCGGCTGACCCGGTGCCGGTTCAACGGAGTCGTGCACCTTGGCGGGTCGCACATCTCCGGGGTGCTGTTCCTCGAACGGGCCGAGCTCTACGCGGTGCCGGAGGCCGAGCCGGCGCTGAAGCTCAGCCACGTCACCATCGAGGACGACCTGTGCGCCCCCGGGCTGCGCACCCACGGCGAGATACGACTCGACGGCGCCGCCGTCGCCGGATCGGTCGAGCTCAACGACGCCCGGCTCCACCACCCCGGCAACGCCGTCCTCGACGCCCAGACCCTCGTCGTGGACGGCGACCTCCTGATGCGGCGCATGGAGGCGACAGGCTGGATCGGTCTGCGCGGCGCACGCATCGCGGGTCGCTTCGACCTGTCCTACTCCCGCCTGTCGCACCCGGACGACTCGGCCCTGCGGGCGAGCAGCTGCACCATCGGCGAACTCTGGCTGCGCAAGGGTCCGCCCTTGGACGGACGGCTCAACCTGCGCCGCGCCCAGGTGGACGTCCTGTTCCTGGAACCGGAGGTGGTGCGCCACGAGGTCCATCTGAGCAACCTCGTGTACACCACCCTCACCCCCCACGAACCCGCCGAGCGCCGCCTGCCCATGCTGGAACGCGATGCCGAGGGCTATGTCCCGCACGCCTACGAGCAGCTGGCCACCGCCTACCGCCGGGTCGGCGACGACCACGCGGCCCGCCTGGTCCAGCTCGCCAAGCAGCGCCGCCTCCGCTCGACCCGCGCCTGGTACGGCCGCCTGTGGGGCTACGTCCAGGACGCCACCGTCGGCTACGGCTTCCGCCCGCTGCGCGCGGCCGTCTGGCTGCTGTCGCTCCTCGCCCTCGGCTCGACCGCCTACGCCCTGCACCACCCCCACGCGCTCAAGGCGTCGGAGGCCCCGCACTTCAACCCGGTCTTCTACACCCTGGACCTGCTGCTCCCGGTGATCTCCTTCGGCCAGGAGGAGGCGTTCGCGCCGGACGGCTGGTACCAGTACCTCGCCTACGCTCTGATCATCACCGGCTGGGTCCTGGCCACGACGGTCGTCACCGGCGTGACCAGAACCGTCAGCCGCCAGTGAGCCGCCGCGCGGCATGCTGCGCGGCCAGCCGCACGGGCGCGTTCTGGGCACCGTACCCCTGGTATCCGCCGTCACGCTGGACGAGCTCGAAGAAGACCCGGCCCACGGTCCGCGTGTAGCAGTGCCGGAACTCCCCGTACCGGTCCCGGTCGTAGAGGATCCCGAGCTCGCGATACGTCTCCAGCTCCCCCTCGGCGAACTCGAACCGGGCCGCCAGGTCGTCGTAGTAGTTCGCCGGCATCGCCAGCAGCAGCCCGCCCGCCTCGCGGAAGCGGCGCGCCGCGGCCACCACGTCGTCCGTCGCCAGCGCGATGTGCTGGGCGTGGACCGTGTCGTCGGCGGGCGCCGCACCGACGGACAGGGCGATACGGACGCTGCCGTCGGCGGCGGTGACGGCACGACTGCGCAGCAGGCCGTACGGGTCGGCGACGTCCACGCTCTCCTGGGCGGACAGGCCGAGCACGCTGCGGTGGAAGAGGGTGGCCTCGTCGAAGTGGTGCCAGGGCTGGACGAGAGCGAGATGGTCGATGCGCCGCACGCCCCCGGCCGCCGGTCCGGACTCCTCGACGTCCTCGAAGTCACCGCGCCAGTCGGGCAGTTCGGGCCGACCGGTCGCGCAGAAGAACAACTCCGTGCCGTCCGGGGCCGCCACCGCATCCAGCGGCGCGTCCTCGCTCGCACGTCGGCGCGGAAGCACGGGCGCCAGCAGCGCCTCGGCGCGCCGGGCGGCGCCCGCCGGGTCCGGGGACTCCAGACCGATCGCGGCGAGCCCGGTGCCGTCCCGCCGGGCGGCGGGCCCGGTGTTGACGAGCACCCGCGCCTGCCCCGCCTGCCACAGATCGACCGGTTTGCTGCGGTGCCGCGCGGTCCGGGCGAAACCGAGGGCCCCCAGCACCTCGCTGACCGGCTCGGCATCGGGAGTGACCAGCTCGGCAAAGGCAACACCCGTAGGGACTACGGGGGCAGGGAGCTCGGCCAGCCCCACCGCCTCCTGGAGTACCAGCAGGGACCGGTGTGCGTCCACGGCCGTCGGCCCGGCCTCGGCCTGCCGGAAGACGTCGTTGAAGACCTCCAGGGAGAGCGGCCCGGAATACCCCGTGCGCAGCACATGCCGCACGAGCCCGGCGACGTCGAAGCCACCCTGCCCCGGGAAGCAGCGGTAGTGACGACTCCACTGCAGGACGTCCATCGCAAGCAGCGGAGCATCCGCGAGCTGCAGGAAGAAGATCTTCTCGCCGGGGATGTCCTCGATCCCCTTGGGATCCGACCCACGGGAAAGAATGTGAAAGCTGTCGAGACAGGTACCGAGCGCGGGATGGTCCGCCATCTCGACAACGTGCCACGCATGGTCATACGTACTGACGTGCCGCCCCCAGGCAAGCGCCTCGTAGGCGACACGGATCCCGAAGTCCTGCGCCAGGCCGGCCAGTCGGCTCAGCTGCTCGGCGGCGAGGGCGTCGTCGTCGACGGCCAGGGGACTCACGCTGGAACAGACGAGGACCGTATCGGCCCCCAGCCGCCGCATGACCTCGAACTTGTGCCGGGCCCGACGTAGATTGCGCGCGAACTCGTCCTCGGGTACGGCTTCGATGTCCCGCATGGGTTGGTAGAGATCGATGCCGAGCCCGAGATCGGCACAACGGGCCCGGATCTCCTCGGGGCTGAGGGGGGCGGCCAGCAGATCGTTCTCAAAGATCTCAACCCCGTCGAACCCGGCCCGCGAGGCGGCGGTGAGCTTCTCGGTGAGAGAGCCGCTGAGAGAAACGGTGGCAATGGATGTACGCATGGGCGTGCTCCTTCGTGCTGCCGAGAACCACAGCGCCCCGTTCAGGGGCGCGGGGCTGTGTTCGATGTGCGGCTATCGCCGCGTGGGCGCGAGCAACCACAGCCAACCCGCACCCGTCACACGGCCTCACCGACCGAGCTCCCCGTAGCAATCTCCGCGAAGTCGACCAGCATCCGCCCGCTGTCGGGCTCCCGCCCCGTGAACAACCGAAACGCGTCGGCAGCCTGGAACACAGCCATCCCACCCCCGTCCAAGGTGGCGCAGCCAACCGCGCGCGCGGCCCGCAGCAACTCCGTCTCCAACGGCCGATACACAACCTCGGCAACCCACAGACCGGGGTGGAGAAGCTCGGCGGCAAAAGGCAGCCCAGGGTGTGCGGCCATCCCGGTAGGCGTGGCATGCACAACCCCGTCGGCCGAGCCGAGCAGCCGATCGAGCTGATCGGGAGTGCCGGCGGCCGCCCGGCCGGCACCGAAGTGCCGATTCAGCCCCGCAGCCAGGTCCGCCGCCCGCTCGGCCAACGCATCGACGACTGTGACCCGCTCCGCCCCGAGGGTGAGCGTCGCGTGAGCGACAGCCGCCCCCGCACCACCGGCCCCCAGCTGCACCACCCGCTCCAGCGAAGCGTCCGGCAAACCGCGCGCGAACGAGGCCGCGAAACCGGTGACGTCCGTGTTGTGGCCGATCGCGCGTCCGTCCTCGAAGACGACGGTGTTGACCGCGCCCAACGCCTCGGCCTGCGGAGCGAGCCCGTCCAGGTGCTCGATCACCAGCTGCTTGCACGGGTGTGTGATGTTCAGGCCGTCGAAGCCGAGGTCCCGGGCGGCCCGCACCAGGTCGCCGACCGCCTCCGGCGGCACACCGAGGGTGTCGATGTCGATGAGCCGGTACAGACAGCGCAGGCCCTGCCGGTCCGCCTCCCGCTCGTGCAGCGCCGGGCTGAGCGACGGGCCGATGCCGGAACCGATCAGTCCGACGAGATACGAGTCCTTGGCCACGGGGCCTCCTGAGCCGAGCACTAATGTACGAACTAGTACGTTAGCTATATCAGCCCAGCGGTTGCCTGGGAAGACCCCGCCGGCGCCACCCGGCCCGCCTTCTAGAATCTGCGGCACTGGCCGTACTCCCGAAGGAACCCGATGACCAGCGTCGACGAACCGGCACGACCCAACGGGCGGATCCGCGACGCCGCCCGCACCCAGGCCGAGATCCTCGACGTGGCGACCCAGGAGTTCGCGCGGGCGGGTTACGACGGCGCCCGGGTCGACGAGATCGCCGCTCGCACCCGCACCACGAAGCGGATGATCTACTACTACTTCGGCGGCAAGGAGCAGCTGTTCACGGCCGTCCTGGAGCGGGCGTACGGCGTGATCCGGGAGGCCGAGCAGAAGCTGGACGTCGAGCACCTGGACCCGGTCGCGGCCATCCGGCGGCTGGCCGAGCTGACCTTCGACCACCACGAGCAGCACCCGGACTTCATCCGTCTGGTCAGCATCGAGAACATCCACGGCGCCGAGCACATCGCGGCCTCCGAGAAGCTGGGCAGGATCGGTTCCCCCGCGCTCGACGTGATCCGCCGCATCCTGGCCGCCGGGCAGGAGTCGGGTCTGTTCACGGCCGATGTCGACGCGGTCGACCTGCACGCGATGATCAGTTCGTTCTGCTTCTTCCGGGTCTCCAACCGGCACACGTTCGGCGCCCTGTTCGGCCGCGACCTGGTCGACCCGGCCCAGCGCGAGCACTACCGCACGATGCTGGGCGACATGGTGATCGCGTACCTGACGGCGGACCGCGCGACGGACTGATCACGCCGGTCACGCGGTCGGCAGCGGCAAGATCCTTCGGCAGCACCTCTTGACACCCGGGAAACGTGGGCGCAACATCCGTAGCCAACCACTACTAACTATCCAGTGGGTTAATTAGTCGGGTAGCACCCGGCGCGGCCGTCCCGTCACCCCAGGGATCCGGCACTTCTCCCCCGCCGCTCACTCCGCTTACGTTGGAGTTCCCTCGAAGGAGCAAGCCGTGTCCGTCCCCGCCGAAGCCGTCGGGCAGCCGAGAAAGGCGGCCGCAGCCGCCTGGATCGGCAGCGCCCTGGAGTACTACGACTTCTTCATCTACGGCAGCGCGGCCGCGCTGATCTTCCCGAAGGTCTTCTTCGACGAGTCCGACCCGGCCACCGCGACCCTGCTGTCGCTGGCCACGTTCGGTGTCGCGTACGCGGCCCGGCCGATCGGCGCGCTCTTCCTCGGCCACTTCGGTGACCGGGTCGGGCGTAAGAAGATCATGGTCTTCACGCTGATCCTGATGGGCCTGTCGACCTTCCTCATCGGCTGTCTGCCCACCCGCCACCAGGTCGGCGCCCTCGCCCCGGTCCTGCTGGTCGCCTGCCGCGTGCTGCAGGGCATCTCGGCGGCGGGCGAGCAGGCAAGCGCGAACTCGATGACGCTGGAACACGCGCCACCCAACCGGCGCGGCTTCTTCACCAGCTTCACCCTCAGCGGCACACAGGGCGGCCAGCTCATCGCCACCCTGGTCTTCATCCCGGTGGCGGCGCTCCCCGAGGACCAGCTGCTGTCGTGGGGCTGGCGGGTCCCGTTCTGGGCGAGTGTCGCGGTCGCCGTCGCCGGCTATGTCATCCGCCGCAAGCTCCAGGAGACGCCGGCCTTCGCGAAGCAGGCGGCCACCGCAGGCGTCGTCAGGCTGCCGCTGGCGGTGCTGCTGCGCGAGCACTGGGTGGACGTGCTGCGGGTGATCGGGGGCGCGGTCATCGCCTCGGTATCCACGATCTTCACGGTCTGGGCCCTCGCCTACGCCACCAGCGACTCGGTCGGCATGTCCCGCTCCTCGATGCTGTGGGTGGGTGCGCTCGCCAACCTCGTGGCTCTCGCCGCGATCCCCTTGTGGGCCTCCCTGTCGGACCGCATCGGCCGCCGTCCCGTGTTCCTGATCGGCGCGGTGGGCAGTGCGCTCGCCATGTTCGGCTACCTGTGGGCGATCTCGACGGGCAACTACCCGCTGATCCTGGTCCTGGGCATCGTGGCCTTCGGCATCGTCTACAGCGCCGCGAACGGCGTCTGGCCCTCCTTCTACGGCGAGATGTTCTCCACCCGCGTGCGGCTGTCCGGCATGGCGATCGGCACCCAGATCGGCTTCGCCGTGGCCGGCTTCGCGGTCACGTTCGCCGCGCAGATCGCGGGCCCCGACGGCACCGACTGGTCCTCGGTCGCCCTGTTCACCGGGGCCCTCTGCATCCCGCCGGTCATCACCGCCCTCTCGGCCCGCGAGACCCACAAGACCCCGACGGAGCTCCTGGGGGACCGGGCCGCCCGGGGAGCGTCACACCCGGAGACGGTCACCGCCTGACCGCGCCCCCGCACGCCCCCGGGCCCCGGAGACCGCAGTGGTTCCGGCGCCCGGGGGCCCGGCGTGCCCGCCGACCCGCAGCGCTGTCCGCACCTCACGCCTCGGCCGTCCGCCTCCCGAACGCCCCCATCCCGCACCTGCACGCGCGCCATCCACCGGCCTCGCGCCACCGGTCGGCGCCCGACCTCCCACCACCGCTTCGGGGCGGGGTCTCCCGCCACCGGTCGCGGCCCCGCCCGCCGCCACCCTCGGAGCCGGACCTCGCGCCACCGGTCACGGCCGGGCCTCCGCCCCCGTTCTCGCGCGGTGCCGCCCGCGCCCACCCACGCCGCCCCAAGCGGCACGACTGCCCACAAGCTACGGCAGGCCGCGCCACCACTCCCGGGCCACACCCCCGCCACCCGGTCGCGGCCCCGCCCGCCGCCACCCTCGGAGCCGGACCTCGCGCCACCGGTCACGGCCGGGTCTCCGCCCCCGTTCTCGCGCGGTGCCGCCCGCGCCCACCCACGCCGCCCCAAGCGGCACGACTGCCCACAAGCTACGGCAGGCCGCGCCACCGCTCCCGGGCCACACCCCCGCCACCCGGCCGCGGCCCCGCCCGCCGTCGGCCTCGGGCGGGCTCCTGCCCCGTCAGAGAGGCGAAGGCCTCGACCGGCGGCACAGCGTGGCGGACCTGCCGGAGGCCTCGGTCGGACGGGCTGCCCTGGGTCCTACGCCCGTGGGTGCCGCGGCTCGTAGAGGCCCACCTCGCCGCCGCCCGGCAGCCGGAAGCCGGTCAGCCGGCCCCAGCGTGCCTCCTCCAGGGGCCGCGTGAACTCCACGCCTTTCGCGGTGAGTTCGGCGGTCGTCGCGTCGATGTCGTCGCACATCAGCATCAGTTCGTGCGACGGCTCGCCCTCGGCCGGGTGGAAGGCGACCTCGGCGGGCGGCGCCTTGAAGATGAGCCAGCCGTGCCCGGCGTCGACGTGCGGCCAGTCGAGGACATCCCGGAAGAAGGCGCGGTCCGCCTCGGCGTCGCGGGTGTAGATCACCACATGTGCACCATTGATCACGCGCGGAGGCTAGGTCCCCGGCCCAGGGCACGGCAAGGGCGGCACGCGGGCGCCTCATGCGGAGGCCGCGGCCACACAGAACTCGTCGCCCTCCGGGTCGGCCATGGTGATGTGGTGTCCGCCGAACTCCTCCAGGACGCTCCGGCCCGCCTTCACCAGGCGCTCGGACTCGGCCCGGATGCGGGCCCACCGCTCGTCGGGGCTACCGCCTCCCGGTACCCGGACATCGATGTGGAGGCGGTTCTTCGCCGTCTTGGGCTCGGGCACCTTCAGGACGGACAGCCGGGGCCCCGCGCCGTCGGGATCGCAGAGCCACGCGCCGTCGTCCGCCGAGTCGTCGTCCGGCGGGTCGAACTGCGCGAGCCGCTCCTCGCGGGTGGTGAAGGGTGCGGGCGGCGGCTCGTCGACATGGCCGAGCGCCGCCTTCCAGAACTCGGCGAGGAGCTTCTCGTCCGCGCAGTCAAGCGTGAGATCGAAGGTGGCCGCCCTGCAGGGACCGTACTGCGCACCACTGACAGCCGGGCCGCAGCCGGAGCCTGATCAGGCGTTCGACCAGCCCCGCTCACACAGCACCAACCGGTAGCCGTCCGGGTCCTCGATGGTGACGCCCCACTGGTTCCAGTACGGATTGGGCGACGGCACCCGCTTGCCGCCGTGCTCCTCCAGCCGGGCCACCAGATCCTCCGGCACCGGCCCGTCGACGTAGACGACAAGGAGGTCCTCCTCGGTGGGCCGGGGCTCGACGGGCCGCGCCGGTTCATGGACGAGCTCCAGATGCCAACCGGCGTCCGGCCAGCCGAGCATCAGCAGGTCGTGCTCGCCGGGTTCGGAACCGCCCTCGGCCCGCCAGACCACACTCAGCCCGAGCCCCTGCGCCCAGAACCGCTCGGCGGCCGCAAGGTCCCGGGACGGGCGGGCGATACGGATGTGGCTGCGGCCGTCGACCGGCATCATGACCTCTTCCTGAGCTGCGGCATCTTTCCTCGTAGCCTAGGCAGTGCGTGATCTCCGAACCATCGGTCGTCCGCCCTGCACCCCGGGACCTAGGTCTCCACCCGCCGCTTTTCCGAACCCTCCGGGCGAAAGGCGCTGTTGAGGCATTGCGCGCACTGCGGTAATCATGAGGGACCTCCGCGCGCTCCGGCCGGATTCAGGGGCGGCCGGGGTGCGCGGACCGACGTTGACTATCGTTGCCCGATCACACGAGCGGGTGGCGAGAGGCGGACGAGGACGTGGCGGGGGCCGGGTGGATACGGGTGCCGGTCGGCGACGACGCCGCACGGTGGGCCACCCGCGGGCGCAGTCACAAGGTGCTCCTGGTCGTCCACAACGTGACCGCGGCGACCCGACTGCTGGACGTCCTGCCGCTGTTCCACGACGACTTCAGGGTGCACCTGCTGGCCACCTGCCCGGGCTCGTCGGCGTTCCGGGCGGGCCTCGCGGAACTGCTGGACGGGACCGGGGTGCCCGTGCTGCCGTGGGAGCAGGCGGTCGAGACGCCGGTCGCGCTGGCCGTCTCGGCGAGCTTCGGCGGTCAACTCCGGTCACTTTCCGGCGTATTGACCGTGTTGTCGCACGGGGTCGGATACACTAAAAAACTGGCGACACCCGACACCCGACACCCGACACCCGACACCGGGCAGCGGTCGGGAACGGTCGGATCCGGTCTTCGGGATGTCCCCGGATTGGCTCCTCGACGAGAACGGCAAACCCCTCGCCGCCGCACTCGTCCTCTCGCACCCCGAACAGTACGAGCGGCTGCGCACCGTCTGCCCCGAGGCCGCACCCACAGCCGTGCTCGCCGGGGATCCCTGCTGGGACCGCATGCTGGCGGCCCGCCCGTACCGCGACCGCTTCCGCCGTGCCCTCGGGGTGGGCCGGGGGCAGCGCCTGATCGTCCTGAACTCCACCTGGAACCCCGAGTCGCTCTTCGGCGACGGCGGCGGCGATGACGTACTCCCTTCTCTCCTGCCCCGTCTGACCTCGGAGTTCCCGGCCGACGAGTACCGTCTCGCGGCGGTGCTGCACCCGAACGTCTGGCACGGTCACGGCCCCGGCCAGATCCGCGCCTGGCTGGACCGCGCCCGCCGCGCCGGCCTGACTCTCATCGATCCCCTGGAGGGCTGGCGCCAGGCGCTGCTCGCCGCCGACGCCGTGGTCGGCGACCACGGCTCCGTCACCTACTACGCCGCCGCCCTCGGCACTCCGGTCCTCCTCGGCGCCGCGCCCCTCGCGGGCCTGGACCCCGAGGCCCCGGTCCACGCCTTCGTCAGCACCGCACCCCGCCTCGACCCCGCCCGCCCCCTGCGCCCACAACTGGACGCACTCGTCGACCACCACCGACCACACCCCGGACTCGCCGAGTCGGTCAGCTCCGCACCAGGCGAGTCCGCGGCCCGCCTCCGACGGCTCTTCTACGACCGCATCGGCATCCCCGAACCGGACGCACCGGCCCGCCTGGAACCACTCCCTCTCCCGCCGTACGAACCCGCGACACGCACCGTCCCGCTGCTGGCCCTCACCCGCCTGCTCGGCTCCGGCGAGGTCTCTGTCACCCGGTACGCGGGTCCGCATCCGCCGACGGACGGGAAGGGCGAGGCCCACACAGCGGTCCACGAGGACACCCGCGAGACGGACCAACTCGCCCTGGCCGACGTGGTGTTCCGGTACGGCGACGCGAACGACCCGCGCTTCGTCTCCCCCGCCCACTGGACGGCGGAGGCCCTCACCCGCCATCCGCACTGCGCGCTGGCCGCCTACGTCACCGGCCCGGGCTCGTGCGTCATCCGCACCCGTACGGGCACGTCGATACGCCTGGACGCCGCTCCCGGCGCGGACGCCGATCCGGTGGCGTACGCCTCCGCCCTGCACGCGTGGCTCGCAGCAGGCAAGTCGCCGGAGGACGCGGCCGGACAACGGCTGACGGTCCGGATCGGAACGACGGCCCACCCCGTACGGCTCACTCCGACGTAACGCACGACTCCCGCAGCCACGCCACCTGGAACCCGGCGTTCTCCCACCCATCCCAGGCACTCAAGCGCCGTACAGCAGACAAGAGGGAGCCACCAGCCGGACGGTGGCTGACCATCCCGGACGGCAGCCCCCAGCGGCTCAATCCGGCCTGACGCACCGGTCCCGCAACGACGCCACCTGGGACTCGGCATGATCTCCCGACCGAGCGCCGCGATCACCTCGCCGATAGCACCGACCAGGAAGCCGCTCACAGCCCGGATCGGGCACGCGGCCCACCCTGACGGCCCACTCCAACGCGAGGCACGGCTCCCGCAACCACGCCACCTGACACCCGCGTTCGAGGGCCTCAAGCCCCTCAATCCACGCGGCTCGCAGCAGGAGAGGCACGGGAGCCACCAGCCGGGCAGGGCTGCCCATCCCAGACGGGCAGCCCACCACCAGCAGCTCACTCCGCCGTGACACACCGCTCCCGAACCCTCCGCAGGCACGCCACTGACACGCAGCGATCTCCCCACCCAAGGCCCTCGGCCCCCTCGCCGATCCACGCGGCTCGCAGCAGGCGAGGGGCTGCCCATCCGGATCGGCACGGCGGCCCGCCCCCACGGCTCACTCCGCCGTGACGCACCGCTCCCGCAGCACCCGCAGCCATGCCACCTGGTACTCGGCGTTCTCCCGGGCGAGGGCCGTGAGTGCCTCGTCGATCAGGGGGCGGGCGAGGTGCGGCTCGTCGCCGGCCAGGTGGTTTTCGGCGAGGTCGGTGAGGGTGCGGGCCGTGTTGTAGGCCTCGGCGGTGTCGCGGAAGAAGCGCAGGGCGCGTTGGAGGCGCTGCGCCGCCTCCTCGCGGCGGCCGAGGCCGCGCAGGGCACGTCCGCGGTGGCGTTCCAGCAGGGCGCGGGCGCGTGGGAGGTCGGCGGCGCCCTCGTCGTCGGGGCCGATGCCGTCGAGGATGCCGTACGCCTCCTCGAAGGAGTCGTACGCCTCCTCGAACCGCCACTGCCGCAGCCGCAGCAGCCCGAGGAACTCGACCGCGGAGGCGTGACCGCGTACATGGCCGGCCGTCCGCTCGTCACGGGCGGCGGCGAGCGCTTCGGGTTCGGCTTCGTCCCAGCGGCGCAACTCCGTGAGGGTGTGGGCGAGTTGGGCGTGCAGGGCGCCGGCCGTGCGGGTGCCGGGGAAGTGCTCGTCGGCGGTGCGTGCTCCGGCGCGCAGTGCGGGCAGCAGGACGTCGTGGTGGCCGGCCTTGAGCTGGAGCGGCCACAGGGCCTGGCAGAGCAGGACGACCGTGGGCCAGTCCCGGAAGTCCTGTGCTGCGTGCACCGCCTCGACGAGACCGGGCGCCTCGGCGGCCAGGGCGGCGACGGCCGTGCCCCGGTCCGGGAAGGACACCGGTGACTCGGCGGCGGGCACCCGCCAGCTCTCGGGCAGTGCGGCCCGTGCCGCGCCGACGGCCAGGTCCCGGTAGCCGGCGACGACGCGGCTGACGGCGGCCGAGCAGGCCGCGATTCCGTCGAGGGCGGCAGCCGTGTGCTCGGCGTGGGCGCGGACGGCGGGGCGGTAGCGGTAGCGGCCGGAGTCGGTGCGTTCCAGGAGGAGGGCCTCGGCGAGTTCCTCCAGGTGGCGTGCGGCCTCGCTCTCGTGGAGGTCCGCGGCGCGGGCGGCCGTTGCGGGGTCGAGGGCGGGCCAGTCGCGCAGGGCGGCGAGCCGGTAGAGACGGGCCGCGGCGGGCGTGAGCAGACGGTACGAGTCCTCGGCGGCGGCACGGACGGGGTCGCCCTGCGGCCCGGCGGGCGGCTCCGTGTGAGCGGCCAGGCGCGGTGCCGCGGCGCGCAGGGCGTAGGGCGAGCCGGCGCACCGGTCGAGGACCGCCGGCAGCGCGGCGCGGGCCGCGCTGATCGCCGGTTTGCCGACGAGGTCGGTGAGCAGCCGTACGGCGTCCCGCCTGGCCAGCGGGCCGACCGGGATGCGCAGGGCGTCCAGGCCGGTGAGCGGCTGCCGGGCGACGACGATCGTGAAGACCCCGGGCGCCGAGGGGAGCAGCGGCCTCAGCTGGGCGGCGGACCGGGCGTGGTCGAGCAGGAGCAGCAGCCGCCGGTCGGCCAGACAGCGCCTCAGGAGCTCCGCCCGGTCGGCGGCGGCCGGGGGTATCTCCTCGTCGGGCAGACCGAGTCCGCGCAGCAGACTGCCGAGAACCGCTTCGGGCGCGCGGGCGCGCAGATCGGCGTAGAGCTGGCCGTCGGGGAAGCGGGCGGTCTGTCGCCAGCCCCAGTGGATGGCGAGGGTACTGGTGCCGATGCCTTCGGGGCCGTGGAGAAGCGCCAGCCGGGGGCGTCCGGCGAAGGCGCGCACAGCCTCCTTGTCCAGGGCCTTCAGGGCCTTTTGGCGGTCCGTGAAGAAGTGCGGGGCGGTGGGCAGACAGGGGCGGTGCGGTCCCGATCCGGTGCCGCGAGCCCGTACACCGGCGGCGAACTGCGCCCACGCCCGGGCCAGTTGGGGGTCCCGCTGTACGCGTTCGTGCACCAAGCGGGCCACCTCGTCCAGTTGGCCGGGGGTCGTGGGAGCCATCACCTCACCCCCGGCGATACGGCGGACCAGACCGCCGGCCGACTCCCAGGCCCACTTGCCGGCCTCGTTCGCCATGCCCGACCCGACGGCTCCGAGCACCGCGCCGATGGCGCCCAGCGAAACCGGATCCACCATGCCGTGCACTCCCCGTCCTGCGTTCTCCACCGCTTCATCTGCCGCTCGCGGTGATCAACCCTAGCCGCAGTGACGGAAGATGACAGGGCATCACGGGACGGGGGCTCCCGACCGGCCGGACGGGCTCATGACCTTTCAGCCCTCGGTGGCCCCCTTCGGAATCCCGTACGCCCGCTCCACCTTCAGCCGCACCACCAGGCGCCGGTCGCGGACCATCGCGGCACGGTAGTCGTCCCAGTCCGGGTGCTCGCCCAGGACGTCGCGGTACAGGCGGATCAGCTCCTCCACCGTGTCGTCGTGCGGGTCCTTGGCGACGGGTGTGAGCTCGGCGGTGCCCTCGACGACCGTGTAGGCGCGGCGGTCCGGGGTGGACACGTGGTACGACGCCCGAGCGTCCCGGCGCAGATTGCGGGTCTTGGCCCGGTCGTCGGTGACGGAGATCCGGATGATGCCCTCGTCCGGGTAGTAGTGATGGCTGACGTTCGACAGCTGGGGCCGGCCGTCGCGCTTGAGGGTGACCAGTACGCCGCTACGGTCGTCGGAGAGCAGCTCGAGCAGTGTGTCGTGAGTCATACCCGGATCAACCCGCGGGACCGATCTACGCATTCCCGTCCGCCCATGTGTCGGTAGACACCGTCTACTACCCCCTGGTAGACAGTGTCTATGAATGCATCGGAGCGTGGGCTGCGGGACCGGCTGGTCGACGTCGGAGTGGAGCTGGTCGCCGGCGAAGGCGCGCAGGCGCTGACCCTGCGGGAGATCGCGCGCCGGGCGGGCGTCTCGCACGGGGCGCCCCGCCGCTACTTCCCCACCCACCTGGAGCTGCTGTCCGCCATCGCCCGCCGCGGCTTCGCCGAACTGGCCGAGCGGGCGACGGCGGCGACCGGCGACGGCACGGCGACCCCGCGCGAGCAGCTGACGGCCCTCGGGCGGGTCTACCTCGAGTTCGCCGTCGACAGCCGCGGCATGTACGAGTTGATGTTCCGTCATGATCTGTTGGAAAGCGGACACTTGGGGCTGCGAGACACCAGCCTGCCCCTCTTCGGGCGGCTGGTGGAGCTGGTCGGGCGGGTCCGGCCCGAGGCGGACGCCCGGGTCGTCGCGGGCGCACTGTGGGCGAACCTGCACGGCATCGCCCAGCTGTGGGGCTGGGGCAGCCTCCAACTCGCCACGGGCACCGCCGACTTCGAACCTCTGCTGCGTTCGGCCCTCGGCGCGCACCTGGGGGACGGCTCGTGAGCGGGCACCGTGCGCTGACGCTGGCGTGCAGCGTGGTCGGGGCGGTGATCGTCGCCCTGGACGGCACGGTCCTCACCGTCGCGCAGCCCACCCTGCAACGCGACCTGGGCGCGTCCTTCGCGCAGGTCCAGTGGACCAGCACCGGCTATCTCATCGCGGTGGCGGGCCTGTTGGTGTTCTCCGGACGGCTCGGCGACCGGTACGGGCATCAACGGCTCTTCGCCCTGGGGATGCTGGGCTTCGGGGTGACGTCGGCGGGCATCGGTCTCGCGCCCGGTGTCGGCTGGGTGATCGGTCTGCGGGTCCTGCAAGGTGTGTTCGGGGCGCTGCTGCAGCCCGCCACGCTGGGGATGCTGCGGGCCGCGTTCCCGCCCGACCGGCTGCGGATGCCGATCGCCGTGCGGACCGGCGCGATAGGGCTCGCGGCCGCGGCGGGGCCCGTCCTGGGCGGGGCGCTGGTGGCCGGGCCGGGCTGGCGGGCGGTGTTCTTCCTCAACGTCGTACCGGCTCTCGTCCTCGGCCTGCTCGCGCTCACGCTGCGCGGCCCGGGCCCCCGGCAGTCCTCCCCCGTGCACCTGGACCTGCCCGGTGCGCTTCTGCTCGCGGTGACCCTGGCCTGTCTGGTCCACACCCTGGTCGCGCTGCCGTACGGCGGATGGACGCCGTCGAGCGCGCTCGGCCTGGTGGCGGCCGCGGCCTCGGGGGCCGCCTTCGTACGGCACGAGCGGCGGACCGCGAGCCCGCTGGTGCCGCCGGACGTCGTGGGCTCGGCGGCCGTCGGTTCCGCGCTGGGCATCCTGGTCGCCGCGTCCGCCGCCCTGAACGGCACGCTGTTCGTCGCCACCTTCCTGCTCCAGGACACGCTCGGCCTCGACCCGGTGCACATGGCCCTGCTCAGCCTGCCGCTCGCGGCTCTGATGATCGTCGCCGCGCCGGGGTGCGCGGTGCTGCTGCGCCGCGCCGGGGCGCGCCGTACGAGCGTGGCGGCGATGGCCGTGCTGGCCGCCGGGATCCTGGTGCTGGGCAGGGCCTCGGGGACGGTCGGCTTCTGCACCGGGTTCGCGCTGGTGGGGGCCGGGTTCGGCACGGTGATGGTGGCGGCCACCCATGTCGTCGTACGCCAGGCTGCCGTCGGGTCGGCCGGGGTGGCGGGCGGGTTGCAGCAGACCGCGATGAACGTCGGCCCGGTGCTGGGCGTGGCCGTAGCAACAACGCTGATGGGGCTCGGCCACGGGCACGGGCTGCCGCTGGACGTCCTCGCCGTGATGGCCATGGCGGGGGCGGTGGCGGGCCGCGCACTGCCGGAACGTTCCACCGAAACGATCAATCATGGTCAACCGGGGGTCAACGCCGCCGTTCCTGAGCGACGATGAGACCAGGCAGAACAGGCAAAGTCCGCTGCGACTCCGCGCCCCTACAGGGGCGCGGGGAACTGCGCGACCAGCCACGATGGTGCCGCAGAGGGCAGACGGTCTGTCGCGGCACTCACAGCAGAGCGCACAGCGCGCCCGGAGGAGAGCGAATGGCACAGCTGCGACAAGAGGTCGACCCGGGTGAGGCCGGGCTGGACGCCAAGGCGCTGGACCGCCTCGACCAGCACTTCGCCCACTACGTCGACGAGGGCCGCCTGCCCGGCTACCTGGTGGCCGTGGCCCGCGGCGGACGCGTCGCCCACCTCACCACCCACGGCCGGCGCGACATCGCGGCGGGGCTGCCCGTCGAGGCGGACACCCTGTGGCGGATCTACTCCATGACCAAACCGGTCACCTCGGTCGCCGCACTGATACTGGTGGAGGAGGGCCGCCTGTCGCTGGACGACCCGGTCGCCCGCCACCTCCCGGCCTTCGCCGACCCTCAGGTCTACGAGAGCGGATCCGGCTCCGAGGTCCGGACCCGCCCGGCCGCCCAGGTCCCGCTGATCCGGCATCTGCTGACCCACACCGCGGGCCTGACCTTCGCCTTCTACCACCAGCACCCCGTCGACGCCCTCTACCGCGAGGCGGGCCTCGATTCGGCCGTACTGCCCGGCTCGGACCTGGCCGGGACCGTCGACGCGTACGCGCGCCTGCCGCTGCAGTTCGAGCCGGGCACCGAGTGGAACTACTCGGTCGCCACCAATGTCCTGGGCAGGGTGATCGAGGTCGTGTCCGGGCAGCCGCTCGACGTGTTCATCGCCGAGCGCGTCCTCGGCCCGCTCGGGATGACCGACGCCGGGTTCTGCGTCACGGACGAACAGGCACCGAGGCTCTCCGAGTTGTACGGCGAGACCGAGGCCGGCGGCATCGAGCCGATCGCCGGGCTGCCGCTGCACGGGCGGCCCCGCTTCCTGTCCGGCAGCGGCGGCATGGTGGCCTCCGCCTACGACGTGCACCGCTTCATGGAGCTGCTGCGCCGCCGCGGCGAGCTCGACGGTGTCCGCCTCCTGTCCCCCGGGACGGTGGACCTGATGACCCGCAACCAGCTGCCCGGCGGCGCCGACCTGCGCGCCTTCGGCAGCCGCCCGGCCCACGACGAGCCCGGCAACGACGGCATCGGTTTCGGCCTCGGCGTCTCCGTCGTCATCGACCCGGAGCGCACCCAGGCACCCTCGGGCCTGGGCACGTTCGGCTGGAGCGGGGTGGCGACGACGACCTTCTGGGTGGACCCCGGCCGCGATCTGACCGTGCAGTTCATGACGCAGGTCCGGCCGAAGTCGTCACTCAGGCTCTTCCCGGACCTCAAGCGGCTGGTCCACGAGGCGGTCACGGACTGAACGGTCCGCGGGAGGCGACCGGATCACCTCGCCGACCGTAGTGTCGGCGAGGTGGTGCACGATCCCGCTCAGGACAGGTGGGCCACCGCGTCCAGATGCGGCAGGACGTGGTCGAGCCGCTCCCGCTTGGTGCGCAGATAGGTGATGTTGCTCTCGCACGGCGGGATCAGCAGCGGGACGGTCTCCGCCACCTGGATGCCGTGCCGCACCAACGCCTCCTGCTTGCGCGGGTTGTTGGACATCAGCCGTACCGAGTTCACGCCCAGGTCCTGCAGGATCTTGGCGGCGACGCCGTAGTCGCGGGCGTCCACCGGCAGCCCCAGCGCGAGGTTCGCCTCGACGGTGTCCAGGCCCTCCGCCTGCAGCGCCATCGCCCGCAGCTTGGCGAGCAGACCGATGCCGCGGCCCTCGTGGCCCCTCAAGTAGACGACTATGCCGCTGCCTTCGGCGACCACGGCCTTCAGCGCGGATTCGAGCTGGTCACCGCATTCGCAGTGCTGGGAGCCGAACGCGTCACCGGTCAGGCACTCGGAATGCAGCCTGGTGAGGACACCCTCGGTGCCGATGTCACCGTGGACGAGGGCCACTTGCTCATCGCCGCGATCGTGATCCATGTAACCCACCGCCCGGAATTGCCCGTACACCGTGGGCAGTGGGGCATTCACAATCCGTTCCACGCCCGTGCGCTGTGGGGACTTCTTGCCGAGGACGCCGATTTTATCTGTCATGATCTGATTCCTAAGCAGAGACGAAAGGCCGTGAAGAAATGAGTGGTTCGGGCGCGCGTACGGCGGCATACGGGCTGGTGCCGGCGGACACTACGGAAGAGGTACGGACCAGGGCGGCGGGTGTCTCAACGCAGGTCGCCGTCCTTCCGGTCGGGAGCTTCGAGCAGCACGGTCCGTTCCTTCCGCTGGCGACCGACACGCTCGTCGCCTGTGCCGTGGCCCGGGAGATCGCGGCGGCGTACCCGGTGCACCTCCTTCCGCCGGTGACGATCTCCTGCTCGCACGAGCACGCGGCCTGGCCCGGGACCGTCAGCATCTCCTCCGTGACCCTTCACTCGGTGGTGAGTGACATCGCACAGTCGCTGCGCCGCTCCGGCGTCGACGTCCTGGTGGTGGTCAACGGGCACGGCGGAAACTACGTACTGGGCAACGTCGTTCAGGAATCCTCCGCCCGCGGCGAGCGCATGGCGCTGTTTCCGGCCGCCGAGGACTGGGAAGCGGCGCGGCAGCGGGCGGGGGTGACCACCTCGCTGCTGACCGACATGCACGCGGGAGAAATCGAGACCTCCATCCTTCTGCACGCTCACCCGGAATTGCTCCGCCCCGGTTATGAGACCTCCGATTTCGTCGCGGACGACCGGCGTCATCTGCTCACCCTCGGGATGTCCGGCTATACCGATTCGGGCGTCATCGGACGCCCTTCGCTCGGTTCCGCGGAAAAGGGGAAGGAACTGCTCGCCGCCTTGGCGGATTCCTTCGGAGCGTATTTCTCACTCCTCACCTCGGCGGACGATTCCGGCACGGAAACCGGAAAGACGGGGGAAGCCGGCAGCGCGCGCGGGTAGTCGGGTTCGCGTGCGGGTTCCGGGGCTGCCTCAGCGGCCGTTCCGGAGCCTGCGCGCAGGCCCGTGTACCAGCGGGCGACGAGGACGGCGAGGCCGGGCAGGGCCGCCACGAAGCTGAGCACCCCGTAGACCACGGAGACGGCCACCCCGCTGCTCGCGCCGAGCCCCGCCGCTCCGAACGCCCAGGCGGCGACGCCCTCGCGGGGACCGAAGCCGCCGACGTTCAGCGGCAGGCCCATCGCGATCAGCGCGAGGACCGCCAGCGGCAGCAGCGCGGCGACCGAGGCTCCGGATCCGGCGACCCGTGCGGCCAGCACGAACATCGCGACGTGGCCGGCCAGGATCAGCACCGACGAGACGACGACACCCGGCCAGTTCCGGCGCGACAGCAGCCCCTCGCGCGCCTCGGCGAGCGTCGCGCGCAGCGCCCGACCGCGGCGGGAGGGCGTCCCGTTCATCCGCAGCGCCACCAGGACGGCGAGCGCGCCCACCGCCGCGAGCCCCACCAGCGGCGCGAAGTGCCTGGTCTGCGCCAGCACGGGCGACGGCATCGTCAGCAGCACGGCACCGCCGAGGACGGTCAGCGCGACCTGCCCGGCGACCCGTTCCAGGACCACCGAGCGCACGCCGCGGCCCATGTCACCGGCGCTCTGCCCGTGCCGTACCGCACGGTGCACATCGCCGAGGACACCGCCGGGCAGGGCCGCGTTCAGGAACAGTGCCCGGTAGTAGTCGGCGACGGCCTCCCCCAGCGGCAGCCGGATCTTCAGGCCCCGGGCCACCAGGGCCCAGCGCCAGGCGCTGAGCACGGTGGTGGCCACACCGATCAGGAGGGCCAGCACCAGCGTCGTCGTGTCGATCCGCCGCAGCCCGTCCAGGAGGACGCCGGTACCGAGGCGCCACAGCAGCGCCCCGAGGATGACGGCACCGGCGACCGTACCGAAGTGGGTCCGTACGGCACGGGAGTTGAGCCGGGACACGATGGCACGCCACCGGGGCGTCCGCGCGGCGGCCGACTCGGGCCGGGCCGCGGAGACGATCACGCCGATACGGGCCTCGGAGACGGCGGGACCCACGGGTGGGGCGGACGCGAGTACATCCACCCGCGTCCGCAGCGCCGCGTCCCGCGCGGCGAGGCAGGGCGCGCCGTCCGCCCATATCTCGACCGCGACGGAGGCGGCACCGCCGGCCGCACCCGCTGCTGCCGGGCGGACGGCGCATTCGGTTCGCGTCTCCGGGCCGACGCCGGTCGGCGCCCCGGACACGACGTCCACACCCCGCCCGGCCGCCACGACGCCGCGCAGGTCGGCTCGCACCACGTGTGCCCGTACCGTCTCGATGCTCATGCCGCGCCGCCCGTCGGCCGGGACAGTGCCAGCAGGTCGCTGTGGTGGACCACGACGTGGAGTTCGCCCGCCCCGCAGGCGGCCAGGCGGTCCTGCAGATACCGTTCTGCGCGGGCCTTCAGCTCGGGGCGTTCCTCGACGGCCGCGCCCACCCAGCCCCGCAGCCACTGGGCCGTCAGCGCGGCCTCGTCGGGGCCGAGGCGCCAGGGGCTGGGGTTGACCCGTACCGTCGCGCCCCGTTCCGAGAAGGCCTCGCAGGCCACCGTGATCGCGTCCGGGCCGAGCAGGTCGCCGCGGCGCTGGTGTGCGTTGAACGCCTCGGTGATCTCCTCGTCCATCGGGTCGGACGGGGTGAGTTCGACACGTCCGGCCACCGAGAGCGTCAGCAGGGCGGGGCAGCCGGCCCCGGTGCAGGCGGCGGCGAGGGTCTCGATCTCCTCGCGGGTGAGGACGTCGAGCAGCGCGGACGCCGTCACCAGCGAGGCACCGGCGAGCGCGTCCGGGGTGAGCCGGGCGACGTCGCCGCGGCGCGTCTCCACGCTGACCCGGCTGCCGTCGGCGGCGGACCGCGGGGAGGCGACGGCCGCGAAGTGCAGCAGGTACGGGTCGCGGTCGTGCAGGACCCAGTGCTGGGCGCCGTCCAGACGGGGTGCGAGCCAGCGGCCCATCGAGCCGGTGCCGCAGCCCAGGTCGTGGATGACCAGCCCGGCCTTGCCCGGCAGGTTGGCCAGCCGTATCCGCAGCGGGTCGAGCAGCTCGTGCGCCCGCGCGGCGGCGTCAGCGGGTTCCCGCAGCTCCAGCCACTCGGGCGCGTAACGCGGCGGTTCCTCGGGCCCGGTGTCCCGCAGCCGCACGGTGGGGCGCTCGCCGGGGCGCGGGGCGGGGCCGGCGCCGGGGATCACGGAGTCGTCCGTCTCGGAGTCGCCCCGCGGTCCGGGCTGCGCCGGGATCTTCTCGCTGATCTGTACCGTCCTGTTCATGCCGCCCTCCTGGGTTCGCTCGGCAGCCGGCCCAGTACTCCGGCAAGGCTTCGGGCCGTGGTCGCCCATCCGTCCAGGGCGGCCCGCCGGCCCCGGGCGGCGGCCTTCAGCCGGCGTCGTACGTCGGCCTCGCCGAACCAGCCGCGCAGTTCGGCGGCGAGGGCGGCGGGGTCCTCCGGCGGCACGAGGATGCCGGGAACACCGCCGTCGGGGGCGCGTCCGACCGCCTCGGGCAGACCGCCGACATCCGTGGCCAGCACGGGGATGCCGCGCGCGAGGGCCTCCGTCACCGCCATGCCGTACGTCTCCGCGTACGAGGTGAGGACCATGAGGTCGGCGGCGTTGTAGCTGGCGTCGAGCTCGGCACCGGCCTGCGGGCCGGCCAGGTGGATGCGGTCCTCCAGACCGTGCTCCTTGATCAGCAGCCGCAGGTGTGCGACGTACGCGGGGTCGTGCCCGAGCCCTCCGACGCACACACAGCTCCACGGCAGGTCGGCCGCCGCGGCCAGCGCCTGCACCAGCCGGTGCTGCCCCTTGCGCGGGGTCACCGACGCCACGCACAGCAGCCGGGAGACGCCGTCGGTGCCGGAGGCGAGCGGCGCGATGTCGGCGCCGGGGGCGGCGACGTGCACCCGCTCGGGGGCGAGGCCGTGGTGGGCGACGAGGCGGCGGACCGCCCAGTCGCTGGTGGCGATCACGGCGGGCACGGCCCGCAGCACGTCACGCTCCTTGGCGTCCAACTCGGCGGCCACGGCGGGCTCCAGGCCCCGCTCGTCGCCGAGCGGAAGGTGCACGAGGACGGCGAGGTTCAGGCGCTCCGTCTCCGGTACGACGATCTCGGGGACCCCGCAGGCGACGATCCCGTCCAGCAGGACGACCGTCCCGTCCGGCAACTCCCGCAGCGTCCGTGCGAGTTCCGCACGGGCCGCCGCCCCCGGCCGGGGCCACTCGCCTGCCACGGCGTGCTTGTGCACCTGCCAGCCGAAGCCGGGCAGGTCCAGGCTGATGCGCCGGTCATAGGCGTTGCCGCCGCTCGGCGCGGCCGGGTCGTCGACGCCGCCCGGCATGACGAAGTGCACGGAGCGCAGGGACATGGGGATGATCTCGGCGTTCTTCAGGGCGGAGTGCTGCACGGGCACATAGCTGAGCGACGTGGTCTCCGCCTCCCCCGGGGCGTTCTCCACCTTCTCCAAGGTCACGTCGGTCACAGGGCACGCTCGTAACTGGCCCAGGCGATGTGCGACTCGTGCAGGGTCACCGAGATGCCCACGATGCCCTTGGCGCCCTCGCCCAGCGCGCCCTTCTCGATCCGCTCGGCGAGCCGGTCGGCGATGACCTTCGCCAGGAACTCCGTGGAGGTGTTGACGCCGGCGAACTCGGGCTCGTTGTCGAGGTTGCGGTAGTTCAGCTCGCTGACGACGGCACCGAGTTCCTGGGTGGCGAGTCCGATGTCGACGACGATGTTGTCGTCGTCCAGCTGCTCGCGCCGGAACGTGGCGTCCACCAGGAACGTCGCTCCGTGCAGGCGCTGCGCGGGTCCGAAGACCTCGCCGCGGAAGCTGTGGGCGATCATGATGTGATCGCGGACGGTGACACTGAACAACGGACGACCCTCCAGGTGCGGCGCGTCTGGTCCTCCGGCCATTGGCCACCGGAGGATGCCGTGTAGTACGGCTCTTCGCTTCCCCCCGTTCAGCCGACTCTCACTCTTTTCTCAGGTCAGACCGTTTCGGGGTACCTCACACGGTGACACAGCGCGGGAATCTCGCCGTTGGCCAGCCGGGGCATCACCTCCGGCAGCTCCTCGAACGCGCTTTCCCCTGTGATGAGTGCGTCGAGTGCCGGGTCGGCGAGCAGGTCGAGGGCCAGGGCGAGCCGGTCGGCGTAGCTGCGGTTCGCGCGGGCCGGGGAGACGGTGCCGACCTGGCTGCTGCGGATCGTCAGCCGCCGGGAGTGGAAGGCCTCGCCGAGCGGGAGGCTCACCTTCCGGTCGCCGTACCAGCTCAGTTCGACGACGGTGCCTTCGGCGGCCAGGAGTTCCAGGGCCCGGGCGAGACCCTGTTCGGTGGCGCTGGCGTGCACGACGAGGTCCCGTTCCCCGAGCGCGTCCTCGGGCAGCGCGAAGTCGACTCCGAGGGCCTCGGCGGTCTTGGCGCGGGCCGGGTCGGCGTCGACGAGTTGCACCCGTACGCCCGGGAAGCGGGCCAGCAGGGCCGCCACCGAGCAGCCGACCATGCCGCCGCCGACCACCGCGATCCGGTCGCCGACCAGCGGGGCCGCGTCCCACAGGGCGTTCACGGCGGTCTCCACGGTCCCGGCGAGGACGGCCCGCTCGGCAGGAATGGTGTCCGATACGACCGTAACGGCCGAAACCGGCACCACATACCGCGTCTGGTGCGGATACAGACAGAAGACCGTACGCCCGACCAGCTCCTCGGGCCCCTCCTCCACCCTCCCGACACTGAGGTAGCCATACTTCACGGGTGCGGGGAACTCGCCCTCCTGGAAAGGCGCTCGCATGGCCGCGTGCTGACTCTCCGGAACGCCGCCGCGGAAGACGAGCGTCTCCGTGCCGCGGCTGACCCCGGAGAAGAGCGAGCGCACCAGCACCTCGCCCTCGGCGGGTTCGGGCAGGTCGACGGTCCGGATCTCGCCGAGACCCGGACGACTCAGCCAGAACGCGCGTGCGATGCGGGTCATCCGGCCTCCTCCTGAACGATCGGGAAGTTGTTCACGTACCGAGGTGTGCACAGGCCGCGCACAGTACGCGGCGTTGATCGACTTTGTCATTCGGCCGGAGGGTGTGCGGTGGCCCTGAACAACACTTACGACGCAAGGCTGGTCCAGCAGGAGACCGCTGTGGGAGCGGGCGTTCAGATCCTGTTGCTGGCCCTGCTCGGCACGGCGATCGGCATGGGGCCGGCGGGCTGGCTGACCGGCCTCGTCTTCGCCGTCGCCATGTGGGCGGTGCTCTCACGGGCACTGCACCGCACCCGGCCGCGCTCGTTCGGCCCGGCCAACCGCGTGACGCTCGGCCGGGCGACCCTGGTGGGCGGTGTCACGGCCCTGGTCGCGGACTCCTTCGAGAGCTCCCCGCCGGTCACCGCCCTCGTCGGCCTCACGGCGGTCGCCCTCATCCTGGACGGCGTCGACGGCAAGGTCGCCCGCGCCACCGGCACCTCCACCCCTCTGGGCGCCCGCTTCGACATGGAGGTCGACGCGTTCCTCATCCTGGTGCTCAGCGTCTACGTCTCCATGCAACTCGGTCCGTGGGTCCTGCTCATCGGCGGCATGCGCTACGCCTTCGTCGCCGCGGCCCGCGTCTGGCCGTGGCTGAACGCCTCCCTGCCGCCGAGCACGGCCCGCAAGACGGTCGCCGCGATGCAGGGCGTCTGCCTTCTCCTGGCCGCCTCGGGCTACCTCCCCTCCATGGCTTCCCTCGCGGTCGTCGTACTGGCCCTGGCCTCCCTGATCTGGTCCTTCGGCCGGGACGTCCTGTGGCTGCGGCGCACGTCCCGGGTCCGGGACGGCGAGGTGGAGGAGATGCTGGACCTGGAGTCGGAGCGCGAGCCGGTGACGTCGACGTCCTGAACAACGCCGGTTCGCGGCCTCATGGGCGGGCCGCGGCGCACATGTCAGGAAGCAGCCCGGCAGCGCCCCCGCAAGGGGCGCGGGGAACTGCGCGACCAGCCACAACGGGCCGGCAGACAACCGACAACGCATCCCGGCTCTCACGGCAGAGCGCTGACACGCTCGGCAACAACCAGCCCCACCGCAGCCGCGCTGACGGCACGGTGTGCAGGTAGACGACGCGGCAGCCGCCGCCCGCGGCAGCGAACGCGAGCAACTCGGCGAGGTTGCATTGAGCACGCCTTCTTGATCACCGCCCGATCGCCGCCCGATCACCATCCGGCCCCCGTCGATTTGACAGACCGTCGGGAGCTGCCTAAAACCTAGCCACATGACATTCATTTTCAAAATGAGGTCGGCCCGGTAATGCGGGTCGCGTTCGTCGGCAAGGGCGGCAGCGGCAAGACCACCCTCTCAGCGCTCTTCGCCCGTCATCTGGCCCGCTCCGGCGCCCCGGTACTCGCCATCGACGGCGACATCAACCAGCACCTGGCCGAGGCGCTGGGACACGACCAGGACCCTCTGGACACCCCGCCCCTGGGCGCCCATCTGCCCGAGATCAAGGACTGGCTGCGGGGCTCCAACCCGCGCATCGCCTCCCGCGAGGCGATGATCAAGACGACCCCGCCCGGCCGCGGCTCCCGCCTCCTGCGCCTACTCGGCGACGACGAACTCCACGCGCGCCACGTCCGGCGCGTGGGCGACGTGCCGCTGATGGTGACGGGCGAGTTCGACGAGAGCGACCTCGGGGTGGCCTGCTACCACTCCAAGCTCGGCGGCGTCGAGCTCTATCTCAACCACCTGGTCGACGGACCAGGCGAGTACGTGGTGGTCGACATGACGGCGGGCGCGGACGCCTTCGCCTCCGGCCTGTTCACCCGGTTCGACATCACGTTCCTGGTGGCGGAACCGACCCGCAAGGGCGTCTCGGTCTACCGCCAGTACCGCGATCACGCCCGCGAGTTCGGGATCCGTGTCGCCGTGATCGGCAACAAGGTGACGGGCGAGGACGACCTGCTGTTCCTCAAGGAGCAGGTGGGCGACGACCTCCTCACCCACCTGGTCCACTCCCCCTGGGTACGGGCGGCCGAACAGGGCCGCGCGGAGGGCGGTCTGGACACCCTGGAGCCGCACAACCGCCACGCCCTGACCATCCTGCGCGAGACCGTCGACGCCCACCCCAGGGACTGGCCCGCCCTCCACCGCCACGCCGTCGAGTTCCACCTGCGCAATGCCCGCGCATGGGCGAACGAGGCGACCGGCCTGGACCTGGCCGCCCAGGTGGACCCGGAGTTCGTACCGGGCCCGTCGGCGCTCACCTGACCGCTCCCCCCCAGACCATCCACCAACTCATAGAACGGACGCCTGTTTCCATGTCTCTCGACGTCTCCCCGAAGCTCCTCGCCGAAGCCGAGTCCGGTGACATCCGCGAGGAGGACTTCGTGGACACGGTCCGCACGTCCCTCCCGTACGCCTACGACCTGATCGCTTCCCTCGCCGGCGAACTCAAGGGCGGAACGGCCGAGTTCACCGACAACCAGACCCCTCCCCCCTCCGAGCAGGAGCGCGGCCAGCTTCTGCGCGCCCTCGCCAGCGACGCCATCCGCGGCAGCCTGGAACGCCACTTCGGCGTGGAACTGGCCTTCCAGAACTGCCACCGGGTGGCGGCGTTCCGGCCGGGGGCACGGCACGGCGAGACGTACGGGCGCTTCACGTCGCTGCGGTCGCAGGTGCTGAACCAGTCGCCGGAGTTCCGGGACTGCTGACGCGCCTCGCGCCCTGCCGGCCGGCTCGGCCCGAGGCCCCGGTCAGAGGACCTCTTCCTCCTCGGGGACGACGACCTGGTCGATCATGTACTGGATCTTCTCGGCCGGCAGGGCGACCGCCATGGCCCAGTAGTAGATGACGAGGCTGAAGACAGCCGTGGCGAGCATGTCCCACCACAGCGGGAACCACGGGTGCTTCAGGGGCCCGAAGTCGCTGAGGTAGACGATCAGGCCCATGCCGATCAGGTAGGCGGGCAGCCACTGCGCGGCCCGCAGGTCCAGCTGTGGGGTGATCGGGTTCATCTTGAACACCCGGTTGGCGATCAGGATGACGTAACCGATGAGGATGGCGACGCCGAGCTTCCAGTCGGTCGTCCAGCCCGACCAGAGGATCAGCAGGTTGGCGACGATGAAGGCGAGCGGCGACATCCAGCTGCCGCCGGGCAGCCGGTAGGGGCGGTGGGCGTCGGGCAGCCGGTTGCGGAACACGCCGAAGGACAGCGGGGCGCCCGCGTACATCAGCACGCTCGCACTGGTGATCAGTCCGACCAGGGAACGCCAGCTCGGGAAGGGCAGGAAGCAGATGCAGCCGATCACGAAGGCGGTGATCAGACCGACCCAGGGGACACCGCGCTCGTTGGTCTTCTCGAATGCCGAGGGCACGTAGCCGTTGCGGCTCAGGCCGTACGAGACCCGGGAGGAGCCGGTGATGTAGATCAGGCCGGTGCCGGCGGGGGAGACCACCGCGTCGAGATAGAGGATCGTGGCCAGCCAGCCGAGGCTGATGAGCGTGGCCACCTGGGCGAACGGTCCGCTCAGGGCGTTGAACGCGGAGTCGGCCCAGGTGTGGCCGATCTGGTTCGCGGGGAGCGCGGCGAGGAAGGCGACCTGCAGGAGGACGTAGATGATGATGCCCAGGATGATCGATCCGATGACCGCCCGCGGGATGTCCCGCTTGGGATGCGCGCTTTCACCGGCCAGCTGGTCGGCCTGCTCGAAGCCCAGCAGGGCGAAGATGATGCCGCTGGTCGAGACGGCGGACAGGATGCCCTTGGCGCCGTAGGGGTTGAATCCGTCGGCCGCGGTGAAGTTGCCCGTGTGGAACGTGGCGATGGCGAAGACGAAGATCGTCAGCAGGGGGACGCCGACCTTCCACCAGGTCGCCGCGCTGTTGGTGCGGGCCAGCAAGCGGATACTGAGGAAGTTGATCGCCGTGATGACCGCCATCAGTCCGACCGCGACGGCGATGCCGGACCCGGTCAGGACGTGCTCCCCGCCCTTGATCTTCTCCCAGCCGTGCGCCCAGGAGTAGTGCTGGCCGTAGGTGATCATGGCCAGGACCTCGATGGGGGCCACCGTGGCCGCCTGCAGCCAGGAGAACCAGCCGAAGGAGGCGCCGGCGGCGCCGCCGTAGGCGTAGTGCGGGAAGCGGGCGGTCCCGCCGGAGACCGGATACATTCCGCCGAGCTCCGCGTGCACCAGGGCCAGGATGAGGATCGCCAGGCCGCCGATGGCCCAGGAGATGATCGCCGCCGGGCCGGCCGCGGCCAGGGCGCCCTGGGCGCCGAACAGCCATCCGGATCCGATGATCGATCCCTCCGAGGCCCAGATGAGGCCGACGAAGCCGATCTCGCGCTTCAGTCCCGGTTTGGTTCCCGCGCCGGGCGCCTTCTCCGATACGGCCATGACGCACACCACCTCACAGGGTGATCCTCGTCACATTATCGTGCCACGTCGGCGCGCCCACGACAGCGGCTCATGCGTACATGACTCGGCAAAATGCCCATGATCGGGCAATCCGCACCTGTGCCGGACCCGGCTCCCGCGCCCGGTCCGGCACAGGGGTCCCGCCTCAGGCCGCTCTGCGGTGACGGCCCCGGTGGGCGCGGACGATCTCGGCGTAGCGGTGTCCGCTCCCCTTGATCGTCCGTAGCTGCGTCCGGTAGTCCACATGCACCAGCCCGAACCGCTTGTCATAGCCGTACGCCCATTCGAAGTTGTCCAGCAGCGACCAGGCGAAGTAACCGGCCACCGGGGCGCCCTTGCGCACCGCGGATGCGCAGGCCGCGAGGTGGCGTTCCAGGTAGTCCTGGCGCTCGGGGTCCTCGACGGTCCCGTCCGGGCGTACGACGTCCGGGTAGGCGGAGCCGTTCTCGGTGACGTACAGGCGCCGGGCGCCGTACTCCTCGGTGAGCCGGAGCAGCAGCGTCTCGATGCCGTTCGCGTCGATCTCCCAGTCCATGCCGGTGCGCGGGACGCCGAGCCGGCGGACCGTACGCACATGGGGTGCCGGGGCCGAGGGGTCGTCGGCGACGGTCGCCGGCATGTAGTAGTTCAGGCCGTGCCAGTCGAGCGGGGCTGCGATCGTCGCCAAGTCGCCCTCCCGCTCCGGGAGTTCGACGCCGTACACCTCGCGCATGTCGGCCGGGAACCCGCGGCCGTACACCGGGTCCAGCCACCAGCGGTTGACGTGGCCGTCCTGCCGGCGGGCGGCCCGCACGTCCTCCTCGCGGTCGGTGGCGGCGTGCACCGTGGAGAGGTTGGTGACGAGGCCGACCTGCGCGGACGGGGCCGCCGCGCGGATCGCTTCGGTGGCGAGGCCGTGGCCCAGGAGCAGGTGGTAGGAGGCACGGACGGCGGCCGTCAGATCGGTCAGGCCGGGGGCCATCCGGCCTTCCAGGTGGCCGATCCAGGCCGAGCACAGCGGTTCGTTGAGCGTGGCCCAGTGCGACACGCGGTCGCCGAGGCGTCCCGCCACGACCGAGGCGTACGAGGCGAAGGCCTGCGCGGTGTCCCGCTCGGGCCAGCCGCCGCGGTCCTGGAGGGTCTGCGGCAGGTCCCAGTGGTAGAGGGTGACGAACGGCGTGATGCCCACCGCCAGCAGCCCGTCGATCAACCTGTCGTAGAAGGCCAGGCCCTTGGGGTTCACCGGTCCGTCCCCGCCCGGCAGCACCCTCGGCCATGCGATCGACAACCGGTAGGCGTTCGTGCCCAGTCGGCGCATCAGACCGATGTCCTCGCGCCAGCGGTGGTAGTGGTCGCACGCTACGTCGCCGTTGTCGTTGCCCGCGACCTTGCCGGGGGTGTGGGAGAAGGTGTCCCAGATCGACGGGGAGCGGCCGTCCTCCGCGACGGCGCCCTCGATCTGGTACGCCGCTGTGGCCGTGCCCCACAGGAAGTCGGGCGGGAAGGCGGCGAGGTCGATGCGGTCGGACACGGAAGTCCCTTCGGAATCGGTGGAGTTGGCTTGCGGACGGTTCACTTGACGGCTCCCGCCGTGAGACCGGCGACGAGATAGCGCTGCAGCAGCAGGAACCCGGCCACCACGGGCACGCTGACGACCAGCGAGGCGGCCATGATCTGGTTCCAGTAGACGTCGTTGAGGGTGGAGTAGCCCTGGAGGCCGACGGCGAGCGTGCGGGTGGTGTCGTTGGTCATGACGGAGGCGAAGAGCACCTCGCCCCAGGCGGTCATGAAGGCGTAGACGGCGACGGCGACGATCCCGGGGATCGCGGCCGGAACGACGATCCGCAGCAGCGAGCCGAGCGGCCCGCAGCCGTCCACCAGCGCCGCCTCGTCCAGGTCGCGCGGCACCGAGTCGAAGTATCCGATCAGCATCCAGATGGAGAACGGGAGGGAGAAGGTGAGGTACGTGAGGATCAGACCGCCGCGGGAACCGAACAGGGCGATGCCGGTGGCGTTGCCGATGTTGACGTAGAGGAGGAACAGCGGAAGCAGGAAGAGGATGCCGGGGAACATCTGCGTGGACAGGACGGTGACCGTGAAGACGCGTTTGCCGCGGAAGTCGTAGCGGCTGACGGCGTAGGCGGCGAACACCGCGATCACCACCGAGCAGACGGTCGCCGTGCCCGCCACGATCAGCGAGTTCACGAAGTAGCGCGCCAGCGGGACCGTCGACCAGATGTCGATGTACGGGCGGATCGTCAGACCGCTGGGGAGCCAGCGGAACGCGCCCGTGACATCGGCGAGGGGCTTCAGCGAGCTGGAGACCATGACGTACACCGGCACCAGGACGAAGCCGGTGAGCAGGATGAGGAAGATCCGCCGGGACCAGAGGAAGGAACTCGGTGGTGCCATCGGGGACTTGATCCTCTGGGCGTCAGACATCGGCCGTCCTCCGTCCGCGTGAGGTGAGTGCCAGATACACGCCCGTCACCACCAGCAGGAAGAGCAGCAGCAGTACGGACATCGCGGAGCCGGTGCCGAAGTTCCAGGTGACGAAGGACGCCTGGTAGATGTGGACCGAGATGAGGTCCGCGGCCTCCGGCGCGGCCTTCCCGAACAGGACGTACGGCGTGTTGAAGTCGTTGAAGGTCCACAGGAAGAGCACCAGGACCAGAACCTGGTTCACGGGCCGCAGGGACGGCAGCGTGATGCGGCGGAGCTGCTGCCACATCCCGGCACCGTCCAGCGCGGCCGCCTCGTAGAGCTCGCGTGGGATGTTCTGCAGGCCGGCCATGACGATCAGGAAGGCGAACGGCCAGCCCTTCCACACCGACACGGTCAGCAGCGCGTAGAAGCTGTTGTCGCCGATCAGCCAGAAGGACGGCTTGTCGGTGAGGTGCAGCTGGTCGTGCAGGACGTGGTTCACCAGGCCGTTGTCGTGCTGGAACATGAACACCCAGGTGATCACGGCCGCGTACACCGGCAGGGCGTACGGCACCAGGAACAGCGCCCGCAGCAGACCGCGGCCGCGGAAGGTGTCCTGCATGAACACCGCGGCCGCCGTGCCGGTCAGCCAGCACAGGCCGACCGACAGCAGGGTGAAGCCGACCGTCACGAAGAAGGAGTGCAGCAGTGCCTCGCCGACGGGGGCGTCGAAGTCCACCGACACCCTGTAGTTGCCGAGGCCGGACCAGGGCGCGGTGCCCCAGTCGCGGATGTAGAACTGCGTGAGTTCCTTGAAGCTCATCACGATGCCGATGACCATCGGCACGAGGTGGACGAGGAGTTCGAGGATCAGCGCGGGCAGCAGGAGCAGGTACGGGAGGCCGGTGCGGCGGATCCGGCCGGGACGGCGGCCACGCTGTTCGCGTGCCGCCGTCCCGGCGGAACTCCCGCTCACCGAGGGCTCCTTGAGGGCGGTGGTCGTCATCGGGCTCACTTCGCCGGCATCTGCTGCTGGGCCTTTTCGAGCGCCGCCTTCACCGAGTCGGCGGTCACCGCGCGCCCGGCCGCCGCGTCCGCGAACAGGTCCTTGACGGCCGTACCGACCGCCGTCTCGAACTGCGACTCGTCGGCGACCTGCGGCAGCGCGACGGCACTCGTCGCGAGCGTCTGCTTCAGCACGGAATTGGACGCGCTGTTGAACGCGGCATCCGACTGGGCGGTCTTCACGGGCGGGATCGAGCTGTACGCCGTGTTGAGGATCTTCTGCTCGGCGTCGCTCGTCATGAACTTCACGAACTTCGTGGCGCCGTCGAGGTTGTCGGTGTTCTTGAAGACGGCGAGGTTGATGCCCGCGACCATCGAGTTGACCCGGGTGCCGGTGCCGGGGGTGCCGGACTGCACGGGCACGGGCGCGATGCCGTACGCACTCTCGCTCATGCCCTGGGACTTGAGGTTGGCGGCGGCGGACTGCCACAGCAGCATGGCCTGCTTGCCCTTGGCGAAGTCGCTCACGGACTGGTTCTGCGCGTACTCGGCGTCGCCGGTCGGGATGACCTTGTCCTTGGCCATCAGGTCGACGTACTGCTTGACCGCGGTGACCACGCCGTCGCTGGTGAAGTCGGGTTTGCCGTCCACGGTGAAGAAGTCGGCGCCGTGCTGCTTGGCGAAGACGAACACGTGGTGGATGTTCTCCGAGAGGTTCGCCCCCTCGGCACCGAGCGGCGACTTGCCCTTCGCCTTGATCTTCTTGCCGTCGGCGACGAGTTCGTCCCAGGTGGCCGGGGGCTTGGAGATGCCGGCGTCGGCGAAGATCTGCTTGTTGTAGTAGAGGGCGTAGGCCATCGAGTAGAGCGGTACGGCCGCCGGGTCCTTGCCCTGCGCGCCGGTCGAGCCGAGCGCCGAGTCGACGAAGCGGTCCTTGCCGCCGATCTTCGCGAAGTTCCCGGCGTCCCAGGGCAGCAGGGCGCCGGTGGCCTGCAGGGAGGCGCTCCAGGTGTTGCCGATGTTGAGGACGTCGGGGCCCTGGCCGGAGGTGGTCGCGGTGAGGATCCGGTTCAGCAGATCCGACCAGGGGACGACCTCCAGCTCCACCTTGATGCCCGTCTGCTTCTCGAACTTGTCGAGCTCGGGCTGCAGGACCTTCTTGTCCACGGCGATGCTCGCGCCCTGGTTGGAGGCCCAGTACGTGAGCGTCTTCGGCGAGTCGTTGGACCCTCCGCCCGTCGACGAACCGCCTCCGCAGGCCGAGGCGGCAAGGGCGAGTGACATGGTGACGGCGCCTACGGCCGCGGCTCGGATGCTGCGCATGGCTCCCGGTGTCCCTTCGGGGGATTGCACTCATGGCTTAATTTAGGACGTGAGTTAAACCGCGGAGGATGGCCGCGTCAAGGGGTGCGGCAACCCTTGTGGAACTCCCGTCGCACCTCTTGACGCACCCGTTCGGGTAGTTGAAGCATTCACCGGCGAGAGAGCGCTCCCAAACCCCACCTCGTTCACTTCCTGAACAGGAGAGCCGCCCCATGCCCCTGCCTGACTCCGGCCTGCCCGCCGTGGGCCGCAGAACCGTCCTCGGCGCGGCCGCCGCATCCGCCCCGGCGGTGCTCGGTCTGTCCGCCCGCGCGTCCGCCGCCCCGTCGCCGCCGGGGAAGCCGAAGCTCCTCCCCGGCGGCGGCGACCTCGGCCAGAACGTCCTGGTCTTCGACCCGTCCGCCCCGGGCATCCAGGCCAAGCTGGACGAGGTGTTCGCACAGCAGGAGTCGGCCCAGTTCGGCACCGGCCGCTATGCGCTGCTGTTCAAGCCGGGCACCTACAACGGCCTCAACGCCCAACTCGGCTTCTACACCTCGATCATGGGGTTGGGCCTCTCCCCCGACGACACCACGATCAACGGGGACGTCACGGTCGACGCGGGCTGGTTCAACGGCAACGCGACGCAGAACTTCTGGCGTTCGGCGGAGAACCTGGCCCTCGTTCCGGCGAACGGCACCAACCGGTGGGCGGTCGCGCAGGCGGCCCCCTTCCGCCGTATGCACGTGCGCGGCGGCCTCAACCTCTCACCCACGGGCTACGGCTGGGCGAGCGGCGGCTACATCGCGGACAGCCGTGTCGACGGCCAGGTCGGACCGTACTCGCAACAGCAGTGGTACACCCGGGACAGCGCGATCGGCAGCTGGCTCAACGGCGTCTGGAACATGGTGTTCTCCGGCGTCGAGGGCGCCCCCGCGCAGAGCTTCCCGAACCCGCCGTACACCACGCTGGACACCACCCCGGTCTCCCGTGAGAAGCCCTTCCTGTACGTCGACGGCGCCGCCGGCCTCCGGGTGTTCCTGCCGGAGAAGCGGACGAACGCCCGTGGTGTGACCTGGGGCAACGGCACCCCGCGAGGCACCTCGCTCCCGCTGACGCAGTTCTACGTCGCCAAGCCGGGCGTCTTGGCGGCCACCCTCAACCAGGCGCTGAGGCAGGGGCTTCACCTGCTCCTCACACCGGGCATCTACCACCTCGACCAGCCGATCCAGGTGGACCGCGCCAACACGGTCGTGCTGGGTCTGGGCTACGCAACTCTCGTACCCACCAACGGAGTCACCGCCCTGCGGGTGGCCGACGTGGACGGCGTGCGCCTGGCGGGCTTCCTGATCGACGCGGGACCGGTCAACTCCCCCACGCTGCTGGAGATCGGGCCCCGCGGCGCCTGGCGGGACCACTCCGCCAACCCGACCACCGTGCAGGACGTGTTCGTCCGCATCGGCGGCGCGGGCGCCGGTAGGGCCACCACCAGCATGGTCATCAACAGCCGGCACACCATCGTCGACCACACCTGGATCTGGCGCGCCGACCACGGCGACGGGGTCGGCTGGGACACCAACCGCGCCGACTACGGGATCGTCGTGAACGGCGACGACGTGCTGTGCACGGGCCTGTTCGTCGAGCACTTCAACAAGTACGACGTGCAGTGGTACGGCCAGCGGGGCCGCACGATCTTCTTCCAGAACGAGAAGGCCTACGACGCCCCGAACCAGGCCGCGATCCAGAACGGCTCGGTGAAGGGCTACGCGGCCTACAAGGTCGGCGACCGCGTCACCACGCACGAGGGCTGGGGCCTGGGCAGCTACTGCTACTACAACGTCGACCCGACGATCGTGCAGCACAACGGCTTCACCGCCCCGAACCGGCCCGGAGTGCGCTTCCACGACCTGCTGGTGGTCTCCCTGGGCGGAAAGGGCCAGTACGAACACGTCATCAACGAAACGGGCACCCCTACGTCGGGAACCTCGACGGTGCCGTCCACGGTGGTGTCCTATCCGTGAACGAGGACCGGCTCCGCCCACCCACGGGGGCCGCCGCGCTCGCCGCGGCATCGACGCATGGCCCACGGGACCCGGCACGACAACGACCGTAGGGACTCACCGCTGACACGATCGGTGCCCTGACGTTGGCGTCGGCATCCGCCGGGGCACGCCGGGCGTCGACCATCCACGGGCGGCACCCCATCCCGGAGCCGGGGCGCCCCCCACCCGCGCACGCCAGAGCCCGTCGGACAGGCCGTAAGTCTGTCCCTGCCCGAGCCTGCGGGCAGTCGTGCCGCCTGGAGCGGCACGGGTGGGCACAGGCGGCACCCGTAACGCCGAGCACGCGGCCCACGCAGCCCCGCGAACGGCGCCCGATGTCAGGGCGTCGACCGCACCGGCCACGGCTGTGCCGTAT
Organism: Streptomyces sp. NPDC049541; assembly: GCF_044465725.1. NCBI lineage: Bacteria > Bacillati > Actinomycetota > Actinomycetes > Kitasatosporales > Streptomycetaceae > Streptomyces > Streptomyces sp. NPDC049541. Next base: position 96,263 of record NZ_JBITLY010000004.1, on the reverse strand, counting down.
CCCGGAGCCGGGGCGGCTCCCGCCAACGTACGGCAGGGGCCGCCTTCTCGGTTACCGGGCCGGTGCCGGTGCGTAGCCCGTGGGGCGGGTCGTGAAGGTGCCGCGGCCCTGGGTTCGGCTGCGCAAGCGGGTTGCGTAGCCGAAGAGTTCGGCCAGGGGCACGGTGGCCGTGACGACCGCCGCGCCGCCGCGTGCGGTCGAGCCCGAGACGCGGCCGCGGCGGGCGGCCAGGTCGCCGAGTACGCCGCCGACGGCGTCCTCGGGGACGGTGACCGTGACCTCGACGACCGGTTCGAGGAGAACCAGCGTGCAGGCCCGCAGGGCCTCCCGCAGACCGAGCCTGCCCGCCGTGCGGAAGGCGGTCTCCGAGGAGTCCTTCACATGGGTCGCCCCGTCGGTGAGGGTCACCCGCAGACCGGTCACCGGGTGACCGCCGAGCGGTCCCTCGGCGAGGGCGTCCCGGCAGCCGGCCTCGACCGCACGGACGTACTCCTGCGGCACCCGCCCGCCGACCACGGCCGAGCGGAACTCGAACCCGGCTTCCAGGGGCTCGACGCCGAGGACCACGTGCGCGAACTGGCCCGCTCCGCCGTCCTGTTTGACGTGCCGGAAGACCAACCCGGACACCCCGTGCCCGACCGTCTCGCGGTAACTCACCCTCGGACGGCCGACGTTGACCTCCACCCCGTGGGCGCGCCGGAGTTTCTCCGCCGCGACCTCCAGGTGCAGCTCGCCCATCCCGGACAGCACCGTCTGGCCGGTCTCGGGGACCGTCCGCACGACCAGCGAGGGGTCCTCCTCGGCCAGCCGTGCCAGCGCCGCTGCCAGCTTGTCGGCGTCGGCGGAACTGCGGGCCTCGACGGCCACGGAGACCACCGGCTCGGCGACACCCGGCGGTTCGAGCACGATCGGCGCGCCGGGGGCGCACAGGGTCGAGCCGGCGCGGGCCGACTTCAGCCCGACCACGGCGACGATGTCCCCGGCGACCGCACGGTCCACCTGCGCATGCCGGTCGGCCTGCACCCGCAGGATCCGCCCGATCCGCTCGGTGCGGCGCGCGCCCGCGTCCCACACGGCGTCTCCCTTCTCGATCGTTCCCGAATACACGCGTACGTACGTCAGCCGCCCCGTCGGGGTGGCATTCACCTTGAACGCCAGCGCCGCGAACGGCGCCGCCGGATCCGCCACCCGCTCCTGCTCCGTACCGTCGAACGTGCCTTGTACGGCGGGCACGTCGAGCGGCGAGGGCAGATACGAGACCACGGCGTCGAGCAGCGGTTCGATGCCGCGGTTGCGGTACGCCGAGCCGCACAGGACGACGACGCCCTCGCCGCTGCGGGTCAGGTCGCGCAGGGCGGCGGCGAGGGTCTCCGGCGCGAGGGCCCCGTCCAGACAGAACTCCTCCAGCGCACCGGCGTGCAACTCGGCCACCGCCTCCTCCAGCAGCCGCCGACGCCGCGCCGCCTCGGCCAGCAGTTCCTCCGGCACCGGACCTTCTACGGCCGTGTCGGCGCCGTCGGCCCAGACCAGCGCCCGCATGCGGACGAGGTCCACGACACCGCGGAACCCGTCCTCCGCACCGATCGGCAACTGCACGCCCAGCGGTGCCGGATGCAGCCGCTCGCGGATCGACGCGACGGCCGCGTCGAGGTCGGCGCCCGCACGGTCCAGCTTGTTGACGAACGCGATCCTCGGCACACCGTGCCGGTCGGCCTGCCGCCACACGGACTCGCTCTGCGGCTCGACCCCGGCGACGGCGTCGAACACCGCGATCGCCCCGTCGAGCACCCGCAGCGAGCGCTCCACCTCGTCGGCGAAGTCCACATGCCCGGGGGTGTCCATGAGGTTGACCCGATGGCCGTCCCAGGCGCAGCTGACCGCCGCGGCGAAGATGGTGATCCCGCGGTCGCGCTCCTGCGGATCGAAGTCGGTGACGGTGGTCCCGTCGTGGACCTCACCGCGCCGGTGCGTGGTTCCGCTGGCGTACAGGATCCGCTCGGTGACGGTGGTCTTGCCCGCGTCGACGTGGGCGAGGATGCCGAGGTTGCGGACGACGGCGAGGGAGTCGAGGTTGGTGCGCACGGCCCGTTGGCCTTTCTGGTGATCGCTGATCATCGGCGATGATCGGAACAGGGCAGCGCAATTCCCGGGCGAACGGTCCCGACCACGGGCGCCGGTGAATACGGCAGGCCGCGTCAGACGTTCGTCACGGGCATCCGGTACCGGCCGCGCAGCGGGCACCGGACGGACGAGGACACGAGGATCACCTCGAACTGCGAGCAGGGGACGACGACATCGGTGCGGTAGCGCACGGCCGTCCTCCTCACTCGTTCCGCGCGTCACGGCGACGCACGGTGCCTGGCGAGTGTAGGGAACGCGAAGCGGGCGGGGCACCGGATTTTTCCGGTGACACTCAGCAGGTGAACTCTCCTGGAACGGATGGAACTTATCCTCCGCACCACGAGTTTCCACGGTGCTGTAGATCTCTTACGACACCGAACACATGGAGTTCTCATGGCCCTGTGGGACCGCATCAAGGAATCCGCGTCGACGATGCAGACCCAGCTCGTGGCGAAGAAGAACGACCTGAAGAGCGGAGCGTTCCGCGACGCCAGCATGGCGATGTGCGCCCTGGTCGCCGCCGCCGACGGCACCATCGACCCGGCCGAGCGGCAGCGCGTGGCCCAGTTGATCGCCACCAACGAGGTCCTGCAGAACTTCCCCGCCGACGATCTGCGCCGCCGCTTCGAGGAGAACCTGAACAAGCTGACCACGGACTTCGCCTTCGGCAAGGTCAGCGTGCTGCAGGAGATCGCCAAGGCGAAGAAGAAGCCCGCCGAGGCCCGCGCCGTCATCCAGATCGGCATCGTCATCGGGGGCGCCGACGGCGACTTCGACAAGACGGAGCAGGCCGTGGTGCGGGAGGCCTGCTTCACGCTCGACCTGCCGCCGCACGAGTTCGACCTCTGAGCCGGTGTCTGTCTGAGCTGTGACGCCCGCCTCTCCCGGTGGGGGTTTACCTCGCGCAGAACCGGTGAGGCGCGTGGGATGTCCCACCCCCAGACCACAGCCGTAACTCAGGCAAGACACGCATCAGAAGGCGCAGGTTCCCCACGCGGTGTGCAGCAAGGGCGGCTGAAGCAGCGTGATGCCTACTTCGACAACGCGAAGTATCTGGCGATCGTGCTGGTGGCGATGGGCCACGCGTGGGAGCCGCTGCGGGACGGCAGCCGGACCGTCACCGCGCTGTATGACTTCGTCTACGCCTTTCACATGCCGGCCTTCATCGTGATCTCCGGCTACTTCTCCCGCGGTTTCGACGCAAGCCCGGCGAAGATCAGACGACTCGTGACCGGAGTCGCCGTTCCGTATGTCGTCTTCGAGACGGCATACACCCTTTTCACCCGCTGGACCGACGGCGTCCCGGACCGGCCGATCACCCTCCTGGACCCCCTGTATCTGACGTGGTTCCTGGTGGCCCTATTCATCTGGCGGCTGACGACTCCGATCTGGCAGAGGGTGCGCCGGCCGCTGCCGTTGGCACTCGTCGTCGCGATGCTGGCGACCGTCTCGCCGTCCATCGGCAACGACCTCGATCTCCAGCGGGTGCTGCAGTTCCTGCCGTACTTCGTGGTCGGTCTGTGCCTGCGCCCGGAGCACTTCCGGCTGGTACGCCGCTGGAAGGTGCGCGTCCTGGCCGTGCCGGTGTTCCTCTGTGCGCTCGCCGCGGCGTACTGGGCGGTGCCGCGGATGACCGGCGCCTGGTTCTTCCACCGCGACAGCGCCCAGGAGCTCGGCGCGCCCGCCTGGTACGGGCCGGTGATGACACTGGCCACGTTCGGCTGCTCGATGGTCCTGGTCGGCTGCTTCCTCGCCTGGGTGCCGGGTCGCCGCCTGTGGTTCACCGCACTGGGCGCGGGCACGCTGTACGGCTACCTGCTGCACGGCTTCATCGCCCAGGGGTCGAAGTTCTGGGGCTGGTACTCCCCTGCCTGGATCCACGGTCCGCTCGGCGAGATCACCGTCACGCTCGCCGCTGCCGCGATCGTGACCGTGCTGTGCACACCGCCCGTCCGGCGGATCTTCCGCTTCGCGGTGGAGCCGACCATGCAGTGGGCGTTCCGACGGGACCCGGCCGGGGTCGTGCCGGCCTGGCCTGCAGAGCCGAGGAGGACGGAATGAGTCCGGCGACGAGCAGGAAGATCCCGTTCGCTGATGCCTGACAGGTCGTCAGAGGTGTCCTGGCTACCGAAATCCTGATTCAGGCCGATTCCCGACGCTGTCCGGGCGACGTCCGTCCGGCCCCGGAGCGGCTTGCCCCCCTTGCCTTCGGGTACAGCGGTTGAATGAGGTTTGTGTCTGCAGCGTCCGGAACCCAGTGAAAGCGATGTGTTCGTGACCCGTCTCGACGGCCCAGGCGACGACCGTGTGGAGAGGCCGGGCGACGACCCGGACGCCGTCGCGTCGGAGATCGCCGACGCCGTGGAGACTCTCACGAACCTGTGGTCGCTGGCTGCTCAGGAGGCGGCCGTGCGCCTGTCCCTGCACCAACTGCGGGCGCTGCGGACGCTGGAGACGTCACCTGGCCTGAACCTCACCACGCTGGCGGAGCGCCTTGACATAGGGGTTCCCACGGCCAGCCGGCTGTGCGACCGGCTGGAGGCGGCGGGGATGCTGGAACGGACTCTGCACCCGCAGAAGCGCCGCGAGGTCCGGCTGAGCCTCACCATGCAGGGACGCCGGGTGCTGGACGACGTGGCGTCGCGCCGGGCAGACGTACTGACGTTCACTTTGGCGGCCATGGAACCGGCGGAGCGGTCGGCTCTGAGCCGCGGGATGAGGGCCTTCCTCGCCGCTCGGAGCGAGATGCCGCCCGCTCCGCAGGAGCGACCTGGGGAGCGGTGACAAGACCGAGCGCGGCGGGACGCAGGACCGCTGCCGCCGGGAAGCGGCCTCAATCCATGTCTGTCGCTGCCGACCCCCCGGAACTCACGAACGGAGCGGTACGGCACAGCAGCAGGCAGACGTCGTCGTCGCGTTCGGACTCGTGAACCAGGGGCTTGAGGAGGGACTCGGAGCACGCGTCCAGGTCTTCGAGGTCGGGTTCGTGCAGTGCTGCCAGGGTCTCGGAGAGCAACTCGATCCCGGCGTCTATGCCCTGCGCACGCCGCTCGATCAGACCATCGGTGTAGAGGACCAGAGTCGAACCCGGTTCGATCTCGGTCGTGTGGTCCATGTACTCGAACGGGATCGGTACACCCAGCATGACCCCTGGCCTCTCGTCCAGCACACGCACGGCGCCGCCGGGAGCACGCAGCACGGCCGGCGGGTGGCCGGCGGCGGCCCAGGTCACCTGGAGGTCGTCGGGTCTGAAGCGCGCGATCATGGCGGTGGCGTACAGGTTGGGCTGCTGGTGGCAGAGCATGCGGTGCAGCCGTGTGAGGATCTGGGCGGGGCTGGTCTCCTCGATCGCGTACGCGCGCAGTGCCGTGCGCAGCTGGCCCATGATGACGGCGGCGCGCAGTCCGTGTCCGGTGACGTCTCCTATGACGGTCAGCAGGCTGCCGTCGGGTTGGAAGAAGGCGTCGTACCAGTCGCCGCCGATGTTGAGGCCGCGGGTGGCGGGCAGGTACCGGGCGGCCAGGTGCAGGCCGTCGGCGGCGGGGAGGTCGGTGAGCTGGGCGCGCTGCAGTTCCTCGGCGGTGTCCCGGTGCTGTTCGTAGCGCAGGGCGTTGTCCAGGCCGATGGCGACACGACGAGCCAGTTCGAACAGCATGAGGCTGGTGTCCGCGTCGAAACGGTCCCCGGGTGCCGCGAGCGTCAGGACGCCGAGGGATCGCCGCACGGTGAGGGGGATGCACAGCAGAGGACGATCCGGCGACAGAGCAGAGGGCGGGAGGTCGTCGGTGCCGGGCAGGTCACCGGGGTGCGGTCCGGCGTGCTGCGGGCGGTCGGTGCGGGCGGCGGCCACTGCGGCGGCGGAGTGGCGGCCCTTTCCGGCTGCCTGCTCCTCCTTGTCGAAGAGCCAGACGTCGACCTCGCTCGCGTACTCCGGAACGAGCAGTTCGGGCAGCCGGCGCACGATGGTTTCGTGATCGAGCGACGCGGTGACGACCGCGCTGGCGTTGGCGAGGAAGGTCAGCAGGCGTCGCGCCTTCTCGGCCTCGCCCCGCGCGGCCCGTTCCGCGTCGAGCAGTTTCTGCTGGGTCAGTGCGGCGGCGTCCAGTTCGGCGTGCAGGGCCAGCACGCCCTGGTTGGTCTGGTGCAGTTCCTCACGGTGGAGACGGAGCAGGTTCTCCGACTCGTCCAGCCGCTGCAGGACCTCCGCCGTCTCCTCGTCCGCCGCCAGCAGGGCTTCGGCCAACGCGGTGTCGTCCCGCTGATCAGGCAGAGACCGGCTCAGTGCCCTCGGGTCGGGGCAGGACAGGGCGAGCTGCCACGACGAGGCAGGTTCCGGGGACAGCGTGGCCGGCTGTACGACAGCCCGTACCTGAACGCCCCCGTCCGGGCCTGGTTCCTGGACGGTGAGGGTGAGTTCTGCGCCGCCTTGCCCGAGAGACTGCCGCAACTGTGCGGTGAGCGCGGTGAGGAACCGCGCCCGCTCGAGCTCGGACGCGCCCAGGGAGGTTGCGAGGTCCGCCACGAAGGCCCGGGCTCGGGCGGCCTCCGTGGCTGTGGTGATCTTCCGGACGTCAGGCGAGTTCATGGTGTCGGTCCACGGGGTCGGAGGCCAGGACGGCCACGCTGGTGTCGTCGCGCACCGGGCTGGCAGCGCTGCTGGCATCACGCAGGAAGGTCGCCGCGATCACCGCCGGATCATGGGTGAAGAGGTCGGCGTCGTCGGACGGCACCCATCGACTGGGCAACCCGTCACTGTGCATGACGAGCAGGTTCCCGGGCCGCCAGGGCAGGCGGCGTACGGGCACGGTCGCCGGGAACTGGGCGCCGACGATTCCCGGGTGGGAGATCAAGTGCTCCCAGGAGGCGCCGACATGCAGGCGGGCACCGATGTTGCCGACACCGGCGAACGCCAGTTCTCCGCTGTCGGTGTCGATTTGTGCCACGGCGACCGCGGCACCTCGGGTGGGCCGGAGCGCCGGGTGCATGTGGCGCAGGATCTGCTCCGGTGGCAGGTGTGCCGAGCGGTGCAGCTCGGCAACGGCGGCGCCGGACGCGTGCGCCGCCCTGGCGCCGTGGCCGAGGCCGTCGGCGAGCATCAGGGTCAGCCGGCTGCCCGACCGGGCGAAGCTCCAGGCGTCTCCCGAGTGCTCGGCCCGGTCGAGCGGTACGTTGATCCCTCCCGCCCTCGGGCCCTGTTCCCGCCGTTCCCCACGCCTTGCGGGCTCCTGGTGGAAACGGGCGACCGCGACGGTGCCGCGGGGGGTGCTGTGCAAGTCGAATTCGCTGGATATGCGCAGACAGGTACCCAGGCCGGCACCCAATGACGCCTCGCTGGTGGTGTACCCGTCACGCATGGCCGCGGTGATGTCCCGGATGCCCGGACCGTAGTCGATGGCCGTCACCTGCACCCCGGAGGTGCCGGTGACGCCGGGCTGGTCGACGAGGTCGACCAGGAAGCGACCGCCGTTGGCGTGCTTGACCAGGTTGGTGGCCAGCTCGGTGGCGACCAGGGCAGCGACCGCGGTGCGGTGAGGGCCGAGACGTACGTGGGTGCTGGCCGCCTCGACGGCCACCCGGACGTCCCGTACTCGGGTGGAGTCGTGCACCGGGATGTCCCAGACCCGCGCCATCACGCCCCCGGCCGTGCCGCGGGTACGCCCGTGGTCCAGGAGATGACGGTGACGGTCGTGCCGCGACCGGGTTCGGTGTCGATCTCGAACTCGTCGACGAGGCGTTTGGCACCGCTGAGACCGAGTCCCAGACCACCACCACTGGTGTATCCGTCGGTCATGGCCAGCTCGACGTCGCGGATGCCGGGACCTCGGTCGACGAAGGACAGCCGCAGCCCCTTGGCCACACCTGGAGCCAAGGGCACGATCTCCACGTGCCCGCCGCCTCCGTGGACCAGGGTGTTGCGGGCGAGCTCGCTGGCGGCGGTGACCAGCTTCGTCTGCTGCACCAGCCCGAATCCGAGTTCGGCCGCGCTCTGGCGTACCTGCTGACGGACCCACGCGAGGTCCACGTCCGAGCGGATCGGCAGACTGGTTCGGACGGTGGGGTCGGAGGCCGGCATCACGTCGCCCCCTCGTGTCCGTCAGGGGCGCTCGGTGTGGACGTCCGGGCGAGGAGTTCCAGTGCGCGGTCGATGTCGAGCGCGGTGGTCAGCCCGGGCAGGGTGAGACCCAGCTCGACCAGAGTGATCGCCACAGCCGGCCGCATGCCGACGACGACCGTGCGGGCCGCCAGCAAGGCGGCGCTCGCCGCGATCTCGGCAAGGATCCGTCCCAGGAAGGAGTCGACGGTCTCCACACCGGAGATGTCGATGATCACACCGTTCGCCCCGCTGCCGGCGATTCGGTGGCTGATGTCCTGCTGGAGTTGCTCGGCCGTGCCGTCGTGCAGTTCCCCCTGAAGGGTGACCAGCAGAGTCTCCCCCATCACCAGGACCGGCACCACGGTCGCGTGGCCCGGGAAGGGAGCGGTCACCGCATGCTCGCACGGGGAGACACCTCGATGCCCAGTCGGCTGAGGGCGTAGGCCAGGGCGTCGGCGAGTGAGGCGCGGGTGAGGACCGAGCCGAGATCGATGCCGAGTTGGACGATGGTCTGTGCGATGGCGGGACGGATGCCGGAGACGATGCACTCGGCGCCCATCAGTCGTGCCGCGGCCACCGTCTTCATCAGGTGCTGAGCGACGAGCGAGTCGACCGTGGGTACACCGGTGATGTCGAGGATCGCGTACCGGGCACGCTGTTCCACGATCCCCTCCAGCAGGGACTCCATCACGACCTGGCTGCGGGCGCTGTCCAACGTACCGATGAGCGGTACGGCGACGACGCCCTCCCACAGGCTGATGACCGGCGTGGCGACTTCGAGCAGTTGCTGCCGCTGCCGTGCGATCAGCTCCTCGCCCGAGCTCAGCGCCGCCTGCATCACCACCAGCCGCAGCGTCCCCATCAGGACGGTCAGCGCCAGCAGGCCCTCGGCCGCCTCTGGCGAGGAGGGGTCGGAGAACTCGGCCCTCAGCAACTCGGCGACCGGCTCCCGCAGGGCGGCCACCTCGTCCGCGATCCGAGCGGGGCTCGAACCCGCCCGGGTCCGTGTACCGGACATGCCTCCCAGCTGGTCGCGCACGCTGTCGAAGCCGGGCGAGGCGATGTCCTCCAGGCGTCCGGACGAGGCGACGTCGGACAGCGCGTCCACGACGGCCTTACACGCGTCGACCGCCTCCTCCCGCGATACGGTGAACACAGTCCGGAAGAGCGGCGCATCGGCCCAGCGCTGAGCGATCTGCTCTCGGCGGCGCTCCAGGAAAGCTCCCAGTCGGCGCGCCGTCGACCCGACCGCCTCTTGCTCCGACACCTTCATCGTCTCCTCCGTACAGGGTCATCGATCGACCGTATCCGAGACGCAATTATTGCCTCATGGCAAACGTTAGCGTCGCCGGTCCGGCGCAAACAACACGGAATCGCCACACCGATGCGAACGCCCCGGCGATTCCGGATTTCGGTCAGTTTCCGTGCCAGTCGAGGCAGACGACGAGTGCGTCGTCGTCGGCGACCGAACGACCGCGGTGACCGGTCAATTCCCGGAGAATTGCGCGCGGGACCTCGGCAGCCGGCAGCAACCGGGTGGACTGGATGGCCCGGGCGAGCGCGGCATCGCCGTACGCCTCACCCTTGGGGTCGGCGACCGCGTACACCCCGTCGCTGACGAAGACGAGCCGGTCACCGGCCTCCACCCGGAACTCCTGGACCACGTAGTCGGTCTCTTCGAACATGCCCAGCGGGAGCTGCGCCTCGAAGGTGACGCGTTCCACAGCGCCGCCACGCAGCCGCAGCAGGCGCGGTGAGCCCGCGTCCACGACCTTGGCGCGTCCCGTGGCGAGGTCGAAGTCGAACATCAGCACCGACAGATAGCAGCGGCCCCGGTAGTGGGCGTACACCGCCTGGTCGGCCAGGGCGGCCTGGTCGTCGATGGCGAGCCCGGCGCGCCGGGCGTTGCGCAGGGCGTTGATGGCCAGGTTCGTCAGCAGGGAGGCCTCTATCCCCTCACCCATGCCGTTGGTGACGTACAGCATCAGATGGTCGGCCGTGGCGGACCAGTCGAAGTTGTCGCCGAAGATCCCGTACGCCGGCTCCAGCTGCGCGGCCAGATCGTATTCCGGGCGGGAGCAGGAGCGCCCCGGAAGCAGTTGCCACTGCATCTCGGCGGCCAGCGTGAGCCGGTCCTTGCGCCGGGCCTGGAGGTAGATGTCGGTGTCCCGCTCCGCGACGACCACCTCGTGGCCGAGCACCTCCGCGATGTCGGAGAGCTCACCGAGCAGGTCCTGGACCCCGCTGTCGGGCGGCAGGGTCACGGACAGCACACCCAGCCGGTCCCCGCGCACACTGACCGGAAGGTGCACCCGCGCACGGCCGTCGCCCTCTGCTTCGACGACCGGCTCCTGGGCACCGAAAGCACGGCCCGGCACGCTGTTGTGCACGGACACCGGCTTCGCGGTCTGCGGCAGCACCGCCACCGGTTGAAGCACCGTAAGACCGTAGTCGGCCATCAGGAGGTCGACCGACTCCGCCGCGTACTGCTCGACCAGCACACGACGGACGGCGTCGAGCAACTCGTGGGGTGCCGCTGCACGCAAAGCCCGCTCAGCGATCACATATCTGTTCACGGTGGTAAACACACCAATCCTTCGGCAGCACTTACGGGCCTCGCCTCGCGACGAGGCCGCTCGATAGCCGCGTCAAGCCGTCCGAACCATCTGTTGCCCCTACGGGCGCCTAGTACGCTGGCGACCGTCCCAGTGCCTGCGAGAGTGTGACAGTGGCCGCCTTCCGCCCCCGCCAGAAACCCGTCGAGGTCGCCCGAGTGACCGCGACGGCTGGAGAATTGCTGGAAGTCCTGTGGGGCCGAGCGTCCACCGCGCCGGCGTCGGCGTCGCAGATGCGGGTGCTGCTGACCCTGGAGCACCAGGACGGCATCAACCTGCGCACGCTCTGCGACGCACTCGCCTCCACGCCCCCCGCCACCAGCCGGCTCTGCGACCGGCTGGTCGCAGCCGGCTTCGTCGAGCGCGTGATCAGCCAGGCCGACCGGCGCGAGGTCCGGTTGCACCTCAGCAACCGGGGTCGCACCTTCCTCGACGAGCTGCGCGCGCGCAGGGAACACGAACTGCAGGCGGTGCTGCAGCTCATGCCCGTCGCCAAACGAGCGGCGCTACTGGAGGGGTTGGAGGCGTTCTGCGACGCGGCGGCACTGCAGATACACGTGAACGGGGCACAGCCCGGAGACCGCACGGCCTGAACGCCGGGTGGTGCAACCGAACTCCCCGACACCGCGGGGCTTCGGTGGCCAGCACGCGGAGCGGTCTCCGCCCACCGGAACATTCCACATCCTTCCCCCTGCGGTACGACACGGCTACTTTGTTGTCCTAGGGTCATTGTTGTCAAATGGCAATGAACGTCTTGAGGGCTTGCTTTCATCACTCCGGATACCCGCGGACCGCCTCGGTCGACTGTGGGCCTTACCTCGACGTAGAACGCGTCTGATCTCGGCGCTTCCGGGTAAGCGGCCAAGAGTGCCCCTCGAGATCGGAGATGAGTGATCGTGCCCCCGCCGGGCTCATCAAGGGGCCTGCGCTCCGCCGGAGGAGTTCGAGTTCTGCGTGGTTGATGTGAGGCGTGTTCCCGGGATGCGCGGTGTGGGCCGCGTAGGAGAGTGAAGAGTGCGGGCGTTGTTCTCGGGCTTGGCCCGGTTGCTGTTCTTCGCGGTGGTGACTTGCGGCGCCAGCGTCTTCGTGGTTGACGCAGGATCCCCGCCGGGCCTGCGCCCTGGACGTCGCCGACAAGGCCGAGCGGGTGCGCCGCTTCCAGGAGGCGACCGTGCGCAGCGCGCTGCAGATCATGGCCTCCATGGGCGTCACCGACCCCACCGAGCTCCGCCCGAACATGCTGCGACGGCGCGTGAACCCGACCACCGTCGTGCCCGGTGAGCAGCTGTACGGCCTGCTCGAGCCGGGGCAGTTGCTCGCCGAACCGCCGCCGGACTGGGCGGCGGACTGGGCCGCGGCCGACCCCGACCACTTCGCCGTCTAGCCCGTCCGAGGACGGGGCTTCGCCCTCGCAAGGAGCGCGGGCCGAGGAGGACCGATTCGATGCACAGGGCGGACGATCATGGATGACACCGACGGTCGTAAGCAAGGGTGGCGGGCGGCGCTGTGCCGCACACCCGTGGCGATCTGGAACGATGACGTCACCGACTGGGCCGCCGCTCTGACCTACTACGCCGTCCTCGCCCTGTTCCCCGTCCTGTTGGTGATTCTCTCGGTTCTGGGGCTGACCATGCCCGCGACGACGCCTGACGTGATCGACCGGGTGACGGAGGTCGTCCCGCTCACCTCCCGCGGTCTGCTGCGCGATGCTCTTCTGCAGATGGCCGGACAGTCGTCCGCGGCGTGGATGCTGGTCTTCTTCGGCCTCGCGGGTGCCTTGTGGTCGGGCTGCAGCTATCTGAGTGTCTTCCGCAGGGCCCTGCACGCGATCCACCACGCCGACGCACACCGGCCGGCATGGCGCACCGCCCCGCGTATCGTCAGCACTGCGATCGTGCTGATCAGCCTCCTGCTCACCACGACTCTCGCGCTGTTGGTGAGCGGGAGCCTGGCCAGGCGCCTGGGCCGGGCCTTCGACCTGGGCACCGTGCCCCAGACCGCGTGGGACGCGCTGCGCTGGCCCGCTCTGGCCGCGGTGGCGGTCGCCCTGGTCCTGGTGCTCTACCGGTCAGGTCCCGCTCCCTCGCGACAGGTGCGGAAGATGGCGCCGGGTGGTGGGCTGGCGATCGCGCTGCTGCTGACCATCTCTTACGGCTTCACCCTCTACGCCTCGCAGGTAAGCACCTACCACCGTCTGTACGGTTCGCTGGCGGGCGTGGTGGTCTTTCTCATCTGGCTATGGCTGTCCAATCTGGCCCTCTTGATCGGCGCCCAGTTCAACGCAGAGCTGGCCAAAGCCGCCCCGCATCGGTCGGCGGCGATTACTGCCTCAGCGTCGCCGAGCCCACAATCTCCCGGCTGATCATCTACTTCTGACTCCGGGCGCGGCGCGGAGCCCTACCACTGGAGAAGGCCCCAGAAACGACGAAATACCGGTGAGTCACATGACTCGACCGGTAATTCGTGAACGCTTCGGGACGATCTCGTGAACGTCCCACTGGTGTCCGAGGGGGGACTTGAACCCCCACGCCCGATAAAGGGCACTAGCACCTCAAGCTAGCGCGTCTGCCATTCCGCCACCCGGACCAGGTGTCTGCCGCCTGGCCGGGGGGTTCCCCGCGGCGACATGGACAACAATACCAAGCTTTCGGAGTGCCCTTCACCTGCATATCCGCCCCTCAGGCAGCGGCTGCACAGGGCCCGTCGCGGGCAGCGGGACGCGTCACCGGATGTGACGGCACGACTACGGCCGTCGGCCCGGGTCGCGCCACCTCGCGCGCTTCACGTGAGTGGCTGGATCCCGTCGCTGGCCGCGAAGTCCGCCGCCACCGCCCGCACCTTGCGGCGCTGCTCACGGGAGAGGGTCACGAGCATCTCGAAGGCGGTGGCCTCGTCGCAGCCGCGGCGGGCCATGAGCATGCCCTTGGCGCGCTCGATCAGGGCGCGCCCCTCCAGGGCCTCTCTGAGCTGGCGGTTTTCGACTCTGAGCGCCTCCACGTCGTCGATCAGGGCGAGCGCCGCGCGCATGGCGTCCATGAGGGTGGCCGCATGGTCCCGGTCCTCTCGGGGCGAGGGACCCGGTGGTCCGTCGTAAGACATGCGGGTCATGCTTGTCGCGGAATCACAGGTTCAGCAGGGGGTCTGTGAAGAATGCGACGACTTTCACCTCCGCGTAATCAAGGGGTGGGTCTGACTGCGTTTGACCGTGACGGGCGGGGCCGCAGTGCACGTCTGAGACGCAATGCGATCGAACCAAGTAAACAGCAGGATAATTACCGGCGGATACAGGCCAAACGCCCGGCCAACGCGTCAACTCCGCTGCTAGCCTCTGGCATCCGCTCCTGACCGTGGAGCCCGGTGCGCGTTCGCCGTTGCACTGCGCACCTCCGGTACGTCCCGCACCTCCCCGCGCCGCGTCGAGACCGTACGCCCGCGAGGGTCACCGCTCATTCCTCCGCCCGTGTTCACGGGCGGTCGTCGGTGTCCGTCGCGCCGCTCGGCCGGCGGCACGCGTTCTGGGGGGACTCCATGGCGCACATGATCGATTCCCTTTCGGCTGCCCATGACGGGGTGCCGGCAGGTGTCCGGGAACTCGGCGGCGGAGGCGACGGCGACGCTGCCACGCCCCGGCTGACCGTCCTGATACCCACCCGCAACGAGCAGGAGAGCGTTCCGCTGCTGCTCGACCGGCTCGGGCCGGCGCTCGCCCCGCTCGGGGCCGAGATCCTCTTCGTGGACGACAGTGATGACGCGACCGTCCAGGAGATCGCCGCCCTCGCGCCGGACTGTCCTGTCCCGGTCCGCGCCCTGCACCGGCCCTCCGGCCTGCGCACCGGCGGTCTGTCGGGGGCCGTGGTGGCCGGGATCCGGGCCGCGCGCGGCGCCTGGGTGCTGGTCATGGACGCGGATCTGCAGCATCCGCCGCAGGCCGCCGCGCTGCTGGCCAGGACCGCGATGCGGGAGGGCGTCGACATCGCCGTCGGCACCCGGTACGCCGGGACCGGCCAGTCCGACGGGCTCGCGGGCGCGGGCCGGCAGGCCACCTCGTCCTCCGCGACCCGCCTGGTCAAGGCGGCCTTCCCGCGCCGACTGGCCACTGTCAGCGATCCGCTCAGCGGGCTGTTCGCGTTCCGCCGGGACGCGATCGACACCGAGCGGCTGCGGCCGGTCGGCTTCAAGATCCTGCTGGAGATCCTGGTTCGGCATCCGGCCGCCCGGGTCGCCGAGGTGGCGTACACCTTCGCGCCCCGCGAGGCGGGCCGGTCCAAGGCGTCCTTCAGGGAGGGCCTGGCCTTCGTACGGCATGTGGTGCGGCTGCGCCGCGGAGTGGCCGGCGGGCAGCGGCAGCTGATGCGGATGCTCGCGTTCGGACTGGTGGGCCTGTCCGGGGTCGCGGTCAACACGGCCGCCCTGTGGCTGTTCTTCGACGTCCTCGGGGTGCACCACCTGGTGGGGGCGGCGCTCGCGACCCAGTTCTCCACGGCCTGGAACTTCCTCCTCACCGACGCCGCCGTCTACCGGAACGGGCAGCGCAAGGGCAGCTGGCCCGGGCGGGCCGGCCGCTTCTTCGCGATGAACAACCTGCTTCTGATCGCCCGGCTCCCGCTGCTGCAGTGGCTCGTCGTCGCCGGGGTGGGTGTCCTCACGGCCAACGCCCTCACCCTCGTCCTGCTCTTCGTCCTGCGGTTCCTGATCAGCGACCGCATGATCTACAGCGGCGGCGAGAAGAAGGTCACGCGGCGCGATCCCGTGAAGATGCTCGTCGACGCCGATGCTCCGGCCGCGCCGGTGAGCAGGAAGCGGTCCGTGTACCTGCCCTACCGCTACGACGTCGCAGGGACCGTCACCATCGGCTCCCAGATACGGCTGCCCGAGCTGGAGTTCTTCCGGGCGCAGTGGATCCCGGACGCGGACGTCGACATCGCCGTGCGCGTCGGGGACGTCGGGCGGCGCAGGCCACGCGGACGGGCGGCACTGACCGAGGACCACAGCGACACGGCGGCACTGCGCTACGAGGAGCACCTGGGCCGCTTCGGCGCGAACTTCCGGGTGCGGCTGGGTCCGCCGATCACGGTGGAGGTGGGCCCGTTGCTGGCCCGTTCACCGCACGTCGTCTACACGAACGTCGTCGAGGCGCTGCTGCGTTTCGTGCTGATCTCCCGTGGCCGCATGCTGCTGCACTCCGCCTGCGTGGAGCTCGACGGGCGCGGCGTGATGCTGTCAGCGCTGACCGACACCGGCAAGACCGCGACCGTTCTCAGGCTGCTGCGCGAGCACGGCGGGCGGTTCCTGTCGGACGACATGACCGTCGTGGACGCCACCGGGCAGGCCGTGTGCTTCCCGAAGCCGCTCACCATCAGCGCGCACACGCTGCGGGCCGTGCAGGCCGAGGACCTGACGAAGAAGGAGTGGCGCCGGCTGAATCTGCAGTCGCGGCTGCACTCCAAGGGCGGTCGCTCGATCGCGCTGATGCTGTCCCGCTTCAACCTGCCGATCATGGGCATCAACGCGGTCACGCAGATCCTGGTGCCGCCGCCGAAGTACAGCGTCGACCGGCTGGTGCCCTGCCGGCTGGGGTCGAGCACCGAGGTGCGGGACCTGTTCGTCATCGAGCGCGGTGCGCCCGACCTGTACGACCTCGACGGGGACGTGGCGCTGGAGCGGATGCTGGTCAACACCGAGGACGCGTACGGCTTCCCGCCCTACCGTTATCTCGCGCCGGCGCTGCGCATCGACGGCCTCGACCATGCCGAACTGCGTGCCCGGGAGCGGGAGATCCTCGCCGGGTTCCTGTCGGGTGTCCGTACCCGGGTGCTCGCCTCGGACTGCTTCGGCTGGGCGGACGAGATACCGCGGCTGCTGGCGGGCGAGGAGCATCGTCCGGCAGCGCGTACCGCCGCCGAGGCCTGGCCACGGTGGGAACTGCAGGCCGGCTCGGCCGCATGACCGACCGGTTCGTGCTCCCCAGGGGAGCACCCCGCACCGCCCCGGCGCCGGCCCCCTCCGGCGCCGGGGTGCGGGCTGCCGCGCCCCTGACCGCCGTACTGCTGCTGGCGGCCTTCCTGCGCATGTGGCAGCTCACCGCGGCCGGGTTCAACAGCGACGAGGCGGTGTACACGGGTACGGCGGCCTCGCTCGCGGGGGACGATCGACTCGGTTCGCTCTTCCCGGTGTTCCGGGCGCATCCGGTGCTGTTCCAGTCGCTGGTGTCGCTGGCGCTGCGCGTCCACGAGAGCGACTGGGCGGCGCGCGCGGTGCCGGCGCTGCTGGGTGTGGCGACGGTGGCGGTGACGTACGGGCTGGGGCGGCGGCTGTACGGGCGGAGGGCCGCGCTGGTCGGGGCGCTGCTGCTGGCGGTGATGCCGTACCACGTGGTGGTCAGCCGCCAGGTGCTGCTGGACGCGCCGATGACGCTGTGCGCGACCGGTGCCCTGTACTGCGTGGTGCGGTACGCCGAATCGCCGTCCCCGCGCTGGCTGCTGGCCGCCGGCGGGATGCTCGGGTTCACGGTGCTGGCGAAGGAGACGTCGGTCGTCTTCCTGGGCTCGCTGTACGCGTTCTTCGCGCTGACCCCGGCCGTGCGCACCCGCTGGCGGCATCTGCTGCCCGCGCTGGGCGTGATCGGGGTGGTGGCGGTGGCCCATCCGCTGTCCCAGCTGCTGGCCGGGCATGCGCGGGCGGGCGGCAACTACCTGCTGTGGCAGATGTTCCGCCGCGCCAATCACCCCTATTCCTTCTACGGCCTTGAAGTGCCCTGGGCGCTCGGCCCGTTGGTGGTCGTGGCGGCCCTGGCGGGGCTGGTGTGGCTGCGGCGCGAGAACACCTGGCGGGAGCGGCTGCTGGTGTGCTGGGTCGTGGTGCCCGCGCTGTTCTTCACGGTGTGGCCGGTGAAGGGCTTCCAGTATCTGCTGCCCGTGGCACCGGTGTTCGCGGTGCTGGCGGGGAGGACGCTCACCTCGTTCCCGCGGGTGGTGCGGAGCCGGCGCTTCGCGGCGGCCGCGGCCATCTGGCTGGTCGTGGCCTCCGTGGCGGTGCCGTGCTGGATGCGGATCCAGCCGCAGACGAGCACCCGCTTCCTGGCCGGGACGGGCGGGCTGCCGGGAGGCCGGGAGGCGGGACTGTGGGTACGCGAGCATGCCCCGGAAGGCTCGCGGCTGCTGGCCATCGGCCCGTCCATGGCCAACGTGGTGCAGTACTACGGCTTCTGTCCGGTCTCCGCACTCTCCGTCTCGCCCGACCCGGCCCGCCGCAACCCCAGCTACCGGGCGGTCCCGAACCCGGACCGGGCGCTCAGGGACGGCGACTTCCAGTACCTGGTGTGGGACGCGTACACGGCCCGCCGTACGCGGTTCTTCACCGCCAAGTTGCAGGGGCTGGTGGGGCGTCACCACGGGACGGCGGTGTTCACGGCGCGCAACGGAGCCGGGGTGAAGGTGGTCGTGATCTACCGGGTGAGGGTGTCATGAGGGTGCTGCTGATGGCACTGGTCCTGCTGCTGACCGGCAGCGGCACGGCGGCGGCATCAACTTCCCGCCCGCACACGCCCGTTCAGCACTTCGTCTATCTCATGCAGGGTGACCGCACCTTCGACCACTACTTCGGCACCTACCCGGGAGCCGACGGCCTGACCGCGGGCACCGGTCAGCCGCGCGACCCCGCGCATCCGCGCGCGGGCACGGTGGCGCCGTACCCGCTGCACGGCTCGCCGCCCCTGTCCCCCGGCGCCGGGCCTCGCCTGGTGCGGCAGCAGTACGACGGCGGGCGAATGGACGGCTTCGTCGGCGCCTTCGAGCGGCAGGGCCGGGACGGACGCGTGGCCATGGGCCACTACGACCGCCGTGACCTGCCCTTCTACTGGAACGCAGCCGACCGCTACGAGCTCTTCGACCACTTCTTCGCATCCTCGCTCGACGGCACCCGCGCCAACCGCGCCCACTGGGTTGCGGGCACGCCGGACCTGACCGGACCCACCGTCTTCGACCGGCTCGAAGAGGCAGGCGTGAGCTGGAAGTTCTACGTCCAGAACTACGACCCGAAGCAGACCTACCGCTCCCGCGACGACCTGACCACCCAGACCGTCCGCGTCCCGCTCCTGGACATCCCGCGCTTCGTCGACAGCAGGCGGCTGAGCGCGCACATCGTCGATCTCGGCGAGTACTACCGGGACCTGGACCGCGGGACACTGCCCGCGGTGGCGTTCGTCGCGTCGTCGGGTGCGGGCGAGCGTTCGGCGCGCTCCGTGCCGGCCGGACAGCGGCTCGTGCGGGAGCTCACCTCGCAACTGATGGTCAGTCAGTACTGGACCTCTTCAGCGCTGTTGTGGTCCTACGACGGCTCCGGGGGCTGGTACGACCATGTGAAGCCGCCGGCCGGGCGAGGGCTGCGGGTGCCGGCACTGCTGGTCAGCCCGTATGTGACGCGGGGGAAGGTGCAGCACGGGCAGTTCGAGGCCGCGAGTGCGCTGCGGTTCGTGGTGGACAACTGGCGGCTGCGGCCGCTGGGCGGCCGCACCACGCAGGCGCGGAGTCTCGCCGCCGCCTTCGACTTCTCGGCGGCGCCGCGGCGGGCCGAGCTGATTCCGGCGGGGTTGCGGGAGGCGGCGCTTCCGGTGGCGCGGCCGCCCTCGCCGGTGCCCGTGTACGCGGTGTACGGCGCCGCGTCGTTGCTGGTGGCGGGGTTGCTGTGGGGGGCGGTGCGGCCGAAGTGGCGTATGTCATGAGGTGGTTGGTGCTGGTCGGGGTGGTGCTGGTGGGGCTGGCGCCGAGTTCTGCGGTGGCCGTCACGATGGTCACCGTCACCGTGCGGACGACCCCACAGCTCGCCGGCGTGCCGTTCGCCTTCGACGGACAGACGGCGGTCACCGGGCCGGACGGGGCGGTGCGCTTCACCGGTGCGCACGACTTCGCGGGGCACAGGCTGGCCGTCGATGACCATGGACTGGCCTCGGAGGGACGGCAGTTCACGTTCTCCCGGTGGGCCGGGCAGCGCGATCCCGACCAGGCGTTCCGGCGCACGGTGCAGGGGCTGCCGCTGCGCCGGGACTACACGGTGACAGCGGCGTTCACGGCCCGGTTCCGGGTGACGGTGCGCTGCGTCGACCAGGAGGGTCGCGCCGTACCCCGCGGGCGGGTGCCGTATGTGACCGTGCGCAGCGACACCGGGCACACCCAGCGGCTGCCGGTGGGGCAATCGGTCTGGCTGGACGGGCTGTTGCCCGTGTACCGCAAGAGCGTGCTCACCTCGCGGAAGGTCGGATACGCACTGCTGTCCGCAGACGCGTACGGAACGAACACGGTGGACGCCGGGCGGCAGCGGTTCCGACCGGCGTCGCATCAGGAGGTCGTCTTCACCACGCCGTTCCACGATCTGACGGTCTCGGCGCGGGACGCCGTCTTCGGGTCGTCGGCCGGGCGGGCGGCGCGGGTCACGCTGCCGGACGGGTCGGTGCGCGAGGTGACATTCGGTGCAGGCCGGCAGGCGACGCTGCGGGATCTGCCGCACGGGCAGTACGAGGTGGAGGTGACCGGCGGCCAGGGGCTGCGGGCCGTGCAGCAGGTCCGGCTGTCGCGCACGCAGAGCATGCAGCTGAGGGTGGTCAGCCGGGCCGATCTGGCGCTGGCGGCGGGCACGGTGGGTGTGCTGGCGGCCGGACTGCTGCTGGTCGGGCGGTGGATGCGGCGACGCCGGGGTGGTGAGCACGGATGAGAAGACCGGAGCTCATGGCCGTGCTGGTACTGGTTCTGGCCGGGCTTTTCCCGGCGTCCGCGAGCTCGGCCGAGGGGCGTCGGGTGCCGCTGCTGGCGTACTACTACCAGTGGTTCGAGCCGTCGTCGTGGCAGCGCGCGAAGACCGACTACCCGCGTCTGGGCCACTACTCCAGCGACGACGCCTCCGTGATCCGCACGCATGTCGACTGGGCGAAGTCCGCGGGCGTCGACGGTTTCGTGGTGAGCTGGAAGTCCTCGGCCGTCAACGACCGACGGCTGCGGCTGTTGCTGGACGTGGCGCGGGCGCGTGACTTCAAGGTGGCCGTCATCTATCAGGGGCTCGACTTCCGCCGCCGGCCGCTCGCAACGGACCGGGTCGCCGCCGACTTCCGTCTGCTGTACGGGCGTTACGCCCGCGACCCGGCCTTCTTCCGTCTCGACGGCAAGCCGCTGACGGTGCTCAGCGGCACCTGGCAGTACTCGACAGCGGACATCGCGCGCATCACCGGGCCGGTGCGGAAGGGGATGCTGGTGCTCGGCACCGAGAAGAGCCCGCAGGGCATCCGCAGGCTGGCGCATGTCACCGACGGGGACGCCTACTACTGGTCGTCGGTCAACCCGGACACGAACGACCGGCACGCGACCAAGTTGCGCGAGATGGCCGCCGTCGCACACGCGGCGCACGGCTACTGGATGGCGCCGTTCGCCCCCGGCTTCGACGCCCGCCTGGTGGGTGGCACGAAGTCGGTGCCACGGGACGGCGGCCGGACGCTGCGCACCGAGTACGCGGCCGCCATGGCCTCGGGTCCGGATCTGCTCGGGTTGATCAGCTGGAACGAGTTCAGCGAGAACTCGCACGTGGAGCCGTCGGTCCGGCACGGCACACAATCACTGGACGTGCTGCGCGAGTTGCGCGACGTTCCCGTGTCGGCCTCGCCGCCGGCGCCCTCCTCAGCCGCCCGTCGCGACCCGCTCGGCTACTGGCCGGGCGTGCTGCGGATCACCGGCTGCGCGGTACTGCTGGCGGGCGCCGTCGCGGCACTGGCACGGCTGCGCGGGACCAGAATGAGAAAAGAAGAAAGAACATGACCAGAAGACTCTCTTCCCAGCACCGCAGACTCTCCTTGAGGCACGCTCGCAGCGCCGTGTTCGCCCTCGTCCTGGGGGCGGGCACGGCGCTGTCGTTCACCCCGGCGGCGCACGCCGACCTTCCGGGCGCCGACGCGCAGTTGACACGCGCCCCCTATCTCTCCGACGCCACGACGACGTCCGTCCAGGTGAGCTGGGCGACCACCACACAGAGCCGCGGCTCGGTCCGCTACGGCCCGCTGGGCAACTGCGCGGCGAACACGGCCACTTCGTCCGCCCTGGGCAGCCCGATCACCATCGGCTCGACCCGGGAGTTCGCCAACTCGGTGACGCTTACGGGCCTGACGGCGAGCACCACCTACTGCTACCGCGTCTACACCGCCTCCGGCACCGACCTGCTGGGCATTCTGCCGGCCCCCAGCTTCACGACCCCCGACTCCGCGGGCTCCACGACGTCGTTCACCTTCGATGTCCTCGGCGACACCGGTGAGACCACGAACTCCGGCGTCGACGACGGCTCGCTGAATGTGAACCAGGCGAACGTGATGAGCCAGATCGCCGCGAGCGGCGCCCGGTTCGTCGTCCAGACCGGCGACAACACGCATCCGGGCACCTCGCAGACCCAGTACGGCGACCTCAACCAGACGGGTGTGGAGGTCAGTTCCTGGTTCGGTCCGTCGTACTGGGCACAGCCCGGCATGCGCATCCCGCTCCTGGGCACCGTCGGCAACCACAGCATGACCAGCACCTATCTGCAGGTGTGGAAGCAGTCGGCGTTGGCGGCGGCCTCCGGCGGGGTGTGGGCGCCGGTCGACTATCCGTCGTACCTGGGCTCGAATCCGGTCAGCTATCCGACGACGTACTACGCCTTCACCACCGGCGGGGTCCGCTTCTATCTGCTCGACACCGCGTGGGGGAACTCCAACACAGGTGACGCCACGGGTGGTTCGTGCGGCGAGCACTGCGCGATCTACGAGCAGGACGCGCACGCCCACTGGCAGGACGGATCCGCCGAGTACGCATGGCTGAAGGCCGACCTCACCGCCCATCCAGGCGTGCCGAAGTTCGCCTTCTTCCACTTCCCGCTGCGCTCCGACAGTGCGAGCGAGCCGAGCGACACCTTCCTCACGGGTGTCGAGCAGACCCTGCTGGACGGCGGCGTGGACCTGGTCTTCAACGGCCACTCTCACCTCTATCAGCGCAACACCGCGGGAGCGGGCCGGATCGCGTCGTATGTCACCGGTGGCGGCGGGGCCGATGTGCACTCCGTCGGGGAGAACGGCTGCTCGGCCACCGACGCCTACGGCATCGGCTGGTCCTACGGCCGCAACCGGGGTTCGGCCTGCGGAGCCGCGTCGGTGCCCACGGACGACGCGCAGGTGTACCACTTCCTGAAGGTGACCGTGAACGGCACCTCGGTGACGGTGGCGCCGACGAACTCGCTCGGTCAGACCTTCGACGTGCAGACGTACACGGTCACTCCCTGACGCTTTCGTGCGTCGGCGGGAGCTGATCCCCGGATGGCGCTTCGGAGCGAGGACGCCACCCGGCCCGCTGTCACGGCACGAGGTGGTAGTCCGGGAAGTTCCCCGGCAGTCGCTCTCCCGCCGGGCCCTGGGTCATGGCGCGCACCAGCAGTTCGCCGCCGAACGAAAACGCCGCGCCAGGACGCGCCGAAGCCGCCGAACAGTTCGGCGCGGTCACCGCGGGAGCGCGGCTTGCCGTGGCCGACCTTGAAGGCCCGGATCTGCGGGGCGAGCCGGTCGAAGGTCGCCCTGCCGTCCGTGGACGAGGTGGCCACCAGCGCGCCGTTGGACGCGTTCATCGCTGCCGGCAGCTCCGCCTCCGTGTCGACCAGGACGATGCCGTCGACCGGACCGAACGGTTCCGCATGGTGCAGGGGTGAGGACGGCGGCGGGTTGAGGAGCGTCACCGGATGGACGTACGCCGAGGTCTCCTGGCCGGGCAGGAACCGGCCGCCGGCCTCGTTGCCGCGGTGCAGCGGGACCGCTCCCCGGTCGATGGCCTCGGCGACCTGGTCGCGCAGTTCCTTGGCCTTGGCCGCCTTGATGACCGGTCCGAAGTCCAGCTGCGGATACGGGTCGTCATCGTGCTCGACCGCCAGCGGGTATCCCACCTTGAGCATGCGCACCGCCGGGAGGTACGCCGTCAGGAACTCGTCGAACAGCTGCCGCTGGACGACGAAGCTGGCGCTCGCGCTGCTGCTGCGGCAGCCTGGGCGCAGCAGCTCGGATGCGCTGACTCCGCAACCGCAGCCCGCAGGCTGACGGTTGACGGCACGCGCGCGTGAGGCGGCCCTCCCCGGGATTGCGGGGAGGGCCGCCTCACGCCCGTGCCGATTGTCTGCGTCAGCACTTCTCGCGTAGTGAGTGCAGATACGCGCTGGAGCGGCGCGCGAAGGTGAACGACTCGGTCGGCTGGTCGTGTTCGGTCTGCCAGTGGTGGGCGAGGCGCTCGCCGCGCAGCCGGGTCACGGCAGCGATGAAGCGCTGGTAGTCGATGTCGCCGTCACCGACGTCGACCATCCGGTAGCCGAACTGGTTGGAGGGGTCGCTCACGCCGTCCTTGACGTGGAAGAGCGGGTAGCGGTGGGGCTGCTTGAGAACGTAGTCGAGGGGTTCGAAGGGGGCGGGGCTGCCGTCGGGCCGCTTCGAGAAGCGGAACTGGCCCGCGTAGGCCCAGAAGATGTCCATCTCCAGGAACACCAGGTCGGGGTCGGTCTCGGCGAGCAGCACATCGTAGAGACGGACCTTGGGGTTGTCGGTGGCGAAACCGAACTCGTCGGAGTGGTTGTGCTGGTAGAACTTCATGCCGCGCGCCCTGGCCGCCGCGCCGTACGTGTTGAACTCCGCGGCGGCACGCTTCCAGGCGTCGACCGTGTTGCCGTAGCGGCCCGGGCCCGATGCGGTGCCGATGTGCTTGAGGCCGAGGGCCTGGGCGTCGTCGAGGACCTTGGTGAGGTTCTGGGCGAAGGTGTAGGCGCTCGGGTCGCTGGAGTAGTAGCCGACGTGGCTGCCGATCGGGTTCAGGCCGTGGTCCTTCGCCAGCCGCCTGAGCTGCGCGAGGGTGATGGGACCTGCGGAGCCCTGGGTGTATCCGGCGAACTCGACCTCGTCGTACCCGTACTTCTCCAGTTCGGCGAAGACGGGCGCGAAGCCCAGCGCGGAGACCTTGTCGCGCAGGCTGTACAGCTGGATGCCGAGCCGCCCGGGCGGCAGGACCGGACGTCCACCGGCGGCGGCAGATGTTCCGGCGGCGGTGGCGGGGGCCGTGGCGGCGCCCAGCAACGCGGCGGCGGTGGCGCCCGCGGCCACGCCGAGCATGCCTCGTCTACTGAGGCGGTGGGTGAGTTCGGGATCGGTCTGCGAGATGCGGCTCATGCCTGGAACTCCTCGGTGTCGGAGGGCGTTGTCAGAGGTGAGTGCTTCACTTGTGACCAGTCAGAAAAGACCGGCCAGTCGGAGCAGGAGTGACTTCACGTCGGTGGCCGCGAGGCGGTCACCGACAGCGCGGGGGGTGGAGCAGATGAGGAGCGGACCGTCGTCGTCGCTCGCAGGAAGGCGGCCGTGGCTGCCGCGAATAGGTGACGGATCCAGGGGCACGACCGCCATGCGGTAGCGCATGCCGAGTTTCTTGCGCGCCAGGGCGGCGGCCGCCTTGACCTTGACGTAGGGGTCGAGCGGATCCATGAACAGCTCTACCGGGTCGTAGCCGGGTTTGCGGTGGATCTCGACGAGCTGCGCGAAGTCGGGTGCGCGTTCGTCGTCGAGCCAGTAGTAGTACGTGAACCAGGCGTCCGGCTCCGCGACGGCGACCAGCTCGCCCGCGCGCGGATGGTCCAGATGGTGGGTCTTCTTGCCCTCGTCGTCGAGAAGTCGGTCCACGCCGGGCAGGTCGGCCAGGGCCGCCCGGGTGGCCTCGAGGTCCTCGGGCCGACGCACATAGACATGGGCGATCTGATGGTCGGCGACCGCGAACGCGCGGGAGGCCATCGGGTCGAGGTACTCCATGCCGTCCTGCGTGTGCACTTCGAGGAGGCCGGCGCGGCGCAGGACCCGGTTGATGTCGACGGGGCGGTCGGCGCGGGTGATGCCGTACTCGGACAGCGCGACGACGGTACGGCCCTCGGCGCGCGCCTCGTCCAGGAGCGGGGCCGTGGCGGCGTCCAGGTCGGCGGCCGCTTTCAGGGAGCGCGGGTCGTCGGGGCCGAAGCGCTGCAGGTCGTAGTCCAGATGGGGGAGGTAGCAGAGCGTCAGGTCGGGGTGGCGGGTGCGCAGGATGTGCCGGGTGGCGTCGATGATCCACCGGCTGGAGACCAGGTTCGCGCCGGGACCCCAGAAGTGGAAGAGGGGGAAGGTGCCGAATTTGTCGGTGAGTTCGTCGTGCAGGGCCGGGGGCCGGGTGTAGCAGTCGGGTTCCTTGCGGCCGTCGGCGTAGTAGACGGGACGGGGGGTGACGGTGATGTCCGTGTCGGCGCCCATGGCGTACCACCAGCAGATATTGGCGACCGTGTAGCCGGGGTGAGCGCGGCGGGCGGCGTCCCAGAGTTTGTCTCCGGCGACGAGTCCGTTGTGCTGCCGCCACAGGAGTACGTCGCCGAGCTCGCGGAAGTACCAGCCGTTGCCGACGATGCCGTGCTCGGACGGGTGGGTGCCGGTGAGGAAGGTGGACTGGGCGGCGCAGGTGACGGCGGGCAGGACGGTGCCGAGCGCGGCCCGGGAGCCGGACTGGGCGAGCGCTTTGAGGTGGGGCATGTGGTCGAGGAGACGGGGGGTGAGACCGACGACATCGAGGACGAGGAGGGGTGTCGGGTCCGGGCCGGGCCGGTGGGTGCTCATGGGAGTTCCTTCAGGCCGAGGTCCGTCAATAGATCGCGGGCAAGGGTGAGTTCGGCGGCGATGCCGTCGGCGAGCTGGGTACGGCCGCGGGGTCGCAGGTCGGGCGGCAGGGCCTGCCAGGTGTAGGTCTCCACTTCGAGGTGGCGGGTGAGCGGGTGCGGGCCGCCCACGAGCCGGGTCAGTGCGGTCTTGAGCACGGGGAGCGTGGAGGTGAGGGGCGCGGCGGGGGCCGCGTGCAGCGGGACGTGGAAGTGGGCGCGCCAGGGTGCCGCGTCGGGCAGGGCGCCGGCTTCGAGAGCCTCGCCCAGGTCGTCGGTTCCGCGCAGGCCGGCGGCGGTGGCGGTGCGGGTCTGGTGCAGGAAACGGGGTTCGTCGAAGGCGGCGAGGGCTGCGCGGACCTCGGAGAGACGGGGGTGCTGGGCATGCAGGGCGGCTGAGAGCTGGGACTTGACGATGGGGACGCGAGCCGTGGTGAGCGCGTCCAGGGCGGTGTGCGGGTCTTCGAAAGAGGTGGCGAGGTGGCAGGTGTCGACGCAGATGCCGATGCGGTGGTGGGCGATCACGGTGAGCGGTGCGAGGGCGTCGCCGGTGGTTTCGATGACGCAGCCCGGTTCGGGTTCGAGGCCGACGCGGACGGAACGGCCGGTCAGTTCGGCGAGGGCGTCGAGGCGTTCGCCGAGCGTGCGGAGGGCTGCTTGGGCCTTCGCTGCGCGGGTGTCGTCATAGGCGGTGCGCCAGGCGAGCGGCAGGGTCGAGATGGTGCCCTCGGTGATGTCGTCGGGGAGGAGTCCGGCGAGGACCCGGGCCAGGGCGGTGGTGTGGTCGAGTCGTTCCGGATCGGCCCAGTCGGGCCGGTAGACGCGGTACTTGACCTCCTCGGCGCCGAAGCCCTCATAGGGGAAGCCGTTGAGGGTGACGACTTCGAGGCCCCGCCGGTCGAGTTCGGTGCGCAGGCCGCGCAGCGCGGACGGATCACTGACCAGGGCGTGCGCGGCGTCCTTGGCGAGCCACAGGCCGATGCCGAGCCGGTCGCGGCCGACGCGGCGGCGCACCGGTTCGCAGTGCTCACGAAGCTGCGCGAGGACGCCGTCGAGGGTTTCGGCGGGGTGGACGTTGGTGCAGTAGGCGAGGTGGACGGTAGAGCCGTCGGGATGGCGGAAGCGCATGGCTCACGCACCGCCACGCAGGATCGAGTTGCCTTCGTGGGTGGCTTCCGTGGCCGTGATGTCGAGGTTCAGGCGGCCACTGAGTCCGTAGAAGGCGACGGGGTTGCGCCACAGCACCCGGTCGACCTCGTCCTCGGTGAACCCCTCGGCCAGCATCAGGTCGCCGACTCTGCGGGTCTTGAGGGGGTCGCTGCGGCCCCAGTCGGCGGCGGAGTTCACGAGCACCTGCTCGGTCCCGTACGCCCGCAGGATCGCGACCATCCGCTCCTCGTCCATCTTGGTGTCGGGATAGACGGAGAAGCCGAGCCAACTCCCGCTGTCCTTGGCGGCCTTGACGGTGGTCTCGTTGAGGTGGTCGACCAGGACGCGGTCCGGGGCCAGTGCGGACTCCCGTACGACGTCGAGGGTGCGGCGCAGGCCGGCCGGCTTGTCGCGGTGCGGGGTGTGGACGAGCGCGGGCAGTTCGTGGTCGGCGGCGAGCTGGAGCTGGGCTGCGAGGGCGGTGTCCTCGGCGGGGGTCATCGAGTCGTAGCCGATCTCACCGACGGCCACCACCTGGTCCTTGACGAGATAGCGGGGCAGTTCGTCGAGGACGGGCACACAGCGCGGGTCGTTCGCCTCCTTGGGGTTGAGGGCGAGCGTGCAGTGGTGGGCGATGCCGTACTGGGCGGCGCGGAAGGGCTCCCAGCCCAGCAGGGAGTCGAAGTAGTCGACGAAGGAGGCGGGTGAGGTGCGGGGCTGGCCGAGCCAGAAGGCGGGTTCGACGACGGCGCGGACGCCGGCGGCGTGCATGGCCTGGTAGTCGTCGGTGGTCCGTGACGTCATGTGGATGTGGGGGTCGAAGATGCGCATCAGGATTCCTTGCCGTCGCTGCCGCGGGCGCCCGGTGGGGCGGAGTGCGCTGGTGGGGTGGCGGTGGGGTCGGTCAGGGTCAGGACGCGGTACAGGTCTTCGGGCACGGGACGGCCCGCGGCGGTGCGTTCGGCGGCGTAGTCAGCGAGCATGCGAGCGAGTTCCGAGTCGGCGTGGGCGCGCCGGTCCAGGTCGGTGACCTCGTCCACGGGCACGCCGGTGAACAGGCACTTCAGTACGGCGTGACGCCAGGGGTGGGGGGCGAGGTGCCGGGCTGCGTAGGGGCCGACTGCGGCGGCGAGGAGCCTGGTGTCGTTGGTGCGCAGGGCGTCCTCGACGAGCGGCAGGGCGTCCGGGCCTGTGACGCGGTGGGGCAAGGCGTACAGGACGGCGCGGCGTTCGGCGGCGGTGCCCTGGAAGTACACGCGGGTGAGGGCGTCCGTGCCGGCACGGGCGGTGTGCAGGATCAGCACACGGGCGGCGTCGGCGTGTTCGGGACCGCATCGTCGCCCCGCTTCGGCAAGGCGCAACTCCCATACGGAGATGGGCCCATGGATGCCCGGCCGGCCGGCGGCCTCGTCGAGGGCCTGGTCCAGCCAGGCGCGTGCGGCTCCGCCGAGGTGGGCCGTGAGGTGGCCGTGCAGGTCGGCCGGCGAGGCGAGGGCGAGGGCGGTGCCCCTGAGGTCTGTCGCGGGGGTGTCCCAGGCGGTGTGCGGGTGCGTCATGCGGTGGTGCTCCCTTCGGGGGTGGCGGAGGCCGTTTCGGCCGCGCGGTGGAGGAAGGGGAGGGAGTGCTCGGCGAAGTGAGGGCCCGCGTGGGAGTGGCGGGGCAGTTCGACGACGGTCAGCCCCTGGTAGCCGGTGGCGGCCAGGGCCGCGAGGACGGGCGGGAAGTCGATCTCCCCGTCTCCGAGAGGGAGGTGTTCATGGATGCCGCGGCGCATGTCCTCGATCTGGACGTGCCGCAGCCAGGGGGCGGCTGCGCGTACGCAGTCGGCGGGAGAGAGGGGTTCGAGGCACTGGCAGTGACCGATGTCGAGGGTCAGACCGAGGTTCTCCGGGTCACCGAGGACGCGGCGCAGCCGGTGGAAGTCGGCCAGGGTCGCCAGCAGATGGCCCGGTTCGGGCTCGACGGCGAGGGGCACGCCGGCGACGGCGGCGGCGTCGAGGACGGGGGCGAGCGCCTCGGCCAGGCGTTTCCACGCCGTGTCGGTGTCCGTCTCCTCCGGGAGGAGTCCGCTGAAGCAGTGCACGGCGTGTGCGCCGAGATCGGCGGCGACCTGGACCGCGCGGATCAGCAGGCCGACGCGCCGGGCCCGGTCGTCCGGATCGGGGTCCAGCAGCGAAGGGCCGTGCTTGTGCCGCGGGTCGAGCACATAGCGGGCACCCGTCTCCACGGTGACGTCCAGCCCGAGCGCGTCCAGTCTCCGGGCGAGCCGCTGGGTGCGGGCGGCGAGGTCGGGCGCCAGCGGGTCGAGGTGCATGTGGTCGAGGGTCAGCCCGACGCCGTCGTAGCCGAGGTCGGCGAGCAGGGCGAGGGCGTCGTCGAGACGGAGGTCGGCGAGCCCGTTGGTGCCGTAGCCGAAACGGAGGGAGGGGGCGGGGTGGTGACGCGGGGGGCGGTCGGCCGCCTCGCCGGCACCCGGGCGCCAGGATCCGGGGCTCATGTGAGGCTCACCTTCCTCCCCAACCTCCTGCCGAGCAGGGCGAGGGCGTCGTCGAGACGGAGGTCGGCGAGCCCGTTGGTGCCGTAGCCGAAACGGAGGGAGGCGGCGGGGCGGGGCCGCCGTGGGCGGTCGGTCGCCTCGCCGGCACCCGGGCGCCAGGATCCGGGGCTCATGTGAGGCTCACCTTCCTCCCGAACCTCCTGCCGAGCAGGGCGAGGGCGTCGTCGAGACGGAGGTCGGCGAGCCCGTTGGTGCCGTAGCCGAAACGGAGGGAGGGGGCGGGGCGGGGCCGCCGTGGGCGGTCGGTCGCCTCGCCGGGACCCTGGCGCCAGGACCCGGGGCTCATGTGAGGCTCACCTTCCTCCCGAACCTCCCGCCCAGCGGGGCGAGGGCAGCGACGAGCAGGGCGGTGGTGCCGGCGCCGGAGCGGGCGGTGAGCGCGGCCTGGAGGGGGATCGTGGCGCGGATGCCGCCGGTGACGGCTCGTTGGGTGAGTGGGGGTGACGGGTTGAGAGCGGCGTGGAAGTAGGGGCGGGCGGCGGTGGCTGCGTAGGCGGCGGCGAGAGCCAGGCGCAGGGCTACAGCAGTCGGTTGCTGCGCGGAGCCGTACGCTGACCGGCTCCGTGGGCCGACACCGGATGCGAGGCCGCTTGCGCGGCGCACGGCCGGGGCCCCGGGCAGAGTCGAGGCGACTTCGCATGCGCCGACGACGACCTGCGCCGCCAGCCGGCGCCAAGCGGGCACGGTCGCCGGAGCGTCGGTGATGCCTGGCACCGCCGGAATACCCGGCACAGGCTGCTCAGTTGCCGGCGACGCTGCGGGCACCCGATCGGCGCCGCCCGGCACGGCCAGAGCGCCCAGCACCCCACGCACCGCCGCATCCGACTCCACGGAGCCGCGCCCGCTCCTCCGGTGTCGCACCGTCGCGGTCGCGAAGCCGTCCGCGTGGGTGCCCGGCAGGACGCGGGCGGCTGTTTCCCGTCCGTCTCTCGAGGGGTGGAGAGGTCGGCGTGTGAGCAGCCGGGTCAGCAGTCCGGTGACCGCGAGGGCTGCCACCGGTGCCAGGGGTGAGCCGCCTCTCGTCTCCTGGCGGGACACGGTTGTCACGGCGAGGGTGTGTGTGGCGAGCAGTGCTGCGGGACCCAGCGCGTCACGGGTGCGGCCCGCGGTGGCGGCGGCGCCGAGGAGCAGG
Organism: Streptomyces sp. NPDC049541; assembly: GCF_044465725.1. NCBI lineage: Bacteria > Bacillati > Actinomycetota > Actinomycetes > Kitasatosporales > Streptomycetaceae > Streptomyces > Streptomyces sp. NPDC049541. The sequence goes on along the minus strand of NZ_JBITLY010000004.1, from coordinate 64,902 downwards.
TCCAGTCCGCGGGCCGCGGCCATGGCGAGCGGTCCGGCCGGGGTGTGCTTCAGGGCGAGGTCGTACGCCCAGACCGTGGCCGCGAGGGGTGCGGCGACCGCGAGGGCGGGGCGGCCTGCGCGGGCGGCGAGGGTCAGGCCGACCCCCGTGAGGGCGCAGGCCGTGGTCAGGGCGGCGGCCGGGTGGATGCGGCCGGAGGGAAGGGGGCGGTGGGGGCGTTCGGCGGCATCCTCCTCACGGTCGGCCCAGTCGTTGAGGGCCATGCCGGCCTCGTACAGACAGAGGGAGGAACCGATGGCGAGCAGGGTGCGGGGGTCCGGGGCGGAGGCGGTCGCTGCCGCCCCCGCGAGGGCATCACCCGGAACGGTGAACAGCGCGGGGAGGCGCAACAGTTCGGCCCAGGCGAGCCTGCGGTTCGGGTGGTCGGCGCCGGTCCGCTCCCGGCGCGGTGCCGCTCCCCCCTCAGTGGCCCCGTCGTCGGCCTCGGAGCCCCGCCGTGTCATCACGGTGCCCCCGCTCACCGCGACTCCCCCAGTCGACCGGAGGATTCGTCAGCACCGGAACGGCCCGGACCGCCGCCCCGCGCACCCGCGCTCCGGCCCCTCGGCCCCTGGCCCTGACCACCCCGGTCAACCCAGGCACCCAGGTCACCCACGTCACCCAGGTCACGCCCTGTTTCCTCGCCCCCCGCTGCCCCCAACCGCCCCGCAAACCCCGTCAGCGCCGCATACTGCTCCGCCAGCGAAGAAGGCCCGTCCCCCACCGGGTCCTTGAAGTAGAAGCCGAGTTCACCGAGTGGGCCGGACAGACCCGCCTCCTGCGCCCGGGGGACCAGGCGAGCCAGGTCGAGGATCAGCGGGGCCGCCAGGGCCGAGTCGCAGCCCTGCCAGATGGTCTGGAGGATCATGCGGGTGCCGAGGAAGCCGTCGAAGGCGATGTGGTCCCAGGCGGTCTTCCAGTCGCCGAGGGCGGGGACGTCGTCGATGTGGACCTCCCCCTCGGGGGTCCTGCCGAGGGTGTCGGCGAGGACACGCTCCTTGCCGGCGTTCTTCGCCGCGGCGGCGGCCGGGTCGGCGAGGGCGGCGCCGTCGCCACCGCCGAGCAGGTTGGTGCCGGACCAGGCGCGTACCGCCAGGGCACGCTGCGTGAACATCGGGCCGAGGACGGAGCGCAGCAGGGTCTGGCCCGTCTTGCCGTCGCGGCCCGCGTACGGCAGGCCGCTGGAGGCCGCCGCGGTGACCAGCGCCGGGTGGTGCAGTCCGGTCGAGGGGGTGAAGTTGACGTACGGACAGCCCGCGCGCAGGGCCGCCGCCGCGTAGAGGGAGCTGGGCGGGAGAGCGCGGCCGGTGGCCGGGGGCTCGGTGGAGGCCACGTTCACCACCACGGCACGGGCCAGCCCGTACCTCCGTACAAAGTCGGTGATGTCCTCGGCGAAGGCGGTGATCAGTTCGTCCTCGGTGCGGGTGTCGCCGGGGAGCGGGCCGCCGGGTCTGATCTCCCGGTCGGCGGCGGCCAGTTCGGCCTGGACCGCTGCGGGAAGGCCCGGTGGGAGGACGCCCCCGGCCGCCAGTGCTTCCGCACGCTTGGGCAGCGGGCAGTCGAGTGTGTCGTGGCCGCCGAAGACGAGGGAGGACACGGGCGGCAGGCCGCTGCCCGCGAACGCGGCGGTCTCGGTGACCATGCCAGTCGGCGGGTGCAGGCCCGCGGTCACGGCGGCGCAGCCCGCGACCACCGTCGTGGCGACGGATCCGCGCGCCCCGATCAGCCATACACCCACGCGTTGCGGGAAGACGGGAAGGGATTCGGACGCGGACATGGGCAGCCTCCTTGTCGAACGCGTCGTGAGTGAGCCCCGCGAAGAGAGGGGAAAGACGGCGGGCGGAGGTCCGGCGTCCCCCGCCCGCCGCCGCTCAGTCGCCCTTGGCGGGCAGTTCCTTGATCCGGATGTCGCGGAAGGACACCTGGTCCTCGGCTCCGTGGTTCTGGATGCCGAGGTGTCCGTCGACGAGGCTCCGGGCCGGATCGGTGTTGGTGAAATCGTTGATCTTCACGCCGTTGAGCCAGACGCGGAGGCGTTCGCCCTCCACGCGGATCTCGTACGTGTTCCACTCCCCCGGCGGGTTCAGCGCACGGTCGCGCTTCTTCAGGTCGGCGGAGCGGAAGCCGTAGACGGCCCCGGTCGTCTTCTCGGGGACGTCGGTGGCGTCGATCTGGATCTCGTAGCCGTTGTCCACGGCCGACCACGGGTCGTCCGAGGGCGGGAAGCCCACGAACACGCCGGAGTTGTCGTCGCCGTCCGCGCCGGCCATCTTCCACTCGAGCTTCAGTGAGTACGAGGAGAAGCCCGAGGTGGCGTACCAGAGCAGGCCCATGCCGCCCGACGATGTCAGCGTGCCGTCGTCGGCCAGGGTGAAGGAGCCCGGGCCCGCCTGTTTCCAGCCGTTCAGCGAGGCGGCCGTGCCGTCGAAGAGCGGCCGGTAGCCGTTCTCCGCGCGGCAGTCCGCCTGGGCGTCACCGGTCGCCCAGCGCAGCCCGCCCAGCAGGTGTTGCCGGAAGGCGGGGTCGGTGTACGACTCCTTGGTGTGGCCGCCGCCCGTGTAGAAGGCGCGGCCGCCCTGGTAGTTCTGGCACCAGGCGATCGGATGGTCGCCGTTCATGGTGCCGCCGGTGTAGGAGGACTCGTCGAGCGAGGCCAGGACATGGACCCGGTCGCGGGGATTGGAGCGGTAGTTGTACCACTCGTCCGTACGGTTCCAGGTCCGTTCAAGGCCCGAGGTCGCAGGGTGGGCGCGGTCCTCGACGTTCACCGTCGCGGGCTGGATCGCCGGGTGCCCCTGGAAGTAGGCGCCGACCAGGCCGCCGTAGAACGCCCAGTCGTACTCGGTGTCGGCGGCGGCGTGGATGCCGACATAGCCGCCGCCGTGCCGGATGTAGTCCTCGAAGGCGCTCTGCTGGGCGTCTGCGAGGACGTCTCCGGTCGTCGACAGGAACACGACCGCGTCGTAGCGCCGCAGGTTCTTCGCGGTGAAGGCACCCGCGTCCTCGGTCGCGTCCACCGTGAGGCCGGCGTCGGCGCCGAGCTGTTTCACCGCCTCCACGCCCGTGGGGATCGAGTCGTGCCGGAAGCCGGCCGTCTTGGAGAAGACCAGCACCCGCTTCCCGTCCTTCCCGGAGTGCGCGGCGGCGGGCCCCGAGACACAGCCGAGGAGCAGTGCGGCACCCACAACGGCGGTTGTCAGTCGGCCTGTTGAGCGCATCACGTTCCCTTCTCTCAGCCGGTCGTGAGGGTGAAGTCGTCCACGTCGAACAGAGCACCCGTGCCGCCCTTGAAGACCAGGTAGAGCGTGGTGGTGCCCCTCGGGGCGCGGGACAGGTCGGCGCTGACGTCCTGGAAGGTCTCCCAGCCGCCGGTCACCGGGACGGTCGCGTTGCCGAGCAGCGTGCCGGTCGAGGAACCCGCGCGGACCTCCAGCGTCCCGCCGGCGCCTCCTGACGCGATCCGCGCCGTGATCTTCTTGGCGTTGCTCAGCACATACGGGGTGAAGGAGATCCAGTCGCCGTTGTCGATGTCGCCGACCGTCTTGCCGCCGTGCGCCGTGGCCTTGGTGATGACGGAGACTCCGGAGGCGTTGGTGAAGTGCTCGGCCTGGCGGTGCCTGGGCTGCAGGACGCTCTGGTCGTGCGAGGTGAGCGGGGCCTGGCCGCCGCCTCCGCCGTCGGTGTACTCGGCGTCGAGGACCCCGAAGATGTTGGCGTCCTCGTCGTGTCCGCCGTCCGCGCTGGTCTGGATGGTGCCGGTGCAGCCGCTCGCGGAGGTCTGCGGGTGGCCGTGGGTGTCATGGCCCAGGATGAAGTTGACCTTGACCTTCGAGCAGTCGACGGCCGTCCCGTCCTCCGGGTCGGTGACCCTCACCTTGAACGGGATCGCGTCACCGAAGCTGAACAGCTGCCCGTCCCGCGGGAGTTCGAGTGTCACCTTGGGCGCGGTGTTGCCCACGACGATCTGCACGCTCGCACTGCCTGTGCGGCCGCTCGGGTCCTTCGCGGTCAGGGTCGCGGTGTAGGTGCCGTTCTTCTTGTACTTGTACGTCGGGTTCGCCGCAGTCGACCTGCCGCCGTCGCCGAAGTCCCAGCTGTACGTCAGGGCGTCACCGTCCTGGTCGGCCGTGCCCGCGGAGGAGAACCGCACCTTCAGCGGTGCCTGCCCGGAGGTCCTGCTCGCCGCCGCCTGCGGAACCGGTGAGTGGCCGTCGGTGGCGTTCTCGATGCGGTACAGGGCCGAATGCTCGTCGCCGCCGAACCAGGCGGTGCCGTAGTCGAGGACGTACAGGGCGCCGTCCGGGCCGAAGGCCATGTCCATCACCTGGGTGCCGGTCCACGGGAAGGCGTTGATCGACTGGACGGTTCCGCTGCCGTCGCTGACGATCCGCTTGATCCAGCGGCGGCCGAACTCCCCGGCGAAGAAGTTCCCGTCGTACGCCTGGGGGAACTTCACGGGCGAGTCGAGCGTGGCGTCGTAGTGGTAGACCGGGCCGCCCATCGGGGACTCGGAGCCGTCGCCGAACTCCGGTACGGACGGGCCGTTGTACGGGATCCAGGCGGGCTGGGCCGGGGGCAGGTCCGTGAGTCCGGTGTTGTGCGGGGAGTTGTTCTTCGGTGCGTTGCAGTCGAAGGACGCGCCGGAGGTCTTGGTCGCGAAGTCGTGGTCGACGTAGGCGTCGTTGGCGCCGGTGCAGTACGGCCAGCCGAAGTTGCCGGGGCCGGTCACCCGGGCGAACTCGACCTGGCCGGCGGGGCCTCGACCCGGATCGGCTGCGCCCGCGTCGGGGCCGTAGTCGCCGACGTAGAGGATGCCGGTCTTCTTGTCGACGCTGAAGCGGAACGGGTTGCGGAAGCCCATGGCGTAGATCTCGGGGCGCGTCTTGTCGGTGCCGGGCGCGAAGAGGTTGCCGTCGGGGACGGTGTACGAGCCGTCGGCGTTCACCTTGATGCGCAGGATCTTGCCGCGCAGGTCGTTGGTGTTGCCGGCCGAGCGCTGGGCGTCGAAGGCCGGGTTGCGGTCGGCGCGCTCGTCGATCGGGGTGTAGCCGTCGGACTGGAAGGGGTTGGTGTCGTCGCCCGTCGACAGGTACAGGTTGCCGGCCGCGTCGAAGTCGATGTCGCCGCCGACATGGCAGCACAGGCCGCGGGAGGCCGGGATGTCGATGACCTTCTTCTCGCTGGCCGTGTCGAGGGTGCCGTCGGACTTCAGGACGAAGCGGGAGAGGCGGTTGACGCCGTCGAAGGGTGCGAAGTCGGCCGCGGTTCCGGTCTCCGGGGCATCGCCCGCGGGGGTGTTCAGCGGCGGTGCGTAGTAGAGGTAGATGGCCCGGTTGGTCGCGAAGTCCGGGTCCACGCCGACGCCTTGGAGGCCTTCCTCGTCGTGGGAGTAGACGTTCAGCCTGCCGATGAGCCGGGTGTTTCCGGCCGCGTCCGTGAGCCGGAGTTCGCCGTCGCGCGAGGTGTGCAGGACCGAGCGGTCCGGGAGGACGGCGAGGGACATGGGTTCGCCGACCTCCGCCTCGCCCTTGGCGAGGGTGACCTGCTGGAAGTCCTCCGCCGCCGCGGGCGCGGCTCCCGGGTCGGCGACGGCTGCGCCGGCCTGGGGAGCGGTGAGGGTCAGCGACGCGCCCGCCAGCAGCACGCCACTGAGCAGGGCGGCTGCCTTACGGAAGGACGGGCGTGATCTGTGGGTCTCGATTCTGTCGGTGCTGGTGGTGCGGTCGTTCCCGTGCACGAATGCCTCCAGTGAGGGGCCGGTTGTACGGGCGGGTGCGGTGCGCCGGGATGCGCCGTCATCCCGGAACTCACGGAAGAAAGAACGGAGTTGGGCTACTCGTTGCCGCCGAACGCCGCGTCGAAGGAGGCCGACGGCGGTTCGAAGTCGTAGGCCTTCAGACGGGTGAGGGCTTCTGGTGCGCCCTGGAGCCGGTCCATGCCGGCGTCCTCCCACTCCACGGAGATGGGACCCTGGTAGTCGATGGAGCGCAGCATCCGGAAGACGTCCTCCCAGGGGACGTCGCCGTGGCCGGCCGACACGAAGTCCCAGCCGCGGCGCGGGTCACCCCAGGGCAGGTGGGAGCCGAGGCGGCCGTTGCGGCCGTCGAGGCGTTTGCGGGCCTCCTTGCAGTCGACGTGGTAGATCCGGTCACGGAAGTCCCACAGGAAGCCGACCGGGTCGAGGTCCTGCCACACGAAGTGCGAGGGGTCGAAGTTCAGGCCGAAGGCCGGGCGTCCGCCAACCGCCTCCAGGGCGCGCCGGGTCGTCCAGTAGTCGTAGGCGATCTCGCTCGGGTGGACCTCGTGCGCGAACCGCACGCCCTCCTCGTCGAAGACGTCGAGGATCGGGTTCCAGCGCTCGGCGAAGTCCTCGTAGCCGCGCTCGATCATCGACTCCGGGGCGGGCGGGAACATGGCGACCAGGTGCCAGATGGCGGAGCCGGTGAAGCCGATGACGGTGTCGACGCCGAAGGCGGCCGCGGCGCGCGCGGTGTCCTTCAGGCGGTCGGCCGCGCGCCGCCGTACCCCTTCCGGGTCGCCGTCGCCCCACACCTCGGCCGGCAGGATGGCCCGGTGGCGTTCGTCGATGATGGCGTCGCAGACGGCCTGGCCGGCCAGATGGTTGGAGACGGCCCAGCACTTGAGGCCGTACTTGTCGAGCAGTTGCTTCCTGGACTCGATGTACGTCGAGTCCGCGAGTGCCTTGTCGACCTCGAAGTGGTCGCCCCAGCAGGCGAGTTCGAGGCCGTCGTAGCCGAAGTCGCGGGCGAGACGGCAGACCTCCTCGATCGGGAGGTCGGCCCATTGTCCGGTGAAGAGCGTGAACTGTCGCGGCATGCGCGGGGGCCTCCTCAGACCGCTATGGGTGTGTAGACGGAGTTCTTCTCGGCGCTCTCCTCCACCGCGGCCAGTACGCGCTGCACCTGCAGCCCGTCGGCGAAGGAGGGTTCGGGCCGGCGGCCCTCGGCGATCGCATGGACGAGGTCGCGGGCCTGGTGGACGAAGGTGTGCTCGTAGCCGAGGCCGTGGCCCGGCGGCCACCAGGCGTCCAGGTAGGGATGGTCGGGTTCGGTGACGAGGATGCGGCGGAAGCCGGCGTGCACGCCGGGTTCCGTGGCGTCGTGGTACGACAGCTCGTTGAGGCGCTCCAGATCGAAGGCCAACGAACCGCGCTCGCCGTTGAGTTCGATGCGCAGGGCGTTCTTGCGGCCGGTGGCATAGCGTGTCGCCTCGAAGGAGGCGAGGGCCCCGGAGGTGAAGCGGCCGGTGAACAGGGCGGCGTCGTCGACGGTGACCTGGCCCGTGCCGGCGGAGGCGACCGAGGACAGGCCACTGCTGGCGCCGACGGGCAGCGGCCGCTCCCGTACGAAGGTCTCCGTCAGGGCGGAGACCCCGGCCAGTTGCTCCCCCGCCAGATACTGCGCGAGGTCGACGATGTGCGCACCCAGGTCGCCGAGCGCGCCGGAGCCGGCCTGGTCCTTGCGCAGCCGCCAGGTGAGCGGGAACTGCGGGTCCACGAGCCAGTCCTGGAGGTAGGTCACCCGAAGGTGCCGCAGGGCGCCGAGCCTGCCCTCGGCGACCATCTTCCGGGCGAGCGCGGTGGCGGGCACCCGGCGGTAGTTGAAGCCGACCATCGCCAACTGGCCGCGGCCGTACGCCGCTTCGGCCGCCTCGGTCATCGCCGAGGCCTCCTCCACCGTGTTGGCGAGGGGCTTCTCGCACAGCACGTGCTTGCCGGCGGCGAGGGCGGCCAGGGCGATCTCGGCATGACTGTCGCCGGGGGTGCAGATGTCCACGAGGTCGATGTCGTCCCGGGCGATCAGGGCCCGCCAGTCGGTCTCGGCCGACGCCCAGCCGTGCCGGTCGGCCGCCGCGCGCACGGCCTCGGGGTCGCGTCCGCAGATCGCGGCCAGGACCGGGCGGCGGGGCAGCTCGAAGACGTGGCACGCGGTGCGCCAGCCCTGGGAGTGGGCGGCGCCCATGAACGCGTAGCCGACCATGCCTACGCGCAGCGGCGGCTTCGCGGCCTCCGGTCCGTCCGACTGCTGGGGCTGTCCCATACGGATGTCCTCCTCGTCCTCGTCGTGAATGCGCCGTGGGGGGTGCGGGGCGGGATCCGGCCCAGGTCCTGTCGGTTTGGATCAGCTCGGCGTCGCGAGGTCTGGCACGCACTCCTCCACAGCCTCAAGGGCGTGGGGGGACCTCCAGCGGCGTTGTCGTCACTCTCCCCCACTCTCGGCTTCGCTCGAGCGGGAGGGGCCCCATCGCTCCGCGTCGCCCGCCGCGGCCGCGGCTGATGTCACAACCTCCTCCGCCTTGCAGCTGCACGCTCCCCCACTCTCGGCTTCGCCCGAGCGGGGGGACCCCTCATGACCCTGCTCGAGGCGGCTGCAAGGCGCAGTTCCCAACGGCCGACCTGATCCAAACGACAGGGCCTAGCGGAAGCCGGTGGGCATGTACTGGTCGACGTTGTCCTTGTCGACGACGGCCGAGTACAGCGTCAGCGAGGCCGGGATCTCGAACTCGGCGAGACCGCTTATGCCCTTGCCCTGGCCGAGCGCGCGGGCCAGGTCGATCGCGGAGGCGGCCATCGTCGGCGGGTACAGGACGGTCGCCTTCAGCACGCCGTTGTCCTGCTTGATGGCCTGGAAGGCGGAGAGCGCGCCCGCGCCGCCGACCATCAGGAAGTCCTCGCGTCCGGCCTGCTCGATGGCGCGCAGCGCGCCCACACCCTGGTCGTCGTCGTGGTTCCACAGGGCGTCGAACTTGGGCTGCGCCTGCAGGAGTTGGGCCATCTTGGCCTGCCCGGACTCGACCGTGAACTCGGCGGCCTGACGGGCCACCTTCTTGATGTTGGGGTAGTTCTTCAGGGCGTCGTCGAAGCCCTGGGTGCGCTGCTTGGTCAGCTCCAGGTTGTCGAGGCCGGCCAGCTCGATGACCTTGGCGTTCGACTTGCCCTTGAGCTTCTCGCCGATGTAGGTGCCTGCATTGAGGCCCATGCCGTAGTTGTCGCCGCCGATCCAACAGCGGTACGCCTGCGGGGAGTTGAATATCCGGTCGAGGTTGACGACCGGGATGCCGGCGCGCATCGCCTTCAGGCCGACCTGGGTGAGGGCCTTGCCGTCGGCGGGCAGCACGACCAGGACGTCGACCTTCTTGTTGATCAGGGTCTCGATCTGGCCGATCTGGGCCGCGGTGTCGTTGGAGCCCTCGGTGATCTCCAGGGTGACGTCGGAGTACTTCTTGGCGCGGCTCTTGGCGTTGTCGTTGATGGCGTTGAGCCAGCCGTGGTCGGCCTGCGGTCCGGCGAACCCGATGGTGACGTGCTTGCCGGGCTTGTCGTCGGCGGCCGGCCGGTCGTCCGCGGCCGGGCTCTCGTCCTTGGACTCGTTACTCGTGCAACCTACGAGGAGGGCACCCGTGGACACGGCCGCGGCCCCGAACAACAGCCCTCTGCGACTGGTGAGTTGAGACATGTCAGTGAACCCTTTCCTCAGGTCGTGCTCGCGGTACGGCGCTGGACCAGCACGGCGGCGACGATGATCGCGCCCTTGGCGATCTGCTGGACGTCGCTCTGCAGGTTGTTCAGGGCGAAGATGTTGGTGATCGTGGTGAAGATCAGGACGCCGAGCACGGAGCCGGTGATGGTGCCCCGCCCTCCGCTGAGCAGCGTGCCGCCGATGATCGCGGCGGCGATCGCGTCCAGCTCGTACAGATTCCCGTTGGTGTTCTGGCCCGAGCCGGACAGGATGATCAGCAGGAAGGCGGCGATGCCGCAGCACAGCCCGGACAGCAGGTACAGATAGAGCCGTTGCCGCCGTACGTCGATGCCCGCGAGCCGGGCGGCCTCCGCGTTGCCGCCGACGGCGACCGTGCGCCGGCCGAAGGTGGTGCGGTTGAGGATCAGCCAGCCGATGATCGTCACGATCGCGAAGACGATGACGAGCGGGGGGACGCCGAGCACATAGGAGTCCCGCTCACCCAGGTCGAGGATGCCGGTGACGGTGACGATCTGCGTCTTGCCGTCGGTGATCTGCAGCGCCAGCCCGCGCGCCGAGGCCAGCATGGCGAGCGTGGCGATGAACGGGACCATTCCGCCGTACGCGACGAGCAGGCCGTTGACCAGGCCGCAGCCGAGGCCGACGAGCACCGCGGTGAAGAGGATGCCCGCGAAGCCGTACTCCTGGGTGGCCACCGTCGTCGCCCACACGGAGGACAGGGCGACGATCGCGCCGACCGAGAGGTCGATGCCGCCGGAGGTGATGACGAAGGTCATGCCGACGGTGACGACCCCGATCACCGAGGCCTGGGTGAGCACGAGTTGGAGGTTGCGGGTGTCGAGGAACTCGTCGGGCTTGGTGATCCCGCCGATCAGGACCAGCGCGGCGAGGACGCCCAGGAGGGAGAGGGTGCGGACGTCGGCTCGGGCCAACAGGCCACGCCAGCTGGACGCTTGGGCGACCGAGGGCACCTTGTCGGTGTTGTCCCGTGGCGGGGAGGCATGCTGCGTCATGACGCCGGGCTTCCTTCCATGACCAGGTCGAGTACGCGGTGTTCGTCGAGCTCGGGGGCGGGCGCCGTGTGGACGACGCGGCCCTCACGGAGCACCAGGACGCGGTCGGCGAGGCCGAGCACCTCGGGCACCTCGCTGGAGACCAGGAGGACGGCGAGGCCCTCGTCGGCCAGACGGCGGATCACCGCGTACAGCTCGGCGCGGGCGCCGACGTCGACGCCGCGGGTCGGTTCGTCGAGGAGCAGGACGCGACAGCCGCGCAGCAGCCAGCGCGCCAGTACGGCCTTCTGCTGGTTGCCGCCGGAGAGGGTGCGCACCGGCACGGCGGGGTTGTCGGGGCGCAGCGACAGTTCACGGGTGGCCGCCCGTGCCGCGCCCGCTTCCGCACGCCGGTCGATCCAGCCCGCGCGTGAGAAACGGGACATGGAGGAGACCGAGACGTTACGGGTGACGGACTCCAGCATCAGCAATGCCTGAGCCTTGCGTTCCTCGGGTGCGAGCCCGAGCCCGGCGCGCACGGCGGCCCGCACGCTGCCGGGCCGCAACGCCCTTCCGTCGACGCGGACTTGACCGGAGGTGGCCTTGCGGGCGCCGTAGATCGTCTCCAGGATCTCCGAGCGGCCCGAGCCGACCAGTCCGGCGAGACCGACGATCTCGCCCGGCCGCACCTCCAGGTCGAACGGCGCGAACTCCCCGTCCCGGGCGAGGCCCCGGACCTCCAGCACAGGCGTGCCGTCCGCGCCGGAGGCGGGCCGCTCGGGAAAGACGTACTCGACATTGCGCCCGGTCATCAACGCGACCACCTCGCGGGGCGGCGTCGACTTCGCCGGCAGTCCGCCCGCCACCGCACGCCCGTCCTTCAGCACGGTCACGCGATCGCCGATGCGCCGGATCTCCTCCAGACGGTGGGAGATGTAGACGACGGCGACGCCCTCGGCGGTCAGGTCGCCGACGATACGGAAGAGGTTGTCGACCTCGTCCGGGTCAAGGGCGGCGGACGGTTCGTCCATCACGATGAGCCGTACGTCGTGGGAGAGCGCCCTGGCCATCGACACGATCTGCTGCTGGGCCGCCGACAGCTCACCCACGAGCCGCGCCGGGTCGATCTCCGAGTGCCCAAGTCGCTTGAGCAGCCCGGCAGTTGATGCCCTGGCGGTCTTTCCGCGCACGACGAAACCGGCGGCCGTGGGTTCATGGCCGAGGTGGACGTTCTCAGCCACCGACAGATGCTCCACCAGGTCGAGTTCCTGGTAGATGGTGGCGATACCGAGGCGCATGGCGGCGATCGGCGAGCGGAGGGTGACCTCCTCACCGCGCCAGCGGATGGTGCCGCTGTCGGGCTGGTGGGCACCGGCCAGCACCTTGATCAGGGTGGACTTCCCGGCCCCGTTCTGGCCGAGCAGGCAGTGCACTTCACCGGCCTGGACGTCCAGGTCGACGCCGTCGAGGGCCCGGACTCCGGGGAACGACTTGGTGATGCCGGACATGCTGAGCAGCGGTGGTTCTGGTGCCATGAGGTCCCCTTGGCGGGCGTGCGGGCCGGTTTCAGGGCGTTTTCGGGCAGGCGCGTTCAGGGCAGGGCGAAGCAGGACGCCGTACTGGTGATCTTCTTGAGCGGGTTGGTTACGCAGGCGAGAAGAGGTGGTCGCTGATGAGCCCCGCCGCGCCGATGACGCCGGCGGTCGGGCCCAACTCGCCGAGGACGATGGGCAGGTTGCCCGTCGCGAGGGGCAGCGACTGACGGTAGACCTGGGTGCGGATGGCGGCGAGCAGCGTGTGGCCGAGGCCGGTCACCCCGCCGCCGATCACCACCAGACCGGGGTTGAAGAAGGAGACCAGGCCGGCGATGACCTGGCCGGTGCGGTTGCCGCCCTCGCGGATCAGATCGAGGGCGGTGGCGTCGCCCGCGGCGGCCGCGGCGGCGACGTCGATCGCGGTGAGCGTGCCGTTCGCCGCCAGCCGCGAGGCGAGTGCCTCGGACAGCCCCTGCTCGGCCGCCGCCGTGGCGTCCCGGGCGAGGGCCGCCCCGCTGAAGTGGGCTTCCAGACAGCCGCGGTTGCCGCAGGCGCACGGGCGGCCGTCGGGCACGGCCTGGATGTGCCCGATGTCGCCCGCGCTGCCCGTCACGCCGCGGTGGACCTCGCCGCCGGCGACGATGCCGCAGCCGATGCCGGTGCCGATCTTGACGCACAGGAAGTCGCCCACGGAGCGTGCGACGCCCGCGTGCTGCTCCCCCATCGCCATGAGGTTCACGTCGTTGTCGACCATGACCGGGCAGCCGAGTTCCTGGCTGAGCGCCTCCCGTACGGGGAAGCCGTCCCAGCCCGGCATGATCGGCGGAGCCACGGGCACGCCCTCTGGGAAGCGGACGGGTCCCGGGACGCCGATGCCGGCGCCGTCGAAACCCTCCGCGAGCCCCGAAGCCCTCAACTTCGCCGCCATGGACAGGACTTGCTCGAAGACCGCGACGGGGCCCTCGCGTACGTCCATGGGCTGGTTGAGGTGTCCGAGGATCTCCAGCTCGGCGTTGGTGACGGCGACGTCGACCGAGGTCGCGCCGATGTCGACGCCGAGGAAACGCAGGCCGGGTGCGAGCCTGATGTTGTGGGAGCGGCGGCCGCCGCGCGAGGCGGCGAGTCCGTCGGCCACGACCAGGCCCGTCTCCAGCAGCCGGTCCACCTCCACGGCCAGTTTGGACCGTGACAGATCGACCTGGTCACCGAGCTGCGCACGGGAGTTGGGTCCTCCGTCGCGCAACAGCTTGAGCAGCTTGGCCTGATGGGCGTTCGCGGGTCGTGCCGTCATGCGTCTCACGAGCCCCTCCCCGCCTCAATCGGCCACCAGTGTCCGGGCTTTCGAGGGGAACGTAGCAGCGCCTGCCGAACCTGGGAAGAAGCTGTGCACGGATTACTGCCGACTTTCTCCACTGACAGGACAAAGGAAAGTCGCGCGCCGCAGCCATGTCGGGCCCATACCATCTGGTCAACGCGCTCCAGGGGGAACGTGTGATCGATCCAGGGGGAGTCATGAACAGCGCAGTGGAGCAGGAGCCGGGTCGAAGAGTCACCACTCTCGAACTCTTCTTCGATCTGGTCTTCGTCTTCACCCTCACCCAGCTCACCGTGCTGCTCGCCGGCGACCTCACCTTCGCCACGGCGGGCCGGGTCGCACTGGTCTTCGTGGTGCTGTTCTGGATGTACGGCGCCTACGCGTACCTCACCAACCAGGTCCCGCCGGACCGCCCCTCCCGCCGGCTGCTGCTGATCCTGGGCATGGGCGCGTTCCTGGTGTGCGCCCTCGCCATCCCGCGCGTCTTCGACGACACCGGCGTGGTGTTCGGACTCGGCTTCCTCACGGTCGTGATCGTGCACACCGCGCTCTACACCCGCAGCCACGGGCGGGACTCGATCTGGTACGGAGTCCCGAACTCGGTGGCCGCGCTCGCCGTGACCGCGGCCGGATTCCTCGACGGCCTGGCGGCGGACGGCCTGTGGCTGCTCGTCCTCGTCCTGCAGTTCGTGACGCCGTTCTTCGCCGAGCACGGGCCGGGCAGGGCCGACGGACAGCGGTCGGCCGCCGAGATGCGCGCCCAGCTGGGCAGTCTGGACCCGGCGCACTTCGTGGAGCGCCACGGCCTGCTGCTGATCGTCGCGTTCGGTGAGTCCGTCATCGCGATCGGCACCGGAATCGGCCGACTGCCGCTCACTCCTGGCCTGGTGGGTGGCGCGTTCCTCTCGCTGGCCCTCGCGGTCGCGCTGTGGTGGACGTACTTCGTGCGGGACGAGGAGGCGGCCGAGGCGGCGTTCCGGGCCACGCCGGCACCGAGCCGGTGGCGGCTGGCGATGAACGCGTACTACTACTGCTTCCTGCCGATGCTGCTCGGCATCGCCTACCTGGCCGCGGGCCTGAAGAAGACGCTCGGCCATCTCACGGAACACCTGCACACGGGCCCGGCGCTGGCTCTCGCGGGTGGTGTGGCGCTCTTCCTCGCCGGGGACGTGGCGTTCCGCGCGGTCCTGCGCATGCACCCCTTGCGCTTCCGCGCCACGGCCGCACCCGTCGCCCTGGCGGCCACGCTCCTCGGCGTCCACGTCTCGGCGGTCGCCGAACTCTTCGCCCTGGTCGCGGTGTTGGTGACCATGCTGGCGGTCGAGGCACGGGAAGCCCGGCGCCCGACGGCCGCCGCCGTGTCCTGACCGGCGTACGTCCGTCCGCCTCGCGTTGGCCGAACTCCCCGCCGGGAACGCACCCGCTGCCCGGCCCGGCGGTCACTTCCCCCGGTCGTGGTACGACCGCCGGGTGTGCTCGGTGTGCTCACGCATCAGCTGGGTGGCCCGCTGTTCGTCGCGGCCTGCGATCGCGGCGATCAGTTCGCGGTGCTCGATCCAGGGCTGCTGTCCGCGCTGCCGGGCGACGGGTGTGTAGTACCAGCGCACGCGGCGGTCGACCTGGGCGGCGAGTTCGGCGAGGACCGCGTTGCCCGCGAGTTCCATGATCTTCGCGTGGAAGCGGGCGTTCATCGTGACGGCGCCGTCCAAGTCGTCCGCGGCGACGGCCTTCTCGCCCTCCGTGCACAGCTCCTCGAGCACCGAGATGCCGGCGCTGCCCGCGTTGGCGGCGGCGAGGCGGGCCGCCTCGGCCTCCAGCAGCGTGCGGACGGTGAGGAGCTGGTCGGCCTCCTCCTCCGTGGGCTCGTGCACGAACGCGCCCTGGGCGGGCCGCAGATCGACCCAGCCCTCGGTGTTCAGCCGCTGCAGCGCCTCCCGCACCGGCTGCCGGGACACGCCGAGGTGGCCTGCGAGTTCGCTCTCGACGAGGTGCTGGCCGGGTTGGAGCGCGCGCGTGGTGATCAGTTCGAGGAGCGCCTCGTACACGCGGTCGCGCAGCGGGCCGGGCCGTTCGAGCTTGGGTACCGCGCCCTGCGGCAGTCCTGTCGACAACATCGGTCGGTCCCCTCCTGAGCAGCGCGGAGCAACTGCAGCCGGAAAGCCACTATGGATTGTCTTTCGTCTACAGTCCACGGCGCACAGTGGCCAGGGGTACGGCGGGTCGAATGCGTCGCATCGGGCCGTACGCGCAGGTCACGGGCAGCGGACGACCTGACCGGCGTACGACAGGTTTCCGCCGAAGCCGAACAGCAGCACCGGGTCACCGGTGGAGAGGGCACCCTGCTCGACGAGCTTGGAGAAGGCGAGCGGAATGCTCGCCGCCGAGGTGTTCCCGGACTCGGCGACGTCCCGCGCGACGACCGCGTTGACCGCGCCGATCTTCTCGGCGAGGGGCTCGATGATCCGCAGGTTCGCCTGGTGCAGTACGACTCCGGCGAGGTCCTCGGGGGCGAGCCCGGCGCGCTCGCAGGCCTTGCGGGCGATGGGCGGCAGCTGGGTGGTGGCCCAGCGGTAGACGCTCTGCCCCTCCTGCGCGAAGCGCGCGGGCGTGCCCTCGATGCGTACCGCATGCCCCATTTCGGGCACGGAGCCCCAGAGCACGGGCCCGATGCCGGGCTCGTCGGCGGCTTCCACGACGGCGGCCCCCGCGCCGTCGCCGACGAGGACGCAGGTGGTGCGGTCGCTCCAGTCGGTCACGTCGGACATCTTGTCGGCACCGATGACCAGCGCACGCGTCGACGCACCCGCCCGGACCGCGTGGTCGGCGGTGGCGAGGGCGTGGGTGAACCCGGCGCACACCACGTTGACGTCCATCGCGGCGGGCGAGGGGATGCCGAGCCGGGCGGCGACCCGGGCGGCCATGTTGGGCGAACGGTCCACGGCGGTGGACGTGGCGACCAGGACCAGGTCGATGTCACCGGGCGCGAGACCGGCCGCCGCGAGCGCCTTGGCGGCGGCGTGGGCGGCCAGCTCGTCGACCGGCTCGTCGGGTCCGGCGATATGGCGTGTGCGGATGCCCACCCGGGACGTGATCCACTCGTCACTGGTGTCGACCAGGCCCGCCAGGTCCTCGTTGGTGAGCACCTTGGCGGGCTGGTAGTGGCCGACGGCGGCGATGCGCGAGCCGTTCATTGAGGTGGTCCCCCTCGTTGCCTCGGGTAGCGGGATCCACCAGTCTGATCAGTGACTCACGGGTACGACGGCAGCCAAGACGACAGGATTCGGGCGCCAGGGTTGTCGGCTTCCGTCAGGCCTTCGGACATCCGAACACCTACCGAACAGTCACCCGGTGAACAGCTTCGTCGCCTTCTGTACGAGCTCGTACACCCCGTAGGCGAGCGGTGCCCCCACCCACAGCCAGGCGAAGGCGATCAGCGGACGCCGGTCAGGCGGACTCTGACTGCTGTCGTTCGACATCGACGGTCTCCTCCCTCGGTGCGGGAATGTGGTGACGGGCGTTGACGGGCCGGACGAGTTCGTTGGCGGCGAAGCCGACGACGAGCAGCCCGATCATGATGATGAAGGAGAGGCTGTAGAGGGACGCGCCGCTCTTGCCGTCGGCCTTCTGGTGGTCGGCGATCCAGTTCACGATCAGCGGTCCGAGGACGCCGGCCGTGGACCAGGCGGTGAGCAGCCGTCCGTGGATGGCCCCGACCTGGTACGTGCCGAACAGGTCCTTCAGATAGGCCGGGATGGTCGCGAAGCCACCGCCGTAGAAGGACAGGATCACCATCGCGCACAGCACGAACAGCGGCTTGGAGGAGTCGCCGAACAGGGCGATCAGCGCGTACATCACCGCACCGAAGCCCAGATAGACGCGGTAGATGTTCTTGCGTCCGATCAGGTCGGAGGTGGACGACCAGCCGATGCGACCCGCCATGTTGGCGGCGGAGAGCAGCGCGACGAAGCCGGCCGAGGCCGAGACGGACACCGGGGTCGAGGTGTTCTTGAAGAAGTCCTGGATCATCGGGGCGGCCTTCTCCAGGATGCCGATGCCGGCGGTCACGTTCATGCAGAGCACGACCCACAGACACCAGAACTGCGGGGTGCGGATGGCCGTGCGCGCCGAGACCTGCGGCCCCTGGAAGGCACTCGGCGCGCCCTCGACCGGCCGCTCGCTGCGCGGCACCCGCACCAGCAGGACACCGAGCGACATGAAGACGGCGTACGACAGCCCGTGCACGAGGAACGCGAGCGCGATCCCGGAGCTGTCGGTGCCGAACGACTCCAGCATCTGCGTGGACCACGGCGAGGCGATCAGCGCGCCGCCGCCGAAGCCCATGATCGCGATGCCGGTGGCCATACCGGGCCGATCCGGGAACCACTTGATCAGGGTGGAGACGGGCGAGATGTAACCGATGCCGAGGCCGATGCCGCCGACGAAGCCGTAGCCGAGGACGATCAGCCAGTACTGCTCGGTCGCCGCGCCCAGCGCGGAGATCAGGAAGCCGGACGAGAAGCAGACCAGGGCGACGGTCATCGCCCAGCGCGGCCCGTTGCGCTCCACCAGCGTGCCACCGAACGCGGCCGACAGACCGAGCATGACGATGGCGAGCTGGAAGGGCAGCGCGCTCTGCGTTCCGCTGAGGCCGAGCGAGGACTCCAAGGGCGGCTTGAAGACGCTCCAGGCGTAGGCCTGGCCGATGGAGAGATGGACGGAGAGAGCGGCGGGGGGAACCAGCCAGCGGCTCCAGCCGGCCGGTGCGACAGGGGGACTCATGATCCCGAACGTAGGGGAGCGGCAAGCGAGTTGAGAAGGCGGCGCGTCGACCGTATGCGATGAGCGGTATCCCGCGAGCGCCGAACGGTCGGGCCGCCCGGCTTCCCCGTCCGTGCGCGAACCCGGTCCCGGCCTGCTCCCGCAGGGCCGAGCGCGGGATGGAGGTCCGCACCGAGACGGAACGGGCCCGCCACAGCCGCAGGATCGTTCTCGAACTCCTCGCCTCCTCGGTCCAGGGTCGACGACGATCTGTACGTAGGCGACTACGACAAGTACATCCTCTGCTACGAGTGCGTGGACGCCTGCGGCGAGCAGTGGCAGAACACCTCCGCGATCTCGGTCTCCGGCCGCGGCTTCGACGCCCGGATCGCCGTCGAGCACGACGCGCCGCTCACCGACTCGGCGTGCGTGTACTGCGGGAACGGCATCGAGGTGTGCCCGACGGGGGCCCTGTCGTTCACGTCCGAGTTCGACATGCGCGCGGCGGGTACCTGGAACGAATCGGCACAGACTCAGACGACGACGGTGTGCGCGTACTGCGGAGTGGGCTGCAACCTCACTCTCCACGTGCAGGACAATGACATCGTGAAGGTCACCGCACCGCACGACAACCCGGTGACCCACGGCAACCTCTGCATCAAGGGCCGCTTCGGCTACCAGCACGTACAGAACCGGGACTGAGACACGACATGGGACGAGTCACGGAACGACGCAAGGTGATCCGCATCCGCGACGGGGCGGTCTCCTCCCGCCCGGACACGCTCGTCGCCGAGGAACCGCTGGAGATCCGGCTGAACGGCAAGCCGCTCGCGATCACCATGCGCACCCCGGGCGACGACTTCGCGCTGGCGGCGGGCTTCCTGGTCAGCGAGGGCGTGCTGGCGGAACAGGCTGACCTGCAGAACATCGTGTACTGCGCGGGGGCCACGGTCGACGGCTCGAACACCTACAACGTGGTGGACGTGCGCACGGCACCAGGTGTGCAGATCCCCGACATCACACTCGAGCGGAACGTCTACACCACCTCGTCCTGCGGGCTGTGCGGCAAGGCGAGCCTCGACGCGGTCCGTACGACGGCCCGCTGGCCGATCGCCGACACTCCCCCGGTCCGCGTCGAGCCCGAGCTGCTCGCGAGCCTCCCCGACCGGCTGCGCGCGGCCCAGCGGGTCTTCGACCGGACCGGGGGTCTGCACGCGGCGGCCCTGTTCACGGAGGCCGGCGAGCTGCTGGACATACGGGAGGACGTGGGCCGGCACAACGCGGTCGACAAGCTGGTGGGCCGCGCCCTGCAGAGCGGCGAGCTGCCGCTGTCCCGCACGATCCTGCTGGTCTCGGGCCGTGCCTCCTTCGAGCTGGCGCAGAAGGCGGTCATGGCGGGGATCCCGGTCCTGGCGGCGGTCTCGGCGCCCTCGTCGCTCGCCGTCGACCTCGCGGCGGAGACGGGCCTGACCCTGGTGGGCTTTCTGCGAGGCAGCTCCATGAACGTGTACGCGGGCGAGGACCGCATCGCTCTGCGGACCGCGGCCGCCCAGGGATGACCGACTCTCCCTGAATTGCTTCGCTCGCCTCCAGGGCGCCTCAGTCGGCGTCGAGATCCCGACCGCACTCAGCGCCTCGCGGCACCGCTGAATTGCTTCGCTCACCTCCGGGGCACCTCAGTCGGCGTCGAGCTCCCGACCGCACTCAGCGCCTCGCGGCACCGCGCGTTCGGGTCTCGACACCGACGCGTCCCTACGGCTCTCTTCGCGGCCGGTGTCCGGCGGTGCGGTGGCCGTTGGAGGGCTCTCACCGGACGGTGATGTGAGCAGGTGCGCTTTGCGTCCCGGTGGTCAGGGAGCCAACCGGACCTCGGCCGCCGTCACCACGGTTCCCAGCCGCGGGAAGTCCAGCCGCACCGACGCGTCGTGCTCGGCGGCCGTGAGTGCGGCCATGGCGTCCTCGACGAAGACCAGGTCGTAGCCGAGGTCTCCGGCCGCCCGGGCGGTGGACTCGACACCGAGGTTGGTGGCGATCCCACCGAAGACGAGCGTGTTCACGCCCCGGTCACGCAGCAGGTCGTCGAGGCCCGTGCCCTGGAAGCCGCCGATGGTCCGCTTCACGACCTCAAGGTCGCCGTCCCGGGCCAGCCCGGCCACCAGGCCGCTGCCGGGCGGCTGTTCGGTGACACCGGGGCGTTCGACCCGGACGAGCACGACGGTCGCGCCCGCCGAGCGGAACGCGGTCGCCAACTCCTCGGCGGCGGACAGGACTTCGGTGCCCTTGCGGGGCTCCAGGGGCAGCGCGACGATCCGGTCCATCAGATCGACGAGGACGAGGGCGCTGCGCGCGGGATCGAGAGCGAGGGATACGGCCATGACGGAACGTTATCCGTCGTCAGCTCTCCGTACCGGAAATCCGGATCAACAGACCCATGAACTGGTCGCGTTCGACCGCGGAGAACGGCGCGAGCAGCTCGTCGTTGGCCGTACGCGCCGCCCGCTCGCAGCGCTTGAGCAGCCGCGCGCCGTCCCCGGTGAGTGACACCGCGTTCTTGCGCTTGTCCTTGGGATCCGGTTCGCGTACGACGAGACCGGCCGACTGCAGGTCATTGAGGACGCCGACCAGGTCCTTCGGATCGAGCTGCACGCTGCGCCCGAGGTCGGCCTGGGCGACGGGGCCGAGGTCGCGCACGGCGGAGAGCACCACGTGGTGCCAAAGCTTCAGGCCCTCCGCGGCCAGCGCCTCGGCCACCAGCGCGCGGCCGCGCGCTGCGGCACGGCCCAGCAGCCAGCTGGGGAGGGAGCGGATCGCGGCGAGGGGCGCTTCGGACATGCGGACAGCCTAGCGAAAAGCCATTGGGCTTCCCAATGAAGTTCGGCTTATCGTTGGGACTCCCAATGAATTCGTCGGAAGTCACGACGGCCCCTGGAGGTGTGATGCGCCGCGTCCGCTACGAGTCCACCGGCGACCCGTTGCTCCTGGAGGAAGCCCCGGTCCCCGACCCCGGCCCCGGCGAACTCCTCGTCCGCTGCGAGGCCGTGGGCGTCACGCTCCCCGTCGTCCGCAAGGTCACCGAGGCCGCCGAGCCGATCCCGCTGGGCGGTGAGATCGCGGGCGAGGTGGTGGCCGTCGGCGAGGGTGTCGCCCGCTTCCGCACCGGCGACCGCGTGACCGGGCTGTGCTTCGGGCACGGTTACGCCGATTTCGCCCTCCTGAACGAGGCCATGGCCTCCCCCATACCGGACGGCGCCTCGGCGGTCGACGCGGTCGCCCTGGTCCGCAGCGGCCTCGTCGCCCTCGGCGCCCTGGAGACCGCCCGCCCGGAGCCGGGCGAGACGGCGCTGGTCACGGCCGCCGCCAGCGGAGTCGGGCAGCTGGCCGTGCAGTTGGCGAAGGTGCGGGGCGCGGCCCGGGTGGTGGGCGCCGTGTCGGATACCGGGAAGGCGGACTTCGTGCGCTCCCTGGGCGCCGACGACGTCGTCGCGTACGGCGACGACAGCTGGGGCGATCCCGTCGACTACGTATTGGATGCCGTCGGCGGCGAACTGCTCACCCCGGCCGTCGCCGCGCTCGCTCCGGGCGGACGGCTGGTGGCGTACAGCTCGGGCGGCGGGACGATCCAGGCGTACGACCTGCTCGTCGGCGCCAAGTCCGTGATCGGCTTCCAGATGGCGCGGATCGCCCGTGGCAAGCCGGAGCTGTACGAGCGCTGGCGTCAGGAGCTGTGGCAACTGTTCGGGGCGGGCGCGCTGAAGCCCGCCGTGCACAGGGAGTTCGCACTGGAGGACGCGGCGAAGGCGCACGCGGTGATCGAGTCGCGGAGCAATCTCGGCAAGGTGGTGCTGCGCCCCTGAGATCTGCATCGGACGGATCCCGGGACATGGCGCTGTGGCTGCCCATGGACCAGGCGAGCAACAGCCACTAACGTCCCGTGGGTGCCCGACGACGTACGAGCACGACAGCGGACGGGAACCGGCCTCGGCCTGCTGCTGGCCCTGGTTCTGGGGGCCGTGCTGCTCACCGCCCTCCCGGAGCACGGTCGGCAGGAGGGCGGCGTGTGTACACCGCACGCGGTCTCCTCGTGGTCGGCCGACGACCGTCTGACGGGTGAGTTCGCGCGCTACGGCGACGACGCGACCCGTACCGACGACTGGACCGGCGGCGACGGCACCCATTCGGTGCGGCTGCCGGACGGGCGGGTGCTGTGGCTGTTCTCGGACACCTATCTCGGCCAGGTGCACCGCCCGCCCAACGCGGTCGGCGAGTCGTACGCCTGGCGGGACACGACGGCCCCGCTGGTGCGCAACTCGGCCGTGGTGATGGACGGCAGGGGCCGCCTGGAGAGCACGCTCCCCGCACCGCTCTTCCCCGACGCCGCCCAGAACCAGTGGCGCTGGCCGGTCGCGGCCCGGGTCGAACCGCGCTCCCCCGGATCCTCCGAGAAGGTCGTCCGGGTGCTGCTGTGGGTGCGGGCGGCCGGGCAGTCCCCGTGGATCTACGGGGTGCCCACCGCCACCGAGGTCGCCACGCTCTCCCTGCCGCAGCTGCGGGTCGAGTCGGTGGTGAAGGTGCTCGACCAGAGCCTGGTGCCCGATCCCTCGCGTCGGATCCTGTTCGGTACGACCCTGGTGGAGCAGGGCGGTTGGACGTACGTCTTCGGCGGTGACGACGGGCAGGCCGCGTCCCGGCCGGCCTCGTCGGCGTATGTGGCGCGGGTGCCGCGGGGGCGGCTCGGGGACGCGGCCACCTGGCGGTACTGGGACGGTTCGGGGTGGGGGCTTCGGCCGCGGCCGGTGAGCGGGGCGAAGGTGGGCAGCGCGTTCTCGGTGGTGCGGGTGGGCCGGACGTATGTGCTGTTCACGATGGCGGCGGGGACGGCGGGGCTGACCACCGTGACCTCGTACTGGGCGTGCTCGCCCGTCGGGCCGTGGCACGGCCCGACGAGGAGCTTCAGCCCCTCGCTGCCGTCGGCGGGCGTCGCCGCGTACAACCCGCAGGTGCACCCCGAGCTGAGCGGCGACGGGCGGCTGGTGCTGAGCTACGACGTCAACTGGCTGGAGACGGGCGGCGCTTCCGCGAGCATCAACGCGAACGTGACCCTGTACCGACCTCGGTTCGTGACGCTGCGGGTGACGCGGTCGCCGTGACCTCGGCGGCTTGCTCCACCGGGTCGTGCGAGCGGCGCTTGGCGAGCACCGCGCAGACCATCAGCTGCATCTGGTGGAAGAGCATCAGCGGCAGCACGGCCAGCGAGGCGTGGGCGCCGAACAGGACGCTCGCCATGGGCAGTCCGGAGGCGAGGGACTTCTTGGAGCCGGCGAACTGGATCGCGATCCGGTCCGCGCGGTCGAAGCGCAGCGCCTTGCCGCCGTACCAGGTCAGGACGAGCATCACGGCGAGCAGGACGGCCTCCACGACCAGCAGGCCGCCCAGCCGCAGCGGGCTCACCTGGTGCCAGATGCCCTGGACCATGCCCTCGCTGAACGCGGTGTAGACGACCAGGAGGATGGAGCCGCGGTCGACCAGCCCCAGGACCTTCTTGTGGCGGGCGACGAAGCCGCCGATCCAGCGGCGCAGCAACTGCCCGGCGAGGAAGGGCACGAGCAGTTGGAGCACGATCTGGACGAGCGAGTCGGCCGAGAAGCCCCCGGCGCTGCTGCCCAGCAGGGCCGCCGCGAGGAGCGGGGTGATCACGATGCCGACGAGGGAGGAGAAGGAGCCCGCGCAGATCGCCGCCGGAACGTTTCCCCGGGCGATCGACGTGAACGCGATCGACGACTGGATGGTCGAGGGGACGAGCGTGAGGAAGAGCAGGCCCTGGTAGAGCGGGTGGGTCAGCAGGACCGGGACGAGACCGCGGGCGGCGAGGCCCAGCAGCGGGAAGATCACGAACGTACAGGCCAGGACCGTGCCGTGCAGCCGCCAGTGCTTGAGTCCGTCCAGCGCCTCGCGGGTGGAGAGCCGGGCGCCGTACAGGAAGAACAGGAAGGCGATCGCAGCCGTGGAGGCGCCCGAGGCCACATGGGCCCCCGCCCCGCGCGCCGGGACCAGAGCCGCGAGGCCCACCGTCCCGAGCAGCAGCAGGATGTAGGGGTCGATCGGTATCCAGCTCGGCCATTGCAGGCGTTTCACGGTGCTCCACTTGCTTGTCGCGGTCGGTGGGTCCGGGTCGGGTGCCCGGTGGCTGTCCGGGGCCGGAGGGCCCCCGTTCATCGTCCTCCTCCGGAAGCCGATCGGGAATCCGTCATACCGCTCTGACTGTCATCGCGTTTCGTGATGAGCAGCTACCGTTGTTCCCATGTACGACCCCTCCCACCTGCGGACGTTCCTTGCGGTGGCCCAGACGTTGAGCTTCACCCAGGCCGCCCGGCGGCTGGGGCTGCGGCAGTCCACCGTCAGCCAGCACGTGCGTCGCCTGGAGGACGCCACCGGGCGGCAGCTGTTCTCCCGGGACACCCACTCCGTGGAGCTGACGGAGGACGGTGAGGCGATGCTCGGGTTCGCGCGCCGGATCCTGGAGGTGCAGGAGCAGGCCTCGGCGTTCTTCACGGGCACGCGGCTGCGCGGCCGGCTGCGCTTCGGCGCCTCGGAGGACTTCGTGCTGACCCGGCTGCCGGAGATCCTGGAGGGCTTCCGGCACGACCATCCGGAGGTCGATCTGGAGCTGACGGTCGAGCTGTCGGGCATCCTGCACGAGCAGCTGGCCGCCGGGAAACTGGACCTGGTGCTGGCCAAGCGGCGCCCGGAGGACCCACGGGGCGAGCTGGTCTGGCATGACGAGCTGGTGTGGATCGGCGCGGAGCGGCTGCGCCTGGACGCGGACCGGCCGGTGCCGCTGATCGTCTTCCCGCCGCCGGGGATCACGCGGGCGCTCGCCTTCGAGTCACTGGAGCGGCAGGGCCGGCCATGGCGCATCGCGTGCACCAGCGGCAGCCTGAGCGCCCTGATCGCGGCGGCCCGGGCCGGCCTCGGCGTCATGGCGCACTCCCGCGGCCTGATCCCGCCGGGCCTGGTCCGGGTCCCCGAGCGCTTCGGCCTGCCCGAACTCGGCCGCGTCGACTTCGTCCTGGACCACGGCACCCGCCGCACCTCCGCCCAGGGCGCGGCGGACGCCCTGGCCTCGACGATCCTGGCGGGCGGGGTCCGGCTGCAGCGCAGGCGCGGTGGCTAGCACCTAGCGCGGCCTCGGCCGGTACGTCAGCTGCTTGACGTTGCGCAGGTACGGCGTCACCTCCACATGCTGGACGCCCTCCAGATGGCCGAGGGGGCCGCTGATGTAGTCGTACAGATCGGAGGTGTTCCTGACCACCGCCGTCGCCGTGACGTTGGTGGGGCCCGCGGTCGCGGAGACATGGGCGATCGGGGTGTGCTCGGCGAGCGCTCGGCCGACGCGGTGGAGGGCCGTGGGGGCGACGGTGAGCCAGAGGGCGGCCATCAACGGGTGGCCGACGGTCTCGGGGTCGAACTCGCTGTCGATGTAGATCGCCCCGGAGGCGATCAGAGTGGCCAGGCGTCGTTTGACCGCGGACTCCGAACGGCCGGTGGCGCGCTGGAGCTCGGGGTAGGTGGCGCGCCCGTCGCGTTCCAGGACGGCGAGCAGCGGCTCGTCCTCCGGGTCGATCCGGGCGGGGCCCGGCTCGGGGACGGGATCGGGGGTGAGGGCCTGGATCTGGTCCGGGGCGAGCGCCGAGAACTTCTGCAGCCAGCCCTGCGGGCCGCCGAAGTAGCGGTGCAGCTTCTGGTACGCGCGGATCTCCAGCAGCCTCGGAGTGCGCGGGAGCTTGCCCAGCAGGAGGTCGTCGCGGTCGCCGGCGTTGCGCGGCCGGGTGCCGAGGACGATCTCGGTGCCGCCGGAGGCAAGCCCGATCCAGCTGGTGTCGGGCCGCTTGGCGAGCGCCTCCGCGATGGTCTGGGCGCTGTCGGGGACGCAGCGCAGCCGAAGCGTCCAGTGGTCCAGGCCGAGCGCATCGCTGTCCAGGACCGCGACGACGCGCAGGCCGCCCTCGGCGCACAGCCGCCGGTAGCGGCGTGCGACGGTCTGGTCGGAGACCCCGAGCACGGCGCCGATCCGGCTGAAGGAGGCCCTGCCGTTGATCTCCAGCGCGCTCAGCAGTTGCAGGTCCAGCTTGTCGAAGACATCGGATTCCATCTCCATCCGGGCCGCTCCTGTCGGATTCCGTCGCCAGGTGCCTGGCTTCCGTTGCTATCTGCCGCTCAGCGTCCATCGTACGGAGAGATGCATTCGACGTACACGAAGCACTGGAGTTGAGGACATGCGTACATGGGGGCCGCTCACGGCCGTGTGCCTGAGCACGTTCATGTTGTTGCTGGACGTGACCATCGCGGTGGTCGCGCTGCCGGACATGGCGGGTTCACTGCATGCGTCGCTGAGCGATCTGCAGTGGGTGATGGACGGGTATGCGCTGGCACTGGCCGCGCTGCTGCTCGGGACGGGCGCCGCGGCCGACATCCTGGGCCGGCGGCGGGTGCACGTGGTGGGCGTGGTGGTGTTCGCGACGGCCTCGCTGCTGTGCGGCCTTGCGGGCGGCCCGTGGATGCTGATCGCCTCGCGAGCGCTGCAGGGTCTCGGCGGGGCGGCGATGCTCGCGACCACACTGCCGCTGCTGGGCTCGGTCTACCAGGGCAAACAGCGGTCGGTGGCGCTCGGCGTGTGGGGTGCGGTCAGCGGGGCGGCGGCCGCGGTGGGGCCTGTGCTCGGCGGGGTACTGACGGACGGGCCGGGCTGGCGGTGGATCTTCTACGTCAACCTGCCGGTGAGCGTGGCCGCGGTGTGGCTGACGCTGAAGGTCGTCCCGGAGTCGCACGGCTCGCGCGAGCGGCGCGTCGACTGGGCGGGCACGGTGACCTTCGCGGCCTTCGCGGGCGGGCTGACGTACGGGGCGGTGCGGGCCGGGGAGCACGGCTGGGGCGACACGGGCACCCTCGTGACGTTCGCGGCGGCCGTGGTGGCGCTGGTGCTGTTCGTCGTGATGGAGCGGCGCGGCGCCGACCCGCTGCTGGATCCGCGGCTGTTCCTGAACCCCCGGTTCTCGGTCGTGATGGTGGGCGCGCTCGCCTTCAACGCGGGGGCGTTCGGCCTCATGGCGTACGACTCGATATGGATGCAGTCGCTGCTCGGGATGAGCCCGGTGCGCGGCGGCTTGGTGTTCCTTTGGATGTCACTGTCGGCGTTCGTGGTGGCGGCGGCCGGCGGGCGGCTGCTGCACGGGGTGCCGGCGCGCATCACGGTCGGCGGCGGGCTGTTGCTGGTCGGCTCGGGGCAGTTCTGCATGACGGTGCTGGACGCGGCGTCGACGGCGACCGCGCTGGCGCCGGGCATGGTGCTGATCGGTGTCGGCACGGGGCTGGTGGCGCCCGGGATCGCCGGCGCGGCGCTGGCGGCCGTACCGCCGGAGCGGTCCGGGATGGCGGGCGGCGCGGTCAACACCTTCCGGCAGCTCGGCCTCGCGCTCGGCATCGCCGTCTATGGCACCCTGCTCACGTCGCGCATGCAAAGCACGCTGCCGCACGACGCGGCCCATGCGCTGGCGGGAGGGGCGGCCGGGGCCCTGCGCGGGAGCTTCTCCGAGCATGCGCTGCGGTCGGCGTTCGCGTCGGGTCTGAACACGGCGGCGGTGGCGGCGGGGCTGACCGCGTCGGTCGCCGGAGCACTGGTGATCGTCCTGGTCAGGACGGCGCGCCCCACCGGGGCGGAAGTAACGGAATCCTCCGCTCTGACGCTGACAGAAGAGGGGACGGCACCCCTCGGACAGGCCCGCTGACGGGCGCCGGGGGTGGTTACCAGGTCGTACAGATTCGGTGGAGATTACGGGACCGAAACTTACTCAACCGTCAGTTTTCTGCCCGACCCTTCCGGATGTGAGCGCATTTTCCGGCCGTGACCAGCGTGTACCTGAGCACTGCTCGGATTCGGCCCCCCTCCCGCCCTGTCGCCGTCTGGGGTAGCTTTCACGCCCTGTGCGGAGTAGCACTAAATCGGGCACTGAGGAGCGGGGAGCGGGTTTGCGCGAGTTCACCAACCCTCCGTTGACGTTGTCACCGCCGGTGGGCGGTCTGGCCGACGTCGTCTTCGGGCGCGCCCAGGAAGACCCGCTGCACATCAGCCTGGGCCGCAAGGACGACCAGGGGCAGTGGCGCGATGTGACGGCGGCGGAGTTCCGGGACGAGGTGCTGGCCCTGGCCAAGGGGCTGCTGGCCCGCGGCATTCGCTTCGGCGACCGCGTCGCGATCATGTCCCGTACCCGCTACGAGTGGACGCTGTTCGATTTCGCGCTGTGGACGATCGGCGCCCAGGTGGTGCCGATCTACCCCACGTCCTCGGCCGAGCAGTGCTTCTGGATGCTCTACGACGCCGAGTGTTCGGCGGCGATCGTGGAGCACGAGGACCACGCGATGACGATCGCCACCGTCATCGACCGGCTGCCGCAGCTGCACCAGCTGTGGCAGCTCGACAACAACGCCGTGCAGGAGCTGTACGACGCGGGCGCCTACATCGACGACGAGGTGGTGCACCGCCACCGCCAGGCCGTCACCCCCGAATCGACCGCGACGATCATCTACACCTCCGGCACCACGGGCCGCCCCAAGGGCTGTGTGATCACCCACGGCAGCTTCATGTGGGAGGCGGACACCGTCGCGGACCGCTGGGAGTCGGTCTTCCACTCCAAGAAGGGCGACGAGGCGGCGACGCTGCTGTTCCTGCCGCTCGCGCATGTCTTCGGGCGGATGGTGGAGGTCGCGGCGATCCGCCGGGGAGTGCGCTTCGGCCATCAGCCGCAGCTGAACGCGGCCGCGCTGCTGCCGGACCTGCAGGCGTTCAAGCCGACGTTCATCCTCGCGGTGCCGTACATCTTCGAGAAGGTCTTCAACGCCTCCCGCCGCAAGGCCGAGAAGGAGGGCAAGGCCGGGCCGTTCGAGAAGGCCGTCGAGATCGCCGTGAAGTACGCGGACGCCGTCGAGGCGAAGGCCTGGGGCATCGGGCCGGGCCCCTCGGCCGGACTGCGCGTGCAGCACCAGCTGTTCGACAAGCTCGTCTACTCCAAGGTGCGGGCCGCGATGGGCGGCCGTATCCGCAACGCCATGTCGGGCGGCTCGGCGATGGACCGCCGGCTCGGCCTGTTCTTCGCGGGCGCCGGCGTGCAGATCTACGAGGGCTACGGCCTCACCGAGTCCACGGCGGCCGCGACCGCCAACCCGCCCGAGCGCACCCGCTACGGCACCGTCGGGCAGCCCATCCCGGGCGTCACCGTGCACATCGCGGACGACGGCGAGATCTGGCTGCACGGCCCGAACATCTTCCAGGGCTACCTCAACAACCAGAAGGCCACCGACGAGACCCTGCACGACGGCTGGCTCGCCACCGGCGACCTGGGCTCCCTCGACGAGGACGGCTACCTCACGATCACCGGGCGCAAGAAGGAGATCCTGGTGACCTCCGGCGGCAAGAGCGTCTCCCCCGGTCTGCTGGAGGAGCGGGTGCGCGACCACCCGCTGGTCAACCAGTGCATCGTCGTCGGCAACGACCGTCCCTACATCGCCGCCCTGGTCACCCTTGACCAGGAGGCCGTCGAGCACTGGCTGACCATGCGCGGCAAGCCGCAGATGTCACCGGCCCAGCTGGTGCGGGACCCCGACCTGGAGACGGAGGTGCGGCGCTCGGTCGTCGCCGCCAACACCCTCGTCTCACAGGCCGAGTCGATCCGCACCTTCCGGATCCTGGCCCAGCCGTTCACCGAGGAACACGGTCTGCTGACCCCGTCCCTGAAGCTGAAGCGCAAGGCCATCGAGAACGCCTACGCCAACGAGGTCGAGGCGCTCTACCGGGCCTAACCGATCGTCACACGGAAGAGCTTGTCCGATCCGTCCGGCTGGTTCCCGTTGTTGTCGCAGTTGGTGGTGGACAGCCACAGCTGGTCGGCGCCCGGCACCTTGGTCACGGTCCGCAGACGGCCGTACGTTCCCACGTAGTACGCGGTCGGCGCGCCCACGCTGTCGTTGTCCCCGTTGATCGGGATCCGCCACAGCCGCTCGCCGCGCAGGGACGCCATGTAGACGACGTTGCGGACGATCGCGATACCGCTGGGCGAGGCCTCGGAGACGTTCCAGGTGGCCTTGGGATTGGTCATCCCGGCGGTGCTGCAGGTGCCCTCGCAGATCGGCCAGCCGTAGTTGGCGCCCGGCTTGATCAGGTTGAGTTCGTCCTTGGAGCTGTTGCCGAACTCCGCTTCCCACAGGCGCCCGTTGCGGTCGAAGGCGAGGCCCTGCGGATTGCGGTGGCCGAGGCTGTAGACGTAGTTGCCGAACGGGTTGCCGGGGGCCGGCTTCCCGTCCGTCGTCATCCGCAGGATCTTTCCGTTCAGGGAGTTCTTGTCCTGCGCCAGGTCGGGTGTCTGGGCCTCGCCGGTGGAGACGTAGAGGTAGCCGTCGGGGCCGAAGAGGAGCCGTCCGCCGTTGTGGTAGCGGTTCTTCTTGATGCCCTGGAGCAGGATCTTGTAGTCGCTGAGCCTGGTGCCGTCGTACGTCATGCGCACGACCCGGTTGCCCTCGGAGGCGGTGTGCATGAAGTAGACGTAGTGGTTGGTGTCCCACTTGGGGTCGACGGCGACGCCGAGCAGTCCGCCCTCGCCGTTGGTGGTGACGGCGTTCGGGACGGTGCCGACCTGGGTCTTCGTGCCGTCCTTGGTGACCTTGAAGACCTTGAAGTCGTCCCGCTCGGTGACCAGGGCGGTCTTGCCGTCGGGCATCCAGTAGGTGCCCCAGGGGATGGTCCAGCCGCTGGAGAGCGTCGCGATGGAGGACGGGACCCCGCCGTCGGTCGCGCACGCCTTCGTGGTGAAAGTGACGGTGTTGCCGGCCTCGGAGACATTGCCGGCCGCGTCCCGGGCGACGACGTTCAGGCTGTAGGGGCTGTTGCAGGCGAGCCCGGTGAGCGTGGTCGACGTGCCGCTGGTGACCGTGTCGTAGACGGTGGTGTCGCTGCGCACGTCGTAGGCGACGACCCCCTTGTCATCGGTCGAGGCGCCCCACTTGAGGTCGGCGCTGTTGGCGGTGACGTTGCTCGCGGACAGCGTGCCCGGCTTGCTCGGCGGGGTGGTGTCGGAACTGGCCTTGGTGGTGCAGTCGACGACCGGGCTGGCGGACGAGGTGTTGCCGGCCGCGTCGCGGGCGATCACCGTGAGGTTGTAGTCGGTGTTGGGGGTGAGCCCGGTCAGCGCCTTGGAGGTCGAACTCCCCGGCGCCTCACTGATCTTGTTGCCGTGCTCGTAGATGTCGTACGCGCTCACCCCCACGTTGTCCGTGGACGCCCCCCAGGCCAGGGTGAGGGAGTCCTCGCCGATGTCCGAGCAGCTGGGCTGTCCGGGACGGGTCGGGGCCTGGGTGTCGGCGGCCGCGTCGAGGCTGATCCGGTCGAGGTTGGGGCCACCGTTGGCGGTGGTGGCGGTGGCCCGGATCTTGTCGGTGCCCGCGGTCAGCGGGACGTTGACGGTCTTGGTGACCCAGGTGTTCCAGTCGGCGGTGGCCGGGAAGGACACCCCGGAGGCGACGACCGTGCCGCCCACGGAGATGTCCATCGGCCGGTCGGTGGAGGTCCCGTTGGCGTAGCGCAGGGTGAGGGCGGAGGTGCCGGCGGAGGCCGCGCTCACCGTGAACTCCACATAGGAGCCCTTGACGTTGGTGTAGTCGACGAAGCCGGTGCCGGTGTACCCGGTGTGGTTGGTGGCCACGGTGCCCTGCGAGATCAGGGCGTCCTCGGCCTGGTAGTCGGTGGCGGCCAGCGCGGTGCCCTGGCCGAGTCCGGCGAGCGGCAGCGCCAGGGCCGCCGCGACGCCGTACGGCAGAACTCTTCTGATGTTCACGGATGTTCCCCTCAGCCCGTGTACTGGGTGAAGACCTTGAGGTAGTCGTACGGCTGCTGTGCCACGCCGCTGCAGGCGTCGCCGTCGGTGCCCGAGCCGCAGGCCCGGTCGCGGTTGACCGCCCAGTAGGTGAGCCGTCCGATGTGGTGCTGCTGGGCGTAGGCGAGCATGGTCTTGAAGTCGGCCACCCGCACCCGCTCACCGGAGTCGTCGGTCTTGCCGTTCATCGACGACAGCCCGATGTGGGTGTAGGCGGTGGCGTCGCTGTAGCCGTACGCCGACTTCACCTGGGCCTTGAGTCCTTCCATGGCCTTGGTGGTGAGACTGCCCATGTTGGTGGTGCCGCCGCCGAAGTCGAACGGCATGATGCACCAGACGTCGTTCGCCAGACCGGAGTTGGCGGCCCGCTTGATCATGTCGACGCCGGTGGAGTCGGGGCCGCTGGCGGTGGTGCCGAAGGTGACGACGGTCTTCAGGCCCGGGTTGTTCGCCTTCACCGTCTTCAGCGCGTCGACCACCCGCTGGCGCACGGTCGCGTTGGACCACTCGGTGTTCTCGATGTCGATGTCGAGCGCCTTCAGCTTGCAGGCGTTGATCACCTTCTGGTAGGCGCCGGCGAGCGCGGAGGCGCTGGAACACTTCTCGCCGAGCTTGTTCCCGCTCCAGCCGCCGACGGAGACGACGACGTCACCGCCCGCGCCTCTGATCGCGTTGATCGTGGACTGGTCGCTGCCCCCGGTCAGCGGGCGGGAGCCGTCCCACTTCGGGTTGCAGGTGCCGTCGGAGAGGATGAAGGCGAGCGTGAACCACTTGACGCCGGTCGCGGACATCACCGAGGTCGGGTTCTGGGGGCTGCCCCAGCCGAGGTACTCGTAGGGGGCCACGGCGAACCCGGGTGAAGCCGCCGCCGCCTTGAGGGAGTTGACGGGCTTGACCCGGATGAGCCGGGTCTCGCCCGGACGCAGGGTCGCGCTGTAGGAGTCCGCGATCACGCCCTTGTGGGATCCGGACCAGAGGTCGGTCACGTCACCCGAGCCGCTGAAGCCGACCTGCGACCAGTTCACGCTCACCGTCGCGTTGCCCGAGCTCCCGGTGTTGAACAGGGCCACGACGTACTGCCCGTCGCTCTCCTTCTTGCTCCAGACCTGTCTGACACCGCTGCTCACGATCCGCTTGGCCGCGACCCCGTCCTGGTCGACGCCGATCAGCCGGTCGTTGGTCAGCATCGCCTTGTCGACGGAGTCGAGTTGGGTGAGGTCGGTGCCGAGCAGCAGCGGGGCCGCCGCCATCGACCACAGCGTGACGTGCGAGCGGCGCTGGTCGGCCGTCAGGCCCACCTGGTCGCCGTTGCCGATCTCCAGCGAGTCCAGGTCGTTCCAGCCGCCGGGGCCGGCGTACGGCTGCCAGGAGGCGGCCGAGTCGAAGCGCTTGGAGACGTGGGACCAGTCGGTCAGCGGATAGCCGCTGCCGTTGCTGCCCGGACCGCAGTAGCACTCGACGTCACCCTGGGTGCGCCAGCTGTTGGCCAGTTTCCGCCAGGTGGACGCATCCGCGATCGGCAGGTTGTTGGACAGGGCGAAGCTGATGGGCCGTCCGCTGGCCCGCAGCGCCTTGTCCCAGGCCTGGACGTCGGGGATGTCGGCGCTGCCCACCCCGTCGATCTTCAGGTAGTCGACACCCCAGGACGCGAACTGCCTGGCCCAGGAGTTGACGAACTCCTGCGCGCCCGGCTTGGAGTAGTCGATGTAGTACATGTTCTTGCAGTTGTAGTTCTTCTCGGTCCTGGACGTGTCCGCGATGTCCTTGGCGTGGTACGAGGTCCCCTCGATCGGCGTGTTCTTGGTGACGGCGTTCTTCGCGATGCCGGGTGTGACGTAGAAGCCGAACTTCAGGCCCTTGGAGTGGACGTAGTCGGCCACTCCCTTGATGCCGTCCGGGAACTTGGCGGTGTCGACGGCCCAGCGACCGTAGCCGTCCACGGTGAAGCCGTTGCTGTCGCACTTCTGCCAGAAGTCGTCGAGGTTGACGTAGACGAAGCCGTGGTCCTTCAGACCACTGGAGACCAGCGCGTCGGCCTGGGCCTTGATCTTCGCCTCGGTCGGCGTGCGGCGCACGAAGCTCCAGCTGGACCAGCCCATGGCGGGACGGACGGACTGGCCGTTGTCGGAGGCGGCCGCCGGGTGGGCGGTGCCCACGAGCGGCACCGCCGCGGCGAGCAGCAGGCCCGCCGCCGCGGCCTTGAGCGATCTGAGACGGATCATGGCTGTCCCCCGTTCGCGGGTGTGGCGTACGACGTGCCGATCCACGCCTCGTCGACCCGCAGTCGCTGGTAGCGGGTGGTGTCGCTGGAGGCGGCCCAGGTGGTGTCGACCTCGAGCCGGACGTAGCGGGCGCTCGCGGCGGTCAGGTCGATGCCCTGGATGCCGCGGCGGCTCGGCAGTTGGCCGGACTTGACCGCGCTGCCCCAGGTCGAGCCGTCGTTGCTCAGGAACACCTTGTAGTCCTTGATCCGCGCGGACTGCTCGGTGTCAGAGCGGGCGTAGGCCACGGAGTCCTCGCGCTGGTTGATCCCGATGTACTGCACCTTCTTGGCCGAGCCGAGGTCGAAGGTGAGGTTCACGGGGAGCGTCTTGTTGTTGTCCCAGTAGGTGAGGTAGTCGCCGTCGCCGGCCGCCGTCGCGGCGTGCCCGCTCGCTGAGGTGCTCGCGCCGACCTTGACGCCGGTGAGGAGGCCCTGGCGGCCGGCCGTCGTGACCTTGAAGACCGTGTCGTACGGGTCCCAGTCGCCGAGCCCGCTCAGGGTGAGCACGCCGCCGGACTGCGACCACGAAACCGCCTTTCCGGTACGGAGGTTGGTGACGGAGGCGATGCGGTAGCCGTTGTCCCGCACACGCAGGGTGCTGGTGCTGGGCGGGGTCAGGACGTGGATGTACTGCCGGTTCTGGTCGTCCTTGGCGATGGTCGTCACCCCGTATGCGCCGTCGTTCCAGGCGCCGGGCTTGAGCCCGCCGTACATGTAGCCGCCGCCCTCGGTGCCGTGCAGGGACTCCCAGATGGGGTCGAGGTAGGAGTCGGCGAAGGTGTTGAAGGATGCCTGGTTCGACGGGAACTTGCCGTTGACCTGGGCCGTCTCGGCCATCAGCGCCTTCACCGAGGAGCCGGCGTTGGTGATGAGGCGGCCGAGGGTGAGCGCACGGTCGACGGAGGGGTTGGAGCCGTCGTACCACCACGCACCGGTCGAGGGCAGCTTGAAGTCGGCCTCGGTCAGGCGGGGTTGGGCGGTGTAGACGGCCTGCGGGTAGTCGTAGGCCGGGGTCATGCCCGTCTTCTGCTCATTGCTGATCATGTCCATGATCGGCGTGTCTTCGTTGTTGTTGCTGAGCGTGTAGTTCGGACGCTTGTCGTAGATCTGCTGGTAGAGGTTGTGGCTCTCCCAGTAGGAGTTGTCGTTGTCGATCCAGAAGCCGCCGAGCTCGGGGTAGCGGTCCATGACCTCGAAGAAGTTGTCGTAGCTGAACTGCCCGAAGCCGTCGCGGGTGGTCAGGTCGACGTTCTTGCCCTTGTAGGCGGAGTAGGCGGCCGAGTCGAGCCACTCGTGGCCGCCCTCGTCGTGCCACTTCGGGTCGTCGGTCATGTAGAGGATGACCTTCAGGCCCTTGGCCTTGGCGGCGGTGATCAGCTCACCGAGGAAGTCCCGCCTGGTGGAGCAGGATCCGGGGATCTTCGACGGCCAGGGGCGGGCGTAACCGAGGCGGCTGTGGAAGGTGGCGACGACGAGGTACTGGGTGTGCAGTTTCTGCGCCTCCTTCACCCAGTACTCCGGTGTCCAGCCGCCGCTCGTGACGTCGTTCTCCCAGGCGGTGCAGCTGGTGTGGGCGGGTGCGGTGCGCAGGCCCCAGTGCAGGAAGAGACCACCGACGGAGTTGCGCAGGAAGTCCTGGCGGGGGTTCTCCAGGTCGAGAGGCCGTACGGTGCGCGCGCAGTTCTCGGTGGACCCGCTGCTGGACACCCGCAGGGTCACGCCGCTCAGGCAGTACCCGTCGACGTCCTGGAAGCCCAGGTCGTACGGGGAGGCGGAGCCGCGCCCGGCGGTGAAGCCGGTGAAGCGGATGTCGCTCGCCGCGTTGGCGATGACCGCGGGGCGGCCGTCGTCCGCCGCGAACTTGACCGAGCTGTCGGTGAATTGGACGTTGTCGGCGTTGTGCAGGTACCAGCCGTACGCCGGGCGTGTGCCGATGGCCTTCGGGTTGTAGTCGCCCGGGTCGTTGCCCGGCACCGAGGTGGACATGGGGGCGTGGCCGCCGGGCACGGTGATGCGGACGTTGTGGAAGGTCACGCCGTTGATGCGGTGGCCGGTCTC
Organism: Streptomyces sp. NPDC049541; assembly: GCF_044465725.1. Taxonomy (NCBI): domain Bacteria; kingdom Bacillati; phylum Actinomycetota; class Actinomycetes; order Kitasatosporales; family Streptomycetaceae; genus Streptomyces; species Streptomyces sp. NPDC049541. Next base: position 28,526 of record NZ_JBITLY010000004.1, on the reverse strand, counting down.
GCCCCACAGGGTCGGGCTGAAGGACGGGCTGTTGCCGGTGGCCGTGACGTTGTCGTAGGTGATGTCGCTGATCGATCCGATGCCCGGGCTGTTCCCGCATCGTTTCCGGGTGCCGATCTTCTCCATGATCGGTGAGTGGACGTTCGTCATCGTGATGTCGCGGTAGTGGACGTCGGAGATCTTCGCGCCGTCCATCGACACCATCCCGAGGCCGGACTTGTCCGCGCCGTCGATGCGGATGTTCTCGAACTGGTAGTCCGAGAAGTCTCCGCAGGTCTCGGAGCCGAACATGAGGGCGTTGCAGCACTTGGCGCCGAGCGTCGAATCGCTCACCCGTACATGGCCGTTGGGCAGCTTGGCGCCGAGGGCGTAGTCGCTCTTGAAGACCAGGGCGTCGTCGTTGGCGTGGATGGTCGCGTTGGTGATCGTGGCGTCGGTCGTCGAGATGACGTTCCAGCCGTCGCGGTCGCTCGCGGTGTCGATGGTCAGACGGTCCGAGGTGACGTTGTTGCAGCCGTTGATGAGCGCGGCGAAGTGGCCGCCGCGGCGCAGGGTGAGTCCGTCGCCGATACGGAGTCCGTCGCAGCGCGTCAGCGAGATGATCTTGTCGGCCTCGCCGGACTTCGGGTTGCCGGTGATCAGGTTGCCCATGCCGTCGATGACGCCCTGTCCGACGAAGCCGATGTCGGTCAGCCGGTCGCCGTAGATCATCGCGTCGTGGAAGTGGCTGTGCCCGTAGTCCTGGTAGGCGTCGTACGGGTTGGCCTCGGCCTTGTCGTAGGTGTCCGCGCCGGAGCCCTGGATCGTGGCCCCCTTGTCGAGCTGGAGCGTCACATGGCTCTTCATGTGGATGGTGTTCTTGGACTTGTAGGCGCCGGCGGGGAAGCGGACGATTCCGCCGCCGGCGGCCGAACTCGCCGCCGTGATGGCCTTGTTGATGGCCGGGGTGTCGTTGGCGGAGCCGTCCGCCTTGGCTCCGTAGTCACGGACGTCGTAGACGACGGCGGTGTGCGGGGTGCGGTGCGGGGCCGCGAGCGCGGCGGGGTGGGCGAGTCCGAGGACGACGGCGATGACGAAGAACACGATCGCCGCCGGCCCCGTCCGCCGGGCGATGGGGGGTCTCATATGACGGCCTCTCAGACGAGTTGGTAGCCGCGGAGGTTGGTGAGCAGCAGATAGGTGTCCTGCAGGGACCCGGAGGTGTCGCCGAGGGAGCGGTAGATGCCCCACTTCGGGCGCACCCGGTCGGCCAGGAAGGTGTCGACGCCGGTCTTCGACGCGTCGACGACGGTGGAGCCGCCGGACTTGAGGATCCAGCGGACCGAGCCCGCCGAACCGTTGCCGACCTTGATCTGGAAGTCGACGTCGGTCCATTTGTCGTGCAGCGGGTCCAGATCGGTGCGGCCGACCAGGATGTCGTCGATGGCGAGCTTCAACTCGATGGTCTGCCTGCCGTTCACCCGGCGCAGGGACTGGACCACGATCGGCGAGGTGCCGTTGCCAGGCTGCTTCATCTGCATGATGTGCGTGAAGGTCGTCGTGGCCTTCAGCGAGCTGGGGATGTACATCGAGTACGTGACCCGCCAGGTCTGGCCCTCGGTCCACTTGAGGTAGGTGCCGCCGCTGCCGTTGCGCAGGCCGGTGACCTCCTGGCGCTGGCGGTCCGTCGAGGTGTCGCGGTCGACGGTGTGCATGGTGAAGCGCCAGTTGTTGCAGGTGGCGAAGATGTGCGGATGGCCGGCGGGGTGCGAGTCGGCGCGGTCGTCCTCGACCGTCTCGAAGGCACCGAGGCCGTCACGGCTCGCGGACGGCGCCCACTTCTGCTGCCAGGTGGCGGCGTGGGCGGTGGTGGCCGGCAGACCGACCGTTGCCGTGGCCGCGCCACCGAGAGCGGCGCCCAGCAGCAGCCTTCTCGATGCCCCCATTCTGGATGTGTTCATGACATTAATCACCTCGCAGTTGCTCGTTCATGATCAGAAAGGCGCCCAGGCCGTGGAAGTCGTTGGTGGCCCGGGTGCGGGCGATGTAGTACGCGTAGTCGCCGACGTTCGTGCCGACGGAGATGTCGGCGAGGTCGGTACGGCCGTCCGGGCCGGTCGAGAGCTTGGCGAGCACCCCTTGGTAGCCCCGGCGGGCGACGTCCGCGTAGTGCGGGTCGAGGTAGCGCTGCTGTGCCCCGCGCGACAGGGCGTAGGTGAACATGCTGGAGCAGGACGTCTCGGTCCAGTTGCCGCTCCGGCCGCCCTTGTCGATCACCTGGAACCAGCGTCCGGTCGCCGGGTCCTGGTACTTCTCCAGACCGGCGGCCAGCTTCCGGAAGATGCCGAGGAGTTGAGCCCGGCGCGGATGGTTCGCGGGGAGCGCGTCCAGCACATTGACGACCGCCATGGAGTACCAGCCGACCGCGCGGCACCAGTGCTCGGGGGCGAGCCCGGTCTGCGGGTCGGCCCAGCTCGCGCTCTTCGACTCGTCGTAGGCGTGCCTGAGCAGACCGTTCGCCACCTGCAGATGGCTGCCGTACACATACAGCTGCCTGGCCGCCTCGTCGTCGGTGTACGTGCTGTCGCCGAACTCCTTGCCGTACTCGACGAGGAACGGGTTCACCATGTAGACGCCGTCCGACCAGAGCTGGTGGGCGCGGGCGGCGGAGTCCGCGTGCCAGAAGCCGCCGTCGGTGGTGCGCGGGTAGGTGCTCAGGCGGTCGACGATCTTCTTGGCCGCCTTGCGGTAGCGGTCCTGGCCGGTCTCATGGTGCAGGATCACCAGCAGCCGCCCGGCCTGCATGCTGTCCAGGCTGTTGAAGGACTGGCTGATGGAGCCGTCGCTCTTCACGAAACGGTCGACGTAGTCCTTGATGTAGGCCAGAGAACGGGCGTCGTGGGTGCGCCGGTACGTGAGGTACTGGCCGTAGAGGTAGAGGCCGACCGGGTAGGACCAGCCGCCGATGGTGCTCGGGGTGTAGCGGGCCATGGTGGTGTCGACGACGGCCGCGGACCAGTCGGGGGCGGCGGCCCGGAGGTGTGCGGACGCGGGGGCGGCGGGCGGAGCCGGTGTCGCCGCCGGCAGGGTGACGAGGCCGGCGGTGACGAGGGCGAGGGTCGTCAGTGCCGTCCGCAGACGTCTGGGGCTCATCGGGGCCTTCCTTCGTGGAGACCCCGGCCTTCAGGCCGGGGTGGGGGCACCTCCCGCTTGCGGGGGAGAAACGAAGCTCCTGCGGAGCAGGGCAGGAAGAGCCGGTTCGCCGCGACGGCGGACCGGCGTCCACCGGCCACCGGCCACCATGCTTTACTCACATGGGAGCTGACAGAATGTGAAGTATGACGCGTCGGTGAAGCAGGAAACCCAGCGGGCGACCGCTGGAATCCCCCGCCTTGAGGCCGAGGAGGATGTCAAGTTCCTCCCTTTCGGTAGGCGTACGCGAGGTCGCCGCGCGGCCCCTCGACGAGATCGCGTACGAGGTGGTGGTCGGGGGCGTGCCGGCAGGCGGGGTCGGTGCGGCCGGCGTCGCCGGTGAGGGCGTGGGCCTGGCAGCGGCAGCCGCCGTGGTCGGTGGAGCGCAGGGCGCAGCCGCGGCAGGGCTCGGGCATCCAGGACTGGCCGCGGTAGGCGTTGAAGGCCTTCGACTCCCGCCAGATCCACGCCAGTCGGTGCTCGCGCACGTTCGGCGGGTCGAGGTCCGGCAGGGCGGCCGCGGCCGGGCAGGGCAGGACCGTGCCGTCCGGGGCGACGGTGAGCGAGACCGCGCCCCAGCCGCCCATGCAGGGTTTCGCGGTGGCGTCCACCCAGTCCGGGGCGACCCACACCAACTCCACTGCTGGTCCCAGGAGTTGGCGCCAGCGGGAGACCGAGGCGCGGGCTCGCTCGACCTGTTCCCGGGTGGGCAGCAGGGCCGCGCGGTTGCGCAGGGCCCAGCCGTGGAACTGCGTGTGGGCGAGTTCGATGCGGTCGGCGCCCCACGCGAGGCCCAGGGCGATCAGGTCGTCGAGGGCGTCGAGATTGGCGCGGTGGAGCACGATGTTGAGGCCGAAGGGGAGACCGGAGGCGCGGATCAGCCGGGCGGCACGCTCCTTCGCCGCGAAAGAGCGGGCGCCCGCGATGCGCTCCGAGGCCCCCGGATCGGCGTGCTGCACCGAGAGCTGGACGCTGCGCAGCCCGGCCTCGGCCAGCTGCGCCGTGCGTCGCTCGTTCAGGCCCACCCCGCTGGTGACCAGCTGGGTGTAGAGGCCCGCGGTGTCGGCGGCCGCGACGATACGGGGCAGATCGCGTCGGAGCAGGGGCTCGCCGCCGGACAGATGTGTCTGCACGACGCCGAGGTCGGCGGCCTGGCGGAACACGTCGGACCACTGCCCGGCGTCCAGCTCCCTTGACCGACCGATCAGTTCGACGGGGTTGGAGCAGTACCCGCAGCGCAGCGGACAGCCGTGGGTGAGTTCGGCGAGCAGCGCCCAGGGGGCGTCCACGGTCATGAGAGCCAGCCCTCCTTTCGCAACGCGGCGAGGAAGCCGGGGACTTCGGCGGCGACCTGTGCGGTGGGGTACCGCTCGCCGAGTCCGACCACGATCTCGTCCACCGCGCGCGTGCCGTCGCAAAGGCGCAGGACGGGGGCCGCGCTGCCGCGCAGTACGACCACCCGCTCGGGGAGCAGCAGCAGATCGGTGTCCCGCACGCGGTCGTGGTGCAGGACGACACCGCGGGAGAGCGCCGGACGCCAGGTCATGGGCCGACTCCGTCCACCGCGTCCAGCAGCGACCACAGCACCTCGCACTTGAACTCCAGGGCGGCCAGGGCGCGTTGCTGCTGCTCGCGGGTGCGGGCGAGATCGAGGACCAGGGCGAGGGCCTCGGCTCCGTCGCGGCCGCCCTGGTCGATGCGGGTCCGGAAGTAGGCGAGGCCTTCGGGGTCGATCCAGGGGTAGTGGCGCTCGAAGGCGGCTGTGCGGGTGCGCATGAGGTCGGGTGCGGCGAGTTCCGTGAGCGAGGCGGCGATCGCGTCCAGGACCGGATGCAGACGGCAGAAGTTGACGTATCCGTCGACCGCGAGGCGGACGCCGGGCAGTACCCGGGAGCCGTCCCACAGTTCGTCGCGGTGCAGGCCGGCCGCCTCGCCGAGGCGCAGCCAGCGTTCGATCCCGCCCTCCCCCTCGGCCGTGCCGTCGTGGTCCTGGATGCGGCGCAGCCAGGCCCTGCGCAGCTCGGGCCGGTCCAGCCCGGCGAGGATCAGGGCGTCCTTGACGGGGATGTGGCGCTGGTAGTGGAAGCGGTTGGCGATCCAGCGGCGCAGCTCCGCCGGGGTCAGTTCACCGCGGTGCATCCGCAGGTTGAAGGGGTGGCGGTCGTGGTAGCGCTCCGCGGCGACGGCGCGCAGCCGCTCGGTGAACTCGGCGGTTCCCCAGGCGGTGGCGCCGTCGGCACGGACGGTCGTCGCGGTCACGGTGCGGTCGCCGTACGGCCGGTCAGCGGTCGCCGAGGGCGTAGGCGGTCACTTCGAGAGCGGTTTCCACCACCGCATAACCAGGGCTTTGCCAGACGTTTTCATCCGATGTCTCCCGTTCTTCCGGGAGCGTCTGTTCCGTACGGAGGACGTATCGAAGCGTCTCGTTCATGTGGCCGTACCTGCTTTCCTGAGGGGTGGGGGGCTGGGGAGGCCCAGACAGGTGCGAGGTGTTCACATGCATGCACCGAGTTCATGAACTCGTTCGGTGGCGCGATCCAGAGTTACGGGAGGAAGAGCCCGCGTCAATGGTCCGGACCGAAGACGTCGGATGCATTTCCGGACAATCCCCGGATCCGTCAACTGACTCATCGGTCAGTTCGGGTGGATTCTCCCGTCAGGAATGCATGACCGCCCGTGATCGTTGACGATGGGAGTACCACCCTGACGACAACCGTAAGGATCAAGAGCTCGTGAGCAGCAAGGTCCCCCCGATCATCCTCAACAACGGCGTCGAGATGCCCCAGCTGGGCTTCGGCGTCTGGCAGGTGCCGGACGACGAGGCGGAGCAGGCGGTCGCCGCCGCGCTGGAGGCCGGGTACCGCAGCATCGACACAGCGGCGATCTACGGCAACGAAGAGGGCACCGGCAAGGCGATCGCCGCCTCCGGCGTCCCCCGCGAGGACATCTTCCTCACCACCAAGCTCTGGAACAGCGACCAGGGGTACGACGCCACGCTGCGCGCCTTCGACGCCTCGCTGGACAAGCTCGGCGTGGAGTACGTGGACCTGTACCTGATCCACTGGCCGACCCCGGCGCGGGACAAGTACGTCGACACGTACAAGGCGTTCGAGAAGCTGCATGCCGACGGCCGCATCCGGGCGATCGGCGTCTCCAACTTCGAGCCCGACCACCTTCAGCGGCTGATCGCCGAGACGTCGGTCATCCCGGCGGTCGACCAGATCGAGCTGCACCCGCACCTGCAGCAGCACGCCGCCCGCGAATACCACGCGGAGCAGGGCATCGCCACCGAGGCCTGGTCGCCGCTCGGCCAGGGCAAGGGCCTGCTGGAGGTCCCGGCGATCGTCGCCATCGCACGGAAGCACGGCCGCACCCCGGCCCAGGTCGTGCTGCGCTGGCACCTGCAGCTCGGCAACATCGTGATCCCCAAGTCCGTGACCCCGTCCCGGATCAAGGAGAACATCGAGGTCTTCGACTTCAGCCTGGACACCGAGGACCTCGCGGCGATCAGCGCGCTCAACGAGGACCGGCGCCTCGGCCCGGACCCGTCGACGTTCAACATGGCCTGACGGCTGCCGCGGTACACGGGTCGGCCCCCGCCCTGCGGCGGGGGCCGACCCGTGCCCGGAGCCGGTCTCCGGCCGACTCCCGGACGGGAACGCTCAGTTGCCGCGCACATCCGCGTAGACGACCTCGAACTCCTCCAGTCCGACCACGGTCACATGCGCCTTGGCCGCACCCTCGTGCCGGGCCGCCGCCTGGGGCCCGCGGGACGCGACCAGGGAGCCGCGGTCCGTGAACAGGGCGCCGACCAGGCCGCGTCCGCGCTCCCGGTCGATGAGCAGAGACGCCCTGGCCAGCCCGGACAGGCTGTCGAGCCTGGGGACCACCGACGCGCGGAAGGTCTCGATGAGCAGATCCGCGTCCATGGGGTCGAACTCCGACCTGGTGATCCGCAGTCCACCGCCCGCCTCCGGCTGCCGCACCTGGTGGACGACCACCGCCTCGTAGTTCTCGACCGCGGTCGTTGCCGCGAACGGCTCCAGCAGCGCGCCGCGCCGCTCACGCATGACCTCGTCGCTGTTGCGCCGGGCCTCCTCGGACTCCCACCAACTCGCCGCGAACAGCTTGCCGAGCTCCCGGTCCACGAAGATGCCGGCCCCGCGATACCCCGGACGCTCCTCCAGCAGATCCCGCCCCTGCGAGTTCAAGGCCCTGATGGCCGTGTCGACCTTCGCGGGATCCCCTGTCGCATACACCGTGCGAACGAACATGACGCCTCGCCTCCCAGAAGTCGGGCGCATATCTGGATATTCCCTCTCCAGTCTTCTCTTTGGGGCAAACCGTTTCAATAAGGACCGGATACGGCGTCGCCGCACGGAAGTCCAGACCAAGGGGTTGACGAGGACACGCAAACAGGGCCACCTTGTACGGCACCCAAGTAAGGAAACTTTCCTAACAGAAGGGTCCCCCACAGTGCGCATACGAACACTGACCCTCGCCGCGGCCTCCGGGGCCGCCCTGCTCGCCGCCGGAGTGCTCCCCGCGAACGCCTCCGGGACTGCAGGACCGGCGTCCGCCCAGGAGGGCTCGGTCAGCGCGGCCGACCTGCTCGCCAAGGTGACGTCGTGTCAGCAGATCTCCAACGGCAAGTACAAGACGGACGACGAGACCTCGGCCACGATCCCCGTCTGCGGCAAGAACGGCGCGGTCTTCTGGAAGGCCGACATGGACATCGACTGCGACGGACAGCGCACCTCGAAGTGCAACGAGAACACCGACCCCTGGTACCAGGACGACACGGCGTTCCACCAGTCCAACGGCAAGCCCCTCAAGGCCGATTCACTGCCGTATGTGGTCGTGCCCAGCTCCAGCAGCATCTGGAACTACTCCAGCTCCGGCATCAAGGGCGGCGGCGTGGTCGCCGTGATCTACAACAACAAGGTCGAGTACGCCGTCGTCGGCGACACCGGCCCCACGAAGATCATCGGTGAGGCCTCGTACGCCACCGCCCAGGCCCTCGGCATAGACAGCAACCCCGAGACCGGCGGCGCCGACTCCGGCGTGACCTACATCCTCTTCAAGAACTCGCAGGTGTCCCCCATCGAGAGCCACAGCGCGGCGGTCTCGCTGGGGGATCAGCTGGCGAAGAAGTTCCTGCAGAACAACTGAGGTCACTGGACCCCGCACGAAGCCCAACTGGCTGGTGGCGCAAGGCCAGTTGGGCTGCCTCACATGGCATGGGCCGCCGTGTGCACCGTGTGTGCCGCCAGGACGAAGACGTCCGGGCGGTGGTGGACGCTCGCCTTGTCGTCGGGGTCGAGGAGCTGGTCGAGGGTGGCGCGGTCGGTGGCGTCGAGGTGGTCGCCGAGGCCGTCGCGGAGGCGGGAGAGGGAGGCGGCGACATAGGCGCGGGCGCGGTCCTTGGCCGGGGCGGGCAGGTCCAGCAGGAAGGTCCGGGTGCCGGTGGGCCTGAGGCCCGCGGCGGCCATCAGGGCCGGCCAGTCCTCGGTCTCGGCGACCGCGCCGGGCAGGCTCGACCGCATCTCGGCGAACCACTCCTCCTCCAGCACGTCGAGGCGGGCCTGCAGACCGGGGCGGCCGATCCCGATGTCGCGCGGCAGGAACCGCGCGGGCAGTCCGCCCTCCATGAGCGCGAGGGTGCCACCGGGCGCGAGCCGCGCGGCGAAGGCGGCCAGGGCGGCCCGCTGGTCGCCGATGTGGTGCAGGCTGCGGCTGGCCCACAGCAGATCGGCGGGGTAGTCCAACTCGTCCAGTACGCCGGGCAGTTCACCGGTGAGCGTACCGAAGCGATCGCCCAGCCCCAGCCGGTCGGCCCGGGCACGGGCCCGCTCCAGGAGCGGCGCCGAGCCGTCGACCGCGACGACCCGGGCCCCCGGGAAGGCCTCGGCGAGCAGACAGGCGACGACACCGGGCCCGCTGCCCGCGTCGACGATCAGCCCGGGTTCGGTCTGCTTGTCGGTCAGCCAGGCCATGGCCCGCTCGTAGAGCGACGTGAACAGCTCCGCCTGCGACTCCAGCATCGGGGCCATCTCGGCCCAGTCGATGTCCGTGTGGTCGTGGTGGCCGTGACTGTGCATGCCGGTGCCGTGCGTGCCGTGGTCGTGATCGCCGTGCTGGTGGTGTCCGTGCGCCATGGTGGTCAGCCTCTCTCCGGGTGCCGCCCAGAGTGCGCCGACGCACCGCGTGAGGGCCAGCGCTGTTGCCGTCATGGCAAAAGGCGGCGGCAAAAATCAGATGCGTACGGCCGACCGAGTCACCCACGATGGCCCGATGGACGACGCACTGGTGGAGAGGTTCCTCACGGACGGGTTCGTGAAGATCGGGGGGGCGTTTCCGCCACGGGTCGCCGAGGACTGCGCGCGGCTGCTGTGGAAGGAGACGGGGTACGACCCCGAGGATCCCGGGACCTGGAAGGACCCGGTCGTCTGGGTGGGCGGCATGGCCCAGGGACCGTTCGCCGCAGCGGTCAACTCCCCTGTCCTGCATGAGGCGTTCGACCTGCTGGTCGGCGAGCGGCGCTGGATGCCGCGCTACTCCCTCGGCAGCTTCCCCCTCCGGTTTCCGCACGAGGAGGAACCCGACGACGCCGGCTGGCACATCGAGGGCAGCTATCTCCCGGAAGGCGCCACCCTGTGGCACACCAACCTCCGCTCACGGGAGCGCGCCCTGCTGATGCTGTTCCTGTTCAGTGAGGTCACCGAGGCCGACGCCCCGACCCGCATCAGGGTCGGCTCGCACCTCGACGTACCCTTGGTGCTGGAGCCGTACGGCGACGAGGGCGCCTCCTTCATGGAGCTCGGCCCGAAGGTCGCGGCGGCCTCCGCCGACCGCCCCCTCGCCTACGCAACCGGCCGCCCCGGCGACGTCTATCTCTGCCACCCGTTCCTGGTACACGCGGCCCAGCCACACCACGGCACCCGCCCCCGCTTTATGGCACAGCCGCCGCTGATGCCGGCCGTTCCCTACGAGCTGGAACGGCCGGACGGGGACCACTCGGCGGTGGAGCTGGCAATCCGCCGGGGCCTGGCCGACAGGGGCTGACCCCGCTCCCATAGGGGCGGGGGGAACCGCGCGATCAGCCACGAACGACGGCAGCGTCAAACGCACCGCAACCTACAACGGCGGGTACGCATTCTGCATGAGCTGCTGGAACTGCGCCGAGAACCAGTGCCCCGACAGCGGAGCGTTGGGCAGTGCCCCCGACATGTTGTTGTTGTTGCGCGGGTTGCCCGTGTAGGTCGGGTCGCACATCCGGTCGAAGCCCTTGCCCTCGTCGTTCGGGACGGCCGAGCTGGCACCGTCGGACTCGCCCGGGGGCTTCATCCACACGTACGCGTCGATCCCGGCCGCGGGGCTGGCCTTGGGCCGTTCGCCGAGGCCGGCACCGGCCTGGTTGCACCAGTTGCCGGTGTTGAAGCGCCGGTCGATACGGCCGCCGTCGACGTAGGTGTTCACATCGGTCTGGGCGCCGGGACCGGTCGGCCGGGCGCTGCCGCCCCAGCCGTTGCGGGAGGTGTCGATGAGCATGCCGACGCCCGAGGGGAAGCCCTGGCTCACGGCCTCCTGGCGGAAGGCCTGGGCGTAGGAGAGCTCGTCGACGTACCGGTTCCAGTCGACCCACTTCGACTGGCGCACGGACGTGCCGTTCACCGAGTCGTTGATGGTGTAGTACGGCTCCTTCAACGCGCTGTAGTTGGCGGTGTTGGTGATGAAGCCGTGGACGTCGTTCAGCGTGGCGCCCTCGGCGGTCGCCGCCTGCTTGATCGTCTGGACCGTCGCCGAGAAGTTGTCGTCCCAGCCGAGCCAGCCGTGGTGCCCGGCGTCCACGTAGTTGTAGACGTTGGGGACGTCACCGAGCTTGTTCAGCGCGTAGCCGACGCCCTTGATGTAGTTGCCGTTCGCCTTCATCGTGTCGCAGTTGGGGGTGGCGGTGTTCCGCGGCGAGACGTTGGTGACGAGGTTCGGCAGGGAGTCGAGTTCGACCGTGGTGACGATCCGCAGCGAGGCGTACTTGGGATCGGCAAGGATCGCGGCGATCGGGTCGATGTACTGCGTCTTGTACTTGTCGATGTCCGTCGGCCCGAACTCACCGTTGGAGGCGAGCGCGGCACAGTCGCGGCCCGGCAGGTCGTAGATCACCAGCTGGACGACGAGCTCTCCGCTGCCCTTCTGCTTCAGGGCCTCGTCGAGGTGCGCCCGCAGGCCCATCTTCCCGCCGGCGCCGTTGATCGCGGCGACCCGGTCCAGCCAGACACCGGTGGGCTGGTTGGCGACGCGGCTGCCGCCCGGCTCGGCGGCGGCGTTGGCGGACCACTCCGGGTTCACATACACCTTGGCGCCGGCGTAGGGGTTGTCGGCCTTCGGGCCGGTCGGACCGGGGTCGGTCGGGCCCGGGTCGGTCGGGCCGCCGTCGACGTTGCAGGTCACACCGTCGAGGCTGAAGGTGGCCGGGACGGCGTTGCTGCCGCTGTAGGTGCCCTGGAAGCCGAAGCTGACCGAGCCGCCGGTGGCGAGGGTTCCGTTGTAGCTCTCGTTGGCGGCGGTGACGGCCGTCCCGCTCTGGGTGATCTTCGAGTTCCAGAAGTTGGTGATCTTCTGATTGCCTGCGTACGACCACTTCACCGCCCAACTGCTTTTGGCGGCGCTGTTGTTGGTGACGGTGACGGCGGCGGTGAAGCCGGAGCCCCAGTCGTTCTGCACCTTGTAGTCGACGGTGCAGGGGACGGAGGCCGTCGAGACGCCGCCGGGGACGACGGCCGTCGCGGTCCCGGCGGCCCCGGCGACCAGCGCCAGGGCGGCGAGCAACGCTGTTCTGGTACGACTCATGAGTGCGGGTTCCTTCTCCGATGCGGGAATTGCGGGATACGGGACTTACGGGTTGAGGGCGCGCAGGTGATCACGCAGCCCGGTGCCGTACGACGTGGGGGTTCCGTCGTAGTTGGAGATCAGGGAGGGACCGGAGGAGCAGTCCCAGGTGTTCCAGGTCCAGCCGAGATAGGACAGGTCCCGGTCGTCGAACCACTTCATGACCTGGTCGACGAAGGAGTGCGAGCAGGTGTTCTCGCCGATCTCCCCGGCCATCAGCGGCACCTGGGCCGCGACCGGGGCGAGGGTGGAGTTCCAGCAGCTCGCGTCGGCGCAGGAGTTGAAGTTGTAGACGTGGTAGGCGGCGACCAGATTGCCCGTCGGGTCGGTGGGCCTGTACGTCAGCCACTGGCCGAGGTCGTTCGAGTACGCCAGACCGCCGGCCATGACGACGTTCCTGGCGCCGGTGGAGCGCACGGTGTCGACGAGGTCCTGCATCCCGGCGACCTGGTAGCCGATGCCGGGGCAGGTGCCTCCGTCCTTCCAGCACTGCCACGCCTGGGCGGTCGTGGAGGCCGCCCGATCCGGATACGGCTCGTTGAACAGGTCGAACACGACGGCCTGGTCGGCCTTGAAGGTGCTGGCCACCGACGACCAGAACGACGGTGTGTACTGCAGGTCGGGCATCGGCTTCTGGCAGGTGGCGTGTACGTCGGAGCAGCCCGCCGAGTTGCCGGTGTACTGGCCGTAGGTCCAGTGCAGATCGAGGATCGGTGTCAGGCCGTGCGCCTCCGCCTTGGCCACCAAATCCTTGACGGCGGCGATGTAGTTGGCGCCCGCGTACTCGGGCTTGATGCCGGAAAGCCCCAGCCAGCACTCCTCGTTGAGCGGGATGCGGAGGGCGTTCGCCTTCCAGTCGGCGATCGCCTTGATCGCGGCGTCGTCGACCGGGCCGTCCCACAGGCCCCGGCCCTGCACGCACATGAACTCGCCGCCGGAACGGTTGACGCCGAGCAGCCGGCGGCTCCTGCCGTCGGCGTCGACGAGCTTGTTCCCGGAGACATGCAGAGCGGGTGCGGTACCACTGGCAGGCGGCTCGGTCGGCGGCGGGGACGGCTCCGTATCGACGTTGCACGTCGTCCCGTTGAGCTTGAACGACGTCGGTACGGCGTTCGTCCCCGACCAGGAGGCGAGGAACCCGGCGCTGACGCTCGCGCCGGTGGCCAGCGAGCCGTTGTAGCTCTCGTTGGCCGCGGTCACCGTCGTACCGGACTGGGACCATTTGGCGTTCCAGCCCTGGTTGACCTTCTGGCCGTTTCCGAAGTCGAAGCTGACGCTCCAACTGCTCACGGGCGCAGTGTTGTTGGTGATCTTCAGGGCACCCTGGAAGCCGTTGCCCCACTGGCTGGTGACGGAGTACTCCACCGAGCAGGCGGGGGTGGCTCCCTGTGCCGTGACGACCGGTGCGACCGCGCTGCCCACCAGGGCAACGGCGGCGGCAACGGCCAAAAGACCTGAACGCGGAGGGTGTCGCATGAGCGAGTCCTTGCAGTTCGGGCGCGTCGTGACGGACGCGTCGACTGATGGAATCGCTCCCACTGGTGTCCATGAAGCTAGCGCCAAGTGACGGCAAAGGACAGGGGAGTCGCAGACTTTCCTGACTTTCCCTCAGCTAAGACGCGTCGAATCTTTTCGACTCTTCAAGCATCTTGACCACCCTCACCCCCGTCCCCACTATGGGAGCGCTCCCACTGGTTCAAGGCTTGTTGCTCCTCCCCTCCCCCACTCTTTTCCGAGCCGCAAGGAGGAACCAGCACATGCAGCCCAGAAGGAGACACAGAACTGCACGGCGGTTGTGGACCGCCGTGGTGGCGGCCCTCGCTCTGCCGCTCACCATGCTCGGCACCGGCACAACTCCCGCTCATGCGGCGGCACTTCAGTGCAGCGTCGACTACAAGACCAACGACTGGGGCTCCGGCTTCACCGCCGATCTGACCATCACCAACCGCGGCACGGACGTCATCGACGGCTGGACCCTGACGTACGCGTACGGCGGCAACCAGAAGCTCAGCAACGGGTGGAACGGCACCTGGTCCCAGTCGGGCCAGTCGGTCACCGTGAAGGACGCCGGGTACAACGCGAAGATCGCGGCGGGCGCCGCGGTCTCCACCGGCGCGCAGTTCAGCTACAGCGGCACCAACACCGCCCCCACCAGCTTCGCGGTCAACGGCACCACCTGCGCCGGCGCGCACCAGCCGCCGGTCACCGTGCTGACCAGCCCCACGGCGGGCGCGGTCTACACACAGGGCGATCCGGTCCCGCTCGCGGCGACCGCGGCGGCGGCCGACAACGCGACGATCAGCAAGGTCGAGTTCTACGACGACACGACCCTGCTGGGCACGGACACCAGCGCGCCCTTCACGCTCTCCGCCTCTGGTTTGACCGTGGGCAGTCATTCACTGGTGGCGAAGGCGTACGACAGCCTGGGCGCGTCCGCGGAGTCCACGCCTGTGGGCATCACGGTCGCCTCGGGCCCCGCCGTGGTGGCGTCGACGAACCAGCTGGGCGTCCAGCAGGGCAGGTCGGGCACATACGCGGTGAAGCTGTCGACCCAGCCGAGCGCCAATGTCACCGTGACGACGGCCCGGGCGAGCGGCAACTCCGGTCTGTCGGTGACCGGCGGCGCGACGCTCACCTTCACGCCCGCCAACTGGAGCACCGCCCAGAACGTGACCATCACCGCCGACTCCTCCGGCACCGGCTCGGCGTCCTTCGAGTCGACCGCGACGGGTTACACGAAGGCAGCGGTCACGGTCACCGAGCTGGCGGCCACGAAGGCGTACGACGCCCGCTTCCTGGACCTCTACGGGAAGATCACCAACCCGGCGAACGGCTACTTCTCCCCCGACGGCATCCCGTACCACTCGGTGGAGACGCTGATCGTCGAGGCGCCGGACCAGGGCCACGAGACCACCTCTGAGGCCTACAGCTATCTGCTGTGGCTGCAGGCGATGTACGGCAAGGTCACCGGCGACTGGTCCAAGTTCAACGGCGCGTGGGCCCTCATGGAGAAGTACATGATCCCCACCCACGCCGACCAGCCCACCAACTCCTTCTACAACGCCTCCAAGCCGGCCACCTACGCGCCCGAACTGGACGCCCCGAACGAGTACCCGGCGAAGCTGGACACGTCGGTCTCGGTCGGCTCCGATCCGATCGCGGGCGAGCTGAAGAGCACGTACGGCACGGACGACGTGTACGGCATGCACTGGTTGCAGGACGTCGACAACGTCTACGGCTACGGCAACACGCCGGGCGGCACCTGCGAGGGCGGTCCGACGGCGAAGGGCCCGTCGTACATCAACACCTTCCAGCGCGGACCGCAGGAGTCGGTGTGGGAGACGGTGCCGCAGCCGACCTGCGACGCCTTCAAGTACGGCGGCAAGAACGGCTACCTGGACCTGTTCACCGGCGACTCGTCCTACGCCAAGCAGTGGAAGTTCACCGACGCCCCGGACGCCGACGCGCGTGCCGTGCAGGCCGCGTACTGGGCCGACGTGTGGGCCAAGCAGCAGGGCAAGGGCGCGGACGTCTCCACGACCGTCGGCAAGGCCGCCAAGATGGGCGACTACCTGCGCTACGCCATGTACGACAAGTACTTCAAGAAGATCGGCAACTGCGTCGGTCCGTCCACCTGCCCGGCCGGCACCGGCAAGGACGCCTCCGACTATCTGCTGTCCTGGTACTACGCCTGGGGCGGCGCCACGGACACCAACGCGGGCTGGGCCTGGCGCATCGGCTCCAGTCATGTGCACGGCGGCTACCAGAATCCGCTCGCCGCGTACGCGCTGAGCTCCTACGCGGACCTGAAGCCGAAGTCGGCGACGGGCGCGGCCGACTGGTCCAAGTCGCTGCAACGGCAGCTGGAGTTCTACCAGTGGCTGCAGTCGTCCGAGGGTGCCATCGCGGGCGGTGCGACCAACAGCTGGGCGGGACGTTACGCCACCCCGCCGGCCGGTACCTCGACCTTCTACGGCATGTACTACGACTGGCAGCCCGTCTACCACGACCCGCCGTCCAACCAGTGGTTCGGCTTCCAGGCGTGGTCGATGGAGCGGGTCGCCGAGCTCTACCAGCAGACGGGGAACGCGCAGGCCAAGGCGGTCCTCGACAAGTGGGTGAAGTGGGCGCTGTCCAAGACCACGATCAACCCGGACGGCACCTATCGGATCCCGGCGACGCTGCAGTGGTCGGGGCAGCCCGACACCTGGAACGCCTCGAGTCCCGGGTCCAACAGCGGGCTTCACGTGACGGTCGCCGACTACACCGATGACGTGGGTGTGGCGGCCGCGTACGCCAAGGTCCTGACGTACTACGGCGCCAAGTCCGGTGACGCGACGGCCAAGTCCACGGCGAAGGCGCTGCTGGACGGCATGTGGAACAACTACCAGGACGCCCTGGGCATCGCCGTGCCGGAGACCCGCACCGACTACAGCCGGTTCAACGACAGCGTGTACGTGCCGAGCGGCTGGAGCGGCAAGATGCCGAACGGGGACGTGATCAACTCGTCGTCGACGTTCTCCTCGCTGCGGTCGTTCTACAAGAACGATCCTGCCTGGTCGAAGATCCAGGCGTATCTGGCGGGTGGAGCGGCGCCGTCGTTCACGTATCACCGGTTCTGGGCCCAGGCGGACATCGCCCTGGCCATGGGCTCGTACGCGGAGCTTCTGGAATAGGTGCCCCGCGGGTTGGGCGGACTTTGACTGCGGGGCCGTTGTGGCTGGTCGCGCCCACGCCGGTAGCCGCAAATCCAGCACAGCCCCGCGCCCCTATCGGGGCGCGTACCGCACGGCCGGGCGGCCCCCACCCGCACGGGGGCCGCCCGGCACTCGCACGTTCCCCTCATGGAAGGACCCCACCGTGCGAAGAACCCGTATCCTCACGGCCGTGCTGGCTCTCGCGGCCGGTCTGCTCGCGGGCAGTCCGCCCGTCCTCGCCGCGAGTGGCCCGAAGGTCGCGCTCGCCGCGGACACGTACACCTGGAAGAACGCGCGGATCGACGGCGGCGGCTTCGTCCCCGGCATCGTGTTCAACCGGAGTGAGAAGAACCTGGCCTACGCCCGCACCGACATCGGTGGCGCCTACCGCTGGCAGGAGGCGACCAAGACCTGGACGCCGTTGCTGGACTCGGTCGGCTGGGACCAGTGGGGGCACACCGGGGTCGTGAGCCTGGCCTCCGACTCCGTCGATCCGAACAAGGTGTACGCGGCCGTCGGGACGTACACGAACAGCTGGGACGCGACGAACGGTGCCGTGCTGCGGTCCGCCGACCGCGGCGCGAGCTGGCAGAAGACGGATCTCCCCTTCAAGCTCGGCGGCAACATGCCCGGCCGGGGCATGGGCGAGCGGCTCGCGATCGACCCCCACAAGGACAACGTGCTGTATCTGGGCGCGCCCAGCGGCAAGGGGCTGTGGCGGTCCACGGACTCCGGTGTGACCTGGTCGCAGGTGACCGGCTTCCCCAACGTCGGCAACTACGTGCAGGATCCGAGCGACACCAGCGGATACGCCTCCGACAACCAGGGGATCGTCTGGGTCACCTTCGACGAGTCGACCGGTACGGCCGGTACGCCGACGAAGACCATCTACGTCGGGGTCGCCGACAAGGACAACGCGGTGTACCGCTCGACGGACGCGGGCGCCAGCTGGACCCGGCTGGCCGGGCAGCCGACGGGATATCTCGCGCACAAGGGCGTGCTCGACGCGAAGAACGGCTATCTGTATCTCGCCTACAGCGACAAGGGCGGCCCCTACGACGGCGGCAAGGGCCGGCTGTGGCGGTACGCGACCGCGACCGGCACCTGGACCGACATCAGCCCGGTCGCCGAGGCCGACACGTCCTACGGCTTCAGCGGCCTGACCGTCGACCGACAGCATCCCGGAACCGTCATGACGACCGCCTACAGCTCCTGGTGGCCGGACACCCAGATCTTCCGCTCCACCGACAGCGGCGGCACCTGGACGAAGGCGTGGGACTACACGTCGTACCCCAACCGCTCGAACCGCTACACCATCGACGTCTCCTCGTCGCCCTGGCTGACCTTCAACGCGAACCCCTCACCCCCCGAACAGTCCCCGAAACTGGGCTGGATGACGGAGTCGCTGGAGATCGACCCGTTCAACTCGGACCGCATGATGTACGGCACGGGGGCGACGCTGTACGGCACCGAGAACCTCACCAGGTGGGACAGCGGGGGGCAGTTCACCGTGAAGCCCATGGTGCAGGGGCTGGAGGAGACGGCCGTCAACGACCTCGCCTCTCCCCCGTCGGGCGGCGCCCAGTTGTTCAGCGCACTCGGTGACATCGGCGGCTTCCGGCACACGGACCTGGCCAAGGTCCCCTCGATGATGTTCACCTCGCCCACCTTCACCACGACGACCGGCCTCGACTTCGCGGAGACCAACCCGAACACGGTGGTGCGCGTCGGCGACCTCGACTCCGGTCCGCACATCGCGTTCTCCACGGACAACGGGGCCAACTGGTTCGCGGGGACGGACCCGTCGGGTGTGTCGGGCGGCGGTACGGTGGCCGCGGCCTCGGACGGCAGCCGGTTCGTGTGGAGCCCGGCGGGCACCGCCGTGCAGTACACGACCGGCTTCGGGACGTCCTGGGCCGCGTCGAGCGGCATCCCGGCCGGTGCGACCGTCGAGGCCGACCGGGTCGACGCGAAGACCTTCTACGGCTTCAAGTCGGGGAAGTTCTACGTGAGTTCGGACGGCGGCGCGACCTTCACCGCGTCCTCGGCCACCGGTCTCCCCGGCGGCGACAGCGTGCGCTTCAAGGCGCTGCCCGGCGCGAAGGGGGACGTCTGGCTCGCGGGCGGCGCCTCCGACGGCGCGTACGGGCTGTGGCACTCCACGGACGGCGGCGCGAGCTTCACCAAGCTGTCGAACGTCGAGCAGGCCGACACGATCGGCTTCGGCAAGGCGGCGACGGGGGCCTCGTACCAGACCCTCTACACCAGCGCGAAGATCGGCGGCGTGCGCGGCATCTTCCGCTCGACCGACAAGGGCGCGAGCTGGACCCGTATCAACGACGACGCCCACCAGTGGGGCTGGACGGGCGGGGCGATCACCGGTGACCCGCGGGTCTACGGACGGGTGTACGTCTCCACCAACGGCCGGGGTGTCATCTACGGCGACACCTCCGACACGGGCGGAGGGGGCGACAACGGCGGCGGTGGCGGCACGGACCCGACGCCGACCGGTGCCTGCACGGTCACCTACAAGATCACCAATCAGTGGTCGGGCGGCTTCCAGGCCGACGTCCGGCTCACCAACACGGGTTCGAGTGCCTGGAGCGGCTGGTCACTCGGCTGGACCTTCGCGGACGGCCAGAAGATCACCCAGCTGTGGAACGCCGACCACACCCAGTCGGGCGCGGCGGTGACGGTGAAGAACCTGAGCTGGAACGCCGCGGTGGCGGCCGGTTCGTCCGTGGGCTTCGGGTTCACGGGGAGCTGGTCGGGGGCGAACACGAAACCGACCTCGTTCAGGCTGGGCGACCAGACCTGCGCGGTCGGCTGACTGGGCCGAACGGTTGCCGGGAGTGATCCTCGAGTTGCGGAGCGCAGAGGGCCACCTGAATCTGATTGAACCTGATCAAGGAAGGTCCGGTCCCACATGCTCGTCGAAAGGACAGTGATGTCGCAGCGCACACGCAAATCGACCCGCTCCCGTGTCGCGGCGGTCCTCGCCGCTCCCGTAATCGCCCTGACCCTCATGGCGCCGAGCGCCTCTGCGGCTCCGGCGCCCTCCAAGTGCGAAGGAACGATCCACATCTCTCTCCTCGGCCACCAGACATGCGTCTCGGCCAAGGGCGACAACGACGAACACCATGACGGGCTCTCGGGCCTGCTGGGGGGCCTGCTGGGCGTCGTGACCGGCCTCCTTGGCGGCGTCCTGGGTGGCTGAAGCCGGCCCGGTGAGGTGAGGCGGTCGCCCGCGATCGGTGGGCGACCGCCTCCGTGTCACGATGTGCGGCTCGGCGCCCGCACTTCCCGCCCGGATGGTCCCCCGCCGTCCGGGGACGCCGTGCGCGCGAGGAAGAGCACATGACGGACCTCCGGGTGAGGACGGACGGGTTCAGTCCCCTCAGTCGCCGCCGCTTTCCGTCAAGTTGCCGTATCTTTCTGCCAGTTGGGCCGCTGTGCGGGCGATGCGTGCGCGCAGTTCGGGCGGCTGGAGCACCTCGATGTCGGTGCCCAGGCGGAGGAACTCGCCGTGGGCGTGCTCGACGGACTCGATGGGGACCGTGGCGAGGGTCCAGCCGTCGTCGTCCGTACGGCTGACGGCCGCCCTCGGCAGCCGTACGCCCGGCGCCAGCCGGACCAGTGCCTCGCCGCGGTACAGCCGGTCGTGGAAGTCGCGCTGGTACGCCCTCCAGTAGGCGGCCAGGTCGAAGTCGTCCGGGCGGGTGAAATTCTCATCGCAGTCGGCGAGTTGGAGGATCTGGTCGACGCGGAAGGTGCGGGGGCCCGGGCCCGCGACGACGTACCAGCGGCCTGCCTTCAGGACCAGTCCGTACGGCTCAAGGCGGCGCCGCACTTCGGTGGGTTCGGCCCAGCGGCGGTACAGGACGTTCAGGACGCGGCAGTTCCACACCGCGTCGGCCACCGCCGGCAGATACGGCGCCTCCTCGGCGTCCGCGTACCAGCCGGGGGCGTCGAGGTGGAAGCGGCCGCTGATCCGGTCGGCGTGCGCGCGCAGCTCCGGCGGCAGCGCGGCGCGGACCTTGAGCTGGGCGGCGGCGAGCACCGAGCCGAGACCCAGCTCCGCGGCCGGGCCGGGCGCGCCGGCGAGGAAGAGGGCCTCGGCCTCGTCGGCGGTGAGGCCGGTCAGCCGGGTGCGGTAGCCGTCGAGCAGACGGTAACCGCCGGTGTGGCCCGCGTCCCCGTACAGCGGAACGCCCGCCGCGCCCAGCGCCTCGACGTCCCGGTAGACCGTACGGACCGAGACCTCCAGCTCCTCGGCGAGCTGGGCGGCGGTCATTCGGCCCCGGGTCTGGAGGAGGAGCAGGATCGAGACGAGCCGACTGGACTTCACTGACACAGGATGTCAGTGAAGTCGGCCTAGCGTCCTGTCCATGCCCTTCGAGGAGAAGTTCCTGACCGTGCCGCCGCCCGTCGAGGTGGCGGGACGGCGCATCAAGCGCTACCACGTGACCGCCGACCCGGCGGGCATCGCACCCGACGTGGAGAAGGCGGCGTACGCCATCCTGCCGGAGCTGCTGCCGGAGCCGGACGGCACTCCTCCGGCGACGTTCGTCGTCGTTCACCGGGGAAACGACGACGGCGCCTACATCAACGCCTACAGCTGGGTGTGGGACAACGTCCTGCACTACGCGAACGCGGCCGCAGGTCAGCCCGTCGTCGGCTGCCCCGACCACGATCCCACTCATTTCGTCCGCCCCGAACTGCCCTGGATCGGCTGCGTCTTCGAGCTGCCGCCGATCCAGCACGAACGGGACGCCTGGGTACGGCACATGCTCGTGCCCGAAGTCCCGGACCTGGACGCCTACCTGTCCGACTCCCTGCCCTCGGGAACCACTGGAGAGCGCTCATGAGCAGCCCGCACGACTTCGACTTCTTCACCGGCGAGTGGCAGGTCGCGAACCGTCGTCGCACCGACTTCCTCGACCCGGACAGCGACTGGGTGGAGTTCCCGGCCACCCACTGGTGCCGGCCACTGTTCGACGGGGCCGCGAACATCGACGAGATCGACATGCCGTATCTCTGCGCGAAGGGGCTGACCCTGCGCCTGTTCGACGTGGAGCGCGAGGAATGGTCGCTGAACTGGTCCTCCAGCCGCAGCGGCAAGCTCTTCCCGCCCGTGATCGGTCGCTTCGAAGGCGATCGCGGCGAGTTCTACGGCGACGACACACACGACGGCAAGGACGTGCGGGTGCGGTTCATCTGGGCGGACATGTCCACCAGCTCCGCCCACTGGGAGCAGGCGTTCTCCCTCGACGGCGGTCAGACGTGGGTGACCAACTGGACGATGGACTTCAGTCGGCCGTCGGCTTCCTGAACGCCCGGAGGCCGAACTCCGGGTCGGCGCGCGGTCGTTCCTGGTCGGGCAGCGCCTGGATCCGGGCGACGAAGCGTTCGGTGAGCGGGTCACCGGGCGGCAGCTGGGTGAACCAGCCGCGCCGCAGGTCGGCGGCCGTGCGGCGAGGGCTGCGGCCCTGGCCTCGGCCGGGGAAACGGGCCTGCCCCGCCGGGTGCAGACGGTGCGCGGCGGCGTACGACTCCACGAGCGGGGCGGCGTCCGGGGCCGGGCGGCGCGGGCGCGGGGCAAGGACAGCGTCGATGTCGCTGCCGACGTCGTGCGCGGCGGCCTTGTCGACGGTGGTGACGTACACACCGCCGGGCTTCAGGACGCGGGCGCACTCGGCGACGACGGCGCGGACGTCCTCGGGTTCGTCGAACAGATGCAGCAGCCAGACGCTGGTGACGGCGTCGAACGTTCCGTCGCGGAAGGGCAGTCGGCGGCTGTCGGCCAGCAGGACGGAGCCGGGCAGGCGCCGGGCGGCCATGCGGGCCATGCCGTAGGTCAGGTCGACGCCCGTCACCCGGGTGGCGGGCCGCGCGGCCGCGAGGCGCCGGGTGACGATCCCGGTGCCGCAGCCCACGTCGAGCAGCCGGTCGGTCGCTTCCGGGATCAGGCCGAGCACGGCGTCGGCGGCGGCCGCGGCCCTCGGCTCGCCGCCGCGGGTGGCGTCGTAGGCGTCGGCTTCCTTGTCGTAGTCGAGCACGCGGGTCAGTGCGCCCCGTGCGCCGGTGCGAGTTCCTCGACCCTCTGCGCGAGGGCGAAGTCGAGTTCGGTGACCTTGCCGCCCGCGCTGTGCGTGTTCACCGACAGGGAGACGGTGTTGTAGCCGAGGGTGAGGTCGGAATGGTGGTCGAGCTCGTCCTGGACCTGGGCGATGTGGATGACCATCGCGGTGGCGGCGAAGTGCGAGCCGAGCCGGTAGGAGCGGGTGAGCCGGTCGTCCTCGACCGCCCAGCCCGGCAGCTCGGCCAGTCGGTCCTCGATCTCCTTCAGCGACAGGGGTTCGACGGGCATGGGCTCGCTCCTTCCTCGGCACCGGGTGCTTCTTCAGCGTGCCACAACGACTGACTGCGGTCCTGGTCAGAAGGGTTCCCGGGGGCGGGTCGGGGAACCCTCCGGACGGTTGGGGAACGGCTGCCCCCTCACCGCTCGTGCGGTCGCTCCGCCGCCAGGTCGTCCGCGATCGCGGCGATGGTGCGCCTGCCCTCGACCTGCTCGACCCACTCGTGCGGCAGCCCGACGTCTCCGTGTACGGCGCCGAGGAGGTTGCCGCAGATGGAGCCGGTGGAGTCGCTGTCACCCGAGTGGTTGACGGACAGCAGCAGGGCCTCCTTGACGTCCAGCTCGACGAGCGCGCAGTAGACGCCCATCGCGAGGGCCTGCTCGGCGACCCAGCCCGCGCCGAGGGTCTGGAGCTTCTCCGCGGTCGGCCGCCCCTGGGCGGCGAGGTCGAGGGCTCCCTCCAGGGCGGCCGTCGTCTCCTCGTGGCCGGGGTGGCGGACCAGCAGCCGAAGCGTGCGCAGCACCGCGCCCTCCAGGGAGTCCCCCTCCACGACGTGTGCCACGATGGCGGCCAGCGCGCCCGCCGCGTAGTAGCCGGTGGGGTGGCCGTGGGTGATCTGGGCGCCGCGGGCGGCCATGGCGAAGGCCCCGTCGGCGGAGTTGATCAGGCCGAAGGGGGCCGAGCGCATCACAGTGCCGCAGCCCTTGGAGTCGGGATTGACCTGGCCCGGCTTGCCGTCCAGCTTGAGCATCGGGTCGGGGTGGTATTTCTGGGCGATCCCGGAGAGGCAGGCGTTGCCCGGTGCGCGGCGGGAGTACAGCCAGGGCTCGTCGATCAGGCCGCCCGTGGGGGCGGCGCCCTGCTCGGGGCCCGGCTTCGACTGGGTCTCCAGCCAGCGCTCGTACGCCTGACGCAGCATGTGTGCCCAGGCGCCGCCGATGCCCCGCTCCCGCTCCCTGGCGTGCGCCTGGATCAGGGCCTCGACGGTGAACAGGGTCATCTGTGTGTCGTCGCTGACCAGACCCAGCGCGCCGTACGCACCGGGCACGAACCCGGTCACCCCGTTTTCGCCGTGGAGGGCGCGGATACGGTCCAGGGAGTTGAACTCGATGGGGTAGCCGAGGGCGTCACCGATCGCACCGCCCAGCAGACAGCCCCGCACTCTGGCGCGGTACACCGCGGCGGTCTCCAGGGTCGGCTTCAAGGGCGGCCAGGTCATCAGGTGCGCTCCTCGACTACGGTCGTACGCATGACCATTGTCGCGACGGGAACCAGCACTTCGGCCACCGCCCCCACCGACAAGAGCATCGGCCCCCTGCTGAGGTCCTGGCGCGAGCGCCGCCGGGTCAGTCAGCTGGAGCTGGCGCTGCGGGCCGACTCCTCGGCGCGGCACATCAGCTTCATCGAGACGGGCCGTTCGCGGCCGAGCGAGGAGATGGTGCTCAGGCTCGCCGAGCATCTGGACGTCCCGGTGCGGGAGCGCAACTCCCTGCTGCTGGCGGCCGGTTATGCCCCGCACTACCCGGAGACCCCGCTCGACTCGCCCGGGCTGGACGCCCTGCGCCAGGGCATGGAACGTCTCATCCGGTGCTATGAGCCCTACCCGGCGTTCGTGGTCGACTCGGTGTACGACGTGGTCGCGGCCAACCGGGGCATGACGATGTTCCTGGAGGGCGTCGCACAGGAGCTGCTCGAACCCCCGTTGAACGCCATGCGGTTGACGCTGCACCCCGAGGGCCTCGCGCCGCGCATCCGCAACCTCCCGGAGTGGCGGGGGCATCTGCTCGCGCAGATGGAACGGGAGATCGCCCTGCACCGCTCCGCACCCCTGCGGGCGCTGTACGAGGAGGTGGCCGCCTACCCGGTGCCCCGGCAGGAGCACGGCCACGACCACGAACCCGAGGAGCCCGTCCCCTACTTCGCGCTTCCGATGCAGATCGAGCACGAGGGCCGGACGCTGTCCTTCGTCTCGTCCATCTCCACCTTCAACACCCCCATGGACGTGACGGTCGCGGAGCTGGCCATCGAGACGCTCCTTCCGGCCGACCCGGCGACGGTCAAGTACCTCCAGTCGCTGATGCCCTGACGGACGTCCACTGGACGGCCCACGTGGCGAGCGCCTCACCGCGGAACCCGTGAGACTGGCGGCGGAACATGACACACTGCTGCGCGGTTACTTCGGCCCGTAGGGGAGGCGTGGCGTGAGTGAGCGGCGTCCCGCGCCCACCGTGGGCCAGGTGGTGCTCGGCAGGCGCCTGCAGGAACTGCGGGAGGCGGCCGGGCTCAAACGGGAGGAGGCCGCGCGCGTCCTGCGGGTGGCCCCCGCGACCGTACGGCGGATGGAGATGGCCGAGGTCGCGCTCAAGATCCCGTACGTCCAGGTGCTGCTGGAGACGTACGGCGTCCCGGACGACGAGGCGGCCGCGTTCGTCGCCCTGGCCGAGGAGGCCAACCGGCCGGGCTGGTGGCAGCGCTTCCACGACGTGCTGCCGGACTGGTTCAGCCTGTATGTGAGCCTCGAGGGCGCCGCCGACATCATCCGCTCCTACGAGCCGCACTTCGTGCCCGGCCTGCTGCAGACCGAGGACTACGCACGTGCGGTGATGGAGGCGGGCACGGTCGGGCAGACCGGTCCGGAGACCATCGAGCGGCATGTGTCGCTGCGGATGGCACGGCAGCGGCTGCTGGACCGTCCGGACCCGCCCCATCTGTGGGTGATCATGGACGAAACGGTTCTGCGGCGCCCGGTGAGCCACCGCGGCGAGGTGATGCGCCGGCAGATGGACAAGCTGCTGGAGTTCGCCGAGCGGGACCGGGTCACGCTGCAGATCGCCGAGTTCAAGGACGGCCCGCACCCGGGGACGTACGCGCCCTTCACGCTGTTCCGCTTCGACGAGCCCGAGCTGCCCGACATGGTCTTCACCGAGTATCTGACCGGCGCTCTGTACCTCGACTCGCGCAAGGAGGTCTCCGCGCATCTGGAGGTCCTCGACCACATGACGGCGCGGGCCGCGTCGGCCCAGCGCACGAAGAAGATCCTGCGGGAGCACCGCGAGGGCTTCTGAGCCACCCACCGCACCCGTCCGACCGGAGGAGAAGCCCCGCATGACCGGATCCGAAGCCGCACCGCAGATCGACACCAGCCGGCCGCACCCCGCCCGCGTGTACGACTGGTGGCTGGGCGGCAAGGACAACTACCCGGTGGACGAGGCGCTGGCCCGGAAGATCCTCGCCGTGGACGACAGCGCGGTGCGCGGGGCGCGGGCCAACCGGCGGTTCATGCACCGGGCCGTCCGCACGGTCGCCGAGGCCGGGATCCGCCAGTTCCTTGACATCGGCACGGGCATCCCCACCGAGCCGAATCTGCACCAGGTGGCGCAGGCCGTGGCGCCGGCGTCCCGGGTGGTGTACGCGGACAACGACCCGATCGTGCTGCGGCACGCCCAGGCGCTGCTGCGCGGCTCCGAGGAGGGCCGCACGGAGTATGTGCACGCGGACGTGCGGGACATCGATACCCTGCTGCGGCAGGCCGCCGAGACCCTGGACTTCGCACGGCCGGTCGCGCTGTCGCTGGTGGCTCTGACCCACTACCTGGACGACGGCGTCCACGACCTCCTGGCGAAGTACGTCGCGGCGCTCGCCCCGGGCAGCCATCTGATCCTTTCGCAGGTCACCCCCGACCTCAATCCGGAGGCCATCGCGAAGGCGGCGGGCGCCTTCCGCGCGAGCGGCACCCCGTTCTTCCCCCGCTCGATCACGGACTTCCAGCGCTTCTTCGAGGGCCTGGAGCTGCTCGGACCCGGCGTGATCCCGGTGACCGGGTGGCGGCCGGAGGCCGAGGACGTGGCGGCGCAGACGGAGGGCGTCGTTCCGGTGTACGCGGGGGTCGCCCGCAAGCCCTGACCTCGTGGCCGAGCACCCGTACGGGCGCCGTGAACAGGTGCGTTCCCCCGCCCGCCCCTAGCGTCGAAGCAGAGGGTGAGCAAGGGAGCGACGCAGGTGGACGACACGCGCATACCGCCCACCGCCGCGGGCTCCTGCACACCGAAGGAGACCTGATGCCCTCGGACGCCGTGCTGTACCAGGCGGCAGCGCTCTGCCTGACCTATCCCGACGCCGACTTCCGCGCCCGGCTGCCCCTGCTGCGCGAGGCGGCCCCGCAGCTGCGGGGGTTCACCGACCATGCGGCCCTCACCCCGCCCGGGGAACTGGCCGCCCACTACGTCCAGGTCTTCGACCTCAAGGACCGGCACAGCCTCTATCTGAGCCGGTGGCGGGACGGGGGCACCCGGCAGCGCGGTCTGTCGCTGGTCCGCTTCGAGGACGTCTACCGCGCCGCCGGCCTGGAGTTCACCGGCGAGGAACTGCCGGACTTCCTGCCCGCGGTGCTGGAGTTCGCGGCCCGCACCGGCGACACGGCCCTCCTCAGGGAACACCGCCAGGGCCTCGGGCGGCTCCGGGCCCGGCTCACCGACTTCGGTACCCCGTACGCGTCCGTCCTGGATGCCGTATGCGCCACCCTGCCGATCCCCCACACGGAGGTTCGCTCATGACCACGCTCCTGTGGGGCGTTCTGCCGTATGGCGCCTTCGCCCTGCTCGTCGCCGGTCTGATCTGGCGCTACCGCTACGACAAGTACGGCTGGACCACGCGTTCCTCGCAGGTGGACGAGTCGAAGCTGCTGAACATCGCCTCCCCGGCCTTCCACTACGGGATCCTCTTCGTGCTGGCGGGCCACCTGGTGGGGCTGTTCGTCCCACGCTCGTGGACCGACTCGATCGGCGCCCGCGAGCACACGTACCACCTGCTCTCGCTCTACGGCGGCACGGTGGCCGCCGCGCTCGCCGTCGCCGGGATCATGCTGCTCATCCACCACCGCCGCACGCACGCCCCGGTGTTCCGGGCGACCACCGTCAACGACCAGCTCATGTACGTCGTCCTGATCGCCGCCATCTGGATGGGCATGGCCGCCAAGCTCACCCATGTGTCCGGCGACGGCTACAACTACCGTGCGTCCATCGCCCCTTGGGCCCGCAGCCTGTTCACGCTCCAGCCGCGGACGGCCCTGATGGAGGGCGTACCGGTGCTGTACCGGGCCCACGCGACGATCGGCATGGCACTGATCGCCCTGTTGCCGTACACCCGCCTGGTCCACGTGTTCAGCACACCGGTGCAGTACCTGCTCCGCCCGTATGCGGTCTACCGCAGCCGCGACCCCGGGCAACCGGGGCCGCGGCCGGAACGGCGGGACCGGGAGCGGACCGGCGTGTGACGGCTAGGCCCTGTCGTTTGGATCAGGTCGGCCGTAGGGAACTGCGCCTTGCAGCCGCCCCGAGCGGGGTCATGAGGGGTCCCCCCGCTCGGGCGAAGCCGAGAGTGGGGGAGCGTGCAGCTGCAAGGCGGAGGAGGC